>JAXJCG010000045.1:0-42991 GCA_036302525.1 Collinsella sp. | reverse complement strand
CGCCGGTTTGACCGGCCCGCCACGGGTCAATCTGCAGTGCGGCCCGAACCCCGTGAGGGCCGGCGCCTTTAGACGCGTGCCGGAAATCCAAGGGTTATACCCTAAGAGCAAACCACCCCTTTTAGGGGTGGTTTTGATTTGATTGAGAGCTGTAATACAGAACTCGCCTTCGTTTAGCTTGTCTTACTGTTTGGCTGTATTTTGAGTCCTTCTTTTGTATTTGCGCGATAATAACTCCCATTGGCGTTAGGGAGGACTTGATGTTTACCGTTTTTGTCTTGGGCAATATTGCTTCGGGTAAGTCGACTGCCTGCCGCTATCTCAAATCTCATGGCGCCATGCTTATCGATCTGGATGAGCTTGCCAAATCACTGTATGTGCCAGGCTCCGATATCGTCAATGCCCTCGCGGAAGAATTCGGTTGGGACATTCTGGACGGGGAGGGCGGCATTCGCCGCAATGTCCTCGCCCTTCGAGCTTTCGCCTCTCCTGATACAGTTGCGCGGCTCAATGGCATCGTTCATCCGGTTCTCATCGAACAGCTGTCACTGAGGATTCTCGATCCTGTCTGCTGCACGGTTTCGTCCCCCCGTTATCCCTTTGCGGTTGTCGAGGTTTCTGCCCCGACTGGTTTTGAGGATGCCTTTGGCCTGGCTGATGAAATTCTGGTTATCAGCGCTCCTTTAGCAGTTCGTCGCGAGCGTGCCATTCATCGCGGTATGAAGTCCTCTGATTTTGATGCTCGCTCTGCATGCCAACCTGATGAGGCTTCGCTTTGCACTCTCGCTACGACGGTAATCGATAATGCGGCAGGCAATAACTCGCTCTTTGAACAACTGGACGCATGGCTTGCGCGCCATGGCTTCGGGGATGTAGCGGATAAGGAGGAGGCCGATGCCTAAGACACGTTTCTTTACGTGGTATCGCGTGGCGCCAATTGCCGTTGTGTTCGTCTTCGGCCTTATTTCGCTCGTCTACTCGTATGCCCCTGCCGCCTTCTTTAAGCCTTTGTATCCGATTGACTACGAGGTGTATGTAAAGCAATCCAGCATTTCGCATAACCTGGATCCGTATCTGGTGTGCGCTGTCATTAAGTCGGAATCGAATTGGGATCCCGAGGCCGAGTCGAGTCAGGGTGCTCAGGGATTGATGCAGCTGATGCCCGAGACTGCCCAGGATATGATCGCCAAGGGCCTTGTCGACGGTGGCGAGTATTTGGCCGACAACCTTAACGATCCGGCTACGAATATCGAGTTTGGCTGCGCATACCTCTCGTATCTTCTAACCTATTTCAACGGGTCGACGGACAGTGCCATTGCCGCCTATAACGCCGGCATGGGCAATGTCGACGGATGGGCGCAGCAGAGCACGTCGCTTCATAATGCAATCACCTTTCCCGAGACGCAGGCTTATCTGATTCGCGTCAATAATGCCTGGGTTCGATATAAGACCCTCTATCCCGACCAGTTCGTATAGGACTATGCCTGCCGCCTGCGTATACTGCAGATGTATGAGATAGGAGTATCCATGGCGGATTTTGAAGTTGAGCGTGTTGGCGGAGAGCTCAAACGTTTTGGCGTTGAGGGCTCTGATGTGCCGTTTAAGGTCGTGTCTCCCTATGAGCCTGCAGGTTCCCAGCCGAAGGCCATTGAGTCGCTTGTGCAGGGCGTGAGGGACGGAGACCGCTATCAGGTTTTGCTTGGCGTGACCGGTTCGGGCAAGACCTTTACCATGGCCAAGACCATCGAAGCTCTCGGTAAGCCAACGCTGGTCATGGCCCCCAACAAAACCCTCGCTGCCCAGCTTGCGAGCGAGCTCAAAGAATTCTTTCCCAACAACGCCGTGGTCTACTTCGTCTCGTACTACGACTACTATCAGCCCGAGGCATATGTACCGCAGAGTGATACGTATATCGAGAAAGACTCCTCGATTAACGAAGAGGTCGAGATGCTGCGCCATCAGGCAACGGCATCGCTGCTTTCTCGACGCGATGTGATTGTCGTCGCATCGGTCTCGTGCATCTATGGCATCGGTTCTCCCGAGGACTATGCGGGCTTGGCACCGAACGTCGATAAGAAGGTGCCGCTCGAGCGCGATGACTTTATCCATGCGCTCATCGACATTCAATATGATCGCAATGACTATGATTTGGCGCGCGGTACCTTCCGCGTGCGTGGCGATGTCGTCGACGTGTATCCGCCTTATGCGGAGCATCCGTTGCGGTTTGAGTTCTTTGGTGACGAGGTCGAGCTGATTGCCGAGATCGACGAGGTCACCGGCGAGATGCTTCGTGAGTACGAGGCTATTCCCGTGTGGCCGGCCTCGCACTACGTGACCGAGAAGCCCAAGGTCAAGGCGGCTCTGAAATCGATCAGCGAAGAGTGCGAGAAGCGTGTGGCAGAGCTCAAAGCGACCGACAAGTTGCTCGAGGCGCAGCGTCTGCAGCAGCGCACCGATTATGATCTTGAGATGCTCGAGACAATGGGTTTTTGTAACGGCATCGAGAACTACTCGCGCCATCTGGATGGCCGCAAGCCGGGCGAGCCACCCTTTACTTTGATTGATTACTTTCCCAAGGATATGCTCTGCATCATCGACGAGAGCCATGTGACAGTGCCCCAGATTCGCGGTATGCATGAGGGCGATCGCTCGCGTAAGGTGACCTTGGTGGAGCACGGCTTTCGCCTGCCCTCGGCGCTCGATAACCGTCCGCTCCGATTTGATGAGTTTGAGGCGAGGATCCCCCAGTTCATCTATGTTTCGGCAACGCCAGGTGATTATGAGCTGCGTGTGAGCCAAAACGATGTTGAACAGATCATTCGGCCGACCGGCCTGCTCGATCCCAAAATTGACGTGCGTCCGGTCCGCGGCCAGATCGATGATCTCGAGGATGAGATTCGCGAGTGTGTGGCCCGCAAGGAACGCGTGTTGGTGACCACGCTGACCAAACGCATGGCAGAGGACCTTACCGACCACCTGCTCGACGCTGGCATTAAGGTCAACTACATGCACTCCGATACGGCGACAATGGACCGTGTCGAAATCCTGCGAACGCTGCGCGAGGGCAAAATTGATGTTCTGGTGGGCATCAATCTGCTGCGCGAGGGCCTGGACCTCCCCGAGGTCTCGCTGGTGGCGATTCTCGATGCCGACAAGGAAGGCTTTTTGCGCAACCGCCGTTCGCTGATTCAGACGATTGGTCGTGCGGCCCGTAACGCCGATGGCGAAGTCATCATGTATGCAGACGTTGTGACCGATTCGATGAGAGAGGCCATCGAGGAGACGCAGCGCCGTCGCGAGATTCAGATGGCATATAACGAAGAGCATGGCATTGTGCCCAAGACAGTGCGCAAGGCCATCAACGACATCTCAAGTTTTATTGCCGAGGCCGAAAAAACCGTGGGTTCCAAGGGGCGCTCGAAGGGCGACTCTCTTGGCCATGGCGCATTCTATACGCCTGATGAGTCGGGCGAGGGCGGCGTGCCGGAAACGGTGGCGCCCGAGCAGACACTTGCGGAGCAGTTGGAAGAACTGCCGCATGACGAGCTTGTGCGGATCGTCGAAACCATGGAGGAAGATATGCGCAATGCTTCTGCCGCCATGGACTTCGAGGAGGCAGCGCGTCTGCGCGATGCAGTCGTTCAGATTAGGGCGATGCTCGAGGGTGCGACTGAGGACGAGACGATTGAGCGCTTGCGCTCGCAGGCCCGCAAAGGCTCTACGTTCGCTTCGGGCAGAAAACGCCAGGGTGCGCGGTTTAAGAAATAAAAGCACTGCCCCCGAGCTTCTCGCGGAGTTCGGGGGCAGTGCTATTTAGTGGACTAGAGATCAGCAATGAGGGCTTTGGCGCAACGGATGCCGTCGGTGGCGGCACTCATGATGCCACCGGCATATCCGGCACCCTCGCCGCAAGGGTAAAGGCCCGGAGTCGACACGGCGTGGCATGTTCGATCGCGGGTGACGGTGACCGGGGAGCTCGAACGCGTCTCCACGCCAGTGAGGACCGCATCGGGGCGGTCATAGCCACGCAGTTTCTTACCGAGCAGGGGAATTCCCAAACGAAGCGATTCGACGATATGCTGCGGGAGGGCATCGTCGATCGCCGTCCAGGTCACGCCAAGTGGATAGGTTGGTTTTACCTTTCCGGGTGCCGTGCTGGCGCGTTTGGCAAGGAAATCTCCGACGAGCTGTGCCGGCGCGTTCCAGTTAGAGCCACCCAGGCGATAGGCGGTTCGCTCGCAGGCGCGCTGGAGCTCAATGCCTGCGAGCGGATCATCGCTGGGAAGGTCGTCAGGTGTGACGTTAACGAGTAGGGCGGCATTTGCGTTGCGCCCGTCGCGAGCATTGAGGCTGGCACCGTTGACGCACAGATGGCCCTGCTCGGAAGAAGCCGCGACAACCTGTCCGCCGGGGCACATACAAAACGAGAACACGCTGCGCCCGTTGGGGAGATGGGCGACAAGCTTGTAGGGGGCTGCTCCGAGTGCCGAGTGCCCCGCCGAGGGGCCATATTGGGCACGGTCGATGTCGCGCTGTGGATGCTCGATGCGCACACCCATGGCAAAGGTCTTTTGCGCGAGGGCAACATCATGGGTTTTGAGAACCTCGAATACGTCGCGGGCAGAATGACCGCAAGCAAGGATGAGATGCTTTGTGTTGATTGACTCGCTTGTCGCGTCGTGGGACGACTGGATGTCGATACCGACAATGGCGCCAGATGTGTCAGTGTGAATGTCAACGAGTTTCGTTCGATAGCGAACGGTTCCTCCGAGCTGTTCAATGCGCTGGGAGATGCTGGTAACGACGGCGGGGAGGATGTCGGAGCCAATATGCGGTTTTGCATCCCATATAATATCGCGGGGAGCGCCCGCTTCGACGAAGGTCTCGAGGATAAGGCGATGGGCGGGATTTTTGGTTCCCGTATTGAGCTTGCCGTCCGAGAAGGTCCCCGCGCCGCCCAGACCAAACTGGATATTGCTCTCGGGGTCGAGGATGCGCTCCTTTAGAAAGAGGTCGATCGCATGTGAGCGGCGAAATGCCGGGTCGCCGCGCTCGATGAGCAAGGGCTTAAGACCCGCTTCGGCGAGCGTAAGCGCAGCGAAAAGGCCGGCGCAGCCGGCACCGACAACGACAGGGCGTTCTTGAGGTGCGTCGGAGACGGGGGAGGGGAATGAAGGTTCATCGTCTTCTATCGCGCGTACACGCGAGCGGTCACGCTCGGCAACGCTGTCGACCGCTTCTCGCTCGAGGTGGGGACTAGTCAGCTCAACACGAAAGCTCAGGATAAAATGGACGTCTCGTTTTTTGCGAGCGTCGATTGACTTTCGGTGGAGCTCGATGGACTTGATCTCGGAGTCCTTGCAACGTAGGACGCGCTTGGCGACTCGCTTGCCAACAATGAGACAGGCATTCTCATCGCCGGCCTCATCGAGCGTCGCGTTGACTTGGGTGATTTCGATCATCGAGGTCTCCTTAGAGGCAAGAAAGAGGCCGTCCGGTATCCCAGACGGCCCGAATGCGTTTTTGATTATAGACTGCGCGGCTACAGGCTGCTTGCAGCGCGAATACCCGAGATCCAGGCCCACGCAAGGTTAAAGCCTCCGCAATCGGCGTCGATGTCGAGCGCTTCTCCGCAGACGTAAAGCGGGGCGCCTGTGGTGCTGTTCACGTAAAGATCGGGTGTCGAGACGCACTCGATAGATATGCCGCCACGCGTGACCTGTGCTGAGCGCTCCTCTGCCGTCCCTTCGACGGACAGTTTAAAGTGCTTGAGGATTGAGACCAGGTGGATGACATCGCGCGAGCCGGGATGGCACCGCTCGAATGCCGTACAGACGACGTGTGAGAGCTGCGGGGCGAGCATGCCGTCAAGCCAGTGGGAGTTTCGGGGCGAAAAATCGCCGAGCACGTTGACACGCTGCTCGAGCGTATCGAGCAGCTCATCTTTGGAGAAATCTGGAAAGAAGTCGATCAGAACAGTGTCGCCCTGGTTGATACGGCGAGAGAGATTGAAGGCGGCGACGCCTGAGATGCCGAAGGCACGGAACAGCACTTCGCCATCTTCTCGCCAGAGCTCTTCGTGGCTGCGCGAGAGCGTTAAGCGGGCTCGGACGCGCAGACCATCCAGAGTTCCGAGTGCCGTCCGGTCGCCGACGACTGATGCCGATACGGGGCACAGGACGGGGCGCAGGGGCGTCAAGGGAAGGCTAAACACCTCGGCGATGCCGGTGGGGTTGCCGCCCGTAGCGATAACCACGGCCCTTGCCTGCAGGGCATCGCTCGTGCGAGGAGTATCGGCTAACGCCTTTCGAAGCGAACGGAGCTCCGTCTTTCGGTCGCCGTGCTTTTTGGGTTTGAGTACATGAGCGGGACGGTCGATCTGAAGCGTCCAGCCTTCGGAAGCCTTATGAGCCGCAATGACGTTAGTCCCGCAGAGTAGGGTGATGCCCAAACGCTCGCATGCATTGAGGAGTGCATCGCGAACCGACTCGGCGCGAAGGGAGCGCGGGTATAGGCGGCCTTCCTCACGGATCGTCATGATGCCCAGCGAGGAGAAAAAACTCTCGAGATCTTGCTCGGGTTGGGGGCCCATGATGGATTCGACAAAGGCGGGGTGGTTATATCGCCGAATGTCGATGGATTCGTTTGAGAGGTTGCAGCGGCCGTTTCCGGTTGCGAGCAGCTTGAGACCGCAGGCGACGTCGCGCTCGACGACGCAGACGCTTTTGTCGACACGCGCCGCCGTAATGGCGGCGGCGAGGCCCGAGGCCCCGCCGCCGATCACCAAGACGTCATAGAAGGCGCTTGCGTTCACTTAGGCCTCGTCTGTCTTGTGCGGGGCGATGGCCTCAACGGCGGAGACGGCTTGGGGCAGCATGCCGGCGGGCAGCGCGGTTTCGACTTCTCCCTTGTCGCAGGCTTCGGCGAGCGCGGGATCGATGGGCAGCTGCCCTAGGATCTCGAGGTTGTAACGCTCGGCGACCTCGGGGAGCTTGCTCTTGCCAAAGACCTCGATCTTCTTGCCGCAATCGGGGCACTCGATATAGCTCATGTTTTCGACGATTCCCAGAATGGGGACGTTCATCTTCTCGGCCATGTTGACCGCCTTGGCGACGATCATCGAGACCAGATCCTGCGGGCTCGTGACGATGACGATGCCATCGACGGGCAGTGACTGGAAGACGGTGAGTGCGACATCCCCCGTTCCCGGAGGCATATCGACCAGCAGATAGTCGATGGGGCCCCAAGAGGTTTCGCTCCAGAATTGCCTGATGGCGCCGGCGATGACCGGACCACGCCAGAGGACGGGATCGGTCTCGTTTTGAAGCAGCAGGTTGGAGCTCATGACCTTGACGCCGTGCTCGGAGATCTCGGGCAGCATGAGGTTGCCGAGGGCATGGACATGGCGTCCGCTCATGCCGAACATCTTAGGGATAGAGGGGCCGGTAATATCGGCATCGAGGACGCCGACCTTGTGACCGTGGCGGGAAAGCTCCGTGGCGATGGCGCCGGTGACGAATGACTTGCCGACGCCGCCCTTGCCGGAAAGCACGGCGATAACGCGCTTGACCTCGGACAGTGTATTCTCCTCAAATTGCGACGGCGACGTTTGCCCGCCGGCTGCCTGTGCGTGCTCGCAACCCATGTTTGACTCCTTTGTATATGTTGGGGCCGGAGCCCCGCGGTGTGACACGAGCGTCATTGTACCCTCGTTTGCGAGCGGGAGTCATTTGCGATGCATTTGGGCCGAGCGTGCTTGCAATACGATGGGTCCAAGCGAATGGGCGGGCTTACTGAACTTTGCTGGCGAACTCGAGGTATTGCATGCGCTGCAGCTTGTCGATCGTCGAGGCGTATGGGCTGTCTTCAGATTCCAAGTCGTAGCGCAGCCCGTCGGCACCAATATAGCCGGCGACATTGATGGTGGGCACATCTGACCTTGTTGCAAGCAGGGCCTTTTGATAGTCAGTGAGCGGGGCGCCAATCTTATTAAGGGTAATAGCTGCAATCTCGTTTGCCCCGACGGTGTCGTAGACGTTGAGCTCGGTATTGCCGGCGATTTCATAGTTGGCCCAGACGAAATAGGTCGACTGATAGATACGGAAAGCGTGGCTTGCCGTATCTTCCTGAGGGTGCAGCTCGTCGTTGAGAGTCGTTGCGGCGCTCGGCTGATGGTCGCCAAAAAAGACAAGAACAACCGGTCTGCCGATATTGCGGAGCTCATTGATAAAGTACTCGAGGTCCCGGTCGGATGCATTGATGCAGGTGAGATAGGTATTGAGCGCGCTATTGGCGCCCTCGCTGGCTCCCTCGACCCAATAGTTTGTCAGCTCTTCGGCGGGAACGGTGCCATAGTCGTAGCCGCCGTGATTTTGCATCGTGACGTCAAAGATGAACTGCGGGGCTTCGTCGGTTCTGAGCAGGTCGAGTATCTTGTCGTAGGTGGCGTAGTCGCATACGCCGGCATGGTAATAGGGCGCACCTTCGAAATCGCCGATTGAAAGAAAGTCTCCAAAACCCAGCTGCTGATAGATTTTATCTCGATGGTAGTTGACGGGGTTTTGCGGGTGCATAGCGGTAGTGGTATACCCAAGCTCTTTAAGGTCCTTTGCCAGGCTGTTGACACTATTCATCTGATACAGCTGATAGGGGATTTTGCCTAATCCGACAAAGGCCGTTGTCGCTCCGGTCAAAAATTCGAATTCGGAGTTTGCCGTTCCGCCACCGGTGACCGAAGCGAGCATGGTGCCGCGAACAAGTGTGTCGGGAAGCGAGTTGTAGAATGCGGGACCGGTGTACCCGGCCGCCTGGAGCTGCTCAAAGCACGAAAGGTCGCTAAAACTCTCGTTCATGACGGCAACAATCGTCGGCTTGATTTCATTGAACTGGGCAACGGCCGCCGCGCGCTGCTCGCTCGAGCCATACGTGCTGTCGTAGGCGGCGGCGAGCTCCTGCTCGATGCTCTGCGCCTCATCGGGCGTATAGTCTTCGGGCTTTTCAATGGGCAACTCGTTGACCATTTCGGTGAACGAAGTGATAAAACCCTGAGACGCATACGTGGTGATGGGCTGCCAACGGTCAAATCCAAAATCCAGCGACTGCTCCAAGTCGATGTTGGAAAAGCCCAAGAGCCCCACAACGGTCACTAGCAGAAAAGCGCAGAGGTTAGCGGCGATTGCGGGGAAGACATGGGCGGACGTACGGAGCTTTCGCGGTCGGATAAGCGAAAGAAGCCCCAGGGAAATCTCCAGCAGGGCGAGTGAGGTTACGATTCCTGCAGTGAAGGTGAACTCATATCCCTCACTTACTTCCATTGCGGTGCCCAATGCCAAAATGTCGCTCGGCAGGATGGCCTCGCCTTTAAACGTTATGACGAAGTGCTCGGCAATGCCAAGGGTGCAACAGACGACGGGCACGAGGGCCATGACGCCTCCATGACGCTGTCCCAGCAAATAAAGGGAGAGCAGAACCGTCGCGAGCAGCCCGACGGAAAACCCGAATGAGTTGGCGGGAATGCGATAGAACGTTTCGTTGCAGGCAATTTCGAGTGAAACGAACGAGAGCGCTGAAACAGCGGCGACGACAAGGATGTCGCGGCAAATACAGGCAACCGTTCCCGTCGCAAGATCGGTTTGGTCGATAAGTCCCGAAACCAAGGGCTCGACAAGAAGTATGACAGCGGCAGCACCGAGTGCCGAATAAGAAAGGACCCATAGGGAACAGTCCTCATTTACGAGCAATTGATTCGTAATCCATGCAGCTACCATGCCGAGCGGGATGAGGAGCATCGCGCACCAAAAGACGCGGGCAATGGGCGGCTTTTCGTTGTGTTTGATTGAAAAATACACGCGCACGACGACGGCGGCCACGATAAGGACGGCGATGAATATGGGCAGATTGGCCATGTCACTCGAAGTGATTTCAAGGGGGATATCTTCGGTCATGGACGTTCCTCTGTTACAACAAATTAAGTTCAGTTTTAGATTACTCTAACCTTTCCACGGCATTTCGAGAAACAAAGCACCCGATACGCAAAGCAAAAGGTCTGCGAATCTTGTATTACGAACATCTGTGCGCGTTGAGTGCGCTAAACTCATCGACAGTGTGATTTGAGGTTATAGGAGGCAAGGAGCTTCCATGTCTGATTCTTCTATCGTTATCCGTGGTGCGCGCGAACACAACCTGCGCAATATCGATGTTTCCATCCCGCGCGACGAGCTCGTGGTCATTACCGGTCTTTCGGGTTCGGGCAAGAGCTCGCTGGCGTTTGACACGATCTATGCCGAGGGTCAACGTCGTTACGTGGAGAGCCTGTCGAGCTATGCGCGCCAGTTTTTAGGCCAGATGGACAAGCCCGATCTGGACTCGATCGACGGCCTTTCGCCGGCTGTTTCGATCGATCAGAAGACGACGTCCAAGAATCCGCGCTCGACGGTGGGTACTGTAACTGAGATTTATGACTACCTTCGCTTGCTTTTTGCACGCGTGGGCACGCCGCACTGTCCCGAGTGCGGTCGCGTTATCGAGCGCCAGACCACCGACCAGGTCGCCGATAAGGTCCTGGCGGCGGGGGAGGGTCGTCGTGCGTTTGTGCTGGCACCGGTGGTGCGCGGGCGCAAAGGCGAGTACGCAAAATTGTTCGAGGATCTTCGGGCTGAGGGCTTTAGCCGCGTGCGTGTCGACGGCGAAGTACGCTCGCTCGACGACCCCATCGATCTGGACAAAAAGTTCAAGCACGATATCGAGGTCGTAGTCGACCGCATCGTGATTCGAGAAAACTCTCTGGGCCGCATCGCCGAGTCTGTCGAACAGGCGACCGCCTTGGCGCACGGTAATGTGAACGTATACATGCTGCCCGATCGCGATGTTCCCGAGGGAACCGAGGGCGAGCTGCTGGAATATTCGTTGGCTCTGGCGTGCCCGGAGCACGGGCACTCCATCGACGATCTTCAGCCGCGTGATTTTTCGTTTAACGCTCCCTATGGCGCATGTCCTGAGTGCGACGGCCTGGGCTTTAAGAAAACCGTTGATGCCGAGGCGCTGATCGAGGACCCCTCGAAGTCCATTGCCGACGGAGTCTTTGGTAGCCTGTTTGGCAATTCGAACTACTATCCGCAGATTTTTGCTGCGGTCTGCAAACACTTTAAGGTGAGCGCCGATACGCCGTGGGAGGACTTGCCCCCCCGCGTGCGTCGTGCATTCTTGGATGGCCTGGGCGATACGAAGATCTCGGTCGACTACCAAAAGCTCGACGGACGTCGCAGCCAGTGGGATACCAAGTTTTCGGGCGTTCGCAACATCCTGTACGAACGCTATACCGAGACGACGAACGAGAACACCAAGGCGCGCCTGGAGAAGTACATTCGCGAGGAGCCGTGCTCGACCTGCCACGGCGCTCGTTTGCGCCCTGAGATGCTCGCCGTCACCGTGGGCGGCAAGTCCATTTACGAAGTTTGTTGCCTGTCGTGCCGTGAATCGCTCGAGTTTTTTGAGGGCCTGGAACTCACCGAGCGCCAACAGTTTATCGGCGGCCGTATCGTCAAGGAAATTCTGGAGCGCCTGCGTTTTCTGGTCGATGTTGGACTCGACTATCTGACACTCGATCGCGCCTCGGCGACGCTTTCCGGTGGCGAGGCACAGCGTATTCGCTTGGCAACGCAGATCGGCGCGGGTCTCATGGGCGTGCTCTATATTCTGGACGAGCCCTCGATCGGTCTTCATCAGCGTGACAACGAGCGCCTGATCAAGACGCTCGAGCGCCTGCGCGATATCGGCAATACCGTTATCGTCGTCGAACACGACGAGGATACAATCCGTGCCGCCGACTACGTGATCGACATGGGGCCCGGCGCCGGTGTCAACGGCGGACACGTAGTCGCGGCGGGAACGCCTGCTGATATCATGGCGTGTCCTGAGTCGATGACGGGCGCTTATCTGACCGGCAAACGAATGATTCGGGTGCCTGATGAACGGCGCAAGCCCGGTCGCGGCTGCCTTAAAATTACGGGCGCTCGAGCCAACAACCTCAAAAACGTTACCGCCAAGATCGAGTTTGGTACGCTTACGGTTGTTACCGGCGTGTCGGGATCGGGCAAGAGCTCCCTGGTTACCGACACCATTGCGCCTGCCCTTACGAATGCTATTCACCGTTCGACGCGCCCTGTGGGTCCGTATAAAAAAATCGAGGGCATCGAGTGTATCGATAAGGTTATCGATATCGACCAGTCGCCGATTGGCCGCACGCCGCGTTCCAACCCTGCTACCTATATCGGCCTGTGGGATGATCTTCGCGCGCTGTTTGCGAGTACGCCGGAGTCGAAGGCGCGCGGCTACTCGCCGGGTCGTTTCTCCTTTAATGTGAGTGGCGGGCGCTGCGAGGCGTGCAAGGGCGACGGGCAGATCAAGATCGAGATGCACTTCCTTCCCGATATCTACGTTCCCTGCGAAGTTTGCGGCGGTAAACGCTACAACCGCGAGACACTCGAGGTCACCTACCGTGGCAAGACCATCTCGGACGTGCTCGACATGAGCGTCACCGAGGCGCTGGCCTTCTTTGGGAATATCCCGCAGATTAAGCGCAAGCTCCAGACGCTGTACGATGTAGGCTTAGGCTACGTGAGCCTGGGCCAGCCCGCCACGACGCTCTCGGGCGGCGAGGCGCAGCGTGTGAAGCTCGCCAAGGAGCTTCATCGACGCCAGACGGGCAAGACGTTCTATATTTTGGACGAGCCGACGACCGGTCTTCATTTTGAGGACGTCCGCCAGCTGCTCGATGTGCTGCAGCGCTTGGTCGATGCGGGCAACACGGTGCTGGTGATTGAGCACAACCTTGATGTCATCAAGGTTGCCGACCGCCTGATCGATATGGGTCCCGAGGGCGGTAACGGCGGCGGAACCGTCGTGGTTTCGGGCACACCGGAGCAGGTTGCGGACTGTCCGCAGAGTTATACGGGCAAGTTTTTGGCGCCGTTGCTCAGGCGTGACCGGGAGCGTCAGGCTCAACTTGATGCTCAATAAATAGGCGATTCAGTTTATGGGCGCCATCGACTCCTTGTGATTCGATGGCGCTTGCTGTGCCGAAGTGACGTATGCAGCCGAATTGGACATATACTTAATCCTTGCGTCCGAATGCGAGAGAAAGGATATGTCATGGCAAAGGCTGTAAAGACGCCAAAAACCAATGCGATGCGCGAGCTGGAAAGTGCCGGCATTTCCTATGTTCTACATACGTACGAAGACGATGGTGATGAGTCGGTGGGCCTGGGTGTCGCGATTTCGGAGCAGCTTGGCGAGGAGCCCGGTCAAGGATTTAAGACTTTGGTCTGCGTGACACCGTCCAACGACTATGTCGTGTGCTGTATCCCTGTTGCCGACGAGCTCGATCTAAAGTCCGCCGCGCGTGCCGCGGGGGAGAAGTCCTTGGCCATGATGCATGTGAAGGATTTGCTTGCGGCGACTGGCTACGTTCGCGGCGGCTGCAGCCCGGTCGGTATGAAAAAACGCTACCGGACGCTCATTGATGAGACATGTGTCCTTTGGGATACCATTTTTATTTCGGGAGGCAAGCGTGGTTATCAGCTCGAGCTTGCACCCGATGATTTAATTGCATTTTGCGGGGCGACGGTTGCCGCGATTACGAGAGAGGACTGAGCGATGCCGCAGGAAGAATTGAAGCGCGGAGCTCATTTTGCAAAAGAATCTGCGCCTCAGACACCCTCATCCGAAGCTTCTTCGTCGCGAGATGACACTGACGACATGGGCTCGTCGGACTACTCCACGGTTGGTCGTTCCGCCGGGCTTATGACCATCCTGACCATTGTGTCTCGCGTCACCGGTTTTATCCGCACGTGGGCAATGGCGGCCGCTATCGGCATGTCGCTACTCTCGTCCTCCTATCAGGTCGCCAACAACCTGCCCAATATGCTCTACGAACTCGTGATGGGCGGCATGCTCGTGACGGCGTTTTTGCCCGTGTACATGGGCGTGAGGCGTGAGCAGGGTCGCGAGGCCTCGAACGAGTACGTGGGCAACCTGCTCGGCATTCTGCTTTTGGTGCTGGGTGGCATTTCGTTGCTGGGGACCGTGTTCGCCCCGGGCTTTATCTGGACGCAATCGTTCCTTTCGGGTGACGGCGGCAGCATGGATACCGCTGCGTTCATGTTCCGTTTCTTTGCCATCCAGATTCTGTTTTATGGTTTGGGCTCGGTGTTCTCGGGCGTTCTCAACGCACACCGCGACTACTTCTGGTCGACGTTTGCCCCGGTCCTCAACAATGTGATCGTCATTGCGAGCTTTATGGGTTTTGCGCCCGTGTCCGCACAGTTTGGCGAACGTGCCGGCATCATCTTGATTGCGGCCGGTACGACCCTCGGTGTCTTTGTTCAGATGGCATGTCAGATTCCCGCGCTTAGCAAGCACGGCGTGCATCCCCATATCCATATCGACTTTAAGGACCCCGCGCTGCGCCAGACGATTGCGCTCGGTATCCCGACGCTGCTCGCCACGGTGTGCATGTTTGTCTCGACTTCTATCACCAACGCTGCCGCGCTGGTGGTCCAGCCCGAGACTGGTCCTTCCGTCATCGCCTATGCGCGCCTGTGGTACACGCTGCCCTACGCGCTGATTGCCGCCTCGCTTTCGACGGCGCTCTATACCGAGCTCTCTCATGACGCACAGGAGAAGGATTACGACAGCGTACGCACGGGCATTTCGCGTGGCGTCGCCCAGATGCTGTTCTTCCTGATTCCGTTCGCACTGTACCTGATTGTCTTCGCACGTCCGCTCAACATGATCTACTGTGCTGGCAAGTTCGATGAATCCGGAGTGGCGCTGGTGTCCGAGTACCTTGTCTACCTGGCGCTCTCGCTGCCGCTCTACGGCGTGGTCGTGTTGATGCAGAAGAGCTTCTCTGCCTTGCTCGACATGAAGCCCTATAGCCGCTATTGCCTGTATTCTGCCATCGGCCAGGCCGGCTCGGTTCTGCTGTTTGGCGTTGTGCTGGGCTTCGGTATGCCGGCAATCGCGCTTTCGTATGTTGTCGACTACGTGATCTTGGTCGGCTGTTCGCTGTGGTGGCTGCGTCGTCGCCTGCGTGGCCTTCAGGTCAAATCTATCCTGCATGGCGGTTTCTTTGGCCTTTTGCTCGGTGGCCTAGGTGCTGCCGCAGGCGCCGGCGTCATGTGGGTGCTTGAACACTTTGTCGGGGCACTTGGCGGCTCGATTCTGATTACTCTTGGCTACGTTTGCGTTGCGGGTGTCGTCTCGCTTGCTGTTACCTTTGGCCTTGCCGTCGTCCTTAAGATGCCTGAGGTCTCGGCGCTGCTTCGTCGCAAGTAGGTGCGCGTGGCAGGTCACGACAACATTCCAACACTTGCCGAACAGGTTTCGCGCGTTCCCACGCAACCCGGCTGCTACCTTTGGAAAGATGCCAAGGGCGATGTCATCTATGTGGGCAAGGCGAAAAACTTGCGTGCCCGTATGCGTCAATATGTGACGCTGCAGGACGAGCGTCAAAAGATTCCGCTCATGATGCAGCTGGTGGCGAGCTTCGACTATATCGTGGTGGAGACCGAGCACGAGGCATTGGTGCTCGAGCGCAATCTGATTGGCCAGTACCATCCGTACTTTAACGTCGATCTCAAAGACGATAAAAGCTATCCCTTTATCGCCATTACCAAGAGCGACTTGTTTCCGGCTATTAAATACACGCGAGAGCGTCATAAACCGGGAACGCGCTATTTTGGCCCCTATACCGATAGCCGTGCGGCGCGTGAGACCATCGATACGCTACGCAAGGTTATTCCTATTTGCTCGGCATCCTGTGCGGAATGGCGCCGCTGCCGACGCATTGTCGAATCTCATAAGGGCGAAGAAGACATCGTTAATATGATTTGCGCGCAAAACGGGCGTCCCTGCTTTGACTACCATGTCGGGCGCGGGCCGGGCGCATGCGTCGGTGCGATTTCCCCTGCCGACTATGCCAAGAACGTCAAGCGTGTCGAACGTTTCTTGTCGGGCCATCGCAAGGATGTCGTCGACGAGCTTACGTCCGAGATGACGGAGGCAGCCGAGACGCTCGATTTTGAGCGTGCGGCGCGCGTCAAGCGTCGCCTGGAAGTCATTAGGGGCCTGGACGATCGCCAACAGGTCGTTTTTCCATCAAGCGTCGATATTGACGTCATCGGCTTCTATCGCGAAGAGACTATCTCTGCCGCCTGTGTCTTTGTCGTTCGCGAGGGCAGAACGGTTCGAACTTGTGAGTTCATCCTCGATAAAGGCCTGGATGTCGACGAGGATGAGCTTCAATCGGGCTTTCTTAAGCGCTATTACGACGAGACGGCTGATATTCCAGCCGAGATCAATCTCTCTGTCGAGCTTGAGGATGCCGAAGCGTTGGGGGAGTGGCTTGCGGCCAAGCGCGAACGCTCTTGCCATCTCCATAGGCCGCAGCGCGGCGAAAAGCACCGCCTGCTCGATATGGCTTCCAAAAATGCGCGCCATGCCCTCATGCGCTACATGATGCGCACGGGGTATGCTGACGATCGCACCAATCAGGCGCTCCTGGAGCTCGAAAGCGCGCTGGCGCTGCCTGCGCCGCCGTTGCGCATCGAGTGCTTCGATATCTCGACGTTGCACGGCACCTTTACCGTCGCTTCGATGGTGGTATTTACCAACGGCCGTGCCGACAAGGGCCAGTATCGTCGCTTTAAAATTCAGGCCGAATTGGACGAGGCGAATGACTTCGTATCGATGTCCGAGGTTCTGGGGCGTCGTTATGCTCCCGAGCGCATGGCGGACGAGCGCTTTGGCTCGCGCCCCGATTTGCTCGTTGTCGATGGCGGCAAGCCGCAATTGACCGCTGCAATTAAGCAACTTGAGGCGCTCGGCCTCGATATACCAGTTTGCGGCTTGGCAAAGGCCGATGAGGAGGTTTTCGTGCCGTGGGACGAGACTCCCGTCGTGCTGCCGACCGGCTCCGCTTCGCTTTATCTGATCAAGCAGGTTCGCGATGAATCCCACCGATTTGCGATTACGTTCCACCGCGA
Source organism: Collinsella sp. (assembly GCA_036302525.1). Classification (GTDB taxonomy): domain Bacteria; phylum Actinomycetota; class Coriobacteriia; order Coriobacteriales; family Coriobacteriaceae; genus Collinsella. The sequence continues at coordinate 25,946 of JAXJCG010000045.1, read as the reverse complement.
GTTGCGCGATAAGGCTATGACGGTTTCGGTGCTTGACGACGTTCCGGGCGTGGGGCCCACCAGAAAACGTGCCATTATGCGCCATTTTGGCTCGATGAAGCGTTTGCGCGCAGCAAGCGAGCAGGAGATTGCAGAAGTTCGAGGCGTTCCGGCCGATGTCGCCAAAGCGGTCCACGAGGCACTTGTTGCATGGAATGCCGAACGCGCCCAGGCATCGGCCAGCCGATCCGAAAACTAAACGCGCTTCTAAACAACTGATATACATGATTGGTCATTTTTCAATCATTTGTTTCGCGGTGATTACCTGCCGATTTCGGGTTTTATTAACGCTAAAACGTTTGACTAGCCATGGTGAACAACACTGCTATCCTGCGGGTTGACGAAGACTGATATCTCACCTCGTCGATACATACTGTCTGTCGAATCATTTGTCAATGAATTCGGTGAACGGTAGTAAATACCGTTCAAGCGTATGTATGTATCGGTCGCCGAGCGCGGCACCTCAGTTGGGTTCGTCGGTAGGTAAGGTATATATCGTCCGCAAGTTGCGCGGGGGCAAGTCTAGGTGCTCCCGGGTAAGATTCTCTATTGATAGGAGAAGACATGGCCATCATCAACAAGGGTATGTCCAGGCGTTCGTTCCTCGGCCTCACCGGCAGCGTCGCTGCTGTCGCAGGGCTTGGTCTCACCGGCTGCGGTGGCAGCTCTAGCGACGAGGGTTCCGCTTCCGGTTCCACCGATTCCGCCAACCGTGGCGGCGGCGTGATTACCGCTGGTTCCGCTTACGCTCCGTCCAGCTTCGACCCCGCCAGCACCGGCTCCGCTGTGGGCCTGGGTGCTAACTGGCACGTCATCGAGGGCCTCTACGGCATCGATTACCACGACTACAGCACCTTCAACGAGCTCGCCACCGACGATCCCAAGTCTGTGGACGACACTACCTTCGAGGTCACCATCCGCAAGGGTGCCAAGTTCTCCGATGGCACCGAGGTCACTGCTGACGACGTCGTTGCCTCCTACACCGCTTGCGCCGCTTCCGCTACCTATGCTCCGTTCTTCCAGCCCTTCGAGTCCATCGAGGCCAAGGACGCCAGCACTGTAACGGTCAAGACCAAGGTCCCCAACTTCTCCCTGCTCAAGGATCGTCTGGCCATCATCCGCGTTACCCCGGCCACCCAGGCCGAGGAGGATCGCGCCAAGCAGCCGATCGGTTCCGGCCCCTGGATGTACGACTCTATCTCCGATACCGAGATCACCCTGGTTCCCAACCCCGAGTACAACGGTGAGTATGCTGCCGAGGATAAGAAGATCCAGTACAGCATCCTGACCGACCCCACCGCTCGCGTTACCGCCCAGCAGGAGGGCTCCACGCTCGTTATGGAGCTCGTCACCGCTGACGCCGTCGACCAGCTCGAGAGCGCTGGCTGCAAGATCGATAACGTTCAGGGTTTCGGCACCCGCTTCATCATGTTCAACGTCGCCAAGGAGCCTTGGAACAACGTCAAGGTCCGTCAGGCCGTCATGTATGCGCTCGACACCGAGAAGATGATCACCAACACCTTCGCCGGCCTTGCCACCGCTGCCAGCTGCTACCTGCCCAAGAGCTTCACCAACTATCATGAGGCTTCCACGGTGTACAAGACTGACGCCAAGAAGGCCAAGAAGCTCATCGAAGAGTCTGGCATCACCCCGGGCGCCATCACCCTGCGCACCACCGACAACGAGCAGATCAAGGGCATGGCCGCTCAGGTCAAGAACGACCTCGACGCTCTCGGCTTCGATGTGACCATCCAGACCGATACCTCGCCGGCCACCTACGCTGCCATCGACGGCGGCGAGGCCTACGATATCCTTCTCGCTCCTGGCGATCCGTCCTGCTTCGGCGCCGATCCCGACCTGCTGCTCAACTGGTGGTATGGCGACAACGTCTGGATGCAGACCCGTTGCCCGTGGAAGGATTCCGCTGAGTGGGCGAAGCTCCACGGTCTCATGGACGAGGCTCTTGCCGCCGAGGGCGACGAGCAGCAGAAGAAGTGGAACGAGTGCTTCGACATCATCGCCGACAACGCTGTTCTGTACCCCGTTGTCCACGTCAAGACCGTTTCCGCTTCCTGGGACGATCCGTCCACCGCGCCCAACGGCGAGGCCCTCGATGGCTTCAAGGGCATCGGCACGACGAGCATGTCCTTCAGGGGCGTCGCGACCGTCAAGGCCTAAGACTCGCTTGAGTCATATGTAGGGCGTCGGTCGTAAGGCAACGTCCTCATAGTTGAAACAAAGACCCGGGCGGCCTCGATGTCGCTCGGGTCTTGTAATGAGTATCCATACTCATATACCAGTTGGTCCTACCGACAAAAGAAAGGGGAGAGAACGTGAACAACTTTCTACGTTTGATTGGAAGGCGCCTCGTGGCGCTGCCGATCATGGCATTGGGCGTCACCGTCCTGGTGTTCTTCCTTATGTCGTTCTCCAAGACCGACCCCGCCTATACGGCGTTGGGTGACGGTGCCTCGCCCGAGGCGGTTGCCGAGTACCATGAGAAGTATGGTCTGGACGACCCCTGGCCCGTGCGCTACGTGCGCTACATGGGCGATTTGATCCATGGTGACATGGGCACCTATGGTGCTGCTCGCAACTCCGTTGCCAAGCGCATCTCCACGGCCCTGCCCGTCACGATGCAGCTGACCTTCATCGGTCTTGCCATCGGCGCGGTCGTCTCGTTTTTGCTCGGCGTCATCGCGGCACTGTATCGCGATAAATGGCCGGACCAAGTGATCCGCGTCTTTTCCATCGCCGGCTTGGCAACCCCGTCGTTCTGGCTTGCCGTTCTGTTGATTCTGCTGTTCTCTTCCTACCTTAAGGTGCTCCCGGCGTCCGGTGCTCTGCCTCACTTCACCACCAACCCGGCTGGCTATCTGGGACGTATGATCATGCCCGCTATCGCTCTGGCATTCCCGCTGACGGGTCAGATGACTCGTATCGTGCGTACGGCCATGGTCGAGGAGCTCGATAAGGACTATGTCCGCATGGCCCGTGGCGCCGGCGTTCCCGAGAAGGTCGTCGTCGGCATCAACGTTTTGCGCAACGCGCTGATCACCCCGGTCACCACCCTCGGTCTTAAGATCGGTTACCTTATGGGCGGCGCCGTCGTCATCGAGGTCATCTTCAACCTCCCCGGCATGGGTACTGCGATTCTGCAGGGCGTTCAGGGCAACGAGGCGAACCTGGTTCAGGGCGTCGTCATCGTCGTTGCTCTTGCCTTCATCATCATCAACATCGTGGTTGACATGCTCTACCTGCTCATCAACCCGCGCATCAGGACGGTGTAGATTATGGTAAAGATTCGAGAGAAGCAAACCGAGCAGCTCGAGAAAGCTGCCTCCAAGGGGCTCAAGCTCGGTGGCTGGAAGAAGATGACGCTGTCTTCTAAGATTGCCGCCGTCGTGCTGGCACTGGTCGCCCTGACCGCGATTCTGGCGCCCCTTCTTGCCCCCTATAGCCCGGTCGAGATCTTTACGGCTCGCCAGGCTCCCGGCAATGGATTTATCTTCGGTACCGACGATAAGGGCCGCGACATCCTGTCGCGTATGCTTTACGGTGGCCGTTACTCGCTGATCATCGGCTTCGGTGCTACTGCCATGGCTCTGGTCTGCGGCTCGGTCGTGGGCGCCCTCGCGGCGGTTTCGCGCAAGTCCGTTTCCGAGGCGATCATGCGCATCCTGGACATCATCATGTCCATCCCGGGCATCGCCCTCGCTGCCGTCTTCGTCTCCATCCTGGGCAATTCCGTGCCGTCGATCATCTTCGCCATCGGCTTTATGTACACTCCGCAGATTGCCCGTATCGTGCGCGCCAACATCGTGTCCGAGTACGGCGAGGACTATGTCCGCGCGGTCATCGTTTCCGGCGCCAAGGCTCCGTGGATTTTGATCAAGCATGTTCTGCGTAACTGCATCGCCCCGATCATGGTCTTCACCGTTACCCTGGTCGCCGACGCCATCATCTTCGAGGCCTCGCTGACCTTTATCGGCGCTGGTATCCAGGAGCCCACCGCTACCTGGGGCAACATCCTCGCCGACGCCCGCGGCGGCGTGCTCGCTGGCCGTTGGTGGCAGGCACTGTTCCCGGGCCTCGCCATCATGATCACCTGCCTGGCGCTCAACATCCTCTCCGAGGGCATTACCGACGCCATGGCCGCTGCTCCCTCCGCCGCCCTGGATCCGACCGACTCCTCCAAGCGCCGCGAGGCCGACCTGCTGGTCTCCGACCCCGTTCGCGCTTACAAGGAGCAGGCTCAGTCCCTGTCCGCCCGTCTTGGCGCCCTGCGCGATGTCGAGCTCAAGCGTAACGACCGCCATGTGCCCGATGAGTCCGTTGAGCCGATCCTTTCGGTCCGTGATTTCTGCATCCAGTTTGAGCACCACGGTGATATCAACGTCGTCGACCACGTCAACTTTGATGTCCGTCCCGGCCAGACCATGGGCCTGGTCGGTGAGTCCGGCTGCGGTAAGTCCATCACCACGCTGGCCATCATGGGCCTGACCGACGATGACGAGCATCTCTCCGGCGAGGTTCTCTGGGAGGGCCGCGACCTGCTCAAGATGAGCAAGAAGGAGTGGTTCGGCCTGCGCGGTACCGATATCGCCATGGTCTATCAGGACGCCCTGTCCTCGCTCAACCCCTCCATGCTCATTTCCGCCCAGATGAAGCAGCTCACCAAGCGCGGCGGCACCCGAAGCGCCGAGGAGCTCCTGGAGCTCGTGGGTCTCGACCCCAAGCGTACGCTCGAGAGCTATCCGCATGAGCTTTCCGGTGGTCAGCGTCAGCGCGTTCTGATCGCTATGGCCCTTACCCGCGACCCCAAGCTGGTCATCTGCGACGAGCCCACGACCGCTCTGGACGTTACCGTCCAGAAGCAGGTCATCAAGCTGCTTAACGACCTTCAGGCCAAGCTCGGCTTTGCCATGATCTTCGTTTCGCACGACCTGGCACTGGTCGCCGAGGTCGCTCATAACATCACGGTTATGTACGCCGGTCAGGTTATCGAGCAGGCGCCCACCAAGGAGCTGCTCACCAACCCGATCCACGAGTACACTCGCGGTCTTCTGGGTTCCGTCCTGTCCATCGAGAGCGGTTCGGGCCGCCTGCACCAGGTGCCCGGCGCCGTTCCGAGCCCGCGCGATTTCCCCAAGGGCGATCGCTTCGCACCCCGCTCGAGCCATCCGCGCATTGGCCTGGACACCCGTCCGGTCTTCAAGCGCGTGCCCGGCACCGAGCACTTCTATTCCGAGCTCCCCGATGAGATGCTCAAGGCAAATGGTTTGACCCCTCACGCGGAGGTGATGTAGATGAGCGAGACCGCAGTCAACGGCGTCGAGCCGATCATCTTCCTTGATGACGTCCACGTCACCTTTAGGACCCGTACCGGCTCGATTCTGCACCCCAACCTGGTTCACGCCGTCCAGGGTGTAACGATTAAGCTCATGCCCGGACAGACCATCGGCATCGTCGGCGAGTCCGGTTGCGGAAAGTCCACCACCGCCAACGTCATGTGCGGCCTGCAGGCCCCCACGAGCGGCAAGGTCTACTTTAAGGGCAAGGACGTTACCAAACGTACCGCCGAGGACCGTCGCCACATGGGTCGCGTCATCTCGGTCGTGTTCCAGAACCCGGCCACGGCGCTCAACCCCCGCATGGTCGTTCGCGAGCAACTGCTCGACCCCATGCGCGTCCACAACCTGGGTACCGAGGCCGAGCAGGAGAAACGCGTCAAGGAGCTCTTGGAGCTCACCGGTCTGCCCAGCTCCGCCGCCGAGGTTCTTCCCGGCCAGCTTTCGGGCGGCCAGCGCCAGCGCGTCGCAATTGCCCGTGCCCTGTCGCTGAACCCCGATGCCATCATCGCCGACGAGCCCACCTCGGCTCTGGACGTTTCGGTCCGCGCGCAGATCCTCAACCTGCTGACCGACCTTAAGAAGGAGCTCGGCCTGGCCATGGTCTTCATCAGCCATGACATCCAGACGGTCCGCTATATCTCTGACGACATCATCGTTATGAATGGCGGCAAGATCGTCGAGCAGGGCGAGGCCAAGCAGGTCTTCCAGCACCCTCAGGACCCCTACACCAAGATGCTGCTCGGCGCTGCGCCGTCGCTGCTGCATCCCAAGCTCGGCGAGTAGCCTCGCTTTCCCTCCCGTGCGCCCGGTTCCCTTGCCGGGCGCACCTCCGTTGCGATTTCGAAAGGTTGGGTTCACGAGCCATGCCAAGTGCTCAGGAGCTACAACAGCAATTTGGTGAATATCGAGGCGCTATGCCCCGTCCATCGGATTTCGATCTCTTTTGGAAGGACCGCATGGCCGAGACCGACGCTGTCGAGCTCGACTACGAGATTGAGGCGGCTTCGGTTGCGGATTCCGCGACCTGTCGGTTTTTCGACCTCTGGTATACCGGCATGTGTGGCGCCCGCCTGCATGCCAAGTATCTCAAGCCGGTTTCGGACGATCCCGTGCCGCTGGTGTTACAGTTCCACGGCTATCCGGGTGCAAGCCGCAGCTGGTTCGAGCAGGCGTCGTTTGCGGGCATGGGCATGGCACTCATCGCCCTCGACTGCCCCGGCCAGGGTGGCCCCTCCGAGGATATTGGTGGATTTGAAGGCACAACGGTCGCGGGCCATATTGTCGCCGGTATCGATGGCGACCCGGCCAACCTCTACTATGTCCGCTTGCACCAGGATATCCGCATTCTGTGCCGTATTGTTCGCGAGCTCGAGGGCATCGATCTTGCCCGCGTATTTGTGAACGGCGCATCGCAGGGCGGCGGTTTGGGCATTGCGACCTGCGCGCTTAACAGCGAGCTTATCAATCGCGCCGCCATCCTCTATCCCTTCCTGTCGGATTTCCGCCTGGTCTGGGATTTGGATGCCGACGACATTGCCTACGAGGGTCTGCGTTATTGGTCGCGTTGGTTTGACCAGGACTCGACTCGTATTGAGGAGGCCTATGCCAAGCTGGCGTACTTCGATTCTAAGAACTTTGCCCCCATGGTCAAATGCCCCGTGCTGTTTGGCACGGGCACAGCCGATGTCGTCTGTCCGCCGGCGACGCAGTTTGCGGTCTACAACAACCTGGCCTGCGAGAAGCGACACGAGTTCTTTGAGGGCTTTGGCCACGAGGAGATTCAGGACTTTGACGACATGATCATTCCGTTTTTCTGCGAAGGAGGGGAGGCTCATGTCTAAGTGCGAGAGCAATGTTAATGAGCTGATCGTCCCCGGGCTCGCGGGGATTGCTGGGACGGTTTCGTCAAGGCTCTCCGATTTCCGGGATTGGCGCGGCGATGCTTCGGCGGATGTTTCCGAATTAGAGACAGCCGCTTCGGACCTTGAGGTTTGCGGGCTGACTGTTACGGCGATTGATTTCGCCAATCCGTGCGCGCGCTACTCCGAGGTTTCCTTTGAGCTCGGCGGGTATGTCGTGCACGGCCGTTTGATTGAGCCCTCAGGCCGCGCCCGAGCATCCGAGCTTGTTCCGCTCTGTCTGATGTTTCACGACATCGATCGACCCGTGCGTGGATGGCATCACATGACGAGGTTTGCCGCCATGGGGTATGCCGTGCTTGCACTAGACGACGTTGTTGCTGGTGCGGACGACCTGCAGTGGGGGATTGCTTCGCCCGCTTTTGTCGGGCGCGTCCGTTGGGGCTGCGCGTTGGCGAAGGTTGCGCGAAATCTTGATGGCGTGGACCCCGACCGCATCTTTGCATGGGGCGAGGGTCTTGGCGGCGGAGTCGCGCTGGCGGTTTCTGCTCTGGACGAGCGGGGCCTTGCCTGCACGGCGGTTGCCAATCCAATTCCCGGCGGCCTCGAGGCTCTGTCGTCTCGGGTGCGCGGATCGGTGCTCATGGGCACATCACTCATGGATGCCGTGAGCGATCCCAAGGGCCAGTTTGCCGTATTCAACGGTCTTGAGTGTGACCGGAGGCATATCATCTATGCCAAATACGCTCACGAGCGCATCAATGCGTTCGAAAACGAAGTCGTCGACTTTTTTAACCAAACGTTCTACCCGTGTTCTTTGGCCTAGGCGGCCTGAACACTGCCAACAAGAGTGGGCGGCACAGGGCCGCTCGCCAGACAACTAAGGAGATTCTTGTGGCAACTCAGAAATTCACCGGCGTTATCCCTCCCGTCGTTGTTCCCGATACCGAAGATCATCAGCTCGATGTTGTCTCCTTTGAGCGTAGCATCAACCGCATGATCGACGCCGGCGTCGATGGCCTGTTCTTCTTGGGCTCTTCGGGTGAGGTCGTCTTCTCCACCGATGAGCGCCGTCGCCAGATCATCGCCGAGGCCGTCCGTATCGTCGACCACCGCGTGCCTGTTCTGGTCGGTATCATCGATACCGAAACCGAGCGCATGATCGAGCACGGCAAGGTCGCTCAGGAGCTGGGCGCCGACGCGCTTGTCGCCACCTGCCCGTTCTATGCCCTGCAGGGCATGACCGAGGTCGAGGAGCACTTCCGCATCCTGCACGAGGAACTCGACCTGCCCATCTTTGCCTATGACATCCCCGTGTGCGTCCACACCAAGCTCCCCTGGAAGCTCCTTGCCAAGCTCGGCGCCGAGGGCGTCCTGGCCGGCGTCAAGGATTCCTCGGGTGATGACATCTCGTTCCGCTACCTCGTTCAGGAGAACGAGAAGAACGGCCATCCGATGAGCATCCTCACCGGTCACGAGGTTGTTGTCGACGGCGCTTACCTCGGTGGTGCCGACGGCTCTGTCCCGGGTCTCGCTAACGTTGAGCCCGAGGGCTACGTGCGTCAGTGGAAGGCCGCTCAGGCTGGTGACTGGGCTACCGTCAAGGCTGAGCAGGATCGTCTCAATGAGATTTCGCACATCTGGGACGTCACCTCGGGCGTCCAGGGCTATGCCGGTGGCGTCGGCGCCTTCAAGACCGCTATGAACCTCATGGGCATCTTCGACAGCCCGACCATGCCGCGCCCGGTGAAGGCCATGACCGGCGAGAACGTCGAGGCGATTAAGAAGGTCCTCCAGGACAACGGTCTCCTGTAAAGATTCCCCAGGCACCCGATCTTGGGGCTCAAGTGGTCGGGCGTGACCCATTAGGTCAACGCCCGACCACTTTCACCCCAACCTCGGGCACCTGGGAAACCTTTATCATGCTGCGGCGATAACACCGCCTTCATTTCCTGTAGTTGTTTTTATCTCCTAAGGAGAACGACATGGAGAACAAGTACGTCTGCTCTGTCGACATCGGCGGAACTAAGATCGCGACCGCCATTATGGAGTACCCGGCTGACGGCAGCGTGCCCCATCCCGTATTTGAGGCCGAGGTTCCTACTGAGGCCCAGGAGGGCGGCGAGGCCGTCTTCCAGCGTATCGAGGCGTCCATCAAGGCCGCTCTTGAGGCGAATCCCGATGTCGAGGTTCTCGGTGTCGGTATCGGTGCCGCAGGCGTCGTCGATCCCAAGACGGGCGCCATCGCGTATGCCAACGAGATCATGCCCGGCTGGTCCGGCGTTCAGTTGGGGCCGCGTCTGCGCGAGGACCTTGGTCTCCCCGTTGCCGTTGTGGGCGACGTGCAGGCTCATGCTCTGGGCGAGGCCCACTGGGGCGTCGGCAAAGGCAAGTTCTCCGTTTTGTGCTTGGGCATCGGCACGGGCATCGGCGGCGCATATGTCGAGAACGGCCGTGTGATGCAGGGCTTCCATGGTGCTGCCGGTCATATGGGCCACATCGAGTGCTCGGCTGCCGCTGGCATTCCCTGCGCCTGTGGACGTTCCGGTCATCTTGAGTCGGTTGCTTCGGGCACTTCCATTGGTCGTATGTACGATGAGCGCTTTGGCCGCGTCGACCCCAGCCGTCCTTCGGTCGGTCGCGACGTGAACGACCTGTGCCGTGCGGGCGACGCAAAGGCGACCGAGGTCATCCATGACGCCGGCTTTGCGCTGGGCGCCAGCTTGGGCTCGCTTGCCAACATCTTGGATCCCGAGGTTATCGTGCTTTCGGGAGGTGTGATTCACCAGGGTCCCGATTGGCGTTCGCAGACGTGGAAGGATTCGGTGCACGAGGGCTATGCCAGCCAGGCGCTCGATCCGCTTCAAGACACGCCGATTCTCATCGGGTCTCTGGAGGGCGATGCTCCGCTCATCGGTGCCGCCGAACACCTTCTTGCGTCGTTGAAGTAAACATAACTACCAAGTGGGCCTTCTGAGGTGCCGCAGATTGACGTGAAAGAGGAGCGAAGCGTAGTTCGGTACGCGAGCGACGGTTTGAGCGTCAAGGTGCGGTGTCTCAGAAGGCTGTTTTGAGAAAGGTTGAGTCGAACATGACCGTTGATCCTTTGATCCAGTCCCTGAAGGGCAAGCTCGTCGTGAGCGTTCAGGCCTATATGGGCGAGCCGCTTCGTACGCCCGAGACCATGGCTCAAATGTCTCGCGCCTGCGAGCTTGGCGGCGCCGCCGCCATTCGCTGCCAAGGCCTTGCCGACATTGCCGCCATTAAGGGTCGCTGCGAGGTCCCCGTCATCGGCTTGTGGAAGGATGGGCACGAGGGCGTCTACATCACGCCGACGCTGCGTCATGCTCGCGCCTGCGTTGCCGCCGGTGCCGACATCGTGGCAATTGATGCCACTGATCGCCCACGTCCCGATGGCAAGACCGTCGAGGACACCTTCCGTCCGCTGCACGAGGAGGGCGTGCTCCTGATGGCGGATTGTGCCACCATCGAGGACATTCGCCGTGCGGTTGATATGGGCTTTGACCTGGTATCCACTACGCTTTCTCACGGTGTCGCCGCCATCGACTGCACCATGGCCGATGGCCCCGATCTGCCGCTCCTGCGTCAGGCGACCGAGGAATTCCCCGGTCTTCCCATCATCTGCGAGGGCCGCGTGCACACGCCCGAGGAGGCCCGCGCCGCGATTGATGCGGGCGCCTGGGCCGTTGTCGTCGGCACCGCCATCACGCACCCCACGAGTATTACAAGTTGGTTCAAGGCTGCGCTTGAGGCGTAAGACAGGCCTCGTATCCGCTTGGGGCGGTATACTCAATAAAGGCAATTGATCGCGCGGGATCCGCTGGCCGGGTCCCGCGCTTGTTTTAGGAGGCACACATGCAAAAGGGAGATGCCATGGATGCGGCGGAGCGCTCGGAGCGCATCCCCGATATCGTCATCATCACCGGAATGTCCGGATCGGGCCGAACGCAGGCCATGCATGTGTTCGAGGACATGGGCTACTTTTGCATCGACAACTTGCCTCCGCGTCTGATCGCCCAGCTTGCCGAACTCGTCGGCATCAATACGGGCGTGGGCAGGCATCTTGCCGTCACCTGCGACCTGCGCAGCCAGGGCTTGTTCGATGAGCTGCTCGATGCCGTTGCCGCGCTCGAGGAGCGCGAGATGAGCTGTGACATCGTGTTTCTCGAGGCCTCTGACGAGGTGCTGATCCGTCGTTATAGTGAAAACCGCCGCCGCCATCCCATTGCCAAGCCGGGGGAGACTACGGCCGATGCGATTCAGCGCGAGCGCCTGCAGCTGCAGGGCGTTCGCGACCGAGCTGACATGATTATCGATACGAGCCGCTTGCGCACCTCTGCTCTGCGCAACAAATTGCGCATGGCGTTCTCCGAGTTGTCCGACCAGCAGCTCATGGACGTCCACGTGTTCTCGTTTGGCTTTAAGCACGGCATGCCCGTCGAGGCGGACATTATGATCGACGTTCGCTTCCTGCCCAATCCGTTCTACGATCCCGAGATGCGCACCATGACCGGTCTCGATAAGAAAGTCTCCGACTTTGTTCTGGACCATCCCAAGACCCAGGAGTTCTGGAAGGCCTGGACGCAGCTGCTCGATACGGTCATGCCCGGCTATATCGCGGAGGGCAAGCCACAAATTTCTATTGCCATCGGCTGCACGGGCGGCCAACACCGCAGCGTCGCCATCGCCGAGGCCACGGCACGTTATTTGGAAGGCGCCCAATATCACGTGAGCATTTCCCATCGCGACCTGTCGCGCGCCAACACGAAAGCATAGGCCTGCATGTCGTTTACCGCCGAGGTGCGTGACGAGCTCGCGCGCTGCGAACCCGAATGTGAATACTGCGATTTGTCGACGCTTGCCGCCCTGACGCGTGTGAGCGGTACACTTTCGCTGGCCGGCTCCGGGCGGTATCGTTTGACGGTCGCGACCGAGACGGGCGCCGTCGCACGCACGATGATCACACTGACGCATCGCATCCTTAAGCTCAAAACGGAATTTACTGTTCGTAAATCGGTCTTGCATAAGGTCCGTAACTATCTCATTACCCTGCCCGATCAACCCGACCTGGACAAGGCTCTGGTGCTGCTGGGCATTCTAGACCGCAGGGGAGGACTCGTCGCCGGTGTTCCCCGGCACATCGTTGCCCGTCCCTGCTGCAGGCTGGCCTACATCCGCGGCGCGCTCATCGCCGGCGGTTTCGTGGCCGATCCCCGCGGCGACTTTCATTTGGAGATCGCGGTGCAGGGCGAGCAGTATGCCCGGGGACTTTGCGATCTATTGGAGCAGATTGGGGTCCATGCGCGCGTTAACGCGCGGCGCGGATCCTTTGCCGTCTACATTAAGAGCGCCGAGGAGATCGAACAGCTCCTAAAGCTGGTCGGCGCCAAGCGCAGCGTTGCCGAGATCGAGGAAGCGCGCGCGGTAAAATTGGTTAAGAACGACGTAAACCGTCGCGTGAATGCCGAGCTCGCCAATCAGACCAGAAGTGCGGGTGCCGCCCAGCATCAGCTTGCGTTGATCGACGAGCTCGAACAGCGGGGTTTGCACGACACGCTTCCGGACGCCTTGGCGGTCTTTTGCGACCTGCGCGAGCGCTATCCCGATCTGTCGCTGCGCGATTTGGGGGAGATGGCTGACCCTCCCTTGTCGAAGTCGGCCCTCTATCATCGCGTTTTGAGGCTTGAAAAGCTCATTGAAGCAAACAAGTAGTTGAGCGAAACTGCTTATATAGGGATTGAACTGCTGTTTTACTCTTTAAAACGTTTTAACGTAAATTTGATTTTCAATTTCGAGCATTCTCGTGAAATTCAAGTCAAAAAAAAGGTATATTAGGCGAGTGGTTAGTTTGTGGGCCTCAACGGCGGGCGCTGTAGCTCGCGGGGGCCTTACGAAAGGAGACACAATGGCAGTAAAGGTTGCTATTAACGGCTTCGGTCGCATCGGTCGTCTGGCTTTCCGTCAGATGTTCGGTCATGAGGGCTCCGAGATCGTCGCTATCAACGACCTCACCTCTCCCGATATGCTCGCTTACCTGCTGAAGTACGACTCCACGCAGGGCAACTATGCTCGCGATCACGAGGTCGTTGCTGGCGAGGATTCCATCACCGTTGACGGCAAGGAGATCAAGATCTACAAGGAGGCCGACGCCAACAACCTGCCTTGGGGCGACCTCGACGTCGACGTCGTTCTCGAGTGCACCGGCTTCTACACCAGCAAGGCTAAGGCTCAGGCCCACATCAACGCTGGCGCCAAGAAGGTCGTCATCTCCGCTCCGGCCGGCAGCGATCTGCCCACCATCGTGTACAACGTCAACCATGAGACGCTGACCGCTGAGGACAACATCATCTCCGCTGCTTCCTGCACCACCAACTGCCTCGCCCCGATGGCCAAGGGTCTGAACGACTTCGCTCCCATCGTGTCCGGCATCATGACCACCATTCACGCCTGGACTGGCGACCAGATGCCGCTCGACGGCCCGCAGCGCAAGGGCAACAAGCGTCGTAGCCGTGCCTGCGCCGTCAACATCGTCCCCAACACCACCGGTGCTGCCAAGGCTATCGGCCTGGTTCTTCCCGAGCTCAACGGTAAGCTCATCGGTGCCGCCCAGCGCGTCCCGACGCCGACCGGCTCCATCACCAACCTCTACGCTGTCGTTGACAAGAAGGTCACCGTCGACGAGGTCAACGCCGCTATGAAGGCCTACGCTGCCACCATCTCCGAGACCTTCGGTTACAACGAGGACGACATCGTCTCCACCGACATCATCGGCGAGACCCACGGCTCCATCTTCGACGCCACTCAGACCATGTGCTCTGACCTCGGCAACGGCCAGACCCTCGTTCAGGTTACCTCTTGGTACGACAACGAGAACTCCTACACCTCTCAGATGGTCCGCACCATCAAGTACTTCGAGAAGTTCGTTGCTTAATTTAGCTTTTAGCGAATAGCTCGTTGAGCGTCTAAAGAAGGGCGCGGCCTCATAGGGCTTACACCCTAGGGTCGCGCCCTTTTTATAGGAAATCGTCTGCCGTAATGGGAGGCAGACACGTACGAAAGGTAGAAGCAAACATGGCCTTTACCAAGAAGACCGTCCGCGACATCGATGTCGACGGCAAGCGCGTTCTCGTCCGCGTTGACTTCAACGTGCCTATCAAGGATGGCGTCGTTGGCGACACCACCCGTATCAAGGCTGCCCTGCCCACCATCAACTATCTCGTTGAGCACAACGCTCGCGTCATCCTCATGAGCCACCTCGGCCGTCCCGATGGCACCGGCTTCCAGCCCGAGCTGTCCCTCGAGCCCGTCGCCAAGAAGCTCGCCGAGCTCTCTGGTCTCGACGTTGCCTTTGTCGCCGACACTTACGGCGAGAAGGCTGCCGAGGCTGTCGCTGCCGTCGAGCCGGGCAAGGTTCTCGTCCTCGAGAACGTCCGCTTCGATAAGCGTGAGAAGAAGAACGATCCCGAGATCGCCAAGAAGCTCGCTTCCTATGGTGACGTCTTCGTTCTCGATGCCTTCGGCACCGCCCACCGTGCCCAGGGTTCCGTCGTGGGCCCCGCCGCTTACCTGCCTGCCGTCGCTGGCTTCCTGCTTGAGAAGGAGGTCGACACGCTGACCGGCATCTTCGCCGAGCCCGAGCGCCCCTTCGTCGCTATCGTCGGCGGTTCCAAGGTTTCCTCCAAGATCGGCGTTCTCGATCACCTCATCGACTCCGCTGACACCCTGATCATCGGTGGCGGCATGGCCTACACCTTCTTCCTGGCTCAGGGCCTGACCGTCGGTCAGTCCCTCAAGGAAGAGGACTGGGTCGAGCGCGCTGGCGAGATGCTCAAGAAGGCCGAGGAGAAGGGCGTCAAGATCCTGCTCCCCATCGACAACCGCGTTGCCGATCACTTTGGCGAGGACGCTGTTCCCGAGGTTGTCGCTTCCGACGCTATTCCCGACGATCGTGAGGGCATGGACATCGGCCCCAAGACCGAGGAGCTTTACGCCGAGGCCGTCAAGGGCGCCAAGACCGTGTTCTGGAACGGCCCCATGGGCGTCTTCGAGTTCGACAACTTCGCTCACGGCACCCAGGCTATCGCCGAGGCTGTCGCCGAGGCCGACTGCACCTCGATCATCGGCGGTGGCGACTCTGTCGCAGCTGTCAACAAGTTCAACCTGGCCGACAAGATGAGCTGGATCTCCACCGGTGGTGGCGCTTCCATGGAGCTCGTCGAGGGTAAGGCCCTGCCCGGAGTGGAGGCGCTTCTCGATGCCTAATCGCACCCTTCTTATCGCTGGTAACTGGAAGATGAACAACGACGTCGCCGAGGCCGCCAAGCTCGCCGACGAGCTGGCTCAGGCTCTGCCCGAGGTTCCGGCTGGCGTCGAGGTGCTCGTCTGCCCTCCGACCATCGACATCACCACGGTTCATGACCGCATTCAGGCTGCCCCCATCGCCCTCGGTGCACAGAACGTGTACTGGGAGGCCAAGGGTGCTTTCACCGGTGAGTCCTCTTGCGACATGCTCAAGTCCGCTGGCTGCACCTACTGCATCATCGGTCACTCCGAGCGTCGTGATTACTTCCACGAGACCGATGAGGATCAGAACAAGAAGGCCAAGGCCCTCGTTGCCGCCGGTCTTGTTCCCGTCTTCTGCTGCGGCGAGTCCCTCGAGGTCCGCGAGGCTGGCACCTATGTCGAGCACGTCGTGAACCAGGTCAAGGCTGGCCTTGCTGGTCTTGAGATCACCTGCCCCAAGCAGGTCGTTGTCGCCTACGAGCCCATCTGGGCCATCGGCACCGGCAAGACCGCTACCGCCGAGGACGCTCAGGAGGTCTGCGGCGCTATCCGTGAGACCCTCAAGGAGATGTTCGGCGAGGAGCTCGCTAACGGCATCCGCGTTCTCTATGGTGGCTCTGCCAAGCCCGGCAACATTGCCGAGCTCGTCGCCAAGCCCGACGTTGACGGCGCCCTTGTGGGCGGCGCTTCGCTCAAGGCTGCCGACTTCGCTTCTATGGTCGTCAAGGCAGGCGAGTAGGACATATGGCACAGCGTCATCTTCCTGCACTCCTGATTATCATGGACGGCTGCGGCCTGGCTCCGGCCGATGGCGAGAACGCCGTCGCTGCCGCCAAGACGCCCTTCCTTGACAGCCTGTATGAGAAGTACCCCCACACCACGCTCGGCGCTTCGGGCGAGGACGTGGGTCTTCCCGATGGCCAGATGGGCAACTCCGAGGTGGGTCACCTCAACATCGGTGCCGGCCGCATCGTGTTCCAGGAGCTTTCGCGCATCAACAACGCCATCAAGGACGGCTCCATCGCCAAGAACGAGGTCTTCGTCAAGGCTATGGACGACGTCAAGGCTGACGGCAAGACTCTTCACCTCATGGGCCTTATGAGCCCTGGCGGTGTTCATTCTCACATGAACCACGTCGAGGCTCTGGTCAAGATGGCTGCCGAGCACGGTGTCAAGACCGTTCGCGTCCACGCCTTCATGGATGGCCGCGACGTTGACCCGCAGTCCGGCGCTGGCTACATGAGTGAGTTCTGCGCCTTCCTGGCTAAGATCTCCGAGGAGACCGGTTGCGACGCTCGCGTTGCCACCGTCTCGGGCCGCTATTGGGCCATGGACCGCGACAACCGTTGGGAGCGCATCCAGCGTGCCTACGACGTCATGGTCAACGCGTCCGATGCCGATGTCGACCCTGTTGCCGGTATCAAGGCCTACTACGAGAAGGATCCGCGCGGCGACGAGTTCGTCGAGCCCTTCGCTGCCCACAACGAGGGCATCCACGAGGGCGACGCGGCCATCTTCTTCAACTTCCGTCCCGACCGCGCTCGTCAGATGACCCGCGTGTTCACGGACAAGGAGTTCGACGGCTTTGAGCGCGAGCAGATCAAGCTTTCGCACTTTGTGACGATGACCGAGTACGATCCGACGTTTGACGTCGAGGTCGCCTTCCCCAAGACGTTCCCCGAGAACGTCCTGGCCGACGTTATCGCCGCCAACGGCCTGAAGCAGCTGCACACCGCCGAGACCGAGAAGTACGCCCACGTGACGTTCTTCCTCAACGGCGGCATCGAGGAGCCCAAGGAGGGCGAGGAGCGCGTGCTCGTCGCTTCCCCCAAGGTCGCTACCTACGATCTGCAGCCCGAGATGAGCGCTCCCGAGGTTACCGAGAAGCTTGTCGCCGCCATCAACGAGGATCGCGCTGATTTCTACATCGTGAACTTCGCGAACTGCGACATGGTTGGTCACACCGGTGTCTTCGACGCCGCCGTTAAGGCCGTCGAGGCCGTTGACGATGCCCTGTCTAAGGTTGTCCCGGCGATTCTCGCCAAGGGCGGCTTTGCGCTGATCACCGCCGACCACGGCAACGCCGATCACATGTTTGACGTTGCTTCCGACGGTTCAAAGCATCCGTTTACGGCTCACACCACCAACCGCGTTCCGTTCATCATCGTTGATGAGAAGGCCAAGCTCACCGGTATCGAGGACGGCCGTCTTTCCGATATCGCTCCGACCATGCTCACCATGGCTGGTATTGAGCCTTCCGCCGAGATGACGGGCCGCGTGCTCGCCACCGAGGCCTAAGAGAAAACAAATACCGTTTTCTAGTAAGGGGGTTGTCCACAACCGGACAACCCCCTTTTTGGTATTTCTGCCATTTCCACCCCGTCCTTGAGTGGCAGGTAGGGGAGAGCGGGGGATTGTGGTACAGTACTGGAGTTTAAACTGTTCTATTAAGGAGCTTATCTATGGGTCCGTTCCAGATTCTTCTGTTTGTCGTTTGGGCTGTCTCTGCCGTGGCGCTGACGATTCTCGTCCTGATGCATTCCGGTAAGGGCACCGGCGTTTCGGATATGATCGCTAGCTCGCTGTATAACTCCAGCTCTGCCACGGGCGTCATGGAGCAGAACCTCGACCGCCTGACCGTCATCATGGCTGTCGTGTTTGCCGTGTGCGTCGTGCTGTGCATGTTCTTCTTCCCGCAGGGCATCGTCGGCTACTAAGCACGAGCCGCATTAATATTCAAAAAGGGTCCCGTAAGTGCGGGACCCTTTTTGTTTACATATTTGTAACAGAGTCAAAATATCCCCACATACTTCGCCCAACTAAAGAAATTCTCGACCGTTAACCGGAATTAGCCCCAAATTGTGTATAAAATGCGCTACAGTATTGCAAAACGTTGGTCCGTTGTGCATAACCAGCCATAGCAGTGGGCGGCGTTTTGATGGTTCGGATCGGATTGTTTCGACATGTGTCCGACTGAACATTTCTTTGTCCTATCTCATAAGGAGGATGGCATGGCTGATTCTATGTTCCACCAGCCCGTTATGGGTCGTCGCGCCTTTGTTGGCGGCACCCTTGCTGCGAGCTCCATGGCTTTTCTTGCCGCATGTGGCAAGAAGGGTGGCGACGCTTCCGGTTCTGAGTCCGGTTCGACGCTGAACTTCTACATCAACAACCCGGTCTGCATCGACCCCTACAATGTCCAGGAGGACCAGGGCACTCAGGTCGAGTACCAGCTCTTTGACGCTCTGACCTCTTACGACGCCGAGAAGGGCGAGATCGTTCCGCTGGCTTGCGAGTCCTTTGAGTCCAACGACGACGCCACCGAGTTTACCTTCAAGATCAAGAAGGCCAAGTTCCACAACGGTGACGACGTTACCTCCAAGTCCTTCAAGCTCGGTTGGGAGCGTCTGGTCAACACCAAGTCGGCCATCGCTACCGAGTACGGTCCTTCCGAGGTCTCCTATCACCTTTCCATGGTCGAGGGTTATGACGACCTGCTTGCCGGTAACGCTACCGAGCTCAGCGGTGTTACGTGCCCCGACGATGAGACCCTCGTCGTCAAGCTGTCTTCCGCTTACGCTGACTTCCCCTTCGTCGCCTCTCATCCGGCTCTGGCCCCGGTTCCCGAGTGCGCCGAGTCCGATGTCAAGAGCTTCTATCTTGCCCCGGTCGGTAACGGCCCGTTCATGATGGACGGCAAGTGGGAGGATGGCCAGGAGATCAACGTCAAGAAGTTCGACGATTACTATGGCGACAAGGCCAAGATCGATGGCATCCACTTCCAGGTCATCAAGGACATGGAGACCGCTTACAAGGAGTTCCAGGCCGGTAACCTCGATGTCTGCGACGTTCCCGTCGCTCAGATCGATGCCGCCAAGAAGGATCGCGGCGTGTCCAAGGACGGCTACACCATGGGTGACGGCGAGCGCATGCTGCTCGGCGCCGAGCCTTCCACGTACTATCTGACCTGCAACACCACGGCCGAGCCGTTCAACAACGCCGACCTGCGTAGGGGCATCTCCCTGGCCATTAACCGTGAGGCCATCTGCAAGACCATCTTCAAGGGTACCCGTACCCCTGCCGACGGCATTGTTCCTCCGGGCATCGATGGCTACAAGGAGGGCGCATGGGAGTTCTGCGCCTACGATGTCGACAAGGCTAACGAGTACCTCGACAAGGTTGCTCCCGCTGGCGCTAACGGGGATCGTGGCATTAGCGTGACCCTGTCCTACAACCAGGACGGCGGTCACAAGGAGATCATGGAGTCCATCATCGGCGACCTCGCCAAGGTTGGCGTTACCGCTGTCTCCGATACCCCTGAGTGGTCTGCCCTGCTCGAGCAGTATCAGAACTTTAACTATCAGTTCGGTCGTCTGGGTTGGATTGCCGACTACCCGATCATGGACAACTTCCTGTATCCGCTGTTCCACTCCGACTCCCTCGGTGGCGACAACCGCTCCGGTTACAACAACCCCGAGTTCGACGCCAAGGTCGACGAGGCTCGTACTATTGTTGACGACGAGGAGCGCGTCGCTAAGATGCAGGAGGCCGATGCAATGGTCGCTGCCGACTGCCCGGTCATCCCGATTATGTTCTACACGCACACCATCGCCGGCTCCGATCGCATCAAGCACCTCTATGTCGATCCGCAGAAGCACGCCGATCTGGGTACCGCTGAGCTCGCCTAAGAGTTTGCAGCTTCCGTGAGGGTCAAGTATTTACGTAGACCTCATGGGAAACATACAGTTCTCCCTAACCTGGGGTAAACTGGCTGATGGTAATTTTGGGATGCCGGTCTGGCGATCGGCATCCCATTTAGGTTAATCCCTAGATAGGGGAGTGGTATGGGTAAGTACATCGTTAAACGTGTGCTTCAGTTCATCCCGGTGTTTTTGGGCGTTACGCTGATTCTGTTCGCCCTCCAGAATATCGTGCCGGGAGATCCGATCAAGCTGATCGGTGGAGACAAGGCTCTGTCCCCCGAGGTGGAGCTTCAGCTTCGCGTTCGCTATCACCTGGTCCAGTCGGACGAGGACGGCAACGCGATCCTTGACGAGAACGGCGACCCCGTTCAAACGTCACTCGTGGACCGTTACTTGTATTACATGAACGGCCTGCTTCATGGCGATCTGGGCAATTCGTATCAGCGCAAGCTGCCGGTTACGGAAATCTTTGCCCAGAAGTATCCGTATACGGTCAAACTTGCCGCGTGCGCCATCGTGCTCGAGGCAATCATGGGTATCGGTGCGGGTATCATTTCGGCGGTAAAGCGTTATTCCTTCTGGGATATTTTGGTAACGCTCACCACGTCGATCCTCGTTGCCGTCCCGGCCTTCTGGCTCGGTATGTTGCTGCAACTGTTCTTTGGCGTCATTCTCAAGGACGCCACGGGCGGTGCATTCTCCATGCCGATCTCGGGTGCCGGCGGTGCCAGCTCTCAGTATCAGGATTGGATGCACTATGTGCTTCCGACCATTACGCTGGCTTCGGTTTCGACCGCTTATGCTGCCCGCATTATGCGCTCGCAGCTGCTTGACGTCATGAACCAGGATTACATTCGTACGGCAAAAGCCAAGGGTCTCTCCAATCGCGCGATCATCATCAAGCATGCGCTTAAGAATGCACTCATCCCCGTCGTTACCTATATTGGTGTCGACTTTGGCGGCATGCTTTCGGGCGCCATCCTGACCGAGACGGTCTTCAACTGGCCCGGTATCGGCTATGAGGTCTATCGCGCCATTAGCATGCGTGACTGGCCCATCGTTATGGGCGGCGTTACGCTCATCGTCGTCGTCGTCATGGTGATCAACCTGCTCGTCGACATTAGCTATGCATTCCTCGACCCGCGCATCCGCCTTGGCGGTCCGTCGGATAAGGCCTAAGGGAGGTACGTCTCATGCAGGAAACTGATCCTCAGTCTCAGGAGCAGGCTACCGCCACCAATGCCGCATCTGCTCCCGCCAAGTCCCGCACGCTGTGGGGCGACGCTTTTAAGCGTCTTCGTAAGAACAAGCTCGCCGTTATCGGTGTCTGCTGGATCATCATCGTCGTTGTGGTTGCCCTGACCGCAGATCTGTGGGCTAAGCCCTGGCTCGGTTCGCCAACGGCTTCCGACTCAACCACCATGGCCCAGACGTCGCTGATGGCTCCGTGTGCAGAGCACCCGTTTGGCACCGACGCCCTTGGTCGTGACATTCTCGTCCGCGTTATCTACGGTGCACGTGTTTCGCTTTCCGTCGGTATTATGGCCACTGCGATCTCCACGGTGATTGGTCTGGTCATGGGTGCCCTAGCCGGTTTCTACGGCGGCATCTGGGATACGATCATCATGCGCTGCGCGGATATCTTCCTGGCATTCCCGTACGTGCTTTTCGTTGTCGCCATGATCGCCGTTATCGGCCGTGGTCTTCAGAATGTCTTTTTTGCCATCGGCATTCTCGGCTGGCCTTCGATTGCGCGCGTCTTCCGCTCTGCAATCTTGACGGTCAAGGAAAACGATTATGTTGACGCTGCGCGCGCGATGGGTGCATCTGATGCTCGTATCGTCGTGCGTCACATCTTCCCGAACTCCGTCGCCTCCATTGTGGTCTACGCGACCATGAACATTGGTGGCGCCATTCTGACCGAGTCCGCTCTGTCCTTCCTCGGCATGGGCGTTATTCCGCCTACGCCTTCGTGGGGCTCCATGATTCAGGACGGTCAGCAGTATCTTCTGACTGCTCCCTGGATGATGATCATGCCCGGTCTGGCAATTCTCTCGACGGTGCTCGCCTTCACCCTGCTGGGTGACGGTCTGCGCGACGCCCTCGACGTCAAGATGAAGGACGCATAAGGATGAAGAAGAACAAGAACTATGTGGACCTGAAGGACCAGCCGGTTCCCGAGGGCCAGCATCTGCTCGAGGTCGATGACCTTAAGATGTATTTCCACACCGAGGATGGCGTTGTTCGCGCTGTCGACGGTGTCTCCTACACGCTCGATCGCGGCGAGACCCTGGGCGTCGTCGGTGAGTCCGGCTCCGGTAAGTCCGTGACCGCCATGACCATCATGGGTCTTATCTCGATGCCTCCGGGAAAGATCGAGGGCGGCGACGTTCGCTATCGCGGTCGTTCTATCCTCGAGATGACCGAGGAAGAGATGCAGCACATTCGCGGTAACGACATTGCCATGATCTTCCAGGATCCTATGACCTCCTTGAACCCGGTCTATAAGATCGGCAAGCAGGTGGGCGAGGGTCTTCGTCTGCACCGCGGCTACTCCAAGCAGGAGGCGCTCAAGCGTGCCACCGAGCTTTTGGACCTCGTTGGTATTCCCGAGCCCGAGAAGCGCGTCAATGAGTATCCGCACCAGTTCTCTGGCGGTATGCGTCAGCGCGTCATGATTGCCATGGCTCTTGCCTGCGATCCCGATATTTTGATTGCCGACGAGCCCACGACTGCCCTGGACGTTACCATTCAGGCTCAGATTATTGAGCTTATGCAGGAAATGCAGGAGAAGAACGGCAACGCCATCATCATGATCACCCATGACCTGGGCGTTGTCGCTGATATGGCCGACAAGATCATGGTTATGTACGCCGGCCGTCCCGTCGAGTTCGGTACTGCTGAGGAAATCTTCTACGAGAGCCGCCACCCCTACACCTGGGGCCTTATCCGCTCCATCCCGGAGCAGGCCATCGATGAGAAGAAGCCGCTT
Organism: Collinsella sp.; assembly: GCA_036302525.1. Lineage (GTDB taxonomy): Bacteria > Actinomycetota > Coriobacteriia > Coriobacteriales > Coriobacteriaceae > Collinsella. The sequence goes on along the minus strand of JAXJCG010000045.1, from coordinate 2,695 downwards.
ACGCCGATTCATGGCAACCCGCCTTCGCTCATGAACCTGCCCGAGGGCTGCGTGTTCTCTCCTCGCTGCCCCTATGCGACGGATAAGTGCCGCAAGCAGCGCCCCGAGCGTTTTGTTACCGAGTCTGGTCACTATTCTGCGTGCCACTACGCTGGCGACCCCGAGTTCCTCAAGAACGCTCCTGTGACGTCCCGTACGCGCAAGGATTCCAAGAAGGGAGGCGAGGCGTAATGGCAGATACCAACGAGCGTACTCCGCTGCTGAAGGTCGAGCACCTCTCTAAGGAGTTCCCCGCTGAGTCCGGCATGTTCGCCAAGCGCTTCTCCAAGCGTGTCGTCTCTGCTGTAAATGACATCTCTTTTGAGATTTATCCTGGCGAGACCTTCGGTCTGGTTGGCGAGTCTGGTTGCGGTAAGTCCACCACGGGCCGTACTATCATGCGCCTGACCAAGCCGACCGCCGGTAAGGTGTTCTTCCAGGGTAAAGATGTTGCCGAGATGAGCAAGCATGAGATCAAGGACATGCGTCGCGAGATGCAGTTTATCTTCCAAGATCCTTATGCTTCGCTCAACCCTCGTATGACCATCGGTGAGATCGTCTCCGAGCCCATGACCATTCACGGCGTGGGCACCAAGGAGGAACGCATTGAGCGCGTCCGCGAGCTTCTCGACGTTGTCGGACTGAACCCCGAGCACATCAACCGTTATCCTCATGAGTTCTCCGGCGGTCAGCGTCAGCGTGTCGGCATCGCCCGCGCGTTCGCTTTGAAGCCCAAGCTGATCATCTGCGACGAGCCGGTTTCCGCTTTGGATGTGTCCATTCAGGCCCAGGTTCTGAACCTGCTCAAGGAACTCCAGGACAAGTTCGGTACCGCGTATCTGTTTATCGCTCACGACCTGTCCGTCGTGCAGCACATTTCCGATCGCGTTGCCGTTATGTATCTGGGTAAGATGGTTGAGGTTTCGGACTGGAAGACGCTCTACAGCGAGCCTCACCATCCGTACACGCAGTCGCTGCTGTCTGCCGTGCCGGTTCCCGATCCTGATATCCAGAAGACCCGTAAGCGCATCATCCTTGCCGGCGATCCGCCGTCACCGCTGGATCCGCCGACCGGTTGCCGTTTCCACACCCGCTGCCCGATCGCGCAGGGCATCTGCTCTGAGAAACTTCCCGAGTTTAAGGAAGTTGCACCGGGTCACTGCTGCGCCTGCCACTTCGCGGAGCCGTTCCCGATCAAGGAATCGCACATCGACCTGTAGTCGGTTGTTCTCGTCCGGGCCCGCGCTGGACTTAGTTTTCAGAACGTCCTCGACCATGGAAACCCCCTTATCCTGCTCCTTCGGAGCCGCGGATAAGGGGGTTTCCTGGTCTGACGCTCCTATTTGGCAAGGTGTTTTTTCGAATCCATTTTGCGCTCGGCCTCGAACGCCTGCCTGTCCCAATCGAGCGGAAGTCCGGCCTCGACCCATGCCTCGTAGGCCCTCCTTATGGGCTTGAGTTCCCTTTGGCCCCTCTCCAGCATCGAGATGTACTTCTCGCTGGTGCCCAGTATGGACGCCGCCCTCACCTGGCTGACCCTCGCCGCGCGCCTGGCCGCCATGGAGCCCCGAGGCGTCCTCGGGCCTCCTGACCTCGTGCGGGCGCATCAGCGCCCGGTACGCCTCCCTGGCCACGTAGCGCTTGAGGCACCTCATGACCTCCCTGTCGCTCTTCCCCCGCGCCCTGGCCCTCTCGGCGTACTCGGCGGTCTCGGGGTCGCGCATGACCCTCTGCCTCGCGATCTCGTGCAGAGCGCTGTTCGCCTGCCGGTCGCCGCCCCTGTGCCTGTGCCTCACGGTCTTGCCGCTCGAGGCGGGGATTGGGCAGGCCCCGCATATCGCCGCGAACGACGCCTCGGAGCGCAGCCTGCCCGGGTTGTCCCCGGCCGCGACCGCGAGCTTGGCCGCGCTCACGGGCCCGCACCCGTACATCGCCAGCAGCGCGGGGCAGTTCTCCTCCAGGGACGCCTCGATCGCGCGCTCCATGTCGAGCGCCGCGTCGCGCGCCGCCGCCCACAGGTCCGCCAGCGCGCCGAGCGCGGCGCCCAGCGCGCCCTCGGCGCGCACGGAGGGGAGCTCCTCCATCAGCCTCGGCCCCGCCATCCCGCGGAACCTCGACCTTTCCCTGCCCCGGGCGCCTCCTCTGCATCCTCGCCGGGGAGAGCGCCTCGCGCACGGGCATCCCCAGCGACGCGAGGTGCCTGGTGAGGCCCGCCCCGTAGGACGACGTCCCCTCCATCGCGATGCAGGCCGGCTCCCCGGCCGCGGCGATCGCCCCGGCGAGCGCCTCGTAGCCCGCCGCGTCGGCGGGGAACTGGCGGGACAGGACCTTGCGGCCCCTCCAGTCCAGGACGCACAGCCAGTGCGAGTCGGCGTGGGTGTCGACCCCGCAGAAGACCGGCCCGCGGGCGTCGGGTGTCGATTCGTTTTGCATGTCTCGCTCCGTTCTTTCCGTGCTCGCCTGGACCGGGCAGACGGCACACTGACGGGGCGCGATAGAATGCGGTTGTTCGGGTCCGCGGTATCGCTCCATGCTCCTATTAGGTCATGCGGCGGTCTCGGCTCGCCGCGGCCCGCGCGGGACATGTCAGGAAACGAGGGCAGCCCTGTGGGCGCCAGCGGAATGTGGGGTCACCGCGCGGTCCGCATCTGATGGT
>JAXJCG010000044.1:0-2245 GCA_036302525.1 Collinsella sp. | reverse complement strand
TCCATCCTCGCAGTATCCGGTTCTCAAGGTGCACGCCTGCGCGGCTGATCCGGTCCGACCGGGCCGCGCGGCAAGGAGATATATTGCCAGACCGGAGGGGCGCCGCGGGCGGGAATCTGGGCGTACACATTTCCTACACATATAAGTACTCTCGGCTGGCTGGTTAAAAACAGGAGGGGACCTCGCATCCGAGATCCCCTCTTTAGCCCATCTATAGCTATAGACTCTTAAATACCTTATGCCAGCAGCTTGCGACCGGACTCCTCGATCGCGTCAAGTGCGGCATCAGCCTCGGCGGCATCCGCGCCCTTAGCGAAGATGTACAGCTTAATCTTGGGCTCGGTGCCGGAAGGACGAACAATACCCTTGTTGCCGCCCTCAAGATCGAACTCAATGACGTTAGCCTTCGGCAGGCCGTTCACGCAGGTGTTGTAATCAACGACGGCCTCAATCTTGGAACCGGCGAGCTCCGCGGGCGGGTTCTCGCGCAGACCGGCCATGATGCCGGCCATCTTTGCCGCACCCTCAGCGCCCGGATAGCTCAGCGAAATCGTCTTGTTGTGATAGTAGCCATACTTCTCGTACAGCTCGTGCATCGCGTCGGCAAGGTTCTTGCCCTGGAGCTTGTAATACTGCGCCATCTGGCAAATCAGAAGAGAAGTGCTCACGGCGTCCTTGTCGCGCACGTGGTCGCCGGCCAGATAGCCGTAGCTCTCCTCAAAACCGAAGATAAAGCGATCGACCTCGCCAGCATCGGAAAGAGAAGTAATGATGTCGCCGATGTACTTGAAGCCCGTCAGGCAGCGGCGGAGCTCAAAACCGTACTCGTCGGCCAGAGCGTCAACCATGGCGGAAGAAACGATAGTAGTGACAGCAACCTTCTTAGTGAGGTCCTCACCGCGAGCAGCGCGGGTCTTGCAGATATAGTCGAGCAGCAGAACGCCCATCTCATTGCCGGTCAGCAGCAGATAGTCATCGCCATTCTTAACGGCAACGCCAACGCGATCGGCGTCAGGATCGGTTGCAAGCAGCAGATCGGGGTGAACCTGCTCGCACAGGTCAATGCCCTTCTGCATGGCCTGGCGAATCTCGGGGTTAGGATACGGGCAGGTCGGGAAATCGCCGTTAGGCTCCTTCTGCTCGGGAACAACCGTGACATCAGTGATGCCAGCGCGCTCGAGCACCGTCGTGACGGGAATGAGGCCGGTGCCGTTGAGCGGAGTGTAGACGAGCTTAAGCGGAGCGCCAGCGATCTCCTCGGCAGAAAGGTTGGTCACGCCGCGGGCGAGAACGGCGTCGTAATAACGCTCGAGGCACGAGTCATCGATCCATTTGACCAGACCCTGCTCAAGAGCCTCATCGAAGTCCATGGACTTCACGCCGGTGAACGTATCGGTCTCGGCGATAGCCTTAGAAATTGCATCGGCGGCCTCGCTGGTGATCTGGCAGCCGTCGGGGCCATAGGCCTTATAGCCGTTATAAGGCGCTGGATTATGACTAGCGGTCATGCAAATGCCACCGGAGCACTTAAGGTCGCGGACGGCCCAGGAGAGCGTCGGCACGGGAGAAATCTTGGGATACACGAGGGCAGTCACGCCGTTTGCGGCAAGAATGGCAGCCGTCGTCTTGACGAACAGCTCACCCTTATTGCGGCTATCGCGAGCGATGGCGACCGTCGGATGCTCGAAGGTCGCATTGAGGTAGTCAGCAAAACCCTGCGTCGCGCGACCGACCGTATAGATATTCATACGGTTAGTGCCTGCACCGATAGTGCCGCGAAGGCCGGCGGTACCGAAGGCGAGATCCTGGAAGAAAGCGTCGGTGATGGCGTCCTCATCACCCTGCTCCTTCATCGTGTTAAGCTCAGCGAGGAGCTCCTCGTCCTTGACATTGGCAATCCAAGTATCAAGCAGCTCATGAACATCTGCCATGTGAGTCCTTCCGTCACATTCAATAAAACGACCCGTGTAAAACAGGACAAGCGCAGCAGTGCGCTAAAGCAAATATTAGTCCATTGAGAACAAAGAACCGTCCAAAGAACGGTGAACGTCTATATTCAGCGGTGGATGATTAAATTGATTTAATTGCATAAGGAATGTTGCACGTAAACGCAAAAAAGGGGGAGGCCGCGAGGCCTCCCCCTTCTCAGTTCAAGCGCACGGCTCGGTGCCGTCCACCGGTCAGCGGCGCCCTGGCCTCCCACGGGCTGACCCCGCAGTACTCTCGGCGCGATGGGGCTTAGCTT
>JAXJCG010000043.1:0-2102 GCA_036302525.1 Collinsella sp. | reverse complement strand
TCTACGCCCGCAACACCGTCACCAACGACGTGCTGTACAAGGAGGGCCTGGACCTTCTCGTCGTGCCCTCCGCCGAGCTCTCCCGCGGCCGCGGCGGCCCGCGCTGCATGAGCATGCCCTTCTGGCGCGAGGACCTCTAAGGTCTTCAAGGACCCGTATAGGTCTTAATACATACATCTAGCTGCCATTAGATGTCTCCCAATGGGGCGGTGCGGGTTTTCGCACCGCCCCATTCTTGTATGAGGAACGTCAATACGATTGGATGACTGCTTTTGTAAGGAGCTTGGCCATGGATATCAAGGCAATCGGCGTTGAGGAATGGCTTAACGTTTGGGAGAAGAGCGCTACGTGGGATATCGCCCAGTCGACGATTTCGTCGCTTACCATGGGCGAGCTGCGCGCGCTCGACGATCAAGATGGTGCCACGTTCTACGAGCGCCTGGATCGCGAGAAGATGAACTACGGCTGGATCGAGGGTTCGCCGGAGTTTAAGGCCGAGGTTGCCAAGCTGTATCGTCACGAGGTCAATCCCGACCACATCTTGCAGACCAACGGCTGCACGGGTGCGAACCTCAATGCCATCATGGCCGTGGTCGAGCCCGGGGACCATGTGATTGCCGAGTGGCCCACCTATGCGCCGCTCTATGAGATCCCGCGTACGCTCGGCGCCGAGGTCGAGTATTGGGAGCTACGCGAGGAGCTCGGATGGAAACCCGATATCGAGGAGCTCAAGCGCTCGGTGCGCCCCAACACGAAGCTCATCTGCATCAACAACGCATCGAATCCCATCGGTACGGTGCTTGATGCCGATACGCTCGGCCAGATTGCCGAGATCGCCCGCTCGGTTGGCGCCTATGTGCTGTGCGACGAGGTGTACCTGCCGCTTGAGAACACTGAGGACTTTTTGTCGATGGCCGATGTGTACGAGAAGGCCATCGTCACCAACTCGGTGTCCAAGACCTATTCGACGCCCGCGGCCCGCGTGGGCTGGGTTGTGGCAGACGAAGAGGTATCTAACCGCATTCGCACGCACCGCGACTACACCATGATTTGCGGCGGCGTGTTCAACGACGCCCTGGCGACCTATGTGCTCAAGCACAAGGACAAGATCCTCGAGCGCAACCGCAAGATCGTGTTTGGAAACCGCGATATCGCGCAGGCCTGGATTGATACGCAGCATCGCGTTTCCTGGACGGCCCCGCAGGGCGTGTCTACCTCGTTTATCAAGCTTGATATTCCCGAGGACGACGAGGAGTTCTGCAAGCGCCTGCTGGCCGAGAGGGGAGTGCTGTTGGTTCCCGGTAGCCGCTTTGAGCTTCCCTGCGGCGCACGCCTGGGCTACTGCGCGAGCGAGGACGTTCTGCGCGAGGGTCTGAGGCTTTTGGGCGAGGCACTGGCGGAGTTCGATCGCTAGGATTCCGACGGCTCTCAAAGCCGCTCAAATCTATCTACGATTATCGATAACAGTCCCGTTTTCCATGAGGGGAGCGGGACTTTTTTCTATACCGAGAAGTCAAGTTGTTACAAATGAGGCCGTAAAGCGAGCCGGTATTCGCTGGGCCTTATACTGAGCTTCCGGTGAACGGTATCCAACGTCTGGTAAACGGTAATCTGTTTGCCAAAAATGAATAGGACGAACTTCTTTCTGAATAAAAATCAAAATGGTTGAGACACAGCGAGAATTGCGAATTCTATTCATATCGTTGAGCGAAATATGCAATTTGAGGGTGGTTTAATAAAGTTAAGTTCCATTTGCTACTTGGATTGAAAACGCGTTTAAGCACGTAAATAAACTTTATTAAATCAAAGTGTGCCATGCGTGAAGTATATGTGTATGCCGTTCACCCCTCATATAAAACCGTTCGGGGGCGAGGTGGAAGTATGAACTGATTTTGGATATAAATATGTCGTCAGCAATAACGCCTCACACGGAGGGGCGCTAACGAATCGGCCCTGACAGGGGCCCGAAAGAAAGGTAGGAGGCCATGACGAAAGGTCTGCACGTGCCTTCCGAGATCGGCAAGCTCAGGAAGGTCTGCCTGCACCGTCCCGGCGACGAGCTCCTCAACCTGCCGCCCGACGAGCTCGAGCGACTCCTGTTC
>JAXJCG010000042.1:0-133866 GCA_036302525.1 Collinsella sp. | reverse complement strand
TCTACGCCCGCAACACCGTCACCAACGACGTGCTGTACAAGGAGGGCCTGGACCTTCTCGTCGTGCCCTCCGCCGAGCTCTCCCGCGGCCGCGGCGGCCCGCGCTGCATGAGCATGCCCTTCTGGCGCGAGGACCTCTAAGTCTTTCCGTTTCCGGTGCGGTCCCCCTACAACCGCACCGGTTTCGCCCGTCAAACGGGCAACACTAATACTTACGTAATTCATTTTTTCGAAAGGAAACGAACCATGGGTGTTAACCTCTCCGGCCGTAGCTTCCTCAAGCTCCTCGACCTCTCCACCGAGGAGATCGAGTACTTGCTCAAGCTTTCCAAGAACTTCAAGGACATGAAGCGCGCTGGCGTTCCGCACCGCTATCTCGAGGGCAAGAACATCGTTCTGCTCTTCCAGAAGACCTCCACTCGTACCCGCTGCGCCTTCGAGGTCGGCGGCATGGATCTGGGCATGGGCGTCACCTACCTCGATCCCGGTTCGTCGCAGATGGGCAAGAAGGAGTCCATTGAGGACACCGCCCGCGTTCTCGGCCGCATGTATGACGGCATCGAGTTCCGTGGCTTTGCCCAGGACGACGTCGAGGAGCTCGCTGCCAAGTCCGGCGTGCCCGTGTGGAACGGCCTGACCACCGAGTGGCACCCCACCCAGATGCTTGCCGACATCCTGACCGTCCAGGAGAACTTCAACTACGACATCAAGGGCAAGACCCTTGTCTTCATGGGCGACTGCAAGAACAATGTCGCTCGCTCCCTCATGGTTGTCTGCTCCAAGCTCGGCATGAACTTCGTGGCCTGCGGCCCCGAGGAGTGCATGCCCGCTGACGACGTCATCGAGGCCTGCAAGCCCATCGCCGAGGCCAACGGCTGCACCATCAAGCTGACCACTGACGTCAAGGACGGCGTCACCGGTGCCGACGTTATCTACACCGATGTGTGGGTCTCCATGGGCGAGCCCGACGAGGTCTGGGCCGAGCGCATCGCTCAGCTCACCCCGTATCGCGTTACCTCCGAGGTCATGGCTATGGCCAACCCGGATGCCATCTTCCTGCACTGCCTGCCCAGCTTCCACGACACCAACACCACGATTGGCGCCGAGAAGTGCGAGCAGTTCGGCATCACCGAGCAGGAGGTCACCGACGAGGTCTTCGAGAGCCCCGCTTCCAAGGTCTTCGACGAGGCCGAGAACCGCATGCACACCATCAAGGCTGTCATGTACGCCACGCTCAAGTAAGAGCATCTAGCATCTCGCTCGGGGTGTATTGTTGAACACCCCGAGCGGCTTTATCTGGTATAAATCTCGCATCGAGCGGCAGGCACGGCACGGAAGAGCCGCTTCGGGCGAGATCAGTAAATGATTTATGAAGGGGGGATGAGAACTATGACTGAGACCGCTAAGAAAAAGCGCGGTATGCCTTCATCGTTCACCATTCTTCTTGCTCTGCTGGCAATTGTTGCAGTTGTTACCGTTATCGTCTCCGGTACGTCCGGCGGCGCGGTTACTGCCGCCCGTCTGAGCGATTTCTGCACCGCCCCGATTAAGGGCTTCGCTGACGCTCTGCCCGTCTGCCTCTTCGTTATGATCCTGGGCGGCTTCCTCGGCATGATGACCGAGACCGGCGCCCTGGACAACGGCATCGCCGTTCTGGTGCAGAAGCTTAAGGGCAACGAGATCATGCTCATTCCTGTCCTTATGCTCATCTTCTCCCTCGGTGGTACTACCTATGGTATGTGCGAGGAGACCGTTCCCTTCTACGCCCTGCTCGCCGCTACCATGATGGCCGCTGGCTTCGACCCCATGGTCGGCGCCGCTACCGTCCTGCTCGGCGCTGGCTGCGGCTGCCTGGGCTCCACGGTTAACCCGTTCGCCGTCGGCGCTGCCGTCGACGCTCTGACCGGCGTTGGCATTGAGGTCAACCAGTCCATCATTATCGGCCTCGGTGCCGTCCTGTGGATTGTCACTACCGCTATGTCCATCGTCTTCGTGATGAACTATGCCAAGAAGGTCAAGGCTGACAAGGGTTCCACCATCCTGTCGATGCAGGAGCTTAAGGACGCCGAAGAGGCTCACGGCAAGGCTGCTTCCGAGGTCCACAAGGAGGTCAAGCTCACTGGTCGTCAGAAGGGTGTTCTGATCGCCTTCGCCTTCACCTTCGTCGTCATGATCGTCGGCTTCATCCCGCTGGCCGACCTCAACGAGGGCGTCGCCAACTTCTTCGACGCTGGCGCTGTCTACGATGCCGACGGTAACGCCGTCGTCCAGGGCTGGTCTGCCCTGATCACCGGCCTGCCCATTGGCCAGTGGTACTTCGACGAGGCTTCCACCTGGTTCTTCCTCATGGCCGTCCTGATCGGTATCATCGGTGGCCTGTCCGAGAAGCAGATCGTCAACACCTTCATCACCGGCGCTGCCGACATGATGTCCGTTGTTCTCGTCATCGCCCTCGCCCGTGGTATCTCCGTCCTCATGGCTAACACCGGCCTCGACGTCTTCGTCCTCGACGCTGCCGCCAATGCCCTGGCTGGCCTGTCCGGCGTGATCTTCGCTCCCATGAGCTTCCTGGTTTACTTCGGCCTGTCCTTCCTGATCCCCTCGACCTCCGGTATGGCCACCGTCTCCATGCCCATCATGGGACCGCTGGCTGTTAAGCTCGGCTTCTCGCCCGAGGTCATGGTCATGATCTTCTCCGCTGCTATCGGTGTCGTGAACCTGTTCACCCCGACCTCCGGTGCCATCATGGGCGGTCTCGCCCTGGCCAAGATCGAGTGGACGACCTGGCTCAAGTTTGCCCTTAAGCTCATCGTCGCGCTCTCCGTCGTCTGCGCCATCATCCTGACCGTCGCCTGCGTGTTGCTCTAAGTACCCAACGGGTACCCCACGGAAACCTTGACGATCCTGTAAAGGATCATCTGGTCATCGTCTGTCCGGTGGGGTCAACCCACCGGTAGACTCCTACCTTTAGCCCCCTCCCGTTCCGTGCGCGGGAGGGGGCGCTCTTGTGTTCCGGCGTTTTACCAAACGCCGGAACCACTCGACGCTGCAAGCCCGCCAGAGCGGCAATCTGACGTTCAATCGTCGGGCATGGCCAAAAGGCCTATGCCCTCCTCTTTCACGTCACCTTGCTCGCTCTGGCGGGCTTTCGCTGACTTTTGCTCCACCTGCGGCGCTGCCATTGTTGGTGTTATGGGGCGGTGCAATGGGGTCAGGTTAGTTTGCACCAAATATGTCCGACAAGAGGTTTGACGGATGTTTGGTTGGTGCCTGTTGATGGTCTGGGTATCGGGGAGGGCGGGCTCCGTTATAATCGCCTAGAACATTAAATGGAAACGGGACGGGAGCCATATATGCGCCAGGGTTTCGACAACGCGAAGTATATCGAGCTGCAGGCTGCTCACATTAAGGAGCGCATCTCGCAGTTTGGTGGCAAGCTCTATTTGGAGTTTGGCGGTAAGCTGTTCGATGACTATCATGCGAGCCGCGTGCTGCCGGGTTTTGAACCGGACAGCAAGTTCCGCATGCTCAAGAGCATCGCCGACGATGTCGAGGTTATCATCGCGATCAACGCGAACCACATCGAGAAAAACAAGGCTCGTGGTGACCTCGGCATTACCTATGACGAGGATGTGCTGCGCCTGGTTGACCTGTTTCGCGGCAACGGCTTTGCCGTCGCGGCTGTGGTCATCACCCAGTACGCCGGCCAGCCCGCTGCCGATGTGTTCCGCAACCGCCTGAACTCGCTCGGTATTCCCGCCAAGCTGCACTATCCCATCGAGGGGTATCCGCACGATGTCGATCTGATCGTGTCCGACGATGGCTACGGCAAGAACGAGTTTGTCGAGACCACCCGACCGCTCGTCGTGGTCACTGCCCCCGGTCCTGGCTCGGGCAAGCTTGCCACCTGCCTGTCTCAGCTCTATCACGAGCACAAGCATGGCACGGCCGCCGGCTATGCCAAGTTCGAGACCTTCCCTGTCTGGAATCTTCCTCTGACGCATCCGGTCAATATTGCCTACGAGGCCGCCACGGCTGACCTCGACGACGCCAATATCATCGATTCGTTCCACCTTGAGGCCTACAACAAGACCACGGTCAACTACAACCGCGACGTCGAGGCCTTCCCGGTAGTCCGTGCCCTGATGGAAAAGATCCTGGGCAAGAGCCCCTACCAGAGCCCTACGGACATGGGCGTCAATATGGTCGGCTTTGCCATCACCGATGACGATGCCTGCCGCGACGCTTCCAAGATGGAGATTGTCCGCCGCTACTTTACCGCGGTCGAAAATGTGCGCCGTACCGGCGTGGGCGATGAGCAAGTCGACCGTCTCAAGATTATTATGAAGAAAGCCGGCATCGATAAGAACTACTCACCGGCGCGCTCGGCGGCCCTCACCAGGGAGCAACTGACGGGTGGTCCCGTGGGTGCCATGGTCATGCCCGATGGCTCCGTGGTGACCGGTAAGACCTCCACGCGCCTGGGCGCCGCAAGTTCGCTCATTATGAACGCCCTCAAGCACGTCTCGGGCGTCGACCTTGAGCTCGAGGTTATCAGCGATGAGGCGATCGAGCCCATCAGCAAGCTCAAGACGCATTTCCTGGGCAGCAAAAACCCGCGCCTCCACACCGACGAGACGCTTATGGCGCTGTCGATCACCTCGGCCACGAGTGAGACGGCCGCTCGCGTCCTTTCGGGCCTGGAGCAGCTGCGCGGTTGCGATGCCTTCTTTAGCGTGATTATCTCGCCGACGGACGAGACGGTACTGCGCAAACTGGGTATCAACGTGTGCTGCGAGCCCAAGTTTGAGCGCCGCGGTTTCTTCCATCGCTAAGTTTGAAGCACCGCGGTAATTGCATTGCATTTTGGCCGTATCGGGTTAGCGCCCGGTACGGCTTTTTGATCAATAAAGCGCCTATTTCGGCGAAAAATAGCTGTTTACCTGCCTAGAAACAATTTGAGCGGTATACAATAACCGTAACTGTTTCATCCTTAGCGGGATGCCGCATGATGGATATTACCTGCCATCGTGAGGTGTGTCGGTCGCGCACGGCGCGTTAGATGCTCGTGCTCGGTTTGAGGAGGCTGCTATGGCGGGCAAGGGTCGTGCGAGTGTCAACGATATGAAGCGTGTCGAGGTGCTGGTGTTGATGGAGATCGACCAGCAAACCGAAGACAATGGCGGGCCGTATGGTTTCTCGCGCAAAACGCTTGCCGAGCGCGTGGGGGTTTCGCCGTATCGTGTCCGCGCCGCAATCGATCGCTTGGATTCCGAAGGCATGATTGATGTCGTCTCGCGTTATAGCGACGACGGCGGTCAGCTTGCAAATGGCATTTGCCTCACCGAACGTGGCGAGTGGTATCTTGAGGGCGTCCGTACCGGCATGCTCGTTCAAGAAATGCTTGAGGACGAGGTTGCTGATCGATAGCAGCATGTAACCCTTGCCACAGCGACGCCGCCTGGGAAACCGGGCGGCGTTTTGTTTCAAGATTGAGAAATGCAATCGCACGCGAGAAAAATTGCGAACGGTCCGCGGCGCGAGTATTACAATGAAGACCCGTAAGATGTGGATAAACAACTTCTACGGGAAGCGCAGGTAACTCAATATGACCAAGCATGTGTTCGTAACCGGTGGCGTGGTTTCGTCCCTGGGCAAGGGTATCACCGCGGCCTCGCTGGGCCGTCTGCTCAAGTCGCGTGGCTACAAAGTAACGATGCAGAAGGCCGACCCGTATCTGAACGTCGACCCCGGTACCATGAGCCCCTTCCAGCATGGTGAGGTCTTCGTTACCGAGGATGGTTACGAGTCCGACCTGGACCTGGGTCATTACGAGCGCTTTATTGATGAGAACCTGACCCGCGATTCCAACTTTACGACCGGCGCCATCTATAAGAGCTTGATCGCCCGCGAGCGTCGCGGCGACTTTTTGGGCGGTACCGTGCAGGTGATTCCTCACGTCACCAATGCCATTAAGGACAAGTTCCGCCGCATCGAGGAGCAGACCGGCTCCGATGTAGTCATCACCGAGCTGGGCGGCACGATCGGCGACATCGAGTCGCAGCCGTTTGTCGAGGCCATCCGCCAGTACCGCAAGGAGGCCGGCCCCGAGAACGTCTGCTACATCCACGTGTCGCTCGTTCCCTATATCGCCGCCGCCCACGAGGTCAAGACCAAGCCCACGCAGCATTCCGTCAAGGAGCTCCGCAGCTTTGGCATCCAGCCCGATATCATCGTGCTGCGCTCCGACCACCATATCGATGACGCTATCCGCGGAAAGATCGCAAGCTTCTGCGACGTCGACACCGATTGCGTCTTTACCAACGAGGACTGCGCGAGCATTTACGATGTTCCGCAGCTGCTTGCCGAGCAGGACTTTGACCTGCGCATTTGCGAACGCCTGGGTCTGGATCCGCGTGAGCGCGACATGAGCGAGTGGAACGAGTTCCTGCGCAAACAGAATCACGCCAACCATCACGCCGACAAGGTGAAGATCGCCGTCGTGGGTAAGTACACGCAGCTGCCCGATGCGTACCTGTCGGTTATCGAGGCCCTGCACCATGCGGGCGTCTTCTACGATCGCCATGTGGACGTCCAGCTGGTCGACGGCGAGAGCCTCGACGAGCAGAATGTCTCCGAGGTTTTGGGCGACGCCTCGGGCATCCTGGTCCCCGGCGGCTTTGGCAAGCGCGCCCTGGAGGGCAAGATCCTCGCGGCCGAGTTTGCCCGTGAGCACAAGATTCCGTATCTGGGCATTTGCCTGGGTATGCAGGTGGCCGTGTGCGAGTTCGCCCGCAACGTCGTCGGCCTTGCCGGCGCCAGCTCCTCCGAGTTCGATCCGGACGGCCCGTTTAGCGTCATCGATCTGATGAGCTCGCAGGAGGACGTGACCGAGAAGGGCGGCACCATGCGCCTGGGCGCCTATCCGTGCAAGCTCGCCGCCGATACCCTTGCTCGCGAGGCATATGGCGAGGAGCTCGTCTACGAGCGTCACCGTCACCGCTTTGAGTTCAACAACGCCTTCCGTGACCAGCTCGAGGACGCCGGTTTGGTTATCTCGGGTCTGTCGCCCGACGAGCGCCTGGTCGAGATGGTCGAGCTGCCGCGCGACGTGCATCCGTGGTATGTGGCAACCCAGGCTCATCCCGAGTTCAAGAGCCGCCCGACCAACCCGCAGCCGCTGTTCCGCGAGTTCGTGCGCGCTTCGATCGGCCAGCACGAGGGTGTCGACCGTCTGCAGGTGACGCCCATGAACCTCGCTACGGACTAAGGGTGCCGGCGAATAAGGAACATACCGAAGCTACTCCCTCGTCGCTCGCCGTGGCGGCGGGGGAGTATCTCGATTACCTCGCGGTCGAGCGGGGTTTGGCGCGCAACACGATTGCGGCCTATCGTCGTGACCTGACGACGTACTGCGCCTATCTGGAGCGGGCGGGTATTGTGTCTTTTGAAGAGGTGACCCGTCAGGTCGTGGAGGGCTTTGTTGCCGACCGTCGCGATGGGGGCTATTCCGATGCCTCGGTGGAGCGTGCGCTTGCGGCCGTGAAGGGCCTGCATGCCTTTTTGGTGCGCGATGGGGCTGTAGCCCAAAATCCAACGGCGGCGTTGCGCCTGCCTAAAAAGGCTGAGCGTTTGCCGGAGTATCTATCGGTGGAGGATGTCTCGGCTCTGCTCGATCAAGACTTCCCCGAGGGCGAGATGGGCTTGCGCGACCATGCCATCTTGGAAGTGCTCTACGGATGCGGTTTGCGTGTGAGCGAGTTGGTGGGGCTCGATGTGGGCGATATCCATATTGACGATGGCTTTGTACTCGTTCGCGGTAAGGGCTCAAAGGAACGCCTGTCCCCGCTGGTGGGAAGCGCGGCGCGAGCTCTGATGCTCTATGTAACTGAGGGACGTTCTCGCTTGGCGGCCCATGCCCGCGGAACCGAGACCTCGGCGGTCTTTTTAAATAAGAACGGACGTCGCCTGTCGCGCCAGGCCGTGCATGCGATATGCGAGCGGTATGGGCGTCAGGTGGGGCTGGTGGGGCTCCATCCCCATACCTTGCGCCACTCCTTTGCCACCCACATGCTCGCGGGCGGTGCCGACCTGCGTGTGCTGCAGGAGATTTTGGGCCATGCCGATATTTCGACCACGCAGGTCTACACGCATGTCGACCGCACGCAACTGACCGAGGTCTATCTGGCGGCGCATCCGCTGGCGCATCGTTAACACATCGCTGGCCTGCATATTTATAGGTATTTGGGGACGGGCCCCAGATTGCTGCGGCGTGCTTTTGCGCGCGCATGGGCAATCTGGGGCCCGTCCCATTTTTCGCCACTTGTCGTCGCGGTGGTGGGCCGCACGTGCCTTGGGTGGGGGAGTTTGGGGGCGATGTGAACGCCATGTAAAAGGACGCAAAAATCGCCTCAAGGTCAACTTGAAGGTTGAGGTTGAAAGGCGGGGTGCCACAGGTGGCATCCCGCCTTTGCTGTAAACACAACATATTGTGTTTTCGAACATATGCTCGGGGGTGTTTTACAACATATTGGGGGTGGAATGGTGGGGCGGGGTGGGGGAAGGGGTGGGGAAAGGTGTTGAAAAATGGGGCGGTTCCCCATATTATTGATGACGTCGACAGGCGGGGTGGTTCCCCGCGTACGTGCCATCTGAGTAACCGAGGGGAGGGCGCACATGGGAATGACTGGTGCATACGAGCGCAATCTCGATGCAAAAGGTCGTCTATCCCTGCCTGCACCCCTTCGCGAGGAGCTTGGAGAGCACGTTCGCGTGTTTAAAGCCCTGGATGTCGATGCTCTGTACGTGTTCTCTGCCGAGGCCTTCGATAAGTGGGTCGAAGGACTCTTCGCGGGTCGTGAGGGCCACGAGGGTTTTAACCCGCGTGACATTAATGACCAGAAGCTCATGAGGGCGATCAACAAGCGCACCACGTCGATGGACGTGGACAGCGCCGGTCGTATCGGTCTTTCCGAGTCTCTCCGCAAGCAGGCGAACCTCGACCGCGAGGTCACGGTTGTGGGCAACTACGACCACCTTGAGGTTTGGGATCGCGCCGCGGCCGATGAGGACGATGACGATGAGGCCCTGCTGGACCTCTTCTTCTCGTAAGGGCAAGGCACGGGTAACGGATGGAGCGTGGGATCTTGACACAAGAATATCGGCATGAACCTGTCATGCTCGGCGAAGTGCTTGAGTCGCTGCGGCTAAAGAGCGGCTCCGTTGTCTGCGATTGCACCCTTGGCGGTGCCGGCCATTCGGTAAAGATGGCCGCGCAGGTGGGGGAGACGGGCCTTTTGCTCGGCGTCGATCAGGACGACATGGCCCTCGAGGCCGCTGGCGCCCGTCTGGACCGCGAGGTTCCCGGAGTTCCGCACCAGCTGCTGAAGGGCAACTTCGGCGACTTGGACGAGCTGCTTTGCTCGGCCGAGGTGCCCGGGGTCGATGGCTTCCTGTTCGATTTGGGCGTTTCGTCACCGCAACTCGATATCCCTGGCAGGGGCTTTTCGTATAACGAGGACGCCCCATTGGACATGCGGATGGATCCGGGTAATAACACCTTAAACGCAGCTGAGGTCATCAACACCTATAACGAACACGACCTCGCCCGGATTCTACGCGTCTACGGCGAAGAGAAGTTTGCCTCGCAGATCGCGCGCGAGATCGTGCGCCGCCGCGAGCAAGAACCGATCGAAACCACCGGCCAATTTGTCGAGATCATCAAGGCGGGTATCCCGGCTGCCGCTCGTCGGCATGGCGGACACCCGGCCAAGAAAAGTTTCCAGGCCATTCGCATCGAGGTCAATCACGAGCTCGATGTGCTCGAACGAGGGCTTGATGCCGCCACCAGGTGGCTCAACCCGGGCGGACGTATCTGCGTCATCTCGTATCACTCGCTCGAGGACCGTATCGTAAAGAACCACTTTAAGGAGATGAGCCAGGGGTGCACGTGTCCGCCGGAGATTCCGGTGTGCGTGTGCGGCAACGTGCCGATACTCAAGGTCATCACCCGCAAACCCTTGGTTGCCCAGCCTGATGAGGTTGAGCGCAACCCTCGGGCGAGATCAGCCAAAATCCGCGTGGCGCAGCGTCTGTAGGCGCGACCGCGCGATATTGGACCTCCCGCTCGCACCATAAACGAAGCTTAAACACACTACCAACGTACTCGGGATGGGAGGCGGCATATCATGGGCTACAACACTTCAAGCGCAGCACTTGCCTATGATATGAACGCCATGCCCGCCTATCGTGAGACGCCGCAGGCCCCCGTTGCTCCCCGTGAGCAGCGCACGCCGCGCTTTGATGTCTACACGGGCGCGGGCCGTCAGGCAAACCAGGCGGTAAGCCCGGTTTTCATGAGCGTTCTTAAAACGTTTTGCATCATTGCGGCTATCTTCATGACGATCGGCGTCGCCCGCGTGGCACTCGCCGGCGTTACGGCCCAGGTGCTCAACAGCAACGCCGAGCTTACCAACACGCTCGAAAAGGCGACCGATGAGAGCTCCGACCTGGAGGTCATGCATTCGGTCTATGGCGCCGACACGCGCATTCGCGACCTTGCGGGCGCTTATGGCATGGTGGAGCCCAGCGAGAGCGTTACACTTGACTTTTCGCAGGATGCAGCCGCGGGCGCCAACGCGACCGCGACCGCTCAGTAGCAAGACGGTAGCTGAGTATGACAAATGACTATCGCCGCGGTTCCGATGGGGGCCGCGGTTCTGGACGTCCCTCGTCGCGGGGACGTTCTGGTTATCAAGGAACGGGTCGGCAATCTTACAACGCCGGGCAGTCCCGTGGCAACGACCCGGCGTCGCGACTTCGCGGCTCGGACGGCCCTCAAATGCATAACACCAGGTCGCGCAAGAGTTCGTCGACCGAATGGCTCACAGGCACGCCTCTGCCTCGCCGCAAAGCCATCATGGGCTTCATCGGGCTTGGTTTGGGCTTGGGCGTCTTTCGCCTTGCCGACTATCAAATTGTCGAAGCCGATAAACTGCGCGAGCGTGCCGATGCGCGCCGCCTGCTTGCACAGACCCTCTATGCCAAACGCGGCACCATCTACGACCGCAACGGCAACGTGCTGGCGTCGTCGGTCGAATGTCGCAACATCGCCGTGAACCCGCAGCTTGTCGAGGATGTTGACAAGACGGTGTCGGCGCTGGTCAAGGCAACTGGAATCGATAAAAAGACCTGCCGCAAGCTCGTCGAGTCCGATGGCACCTGGGTGTATATCAAGCGCCAGGTGGACGAAGACGATGCTGCGGCGCTGGAGAAGAAGAACCTGCCCGGCGTGCTTTTTGAGCAGGCCATGAAGCGCGTATATCCATACGGCAATCTGGCATCGCAGGTGCTGGGTGTAGTGAATGTAGACAACGACGGCTTGACGGGTCTCGAAAAGCAATACAACAAGCTTCTGACCGGCACGAATGGTACCCTCGTGCGCGAGCGCGCGAGGGACGGCAGCTATATCGCGGGCGGTGCCTATAAAAAGGTGGCTGCGGTCGACGGCGTTGACATCGTGACGACGCTCGACGTCAATATGCAGCGAGCGGCTGAGGATGCTTTGGCGGAGGCTGTCGAGAAGACAAAGGCCAAGAACGGCTCGGCTTTGGTCACCGACCCCACGACTGGTGAAATTCTCGCCGCTTGCTCGTACCCGACCTACGACCAGACCGATCTGGAAAACGCCAAGACCGAGGATATGAACTTGCGCCTGGTCACCGACGCCTACGAGCCCGGCTCGGTCTTTAAGACGCTCGTGGCGGGCGCCGGCTTCGACTTGGGCGTCGTGCGATCGAGTACGTCGTTTGAGGTGCCGGCGAGCATCAAGGTGGGTGACGATACCGTCACCGATGCCGACAAGCGCGACTATGCCATGACCATGGATGTGCGCGAGATGATGCGCCGTTCGTCCAACGTGGGCTTTGTCCTGGTGGGGCGCAAGATCGGTGCGGATGACTTTGCCGCCTATGTGGACAAGTGGGGCATAGGTCACAGCTCCGGTGTCGATTTTCCGGGCGAGAGCCTGGGCATCGTCAAGGAGCGTGACCAGTATGACGGCGCCACGCTGGGTTCGATGAGCTTTGGACAGGCGCTGTCCGTCTCGCCGATTGAGATCGCACGTGCCGTGGGCGGCATCGCCAACGGCGGCGTGATGATGACCCCGCACTTCTATAAGTCCAGCAAGGGCGACGAGAAGGACTGGGGCGAAGGCGAGCGCGCGATTTCGGAGGACGCCGCATCCCAGGTGACATCGTGCATGCAGACGGTCGTGTCCGAGGGAACGGGCGTTGGCGGCGCGGTTGACGGCTATGACGTGGCGGGTAAGACCGGTACGGCCGAACGAGCCGACGAGAACGGCGGCTACCTCAAGGAGAACTACATGTCGTCCTTTATGGGCTTTGCACCGGCACAATCGCCCAAGGTGCTGTGCTATATCACGCTCGACGGAACGCCGAGCGGCTCAGATGCCGCTGCGGTGCCGTTCCAGTCCATTATGGCCAACGCGCTCGACGTGCTGGGTATCCCGCACACGAAGTAGGGGGTTACAATCTTTGGGGCGTGGTTTGTTGTCCCATATGAGGGGTGTTCACATGCCCTGCACCACGCATGCGCGGCGCTGGGATACAATACGCCGATAGCATTATTAGGTTTACAGGGGAGCTGCAATGATAGAGATCGCCGTCAACAACCTCGCGGCCGCAACAGGGGCCCGAACCGTGACGGGAGAAGCCGATCAGGTATGCCGCGGGTGCGTTATCGACTCGCGCCAGGTCGAGGAAGGGACGATTTTTGTCGCCTTTCCCGGTGAAAACGTCGACGGCAATGATTTTGCTTCCCGTGCCGTCCAGTCGGGTGCCGGCGCCGTCGTGATGACGCGTGAGCCCGAGGCCGAGCTGGTCTCGCTGGCGCAGGACAAGGGCTGTGCCATCTTGCTGACCGATGATCCCGAGGAGTTTCTGCTGCGTTTGGCGCACACGTACCGTCTGGAGCTTGGCTGCCTGGTCGTTGGTATTACCGGTTCCATCGGCAAGACGACGACCAAGGACGTGCTCGCCGCTGTGCTCGCCAAGCGCTATCGTGTCTGGGCCACCAAGGGCAATTTCAATAACCTGATCGGCATGCCACTCACGGTGCTTTCCGCTCCGGCCGATACCGAGGTCCTGGTGCTCGAGATGGGCATGAACCATTTCCACGAGATCGAGCGCCTGTCCCAGTCCGCCAATCCCAACCTTGCCATCGTGAGCAAGATTGGTACCTCTCATATCGGCATTTTGGGTAGCCGCGAGAACATCGCCCGCGCTAAGGCCGAGATTGTCCAGGGTATGTGCGCCGCTGGCGACTTCTTGCCGCTGCTGGTTTTGGGCGGCGAGGACGACTTTACGCCGTTCATTCGCGATACGTTCGCCCAGCCTGCTGGTATCGACGTGATGCTGGCCGGCGTCTCGGACGATGATGAGGTCCGTGCCCGCGACGTTCGAGTTGATGACGAGGGCCGTCCGGTCTTTACGCTCGATTTTGGTCAGGGCGAGACAATCGATACCATGCTTGCCATCCCCGGCGTGCAGTCCGTCCCAAATGCCGTTAAGGCCGCCGCGGTTGCCTATCGCCTGGGCGTGACGCCCGAGCAGATCGATGCTGCCTTTAGGGGCCTCACGATCACCGGTCACCGCCAAGAGATCAAGCGCGCCAAGAGCGGTGCCCGCGTCATCGACGATTCCTATAACGCCAGTGCCGAATCCATGGCTGCTGGCCTCGATCTGCTGTGCTCGCTTTCGTGCACGGGGTCTCGCATGGCGATCCTGGGCGAGATGGGCGAGATGGGCGATGAGGCTCCTCGCATGCATGAGCTCGTGGGCGCCTATGCCGCCGCCAAGAAGCTCGACATGCTGGCGTGCGTGGGTGGTGAGCTGGCCCAGCTTATGGCCGATGCCGCGCGCATGATGGGCATGGACGAGGACCGCATCCAGGTGTTCTCCGATTATCAGCAGGTGCTCGACCGCATGGGCGGCGCGCTTGAAAAACATGATGTTGTACTGGTCAAGGGTTCCCGTTTTGTTGAGCTCGACCGCTTTGTGGAAGGTGTGTGCTAGCCCATGTTCGGCAATCCCTCGTATCCAACGTATCAGGCTTTTTTGGGGCTTGGCATCGCCGCTGCCATTGCGCTGCTGCTCATGCCGTGGTGGATCAAGCTGCTCAAGGTCGAGGGTATCGGCCAGCAGGTTCGTGCCGACGGCCCCAAGCGTCATTTGGTTAAGCAGGGAACGCCCACCATGGGTGGCGTTGTCATCCTCGTCGCGATCTCGCTGACCTGCCTGCTGATGGGCAAGCTCACCACCGAGCTCGTGCTCGTGCTGCTCGCCACGCTGGCGACCGGCGTGCTGGGCCTGATCGACGACCTGACCTCCGTTACGCACGGGCGCTCGCTCGGTCTGACGCCTCATGCCAAGATGATCGGCCTAACCATTATCTGTGTCACCTTTACGGTACTTGCCGTCAACTGGTGCGGCGTCGCCCCCGAGATTCGTTTTCCCGGCGGCCTGACGATTGACCTCGGTGTTCTTTCGACCACCATCTGCGGCCTTTCGTTCCCGTGGCTCTACATTGTCTTTTGCTGGCTGATGATCGCCGGTCTTTCTAATGCCGTGAACCTGACCGATGGCCTTGACGGTCTTGCTGGCGGCACCTCCATGATCGCCATGCTCGCCATGGCTGCCATGGCGTTTTTGCACGGAGACGTGAACCTGTCCATCTTCTGCACCGCGTGTGCCGGTGCCTGCTTGGGCTTTCTGTGGTTCAACTGCTATCCGGCGAGCATCTTTATGGGCGATACCGGCTCGCTTGCCCTGGGCGCCGCGTTTGCCTGCACGTCCATCATGACCAACACCGAGGTCGTCTCCCTCATCATCGGCGGCCTGTTTATCGTTGAGACCCTGTCGGTCATGATTCAGGTTGTCTACTTCCACTTTACGCACAAGCGCGTCTTCCTTATGGCGCCCATCCATCATCATTTCGAAAAGAAGGGCTGGGCCGAGACCAAGGTCGTCATCCGTTTTTGGATTATCGCTGCGGCCTTTGGTGCCGTTGGCCTTGCTTTGTTCTTCCAGTTGGGATAGTGGTCTTTCATGCCTCTTGCTGATGTCTTTAGCCTGCTCGTTTTGGGTCAGGGCAAATCCGGTCTCGATGTCGCCCGCTGGGCGCTGGCACATCCCGAGCGCGTAAGCGCCGTTACCGTGTATGGCGGCGGCACCTCTGAGCCCAATGACGCCACGCGTGCGCTCGAGGCTGCTGGTGCGTCGTTTGTCTATGGGGCCGAACAGGTCGAGGGCGCCTATGACGTGTGCGTGACATGCCCGGGTATTTCGGAGTTCTCGTCCTTCTTTAAGGCGGGGCGTGAGCATGCCGCTCAGATTATGGGCGAGCCCGAGTTTGCCTATCGCTTGTCTCCCCAAAATTGGATTGCCATCACGGGCACCAACGGCAAGACAACTACCACGTCGCTGACAGATTATCTGCTCAAGGCCGCCGGTGAAGCCAGCGTGGCCGTCGGCAATATCGGTGAGCCGCCGGTGAACGAGATCGACGGCCGCGCACATAATGAGTGGTTTGTGGCCGAGCTGTCGAGTTATCAGATTGCTACGACCGCCGAGCTTCATCCTCGCGTGGCGGTGCTGCTCAACATCACGCCCGACCACCTGGGCTGGCACAAGAGCCACAAGAACTATGCGCTTGCCAAGATCAAGTTGTTCGAGAATATGGTCGACGACGACCTCGTGGTTATCGACGTTGAGGATGCCGGCATCCATGAGTTCGATGAGTACATCTACATGCCGGGCCGCCGCATCTGCAAGGTCGCTTTTGACGAGCCCGAGGGTGCAGACGCCGCCTTTGTGCGCGACGGCAAGTTGGTCGTCCGCCTGAAGGGCGTCGAGACTCAGCTTGTCGCCACTTCCGAGCTCAAGATCTCGGGCCATCACAATGTCATCAATGCCCTATGTGCCGCCACGGCTGCTCTGGCCGTCGGTGCCGATCCCGAGGGCATTTGCCGCGGTTTGGCATCGTTCCAGCCACTCGAACACCGCGTGGAACCCTGCGGCGAGATCGATGGCGTGCGCTACGTCAACGATTCCAAGGCAACGAACACCGATGCAGTCGAAAAGGCCCTGACGGCGTTTCCCGACGACGATGTGATTTTGCTGCTCGGCGGCCACGATAAGGGTACGCCGCTTGCGGACTTTGCCCGCGTCGTTATGGACAACGTGCGCTCGGTCGTTTGCTTTGGCGATGCGCGCGAGCGCTTTACCGCCGCTATGGACGAGGCCGATGTCGATGGTGACGTGGATATCGCCCAGGCCGATGATCTGCGCGATGCCGTTGACGTTGCCCGCTCACTCTCGAGCCGCGGCGACGTGATCCTGCTTTCGCCCGCCTGCTCTTCGTTTGACGAATTCTCGGGCTACGAGGAGCGCGGTCGCGTGTTTAAGGACTACGTTGTCCAGCTTGCCGCAGCAGCGAAATCGCAAACGGAATAGGGGTTGCCGGTGAGAGAGGAGAGCCCCCGAAGTGATATGAGGAGGCCCGACTCGGACCGTGCTTCCTCGCTGCGTAGCACGCCGCGTTCCGGACGCGGCGGGCAGACGTTCAGTGAGCGCTATATTGCCGGCGTCCCCGCCCGCATCATGCGCCCCCGTTTGATATTTATGGCTTGCCTGTTTAGCTTGGTTTGCTTTGGCTTGCTGATGGTGTACTCGGCATCTTCGGTCGAGGCACTGCACGAGAATGGTTCGGCGACGTTTTTCCTGTTTCGACAAGCCGCGTTTGCCGGAGTTGGCGTGCTGGCTATGGTTGCCATCGTGCGCATCTTGCCGGACAGTTGGTTTGGGGAAGACGTGCTCAGGATCTTCCTCATGGGCATGATAGGGCTACTGGTTCTGGTGTTCTTTATGGGTAGCGGCAGTCGTGGCGCCACGCGCTGGCTCAACATCGCCGGTATTCAGTTCCAGCCGTCTGAGTTTTTAAAGCCGTTCGCCATCGCGTATTCGGCCATCATGCTCGACCGCATCTTTTCGCCCGGCGGCAACATCAACGAGTTTCTTCGCAAGATGGGTGTCTACCTGGGCATTTCGCTCTTTCTGATCTTTATCCAGCCCGATTTCGGTACTGTCCTGATCATCCTGTTGACCCTCATGTGCATGGCGTTGTTTGCGGGTCTCGACCCCAGATTTATCATCGGCGTGCTAATCTTCGGCATTCTCGTGATCGTGATTGCGCTTGTCGCAGAGCCATACCGTATGGTGCGTATTCAGGTTGCCTTGAACCCTTGGGCCGACGAGTATGGTGACGGCTATCAGGCCACGCTTGCCATCATGGCCTTTGCCTCGGGCGGTCTGTTCGGCCGTGGCATCGGCAACTCAACCATGAAGTACTCGTATCTGCCCGAGGCACACAACGACTACAT
The DNA here is from genome assembly GCA_036302525.1 of Collinsella sp. GTDB lineage: Bacteria > Actinomycetota > Coriobacteriia > Coriobacteriales > Coriobacteriaceae > Collinsella. The sequence continues at coordinate 116,409 of JAXJCG010000042.1, read as the reverse complement.
CTTGGCCATCATTGGCGAGGAAGTCGGTTTTGTCGGAACCGTGCTGTTCTTCTTGGTGTTTGCGATGCTGATCTACTCGGCGTTTCGCATTGCCGAGCAGGCGACCGATCGTCGGGGTGCGCTCATGGCGTCTGGCTCCGCGGTCATTCTCGCAGTGCAGTTTTTGATTAACGCGCTGGGCATCCTCAACGTGTTTCCCATGACGGGCAAACCGTTGCCGTTTATTAGCTACGGCGGTTCGTCGATTATTGTGTCGCTCATGCTTGCCGGGTTGATCCTGCGCGTTTCGTACGAGAGCGCCCGCCGCGATGAGTATGACCGCCGCCGTGAGAGCTTTGCCGTTATGGATGAGAGTACCGCCGGCGTGCCCCACGTGCGCGGCGAGCGATCTTCGCGTAACGGTTTTACCGTCCTGGATGGCTCTGCGACCGACCCCGCAGCCCGCCCGCGTCAGCGACCGGCGCCGCAAGGTCGTCCTCAGCGCCCCACTCCTCGCAATGCGGGCGGCGGATATAATCGAATCGATTTGAACTCAGACCCGTCGGCGCGTCTGCGTACCGACGGCCAGGGACCGCGTGTACGAAGGGACTACCATGACCGATAAAATGACCGTTGCTATTGCAGCCGGCGGCACGGCAGGGCACATCAACCCCGCGCTCGCCTTGGCCGAAGAGCTCCGTGACCGTGGCCACCACGTTGTGTTCGTGGGCCAGTCGCGCAAGCTCGAGGGTCGTCTGGTCCCCGAGGCTGGGTTTGATTTTGTGCCCATTACGGTCACGGGCTTCGACCGCTCCCGTCCTTGGACGGCGCTGACCTCGCTGTGGCGTGTCAACAAAGCCAAGCGTGCGCTCGCCAGTCATTTCTCAAAGGTCGGCAAGCCCGATGCCGCCATTGGTTTTGGTGCCTATGTCGAGGTTCCGCTGCTGGGGTGGTGCAAGGGCGCGGGCGTTCCGTATCTGCTGCATGAGCAGAACTCTGTTCCGGGCCTGGCCAACAAGATGATGAACTCCCACGCCGCCCGCGTGTGCATCTCGGTGCCGGCAGCGCGTTCGGTCTTTGAGCGCGAAGGTGACCCTGACCACGTGCTCATGACCGGCAACCCCGTACGTCGCTCGGTGATCGAGGGCGATCGCGCTCGCGGCCGCAAGGCACTTGGCGTTCCCGAGGACGCTACGCTGCTGCTCGTCTTTGGCGGTTCACTTGGCGCCCAACACCTCAACGAGCGCGTGGTTTCGCTCAAAAACGAGCTGCTTTCGCGCAAGAACCTCTATGTGTTGCATTCGACGGGTGCCGACGGCTTTGAGGAGACCGAGCGCGCTTTGGCGCTGACGCCCGAGGAGGCGAAGCGTTACCGCGTCCAGCCTTACATCGACAACATGGGCGATATGCTGGCTGCTGCCGATTTGGTGCTCTCGCGTTCGGGCGCATCGAGCGTGGCCGAGATCGCTGCGCTCGCCGTGCCCTCGGTGCTCGTGCCGTATCCGCATGCGACGGCCGACCACCAAGCCACCAATGCTCGTTATCTGGTCGACGCCGGGGCCGGCGTGCTCTGCGCCGATGCCGATATCGATGCCCCTGCCTTTGCCGATGAGCTGCTGCACCTGGTCGATGACGCTGCAGCGCGTGATGCCATGCGTCAGGCGGCGCGTGGCTTGGCCCAGGACCGTGCCGCCGCACTTTTGGCCGATGCGGTAGAGGGATTGCGTTAGTTAGACGGGATATCGCCGGTCGCCCTCGCGCGGATGTGGTAGGTGCGGTACAGTTAACTGGTTACAGGCAGTGTTTACGCAAGGAGTACACGAGCACATGGCTGATTCCCAGACTGCAACCTCCGCGCCCGAGTTCAAGAGCGCCCACTTTATCGGTATCGGTGGCGCCGGCATGAGCGGCATCGCCCTCGTCCTGCACGAGCGCGGTTATACCGTTACCGGTTCCGACCTCAAGACGTCGCGCTATATTCGCCAGCTTACCCGCGCCGGCGTGAAGGTCCACGTGGGCCACGAGGCTGCGACGATCGACGAGGTCAAGCCCGACGTGGTCGTGGTCTCCACCGCTATTCCCGAGTCCAACCCCGAGCTCGTGCGTGCCCGCGAGCTGGGTATTCCCGTGTGGCCCCGCGCCAAGATGCTCTCGGCTCTGGGCCATGGCTACACCACCGTCGCCGTCGCCGGTACTCACGGCAAGACCACGACCTCTTCGATGTGCGCCACGATGCTCGATCGCATGGGTCTGGACCCCAGCTTTTTGATCGGCGGCATCGTCGAGGGCTACGACACCAACGGCAAGAACGGCTCGGGTGACTACTTTGTCGCCGAGGCCGATGAGTCCGACAGCTCGTTCCTGTTCCTGAACCCCAACGTGGTCATCGTGACCAACGTTGAGGCCGACCATCTCGATCACTACTCGGGCATCGAGGAGATCGAGGCCACCTTTGCTAAGTTTATGGGGCTGGTGGGCGAGGACGGCACCGTCATCGTTTGCGGCGAGGATCCGCATCTGGTCGAGCTCGCCAAGTCGACGGGCCGTCATGTGCTTTCCTATGGCTTTGCCGAGAACAACGACATCGTCTGCGTACATCCGGATGTCAAGGGCATCCAGAGCGACTTTATCGTTCGCTTTGAGGACGGCACCGAGCACGCTGTCGAGATTAAGAGCAACCCCGGTCGTCACAACATGCTCAACGCCACGGCCGTCTTGACCGTCGCCCATGTCCTAGGCCTCGATATCGATGCCGCCGCTAAGGCACTTTCGAGTTTTGAGGGCGTCCGTCGTCGCTTTACCCACGTGGGCGATATCGACGGCATCACGGTGGTTGACGATTACGGCCATCATCCCACCGAGATCAAGGCGACGCTCGCTGCTGCCTCTTCGCTGGGCTACAAACATGTCGACGTCGTGTTCCAACCGCACCGCTATTCGCGCCTGCAGGCTCTGTGCGATGACTTTGCCGATGCCTTTGCCAACGCCGACAAGCTGCTGCTGATCGATGTATTCTCCGCCGGCGAGATGCCGATTCCGGGCGTTACCTCCAAAATGCTCGCAGATACCGTTCGCGCTAAGCACCCCGGCAAGGAGGTCGTGTACTGCTCCAGTCGTCTTGAGCTCAACCAGGAGCTTGAGAAGCTCGTGGGCGAGGGCGACCTGCTGCTCACCATGGGTGCCGGTGACGTTACGACCGTCGGCCCCGAGTTCATCGAGTATCTGACTGCCAAGAAAGACGCTTAAACCCTATGGGTCTGTTTAACGCCGTCATGGCGCTTTCGGGCATGATCGACACGGACGTGGTCGAGGACGAACGTCTTGCACGCCATACAAGCTATCGTATCGGCGGCAAGGCCGACCTCTTTGTGACGTGCCATAGCTACCATGCCCTGCGTCGCGCCGTGGCGGTGCTTGACCGCGAGCAGGTGCCGTGGGTCATTATCGGTAAGGGGTCCAACCTGCTGGTTGCCGATGCCGGTTATCGCGGCGCCGTCATTTCGCTGGGACGTGAGTTTCAGCGCACGCTTGTTGCCGAGGATGGCTGCACGCTGACCGTTGGTGCGGGCGTGATGTTCGCGCGTTTGGTCAACGACGCCTTGTCGCGCGGGCTTTCGGGCCTTGAGTTCGCGGTCGGTATTCCCGGTTCGGTCGGCGGCGCCGTGTCCATGAACGCAGGTACGCGGACCGAGTGGATCGGCTCCCTTATCGAGGACGTGGTCACGTTTGATCCGGCTTCCGGTATTAAGCACTATGCAGGGTCCGAGATCGCTTGGGGGTATCGCGAGTGCAGCTTGCCGCGTAACGAGATCATTCTCGAGTGCGTGCTTAAACTCAAGCCCGCGCCCAAGGCAGACATTCGCGAGCGCATGGAGCGGTACCTGACGCGCCGCAAGCGCACGCAGCCCATGGGTCGCGCATCCTGCGGATCGGTCTTTCGCAACCCGCCCGACGCAAGCGTGGGCAAGTTGATTGAGGATTGTGGATTAAAGGGTTTTTCGGTTGGCGGTGCGGAAGTTTCGCCCGTACACGCTAATTTTATCGTTAATAACGGAACCGCCTCGGCCGATGACGTGGCCGCGGTTATCAGGCATGTGCACGGAAAGGTGAGGGAGGCGTATGGCATCGAGCTCAGACCGGAAGTTAAATTCCTCGGCTTCTAGAGCATCGAAACCAACCTTCCGCCGCGCCGGAGGGCGTTCCGGCGCACCTGCCCAGTCTCAACACAAGCCCGCCTTGTCCTCCAAGTCTGTTGGGTCCGTCCGTCCTGCCAAGCGCCCGGTCGTCGGCTCTCAGCTGGGGGGACGCCCCGCTTCTAAAAAGACGAGTCGTCCGGCTCCGCGTCCTTCGGTGACGCCCAAGCCGGCGATGGGCACCAAGACCTCCCGATCCATGGCGACGCCCAAGCCTTCGCTGGGAGCTCGTGCGCCGCATGCCAGCCGTACGTTGGCTGGCACTAAGCCGCGTTCACTGACATCGGTACCCGCTGCCAAGGCGTCTTCGGCAAAAAAGGGCATCAATCCTCTGTCATCGCTCGGTGCCATGGCAGGTAAGGCGACCGACGCCGCTTCTGCCATGAAGGGTAAGGGCAAGATCGCGGGCGGCATCCTGGCAGCCGTGGCCGTACTTGCCATTATTGCCATCGTCGTCATCAACTCTGGCCTGTTTTCCGCCACCGATATTCAGATTCATGGCAGCGAGCATGTGACCAAGCACGACGCCATGCAGCTCATCAGTCTTCCCGAGAACACGTCGCTCTTTAACGTGGATCCCGATCAGATCACCGAGGGCCTCAAGCAAAACCCATGGGTCTCGGGCGTGGATGTCCAGCGCCAGTTTCCCCATACGCTTATCATCACGCCGACGGAGCGTAAAGTTACCGCCATTGCGTATATCAGCTCCGATGACCTTGCTTGGGCTATCGGAGACGATGACACCTGGATCGCTCCGCTGTCGACGTCTGTCGAGGTGGACGACCAGGGGAACGTCATTACATCGGGGGAGGGTGCCAACACCCTGACCGGCATCGATGCGGCCCTGGCGCTTGCCAAGCACTACGGCGCCGTGCTGTTGACTGACGTCTCGGCCGATGTCGCACCGGTTTCGGGTCGGGCGGTGAGCTCCAAGGCCGTCAAGGCCGGCCTGGATTACGCACGCGGTTTTTCGAGCGAGTTCTTGGACCAGGTGAAGGATATTTCCACACCTTCCGTTGAGGCTATCTCGGCAAATCTCGACAACGGCGTTGAGGTGTCGCTGGGCGATTCGGACGATATCGCCAAGAAAGAACGCATCGTGACCAAGCTGCTTTCGCAGGTAGAGGGCGTGACCTATATCAATGTGCGCTCTCCGGGCAACTACACGTTTAGGAACGCACCGACCGCCTAGCATCCTAAACGGCTTTGTTGAGGGGCCATACCACGCCGTTTATCTGGTTTGTTTGGTTTTCACGGTCAATTATTTGACTGAAACGTTCATAATGTGCAAACATAATACGGTTTACCTTTGCATTTACTTTCAACCTGAAGGTTAATGTGCGCAGGGGTCAACCCATGCTATGGCTATAACCTTTGTTCGGAGGACCGACATGCACGAGACAGAGATCAACAACTACCTTGCCGTCATTAAGGTGGTCGGCGTCGGCGGCGGCGGTACCAACGCGGTCAATCGAATGATCGAAGAGGGCATCCGCGGCGTCGAGTTTGTTGCCATCAACACCGATGCTCAGGCGCTCGCGATCTCTGATGCCGATATCAAGGTGCACATCGGCACCGACCTTACCCGCGGCCTGGGCGCCGGCGCCAACCCCGAGGTTGGCCGCAAGGCTGCCGATGAGTCCCGCGACGATATCGCCGAGGCGCTCGCTGGCGCCGACATGGTGTTCATCACCTGCGGCGAGGGCGGTGGTACCGGTACCGGCGCCGCTCCCATCGTTGCTGATATCGCGATGAACGAGGTCGGTGCGCTGACCGTCGCCGTCGTGACCAAGCCCTTCACCTTCGAGGGCCGCAAGCGCAAGAAGAGCGCCGAGGAGGGCATTAAGACCCTCTCCGATTGCGTCGACACCATGATCGTCATCCCTAACGATAAGCTGCTCGACATCGCCGAGAAGAAGACCACCATGCTCGAGGCCTTCGCGATTGCCGATGGCGTCCTTTCCCAGGGCACCCAGGGCATCACCGACCTCATCACCGTCCCCGGTATCATCAACCTGGACTTCGCCGATGTTAAGACCATCATGAAGCAGGCCGGTACCGCCATGATGGGTATCGGTACCTCTTCTGGGGACACCCGTGCCGTCGACGCTGCCCAGCAGGCCATCTCCAGCCCGCTGCTCGAGAGCTCCATCGATGGCGCCACGCGCGTGCTGCTCTCCATCGCCGGTTCCAAGGACCTGGGCATCCAGGAGATCAGCGACGCCGCCGACGTTGTCGCCAACGCCGTCGACCCCGAGGCCAACATCATCTTCGGTACCGTTGTCGACGAGTCCCTGGGCGATCAGGTGCGTATCACCGTCATCGCTACGGGCTTCTCCGACTCCAACGTCAACCGTCAGGACGAGCTCTTTGCTGCTCAGCAGTCTCAGAGCAAGGCCGCTGCCTCCGCTGAGCCGCAGCGCACCGCTCCTGCCACGAGCCCGGCTCAGGCCGCTCCGACCCGCAACGTCGGTGGCACCGAGCTTCCTAACTTCGGCAACGATCAGTTCGAGCTTCCCGACTTCCTGAAGCGCGGTAGCTTCTAAGTCGTTCTTTGCATTGTTGTGCACAGGGGCGTGTCCGTATGGACGCGCCCTTTTTATTTCGACTTTGTAAACTAGAACCTCCAATCTCTTTACGTTCCCTTTACGATTGCCTCCAGCGCAGCAGGTATCCTTTTAGAGAAGTATGACAGCCGTATAAACGCGGGCTGTAGCGGCGATGCCGCGGTACTTGTGTTATTAGGAGGCTTTAGTATGGCAGCACGTGCGGACAAAGTTTCGCGTGTCGACCATGATGGAGTTACGTTGGTGGAGGGCGCGACATCCGATGTTCGCTTTGCCTTCACCGAGCGCGCCGGTGGCGTTTCCGAAGATGCGTACTCCTCACTCAACTTGGGCTCGCATGTTGGCGATGACCCCTTTGCTGTTCAAGAAAATCGTCGTCGTGCGCTCGAGGCTATGGGTGCCGCCGAGTGCGAGCACAACCTGCTCGTTCCCAATCAGGTCCATGGTGATCATATCGTTGCGGTGACCTCGAACGGCGCCGATGACCTTGAGGACGTTCGCGAGCAGATTGCCGAGGGCTGTGATGCCATCGTCTGCACGGCGCATAACGTGCCCGTGCTGCTCTGCTTTGCCGACTGCGTTCCCGTGGTGCTGGTGGCCCCCGGCGGATTTGCCGTGGTGCACTCCGGTTGGAAGGGCACGATTGCACGTATTTCCGCCAAGGTGTGCCAGGCGCTTTGCGATGCTGCCGGTTGCGATGCGAGCGACGTTTCCGCCTATATCGGCCCCCATATCTTGGGTGACGAATATGAGGTATCCCAGGAACTCATGGATCGCTTTGCCGCCGAGTTCTCTTGCATCGATGCGAATACCTCTCGCATGCTTGATCTTTCCGCTGCCATTCGCGAGGCGCTGGTAGATGTCGGTGTCGACGCGGATAATATCGTGGATACCCAGCTTTCGACCGTGCGTCAGAACGACCGCTTTTATTCCTACCGTAACGAGGACGGCACCTGTGGGCGCCATGCTGCGATCGGCGTGATGCTATGAGAAAGATCGTATCGGTTCTGAGCGCCGCTGTGCTTACGCTTACGCTGTGCGCCTGTTCTTCGGGATCTTCGACCTCTTCCATTACCGTGGCCGGCTCCACGACCTGCCTTCCTATCGCCGAGATTGCGGCCGAGGGCTTTAAGGAGGAGACCGGCATCGACGTGCTCGTTTCCGGTTTGGGTTCTTCCGCTGGGATCGAGGCCGTCAGCGCCGGCACGGCCGATATCGCCAGCTCCTCCCGTGGACTCAATGCCGACGAACAGGATCTGGGCCTGACTCCCATCGTCATTGCCCACGACGGTATTGCGGTCATCGTGAACGACGACAACCCCGTCGATAACCTCTCGACCGAGCAGCTCCGCGATATCTACGCCGGCAAGATTACCAATTGGAAAGAGGTCGGTGGCGAGGACCTGAGGATTCAGGTCATCAACCGAGACGAGGCGTCCGGTACGCGCGAGGCCTTCCGTACCATCGTGATGGATGGCACGCCGTTCGATCGCCGCTCGGCCGTTCTTTCGGGTACGGGCCAGGTGCGCGACGTGGTATCTCGTTCGCGTGGGGCCATCGGCTACATTTCGCTGGGCTTCGTCGATAGCCTCAACGCCAAGACCTCGGTCAAGGCCGTCTCGGTCAATCATGTTGAGGCGTCCGAGAAGACGGTCGCGAGTGGCGGCTATCCCATCTCGCGCGACCTTTACTTCTTTGTGAAGGGTGTGCCTTCGCAGCAGGCGCAGGATTACATCGACTATGTGACGTCCGAAAAGATGGACAAGCAGATTCGCGAGGCGGGCTTTATTCCCGTCACCAACGACGAGAAGGGGAGTGAGTAGCATGGAAGCACAGGAAAACTCCCAGACTGAGCAGAATGTTCAGACGCCCAAGAAGCGCGAGCTGGCGCTCGTATCGCGCAGTACCTATATCAAGGAGAAGGCGCTGCAGTGGATCTTCTTTGCCTGCGCGTTCTTGGCGGTCGTTACCGTCATCCTGATTTTTGTCTTTACCACGTACTCGGCGCTGCCCGTCTTTACTGACATCGGTCTGGCTGACTTCTTTAGCTTTACGTGGGCGCCTTCCGAGGGCCACTACGGCATCTTGTCGCTGCTTGCTGGCTCGGGTCTGGTGACCGTCGGTGCGCTCGCCATGGGCGTGCCGCTGGGCGTGGGTACGGCCGTTTACCTGGTCGAGATTGCCAGCAAGCGCGTGCGCAAGCTCATCAGCCCCGCCGTTGACCTGCTGGCGGGCATACCCTCCATCATCTACGGCTTCTTTGGCATGATCATCATCCGCCCGTTTATCGCACAACTGACCGGCGGCCTTGGTTTTGGTGCGCTGACGGCGTGGTTTGTGCTCGCCATCATGATCGTCCCTACCATCACCACGCTCACCATCGATGCTCTCAATTCCATTCCCATGGGCATTCGCGAGGCATCGTATGCCATGGGCGCCACAAAGTGGCAGACCATCTATAAGGTCGTGCTACCTGCCGCGAAGCTGGGTATCGTTGATGCCATCGTGCTGGGTATGGGCCGTGCCATCGGCGAGACCATGGCCGTGCTCATGGTCGTAGGTAACGCCCCGGTTATTCCCGACAGCATTGCGAGCCCCATCTCGACGCTCACGAGCCAGATTGCGCTCGACATGAGCTATTCCTCGGGTCTGCACCGCTCGGCGCTGTTCGGCATGGGTGTGGTCCTGTTTATCATCTCCGCCACGCTGGTGGGTATCGTTCGTCTGATTTCCAAGAAGAAGAGGGGGTAGGCTATGTCCGATTCCGTTGACACGACGGTCGATACGACCTCGTCGCGCGAGCGCATCAAGCGTGCCCTTTCCCACGGCAAGAAGGGCCGCATCAACAAGGACCTGTCCAACAAGATCATGCTTGGCGTGTTTCGTGCCGCTGCCTACATCACCACGCTGGTGCTGGTCGCTATCATCGCCTACGTGGTCATCAACGGCCTGCCACACATCTCGCTCGACTTTATCTTCGGTTGGCCCCAGGGCGTCAACGCCGAGGGCGGAATTTGGCCCACGATCGTCTCGACCGTCTACGTGACGGCGCTCGCCATGCTTATCTGCACGCCGATCGCTGTGCTGGCAGCCGTCTATCTGGCCGAGTACGCCAAGCAGGGCAAGGTCGTCGAGCTCATTCGCTACGCTGCTGACGCTTTGGCCTCGGTGCCCTCCATCGTTATGGGCCTGTTTGGCTACGCCTTGTTTGTCGAGGCTATGGGCCTGGGCCTTTCGATGGTCTCGGCCGCTCTGGCGCTCGCGCTCTTGATGCTTCCCATCGTCATGCGCACCACCGAAGAAGCCATTCGCGCCGTTCCGCGCTATATCCGTTGGGGCGCGTACGGCCTGGGCGCTACCAAGTGGCAGGTCGTCTCCAAGATCGTGCTTCCTTCGGCCTTTGGCCGCATTGCCACGGGCATCGTCCTTGCCATCGGCCGTGCCATCGGCGAGACCGCCGTGGTGCTCTACACCATGGGCCAGGCCATCAATCTACCTATTTCGCCGCTCGATTCCGGTCGTCCCATGACCGTTCACCTGTACCTGCTTGCCAACGACGGCATCAACATGAACGCAGCCTACGGCACCGCGCTCTTGCTGATGGTGATCATTTTGGCCTTCAACCTGTTTGCGCGCTTCCTGTCGCGCAAGCGTCGCTAGTTAAGGAGTCCCATGTCCGTTTATCAGTCCGCTCCCGCGTTGGAGCAAGCGGCCATTACGGCCAAGGATTTCAACTTTTGGTACGGTGACTTTCATGCGCTGACGGGGCTTGACCTCAACATCGCCAAAAACGCCATCACCTCCTTCATTGGCCCTTCGGGCTGCGGCAAGTCGACGTTTTTGCGCTGCATCAACCGCATGAATGACCTGATTGAGGGCACGCGCGTCGAGGGCACCATGACGCTCGACGGCAACGATATCTATGCCGAGGGTGTCGATCCGGTCGATCTCCGTCGTCGCGTGGGCATGATCTTTCAGCAGCCCAACCCGTTTCCCAAATCCATCTACGAGAATGTCGCCTTTGGCCCTCGTCTGCAGGGCGTGACTAGCAAAAGCGACCTCGATGACATCGTGGAAGAATCGCTCAAGCGCGCCAACCTCTGGAAAGAGGTATCCAATCAGCTCAACAAGGATGGTTTGGCGCTCTCGGGCGGTCAGCAGCAGCGTCTGTGCATCGCGCGCGTGCTTGCGGTGCAACCCGATGTCCTCCTGATGGACGAGCCCTGCTCCGCCATCGACCCCACTTCCGTCTCTAAGGTCGAGGATCTGATGGCCGAGCTGGCGCCCGAGATGACGATTATCATCGTCACGCATTCAATGCAGCAGGCAGCTCGTATCAGTGACTACACCGCGTTCTTCTTGCAGGAAGTTGCCGGCGAGCCCGCTACGCTCATCGAGTATGGTCAAACCGACGCGATCTTCACCAGCCCGGTGGACTCGCGGACGGAAGACTATATCACCGGCCGCTTTGGCTGATCGGTGCGACTAGTCCCAAGCCGATCGGATCTGGTCCGGTGCGTATTCACTGTGCGGGCGGCATGACCGCACCCAACTGATTGGAGTGAACCATGCGCAAACTGTTTTCCCGTCAGCTCATCGAGGCCCGTCACGAGATGCTGAGCATCTACGAGGCCGTCGATCTGGCCCTCCACGATGCCGTGAAGGCCTATGTGACCGACGACCGCAAGCTCGCCACCAAGACCAAGAAGCGTACGCTTTCGATTGACGCACGCTGCGCCAACCTGGAGGCCGTCTGCTACAACCTGATTGCCACGCAGTCACCGGTCGCCTCCGACTTCCGCTTGCTGCAGACGATCATCTACGTCGACTTTAACCTGCAGCGCATGACCGATAAGGTTCGCCAGATTTGGCGCGCCACGCGTCATATGATCAAGGCCGACATCTCGCTGCCCAAGGAGCTTGTCGGCACGGTCGAGGCCGAGGCTGAGGCCGTCTACCAGGTGCTGGGCTCTTCGCTTTCTGCGCTCGTCACCAACGACATGTCCATCATCTGCAACTTGGCCGTCGAGGACGAGCCAGTGCACGCCGCCTACGAGAAGTTCTTCCGCACCTTTAACCGCATGGACACGGGCGATTTTATGGACGACGACAGCAACTATGACGACCTGCGCCGCGCCATCATGGTATCGCGCTATCTCGATCGCATCGCCTCGATTTCCATCGATGCCGCCTGCCGTCTGACCTTCCTGTTGACCGGACAGCGTATGACTGCCGGTGATATCGCCTGCACTGATGAGGATGAGCTCGAGAGCATGCGCGTGCCTTCGGGCGAGGGTGTTATCATGAGGCCCGCCGTCGATGCACGCTACGTTGCCAAGGTGCCCGTTAACGAGGTCAGCGAGGGTCTTCGCTACCTGCTCGATCATCTTGAGGATGAGGACGATGGCGAGGACGACGAGGAGTAAGTAACCCCGTTCGTCGAAAGATTGTAAATACCTAAGTGAGCGCGGCCTTGCACATGCGGGGCCGCGCTCTTGCGTTAGCATGGGACTACTTGTTTGGCTGTCAGCGGAGGCGATTGGCAATGGATAACTATTTGGACTTGATGCGCGCTCGCCGCGAGCAGATTCTGGAACGTTTTTATGCGGCGCTCGATCGCGCGGGCCGTCCCCACGACGCCGCGCGCCTCATTGCCGTGTCCAAGACCGTTGGTGTCGATGAGACCGTTGCCGCCATCCAGGCGGGGTATCGCCATTTTGCCGAGAATCGCCCGCAGGAGCTGGTTCGCAAGCTCACAGGTTTGGCGGAGCATCCGGAGCTGCCCGAGGTGCGCTTCGATATGATCGGCAACCTGCAGACCAATAAGATCAATGCGGTGCTGGGCTCAGCCGAGCTGATTCACTCGGTGGGTTCGCTGCATCTGGCGCAGGCGATCTCGAGCCGTGCTGCCCGCAAGATTGAGGCAGGCGAACTCGCCGGCCCCCAGCGTGTGCTCATTGAGGTCAATGTGAGTGGTGAGGAGTCGAAGGGAGGCTTTTCGCCCGATGAGATTCGCGCCGCCGCGGGTGAGCTTGCGGAACTTGAGGGAATTTGCGTACAGGGGCTTATGACTATGGCGCCCCGGGGGAATAAGGATGTGGCACGCCGCACCTTTGCGGGGCTTCGTGAGCTGAGGGATGAGCTGGAGGCGGCGCATCCCGATTTGAACCTGCCTGAGCTTTCCTGCGGCATGAGCGAAGACTTTGAGCCTGCCCTTGAGGAGGGCTCTACGCTCGTTCGCCTGGGCAGGGTAGTATTTAGCCCGGAGTTTGCAGTAAAATAAGGCTCTGAAGTGCGCACTGATTATCGGGGCGCCTGCACTAAACCGCGAGAGGACACAACCATGGGCTTCCTTGACGAGATTAAAAATAAGATGCACCTGGGCGGCCAGCAGGGTTACGACCAGGGTTATGGCCAGGACGACGACTACGGCTACGATGATGGCTATGACGATGGCTATCAGGGCAACGGCTACAGCGGTGCTTCGGGCGAGGGCTTCTACACCCAAGACGAGCCGAGCAACGGCCTGCTTGGTCAGACGCGCCGTGGTGAAGCTGAGTCGGTTGCCGTGTATACACGCTCCGGGCAGCTGGTCGGCGATGACTCCCGCCATGCCACGACGTATAACCCGCCTTCGCGCTCGCAGGACAGTGTTGCGAGCGGTTATCGTCCTGGTGCCTATGACACGCCGTCGAGCTACGCCGAGAACACCCGCGCCCGTGCCGCCGCTGCGCCTGCGCCTGCACCGAGCGATGCCTCGGCCTATGCGAGCAATATCATCAACGCCACACCGCAGCTGCCGGCCTATGTCCTGCGCCCCGAGAGCTATGACGACGTGGAGACTGTGGTGCGCCGCGTTCGCACCAAGCAGCCTGTCGCACTGATTTTTGTGGGCGTACGCACCGAAGTTGCCAAGCGCGTCTTGGACTTCTCTTACGGCTTTGCCTGCGGTCTGGGTGCCACGGTCAAGGAGGTGGGCGACCGCGTGTTCATGGTGCTGCCCGCCGGTTGCGAGGTCAAAGATTCCGATCTCAAGAAGCTTCGTGCCGACGGCTACCTCAAGTAAAGACAAGACGAGGAGATTCCCATCAACATCTACACTATCGTCCAGCTGGTCAACACGCTGTTCAACTTCTATTCCACGCTCATTATCGTCTACTGCTTTATGACGTGGATTCCCATGAAGCAGGGTGGTTTGCTTCAGGATATTGCCGCGGTGCTTGATAGCGTGTGCGGTCCGTGGCTTAACCTGTTCCGTCGTTTCATCCCGCCGATGGGCGGTATCGATTTTTCGCCGGTCGTTGCGATTATTGCGTTGCAGTTGGTGCAGAGGCTGGTTCTGCAGCTTCTTATAGGTATACTCGTGTAGAACTGTCTTAGTAACTTACGTCGGGCGTGTAGCGCCGAGGCGATGAAAAAGGAGACTTGTTATGGCTATTACCCCTGCAGACATCCAGGCTCAGACTTTCTCTGAGGCCAAGCGTGGCTACGATCCTGCCGAGGTCGACGTCTTCTTGGAGACGCTGTCCTCCGAGGTTGACGCTATGCTCGCCAAGATCGTCGACCTTAAGGGTCGTCTGACTGCTACCGAGCAGCAGCTTGCCGATGCGCAGGCTCAGCTTGCCCAGGCTCAGGATGCCACCGCCCAGGCCGTTCCTGCCGCCCCCGTGGCTGCTCCCGCCCCTGACTTCTCCGCTCAGGAGCGCCAGATTTCCGCTGCCCTGATCGCTGCCCAGCAGACCGCTGAGACCATCGTCAACGATGCCAACGAGAACGCTGAGCGTATCCGCAACGAGGCTGACGCCAAGGCCCGCGAGGTTATCCGCCAGGCTCTGACCGAGAAGCAGGCCGAGCTCGAGGAGATCGATCGTCTCAAGGCTTCCCGTGAGGAGTTCAAGGCAGAGTATCTCAAGCTCATCCAGCACTTCATGGACGATGCCCAGAATTCCTTCCCGGCCGATCTGATGGCTTCCACGCCGGTCGGTTCTGCCGCTTCTCCTGCAGTGACTGTTCCCGCCGAGCCGCTGCCCGTCGCTGACCCGGTTGTCCCCGTGGCCGATCCCTTCGCCCCGATCGACAACTTTGCTGCCGACGACCTGGACTAACATTCGGCCTACAATTTAGTGCCTAGAAAGGACCCGCAGCTTGGGTAGTGTCCCGAATGTTGGTGTAGAGCTCGGTTCTCGAGGGTAGCCGCAGGCTGCCCGAGGAGCCGAGAATCACCTAGAATGCCGTCATTCTAGCGCATGCTACGCCGCCTTCCTGCCGGGAATCGGGTTGTCGGCCACCACGAGCGCAATTATCCTGGCCGCATGCTCGGCGGCGGTGCCCTCGTAGGCGGGCGCGGGCGCGTTCACCTTGGCGCCCTCCACGGCCCTGTCGATGGAGTCGTCGTTGAACCAGCGGCGGCCCGCCCAGTCCTCGTCCATCTCGGAGAACACCGCTCCCATCATCCTGATGAGCGACTTCCTGCTCGGGAACACCTGGACGACGCGGCTGCGGCGCTTGAGCTCGCGGTTGGCGCGCTCCTGCACGTTGTTGGTGCGCAGCCTGACATGGTGCTCGTAGGGGAAGTCGAGGTAGGCCAGCGCGTCGGCCTCGGCCTCCTCGAGCACCTCGGCCGCCTTGGGGCAGAAGCCCTCTATCCGCTCGATGGCGAGCTGGTAGAGCTCGCGCACGAGCTCGGGGTCGCGCTCGGCGAACACGGCCTTCAGGATGCCGAGCACGGCGCCCCTCTTCTGCCTGGTCGGCGCGTTGCCGGCGGCGTTGCGCATCAGGTGCACGATGCATCTCTGCCAGGCGGCGCCGGGGAAGACCTCCTGGATCGCGCGCTTGAGGCCCTCGTGCGCATCGCTGGTGACGCAGATGACGCCATCGACCCCGCGCGCCCGCAGCGAGAGGAGGAACGCCCTCCAGCCGTCGTAGGACTCTGTGTCGATGGCGTCGAGGCCGAGCAGGCGCCTGTAGCCGCCCGAGCCGGCGCCGATGGCGGTCACGAGCGCGGTGGACTGCACGCGGCCGGCGTCCCTGCACTTGATGTAGGTGGCGTCGAGCCAGATGTAGGGGTAGCTGACGTCCGACAGGTCGCGTTCCCGCAGGTCGGCGACCGACTCGTCCAGCGACGAGCATATCCTCGACACCTGGCTGGCGCTCATGCGGTCTATGCCCATGGACTGGGCGACGCGCTTGACCTTCCTGGTGGACACGCCGTTTGTCACCATCTCGGAGACCGCGGCGATGACCGCGCGGTCCACGCGCGAGTACCGCTCGATGAGGTCCTCGGGAAAGTAACTGCCGGCGCGCAGCTTCGGGATCCTGAGGTTGATGGTGCCCACGCTGGTGACGAGCCTGCGCTCGCGGTAGCCGTTGCGCTGGTTGCCGCTCTCGCACGCCTCGTCGGCCTGGGCGTCCATGATCTCGTTGACGAGCGACTCGGCCATCACCCTGATCAGCTCCGTCATGTTCACCATGCCGTCGTCGAATCGCGGCATCAGGGCGCCGTCGCCCGCAATCTCGTGTATCTTATCCATATGCGGTTATTGCCTTTCCACGAATCCTAACTTCAGCAATTAAGATTCTAGGCGATAACCGCTTCCTGCTTTCTACGGCCAGGGAAGCGGCCCCTTACACCAACATTCGGCACGCGATCGCAGCTTGCGGGTCCTTTTTTATGACTGTGCCGGAGTGCGTAACATAAAAAACCGAGCCCTGCACATAATGGCGCAGAACTCGGCGAACGGGTGAGCGGTCAAGGGTAGGTTTTAAGGCATGTCCCAAAACCTACTTGAGGAGGAAGTCGGAGAGGGGAATGGTACGGGCCTCGCGATGCTCGGGATCGGCGATGTGGTCGGCAGGATATCCACAGACGAGCATGTGATAGGGATAGACGCCCTTGGGCAGATTGAACTGCTCCTGTGCCACCCCAGGCTTAAAATGGCATACCCAGCACGTTCCCAGGCCCTGCTCGGTGGCCTCCATCATCATCTGATCGCAGACGATCGAAGTATCGATGGCACTCGAGTTCATCTGATCATACGGGCGCACCCAGGCATCATCGGTAACGCTGCAAATAAGGAAGATAAGCGGAGCGCCAAAGATAGACCCATCACGAGCAAACCGAGGCTGACAAGCAGCTGCCTTCTCCAGAAGCTCAGGCGTATCCAACACCATCACACGGGTTGGATGATTATTACAAGCAGAAGGAGCAATACGCCCAGCCTCAACAATGGCATCCACCACAGCCTGCTCCACAGCCCGATCTTCAAACTCACGACAAGAATACCGACCCCGAGCCAGATCCAAATAAGACATACAAGCCCTCCAACAATTAAAAATCAAACAAACCCAAAGTAACCCAAACAGTACCCAAAGCAGCAATCAGCCAAACGCTCATCGAGGGCCAAAGTGTCCGAACGGATACCAAAGGTCCCTTCAGCCAAACCCCCATTGCGCTATAACTATCAGCCAAAGTTCCCAATGGTGGTACGTAAGGGAGCGGGCCCGGCCACTAATAACCTTTTGAACGACTCTGCTTGCAGCCGGAGTGAAAAAGGTTATTAGTGGCCGGGCCCGCGACCGCCGGGACACGTACCCCCAATTAACTGTTCTTCATGACAATCGAATCCACAACATCGGCCACATTCTCACAGCAGTCAGCGCAGTACTCCAGGAAGGCGTACACGTCACGCCAGGCGATGACCTCGAGCGGGTCCTTGCCGTTAACGTGCAGGTTGCGCATGGCGTTGATATAGAGCTCGTCGGCTTCGGACTCGATGGTGTTGATCTGGATGACGAGTTCGCGCAGGGTCTTGGACTTGCGGTAGTTGGGCAGCTCGACCATCAGGTCTTTCATGGCGCGGCAGGCGTCAGTCACCTTGTGGGCGATGACGATGGCGTCGGGATGGATGCTCTGGATGTTGGTGAAGTAGACGCGCTGCACGACGCCCTCGATGCGGTCGAGCACGGTGTCGAGCGCGCAGCTCATCAGATCCAGATCCTCGCGCTCGAGCGGGGTGATAAAGGCGGTGAGCAGGGCGTCTTCGAGCTCGTGGTGCTTCTTGTCTGCCGCATGCTCAATCGCATGCATCTTATTGAGCATGTCGTGAATCTGCGCGGGATCGAAGTTCTCAAAAATCTTGGTGAGCAGCTCTGCGGCCTGGACGGCGAGGTCGGCGCAAGCGACGTAGTTGTCAAAGTAGAACGAATCGGGTTTCTTTGCCATGGGTGGGTCCTTTCGAGGCGAAGACGGGTGGGCGAAGTGTTGCGGTCCGGATGGACGTTCGGTTTGATTAGAGGAACATCATGAACAGCTTGGCCATGACAAAGCTGATGAGTCCGCAGGCGGGGAAGGTGAAGAACCAGGTGAACATCATGTCCTTGACGACTCCGAAGTTGATGGCCGAGAGGCGCTTGACGGCACCGACGCCCATGATGGCGCAGGTCTTGATGTGTGTGGAGGACACGGGGATGCCGGTAAGGGTGGCAAGCAGCAGGTTCGCGGCGCCCGCGAGGTCGGCGGAGAAGCCCTGATACTTCTCGAGCTTAACCATGCTCTGGCCGACGGACTTGATGATGCGCTCACCGCCCACGCTGGTACCGATACCCATAGTGGCCGAGCACAGCAGCATAATCCAGATGGGGATGCCGGCATCGCCGACGCTGGTCTGGCCGTTTGCGAAGGCCACGCCTAAAAAGAGCACGCCGATGAACTTCTGTCCATCCTGCGCGCCGTGCATAAAGCTCATGGCCGCGGCGCTCGCGATCTGAGCGTATTTAAAGAAGACATTGGCACGTCGCCTGTTGGCGGCGGCGAAAAGAATCGAGACGAGTTTGCACAGGACCCAGCCCATGACAAAGCCCAGGCCGATGGAGAGCGCCAGGCCGTAGATGACCTTCATCCACTCGTGGACGTTGACGCTGCTCGCGCCGCCGAGGGCGATAGCGGCACCGGTCAGGCCGGCGATAAGGCTGTGGCTTTGCGAGGTGGGGATGCCAAAACGCGACGCTGTGGCACCGTAGACGACGATGGAGAACAGCGCCGCGCACAGACAGGCGAGCGCCATGGTGCTGTTTCCGCCAAAGTCGACGATATGTGAGATGGTGTTGGCGACGCTCGCATTAAAGTGCGTCATGATGAGCACGCCGAGGAAGTTGAATGCGGCGCTCATGAGAATGGCGGCGCGGGCGGGCATGCAACGCGTAGTGACGCAGGTCGCGATGGCGTTGGGCGCGTCGGTCCATCCATTGACGAAGATGGCGCCCAACGCGAGGATCACGGTGACGGCAAGGACTGGGTTCGACACAATTTGGCCGAGGAAGGTTGAGAACGTTACGTCCATATATGGGCTTTCTCGAAGTTTGCAGACACGTTACAAAAACATGATAAATCGTATCACCTCCTGCGGGTCTCTTTACCGAGTTCTGATGGGAGAAGTGAACTTTTTGGCACTAAAATTGAATATTAGCCCTGTTGACCGCGGGTGTTCTTTTTGCTAACACGCCATGCGGACACGTGCGATTACTACGACACTCCAAAACCACAGTCTGTTCGCTTTACAACATGCAAACATGCGTTCGATAATAGGAGGCATGGAATATCGACAGACAGACGGCAAAACTCGGCGCGTACACAAGCAGTATGTGGACGTCGTGGCTCGCATCCTCGCGGGCGGACAAGTCGTGCCGGTCACCGTCTGCTGGGTCGACGGCCGTTGTTTTACGATCGACGAAATTATCTCGACCACCGGGTTTGGCCTGATGGTCCACGGCATCCGTACGGCAACATATAAGGTGCGTTTTGGCGGGCACGCGACCGAGTTGTATCTGGAGGACCAGACGCGCGAGCGGGCGGACGGCTCGCAGGCACACGTGATGCGTTGGTGGGTCTGGGCCTTTGATCGCACGCTCGAGGGCGAGCGCCGTAGGTAAGGACGTACGGCATTCGGGTACAATGACAGGAATCTTGTCAGCTACTGCGCTGTCGCGGCGCTTTTGAAAGGACGAAATTATGAACGATATTCAGGGCTATCAGAACGGCCCCATCGAAACCGGCGCAAGCCGTGCCAAGGAGATGTCGCCGCGTGCGTACAATCTCGCCATGTCTGCCCTCATCTTCTTGGGCTTTTGTGCCATGGGTGTCGGTGCTTACTTTACGAGCACCATGTCGTTTGCGCGCATGATGATGAGCGGGGCTGCCCTACCGCTGGTCTTTGGCTCGTTTATCCTGACTATTGTCGGTATCGTCATGATGTCGGCTGCTGCGGGCAAGCAGTCCGTGGGCCTGTCGCTCGTGGGTTACGTGATCTTTGCGAACACCTTTGGCCTGACCGCGTCGTTTGGCCTTGCCAACTATGACCTGCCCACTATCAACACTGCCTTTATCGCCACGGCCGCCATCACCTTTGTCTTTGGTGCCTTGGGCGTGACGTTCCCCAAGTTTTTCCAGCGCGTATATGGCATCGGCTTTGGCATTCTGCTCGCCACGATTCTGGTCGAGATCGTGCTGATGTTCATGGGCGTCTCGCAGTCCATCACCGATCTGATCGTGATCGTGGTGTTCGCCGGGTTTATTGGCTACGACACCTATGTTGCCACGACGGTGCCGCCCACGCTGCCCAATGCGGTGCTCATGGCGTCCAACCTGTTCGTGGACATTATCAACGTGTTCCTGCGCATCCTGAACATTCTCGGTCGTCGCGACTAGCGCGGCATTGCGACGCTTCCTGCCGGACACGGTAAAACGATACGAAAGGCGGTCCTTCGGGGCCGTCTTTTTTGTGCGTGGCGGGGTATCATGGATGGGAAAAAGCCGATAGCGGCAGCGACAGGAAAGGTGGCCACGTATGGCAGATGTCGACAACAGGAACCGTAACCGCAGGTCTAACCGAGCGGGTCAGCCCAATCCCAAGCGCGAGGCGCGTGCCAAGGCCGCCGAGCGCCATGTGGCGGCTGTGTCCGAGGCCTGCGCCAAGGACATCGAGCGTTCGCTTGCCGGCGTGCGCGAGTTCGATGGTATGCCTGCCGGTTTTGTCGCGGCGATGAAGGCCAAGGCCCAGGCGGCTGCGGCTGCCGAGGAGCCGGTTGCCGAGGACGTCGAGGCTGCTGAGGCCGCTGAGGTGGAGACTGCCGAGGTGGAGACTGCGGTCGAGCCCGAGGCGGCACCCGAGTCCACCGAGTCGGCCGACGAGGCTGAGTCCGCGCCCGCGGAGGAGGCTGCTCCGGTCCTGCCCGAGGTCACCGTGCTTGATGCCTCCGCCACGCAGGCAATCCTCGATAACGGCCGCGGCTATGCGCAGTTCTGCGATATGGCCGTGCTTGCCTTTGCCTCGTTTACCAATCCGGGCGGCGGCTATATCCAGGGCTACCTGGGCCAGGAGGCGACGCTCTGCGCCGATTCGTACCTGTACAACGTGCTCGACAAGCAGCGCAAGTGGTACGGCGAGAACCGTCGCCGCAACATCAACTGCGAGCTGTACCGCAATCGTGCGCTGGTGGTGCCCGCCGTGCGCTTCGACCGCAACCACGTGCACGCATACGCCGATGTAATCGTTGCCGCCGCGCCCAACGTCAGGCGTGCCCGCCAGGAGTACCGCGTGAGCGACGACGCCCTGTTGGATGCCCTGCGCGACCGCATCCGCTTTGTCCTTGCCATCTGCGATGAGCTGGGTCGCGAGAAGCTCGTGCTGGGTGCTTGGGGCTGCGACAATAACGGCTTTGACGCCGAGGCCGTGGCAGAGCTCTTCCGCGAGGAGCTCGCATCGGGCGACTTTAAGGTCAAGCAGGTGTTCTTTGCCGTGCCTTCTACGCGCTGGGATGAGGATTTTGCCAAGTTCGAGCACGTGCTGGCAAACTTCCCCGAGCGCAACGAGGAGTCCTATGCCCAGGTTGCCGCACGCGCTGCGGCCGCCCGTGCCGCCGAGCAGGCTCAGGCCGCTGCCGAGGACGACGAGGACGATGACGATTGGCGCAAGTACCTGTAATCGGTACGTGCCGACAGATAGGTCGAGCCGGCGGGAGGGCTGCTCCCGTCGGCTTTTTACTAAAGGAAGGGCTTACGATGAAAAACGTTCTGTGCTTTGGCGACAGCAACACCTATGGCTATGATCCGGCTGGTATGCGCGATGGCACCGCGGTGCGCTATGCGCAGGATGTGCGCTGGTGCGGCGTGGCGCAGCGTGACCTGGGCGATGGCTGGCATGTGATTGAGGAGGGGCTCAACGGCCGCACGACGGTGCGCGACGATATGTGCCATCTGGACACTAACCTCAACGGTATTCGCGCGCTTCCGATGCTGCTCGAGGCCCATAAGCCGCTGGATGCCATTGTGATCATGCTGGGCACCAACGACTGCAAGACGGTCTTTAACGTGACAGCTTCCGATATCGCCCGTGGCGCCATGGCACTGATTCGCGCCGTCCGCGCGTTTCCGTGGACCGACGCTGCGCCTTGTCCGCACATTCTGCTGATGGCTCCTATCAAGATCAAGCCGCAGATCGCCGATGTGTATATGACCGACTTTGACGAGCATTCCGTTGAGGCATCTGAACATTTTGGCGAGTACTATGCGCACGTGGCCGAGCAGTTTGGCTGCGACTTTTTGAATGCAGCGGAGTTTGCCGAGCCGGGCGATATCGACTATCTGCATATGATGCCCGAAAGCCATGAGAGCCTGGGTCACGCCGTGGCGGCCAAGCTCCAAGAGATGCTCGGAGAGTAGCGCGACCCCAAGCCACCGTAAAGGGGACGGGCGCCTTTGCGGTGGCTTTGGACTGCGAATCTTAATACTGCCACATGTGGTTGACGGGGCCGGAGCCTTTGCCCATGTCAAAGCCGGCGGCCAGAGCGCCGGTTAGGTAGGCCTTGCCGGCGTTGACGGCGTCGGCAAGATCCATGCCCTGAGCCAGCGCGCAGGCGATGGCGGACGAGAGCGTGCATCCGGTGCCGTGCGTGTTGTCGGTCTCGATGCGCTTGTGGCGGAACCACGTGGTGAGTGGATCTCCCAGATGGTTGCCCTCGTCATCGAGTGGCGCGGGTTCGGCCAGTACATCGTTGGCCTCGTTGACAAGATGCCCACCCTTAACGAGGGATGCGCAACCAAAGCGGCGGGTGAGGAGCATGGCAGCATTTTGCTGCGTGCGCTCGGAGTCGACCTCATAGTCGAGCAGTGCCATGGCCTCGGGAATATTGGGCGTGATAACCGTCGCTAGCGGGAACAGGCGGCGGGTGAGCGCCTCGGCGGCATCTTCGGCAATCAGCCGCGCGCCCGAGGTGGCGACCATGACGGGGTCGACGACCACGTTCGTTGCGTTCCAGGCGCTCAAGCGGTCGGCGATGACTTCGATAATCTCGACAGAAGAAACCATGCCGATCTTGACGGCGCTGGGGCGGATATCGTCAAAAACGGCGTCAATTTGCGCGGCTACGATATCTGGCGAGATATCCTGCACGGCGGTAACGCCCAGGGTGTTTTGCGCTGTGATGGCGGTGATGGCCGTCTCGGCATACAGGCGGTGCGCCGTGATGGTCTTGATGTCGGCCTGAATGCCGGCGCCACCGCTGGAATCGGATCCCGCGATGGACAGGACGGCAGGTACCTTACTACGATCCATGTTCGCTCCCTTGTTCGGTCGGAATCAAATGGGTCTTTAAGCCAGCATTATAAAGATGCCCGGGCCGACTCTATGCCGAACCCGGGCGGGCGATGCAATCTCTACGCAAGTGTAAGTAAATGTTCACAAGTCAACAATTGACAGGCACCAGCTCGCCGCCAGAAGCGGCCGCGGCGACAGGGTTAGTCCTCCATGCCGAGGTCGATCGTGGTGCCCTCGAAGATCTTGTTGACGGTGCGGACGGCGCACATCTTCCCACACATGGTGCAAGTGCCCTCGGTGGCGGCGGGGGATTCTTCGTAGCGCTTCTTGCCCGTAACTGGGTCGAGCGCGCACTTCCACATGGCGTCCCAGTCGAGCTTGCGGCGTGCCTGGCCCATCCTGTCGTCCATGTCGCGGGCGTGGGGCACCTTCTTGGCGATATCGGCGGCGTGTGCGGCGATCTTGGTGGCCATGAGGCCGTCGAGCACATCCTGGGCGTTGGGCAGGCATAGGTGCTCGGCCGGTGTCACGTAGCACAGGAAGTCGGCGCCGGAGCTGGCGGAGATGGCGCCGCCGATGGCGGCGGTGATGTGGTCGTAACCCACGCCGATATCGGTTACCAGCGGTCCGAGCACATAGAACGGAGCATTGTGGCACAGGCGCTTCTGCAGTTTCATGTTGGCGGCGATCTCGTCGAGCGCCATGTGACCCGGGCCCTCGACCATGACCTGGACGCCGGCGGCCCAAGCGCGCTTGCACAGCTTGCCCAGCTCGATCATCTCAGCGGTCTCGGTGGCGTCGTTGGAGTCGTAGAGGCAGCCCGGGCGGCAGGAGTCGCCGAGCGAAATCGTCACGTCGTACTCGTGGCAAATCTCGAGCAACTCGTCGTAGAACTCATAGAACGGGTTCTCGTTACCGGTGACCTCCATCCAGCCAAACAGCAGTGAGCCGCCGCGGCTCACGATGTTCATCAGGCGGCCGGTCTCCTTAAAGGTCTTGGTGACCGACTTGTTGATGCCGCAGTGAATGGTCATAAAGTCCACGCCGTCCTCGGCATGCGCGCGCACGACTTCGAACAGGTCGTCCTTGGTGAGCTTGACCAGCGGCTTTTCCATGTAGCCGATGGCGTCGTACATGGGGACGGTGCCTACCATGAGCGGCGTCTCGTCGATGAGCTGCTGGCGGAACTGGCGCGTCTTGCCCGAGTTGGAGAGGTCCATGATGGCGTCGGCGCCAAAGTCCTCAGCGATCTTGACCTTCTTCCATTCCTCGGCGGCATCGGCCTTGTCGCCCGAGATGCCCAAGTTCACGTTGACCTTGGTGGACAGGCCCTCACCGACACCAAAGGCGCGCATGCCCTTTTTGATATGCACGATGTTGGCGGGAATGGCGATGCGGCCGTCTGCTACGCGCTCACGGATGTACTCGGGGTCACGATGCTCGCGCTCGGCGACCTCCTTCATCTGCGGTGTGATCTGCCCGGCGCGGGCGAAGTCGATTTGCGTGACGAGCTTGGGCTCGGTCTGTGTGCTCATTGGCATGGCTCCCTTCGTTGGCATTACCCATATCAGGTTTGCGGGTCAGGGCGGGCGCGCCCAATCTCAGCCTGCCGTCTTGTCCTGCAAGCCCCCCGTTTATGTAATGGGCTCAAGTATAGCTCGAATGGGTACGATTGGCCTAACGAGCGTGCCTGTGAGGAGGCGAACATGGAAGACAAGCATCTATATCGAGAGACGCAATGGGATGTATCGGCCGAGGAAAGCCGTGCGCACCATGGCCTTGTCGCGATCGGTTTTGCGGTGCTTGCCGTGCTGGTGATTGCCTTTTGTATCTGGACGTTTGGTGGTCGCGGCGGCGCTGCATGGGAGTTCGAGGCTGATGATAGCCTACCGATTATGACGGTGAGGAGTACTGGCGGTAATGCCAATACGCTCGCCGTTCCGGGCGATTATTGGTACCCGTGCGATGAGTTTGTGCAGTTGCAGCTGAGTGGTGGGTCTATTCCTGGTGAGGAAATCGAACGCGTGACGTATGATGCGACGTTCAAAACGTTGACGGTGAAGCTCAAAGATCAAGGGGATGTGCCCACGACGATGGATATCGCGCTGACGGAATGGCGCCTGGAGCCCCCGTCGGGTGTTGCGGTGTCCGAGGTCGAGCACGTCAAGATTGTCTATCAGGACGGTTCGACAAACGGGATTGCAAAGGCCGATGGCTTGGCGGAGTAACGGGGTGTTTGGAAACGGCGGGCCTATAGTGCCTGCGCGTTCATGAAAACCAGGGTGTTTTTGTCTGAAAGCTCGGGGACGTGGCGATAGCCGATGTTGAATGCGGTAAGTTCGCTTGCATCCTCGAGCTTGTTTTCTGCCATCCACCGCACCATGGAGCCGCGCGCCTTTTTGCTGGCGGTCGACCGTTGGATGGGCTTCCCGTTGCGGATACCCTCGCCAAAGAGGCACGTGACGGCTGTGGCGTCGCCCGCGAGGTGGGGCAGAACGGCTTTGGCATACTCTACGCTGGCGAGGTTGACGATCGTGGTGTTTGAACCTGCCGGGGCGATAGCCCGCGCGAGCTTGTCGCTCCAAAACGCGTAGAGGTCTCGGGCATCGTCAACGGCGAGCTTCGCACCCATCTCCAGCCGATACGGTTCGACGGCATGAAAGGGGCGTACGCATCCGTAAAGGCCCGAGAGGATCCACAGATGGTCTTGCAGCCATGCGAGCTGCGCGGCATCCATCACCTCGGGTGCCATGCTCTGGTATTGAATGCCGTGATAGGACATGACGGCGGGGGAGGTATTGCGGGCGATATCGGGATTGTCGAGGTCGCCGTTTTCCAAGATGGGCTCGAACTCATGCAGGGTGTTGAGGCAAGGCCCCAGCAGTTTGTCACTCACGTTCCATAGCGCCTGCAGGCCGCCGCTGCCTTCATTTCGCTCAATATCTAGCAACGCGCGATGCAGTCGAGCCGTCTCGCGCGCAAAGGGCGGAATGCCCAGGACTTCAAAAGCATCTTGGGCCGAGCGCATCTGCTTGGCGGGCGAAATGATGACCTGCAGCATGGACTCTCCTCTGTCAAAAAGGAAGTTGCGGTGGAATACGGTCTGTTTTGGCCGTTTATAGGCCAGTCTAGTCCGTATTTCACCGCAACTGATGAAGGGGCTGGTTAGGCGCGCTCGAGGAAGGCCTTGTAGCCGCGATAGGCCTCGTAGATATCGGCCTTGTTGGCGACCTCCCACAGGGCGTGCATGGACAGGACGGCAACGCCGGAGTCGATGACGTTCATGCCGTACTTGGCCATGATGTAGGCAATGGTGCCGCCGCCGCCCGCGTTGACGCGACCGAGCTCACAGGTCTGGAAGTCCACGCCGGCCTCGTCCATGATGTCGCGGACGAGGGCCACGTACTCGGCATCGGCGTCGTTGGAGCCGCCCTTGCCGCGGCTGCCCGTGTACTTGTTAAAGCACAGACCGCGACCCATAAAGGCGGCGTTCTTGGTCTCGAACTTGCCGGCATAGCCCGGGTCAAAGCCGGCGGACACGTCGGAGGAGAGCATGCGGCTGCGGGCGAGCGCGCGGCGCAGGGCCAGCGGGCTATTCTCGCCGGCGAGCGTCATGATCTCGGCGACGGTGTTCTCGAAGAAGCGGCTCGTCATGCCGGTGGCACCCACGGAGCCGATCTCCTCCTTGTCGACGATGAGCGTGATGCTCGTGCGCTCCACGTTGGCGACGTCGATTTGGGCAAGCATGGAGGGGTAGGCACAGACGCGGTCGTCATGGCCATAGCCCAGAATCATGGAGCGGTCGAGGCCCATGTCGCGGGCGGGGCCGGCGGGCACGACCTCGATCTCGGCGGAGAGGAAGTCCTCCTCCTCGACGTCGTACTGCTCCTTGAGGATATCCAGGAACATCTGCTTGACGGGCTCCTTGGGGGCGTCCTTGTCGTCCTCGTCAAACTTGACGGGGCGGCCGCCCACGATCACGTCGAGAATCTCGGCATCGACGGCGTCCTTGGCAGGCTTGGACATCTGCTCGCTCGAGAGGTGGATCAGCAGGTCGGAGATGGTAAAGACCGGGTCGTCCGCCTTGTCGCCGATATTGATGTCGACGGTGGTACCGTCCTTTTTGCAGATGACGCCCACGAGTGCGAGCGGGGAGGCCACCCAGTGGTAGCTCTTGACGCCACCGTAGTAGTGCGTGTCGAGGTAGGCCATGTCGCCGGCCTCGAAGGCGGGGTTCTGCTTAAGGTCTAGGCGCGGCGAGTCCACGTGGGCGCCCAGGATGTTAAAGCCCTGCTCGAGCGGGGCGTTGCCCAGGTTGACGAGCATGAGGTCCTTGCCGTGATTGGCGGCGTACACCTTGTCGCCTGCCTTGAGCTCGCGGCCTTCGGCGATCACGGTCTCCAGGTCGACGTATCCCGCCTCCTCGGCCATCTTGATGCCGGTCTTGACGCACAGGCGCTCGGTCTTGTTCTCGCTCAAAAACTGCTTATAGCCGCGGCAAAGCTCCTCGAGCTCCTCGACTTGCTGTGGCGTGTACTTTTTCCATGCGCAGGGACGCTCCATGACGCAGGCTCCTTTCGGATCGATCGTGCTGGTTGATGTACCGTGAGCCATCGTATCACGCGCGGGCTCACGGTGGCGGGGGAGCTTGATGTGAGGTGGCCGCGGGGCGGGGAGCGTGTAAACTGGAGTGAGCAAACCGTGCCCAGCCTAAAGCGAGGTATTCAATATGTCTGACAAGCGCCGCACCTTTGCCGTTATCGACGGCAACTCGCTCATGCATCGCGCCTTCCACGCCGTGCCGCCGACCATGAACGCGCCGGACGGTCGCCCCACCAACGCGATCTTTGGCTTTCTGAACATGTTTCTTAAGATGATCGACGCCTTTAATCCCGACGGCGTTGTTGTGGCGTTTGATAGGGGCAAGCCGCGCGTGCGCATGGAGATGCTGCCGCAGTATAAGGCGCAACGCCCGCCCATGGACCCCGATCTGCATGCGCAGTTCCCTATGATTAAGGAGCTGCTCGCCGCGCTCAACGTGCCGATTCTGCAGTCCGAGGGCTGGGAAGGCGATGACATCCTGGGAACCATGGCGCGTCTGGGTGAGGAGGCCGGCTGCGACATGCTACTGGTGACCGGTGATCGCGATATGTATCAACTCGTGACCGAGCACGTCAACGTGGTCTCGACCCGCAAGGGCCTGTCCGACGTGGCGATCATGACGCCCGAGAGCGTGGACGACCTGTATCACGGCATCACGCCGGCGCTCGTGCCCGATTTTTACGGTCTAAAGGGCGATACGTCGGACAACATTCCCGGCGTACCGGGCATCGGGCCCAAAAAGGCGAGCGCGCTCATCGCACAGTACGGCAGCTTGGACGAGGTCATCGCGCATGCCGACGAGGTCAAGGGCAAGATGGGCGAGAACCTGCGTGCACACATCGACGATGCGCTGCTGAGTCGCAAGGTCGCAACCATTCGCACCGATGCGCCCGTCGAGCTCGATTTTGAGGCGACGTCCTTCCCGGCGTTTTCTGCCGACGAAGTGTCCGCGGCGCTGGGCACGCTTGGTATCACCGCCATGCAGAACCGTTTCTTGGCGCTGATCGGCGGCGAGGGTGGCGCTGCTGCCGCTGCTAGAACGTTTGAGATGCCCACGATTGAGCGCACCGCTGCCGGCGATGCCGAGGCGCTTGCTGACGTGGCGTCCGAGGTTTCGCGTGCGATCGAGGCGGGCGAGTGGGTCGCCGCCGTGGTGGACGATGATAAGGAAGAGGGCGCGCTCTTTGGACTGACGCGCACGCTGTGGTTGGCGACGTCCAAGGGCCTCTTCGCGCTCGAGGAGGGCGACAGCTGCGCGGCGGCTGAGGTTGAGGGCTTCAACTTCGTCCACGGCGTGATTGCTGGCGTGCTCGCGCGTCTGTTTATGGAGGGTCGCGTGGCGAACCCGGATATGAAGGTGCTGTTGCACGAGCTTTCGCCCATCGATTCTTCTGAGCCCGAGCTCATGGATCCGCTGTCCGCTGATTCCACACGCATCTTCGATACCGTGGTTGCCGCCTACCTGTTGGACTCCGACCGCTCCGAGTTCGATGAGGCATATCTTGCCGATACGTATCTGCGGATGGCGCTGCCTGCGGCGCGCGGTGCAGAGGATGCCGGTGAGGACGCTCCGGCGCCCGCCGCTCGCACGGCGGCCTTGACGCTGGCGCTGGTCGCACCGCTGCGCGATCGCATGGCCCGTGAGAACGCCGCCAACGTGTTCGACGGTATCGAGATGCCGCTTGTGCCGGTGCTTGCCAAGATGGAGCGCGCGGGCATGCTCGTGGATCCCGATCGGCTGCGCAGCCTGTCCGAGGGCCTGGCGACCCAGATTACCGAGGTTGAGCGCAGTATTCGCGACCTGGCGGGTGACGAGACCTTTAACATCGGCAGTCCCATGCAGCTGTCGCACGTGCTCTTTGATGTGATGGGGCTTCCGACCAAGGGCCTCAAGAAGACTAAGCGCGGCTACTATTCGACCAATGCCAAGGTACTGAGTGATCTTGCCCGTGACCACGAGATTGTTCGTTTGATCTTAGACTGGCGTGAGAAGTCCAAGATCAAGTCCACCTATCTGGACACGCTGGGCCCGCTACGCCGTGGTGACGGTCGCGTGCACACTACGTACAACCAGACCATCACGGCAACGGGGCGTCTGTCCTCGAGCGACCCGAACCTGCAAAACATCCCGACGCGCTCGGAGCTGGGTCGTACCGTCAAGACGGCGTTTTCGGCAGGCGAGGGAAGCGTCTTTTTGGCGGTGGACTACTCGCAGATCGAGCTGCGTCTGCTGGCGCATCTCTCGGGTGACGAGCATCTGGTGCGCGCCTTTAACGAGGGCGAGGACTTCCACGCCGAGACGGCGGCGCGCGTATTTGGTGTGCCGGTGTCCGAGGTAACGCCCGACTTGCGCAGTCGCGCCAAGGCCGTGAACTTTGGCATCGTTTACGGTCAGCAGGCCTATGGCCTGTCGCAGTCGCTGCATATCTCGATGGCCGAGGCGCGCGATATGATCGATCGCTACTACGAGGCCTACCCGGGCGTGCGCACGTTCCTCGACAACGTGGTGGCGCGCGCCAAGCAGACGGGCTACGCCGAGACCATGTACGGCCGCCGTCGTCATATTCCGGAGCTCAAGGCCAAAAACCCGCAACTCCGCGGCTTTGGCGAGCGCACGGCCATGAACCACCCCATGCAGGGAACCGCCGCCGACATCATCAAGATCGCGATGGCCCGCGTAAGCCGCCGTCTGGAAGAGGAGGGCTTTGCCGCCCACATGATCTTGCAGGTACACGACGAACTGGACTTTGAGTGCCCCATCGACGAAGTCGAGCGCCTAACCACCATGGTCCGCGACGTCATGGAGCACGTCGTAGACCTCCGCGTCCCCCTAATCGCCGAAGCCAGCACCGGCATAACCTGGGCCGACGCGAAATAGAAAAACAGCCACAGGTCCAAAGCAGCCAAACCAGAAGGGAGTCCCTTTCAGCAAGGAACTCCCTTCATCCATAATTATTCAGCCAAGTATCTAGACGCCAAGACGCCATCTAGGCGGCAAGCAAGTCACCCTAGGACCTGGCCGGGCGAGGCGGGTAAGTTTTTCGTAGATTCCGCACGAGCCGGAAAGCACTTAATGTGCTTTCCGAGCGAGCCCAGGACCTGACCGAACGAAAAACTTACCCGCCTCGCCCGGCCAGGTCCGACGAGCCACGTTAACGAGCCGCCAAGATGGCGTCGATGAGCGTCAGTACGCCCCCGTCGTTGTTGCTCGGAATGCGCCATTTGGCATGCGCGTTCATGTGCTCCTCGGCATTGTCCACGATAAAGCTGTGACCGACGCGCTCCAGCATGGGGATGTCGTTGTAGGTGTCGCCCACGGCGGCAGCATCGGCAATATCGATGCCCAGGTGCTCGCACAGGTGAGCGACGCCGGCGCCCTTGTCGACGCCCAGGTTCATAAAGTCGATCCACTCGCGCCCGGCGTTGGTGACGTAGAGCTTGTCCGAGAACTCGGGACTATAGGTCTCGCGGAAAGCGGGCTCGGCGTCGTAGCCGGGGAAGAAGACCGAAATCTTGTTGGACTCGAAATCAATGCCCTCAAAGCTGTCGACGTAGTTGATTGTGTTGTAGTAGACGCTGATCTCGTCGTGGTATTGATGGTCGCGGGCAAGCACGTAGAACTCGTCGAAGCAGCACAGGACGGGGACAGCGCGAGGATCCTCCGAGGCACGGTTCAAGACCTGCTGATACAGCTCCACGTCAATATTACTCTTATAGATATAGCCGCCGCGATAGATCACGCAAGCTCCGTTGTCGGGACAAAAGGCGAGGCGGTTCTTGATGCCCTCGAACATCTCCTCGAGCTTGGGGGCGGGACGTCCGCTGGCGGGGCAGAATACGATGCCGGCGTCGGCGAGCTTGTCCAGGCGCTCATCAAGACCTTGGGGCAGCACACGCTCGTCGGTCAGCAGCGTCTTGTCCATATCGACGGCGAGAATCTTAATGTTGCCGATGTTGGCGTCCGATTCGTAAGTTTGCATAAAAATGCGCCTTTCGTTTCGAGATTGTTTCAGACGTTATAACCATCAACTAGTAGTCGAGCGTATTTTCGCAGGAATGGTGCGTATTTGCACCACGCTTCACAAAGTAATGAAAAAACTTTTCAGAAATTTGAATTTGTCGCTTGTGCTGCGGGCACTTTAGCGTAATATAGCGACCATCGAAAACGGAGACGGAAAAACAACCGCTTACCGAGTAAAAGGTACCGTTTACGATATTTGAATTGCGCCCGGCGATACGTGAAAGGAGAGGCAGATGCAGTTCGTAAAGATCATCACCACTGCAGACAATGCCATCCGACGCCAGCGCGCAATTTCCCGACGACGATAACAATCGTCTCTGTCCGCATGGGGCGCAATGCCTCAACAGAGTCATTTTGAGGTCGTTGGGTTTTAAGCACGACATAGCCGCATGTTTCTAGGGCATGTATGTGCTGATTTTTGCTATTTAACCTGATATTGCACGGTATATGACCTTGAAATGACTTGCAACTGACCGATGTTCTAACTAGCTACCAAGGGCGAAAGGAAACAGCCATGAGCAAGGAAAAAGTCGTTCTCGCATATTCCGGTGGTCTTGATACATCCGTATGTGTCAAGTGGCTCCAGGACGAGAAGAATCTCGATGTCGTTTGCGTCTGCGGCAACGTGGGCCAGGAAGAGACCGGACTGGATGCCAAGAAGCAGAAGGCGCTCGACCTGGGCGTTCTCGATTGCCAGGTGCTCGACCTGCGCGACGAGTTCTCCGATGAGTTCCTGACCAAAGCCATCGCCGCAAACTCCATGTACGAGAATAAGTATCCGCTGCTCTCCGCCCTGTCTCGCCCGCTGCTTGCCAAGAAGCTTGTTGAGGTCGCCCACGAGTTTGGCGCGACCTACGTCGCCCACGGCTGCACTGGCAAAGGTAACGATCAGGTCCGTTTTGAGGCCGCCGTCAAGGCCCTCGACCCCGAGCTCAAGGTTATCGCCCCGGTTCGCGAGTGGGACCTGAAGTGCCGTCCCGACGAGGTCGCCTATGCCCACGCCCACAACGTGCCGGTTCCCGAGGGTGCCAACGACAACCCCTACTCCATCGACGACAACCTGTGGGGTCGTGCCATTGAGTGCGGTCACCTGGAGGATCCCTGGAACGAGCCGCTCGACGACGCTTGGGTTATGACCAAGAACCCCGAGGACACGCCGGACACCCCGACCTACACCGAGATTGAGTTTGAGGCCGGCAAGCCCGTCGCCGTCGACGGCAAGAAGATGAAGCTCTCCGAGATCGTCATCGCCCTCAACAAGATTTCCGGCGACAACGGCTTTGGCCGTCTCGACCTGGTCGAGGATCGTCTGGTGGGCCTCAAGAGCCGCGAGTGCTACGAAGTTCCCGGCGCCCTGACGCTCATCACCGCCCACAAGGCACTCGAGGACATCTGCGTCGAGGGCGACCTGCTCAAGACCAAGATCAAACTCGAGCAGGATTGGGCCACCGCCGTGTACAACGGCCAGTGGTACAGCCCCCTCAAGAACGCGCTCGACGCCTTTATGGCCGACACCCAGAAGTTCGTGACCGGCACCGTCCGCCTGAAGTTCTTTAAGGGCAACTGCCATGTCGTCGGCCGCAAGAGCCCGTTTAGCCTGTATGACTACGGTCTGGCTACCTACGACCGTGACACCACGTTTGACGAGAAGGCCAGCGCCGGCTTTATCGAGATCGACACGCTGTCGCTCAAGACGTGGGCCAAGGTCCAGGGTCCCAGCTCTGCCGCTGCCCAGGCTTAAGTCTTCCTTTCCTTGGTATCCGCGCGGCCCATCCGCGTGATACATAACGGGCGCATGGGGTCCCTACCTTTCGTTATGCTTGCTGACACTTCTTAACATCGGTGGCCCCTACGTTCCGCCCGCATATATGACGCCGCGACTGCGGCTGAGTCCGAGCCCCGCCGGGGTTGTCCGGCGGGGCTCCTTCTATCAATTTGGCGGCTCTGCGCCTATATATATGAGGAGTATCCATTATGTTCAATGCTGTCGTGCATGCTTTACTTGCCCTCGCGCCCGAGCTCGATGCTGCAAAGGTCGAGGACGTCCCTATGAGCCTGAAGGCTTGGATTGACGGTTCGCAGGGCAACATCCGGAGGGAGACGTTGGGCGCCAAGTGCATGGTGCGTCACTTCTTTGCAAATTAGCTATATGGCCTCGCGCACGGTGGGGAATATGCAAAACTAGCGGTTGAAAAATCGCTTTAGCGATATGGCGCATTGCTTTGGGCGCTTGTTTTGGTATTTGGAGAAAGGAGACGGTTCCATGGCTCTTTGGGGCGGTCGTTTTGAGGCGGGCGTGGCCGAGGTCACGCAGGAGTTTGGTGCGTCGTTGCCGGTCGACAAGCATCTCTATAAGCAGGATATCGCCGGCTCTAAGGCACATGCCAAGATGCTGGCCGCCCAGGGCATCATCAGTGCCGAGGACGAGCAGGCGATCGCCGAGGGCCTGAACGGAATCGAACAGGATATCGATGCCGGCAACTTTACCTTCGATATCAACGACGAGGACATCCATATGTCCATCGAGAGCGAGCTGACGCGTCGCATCGGTGAGGCCGGTAAGCGCTTGCATACCGGGCGTTCGCGCAACGACCAGGTGGCGACCGACACGCGCCTGGGCGTCAAGGCACTGGCCAAGGAGCTCATGGAGGCCAATCTTGAGCTGCGCCATGTGCTGGTGGATGCGGCTAAGAAGTACGACAAGGTGATTCTGCCGGGTTACACGCATATGCAGCACGCTCAGCCCGTGCTGCTGTCGCATCATCTGCTGGCGTATTCCTGGATGTTCGCGCGCGACTTTACACGCTTGAAGGCCGCCTTTGATGCCGCCGACAACTGTCCGCTGGGTGCTGCCGCGCTTGCCGGTACGAGCTATCCGCTCGATCGCCAGATGACGGCTGCCGAACTTGGCTTTGCGGGCGTGATTCCCAACTCGCTCGATGCGGTTTCCGACCGTGATTTCCTGCTCGATCTGCATTACGCCGGCTCCGTCATGGCGATGCACCTGTCGCGTCTTTCCGAGGAGATCGTGCTGTGGTCGAGCTCCGAATTTGGCTTTATCACGCTTTCCGACTCCTACTCCACCGGCTCGTCTATCATGCCGCAGAAGAAGAACCCCGACTTTGCCGAGCTTATCCGCGGCAAGAGCGGCCGAGTCTATGGCAACCTGGTGCAGCTGCTCGTGACCATGAAGGGCCTGCCGCTTGCTTATAACAAGGACTTGCAGGAGGACAAGGAGGGCGCGCTCGATACCGCTCATACGCTCATGCAGTGCCTGTCCGTTATGGCCGGAATGATTTCGACTTGGACCGTCAACGAGGATGCCATGGCGCGCGAGTGCGGCGTGGGGCACCTTGCCGCTACCGATGTTGCCGATTACCTGGCCAAGCGTGGTCTGCCGTTCCGTGAGGCACATGCCGTGGTGGGCCATCTGGTCCTGATGTGTGAGAAGCGCGGCTGCAATCTTGAGGACCTGCCGTTTGAGGTGTTCCAGGAGGCAAGCCCGCTCTTTGAGCGCGACATTACCGAGGCGCTCGACATCCCGTCGATTGTCGCCGCGCGCACGACCGAGGGCGGCACCGCTCCTGCCGCCGTTGCCGTGCAGCTGCAGCGTGCCGAGTCACAGCTCGTGGCCGACGAGGGCGTTTTTGGATCGCTGACCAAGGTCGTCGAGATGGGCCACGGGGCAAAGTAGAGGTTTGGCTGAAGACGTATTGTCCATTTATTGATAAATCGTTTTCGCTTTGCGGGCGCCTGCTGATGTGGGCGCCCGTATTTTGTTGCTATGGGGGAGGGGTTTGTCGAGAACTTCTGTAGGACCTTTGGGCAGGTTGTGAAGGGGGTACGTTCGCGGGTGGCAATCGACCGTCCGCTCGGTTCGGTGCGGTTGATGGGCAGTCGGATGGTACTCTAGTCGGGCTTCGAAACAGAAGTGACACATATGGAACGCTTCAATTAATTGCAGCGTTCCAATAAACATCTTTTTGTTTAACTGCAGCTAAAACTCTGTTACGATGCAGTCCAGGCGAGTGCCGGAATGGGACTTGGGCACGCGCGAACCTACTTGAAAGGCTACCTTATGGCTATCGAGAAGACCTTCATCATGATTAAGCCCGACGCCGTGCGCGATCGCAAGATCGGCGAGATCGTTGCTCGCATTGAGCGCAGCGGCCTTGTCATCGAGCGCATGGAGATGACCACGCTCGAGCGCGCTACCGTCGAGGAGCACTACGCTCATCTGGCCGACAAGCCTTTCTTTGGCGGTCTCTGCGACTTTATGACGAGCGGTCCGGTCGTCAAGATGGTCGTTTCCG
The DNA here is from genome assembly GCA_036302525.1 of Collinsella sp. GTDB lineage: Bacteria > Actinomycetota > Coriobacteriia > Coriobacteriales > Coriobacteriaceae > Collinsella. The sequence goes on along the minus strand of JAXJCG010000042.1, from coordinate 80,145 downwards.
GTCTTTCTGCTGTCTCCAAGATGCGCACTCTTATGGGCGCTACCAACCCGCTTGATGCCGCCCCCGGCACCATCCGCGGCGACTTCGCTGTCGATGTCAACGCCAACGTGATTCACGGCTCCGACTGCCTGGAGAACGCCGAGATCGAGATCAAGCGCTTCTTTGGCTAAACCAGCTTTGACTTCTTAAAGCTGTTAGCGTGTGGCTTAGGCGCCGCGGAACTCCATTCGCGGCGCCCTTTTTATCCCAGTAGATTTTTGGGACATGGCTAGAAATCTACCTTTTGTCGCACATGGACTGCGAAAGGTAGATTTCTAGGCATGCCCCAAAAATCTAATATAGAGCCCCCCGCCCGGATTGCGGACGGGGGTTTTCGTTGGCGTATGGCGTTGCAGGTCTTTAAGCTTCGTCGACGACCTTGAGGCCGCGGGTCTGGTCGATTTCGTTGAGGAGATTGACGCGACGCTCGTGACGGCCGCCCTCGAACTCGGCATCGAGCCACTCGTCGACGATCATCTTGGCGAGCTCGGAGCCCACGACGCGGGCGCCAAAGGCGAGCACGTTGGTGTTGTTGTGCATGCGCGAGAGCTTGGCGCTGAAGGGCTCGGAGCACACGACGGCACGAACGCCCTCGACCTTGTTGGCGGCCAAGCTAATCCCGACACCGGTGCCGCAGATCAGGATGCCCAGATCGACGTCGCCGTTGGCTACGGCTTTGCCCACCTTGTAGCCGGCGATGGGGTAATCAAAGCTCTCGGAGGTGTCGGTGCCAAAGTTCACGACCTCGCAGCCGCGCTCCTTCAGGTGCTCGGAAATGATGTTCTTGAGCTCGACGGCGGCGTGGTCGTTGCCGATACCGATCTTCATGAGTGGTTCCTCTCTGGTCCGTGCGGCGGAATTGCTAAAGGTTTTACCGCGTTCGACTGCATGATAGCGCGTCTTTTGCCTAAACACTCGGGCGTTTTTTGGTCAAACGCTTTAGCGGACGCGAACATCAGCCCATCACGAAAAATGCCGCCAATTTGCTTCTGGCGGCCGTCTGCCGGAACTCGACTTGCGGTTTTTGGTGCCTTGTTATCAAATGGAGAAGTTGATACTTGCGAGAGCAACCCGTTATACATGTAGGAGATACCTATGCCTACCGATTCCATCCGTGATACCGCGTTTTGTGATGTTTTGAACCGCGAGCTTGTCTGTGCGCTCGGCTGCACCGAGCCCATTGCCGTTGCCTATGCGGCGGCGCTGGCGAGCCAGACGCTCGGTTGCGAACCCGAACATATGGATGTTGCCTGCTCAGGCAACATCATCAAGAACGTAAAGAGCGTGACCGTGCCCAACTCGGGCGGTATGCACGGTATTGAGGCCGCGGCCGTGCTGGGTGCCGTGGGCGGTGACGCCAAGAGCGCGCTCGAGGTGCTCGAGAGTGTTGGCGATGCAGACCGTGCTCGCGTGACCGAGCTGCTCTCCGATGCCGACTACTGCGATGTGTCGCTTGTCGAGGGTGTGCCCAACCTCTACATTAAGGTGACTGCCACGGCCGGAGGTCATACTGCGGTCGTCGAGATCACCGACCATCACACCAATGTTACGTGCCATACACTCGATGGCATTCCGATGTGTGGCAAGTCGGCGGGGGAGTGTGCCGCCTGCGCCGAGCGCATCGTGGCCGAGCGTGCCGCCGATACGCCCATGTCGATTGAGTCTATCATTGACTTTATCGAGGACGGCGACATCGAGGGCGCCCGCGCTGCCGTTGAGCGTCAGATTGAGCTGAACGGCGCTATTAGCGCCGAGGGCTTGGTGAACGCTTGGGGCGCCGAGGTGGGCCGTACGCTGCTGGGCGCTCGCGCCGACGATGTCGCCTGCCGTGCGCGTGCGCGTGCGGCCGCCGGGTCTGACGCCCGTATGAACGGCTGTGCGCTACCGGTCGCCATTGTGTGCGGCTCGGGCAACCAGGGTATTACCTGTGCGTTGCCCGTTATGGAATATGCCGATTACCTGCGCTGCGACCACGAGCGCCTGGTGCGCGCCGTGATGCTGTCTGATCTTATTGCCGTGCATATCAAGAGCTATATTGGTGCGCTCTCGGCGTTTTGCGGTGCTATTTGCGCTGCGTGCGGTGCCGGCGCGGCGATTACTTGGCTGTGCGGTGGCACGCGCGAGCAGATCGGCGCGACGGTCTCCAATACGCTCGGTAACGTGGGCGGCATCGTGTGCGATGGCGCCAAGGCAAGCTGCGCCGCTAAGATTTCCGCTGCCGTTGATGCGGCGATTCTGGGCCACGATATGGCCATGCAGGGCCGCGGCTTCCGTGCCGGCGAGGGCCTGATTCAGGATACGGTGGAAGAGACGATCGCCAGCATGGGCTATGTGGGCCGCGTTGGCATGAAGGATACCGACGTCGAGATCCTCAACATCATGATCGGCAAGACCATCGTCGACTGCTAGGGGCTCTGGGGCACTGCATCTTGTTGTTGAAACTATCGCGCTTGTGGCTGTAAAGCACCTGTCTGCATTGCGGACAGCGAGGATCTCGCGGTATGTCACCAGGTCGTTCTCGCGCTTGATGCGCTCGAGGACGGTCGCGACAACAAGCGCCGCTATCGCCGGCAGGAACGCCGCAGCCGCGGCGACGCCGGCGCCCCAGGTGCCCTCCATCCAGTTAAACGCCGGCGACAGTATCAGTGCGAACGCCACCGCCAGCAACGCGAGCATCAGCACGGCCAGCCATAGCATCCGCGTTCCCATGCGCTTGCGATCTCTTTCGACTGCCTCTTCCATAACGGTCACGTCTCCCTTCACGAGCGTGTCTATGGAGGTGTCGAATAGGATGCTCAGCATGAGCAGACTCTGGACGTCCGGATACGTCTTGTCCCGCTCCCAGTTCGAGATCGTCTGACGCGACACGTAGAGTTTCTCGGCGAGCTGTTCTTGGGAGAGCCCCATCGCCTCGCGCCTCGTCTTTGCTCACCGGCACGTCGAGCGTCTCACCGAGGGCGACGAGTATCTCCGCGTCGGGCACCGAGAGCCCGCGTTCCCATTTGGAAACCGTCTGCCTCACCACGTTCAGCTTGAGCGCGAGCTCCTCCTGCGATAGCCCTTTCGATTTCCTGAGGGCCTGGATGTTCTCGTTCAGCATGGCGGATCCTTTCTCTCGCCCGGTTCCTACGTTACCGCAATGCTGCCCGCAGATGGCCCGTTGCCGCAAGCAACGGGTCGTAACATCGGCGGGGACCGTTTGAGTTCACAGGTGATGCAAGCTCCTAATAATTTGACGTCCATTCAATCTACCTGCGGTTTGCAACCATAGGGTGCCTGCAGGTTGCGTAAAATGAAGCCTCAAGTTGGTGGTTTCCGCCATGTGGCTACCGTAGTGTGTAAGTCGCCGGCAGGAAAGCACCGAACGCTGGGATGCCGCGCCCGCGCCGTCGCCGTGAGCCAAGATCACGACGCCCGCGTGCCCGCTTCCAGCCAACGAGAGGACCTACTATGAGCTTCCGTACCAACCTTCAGTATCTGCGCGCCGAGCGCCATATGACCCAGGAGCAGCTCGCCATGCTGCTTGGGGTATCCCGCCAGTCCGTCACCAAGTGGGAGGCCGAGAAGTCCTACCCGGAGATGGATAAGCTCATCAAAATGTGCCAGATTTTCGAGTGCTCGCTCGATGACCTGGTGCAGGGTGACGTGTCGCGCCGCGCGGCCGTGAGCCAGAGCGCCGCGGATGGCGTGCAAAACGATGGGAACGCCGTCGTCCGCGTTGAGGCTCCGCACGGGCGGAACTCGTTGTCCGACATCGGATCCGCCTTTGTGCCCGCGATCCCCGTCGGTCCCAACACGGATGTATGCGGCTATGACGAGCACATGGTCGCATTTGCCCGCAAGGTCGCACTCGGTGTGGCGCTCATCATCCTGGGGGTCGCCGCCGCGGTCTTCACCGATGAGGTCCTGCACTCAGACGGAATCGTCCTCATGGCGTTGTTCGCGCTCGTTGCCGCTGGCTTGGGATTCCTTATTCCATCCGGCATGGAGCACGCGGCTTTTGTGGAAGCCCATCCGTATGTTGCGGACTTTTACACCGCAGAGCAAAAGGCGGCAGAGCGTCGTCGTGCTTCGATCGCGATCGTTTCGGGTATCGCGATCATCCTTCTTGGCATCGCCGTATCGGCGCTGTTTGAGGTGGAGGCGAACGTCCAGGTATATGGCGACACGCTGATGATGGTCCTGGTCGCCGTCGGTGTTGGGGTGATTGTCCACTGGGGCATGCTGTGGGGCCGCATGGATGTCGCGGAGTACAACAAGGAGTGGCTCGAGACGGTCGAATTGAGTGCGGAGGAGCTGTCGCAGCTGGATCCCCAGAGCCGCGAGGCGTATCTGCGCGCGTGCAATCCCAAGTATCGCCGTACAGCGGCGCGCAAGAAGAGGGCTTGCGTCGTGATCATGCTCGCCTCCACCATCATCGCGCTCATCTGGCTGTTCGTCGGTGCTGCCATGGATGCGTCCGAGGGGATCGGCGGCCTGTTCTGGCTCCCGTGGGTCGTCGGTAGCTTGGGCTCCGCTATCGCCCTTATCGTTATCGACGATGACGATGAGAATGATGCGGCTGCATGCGGCGATAGGGAGTAGAGGCGTTCGAAGACATCCGTCTGAATGAAGCGGGCGGCCTCGGGTGTGCCGGGGCCGCCCGCATTTTGCTGGGTGGTGCTGTATTGCCGGCGTGGAGCGGGCCTCAAGCTAGTGCTTGCCGTCAATTTGAAGTCTTCGGCTGCGGGCACCTTCGAGTCCGCATCACGAGCGCAACGCTGGCGCCCAAAAGCGCCGATTCTTGACGCGCGTGATGCGGACTTCGGCAGATGCTGCCTCTAGTTCAGCAGCCCCCACACGGCAAAGCCGAGTGCTCCGCCGATGGCGGCCGCGGCGAAGAAGGTCAGCAAGTCGTACGCCAGTCGGTGCTTCGTCGGCCACGCGCGGCGGGGGAGTACCCGCGGATCGCGCTCGATGTTCGCCTCGCCGTTCATGAAGGCGAGGATCTCGCGGTATGTCACCAGGTCGTTCTCGCGCTTGATGCGCTCGAGGACGGTTGCGACAACAAGCGCCGCTATCGCCGGCAGGAACGCCGCAGCCGCGGCGACGCCGGCGCCCCAGGTGCCCTCCATCCAGTTAAACGCCGGCGACAGTATCAGCGCGAACGCCACCGCCAGCAACGCGAGCATCAGCACGGCCAGCCATAGCATCCGCGTTCCCATGCGCTTGCGATCTCTTTCGACTGCCTCTTCCATAACGGTCACGTCTCCCTTCACGAGCGTGTCTATGGAGGTGCCGAATAGGATGCTCAGCATGAGCAGACTCTGGACGTCCGGATACGTCTTGTCCCGCTCCCAGTTCGAGATCGTCTGACGCGACACGTAGAGTTTCTCGGCGAGTTGTTCTTGGGAGAGCCCCATCGCCTCGCGCCGCGTCTTGATCTGGTTGCTGATGTCCATCGTCACCTCCCGGTCGTGAAGGAGCGTCCCGCGAACACGTAGGGTGCGCTATCGAATCTGTTGTACATCATATGCGGCATGGCTTGCCGGGCGCTGCAAAAACTGTTTTGCACGGGGTTTACCTGCATGATTGTTGCTGCGATGCGTGCCATCGCCGCGGGGAGATTTGGCTTGTGGAGGCTTGCGGGGCGATGGCTTAGCGATGCTGTCGAGCAATCGTCCAAGTGCGCAGGCCCATGGCGGCGTAGCCGATTGCGGTATAGGCAACCCCATGGAACGCAAGGTCCTGGCTGCCCTCGACCTTGAGGGGAAACAGGACCGCGGGTCCGATTCCGAGCGCCGCGGGTACCCAGAAGAGCGTCCTCGCGGAGTTTGCGGCGAGCAGGCCGAGGGCGATCGCAGTTACGGGGAGCACGAGGTAGATCAGCGCCATCATGGCGATCATGCCGGCATCGGATGGGACGACCCTCACCAGGAGGACGGGGATTGCCCAGCAGGCGCCAACGATTGCGATCAATGCGATGAGGGACGCGCGTACGGTGACGTTCATGGGGCACCTCCTAACGGGAATCGCCCCCATTCTGGCACACATCTTCAGAATGGGGGCTAAGGGGGATACCATTTCGGGGAACGGGTGCGTACCCGCGCTTTTAACTCAGCATCTTGGCGAGCATGCCGATGCCGGCGCCCACCAGTCCGCCGGCGATGGCGCCGATGATGATCTGCGCCGCGTTGCGCGTGCCCTTGACCCAAGGGTCCATCTCGCGCTCACGGCGCCCCTCGAGCGTGTCGCGATCGACCTGCTCGCCGCGGCTAAACGCCAACACCTCGCGGTACGTGACGAGGTCGTGCTGCTTCTTCATGCGTTCCATATACACGAACGCCACGAGCATCACGACGAGCGCCACGGCGGCAAACGCCGCGGTGGGCGCGATGTGCATGCCCCAGCCCCATTCGAACTGGAACGCCGCCCACGCGCTCAGCACCAAAAACACGACCGCGCTCACGACCGTGATTGTGGAGAGGGCGTTGTACTTCTTGACCGCTTCGTTCATTACCTGTGCCATGGTTTCCACATCTCCTTTGATGAGGGAGTCCACGGTCACCCCGAACACGTTGGAAAGCAGCAGCAGGCTCTGGACATCCGGATACGTACGGCCGCACTCCCAGTTGCTGATGGTCTGGCGCGACACGTAGATGCGCTCCGCCAGATCGTCTTGGGACAGTCCGAGCTCCGTGCGATGCTCCTTGATGTGCGAGCCCAGCTCCATGCGTTTGCTCCCTAGAGGGTCGGGGTGACCCCTGTCGAGAGCCACCATGTCATTGACGCGAGCATCGTACCATCAAAGGTCTTTATATTTGACCCCCACGGGGCAAAATCGAGCTGTCAAAAGGCTTTATATACGACATCTAGCTGGGAAAAGAACGGTCCCCAAAGGCGGATGCCTCCGGGGACCGGTTGGTGCGTATAGAGGGGGCGAGCTTGCTTTGGGTTGGTGTTGGCCCCGCCGCTCGGCTCGACTTTGGAGCGGCGGGGCTCAGCTCTGCCTCGACCGCGGCGCGGGGCGCGGCTTTGTCCCGACGTCGGCAGCGGCCGAGCCCTGTCTTCCCAGCTTAGCCCTCCTCGCCTTTGGGCGCGTCCTTGGACGAGGGCTCTTTCTTCGGCAGCCTTCCCGCGCGTTTGAGGGCGTCTCGCAAGATCCATTCCACCTGACCGTTGGCGCTGCGCATCTCATCGTCCGCCCAGCGTTGGACGGCCTCCCAGATAGCGGGGTCTATACGGAGTGGATACTGCTTGCGTGCCATGACGTGCCTTCTTGTCGAATGTGCAATTTTGCACCCGTCCCCAAATTACTCATTGGTGTTGGGGTTAGTACAGCGAGCCTGCGTTGAGCACCGGGTGCGCCTCGGATTCACCGCAGAGCACCACCATGAGGTTGCTGGCCATCTGCGCCTTGCGCTCGTCGTCGAGCTCGATGGTGCCGCCGGCAGCCATCTCCTTCACGGCCATGTCGACCATGGAGACCGCGCCCTCGACGATCTTCTTGCGTGCGGCGATGACGGCCTCGGCCTGCTGGCGGCGCAGCATCGCCTGGGCGATCTCGGGGGAGTAGGCGAGGTGCGTGAGACGTGCATCGTCGACCTCGACGCCGGCGGGCGCCAGGCGCATCGCGAGCTCGCGGCGCAGGGCTTCGGAGACCTCTTCCACATTGGCGCGCAGCGTGATGGCGCCGGCGGCATCGGACTCGTCCTCCAGGTGGTCGTAGGCGTACACGCTCGCCACGTGGCGCAGCGCCGTCTCGGCCTGCATGGCGACATAGCTCTGGTAGTCGTCGACGTCGAAGAGCGCCTTGGCGGTATCGGCGACGTGCCACACCACGACGGTTGCGATCTCGATGGGGTTGCCCATTTTGTCGTTGACCTTCAGGCGCTCGCCATTCAGGGTGCGCACGCGGGTGGAGATGGTGGTGGGGTTGCCCTTGGCGGCCTTCTGCGCCGCGGCCTTGGCGGCCTTGGAATCGCTCATCTCGAGCTCGATCATCTCGCCGATCCCGGCCGATCCGCCCATGCTCTTGCTGAAGAACGGGTTGGCCCAGAAGAAGCCCTCGTCGCGGACGGTGCCCACGTACTTGCCGAACAGGATGCACACGCGCGCCTGGCCGGGCTGCAGCGAGAAGAATCCGTTGAGTGCGATGAACCACAGGCAAAACGCGAGGATGCTGAGGCCGAGCCCCCATCCGTAGACTGCGGGCGCGTCGACGCCGTCGGGCGTGCTCGCGAGCCCGATGGTGCTCCAGATAAAGAGGCCGATGATGGCGATGAGCGCCACCGCCACGGCGACGAGCATGCCGTAGCCCGACTTGGCCTTGAGTTGCTTTTCCACGCTCATTGTGAGTTCCTTTCACGACTGCGCCGGCGTTTGCGTGACGTCCCCGGCGCCGCGCTCCAGATTGCGATGGGGAGGAGGCGAGTCCCTGAGCAGTCCGTGCGGCTGCTGATTGCATTGTGATATCACATTGAGACCAAGTCAAGGAGAATCGGATGCCGTCTCTCATGGCATAAGTGGTTCGGGGCGCCCGGCATCTACGCTCCGTAGAGGTCTTCCTGTTGCATCTTGGCTCGCAAGTCCCTATAATAGCCCCACTCACGGCTGAAGGTTTACCTCGAGATTTGGAAAGGGGAGCTGCACCATGCTTGCTTCCATGAGGATTTGGCTCTAGCCACGGTCGCGTGAGCGACCGGTACTTCGCTGCATACCACCGATCGCATCAAAGGATTATTCCATGACACAACCGAATCCCTGCGCTTCTTGGAAGCGCTCGCTCGCCATCGTCTGGATCGGCGAGTTCTTCTCCGTGCTCACGAGCTCCATTCTGCAGATGGGTCTCATCTGGCACGTCACCCTCACCACCGGCTCCGCGAGCGCCCTGTCGTTCGTGAGCCTGGCGGCCTTTTTGCCCATGGCGCTCCTCGGCGCCTTCGCGGGCACCATCGTGGACCGCACGTCCATCAAGCGTCTCATGATCGGCGCCGATCTCTTCATCGCGGCCGTGAGCCTCACGCTTGTCTTCGGCTCGCTTCGGGGCGACCTCTCTGTCGCCGTTGTGGCGGCGGTGCTGTTCGTCCGTGCGCTGGGCAGCACGCTCCATACGCCCGCCTTCAACGCGCTCACACCGCTCATCGCCCCGCCCGAGGTGCTCGGCAAGCTGGCGGGCATGCTGCAGTTCATGCAGTCGGGTAGCTATATCATCGGCAACGCCATCGCCGCGGTGGTCTACCCGGCGTTTGGTCTGACCTTCATGATCGCGCTCGATGTCGCCGGCGCGGTGCTCGCGAGCATCGCGGTGGCGACCTCCGGCATCAAGACGCCGGCGCCCGAGCGCCATACGCCCGAGGAGAACGCCGAGGCGTCGCACCACGCGGTGCGGGCCTTCCTATTGGAGACGGCCAACGGGTACCGCGAGCTCAAACGCCATCACGGTCTGTTCGCCATGCTCTGGATCGGCTTCGCCTTCTCGGTCCTGTTCTCGCCCATATCCGCGCTGTTCCCGCTCATGGTGTTCGACCATTTTGGGGGTACCACTACGCAGTCGGCTATCGCGGAGATCGCGTTCTCGGTCGGCATGATCGCGGCGAGCGGCTGGATCGGGGCGACGGGTGGCCTTAAGAACCGCGCGCTTTCGTGCACGCTGGCCATCGGCCTCTTCGGAGCGGGCACGCTCGCGGGCGGCCTCGTGCCCCCTTCCGCGCTCGTTGTGTTTCTGGGGCTTACGTTCGCGATGGGGGTCTCGAGTCCGCTGTACAGCGCGCCGCAGATGGCGCTCATGCAGGAGCGCGTCGATCCCGAGTGCATGGGCCGCGTCTTCGGCCTGTACGGAGCGGTCTGCAGCTGGGCCATGCCCGTGGGGCTCGTCGCATCGACCTTGTTCGCGGACGCCATCGGCGTAAGCGCGTGTTTCGTGCTCATCGGTGCTGCAATGGTGATCCTAGCAGGCATCACCTGGGCGATCCCGAGCATCCGCAAGATTGGGTAGCGCTCTGGCGGAGTGCGTTTCGTTTCGGACGGCTCGTAGGGTCGCTGCGACGTGAAGGGTGGTCGACGGTGCGCCTGCGAGGGCGCCGTCGACCGCCCTTTTGTTTAATTCGTCTGGCCCGGCGCCGATCATCATCTGTTCGCCGGGCGATTGCGATGCCGCCGCTTGCCGATACGCGGCTCCTTACGTTGTGCGCATCCCATCGTTCTGGCAGCGTTTCCTGCAGTTAATCTCCAGAGCCCGAGGCGGTGGCCCCTATGAGTAATCTGCTCGAATCCATTCTGCGCGTCGGTATGACCGTGTTCATCGTCGGCCCGCTCACTGCATGGGTCGCCCGCCGCGGCGCGCGCGAGCGTAGCGAGGCAACGGACAGCCTCGATTGCTTCACGGTGCGCATGCCCGCAGCCATCCGCACGATCATCGCCTGCTGCGCCGTCGCGTTCGAACTGCTCATGCTGGGTGTCTACGTCTGGCAGGGCGTCTCGCTGGGCGAGTGGGACCACGAACTTGTGTGGTTCGGTCATGCCATGGCGCTCGCGGGTATGGCTATCTGGGCCTTGCTGAGCATCCCGCGTATCGACGTGGACGGTGGGCGCATTCTCTCGCGTAACGCCTTCGGCATCCGCAAGGAGACGACGTTTGGCAACATCACCCGTGCAACGCTTCACGCGCAGATGATGAGGATCGACCTGTTCGAGGGCGACCGGAAGTTCTGCTCGATAAGCCTCGAGGGGGTGTGCTCGCTCAACCTCCTCGCCCGTCTGGAGGAAGAGGGCATCGAAGTCTCGGACGCCGTCGACGGTCCCATGACCAAGGCGGGCCTGTGTTGGTCTGCCATCAAGCCGTTGACGATTGTTTTCAACGGCATGGCCCTCGTCTTCTCGCTCGTCCTCGCCTTCATGGCGGTCTTCACCGACGAGGGTGCGCGCCTGCTCGTGCTCATCCCGTTCCTGTTCCTGTTCATAGGGGGGTTCCTGCCCCTGCTCATGCTCGGCATGCCGGCCCGCGGCATCCTCGAGATCGGCAGGCAGGAGCGCGCGCTCGGTTTCTCCTTCTCCGAGGAGATGGCAAGCCGAGGTGCCACGGGTACTTCGCTTGTCGATGACGATTGGTTCATCGAGATCAGCAACGCCCGCGTCGTGGCGTTTCGCCGCGATTACCTCAAGAAGATCACGGCGCACGAGAACAGCGAGAGCGGCGACCGCTGCACGGTGACCACGAGGGGTGGTCGCAAAATCAAGGTGTATGCAAGCGGGCAGCACGCTCGAGGACCTGCGCACGTGGTTCAAACAGGGTGCCAAGGTCAGAAGCACACTCGACCGCGCGGGGGACGCACTCGAGGCGACCGTTTGATTGGGTTGCCTGCCAAGGATCCAAAACGGGAAGGGGCGCTGTCGGCGCCCCTTGTCATACCAGGCCCGCTGGCCAGCGAGAGGCCTGCAGGTCGACATGTCCGTTGGCGAGGAAGGCAACGCCTTCGTCCTCGAGCAGTGTGCGCTGCGCCTCGGGCCCACCGAAGGCGAACCCCTCCGCGAGGCGTCCGTCGGCGAATACGATGCGATGACAGGGGATGGTGCCGGGTTCCGGATTGACGTGCAGGGCGTATCCCACGTATCGGGCTCGACGGGGCTCACCAACGAGCTTGGCGATCTGACCATATGTGGCAACCATGCCGCAGGGCACCTGGCGTACCATGTCGTATACGCGGTTGAAGAATCCGTCGGTGTCCCGGTCTGCCATGCCGCCCTCACTTTCAATCGATATCGCCATTGTAGTCAAGAAAGGCGCCCCACATGCGCGGGGCGCCATTCCAAAGAGGTGTTGCGCGAGGGGAGGGAAGGCGCAACGTTCGTGTCGAAGGTCTTTAATTCGCCTGTGCCTTCATTAAGTTAACTATAGCTAATTCTCTGAGACCCAAGTCGTAGACCGACGAGCACACAGCCTCTCCATAAGTTAATCAAGGGTTACAAATAGAAAGACACAGTGACATGTGGTCGTTGGGGTTCAAGGAATCGCTCGATGAGTTCGGAGAACGCACCCTCAGTCCCAGCCGTTTCAAGGACGACATCGCAATACGGCCGCACGTCGTCGGTGACATTCGCCACGCCGACGCCCAGTCCCGCCGCCTTGATCATGGAGAGGTCGTTTGCGGAATCACCAACGGCGATGACCTCGGACATCGGAATTCCCAGCATATCGGCAAGGCGCGTGAGCCCCGTCCCTTTGTCAACGCCTGCGGGCATGAGTTCGAGGTAGCGCTTGGAGGAGAAGGTGATGTCAACGCCGAGTCGCTCGGCCATCGGCGCGAGCTTGCGGCCCAATTCCTGCAGCTCATCGAAGTCCCAGTCGACGTACAGGATCTTCACGATGCCACGGCCTTCAAGGAATGAGAGGTCGGGATGGTCAGATCCGCGAAAATGAGTGACCCCGGTGATCGATTCCAGATAGTCGCGCTCCCGTGTGGGTGCGTCATTCACGAACACGTGGCCGTCGGCGACGTTGACGTGCATGCAGAGTCCGAGTTCGAGCCCCTTTGCATAGATCGCGTTCGCGCATTCGTTGGAAAGGCCGCAGGTGGTGAGCGGGGTGGGGTCTCCCACGCGGTTGATGAAGCCGCCGTTATAGGAGAGCACATAGCCGTCTTCGATCAGCTCGCGGGCCTCCCCCGAGAAGTTGTCCATGATAGAGGAATACCATCGCCCGCTCGAAGGGACGAACAGCACACCGAGCTCCCTCATGCGTTTGAGTGCTCGGAGATTGGACGCCGGGATGGCGTGGTCGGCATCGAGAAACGTCTCATCCATATCGCTGGCAACAAGTCGGTACATGCAATCCCCCATACAACGTAAAAAACGAGGCGGGCTTATTATCGCCCACCTCGTAAGACCTTGGCTATGTCGAAGGCGTGGACACGTGAAGATGGCCCATTCGCGTGTCGCGGCGCGTTTCCGCGAGCCGGATGGCTTAGTACACCATGCCCATGGCCTCGCGCACCTCGGCGAGCGTGGCCTCGGCGACCTCGTTGGCGCGGCGGTTGCCCTCGCGCAGGACGTCCTTGACGTAGTCCATATCCTGCACGAGCCCTCGCGGCGCGCGCGGATGGGGGCGAAGTACTCGTTCACGCTCTCGGTGACGTACTTCTTGAGCTGGCCGGAGCCGCCCATGCCGATCTCCTCGGCAATCTCGACCTCGGAACGACCAGTGCAGATGGCAGCGGTCGAAAGCAGGCCGGACACACCGGGACGGGCTTCGGGGTCGAACGTGATCATGCGCTCGCCGTCGGTCTGGCTCTTCTTGATGCGCTTGGCCGTCTCCTCGGCGGTCATGGAGATGTTGATGGCGTTGCCGTAGCTCTTGCTCATCTTTCGACCGTCCAAGCCGGGCAGCAGCGGCGTGTCGGACAGCAGCGCGTCGACCTCGGGGAACACCTTGCCGTAGCGGTTGTTGAACTTGCGTGCGATGGTGCGGGTGAGCTCGATGTGCGGCAGCTGGCCGCGCCCGACCGGCACCACGTTGCCCTTGCAGAACAAGATGTCGCACGCCTGGTGCACGGGGTAGGTGAGCAAAAGGCCGGTGAGCTCATGGTCGCTGGCCTCCATCTCGGCCTTGACGGTGGGGTTGCGCTGCAGCAGGGCCTCGGAGACGAGCGACAAGAACGGCAGCATGAGCTGGTTTGCCGCGGGCACGGCGGAGTGCGTGTAGATCATGGTCTTGTCGGGGTCGATGCCGCAGGCAAGGTAGTCCATGACCATGTTGTACACGTTGTCCTGGATGTGCTCGGTGGTGTCGCGGTCGGTGATGACCTGGTAGTCGGCGATGAGCACGTTGGTCTTGGCGCCCATGTTCTGCAGCTCAACACGGCCCTTGAGGGTACCGAAGTAGTGGCCCAGGTGCAGACGGCCGGTGGGGCGGTCGCCGGTGAGCATGGTGAACTTCTCGGGGTGCTGCGGCAGGTCGGCGCGGATCTGGTTGCTGCGCTCGAGGCTGACCTCATAGCTGAGCTCGTTGGGCATGCTGTCTCCTTTTGGGTTGAGTGCCTGGCCGGCATTGTCGGTCTTGGTTGAAGATGAAGCTACCAGAGAAACGGCGTCTCTTGCCGGAATCAACGATGGTTTTCGCCGTGTCGTCCCGCAGGGCCGTTTCCCTTCTTGGGAAGGAGCCCCTCGATATGCTCGAGCTGCTCCTCATGGGCCACGTGCGCCGCGCGCTCCTCGGCGGCGAAAGCGGGGTCTTCGGGCGTGACGGTCTCATCTCGCTGTCGACTCCGGTACCACCGCGACGGCGCTCCTGAGCCTGCTCGTCGACAAGCCGGTGACTATCTACACCACCAACGGCTATGCATGTCGGTTTACGGGCGAGCTTGCTGCTAAGGTGGTGGTAATTGGCGGCGACTTCAACCCCGTTACCTGCTCGCTCACCGGTCCTATGGTTGAGAGCGCGCTGCGCGAGCTGTACTTTGACCGGGCGTTTATAGGTGTCAACGCGGTGGACGAGGACCGCGGTATCATGACGCCAGGTTATCCCGAGGCTATCAAAAAACGTATCGTGATGCAGAATTCCCAGGCGAGTTACGTACTCGCCGATAGCTCCAAGTTCCACGTGTTTTCAAATGTAAAGGTGTGCGACCTGGAGGGCTTTACTGTTATTTCCGACAGGCGCGACTCCAAAATCGGCGAACGCGTCAAAATGATCACGTCCTAGGACACTGGGGCATCGCATCTTGCCCTCAAGCCGTTGCCCACGTAACGAAGCGTGGGGCAAACGTGCGCCCCATTCCTGATTTGGGGACTAGCTTAGTTCGTCGGCTATTTGGTGCTCGTAGAAGGCTTCTACTACTGCGTTAAAGTCGCGGGCGAAGTCTTCCATGGTTCCACGCCAGGTGGCTCGGCCGGGCTTTCCTTGGCCCACATAGGCGGTTTGAATGCCGCAGGCGGGGCTGGGGAAATCGCGCTTGGGATCGTTGCCCACCATGAGGACCTCATGTGGCTCGAGCCCCATGACCTGCAGCTGCTCTAGATAATATGTGGCATCGGGCTTGCAGCGCGTGGCGTTGCCCATGTGCGTTACGAGCTCGAAGGGCGCGTCTGTCAGCTCGCCCCAGCCCATGCGGCACTCGATGGCCCCTTGGGGAAAGCTGGGGTTGGTGAAGAGCGCACAGCGCAGCCCCGCGTCCTGTACGGCCTGGAGTGCGTCGTGTGCGCCCGGCATGGCTTTTGCGTTGATCATGTCATCGTTCTTGTACGGCAGAACTTCGTGATCGTAGTAGGTAAACGCCTCGTAGATAAGTGGGTCCGAGAGGCAAATGCCGCACCGGCGCTCGACCTCGGTCTGGTAAAACTCAAGATTGGTGCGATTGTCCGTGCTGCTGCGGCGATTGGCGTTGAGGTCGACCAGGATGGTGCCGAGGCGCGCCATCGTGCCCCCGCGGCTGCGACGTCCGATATCCGCGAGCATCGACGAGACATCCTTAAAATAGCGAAGGATGAACGCGTTGAGGTTGATGCTAAGAAGCGTCTCGTCCATATCGAAAACGACTGCTTTGAGCACGCGGGCACCTTTCTCGAAAAATCGTTCCAGAATCGTATGTCTGGGATACTTTACCCCAAAGCAGTGTGCCTAGCTGCTCATCGTCAACTTGTGGAGACAGTCGTTCACAAGATTGCGAAAAAGTCTCCATACGAGTAAAAAATCGCAGTTCACGCTTGAAATCGAAGCGATTTCCCCGTAATCTATACGGACGTGATTGCATAAGCGTCACATCAGTATCTGTCGGCTCCCGAGTGTTCCTAAACGTTGTGTGCTTGTCGCACCCATCTGTAGGTCCTAGCAATCGGGGCCCCGTAGTTCGAAAGGGGTCCACCTTTGAGTGAGATTCAGAACTCGTCCATTTTCTCTCTTGACGATGTCAACGAGGAGGAGATGAACAACCTCATCGACGGTACGATTACCGACTTTGATGAGGGCGATCTCGTTAACGGCACTGTCGTTAAGATCGAGCATGACGAGGTGCTCGTTGACATCGGATTCAAGTCCGAGGGCGTTATCCCGGTCCGCGAGCTGTCCATCCGCAAGGACGCTAACCCTGCAGACATCGTTGCACTCGGTGATCCCATCGAGGCCCTGGTTCTCCAGAAGGAGGACAAGGACGGTCGTCTGGTCCTGTCCAAGAAGCGTGCCGAGTACGAGCGTGCTTGGAACCGCATCGAGGAGAAGTTCAACTCCGGCGAGAACGTCGAGGGCGAGGTTATCGAGGTTGTCAAGGGCGGCCTGATCCTCGACATCGGCCTGCGCGGCTTCCTGCCCGCTTCCCTCGTCGACCTCCGTCGCGTCAAGGACCTCACCTCCTACATGGGCACCCGCATCGAGGCCCGCGTCATCGAGATGGACCGCAACCGCAACAACGTCGTCCTCTCCCGTCGCGTCGTGCTCGAGGAGTCCCGTAAGGCCGAGCGCTCCGAGATCCTGTCCAAGCTCAAGTCTGGCATGCGTCTCCAGGGCACCGTTTCCTCCATCGTCGACTTCGGCGCCTTCGTCGACCTCGGCGGTATCGACGGCCTCATCCACATCTCCGAGCTCTCCTGGAACCACGTCAACCATCCTTCCGAGGTTGTCAAGGTCGGCCAGGAGGTCGAGGTCGAGGTTCTCGACGTCGATCTCAACCGCGAGCGCATCTCCCTGGGTCTCAAGCAGACCACCGAGGATCCGTGGCGCGCACTGGTCAAGAAGTACCCCGTCGGCGCTATCGTCGAGGGCACGGTGACCAAGCTTGTCCCGTTTGGCGCTTTCGTCGACCTGGGCGAGGGCATCGAGGGCCTGGTGCACATCTCCGAGATGGCCAACAAGCACGTCGATCAGCCTTCTCAGGTCACCCACGTGGGCGACAAGGTTCAGGTCAAGGTCATGGAGATCGACCTCGACCGTCGTCGTATCTCCCTGTCCATGAAGTCCGCTGCTGAGACTCTGGGCGTCGAGATCGAGGTTACCCCGCTGCCTTCCGAGAAGAAGGACGAGGAGACCGACGCCGAGTAAATCGGTTTGACGATCACTTGTTTTAAGGGATCCGTCCGTAATGGACGGGTCCCTTTTTGCATTTACTGCCGAGATGTTCGGTAGTGCCTGCGCGTAACGCTGCTTGGGCTATTCGCTTGCTATTGAGTTGTCGGTGCATGAAAAAACGCCGACATCCCGCCTCGGGGAGGAGGCGGGAACGCACCGAGTAGACGGAGGGGTGCGGAGCGCGGTCGCGTCTCGACTGACGACGTTGCCCATCGGCGTTCCTATTGTACTGCATGACATGGTTCTTGGTTTATCGTGTCGAGCGCTTGTGTTGTGCCGCTGCCTATGCTGACGGTGTGCTACACTCTTGCACTGCTGAGTGGGCCAGACGGTCGCGCGATGTGCTGCTTGCAGCACGCGTGAGGAAAGTCCGGGCTCCAGAGGGCGGGATGCCGGCTAACGGCCGGGCGGAGTGATCCGACGGAAAGCGCCGCAGAAAAGAAGACTCCCACCTGCGCCGCAAGGCGTAAAGGGAAAAGCTGAAACGGTGGTGTAAGAGACCACCAGCGTCGTGGCAACACGGCGGCTTGGCAAGCCCCATCCGGAGCAAGCGCGAATAGGAACGCTATGGGCCGGCCCGGTCCGCGTTCGGGTAGCGTGCGTGGAGCTGCACGGTAACGTGCAGACAAGATAAATGACCGTTCACGACAGAACCCGGCTTATAGGCCCACTCAGCACTTTGTTGACGCTGCGAACCCGTCAGCGCGGCAATCTGCCTTTCAAGCCTTCGGGCATGACCATAAGGTCAATGCCCTCAGCTTTCAAGGCACCTTGCTCGCGCTGACGGGTTCTCGCCTTCGACGGCGTCAGCTGGCCGATTTGGCGCTCATTCGTCGGTCGCCGTCATAAGGCGTGCTCCCTCCTCTTTCGGGCCAAATCGACTCAGCTGACGCCGTCTCGCTGTTTTTGCCTGGTCATCGGTGTCGCCGTTCTATTTACCGGGGTAAACGGTACGGCCTTTGCCGTATTATTGAGGCTGTTTGTTGCTTTGCTTGTTGTTGAGGGGCTTTGTTGGACAGCTATTTTACTCTGCAATCGAATATTGAGGCTTCGGGCGAGTTTGTGGACCGTAAGAGCCGGTTTATTGCCCAGCTGGTCCATATTGAGTCTGAGGATGAGGCGAATACCTTTATCGAGATGGTCCGCAAGCGTCATTACGATGCTCGACACAATGTTCCCGCTTGGATTTTGGTCGATGGACGCGAGCGTCAGAGCGACGACGGTGAACCGAGTCGAACCAGCGGCATGCCGACGCTCGAGGTGCTTCGCAGTGCTGGGCTCAAAAATGTTTGCTGCGTGGTAACGCGCTATTTTGGTGGCACGCTGCTGGGGCCTGGTGGCTTGGTGCGCGCCTATACCGCGGCGACGCAGGCGGCGGTGGCAGCGGCTCAGGAGTCCGGGCAGATCGTCGAGATGACGAGTGTCGTGCCTGTTGACGTGCGTGTGGCCTATCCGCAGTATGAGCAGGTGCTTCGCTTGGCGCAGGATTGTGGTGCCAAGGTTTCGGATACCGATTACGCGGATGCCGTGACGATTCATTTGATGTTTAAGGCGGGGGAGCAGGAGTCGTTTTGCGCCAAGATGCGCGAGCTTATGGCCGGTCGCGAGGAGATCGAAGTCGGCGCTCCCGAATTTGCTGAGTTCTAACGGCGACGGCCGGCGTGCTTTTGGATGGATCCCAAGCGTGCCGGCCGTCGTTTTCTGTTGCTGCCGTTTACTCGGCGAGCTGCTTTAGCATATCGCAGGCGATCTCGACGGCATCGTCGATGCAGCCGGGGCAGCTGCGGAGCGGACCCTTATCCGATCCGATGCCCTTGAGCGTGCTGCAGACAGTCGTCGTGTTCTTCTCGCCAAAACGCTTGGCGATCTCGCGCGACAGCTTGTAGGTCTTGCCCTTGGTCTTGGGGTTTTCCATGCCGTCGCTCATTACAAAGCCCATGATGGCCACGGCGCCCGAGATGGCGCCGCAGGTTTCGGTCATACCGCCCATGCCGGCGCCAAAGCCCTCGGTGAGGGTAAAGGCGACCTGGGGGTCGAGTCCGACGGCAGGCGCGAGCGTGCAGGCGACGGCCTGTGCGCAGTTAAAACCGCGGGCGTGGTATTCGGCAGCCTGAGCTTGGCAGGCGGCGGCGTCGAGCTGGGCAGTATCGATTTGCTTCATCGTTGTCTCCTTGATCACGGTGTACCCGCCTATGGTACCCTTGCTGGCGCACTCACTCATCGAGACCCCAGCGCATATCTTATTGTTTTTCGCCATCGAACGCTTTCTTAAGATTTGGGACAAATAAACCTGATTAATTTGTCCCATAACCTATCGGCGGGATGGGTTGAGAGGGGTGCGGGGTAGCGGTATCGTGAACCGAATAAAACAAAACCCAAGTAAGGGAGTTGGATATGAGCGAGCAGACCATCGGTACCACGTGTGTTCAGGGCGGTTATCGCCCGGGCGATGCGGAGCCGCGCCAGGTGCCCATCTACCAGTCCACCACGTGGAAGTACGACACGTCCGAGCACATGGGCAAGCTGTTTGACCTAGAGGAGTCGGGCTACTTCTACAGCCGTTTGCAGAACCCCACGTGCGATCTGGTTTCCGCCAAGATCTGCGAGATGGAGGGAGGCACTGCCGCGATGCTCACGAGCTCGGGCATGGCTGCGAATTTCCTCGCGATCTTTAACGTGGCCGGTGCCGGCGATCATGTGGTCGCAAGCTCTGCCATTTACGGCGGTACCTACAACCTGCTCGCCCACACCATGGGCCGCATGGGCGTGACCTGCACGTTCGTTGCCCCCGACTGCACCGATGAGGAGCTGGAGGCTGCCTTTCAGCCCAACACAAAGCTCGTCTTTGGCGAGACGATCGCAAACCCCGCCCTTGCCGTGCTCGATATTGAGCGCTTTGCCAAGGCCGCACATGATCACGGCGTGCCGCTGATGGTCGACAATACCTTCCCGACGCCCGTGATGTGCCGTCCTTTTGAGTGGGGCGCCGACATCGTTACACACTCCACCACCAAGTACATGGATGGACATGCTGCCTACCTGGGCGGCGTGATCGTCGACCACGGCCAGTTTGACTGGATGGCCCATGCGGACAAGTTCCCGGGTCTCACCACGCCTGACGAGAGCTATCACGGCGTGACCTATGCCGAGAAGTTCGGTCGCGAAGGTGCTTTTATTACCAAGGCCACCGCGCAGCTC
Organism: Collinsella sp.; assembly: GCA_036302525.1. GTDB lineage: Bacteria > Actinomycetota > Coriobacteriia > Coriobacteriales > Coriobacteriaceae > Collinsella. The sequence continues at coordinate 59,876 of JAXJCG010000042.1, read as the reverse complement.
ATGCGCGACCTCGGCCCCATGCAGAACCCGCAGGCGGCGTTCTTCCTGAACAGCTCGCTCGAGAGCCTGCACGTGCGTATGCCGCGCCATTGCGAGAACGGTCTGGCGGTCGCCAAGTTCCTGCAGGGCCACCCCAAAGTGCGCTTCGTGAGCTATCCGGGCCTAGAGGGCGACAAGTACTACGACATGGCTCAGAAGTACATGCCCAACGGTACCTGCGGTGTCGTGAGCTTTGGCTTTACCGGTGGTCGTGCGGCGGCCGAGACCTTTATGAAGAGTCTTAAGCTCGCCCAGATTGCCACGCACGTGGCCGATGCCCGCACCTGCTGCCTGCACCCGGCAAACGCCACCCATCGCCAGATGAACGACGAGGAGCTTATCGCCTGCGGCATCTCCGCCGACATGGTGCGCCTGTCGTGCGGCCTTGAGGACACGGCCGATCTGATTGCCGACCTTGAGCAGGCGCTCGAGCAGTGCTAGGCTAGCGTGCGTGCGAGGCGTGGGACGGCTTTTCGGCTGACGACGTCCTCATAGTTCCGATTCCATAGGCGGGACCCCGATCGTGTCCGTTTGTAGGCGATTGGGGTCCCGTTTTTGCGTTGCACGATAGAAAGGATATACATGGAGAAAACTGCCGAGCAGCTGCGCCGCGAACACATTGCCCTAGAGGGCGACACCCACGGTAAGAATAAATGGGCGATTCTGTTCACCGTGCTCGTCATGACCTTTATGGCGTGTCTGGATGCGAGCATCGTGACGGTGGCGCTCCCAGTGATGCAAAAGGAGCTGGGGGTGGGTCTCGACCGCATTCAGCTCGTGAGCTCGGTGTATCTGCTCGCGACGTGCGTCGCCATGCTGCCGTTTGGCCGCTTGGGCGATGTGCGCGGCAAGGTGAATGTGTTCCAGCTTGGTGTAATCGTCTTTACGGGTGGCTCGTTGCTTTGCGGGCTTTCGGCTTCGCTCGAGGTGCTTATCTTGGCGCGTTTCGTGCAGGGCATTGGCTGTGCCGCCGCGATGGCCAACAATATGGGCATCATCACCGAGTCGTTTCCGGCGCGTGAGCGCGGCCGTGCCATGGGCATTCTGGCGACCTTTGTGGCTCTTGGCATGATGTGCGGCCCCGTGCTCGGCGGCGTGCTGGTGGCGAGCTTTCCCTGGGAGAGCATCTTCCTTATCAATCTGCCCATTGGCGTAATCTCGTTTATCGTGGGACTCTATACGCTGCCGCATGTGAAGCCGGAGGCTGGCGAACGCCCTATGCCGTTGACAGAGGCGGCGCGTCGCTGCTTTGCGAGCTCGGCTTTCACGATTAACCTGGCTTGCATGCTTATCGTGTTCGTGGGTATCGGTGCCTCCGAGTTTGTGCTGCCGTTCTACTTTCAGGATGCCCACGGCTTTAGCTCCGATATCTCCGGCCTGTTGTTTTTGGCGATGCCGGTCGTGAATGCCTTTGTGGGCCCGCTTTCGGGCTCGGTGTCCGACCGTGTTGGTTGTGAAGCGCCCACGGCCGTTGGCCTGGGCGTGTACGTGTGCGGTCTCTTTGCGGTGAGCACGCTTGACGAGCACTCTTCCATCTTGATGATCGTGTGCTGCGTCGCGTTTATGTCGTGCGGCACGTCGATCTTCCAGAGTCCCAATAATTCGCTGTATATGGGTTCGGCTCCGCGTGAGGCGCTTGGCTTTGCGGGCAGCTTGAGCAGCTTGGCGCGCTATGCGGGCATAGCGCTGGGTATTACGGCGGCGTCGCGCATCCTGTATGGACAGACGAGCGCGGCGATGGGCAAGACGGTCACGAGCTATGTGGCGGGTCGTCCGGACGTGTTCCTCTTTGGCTTCCGTTTGGTATTCTACGTGCTGATGGCCGTTGCTACCGTGGGCTTTGCGCTCACATTGGTACGTTTGGTGAGGACGCGCACCCGGCATTAGCGTGTTGGGAGGCTGTCTGCCACGAATCGGGCCTATCTACTGGTCTTGCAGCTTTATGGTGCGATGCGGCTTGTGGGGCGGGCGGGGGTCGGTCCGTGGTAGACTATCGAACAACGTTTATTAATCGCGCGGTATCGTTGCCGCGAGAAGGGGTTGCGCCATGCAGGAGCTTGAGGATCGTATTCGCCATGACGGCATCGTAAAGGCCGGTAATGTCCTTAAGGTTGATGCCTTCCTCAACCACCAGTGCGACGTTGAGCTGTTCGACCACATGGGTGCCGAGTGGGCCCGTCTGTTCGAGGGTGTCGAGATCAACAAGATCCTGACGATCGAGGCTTCGGGCATTGGTATGGCCTGCATTGCAGCCCAGCATTTTGGCGGCGTGCCGGTGGTCTTTGCCAAGAAGGCACAGTCCATCAACCTCGACGGCGAGCAGTATGCCACGACCATCTACTCCTTTACCAAGCAGAAGGAGTACCCGGTCATCGTTGGCAAGCGCTTCCTGTCCGAGGGCGACAAGGTCCTGATTATCGACGACTTCCTGGCCAACGGCTGCGCGCTCGAGGGCCTAATCAAGATCTGCGAGGCTGCAGGTGCCGAGGTGTCCGGCATTGGCATTGCGGTGGAGAAGGGCTTCCAGGGCGGTGGCGATAAGCTCCGCGAGCGCGGCTTCCGCGTTGAGAGTCTGGCCCGTATCGCCGATATGGACTGCGAGACCGGCGAGATCACCTTCGCCTAAGCGCGCAACACAAGCGATTGGTATGCGATGTGACAAAGGGACTGTCCCTTTGTCACATTTTTTGTATGAGGGGAGGTGTTGATATGGATGAGAACAAGATGGGATGGCGCGAGTATGCGCGCTATGCCGAGATGTCGGTCGAGGAGTTGGCGCGCGATTGCGAGGTGCAGGTGTTTCGCGCGACGGGCCCGGGTGGGCAGGGCGTGAACACGACGGACTCGGCGGTGCGCATGAAGCATGGGCCCACGGGGATTACCGTGACGGCGCGCGAGAGCCGCAGTCAGTTCCAAAACCGTAGCAGCTGCCTGCGTAAGCTGCGCGCTGAGCTTGAGCGTCGCGGACGTCCACCGCGCCGACGCGTAAAGACCAAGGTGCCTCAGCGCTCTCGCCAGCGCAGGCTCAATGATAAGCACTTCAACGCCATTAAAAAGGCCAACCGTCGCAAGCCGGGCAGCGACGAATAGCCTCCTCATAAGTTGCGGTGAAATAGGGATTGTTTTCCGGCTTTAGCTGCATAAACAGTCCCTATTTCACCGCAACTTAGGTTGGGTTAGCGGGTTGGGTGCCAGACTTCGAGGACGGCGGGAAGGACGTCGACCTCGATGCGCGAGGCGACAACGGGCTCGCCGTCGGCTTGGATGGGGTAGTCGGGCTCCTCAAGGGTGAGCTCGGCATGGCGGCAGCGGCGCATGCGAACCGGTGGCAACTTGGTATGGTGGCCGTCCTTGGCCGAAAGAAACATAGGCAGGGCAATCGCGCGAGGGACGGGGCCGCATGCGTAGCAGACGTCGAGCATGCCGTCGCAGGGGTCGGCATCGGGGCAGATGCGATAGCCCGAGCCATACGTGGGGCCCAGCTGAATCGCCATGATGATCGCCCTTACGCGCTCGGCGGGCGCGCCGTCAAAGCTGACTGTCATGGGGTAGTTGCGGTAGCGCAGACCAAACTGCTCCAGACCCGAGAGGGTGTAGAGCGGAGCGCCAGCGAGGCCCGTCTTTTTGCGCAGCTCGGTGGTGCCCAGGCCGATGGCGGCATCAATACCGACGGAGAGCGTCTGGTCGTAATACTCGACGATCGCCTCGCCGCTGCCGCTTGTGGGGTTCCATGAGCGAATCCGCCCGATGTCCTGACGTTGCAGCTCACAGGTGAGCAGCGCGCCAAAATCCTTGCCGGAGAAATCTTCGATGCCGAGCGTCTGGGCAAAATCGTTGCCGGAGCCCACGGGCAGGACGGCAAGAGCGGGGCGGGCGTTCTCCTTTTGCGTCATAAGCCCGTTGACGACCTCGTGGATCACGCCGTCGCCGCCGAGTGCGATAACGGTACGATAGCCCTGAGCCTGTGTGGCAAGCTCCTTGGCATGTCCCATGCGCTCAGTCAGCACCAGGTCAAACTGGGATGAGCGCGCGGTCATGTCCAAAAAGCGCTGCAGGCGCTCAGCGACCTCGCGCGCCGCACCCGACTGGGCGGCAGGGTTGGCGATTATGAGCGTGCGACCAAAATCAGTTGCGTGCATGGGGCGACTCCTGGCGTATGACGTGACGGTGCGGTCGCGCTCAGGTCGAATTGCCCCCGATTGTGGCTGCACGGCGAATACTAACGTCTACTCTATCAGGTCGTTGTGGCGCTCGATAGCATCCGCTACCGTACCGCCCTCATCCACAATAAGCGAACGGCGTTTAGGCGAGACAATGCGCTGCGCGGGATATACGCCGCGGTGGCCGCCGACAAGATAGCTGATAAACGCCACGATCACGAAGAAGCCGGCTGCCGTGCCGTGGAACAGGTCGATGGCCATCATACAGGTGGTGATGGGCACGTTGAGGCCGGCGCAGAAAACACCGAGCATGCCCAGCGCCGCCAGAAAGCTGGGGTCGATACCGACGAGGCAACCGATCCAGCCGCCGAGCGCCGCGCCGATGCCAAACAGGGGCGTGACCTCGCCGCCTTGGAAGCCCGCACCCAGGGTAAGCGCCGTCACCACGAGCTTGATGGCTGCGTCGGCAAGGGTCGTGTTACCGGCGAACCCGGCGCCCGAGAGCCAGGTGGCAAGGCCGGCATACTTCCAGGCGTCGAGCATCGCGTATGTCGCGAGCACCACGAGCGCGCCCACGAGTGCGCGAGCAAGGTAGTTGGTGATAAAGCGACCGTACAGGCTTTTGACGGTTCGAACCGACCAGGCAAAGAGGCGTGCCGTCAGACCGAAGATAATGGCGCTGATAACAACGATGGCAACCGTCCGTGGTGTCATGTTGGGAACGCTGGCGATGACATTCGCTTCGTACTCGGTACCTAGGGCGAGTGATGTAAAGTAGCCGGTAAACGAGGCGACCAGACAGTAGATGCCCGCGGTGTAGTCGATCTTGCCGATAAAACACATCTCCATGCCAAAGAACGCGCCGGCAAGGGGCGAACCGAATACGGCGCCAAAGGCCGACGAGATGCCGGCGAGCATGAGGTCGTGGTGGTCATGCTTTTTGAGGTGGGCGAGGCTCGAGATGTTGCTGGCGATGGTGCCGCCAATCTGTACCGCGGCTCCCTCGCGACCGGCCGATCCGCCCGTTAGGTGCGTGAGCGTGGAGCAGACGAAGGTGAGGACGGCCATGCGCATATGGATGAGACGTGTGCCCAGAGCGGAGTCGATGACCAGGTTGTTGCCTCGTTTGGCGGCAAGGCCGTGGTTTTTGTACACCCATGCGGTGGCCATGCCCACAACGGGAAGCAGCGCGTAAATCCATGCATGGTGCTCGCGATAGTCGGTCGCGATATTCAGCGAGGCCAAAAACGCCCAAGCGGCAACGCCCATGGCGAGCGAGACGATGACGACGAGTGCGAGCAACTTGGCGCTTGCGAGTAGGTTGCGGACATTGCGGCGCGTGTCGGCAGCTAAGAGATGCTCGGAGCGGGTGATCTGATGCCTGCCTGCCATGATGACGTCGTTCAGGGAGAAAAAACCGCCGTCGTCGAGCGGCTGGGAATGATCCTGCGCCTCGTTTGCGCTTTCGGGTTTGTCGTTATGAGCCATATGTTCCTCTTTTAGGTTGTAACGCAAGCATTATAAAACGCGGTAAACGCGACGAGCCGGTGGGTTGGTTTCCATTCTGTTTCGCGGCCTGCAACCGACAGGTGTATTTGCGGGTACAGGCCGAGTCGCGGTCGTGCGTCGGGGGATTATACTGAGACAAGCATAAAGAATCGGCGCTCCTGTTGTGCGCCGTGGCATTAAGAGGTGCATATGGCAGAGAAACTCATTCCGCTGGAGGACGCGCAGTCGATTGTTCTGTCGCATGTTGTTCCGACGGATCTCATCGAGATTCCCGTGTGGCAGGCCGCCGGTCTTCCCTTGGCCGAGGACGCGGTGGCCGATATCGACATCTCGCCGTTTGCCAACAGCGCTATGGACGGATATGCCGTGCGCTCGGCGGACTTGGTGCAGGCGTCTGGCGAGGCGCCGGTGACGCTCGACGTTATCGGACACGAGGCCGCGGGCCATGTGTTTGAGGGCGCAATCGCCCCGGGCGAGACCGTCCGCATCATGACGGGCGCGCCGGTGCCCGAGGGTGCGGATGCCGTGGTGAAATACGAGATCGTCGAGGTGCTTGACGGCGACGGCAACGAGTGCTCACACGTGAGGTTCTCGGCGCCGGCCAAGGTGGGTGAGAACGTTCGCTCTGCTGCCGAGGAGGCCCATGCCGGCGATGTTGTGATGCACGCCGGCGAGGTCGTGGCTCCGGCGGGCGCGGGTCTGCTGGCGAGCGCCGGATACGCGAGCGTGAAGGTGCACGCTGCCCCGCGTGTGGGCATCATCTCGCTGGGCACGGAGCTGGTCGCGCCGAGTGAGCTGCCGGCGCGCGGGCAGATTCGCGACTCCAACTCCTCGGCGTTGATGGCCGAGGCACTCGATGCCGGCGCCGAGCCCGTGTTCTTTGGCATTGCGCCCGATGATGAGCAAGCGATTGCCGAGCTGGTGCATCGTGCCGTGCAGGAGTGCGATTTTGTCATTACGAGCGGTGGTGCCTCGGCGGGCGACTACGACTACGTGACGGCGTTGGTTAAGCGCGAGGGCGAGGTGCTGTTTGACCGCATCTCGATGCGTCCGGGCAAAGCCATCACGTTTGGCTTGCTCGGAGATAAGCCCTACCTGGGGCTTTCGGGTAATCCGGCCGCGGCGTATGTGGGCTTTGAGATGCTCGCCCGTCCGGCGATCCGCAAGATGCGCGGCTTTGCCGAGGGTGCGCGTCCCGTGCAGCGGGCGACGCTTACGCATAACGTGAAAAAGCGACAGCATCGCTGCTTCTTCGATCGCGCCACGGTTTTGCGCGACCCCGAGACCGGTGAGTTGTCGGTGACCGAGGCCAAGACGCAGAATTCGGCGCTGCTCGGCACGATGCAGCGGTCCAACTGTCTGCTGTGTATTGACGAAGGGCCGTGCGACCTCAAGGCGGGCGACGTCGTGGATGTCGTGCGTGTCGACCTGCCTGAGGGCGCGGTGCTATAGGAGGAATGCTATGGAGCTGAAGATTTCGATCGTGACGTGCTCGGATACGCGCGACCTTGCCCAGGACGAGGCGGGTGCCGCGCTCGAGGAGCTCATCGAGGCGCAGGGGTGGACGGTCGCCTCGCATATGGTCGTACGCGACGACGTCAGCGAGATCGGTGATGCCATTGCGGAAGCCGCCGATGAGTGCCACGCCAATGTCGTGCTCACCTGCGGCGGAACGGGTCTTTCGATGCGCGACGTGACACCCGAGGCGACGCGTGCCGTCTGCGACCGCGATGTGCCGGGCATTGCCGAGGCAATTCGTGCGTACTCGATGACCAAGACGCGCCACGCCATGCTCTCGCGCGCCGTGTGCATGCAGCGTGGGCATACGCTTGTCATCAACTTTCCGGGATCCACGAAAGCGGCCCGCGAAAGCTGGGAGGCCGTGAGCGATCAGCTGGAGCATGCGGCCCAAATGACGGCGGGCGGCGGACATACCAACTAAGCGGTTTACCTGCGGCGGGGCGACCTGAACGGCTGCTCCGCCTTTGTTTTCCGCCGAAGCGACGCCAAGGGGCACGGCAACTCGAAACTATATTCTCTGGCGAGAATAATTTCTCACTATCATTATTCTCGTAGAAGTATAATCTGATTGCAGATTAAAGCCCGCGGTGGGGTACCCGGGCACAAGGTCCGAAAGGGTTGAATATGTTCGATATGGTTTCACGCCGCGGTTTTGTCTCGCTAACTGCTGCCGCTGCCGCCGGCCTTGGTCTTGCCGGCTGCTCGGGCAGCAAGACGTCCGAGCCGGCTGGTTCCGATGCCGGTTCTGCTAAGGCATCTTCCAAGAAAGCTGTCGAGCTGCAGGTCTTTGCCGCCAACTCGCTCGAGAAGGCTCTGCCCGAGGTTCAGGAGCTTTACACCGAGCAGACCGGCACCACGTTTGCCGACACGCAGTTTAAGGCGTCTGGCGACCTTGTCGAGCAGATGCGCGCCGGTGCCGCCGTCGACGTGCTCATCACCGCTTCCAAGGGCACCATGGACGATGCTGAGGCCGCCGAGCTCGTCGATGCCGATACCCGCGAGGACATGTTCGTCAACGACCTCGTGATCATTCGCGCCGAGGGCTCCGACACCAAGGTCGAGGCCGTCGCCGACGTCGCGAACCTGGACGGCAAGATCGCCATTGGCGACGCCAAGACCGTTCCCGCCGGCAAGTACGCCAACCAGGCCCTGGCCTCCGTGGGCCTCTACACCGGCACCGAGGGCGACGACGGCGAGTATGCTCCCGAGATCGCCGACAAGGTCGCACTGGCCGACAAAGTTGGTACCGCCGCCGCCTATGTGTCCACAGGCGACTGCGTGGCTGGTTTTGTCTACAGCTCCGATATCTTCCGCTACGACGGCATCGAGGAGGCCTTTGTGTGTCCCGAGGACTCGCACAAGCCCATCGTGTATCCGGGCGCTGTCGCCGATGGCTCCGAACATGCCGACGAGGCCAAGGCGTTTATCGACTTTTGCCTGTCCAACAAGAAGGCCCAGAAGATTTGGGCCAAGTACGGCTTTGAGCTTTCCGAGTAGTGCGGCTTGGCGCGATAATTCCATCGTTTTGTGTTTCACTTCGTCCTTGTATTCGCTTGGAGCTTTTCGTGCTTAATAGATTCCGCATGCTTGTCGCCTGTGCTTTGACCTTCGCGCTTTGCTGGGTGCCGGGATTTGCGTTTGCTGGGGACGCTGAGGACGGGGCCCAGGTTGCTGCGACCGCTCATGGGCTTTCCTATGGGATCGAAGGTTTTGAGCGGTTGGCCAAGGGGACCGCTCGTGACATGGAGGGCCAGCCTGAGGGCTACCGGTTTCCCGTTGACGAGGACGTGGACCTTGTGGTGGCGCCTGCTGCCGATCGCGTTGTGGTGTGGATATCGCCCAAGGCGGTCGAGAAGTTTGGATTGGATCCGCAGGACAACGAGTGCGCATCGGGTCTCAAAGCCCTCGTCTGTGAACTCGACAGCGCAAACTGCATGGGAGGTGCGCAGCTGGGGGACGTGGATCTTCCTTGGTATGTTACGGCGGAAACAACGTTTGATGCCGGCGGGTATACCTATGGCTTTGACGAACGAGGTGCGGATGGGGACCGCTATGTGGTGATCGCATCAGCCTCGGGTGATGCCAAGAGCGGCGCGCGTTGGCTTGATAGCGCTCAAATGGTTGAGGCATCGTCTGTCGTGTTGCGGGATGAGCAGGGCCCCTTGACCTCTCTGGCCTCCTTTTTGGGCGACATCGACTATCGCCCGTTTTGGGTGTCCATTAAAACGTGCGGCCTTGCCCTGCTGATCTCCTTTGCGCTGGGCCTGTTCGCCGCGTGGAAGACTATGGGTACCTCGAGTCGCATCAAGGGCCTGCTCGATTCGGTCTTTACGATTCCTATGGTGCTGCCGCCCACGGTCTGCGGCTTTTTGCTCCTCATGCTGTTTGGCCGCTCGACTGGGGTGGGCCGGTGGCTTATCGCGCACGGTATCTCGATCGTCTTTACGTGGCCGGCGGCGGTGATCTCTGCCGTGGTGGTGTCGTTTCCCCTGGTCTACCGCACGGCGCTCGGTGCCTTTGAGAGCCTCGACATGCAGATGCTCGACGCCGCGCGAACTCTGGGATGGTCCGAGCGTCGCATCTTTACCAAGCTTATGATGCCGCTTGGCTGGCCCTCGATTGCCGCCGGCACGGTGCTCGCCTTTGCCCGCGCGATGGGCGAGTTTGGCTGCACCCTGTTCTTTGCGGGTAACTACGCCGGCATTACGCAGACCATCCCCATCGCCATCTACTTTGAGTGGATGGGCGGCAACACGTCGGTGGCCCTCTTTTGGGTTGCCGTCGTGATCGTGTTTAGTTTCCTAGTCATCCTATTCATCAACATGTACACCGCTCATTCGCAAAAGTATCGCGAGCGTGGTCTCTCCCGTGCGGAGCGCAAACAGGCCAAAGAACTCGCCGGACAGGGCGATTCGCTCGACCCGGCGGGTGGCGATGCCCTGCGTATCGATCGCGAGGCGCTGGCCGAGCTTATGCGCGATGACACGGTCTCGAAGGGAAGTCGATAGGCCATGTCGCTCGTTCTGGATATCAAAAAGCGCTATCCCGGGTTTATGCTCGACATGCAGCTTGAGGCCGGCGAGGAGCGCGTGGCGCTGCTTGGTGCCTCGGGTTGCGGCAAGAGCTGCACGCTGCGCTGCATTGCCGGCGTGGAGACGCCCGACGAGGGCAAGATCGTCGTCAACGGCGTGACCTTTTTTGACTCGGCGGCGGGCATCAACCTGTCGCCCCAGGAGCGAAAATGCGCCCTGTTGTTCCAAAACTATCAGCTGTTTCCCAACATGACGGTGGCCGATAACGTATGCGCTGGTGCAAAGGACGCGGGTGACGCCGCGGCGCGCAAAAAGCTCGCCGAGCGCTACCTGGGTATCTTTGGCCTGGCCGATTTCGCCGACCGTTATCCCGCGCGACTCTCGGGCGGTCAGCAGCAACGTGTGGCGCTCGCCCGCATGGTGGCGGCGCATCCGGGCATTTTTATATTCGACGAGCCCATGAGCGCACTCGATTCCTATCTTAAAAGCGCCCTCGAACAGAATTTGCTCGACCTGTTCGATGTATGCAACCGCACCGTGCTCTACGTGAGCCACGACATCGACGAAGCGTGCCGCCTGTGCCAGCGCATCTGCGTGATGCACGACGGGCAGGTTGAGGAGATCGGCTCCGTCGAGGACGTGGTCCGCCGTCCGCAGACGCTGGCGGCGCTGCGCCTGACGGGCTGCAAGAACACAAGCCGGGCGCGCAAGATCGGCGACGAAGAAGTTGAGGCCCTCGACTGGGGCATGACCTTTAACGTGGGTCGCGAGGTTCCCGATAATGTGGCGTACCTGGGCATTCGCGCAAGCTACTTCCATGTTGACAATCGCGCGGAGCGGGGCCGCAACAGCTATGATCTGCACGTGGCCCGAGTGAGCGATTCGCGCTTTGAGCGGCTGGTGCTGCTGGACGTGCCGCGCGCTGATGCGCCCACGCGTCTGCAGTGGAAGGTCAACAAGGTGGGCGTGCCTGTCGACGAGCTGCCGCAAGCAGGCGAGACGCTGCGCATGCACTTCGATGCGAGTAGGATCAACTTGGTTTGTCGATAGCGTCGGGTAATGCCGTCGGGGATATAAGCCTCGTCGGCTTTATCTTGCCGCGCGCCGAATGAGGGATAATAAACCATTATCAATCGAGATAATTATTTATTAAACGACGGTACACGACGCTGTCGTACGAATGTCAACGGTGTTCGCTTAGTCGATGACCGTTGATATAGTTGACATCAACTTGTAAAGGAGGGTGCGCACATGCCGCAGACGACATACATTCGTCGCGTTGCCGCGCGTGCCCTATATATGGCCCGGAGTCGCATATGAGCAGGTATGTTCACGGCTCCGGGAGAGACGACGCACAACTAAATAATCGACCGCAAAGCAGGTTCCCTAAAATTCCGGGTTTAAGCACGGCCGGGCAATCGCCGTCCGTCGTGCATCGATACCGCTGTTATTCGTTTTTGGTTCGAGAGGGGAACCGTCATGGCTGAAGAATTTGATTTCCATCCGATGTGGGAGAGCCTCGGCATGAATCTTGCCGACCACGATATGTTGCTGGGCGCCGTGGGCCAGATGTACGGCGATATGTTCCTAACGCAGAACAATCGCCCCAAGTCCACGTCCTACCTGGATTTTGTCGCCACCAACATTCACAGCGGCCGTATTAAGGAGATGCTCGACAAGAAGGAGGCCGGCGAGGCCACCAAGATCGTCGGTTCGTTCTGCGTCTACGTGCCCGAGGAGATTGTGCTCGCCTGCGACGGTATCCCCGTGGGTCTGTGCTCTGGTGCCGATTGGGCAACCGATAAGGTTGAGAAGCACCTGCCGCGCAACACCTGTCCGCTTATCAAGAGCTTTGCCGGCTTTAAGCTGGGCGAGGTCTGCCCCTACATTGAGTCGAGTGACTTGGTGGTAGGCGAGAACACCTGCGACGGTAAGAAGAAAGCCTACGAGTTCTTTGCCACGCAAAAGAACATGTACGTCATGGATATTCCCAACGTACACGACGAGTCGACGCTCGTGACCTGGAAGGCCGAGGTCAAGAAGCTCGCCGCCAAGATCGAGGAAGAGTGCGGCGTCACGATTACGCCTGAGCGTCTGAAGGCCGCCATCCACGCCGTCAATGAGAAGCGTCGCGCCCTGCAGCGCCTCGCTGCCACGCGCGCTGCCGATCCGGCGCCCATCAGCGGTCTCGATAGCCTGCTGACCGTTCAGGCCGCCTTTATGGACGACACGCCGCGTCTGACCGGAGCCATTAACGATATGGCGGCTGAGTGCGAGCAGCGTGTCGAGGCCGGCGAGGGCGTGGCGCCCAAGGGGACCAAGCGCATCCTGTACACCGGTACGCCCATGGCCGTGCCTAACTGGAAGCTGTTCAACCTCATCGAGAAAGCCGGCGGCGTTGTGGTGGGCGAGGAGTCCTGCACGGGCTCGCGCTACTACAAGGACCTGGTCGACGAGTCCGGTGAGACGGTCGACGAGATGCTTGATGCCATCGCCGAGCGCTACTTTAAGATCAACTGCGCCGTCTTTACGCCCAACGACCAGCGTATGAAGGACATTGTCCAGATGGCCAAGGACCTGCATGCCGACGGCATCGTCGACGTGGCCCTGCAGTTCTGCACGCTCTACGAGATGGAGTCGTTTGCCGTGGAGAAGGCCGCCGAGGAGGCCGGCATTCCGTTTATGCACATCACGACCGACTACGCCGGCGAGGATGCGGGGCAATTGCAAACCAGGATTGAGGCTTTCTTGGAAACCATTTAGGGGTATCCGTCCCGGCGGCTTCCCCAGGCACCCGATCTTGCCGTTCAAACCATCGTTTGCGTACCAAAGTACGTGGCGCTTCTCTTTCACGGCAACCTCGGGCACCTGGGAAAGCCGTTTCCTTGGTTGGTCAAAAGGTTTGTTAAGGAGTTATATGTCGGAAAATATGGAGCAGCCGTTGCCATCCACGTTTGAGGAGTTCAACGAGCAGCGCAAGGCGGCGTTTATTCGTGTCAAGGATTACAAGCAGGCGGGCAATCGTCTGGTCGGCTTTTTGTGCAGCTATACGCCGCTCGAGATTATCGATGCCGCGGGCGCCTCGAGCGTGGCCCTTTGCGGTACGTCCGATGAGGTGATTCCCGAGGCCGAGAAGGTGCTGCCGGCAAATCTGTGTCCGCTCATCAAGTCGACGTATGGTTTTGCCTATTCGCAAAAGTGCCCGTTTACGTACTTTAGCGACATGATCATCGGTGAGACCACCTGCGACGGCAAGAAGAAGATGTACGAGCTACTCAACGAGCTCAAGCGCACGCACATTCTGCATCTTCCGCAGGGTCGCGATCGCGCCTACGAGCGTGAAGGCTGGTACGAGGAGTGCTGCCTGCTCCAGGAGGAGCTCGAGAACTTCTACGGCATCACGATTACCGACGATGACCTGCGCGCTGCCGTCCGTCGTCGCAACCGCTTGCGTGCGGCCCAGCTCGAGATGTTTGCGCTGCAGGCCAACCAGCCGGCGGCCATGAGCGGCGTCGACCTGATGAGCACCATGTTTGCCGGCACGTTCAGCTTTGATATCGAGGCCTATGCGCAGCAGCTGGAGCAAAAGATTGTCAAGCTGCGCGAGGCCTACGACGCGGGCGAGCGCCCGGTCGCGGCGGATGCCAAGCGCATTCTGATCACCGGCTGCCCAGTGGGTGGCGTAATCAACAAGATCGGTCGCACCATCGAGTCCAACGGCGGTGTGGTCGTGTGCATGGACGACTGCTCGGGTGAGCGCACGGCGGCCATGATGATCGACCCGGAGGCTCCCGATATCCTGCGCGCCATCGCCGACCGTTACCTGGACATCAACTGCTCGGTCATGACGCCCAACGACGGCCGTATGGAAAATACGCTGGCCATGTGCGAGAAGTACCATGTCGATGGCGTGGTAGAGAGCGTGCTACAGGCCTGCCACACCTTCAACGTTGAGAGCGCGCGCATGCAGGGGGCTGTCGAGGGTGTGGGTATTCCGTATATGAAGATCGAGACCGACTACAGCAACGGTGACATGGGCCAGATCGAGACTCGCATCGCCGCCTTCATCGAAACCCTCTAGCTTCCTCAGGCACCGGATCTTGCTCCTCAAACCGTCGCTTGCGTACCCAAAGTACGCTGCGCTCCTCTTTCGGGGCAATCTCCGGCACCTGAGAAACCTAGAGCTAAGGCGCCTGAACGCGCAGCTGTCTTTGATGTTTAGATTGGGAGAGAGCCATGATAGGGATCGGGATCGATATCGGGTCTACGGCGGCTAAGGCTGCTGTGGTCGACGGGGAGGGTTCGGTGGCGTGGACGTGCGTGCAGCCAACCGGGTTCTCCTCGGTCGATGCTTCCGAGCGGCTGCGCGAGGCGCTGGCAGCGGCCGGCTATGACGTGGCAGCCGACGATGTGCGTGTGGTCGCGACCGGCTACGGTCGTGTCGCCGTGCCCTATGCGCACAAGGTCGTGACCGAGATCACCTGCCACGGTACCGGTGCCGTGCGCCTGTTTGGCGATCACGGCACGGTGATTGACGTAGGCGGCCAGGACACCAAGGTCATTCAGCTTAAAAGTGGCCGCGTGGCCAAGTTTGCCATGAACGACAAGTGCGCCGCCGGCACGGGGCGCTTTTTGGAGATCATGGCCGATCGCCTAGGCATTTCCCAGCAGCAGATGGCTGACCTGGCGCGTTCCGGCGAGCCCACCAAGATCAGCAGCATGTGCACGGTGTTTGCCGAAAGCGAGGTTATCAGCCTGATCGGTCGCGGTGAGCCGCGCGAGAACATTGCGCGTGGCGTGATCGACAGCGTGGTCTCGCGCGTGGCGACCATGGCCGGGCAGGCCGCGGGCGCCCCGTACTACCTGACCGGTGGCCTGTGCGAGAACGCCTTCGTGGTGGAGCGGTTGGGCGAGCTGCTGGGGTCGCCGGTGACCACCTCGCCCCAGGCTCGCTTTGCCGGTGCCATCGGCGCGGCGATTCGCGCACAGGCGCTCAATTAATGCATCCGCCGCAGGCTCGCATTCATGCGTATACTGGGAGAAAATGATTGACCGATGAGAGGAGGTATCGATGGCTGACGATCAGATTAAGCTCACGTCTATGACTGCCGCGAGCGGTTGAGCCGCTAAGTTGGCTCCTGGAGCCCTCGCCCAGGTCCTGGGCGATTTACCCAATGTGCATAACGACAACTTGCTCGTGGGGTTCGATACCTCCGACGATGCGAGCGTCTTCCGCGTAGGGGAGGACCTGGGACTCGTGCAGTCCATCGACTTCTTCCCACCGATGGTCGACGACCCGTTTCTGTTTGGCCAGATCGCTGCGGCCAACTCGCTGTCGGACATCTACGCCATGGGCGGGCGGCCGAGCCATGCCATGAACCTGCTGTGCATTCCGAGCTGCCTGGGCGTTGAGGTCGCCGGCCAGATTCTGGCGGGTGGCGCCGACAAGTGCGTCGAGGCCGGTTGCTCTATCGCGGGCGGCCATACCATCAACGACGACGAGCCCAAATACGGTCTGTCCGTGAGCGGTTTTGTCGCGCTCGACCACATGCTCGCCAATAGCGGCGCACGCGTGGGCGATGTTCTGCTGCTGACCAAGGCGATCGGCTCGGGCATCATCACCACGGCCATTAAGGGCGAGCTCATCGAGCAGGACGAGGCCGCAGCCATGTTTGACTCGATGCGCACCCTCAACGAGGCTCCGATTCGTCTGGCCGAGGGACTTGAGCTTCACGGCTGCACCGACATCACGGGCTTTGGCCTGATCGGGCACGCGTGCGAGATGGCCGAGGGCTCGGGCGTGCAGATTGAGCTTGCGTCGGGGGCGGTGTCGCTCTTTGACCAGGTGCTCGACATGGCGCGTCTGGGCATTATCCCCGCTGGCTCCTACCGCAACCAGGACTTCTTTGGCCCGCGCGTGGCTGCCGACGAGGACCTTGAGCCGGGCATGCTCGACGCGCTGTACGATCCGCAGACGTCTGGTGGCCTGCTTATCGCGGCATCTGCTGCCGATGTGGATGAGCTTGCGCGTCGCCTGGATGCCGAGGGGCGCGTTGCCGCCACAATCGGCCGCGTGTGCGAGCCGGTGCCGGGCGGTCCTGCCGTTCGCGTTGTTCGCTAGCCCGCACGTTTATGTAACTGTTTACCGTTCTCTAGAACGGTTCTTTCGAAAGGATTTTGCTATGTCTACCAAAATTGAAGTCAATGCCATGGGCGATGCCTGCCCGCTGCCCGTCGTCAAGACGCTCAAAGCCCTGAAGCAGCTCGATGGCGAGGGCGCCGTCGTGACCTCGGTCGACAACGAGACCGCCGTCAAGAACATTTCCAAGATGGCGCAGGAGAAAGGCTGCACGGCCTCGGTCGAGAAGGTTTCTGACGCCGAGTGGCACGTGACCGTGGCGACCTCTGGCGCCGTTGCCGTGGCCGATCCCGAGCAGGATGGCGCTGCCTTCTGTGATGCCAGCGCCGGCAAGGGCAAGCTCGTCATTTCCGTCTACACCGACTGCATGGGCCGTGGCGACGACGAGCTGGGCCACAAGCTCATGAAGGCGTTTATCTTTGCCGTGACGCAGCAGGAGGAGCTGCCCGCGACCATGCTGTTCTACAACGGCGGCGCCAAGCTCACCGTCGAGGGCTCGCCGGTGCTCGATGACCTGAAGGGGCTGGCCGAGCAGGGCGTCGAGATTCTCACCTGCGGTACCTGCCTGGACCATTATGGCATTAAAGACCAGCTTGCGGTGGGCGAGGTCACCAACATGTACGTGATCGTGGAGAAGATGGAGCAGGCCGTGCGCGTCGTGCGCCCGTAGCGTATTGGTTGGAGTTGCCATGAGGGAGAAGCGCCCGGCGCTTGTCATCACGTTTCCCACCACGGCGGCCGCCATGGGCTGCGAGTCCCTGTGCATTGAGCGCGGTCTTCCCGGGCGAACGATTCCCGTACCCGGGGAGGTCGCTGCCGGCTGCGGTCTGGCGTGGAAGGCGTTGCCTGCCGATGAGCCACTGCTGCGCGACGAGCTCGCCGCGGCGGGCGTTCCGACCGAGGGCTTTACCGTGATCGATATGTGGGAGGTCGTGCGATGATCTACCTGGATAACGCGGCGACGACCATGCGCAAGCCGCAGACGGTCATCGATGCCGTGACGCAGGCGATGTGCTCGCTCGGCAATGCCGGGCGCGGTGCCACGTCGGGTGCGCTCGACGCGGCGCGTACGATTCACGGTTGCCGTGCCAAGCTCGCGCGCCTTTTAGGTTGCCCGAGGGCGGACCATGTGTGCTTTACGCCCAACTCCACGGCGGCGCTCAACACCGTCATCAATGGCGTGGTGCGCCCCGGCGACCGTGTGGTCACGACGGTGCTCGAGCACAACTCCGTGCTACGTCCGCTCAAACGCTTGGCGGTAGAGCGGGGCGTGACCGTTGAGCATGCGGGCTGCGACGCGAACGGCGTGCTCGACTACGACGAGCTCGAGCAGCTGGTCACGCCGGGCACGCGTGCCGTGGTGGTGACGCACGCCTCCAATGTGACCGGCAACGCGATCGACATCGCGCGCGTGGCCGCCATGGCCCATGTGGCCGGCGCGCTCGTGATCGTCGATGCCTCGCAGTCTGCCGGTACGGCGAAGATTGACATGGATACCATGGGGCTCGACGTCGTGTGCTTTACCGGCCACAAGGGGCTCATGGGACCCCAAGGCACCGGCGGCCTGGCCGTGGCGGAGGGCATTGACGTGGCTCCGTGGGCCATGGGCGGCACGGGCGTGCACAGCTTCGATGCGCTGCAGCCGCTTGAGTGGCCCACGCGCCTTGAGGCGGGCACGCTCAACGGTCATGGCATCGCGGGACTTTCCGCAGGTCTCGACTTTATCGAGGCCCAGGGTGGGATCGAGGCGATTGCTGCCCACGAGCGTGCGCTCGCTGATCGCTTCCTTGCCGGTGTGCGCAAGATTCCGGGGATTAAGCTCTACGGTGCCTTTGACCAGCCGACGCGCTCTGCGATTGTGTCGCTCAACGTAGCCGATATCGATTCGGCCGAGATCTCGGACGCGCTCATGCAAGGGTGGGGAATTGCGACGCGCCCCGGCGCCCATTGCGCCCCGCTCATGCACCGCGCGCTGGGAACCGAGCGCCAGGGCGTGGTTCGCTTCTCGTTTGGTTACTTCAACACGGCCGAAGAAGTCGACACCGCGATCGACGCTTTGCGCAATTTAGCCTGCTAAAGCGTATATACTTGCGGGACGGGTCTTTTGCCCGTCCCGTTTTTGTTTTGATTCGAAAGGTGCTCTCATGGCCTCATCCGCCTCGCGTGGTCTACGCTCCGACCATGTCGTTACCGTCGGCATCGCCCTGTTCTCGATGCTCTTTGGTGCCGGCAACCTCATTATTCCGCCGCTGCTGGCGCTGCAGGCAGGCTCTGCCACGTCGGTCGCCATGCTCGGCTTTCTTATTGCCGCCATCGGCCTGCCCGTCATGGGTTTTATTGCCGTGGCGCTTGCCGGAACGGCACGCGAGCTTGCCGGCCGCGTGTACCCCAAGTTTGGTGAGTTCTTTGTCGCGGCGGTGTATCTGGCTATCGGTCCGTGTCTGGCTATTCCGCGCACGAGCTCCACGGCCTTCGAGATGCTGGTGCCGCTGCTGCCCGAGGGCGTTTCGCTCGGCACGGCACGTCTGGTGTTTGCCATCGGGTTCTTCGTCGTCGCGTTTGCGCTCACGCTGCGCCCGGGTGTCATCACGCGCGTGCTCGGTCGCATTACGGGCCCCGCGCTCATTGCGCTCATCGTGCTGGTCGTGGGTGCTGCCGTGATCTCGCCGCTGGGACCGGCTGCCGCGCCTCAGGCTCCCTACAATGCCGGCGCCGCCGTGCAGGGCTTTTTGACCGGCTATCAGACCATGGACCTGCTCGCGTCGCTCGCCTTTGGCATTATCATCGCCGAGACCATCCACGAGTTGGGCGTTACCGACGATAAGCGCGTGGCCTTCGAGATTTCGCGTTCCGGTGTGATCGCCGGTGTGCTCATGGCCATCATCTACTGCGGCCTGGCGCTTGCCGGCATGCAGCTCGGCACGGTTATGCCCGATGCCACTAACGGTGCTGCCATCCTCGCCCGTTCGGCGTCTATGCACTTTGGCCTTGTCGGCACGGTCGTGGTCTTTGCGATTTTTTTCCTTGCCTGCATGAACGTGTGCATCGGCCTCATCAGCTGCTGCTCGCGTTACTTCTGCGAGACGTATGTGGTTAAAGGTGGAGCGGAGGCCTCTGAGGAGGCCATGCGCCGTCCCTTCGCGGTTCTCGCCTTTGTGTTCGCGGCGTTTTCGTGCGTGCTCTCCAATGTGGGCCTCGACGTGATTCTTATGTTCTCGGTGCCCATGCTCAACGCCTTGTATCCCGTTGCCATCGTACTGGTACTGATGGGCCTGGTGCACGGCTTTTGCGACGCGCACCCGCAGGTGTGGGTCTGGGTCGGCGGCGTTGTCGCGGTGCAGAGCGTGATTACCTCGGTTCGAGACGCGTTCTTTGCGGGTGCGTGGCTGCCGTTCGATGCGCTGCCGCTGGCGGACATTGGAGCCGCGTGGGCGCCGGTTGCCGTGGTGGCGTTTGTGATCGGTCTGCTCCACAGCAAGTTTGTCGCACATTCGAGGAGCTAGGGTTTCTGCGCTTGCACAGGCGGGGAGTCTCCCCTATAATTTCCTTCGCTTTGGGACACGCAAGGTTTAGACCTTAGCTGCTCAACACCTTCGGGACGTGGCGCAGTTTGGTAGCGCGCCTGCTTTGGGAGCAGGATGTCGCAGGTTCAAATCCTGTCGTCCCGACCATATCTTGCGGGCGTAGTTCAATGGTAGAACCCCAGCCTTCCAAGCTGATGACGCGGGTTCGATTCCCGTCGCCCGCTCCATAAGATAGCTTAACGGCTCTGATTCCCTTTGGGATCAGAGCCGTTTTCGTAAACGTGCCGGGGACCCCACATCCCCACCTAAGTTGCGGTGAAATACGGACTGTTTTTCGGCTTTTATGGCCCATGTAGTCCGTATTTCACCGCAACTATTTGTAAGGTTGGATTTTGATGCCGTTGGGAGGATCGTAGCGACCGTCTACCGAGAGTGGAAATATTTTTTGAAGCTCTGACCTGCGACGTCAAGCTTTTGGTCAGCTTTTGGCAAGGCCTGCGGACGGAAGCATGCGATAGCGTAATGGTATTCTCTCCGCCGTGATGGTTATGGGGTTGGCCATGCTCGATAAAGGCAAACATTTTCCGCAGTCCTATGCAAGGATGCTATTCTCGGCCGTTGGAATTCATCAAGATGGACAGCTGCTTATAACAATTGATCCTTGGGATGAACGCCGTGCGCGCGAGCTTATGCAGGAAGAGCTCATGCTTCGTCTTTACAACCATGTGTATGCGGATCCGGTCTATTGGAATAATCTTGGGGTTGAAGATCGTATCTTTCAGCTGGCATCCGCTATTGCGGTCGTTGAACCGGATGCTGTGTTTTGCGGAGCGACAGCAGCGTTGCTCTACGGCATCGGCTCGGCGTATACGCTTCTGGATAAAGTGCAAGTGCTGCTGCCACGGTCTACAAGGCGTGATACGTATGAGTTCGTTGAATACAAGCGCTGGCGCCCGGGCGAAGTGTGGCGGCTTGGTCTGTTTACACTGACGGATCCGTGTCGAACGGTTGTTGATATCGCGCGATCGAGCGCCTTTCGCTATGCGCTGGGTTATGTCGATGGCTTGGCCCGTGAGTACGATGTCGAACGCGAAGAGCTGCGAGCATATGCGCAGGCAAATTGTCGAGGGCTGCATGGCATCGCGCGTGCTTTTGACGTTTTTGAGTATATGGACGGCAGGTCAGACAATGGCGGCGAGTCTGAGGCGAGAGCAGCGATGATTCTCGCTGGGGTTGCCGCGCCCGAGCTTCAAGTTGAGATAACGCGACCGGGAAACGCTGGCTATTATCTAGCAGATTATGGCTGGCAGATGCCAGACGGCTCATGGACGCTGGCAGAGCTGCATGGGCTAGGCAAGTTTGAAGACGAGGCTCAAAATGATCCAGAGCGGGCGGCGGCAAAAACGTATCGAGCGGCCCTCATGCGCGACGCGAACCTTCGCGCCATGGGCCACAACGTCATTCATTTCAAACTCTCGGACACCTACGACGTAGAATCGTTCGGTGCCATGATGCGCGGTTACGGCATTCCGACAATAAAACCCTACGCAGACTCCCGATAGCGAAATCGTTCGCAGCCAACCTTCAATATGTTGCGGTGAAATACGGACTGTTGAGGCCTTTAAAGGCATAAAACAGTCCGTATTTCACCGCAACTTAGAAGGGGATGGGGTTAGCTGCGGGGGCGGTGGCGGAGCTTGTCGATGGTGGAGTCGGTGCTTCGGCTGCGGGCTTCGGCGGCGCGGTCGCGGGCGTCGGCGGCGGTTTGGCGCTGGCGGCGGTAGTCGATCATGCCTTGGATGATGGGCTTGCCAAAGCTCACGACATCATCGTTGTAGAAGGCGGTTCGGGCTGCGAGGAGGCAGTCGGTAAAGTCCATATGGGTCTTGCCAAAGAGTTTGACGGCAAGAGCGACAACGGTGGGCTCGTCGACCATGATGTCATCGAGCAGCCTTTTCAAGGCCGCGGCAATTTCAACGCGGGGAACCTTATAGACGTCGCGCAGCGTAACCACGACGCGCGTGATGATTTCGGGGTAGACGCGAGCGGTGCGCGTGGCGATGACCTTGGCGGCGCGCGGTGACAGGACCTCGTCGTCGTCAAGCAGGTAGCGTAGGATGACGGTCTCGTCGATGATGGTGCTACTCATGGATATCTACTTCCTCGGGACCCAAAATCGAATCGTCACTTTCTGTGGCAAGGTATTCAATCCAGGCATTGCGCTCCTCGGAGCGGCGATTGGGATCTCCATATGCTTTGAGCGATCCATAGGCGGCGGTGCCGTCCTTTGAGCGCACGGCGACCGGCTGAAAGGGAAGCTTGCGCATCAAAATGCTCTGCGCGACAAAAAGACGGACGGCCTCGGCGAGCGATGTGCCCATGGCGTCGTAGAGATGCTCGGCATGCTGCTTGTCTTCCTCGCGAATGCGCACCTGCAGGATGGCTCGTTTTTGAGTCGATGACATCACTGGCCCCCTTAATGAGCGTGCAATAGAGTCGGTCAAATGCGGCATATGCCGATACCTGAGCATCTTATAACGATTACTTTATTTCGCTCAAGTAAATAACCATAAACTTGAATACAAGCGTAGTACATCCAAAATGAGAGTGCGTAAAAATCTCTGAGGTGTACGCATGTAATACACTCACCTTTATAGCTTTTAGAGAATAATTCCAACCTGCCAAAACCCCTGCAATACACTCGTATTGCAGGGCCTATGCTCAAGTTTGCCCCCTGCAACTGCGTATATTTAACCTGTATATCGTTGGAGGAATTCTATCGAAGTGCCTGTTTCGCCGCATGCATTCGATATGCCGATGCCAGGCCACGGGCGGCTTGGAGCAACGTCGACAGGGTCTCTCCGGCATGGGATTCAGGAGGGAGTGAACAACATGGGCAATAAACGAGTCGTGGCTGATTCTTCACGCTGCATCGGGTGCCAAACCTGTATGGCGGCGTGCATCGAGGCACACGATATTCCCGGCAACATCGCCGCACCTCGCTTGCGCGTGACGCGCACCTACGAGATCTCCGCGCCGGTGGCATGTCACCACTGCGAGGACGCTCCGTGCGCGAAGGCCTGTCCTACGGGCGCCTTGTTCTTTGATCCAAAGAACCATCGCATCGGCGTCAACGAGGACAACTGCATCGGCTGCAAGAGCTGCGTCATGGCATGCCCCTTTGGCGCCGTGAGCGTGGCGACCACGCAGGTCCCCGTCTTGATGGGGGACGTGCGCGTGGGTTCGCAGACTAAGAGCTTCGTGCTCAAGTGCGACCTGTGCGTGGACCGTCCCGGCGGTCCGGCGTGTGCCGAGGCGTGTCCGACCAAGGGCCTCACCCTTGTGGACGAGGAGCGTCTGGCAGAACTGACTGCCGAACGTGCCCGCGCCACCATCGAAAACGAGGCGTAAGCGTCGGGCGACAGGCCCAATGATTGTCAAATAAGTACCGAGTATTCGGTAGCAGAGAAAGGAAGGAGGGTGTCATGGAGAAGCATAAAGTGATCTGCCCGTATTGCGGAGCCGGTTGCCAGTTTAACCTCTTGGTCCAAAACGGCCAGGTCGTGGGCACCGAACCGCTCAACGGCATCACCAACCAGAGCGAGCTGTGCCTTAAGGGCATGAGCGGCTACGACTTCATCAACGACACCAAGATCTTGACTCCTCGCGTACTGCACCCGATGATCCGCCGCACTAAGGGCGCGGATCTTGAGCGCGTAAGCTGGGACGAGGCACTGGATTTCACCGCATCTAAGATGCAGGCCATAATTGACGAATATGGTCCTAACGCTGTCATGACCACCGGCTCTTCGCGAGGCGGCGGCAATGAGGCGAACTACGTCATGCAGAAGTTTACGCGTGCGTGCATCGGCACCCACAGCGTGGACAACTGCGCCCGTACTTGACACGGCCCTACTGTCCTCGGTCTGATGGACACGGTTGGTTCAGGTTGCATGTCATGCTCCATCCCCGGTATGGAGGATGCGGGCTGCATTTTCCTCTTCGGCTATAACCCTGCCGATTCGCACCCCATCGTCGCAAGGCGTATCGTGCGAGCCAAAGAAAAGGGTTGCAAGATCATCGTCGCCGACCCGCGCCATATCGAAACCGCGCGTATCGCCGATCTCTACCTTCCGATCAAGAACGGTTGCAACGTTGCGTTCCTCAACGCCTTTGCAAACTGCTTGGTCAACGATGGCCTCTACGACAAGGATTTCGTCGCCGAGCACACGAACGGCTTTGACGAATGGTGGGAGACCATCAAGAACTACACTCCCGAATCCGTACAGGACATCACGGGTGTCGAGCCCGCGTTGATCCACCAAGCTGCCGAGATGTACGCCACGGCGAAGCCCTCTGCCATCATTGGCTGGGGTATGGGCGTATGCCAGCAGAAGCAGAACCTGAAGACGGTGCACACCATCGCCTCCATCGCCTGCGTTGCCGGCCAGATCGGCAAACCCAATTCCGGCCTCGCGCCCGTGCGTGGCCAGAACAACGTCCAGGGCTCCTGCGATATGGGCATGCTGCCCAACCTGTACCCTGGCTACCAGAAGGTCACCGACCCGGCGGTGCGTGCCAAGTTTGCCAAGGCTTGGGGCGTGCCCGAGGAAAAGCTCCCGCTCGAGGAGGGCTACAAGCTCACCGACCTGGGCCACCTGGTCGACGAGGGCAAGGTGCACTGCTTCTACAACTACGGCGAGGACCCGGTGCAGACCGAGCCCGATTCGGCCGGTATGCGCAAGACGCTCTCCGAGCTGGATCTGTTCATTTGCCAGGACATCTTTATGACGCAGACGACCATGCTCGCCGACGTCATCCTGCCCGCTACCTCTTGGGGCGAGCACGAGGGTGTCTTTACTGCATCCGACCGTAGCTTCCAGCACTTTGACGCGGCCGTTCCGCCCAAGGGCGAGTGCCGTCACGACTGGGAGATCTTCGCGGACCTGTCCACGCGCATGGGCTATCCCATGCACTACGACAACACCGAGCAGATCTGGAACGAGTGCATTAGCCTGTGCCCCAACTTTGTGGGCGCGACCTACGAGAAGATGGCTCCCGAGGGCGGCTACGCCCAGTGGCCCGTCAAGAGCACCGATGTGAACGACCACGGTACGCCCGACATGTTCGCTGGTGGCAAGTTCACCACCAAGGACGGCCGCGCCAACCTGATGGCGCACGACTGGGAGGCGCCCTCCGAGCTTCCCGACGATGAGTACCCGCTCATTCTGTGCACCGTCCGCGAGGTCGGCCACTACAGCTGCCGTTCGATGACCGGCAACTGCAAGACGCTGGCGCTGCTTGCCGACGAGCCCGGTTTTGTCCGCATGAATCCCGCGGACGCCCAGGCTCGCGGCATCAAGAACGGCGACATCGTCTCGATTCACAGCCGCCGCGGCCAGGTATACAGCCGCGCCGACGTGAGCGACCGTATCAACAAGGGCACGGTCTATATGACCTACCAGTGGTGGATCGGCAAGTGCAACGAGCTGACCATGCACAAGGTCGACCCGGTCTCGCACACGCCCGAGGACAAGTTCTCCGCCTGCCAGGTCGACGCCATTGCCGACCAGGTCTGGGCCGAGGGCGAGGTCGAGCGTCAGTACACCGAGCTCAAGCAGGCTCTGGTGGACGCCGCCGCTCCTCAGGACGTTGAGCCCGGCGCCGCCAAGTTCGACGACGAGGCGCACGTGAACCAAATCGTGTAGTCCCGTTCTCGTTGGCTTTTTGGGCCGGGCGTCCCGTACGTTCGGGAGCCCGGCCCGTTATTTTGAAAGGAAGTGGGGATGAACCGCTTCATCGACATCAACCCGGAGAGGTGCATCGGCTGCGGAACATGCCAGTCCGCCTGTGCCGACGCCCACCGGATGCAGGGTCTTCAGGATACGCCGCGCCTGGCGCTCGTGAAGACCGGCGGTATTTCGGCCGCCCTTGCCTGCCACCATTGCGAGGGTGCCCCCTGCGCCGAGGTTTGCCCGGTGAATGCCATCGAGCACGATGGCGATCGCATCCACGTCAAGGAGCAGGAGTGCATCGGGTGCAGGCTGTGCGCCATCGCGTGCCCCTTCGGAGCCATCCATCCCGATGGCACGTCTATCGCCGGTGTCGCAGGCATGTGCGACCCGACGCCTTCGTATCCTAAGTCCCTGAGCAGCCTGCTTACGTGGGCTCCTGGCCAGTACACCTGCGCTGTCAAGTGCGACCTGTGCGCCTTCGATCCGGACGGCCCGCATTGTGTGGCGGCGTGCCCCACCAAGGCACTGACCGTCATGGGCGGCGCGGCCGATCGCGAGCTCGACGAGGCCAAGCGCCTGCGCTCGATCGAAAACGGTCCGGCCGTCGACGTTACCGCTGTGGCCCAGGGCCTGTCCGAGAAAGCAGAAGGGAGCGAAAACAATGGATAGCATGACGCTGTTTATCGCATCGCTTGCCGTCTCGTGCATCGGTGCGCTCGCCTCGGTTCTGCTGATCAAGGCCGATAACGCCGCCAAGACCGCCAGCTGCCTTATCGGTGCCGCCGCCGCGGTGCTTTCGTTTGTGGCCGGTATTCAGGCCGTGCTGGGCGATGTCACGTCGGTCGACACCATCGTGTTCTTCCCGTTTGCCCATTTCCAGCTGCTGCTCAATCAGCTGTCCGGCCTGTTCGTGGCGCTCATCTCGGTGCTCGCGTTTGCCGGTTCGATCTACGGTCTCAACTACTTTGATGAGTACCCGGGCAAAAAGGGCCGCGCCGGCTTCTTCTTTAACACCTTCGTGGCGTCCATGATGCTCGTCATCACCGCCGACAACGTGTTTTGGTTCCTGGTCGCCTTTGAGCTCATGTCGCTGACCTCGTACTTCCTGGTCGTAATCGAGGAGAACGAGAACTCCATCCATGGCGGTTGGCTCTACTTTGTGATCGCGCACGTTGGTTTTGTGCTCATCATGGCGAGCTTCCTCACCATGACCAACTTCGCCGGCGGCTCGTTCGCCTTTGCGGATTTCCGCGCCACGCAGTTTAGCCCCGCGGTCGCATCCGTGTGCTTCGTGCTTGCCTTCCTTGGCTTTGGCGCCAAGGCCGGTATCATCCCGCTGCACGGCTGGCTGCCCAAGGCACATCCCGAGGCGCCGTCCAACGTGTCGGCCCTCATGTCCGGCGGCATGATCAAGATCGGTATCTTCGGTATCCTCAAGGTGGGTCTCGACCTGCTCTCCGACTCGGGCGTTCAGGTCTGGTGGGGCCTTATGGTCATGGTTTTCGGTGCGATCTCGTCGGTCCTCGGCGTGGCCTTCGCCCTGCAGGAGCATGACATCAAGCGCCTGCTGGCCTATCACTCCGTCGAGAACATCGGCATCATTCTGCTCGGCGTCGGCGCCTCCATGGCCGCCATGGCGCTCGATTCGGTCGGCATCGCCTTCCTGGCCCTGATGGCCGCCCTCTACCACACGTTTAACCACGCGATGTTTAAGGGCGAGCTGTTCTTGGGTGCCGGTGCGCTGCTGTACTCCACGGGTACGCGCAATATGGAGAAGATGGGCGGCCTGTTCCGTCGTATGCCGGCTACGGCCATCTGCTTCCTTATTGGCGCGCTTGCCATCTCGGCCATCCCGCCCTTCAACGGCTTTGTGTCCGAGTGGTTTACCTACCAGTCGCTGTTTAACGCCGCCATGCAGGGCGACAAGGCCGTCATGATCGTGGCCGTTTTCGCCGCCGTCGCGCTTGCCATTACCGGCGCTCTGGCCGTCACGTGCTTCGTCAAGGCCTATGGCGTCTCCTTTGCCTCCGCGCCCCGCTCCGAGGCCGCGGCCAATGCCAAGGAGGTTCCCGCCCCCATGGTGTTTGCGCAGGGCCTGCTCGCGGCCATCTGCGTCGTGCTGGGCATTGGCGCTCCCGTGATCGCGCCCGTGCTGGTCGATGTCGCCGCGTCTGTGCTGCATCCGTATGGTGGCGTGTTTGCCGCCGAGGGCATGGAGCTCATGAACCAGTACTCCGGCGCTGCCACCTCCACGCCCGCGATCGCTATTGCGCTCGTGGTGCTCGTCGGCCTTGCCTGCGGTTATCGCAAGCTCAAGACCGTCGGCAAGGTGCAGAAGTCCCAGCCGTGGGCATGCGGCTATGCTCCCAACGAGCATATGCCCGTCGTGGCCACGACCTTTGCCTCCGAGGTGTCCTGGTTTATGCAGCCGCTCTACACGCTGCGCGACCGCTGCACGGCCGTCTGCTGGTCCATCGCGCACTTCTTCCAGAAGCTCACCGGTGTGGCCGAGGCTGTGGAGCCCGTACCCGACAAGGTTCTCGTCGATGCCCCGCATAAGGGTGTCGAGAAGCTCGCCGACCTCGCGACTAAGCTCGAGGGCGGCAACTACAGCATCTATATCTGCTATATCGTCGCGGCACTCGTGGTGTTCCTCGTGCTCGCCGTGCAAATGGGTTAAGGAGGGGAGAGCATGAACAACATCGTACTTGCCGTTCTGCAGGGCGTGGTCGTCATGGCCGTCGCACCGTTCTTCTCCGGTCTCGGCCGCGTGATCCGCGCCAAGATGCACAACCGTCGCGGCCCCAGCATCATGCAGGACTACCGCGACCTGGCCAAGCTCTTTGCGCGCCCCGAGTCCCAGAGCGAGGATGCGAGCTTTGCGCTGCGCATCATGCCGCCGCTGTTCTTCGCCGTCGCCTTTATGCTCGCGATGGGCCTGCCGCTCTTTACGGCACAAAGCCCCATCCCGGTCTTTGGTGACGCCATCACCATCATGTACAGCCTGGCGCTCGCCCGCTTCTTCTTCGCCCTCTGCGGTGTGGATTCGTCCAACGCCTACGCCGGTATCGGCGGCGTCCGCGAGCTGCTCATGAGCGTGCTCATCGAGCCGTCCATGCTGCTGGCGCTGTTTGCCGCCGCCCTGGTGTGCGGCTCCACCGACATCGCCACCATGGGCCAGCACATCATGACGGGCGCCATCGACGCGCCGGTCGCTGTGATCCTCGCCGGCATCGCCTTTGCGATTGCCTGCTACATGGAACTCGGCAAGCTGCCGTTTGATCAGGCCGAGGCCGAGCAGGAGCTCCAGGAAGGTCCGCTCGCTGAGCTTTCCGGCCCGTCGCTTGCGATGGCCAAGCTCGCCATGTCCATGAAGCAGGTCCTGGTCGTCGCCTGGTTCTGCGCGATCTTCGTCCCCTGGGGCGAGCCCGCGGCCGTGGGTATCGCGGCCGTTCTGGGCGCGGTCATCTTCCTGGTGAAGTGCCTGATCGACTTTGTCGTATGCGGCGTGATCGAGAACTCCTGCTCGCGCTCGCGTTTTAAGGTGCTTGGCAATCAGACCTGGGCCGTCGTGGGCATCGCCGTTCTGGCGTTTGTCTTCGTGGTCGTCGGCGTGTAGGAGAAGGGAGAAACAATGTCATTTGCAGTCAGTCTGTCCCTTCTCGGCTTGGTCGCTATCGCGGCCCCGATGGTGGCCTCGGTGCTCGTCGCCCTGTTCCCCCGTCCGTACGCCAAGTGGTTCAGCGTTTTGGGTGCCGCCGTCTCGACGGTCTGCACCATCGCCCTCGCCGCGAATTTCGCTGGCGCCGGCATGCCCGACACGCAGGTCCCCCTGATCTCGTTTGGGCAGACCCTCGTCATGGGATTCACCTTCGATCGCATGAGTACGCTGCTCGCGCCCGCCTTTGTGGGTATCGGCCTGCTTGTCGTGATCTATTCGATTCCCTATATGAGCGAGAATAACCGTGAGCATCCCGACGCACCGCGTCGTCGCTTCTACGCGTACCTCGCGACCTTCATCGGCGCCATGGCCGGCCTTGTGTACAGCTCGACCCTTTTGGGCCAGCTCGTGTTCTTTGAGATCACGGGTGCGTGCTCTTGGGGCCTCATTAGCTACTACATGTCGCCTACGGCCAAGAAGGCCGGCATGAAGGCCCTGATCATTACGCATATCGGTGCGCTCGGCCTGTATCTGGGCGCCGCCATCGTGTTTGCCCACACCGGCACCTTCGCCATCACCGCGATTGCCGGCCTCGACACCAAGCTCAAGGCTATCGTCCTTTTGCTCGTGCTGTTTGCGGCCTGGGCCAAGTCCGCACAGGTCCCCATGTACATGTGGCTGCCTTCGGCCATGGAAGCGCCGACGCCTGTTTCGGCCTACCTGCATGGTGCCTCGATGGTCAAGGTCGGCGTGTGCGTGTTCGCGCGCGCACTCGTCTCTGCCGGCGAGATTCCCGAGATCGTGGGTTGGGTCGCCATTATCGACGCCATGGTCACCATGCTCTTTGGTTTCCTTATGTACCTGCCGCAAAAGGACATGAAGCGCCTGCTGGCCTTCTCCACGATCGCCCAGCTCTCCTATGTGTTCTTTGGTCTGGGCCTTTCGGTCTTTGGCAGCCAGCTCGCCTTCGATGGCGCCGTCTGCCACATCTTTAACCACGCCTTCGCCAAGACGCTTTTCTTCCTGATCGCCGGTTCGTTCTCCTTTACGCTCGGTACGCGTATGCTGCCCAAGCTTCGCGGCATCGTAAAGAAGTACCCGATCTCGGGCGTGGGCTTTGGTGTCGCCGCGCTCGCCATTGCCGGCGTGCCGCCCATGAACACGTTCTTCTCGAAGTTCCAGATCATCGCCGGCGGCTTTTCTGTGGGTGCCGGCAACGTGGCGATCCTGGTGCTCGTGTGCATCATGGTCGCCGAGACCGTCGCCACCTTTGCCTGGTTCCTCAAGTGGATGGGCTATTGCCTGCCCGGCGAGCCGAGCGAAGAGGTCGCTGCGGGAGCCCCGCTTCCCCGCGCGATGGCGTTCGTGTTCATCGTGCTCATCATCATGGTCATCGTCAGCGGCCCGCTTTCGGCCAGCTGGATCGGTTAGGAGGTAGAACGACATGGGTTATTCGATCGTCAACATCCTTGGCGGCCTTCTGATCGTCACGTCCACCATGGTGGTCGTCTCCAAGAACATCAAGCACGCCATTCGCTGGTATGCGGTGCAGTCGCTGGTGCTCGTGGGACTGCTCGCTACGCTCGGTGCTACTACCGGTGCGCAGGAGCTGCTTATGTGGGCCGGATCTGCCTTTATCACTAAGGTCGTCCTGGTCCCTTACATCCTCAACCGCGCATACAAGAAGATGGGCGAGCCGAGCGACGCATCGCTCAAGGCCGGCCTTAAGCCCGCGTGGGCCATCTGCATCATCGCCGTCGAGGTCGCGATCTGCTTTGCCGTTGTGACGCAGATCAGCCTGCCCACGGCCGAGGTCGCAACGCCTGCGCTCGCTATTAGCTTCGCTCACTTCTTCGTGGGCCTCACCTGCATCATCTCGCAGCGCAACATCATGAAGCAGATCTTTGGATACTGCCTTATGGAAAACGGCAGCCACGTGACGCTCGCGCTTTTGGCCCCCACCGCTCCCGAGATCATCGAGATCGGTATCGCCACCGACGCCATCTTTGCCGTCATCATCATGTCCATCGTCGTGCGTCGCATTTGGGACGACTCCCACTCGCTCGATGCGCGCGACCTGTCCGAGCTGAGGGGGTAGTCCATGGAAACGTTGATTCTCGCCCTGCTCGCGACTCCTTTGGTGTTCTCGCTGGTCATGGCGTTTTTGCCCAAGAACACGTCCTATAACGTGTTTGCCGGTCTCAACCTGGTCTCCGTCGCAGCCGTCCTGGTGCTGTCGATTATGACGGCCGGCGACGTCCTTATGAGCGGCGAAACCGCGAGCGCTCTTGGCCTGTGGTTCCACCTCGATTCGCTGGGCGCCATCTTTGTGCTGCTCATCGGCTTTATCGGTTTTCTTACGGGGCTGTTCTCGCTGCCCTATGTAAAGGCCGATATCGAGGAGGGCTCCATGCCCGCCGAGCGCGCCAAGCAGTATTTTGCGCTGTTTAGCCTGTTTGTGTTCACCATGCTGCTCGCGTGCCTGTCCAACAACATGATCCTCACGTGGGCCGCCGTGGAGGCAACCACGCTTTCCACTGTGTTCCTGGTGGGTATCTACAAGAACAAGACGGCCCTCGAGGCTTCTTGGAAGTATGCGATGGTCTGTACCGCCGGCGTGGCATTTGGCCTGTTCGGTACGCTGCTGATCTACGCCAACGCCGCCGACGTGATTCCCAACGCCCACGAGGCCGCATTCCTGTCGTGCGTGCTGCCGTATGCCGACCAGTTCGACCCGACGCTCATGCGCCTCGCCTTTGCGTTTATCGTGATCGGCTTTGGCACCAAGGCTGGCCTGTTCCCCATGCACACTTGGCTGCCCGATGCCCACTCTCAGGCTCCGAGTCCTGTCTCGGCCCTGCTCTCGGGTGTTCTGCTTAAGTGTGCCATGCTTGTGATCATGCGCTTCTACGGCTTTACCATCCAGGCCGTGGGTGCCGAGTATCCGCAACTTCTGCTGTTGATCGTCGGCACGCTGTCCATTTTGGTGGCGGCACTCTCGATGTTTCGCCAGGACGACCTCAAGCGCCGCTTTGCGTACTCGTCTGTGGAGAACGTGGGCGTTATCGCCCTGTGCCTGGGTATCGGTGGCCCGCTGGGTATCGCCGCGGCCCTGCTGCACTGCGTGTTCCACGGCTTTACCAAGACGCTTGCCTTCTGCGTGTCCGGCAACATCCAGCACGCCTTTGGCACGCGTAGCCTGGCCAAGATCCAGGGCGTCGTCGAGGTTGCGCCCGCAACCGCCGCGCTCGCCATCCTGGCGCTGCTCGGCCTTGCCGCCTTCCCGCCCTTTGGCATGTTCATCTCTGAGTTCCTGACTTTTGTCGCCGGTGTTACCGCCGGTCCCATGTGGCTGGTCGTCGTGGTCGCCCTCGGTCTTACCGTGGCCATCTCCGCGCTCACCCGTATCGCACTCAAGTCGGTATTCGGCCATGCGCCCCAGGGCATGGGCAAGCATGAGGCCCCGGCGCTCATGCTTATCCCCGAAATCATCCTGGCTGTCATGATCTTGTGGTTTGGCATTGCCACCCCGCTGCCCCTCGTGCACGGTGTGGAGACCGCTACCGGCATCGTGCTCGAGCAGAGCACCGAGGAACTTCACGCGACGCCGATGTACCGCGCTGTGTTCGGTACCGAGACCGCTCAGAGCGAGGTGGAGTAACGAATGATTGAAACTGAGAACAAGGTGTATGCCCGTCGCTGCGAGAGCCATGTCGAGGCCCTGCGCCGCGCCGTTCCGGGCTGCATCGAGAAGGTCGAGTGGCAGTGCGAGGACCAGCTGACGATCACCGTCAAGCAGGACAAGCTGCCCGAGGCCGTCCACTACCTGTACTACGAACGCTACGGCTGGATCCCCGTGATCATCGGCAACGACGAGCGCAGCCTGTGCGGCCGTTATGCCGTGTACTACGTCATCTCCATGGAGGGGGAGGACCCCGGCTGGGTGACCGTGCGTGCCGAGGTCGATCCCGCCAAGATGACGTTCCCGTCCGTGACGCCGTTCGTTCCCGCCTGCGTGTGGGGCGAGCGCGAGCTGCGCGATATGTTCGGCCTGATCCCCGAGGGTCTGCCCGATCGTCGTCGCCTGGTGCTGCCCGACGATTGGCCCAGCGGCCTGTACCCGCTGCGCAAGGACTCCATGGACTACCGCTTCCGTCCCGCTCCCGCGAGCGACATGGAAAACTACGAGTTCTTGGCCGATACCAAGGGCAAGGAGACGACGCTCGTTCCCATGGGCCCGTTGCACATTACCTCCGACGAGCCTGGCCACTTCCGCCTGTTCGTTGAGGGCGAGACGATCGTCGACGCCGACTACCGTCTGTTCTACGTGCACCGCGGCATGGAGAAGGTTGCCGAGACGCGCCTGAACTATGACGCCGTGACGTTCCTCGCCGACCGCATCTGCGGCATCTGCGGCTGCGCCCACTCGGTGGCCTACGCCGAGGCCGTCGAGCGCGCTCAGGGCATCCATGTCCCGCCGCGCGCCCAGTACATCCGCGCCATCATGCTCGAGGTTGAGCGCCTGCACTCGCATCTGCTCAACATTGGCCTGGCGTCGCACTACACGGGCTTCGACTCCGGCTTCCAGCAGTTCTTCCGCGTCCGCGAGAAGTCCATGGACCTGGCCGAGAAGCTCTCCGGTCACCGCAAGACCTACGGCCTCAACGTGATTGGCGGCGTGCGTCGCGACATTTTGGCTGAGCAGAAGCTCTCCACGCTCACGACCATCCACCAGCTGCGCTCCGAGGTTCAGGAGCTCGTCGACGTGCTGCTCTCCACGCCCAACTTTATTGAGCGTACGAGCGGTATCGGCATCTTGGACCGCAAGATTGCACGCGACTTCTCGCCGGTCGGCCCGCTCATGCGTGGCTCGGGCTATGCCCGCGACGTGCGCTTTGACCACCCCTTCGACGGCTACGCCGATCCGGACGTCCAAAAGATGCACGCCGCCACGGCCGACACCTGCGACGCCTTCGGCCGTACCGCCGTCCGCATCCAGGAGGTCTACGATTCGATCGACATGATCGAGACCATGCTCGAGAACTGCCCGTCGGGCCCCATCCTCACCACGGATTGGGAGTACACCCCGCACAAGTACGCCATCGGCGCCACCGAGGCGCCGCGCGGCGAGGACGTGCACTGGGCCATGCTCGGCAATAACCAGAAGTGCTACCGCTGGCGCGCCAAGGCCGCCACGTACAGCAACTGGCCGGTCCTGCGCTACATGTTCCGCGGCAACACCGTGGGCGACGCGGCGCTTATCGTCGGCTCGCTCGACCCGTGCTACTCCTGCACCGATCGCGTGACGGTGACCGATGTCGCCGCCAAGCGCGACCACGTGCTCGACAAGGAGCAGTTCGAGAACGTCTGGCGCGACAAGTCGCCGCTTGCGGGCGAGGGCACCATGGCCGCTCCGCTCGATGAGGAGGCGCTCTAATATGCTGAAGCTTTGGAAGGTTAACGCCAAGGCCGGCGACGCGACGGTCAAGTACCCGTTTGCGCCGTTCCCCACCAACAAGGACATGCGCGGCAAGCCCGAGCACAATGCCGAGCTCTGCATCGCCTGCGGTGCCTGCGGCGTGGCGTGCCCGGCCGATGCCATTCGCATGGATACCGACCTTGCGGCCGATACCATCACCTGGTCGATCGACTACGGTCGCTGCATCTTCTGCGGCCGCTGCGAGGAAGCCTGCCCCATGGAGGCCATCAGGCTCACCGAGGAGTTTGAGCTGGCCGTCATGAGCAAGGACGACCTCACCAGCAAGAGCGTCTACACGCTCGAGCACTGTTCGCGCTGCGGCAAGCCGTTTGCCCCGCACAAGGAGATCGACTACGCCAAGCGCCTGCTGCAAAAGGCCGGCGGCATGGAGGCCGAGCAGGCTGCCCGTACCGTCGGTATGTGCCAGGAGTGCAAGCGCGAGCTCGACGCCCTGCGCGCCGCCTCGGCCGTAAAGACCGGCAACGCTGCCGGCATGGCTGCCAACGAGACGCTTGCGTCCGGTGAGCCCCAGGGCCCCGGCATGGAGTATCTGGGCGGCCACGGCGTGAACCCGGAGTATATCGACCGCGAGCTCAACCCCGATGCGCCCGAGATCCCCGGCGGTCCTGCACCGGTCGAGGGCATCATCATGGATTTTGATACGAAGGAGGAGTAACCATGGCCGAACCCACGCTTTTGCCCGAGCGGCTTCAGTACCGCCCGACCAAGATCGAGCTCGACGAGAGCATCGAGAAGGCCAAGGCGACCCTTTTTAAGAAGATCAAGCGCTCGGTGTACGTCTACCGTGTTGACTGCGGTGGCTGCAACGGCTGCGAGATCGAGATCTTCGGTTCCATCACGCCCGTCTTCGACGTCGAGCGCTTTGGCATCAAGGTCGTGCCCTCGCCCCGTCACGCCGACGTGCTGCTGTACACCGGTGCCGTGACGCGTGCCATGCGCATGCCGGCCCTGCGCGCCTTTGAGGCCGCACCCGATCCCAAAATCGTGGTGTCCTATGGCGCGTGCGGCTGCACCGGCGGCATCTTCTACGACAACTACTGCGTCTGGGGCGGCACGGACAAGATTCTGCCGGTCGATGTCTACATCCCCGGCTGCCCGCCCAGCCCCGCGCAGACCATCTACGGCTTTGCCATGGCGCTCGGTCTGCTGGACCAAAAGCTCCATGCCGAGACCACGGTGGAGGCTGCCGGCGAGCAGGCCGATATCCTGCACCCCGGCGTGCCGTACAAGCTGCGCGTTGCCATCGAGCGCGAGGCTCGCGCCATGAGCGGCTACCGTTACGGCCGCGACCTGGCCAATGAGTTCATGGATACGCTCGAGGGCGCGCCCAAGGGCGATATCCGCGGTGCCATGGCGCTGCTCATCGACAAGCAGGACGATCCGCGCCGCGTTGAGGTCTACTCGGCGCTGCAGGATCTGG
The DNA here is from genome assembly GCA_036302525.1 of Collinsella sp. Taxonomy (GTDB): domain Bacteria; phylum Actinomycetota; class Coriobacteriia; order Coriobacteriales; family Coriobacteriaceae; genus Collinsella. The sequence continues at coordinate 23,636 of JAXJCG010000042.1, read as the reverse complement.
TGCTGGCCGGAGGTCGCTAGATGGAGCTCACGGACCGCTCTGGTTACTTTGCGGGTCCCGGCATGCTCGGCGGCTCCTTTGGCGATGCCTCGCGCGCAAGCGACGAGGCTGCCGAGGGCGTCGCCGACCCCTGCCTGGGCCATGCGCCCGACCAGGTGGTCTTCTATGAGCTCACGCGTAAGTTTGTGGAGACCGAGGAAGATGTTCCCCAGGAGGCCTGCGACGTGCTGTACTACACGCTCGCCGTGGGCCACCACACCGGCGTGCTCGACTGCTTTGAGCCGCGCCTGTCGGTGTCGGTGGATGTGTTCTATACGCTTATCGACGCGCTGCCGGAGGGGGAGGCTAAGACCAAGTTCGAGGCCATCCGCTCCTTTGGCGAGTGCCAGCTCGACAAGGCGGCGGTGCCGTCGCTGCTCGAGGCCTGCGACACGCTGCTCGACGAGCGTGGTTTTCGCGGTTCTGCCAAGGCCGGCATCTCGGTGTTCGATGACGACTTTGGCCTGCATGCCCAGCAGGTCGCGTTCTTAATGAAGTTCCGCGATCTGGTTGAGCGCGTGCGCGATGTGTCGGGCGTGTATCTGACGGGAAGGTTGCAGTAATGGGTCGCGTTGTGGATGGTCGTGTGAACGGCGCCCCGTTTGCGGGTATCGTGCTCACGGCGGGAAGCGTGCTGCGTGCCGACGATGCCGCCGGCCCCGTGCTCTCCAAAAAGATGGAGGACACGCCCATCGCCGGTTGGTACACCATCGACGGTGGTCAGACGCCCGAGGATGACATCATCGAGGTCAAGCGCGAGCGTCCGCCGCGTCTGGTCTTGGTCGATGCCGCCGACATGGCGCTGCCCGTCGGGTCCATCCGCTTGCTCGACAAGCGCGATGTGGCCCGTAAGTCGATGTTCACCACGCATTCGCTTCCTTTGTCGATTCTGATCGAAGAGATTGAGCAATCGTGTGAAGATATCGTCTTCATAGGGATTCAGCCGGGCGATACGGAGTTCTACAACCCCATGTCCCCGGAGGTCTTTGAGGCCGTCGACGCCGTGTACGACGCCGTGGCCGCCAACGACTTTTCCCACTTTGTCCGCTTGGGGCAGGAGCTATAGGAGCGCTTGTCCCTGCTGATTAGGAAAGAAGTGATTGACATGGCAGATTCCAAGGCAGAATATTCCGCTCCCGATTGCCTGGCGCCCGCCGCGATCGAGGCCAAGACCGAGGCCGCCGGCGTGACCAAGGCCAACCTGCCGGTCGCAAAGGCCTTTCTGTTGGCAATGTTCGCCGGCGCGTTCATTGCCTTCGGCGGTCTGTTCTTTACGGTGTTCTTGAGCGACAGCACACTGGGCTGGGGTGCCCAGCGCGTCGTGGGCGGCCTGTGCTTTTGCCTGGGCCTGGTGCTGGTGCTGGTGTGCGGCGCCGAGCTGTTTACCGGCAACTCGCTTATGGTCTGCGCGCTCAAGAGTAATAAGATCACCCTGGTCCAGATGCTCAAGGCCTGGGTCGTCGTGTGGGTCGGCAATTTTGTCGGTGCCCTGTTCATCGTCTTTTTGGTGTACATGGCCGGCATTTACAAGCTCAACGGCGAGGCGGTCGCCAACTCCATGGTGAGCGTCGCCGCCGGCAAGGTGACGATCGACTGGGTGACGATTTTCTTCCGCGGTATCCTGTGCAACATCTTTGTGTGCCTGGCCGTGTGGATCGGTACCGCCGGCAAGACCGTGGTCGATAAGGTTGTGGGCATTCTGCTGCCCATCGCCGCTTTTGTGGCCTGCGGTTTTGAGCACTGCGTCGCCAACATGTACTTTTTGCCCATGGGTGCCGTGATGCACGCGTTCGGCTATGGTGCCAAGGTCGCCGGCGCCGATGCGCTCAACGCTGCGGGCATTGCGTTTAACTTGTCCGCCGCCACGCTGGGCAACATCGTGGGCGGCGCGGTTCTGATCGCGCTCGGCTACTGGTTTATCTACGCTAAGAAGTCCGAGGCGTAAGGTACCGTCTGTTTGACGTTGGGCCTCCCGCGGGGCGTTGCCGTGCGGGAGGCTATTTGGGTCTGGGGCTCGTTGTCGGGCTGTTGGCCTGTTGTGTTTGGCTGATGAAAGGGGTAATCGAGATGGCATCTGCTGTGAAGCGTGACGGTCGCGCCGTGGTGACCACATGCGGGGGATGCTATGCCGATTGCGCCTTTGCGGCCCATGTTGAGGATGGGCGTGTGGTGGCTGAGCTGCCGGTTGCGGGGCATCCGTGCGCGGCGCGTGCCCTGTGCGCCCGCGGACGGCATCGCCTGGCAATGCCGTTTGACGAGCGCGACCGCATTGTGCACCCCATGCGACGCCGCCGGGATGGCTCGGGGTTCGATGCGATTACCTGGGACGAGGCGTTTGCCCAGATTGCCGAGCGCCTTTTGGGGATTGTTGACGGGCATGGTCCGCGCGCGCTGGGCATGACGCTCGGCGTTCCCTCGTTCGACCGCTACTGGGCGTATCGTTTTATGCATGCGCTGGGCTCGCCCAACGTGTACGGTGCCGATGGCGCCTGCGAGGTAAGCCGACTTACCGGTTGGGAGCACAGCCTGGGCTATAGCCCCGCCTCCGACCTGGCACATACCGACTGCATCATGTACCTGGGGCGTTCCATCGTCGATTCATCGACGATGGGGGCCGTCGATGCGCTCAACGATGCGCGCCGGCGCGGGGCGAAGATTATCGTGGTCGACCCCCGGCGCAGCGGCTCCGCCGCGCTTGCCGACCGCTGGCTGCGCGTGCGCCCGGGCTGCGATTTGGCACTACTGCTGGGCATCGCCCACGTGCTGATTGCCGAGGACTTGTACGACCACGAGTTCGTTGCCCGCTATACCACGGGTTTTGACGAGCTGGCGCAGGCGGCCCGTGCTTGGACGCCCGAGTGGGCCGAGTCGATGTGCGACGTGCCGGCCGCAGAGATTGTCGCCACGGCGCGCGATCTGGCTGCCGCCGCGCCTGCCGCCGTGGTGGATGCGGGCTTTCACGGTGGCATCGGTATCGCGTATGCCAATAGCACCCAGACCGCGCGCGCTATCTGCTTGGTTGATGTGCTGCTGGGCTGTATCGGGCATGCGGGCGGTGCGCTCAACCCGCCCACGTCGCTTTTGTTGGGCGACCTTGATCCCATGCGCTGTGCGACGCCGCCGGTGCCGCATGGGCCCAAGCTGGGGTCCGAGCGCTATCCGCTCGTCGATCCCGAGCGCGGCCTGTGCACGACCATCGGCCAGTCGATTCTGGCCGGGGACCTGCGCGGGCTGATCGTTTACGCCAGCAATCCCGGCGCGGGCTATGGCAACGCCGGTGCGTGGCTATCGATTCTGGAACAGCTTGACCTGCTCGTGACGATTGATATTCGCTGGTCCGAGACGGCGCGTGCTTCTGATTTCGTGCTGCCCGACGTGACGTATCTGGAGGCTGACCGCGGCGTGGGTACGGTCGTGGGCGCCAACGATGCGCGCGTGTTCTACCGCAACGCCGTGCTGCCTGTGCAGCATGACGACACACGTCCCGGTCGGGAGATTTTTGCCGGTCTGGCGCAGGCGTGTGGTGTGGGCGAGTACTTCCAGTTTGCGTCTGACGATCTGGCGGCTGCCCAGGTGGCGCCGTTTGGGATCGATCTGGACGAGCTCAAGGAGCGCGGTTGGGCCGACACGGGCGTTGCGCTGCCGTCGCGTACGGGCGAGCCGGCGATCCCCTTGGATGGCGGCAAAATTGCGCTGGCAAGTGACGTATGGGAGCGTGCCGGCCTGGGACGCGTGCCAGGCTGGATCGCGCCGATGGTGGAACCCAGCCCGGGGATGTTTCGCCTCATTAGCGGTAACCGGCCCTTTGAGTCGCATACCTCGCGCAGACTCGCGGCGGCCGGTGCCGCCGAGGTGGGGTCGGACTTGGACGCCGTGCAGATGAACGCCGATGTCGCCGCTCGCATGGGTATCGTCGATGGCGAGGTCGTCGAGCTTGTGAGCGACATGGGCCGCGACCGCGTGCGCGTGGAGACGACGCCCTATCTGCATCCGGCGTGTATCTTCACCTCGGCCGCCCCCGGCGGGCGTTCGTCTGGCGCCGATACCGGTGGCGCTCAGGCCTTGGGCGTAGGCCCGCTCGACCATACGCCGTTGCGTTGGGACCCGTTGACGGGCGCCGCGCTCACTCAGGAAAACGCCGTTCGCGTGGAAAAGATCACGGAGCACGTGGATAATAACGACTGATTGATTCAGCAGATTGATTCGGCTGGTTTTTGATGAGCGACCGACAGATCTACCCTTGGTTTTGAAAGGCTGCACATGAGCGATAGCCAGAACATGTCCGATGAGGTGCGCGCCCGCCTGCGCGCCATTCCTTCCGTTAACGAGCTGCTTGCCGAGTGGCCGGTGGTGAAGGCGGCGGGGGAGACCTGCGACGCGGTGGTGCATGCCGCCGTCACGACCGAGCTCGATGAGGAGCGCGCCGCGATTCGTGCCGGCGCCGCCCCGCGTTCCAAGCGCGAGCTGGCCTCGGCCATCGAGTGGCGTGCGCATCGCTCCGCGCTGCCGAGCCTGCGCCCCGCCGTCAACGCCACGGGTGTGGTTATCCATACCAACTTGGGTCGCGCCCCACTCGCGGAATCAGCTGCCAAAGCCGTGGCCGAGGTCGCGCGCGGGTATAGCACGCTCGAGTACAGCGTCGACACCTGTTCGCGCGGGTCGCGCAAGGAGCACGCCGCGCAGCTCATCCGCTCGCTTACCGGTGCCGAGGACGCGCTGGTCGTTAACAATAACGCGGCCGCCGTGCTGTTGGTGCTGGCGACCCATGCCGCAGGCAAGGAGGTCATCGTCAGCCGCGGCGAGCTTGTCGAGATCGGCGGCAGCTTCCGTATCCCCGATGTTATGGAGGCCTCGGGTGCCAAGCTCGTTGAGGTCGGGGCCACCAACCGCACGCATTTGAGCGACTACGAGCGCGCCATCACGCCCGATACGGCGATGATCCTTAAGGTCCATCCTTCCAACTATCGCATCGAGGGTTTCCACGAGGAGGTAGGCTCTCGGGAGCTTGCGGCGCTTGCTCATAAGCATGGCCTGCTTTTCTACGAAGACCAGGGGTCGGGCGCGCTGTTGCCTGACGACATCCTGGTTCGCGGCGGCGAGGAGACTACACCCACTTCGGTGGCGTCGGGGCTCGATATCGTGTCGTGCTCGGGCGATAAGCTGCTCGGTGCCGCACAGGCGGGCATTATCATGGGCCGTCGCGATCTGGTCCAGGCCTGTGGATCACATCCGCTTATGCGCGCCTTGCGCCCGGGCAAACTGGCTCTGTCGGCGCTCGAGGCCACGCTGCGTATCTACATGGACGGCGCCGACGTTGCCCATCGCGATATTCCGGTGCTCAGCATGCTTACGCTGCCGCAGGCCCATTTGGAGCGACGTGCCCGCAAGCTTCGCGATCGTATGGTCGCCGGGCTCGATAAGGCCGGTTGCCCGTGCGCCGTTCAGGTGGAGATCGTCGAGGAGTCGTCGACTCCCGGTGGCGGCTCGCTGCCTACCGTGGAGCTGCCCACGATGTGCGTTGCCGTGCGTCTTGTTGACGAGCGCCTGACGGTCGACGCGCTCAAGCGCTCGCTTGTCCAGGACTTCGACACGCCAGTCGTCACGCGCACCTCGCACGATCGCATTTTGTTTGACGTCCGTACGCTTGTGGGCGACCGCGATATCGAGACGGCGGCGTCGACACTTGCCGCATGCGTTAAGAAGGCGATTGTTCGATGAGTGAGGTTCAGGCGCTGGTGGAGTGTCCCGTTATCGTTGGCACGGCGGGCCACGTTGACCACGGTAAGTCGGCGCTGATCGAGGCGCTGACCGGCAAGAATCCCGATCGTCTGGAGGTCGAGCGCCGTCGCGGCATGACGGTGGAGCTGGGCTTTGGCGAGCTGGCGCTGCCGAGTGGCAAGATCGTTGGCCTGGTCGACGTGCCGGGCCACGCGCATTACCTGCGCGCCATGGTGCAGGGTGCCACGGGCATCGACGTTGCCGTGCTGGTGGTTTCGGCCGTCGAGGGCGTGATGCCGCAGACCCGCGAGCACGTGCATGTGCTGGAGCTGCTGGGCGTCACGCATATGGTGGTCGCGCTGACGATGTGTGATCTGGCCGACGCCGAGATGACCGAGCTTGCCGAGCTCGATGTCGATGACTTTTTGTCGGGTACCGTGTTTGAGGGCGCGCCAATTGTGCCCGTGTCGTCTAAGACGGGCGAGGGGATTGACGGGCTGCTTGCGGTGCTCGACGAGCAGGTGGGTGTCTGCTGGGATACCTGTCGCGAGCGTGTCGAGCGGAGCGATGCCGCGCCGCGCCTGCCGATTGACCGCTGCTTTACGATCAAGGGCGCCGGCACCGTCGTGACGGGAACGCTGCACGATGCGCCGGTTGCGGTGGGCGATGAGCTCGTCGTGCTGCCGTCGCGCACGGTCTGCCGCGTACGCGGGATCCAGGTGCATGGCGACACGCAGCAGGCGTTGCCCGGTCAGCGTGTGGCGCTCAACTTGGTGGGCGATGCTGTCGCCGCACTCGATCGCGGCGAGATGCTCGGCGTGGAGGGCCGTTTTGGTCAGACGCTGCGCTTTATGATGACGTTTACCTACCTGGGCCGCGAGGGCGCTAAACCGCGTGTGCTCGAGTCGGGCGCGCGCGTGCATGTGATGGCGGGTACGGCCGAGGTTGTCGGCCGCATCATGCTTATGGAGGGCGAGGCCCCCATGGCGGTGGGCGAGACCCGTACCGTGCAGGTGCGCTTGGAGGAGCCGCTGCCGCTGCGAGCCGGAGACCATGCTGTGGTGCTGTCGTATTCGCCCGTTATGCTCATTGGCGGCGGGCGTGTGCTGCTTTCGCGTTGCCGTCGTTCGCGCGAGCTTGCCGAAGGAGAGCGTGCGCTGTATGTGGCGCTCGAGGCTGGAGATATTGCGTGCGCGGTGGATGCGTGGCTGGCGCTGCAAGCGCTGCCGGTTGCGGCTGCCGATGTTACCGCGGCGCTCGATCTTGTTGCCGGTGAGGCTGAGGCGGCGTTGCGCGAGTTGGTGGCGAAGGGCGCTGCTTGCGCGCTTGCTGGCTCGGATGGCTCGCTGTATGCAGATGCTTCCGCGCTCGATGCCGCGATGGGTACGCTGGCGGCGACCCTGTCCGCCATGCACGCGGCTGCCCCCAAGGAGACGGGCTTTACGCCTGGCGCCGTTGCCCATGCTGCGTGGCCTGCCGCTGATGAAGGCGTTGCCTCGGCTCTGATTGCCGAGGGCTGCTCGCGTGGCGTGTGCGCCGCCGAGGGCGCCGAGGTATTCGATCCGCATTCGGCCGCCGCGGCGGCACGCGTGGTGCGAGAGGCTTGCGAGCGCATCGTCGCGCTGCTTGACGAGGCTGGCCTGGATGCACCGGCGCTTCCCGAGGTGGGCGAACAGCTGCAGCTCGGTCGCGACACCATGACGCGTGCCCTGCGCGAGCTTTCGCTCAACCGCTCGATCGTTAAGGTCGAGCGCGACGTTGCCCTGTCTGCCGCCGCCGAGGCCCATGCGCGTGAGCTCGTCGCCGTCGCCATTGAGGCAGCCGGCGGCGCTGCGACCACGAGCGTGCTGCGCGAGGCCCTGGGTGTGTCGCGCAGACGCGCCATCAGCATCTTGGAGCACCTGGATGCCGTGCGCTTTACGGTGCTCGACAAGGATGCCGGCGGCCTGCGCTCCCTGCGCTAGCCTACCCTTATCAGTTGCGGTGAAATAGTTCCTGTTTTTGGGTCTTGCAGCCTAAGCAAGAACTATTCCACCGCAACTTCTTGCTTGTCTATTTGGGATGGGGCCCGCTCGGTTTGGTAAAATACCGCCGCACTTGGGAACGGATGGGCTCCGGTGGGCTCCGCGGTCCTCAAAACCGTTGCGAGGCGTGCAAAACGTCTTGGATGTGTTCGATTCACATACGTTCCCGCCATACGCTACCAGCGCTTTTGTGCTCGCGGTCTTGCTGCGTGCCGCAAAGGCGCTGTTTTGTTTTTGCACGAGCTTTTCGTAGCGCCGTTATTTCGGCGGCGGTATTTGGCTTCGTGTGTCGGGTTTCGAACATGCCGATGGAGGTGTTTTGCCGTATGACTACCGTAAGACGTGCCGATCTTTCTTGTGTCGTCCAAGCGGGCGGGATGTCCTCGCGCATGGGCTGCGATAAGGCGCGCTTGGCGTTTTGCGGCGAGCCGCTCATCGAGCGTGTGCTGGGTCGGCTGGCGCCAGTTGCCGGCGAGTTGGTCGTGACGACTTCGCGTCCCAGCGAGCTTGCCTATCTTGAGGAGCGCGCGTTTGGCGGCCTGGTGCCGCGTGTGGTGGCGGACCTTGAAGGACCGGCGGGTGCCATGCGCGGCATCGCGAGCTCGTTGGCCGCGGCCCGATTGCCGCTCGTGGCGATCGTCGCCTGCGATATGCCGTTTGTCTCGCCGGAACTCATCGGCGCGCTTGCCGATCGTTTTGAGGCCGAGGCGATCGACGTGTGCGTGCCACGCGAGGAGCAAGGGATTGAGCCGCTTTGCGCCGTCTGGCGCCGTGACGCTTGTGCGCCGGTTGCCCAAGAGCTGCTTGCCTGCGACCGACAGCGCATTCGCTGCCTGATCAATCGCGTTCAGGCCGGTTATATGGATGAGCCGCAGATTGTTAAGGCCGCGGGCTCGACGCTCTGCTTCGAGAACGTCAATACGCCCGAGGAGTTTGCGGCGGCCGAGTTACTCGCCTAGACGATTGGAGTTGCCATGTCTCACGATATTTGTCCCGACACGGGAGAACCTTGCACTTGCGACGGGTCCGAACCCTGTACCTGCGGTTGCGGTGGCTGTGGACATACTGCGGAAGAGGAAGCGGCCGCCGCGGCGTATCGCGATGCACACCGCGAAGGCCCGTCCGGTGATGCTCTCGACCATGAACGCAAAATCATCGTGTCGTTCGACAGCACCTTCGATGTGATGGAATGCGAACAGCTGTGCCTTGCCGCCGGTGTTCCTGGGCGCATCATGCCGCTGCCCGGCTCCATCACCGCCGGCTGCGGACTGTGCTGGGCCATGCCGTTCTCGGGCGATGCCCTCGCCGCCTTCCGCGCCGCCACCGAGGGCCGCGTAACCCCCGCCGACTACCACCAGCTCGTCCTCTAACCACCAACACCACCACAAAGGTGCCTGTCCCCAATGTGGTGGTTTGGAACACGTGGACGAAACAGGTTTGAAACACGGGTTTTGCACGTCAGGCACTCAAAAACGCTTCTACCTGCATCGTAATCAAAACGAAACATCCGCTCGTCGGCTTATGCGTAACTTTGCCGCAACAGTGCGATATTATCCATACTCGATAAAGCTCGCGGCGCATGGGGCGCCTCGAACGACACTTTTCTTTTCCATCAATTGGAGGAAGCATGAGCTACACGCAGAAAGTTCTCGAAGAGCTCAAGGCCCGCTATCCCGAGCAGCCTGAGTTCATCCAGGCCGCGACCGAGATCCTCGGCACCATCCAGCCGGCGCTCGACGCCCACCCCGAGTACGAGGAGGCCGCTCTGCTGGAGCGCCTCGTCGAGCCCGAGCGCATCGTCATGTTCCGTGTTCCCTGGGTCGACGACCAGGGCAAGGTTCAGGTCAACCGCGGTTATCGTGTCGAGTTCAACTCTGCCATTGGACCCTACAAGGGCGGCCTGCGTTTTAACCCGACGGTCACCCTGGGCATGCTCAAGTTCCTGGGTCTGGAGCAGATCCTTAAGAACAGCCTGACCACCCTTCCCATGGGCGGCGGCAAGGGCGGCTCCGACTTTGACCCCAAGGGCAAGTCCAACAACGAGATCATGCACTTCTGCCAGTCCTTCATGACCGAGCTCTATCGCCACATCGGCCCCAACACCGACGTTCCTGCCGGCGACCTGGGCGTTGGCGGCCGCGAGGTTGCCTACCTGTTTGGTCAGTACAAGCGCCTGACCAACGAGTGGACCGGCGTCCTCACCGGCAAGGGCCTCTCCTTTGGCGGCTCGCTCGCCCGTACCGAGGCCACCGGCTACGGTCTGGCCTACTTTGTGGACGAGTACCTCAAGAGCCGCGGCGACTCCTTCGAGGGCAAGAACGTCGTCGTGCACGGCTCCGGCAACGTCGCTATCTACGCCGTCCAGAAGGTTTCCCAGCTCGGCGGCAAGGTGCTGGCCTGCTCCGACACCCACGGCTGGGTCGAGGATCCCGACGGCATCGACTACACCGTGCTCGAGCACGTCTACAACAAGAAGCGCTCCGGCCACGACAAGGGCGTTACGCTCGCCATGTACGTTGACGAGAAGCCTAACGCCGTGTGGCACGAGGGCGACGGCCGCGGCGTGTGGCAGCTGCCCTGCGATATCGCACTGCCTTGCGCTCGCGAGAACACGCTGCTGCTCGAGGACGCCCAGGCGCTCGTCGCCAACGGCTGCAAGGTGGTCGGCGAGGGAGCGAACATGCCCACGACCATCGAGGCCACGACCTACTTCCAGGAGAACGGCGTCGCCTTTATGCCTGGTAAGGCTGCCAACGCCGGCGGCGTGCTCGTGTCCGGCCTGGAGATGAGCCAGAATGCTGAGCACCTGTCCTGGACCTTCGAGGAGGTCGACGGCAAGCTCGAGCAGCTCATGCGCGGCATGTTCCACAACGTGGACGACACCGCCAAGGAGTACGGCGAGGAGGGCAACTTCGTCATGGGTGCCAACATTGCCGGCTTCCTGAAGGTCGCCGACGCTATGCTCGCCCAGGGCGTCTGCTAAATCTTCGCGCGACATAGCATGTGATGAGGCTCCCAGCTATCTGGCTGGGAGCCTTTTCTATCCCGGAGGACTCCTCATATCTTGCGGTGAAATACGGACTGTTTAGCGCCCCAGAACGGCTAATCAGTCCGTATATCACCGCAAGTTATGGATGGGTGGGTGGATTTTGTCCTAAAACGGTGTGCGGCCCCTCGTTTGGTACACTTAAAAGTACTGGACAAGTGAAGAGATGGGGGAGAACGTGCTCAAGTTCGGTACCTACGTCCGTGTTGGAAACGCGGCCGAAGCCTATGAGCTCTTGCAGAAGAACCGCAACAACAAGATTGTGGGCGGCGGCATCTGGATGCGCCTGGGTTCGCGTCGCGTGGCGACGGCGATTGACCTTTCGGCCTGCGGACTCGATCAGATCGAGGAGACCGAGACCGAGTTTCGCATCGGTGCCATGTGTACCCTGCGCCAGCTCGAGCGTCATGCCGGGCTCAACGCGCTTGTCAACAATGTCTTTGAGTTCGCCGTCCACGACATCGTGGGCGTGCAGCTGCGCAATACCGCCACGGTGGGCGGCAGCATCTACGGCCGCTTTGGTTTTTCGGACGTGCTCTCGGCCTTTTTGGCGCTCGATTCGTATGTTGAGCTGACGGGCGCCGGCCGCGTGCCGCTCGCGGAGTTCGTGGACATGGGCTACGTGCGTGACGTGATCGAGCACGTCGTAGTCGTCAAGCACGATTACCGTGCGAGCTACGAGGCCGTGCGCAAGGCCGCGACGGACTTCCCCTCGCTGAACGTTACCGCCGCCTGGTGGGACAACACCTGGCACGTCACTGTGGGTGCCCGCCCGCTGCGCGCGACCCTGCTGCAGGGCGAGGCGTGCGGCCTTACCAACGAGCATCCTTCCGAGGACGAGCTGCGTGCCCTGGCCGCGTCCGTACGCGCGCTGAGCTACGGCACCAACCTGTGGGGCTCGGCCGACTACCGCCGCCGCATCTCGGCCCCGCTTGCCGTCCAGGCTGTGCGTCGCGCCGCCGGCATCGAGCTTTCGGCCGCGCTTGCGCACGAGCTCGAGGGCGTGCAGATTCCTAAGTTTGCCACGGACGAGTATTCCTGCCGCCGCGTGCCCGGCGTCGATTCTAGCGAGGTGCGCTAATGGCTGCCAAACTCATCGATCTTTCCTTTACGCTCAACGACCGCAAGGTCAAGGTTCAGATTGCCCCCGATACCATGCTCTTTGCGCTGTTGCGCGAGCAGGGCTGCGCGTCGGTGCGCTGCGCCTGCGAGACCACCAACTGCGGCCTGTGCACGGTGTGGCTCGACGGCGACCCGGTGCTGAGCTGCTCGGTTCCCGCCGCTCGCGTCGAGGGCCACACCATCACCACGCTCGAGGGCCTCAAAGCCGAGTCTGAGGCGCTGGCCCGTGCGATGGCTGCCGAAGGCGCCGAGCAGTGCGGTTTTTGCGCCCCCGGCCTTATCATGAACGTACTGGCGCTTGCCCGCGCCGCCAAGGAGGACCCGAGCCTCGTCGCCACGCGCGAGGAGCTGTCGCGCCAGCTCGCCGGCAACCTCTGCCGTTGCAGCGGCTACGAGAGCCAGCTGCGCGCCATCGTCCGCTTCCTCAACGAGTCCGGCGTGCAGGTGGGCTTTGAGATGCCCGAGCTGCCGGTCAACGACACCAGCTGCGATGGTGTCGCGTACAAGCAGATCACCCACAAGCAGCCCAAGAAGGACTCGAAGGCGCTGCTCGAGGGCCGTCCCGTCTACACGGGTGACCTGGTGCCCGCCGGCGCGCTCATCGTCAAACTCAAGCGCAGCCCGTATGCGCGCGCCAAGATCCGCTCCATCGACACGTCGCGCGCCCTGAAGGTGCCTGGCGTGGTGGGCGTCTACACCTACGAGGACGTGCCCAAGCGCCGCTTTACCATCGCTGGCCAGAGCTATCCACAGCCGAGTCCCTACGACCGCCTGATCCTTGAGAACCTCGTACGCTACCAAAACGAGGAGGTGGCGATCGTCGCCGCCGAGACCGAGGAGGCCGCCGACAAGGCGCTCAAGCTCATCAAGGTCGACTACGAGGTACTCGAGCCCCTGCTCGACTTTACCCAGGCGCTCGATAACGACATCGTGGTACACCCCGAGGGCGACGTGACCTTTATGTTCCCGCAGGGTGGCGACGTTCCGCGCAACCTAGTGTGCAGTGGCACGAGCGATTTTGGCAACCTTGACGAGGCGTTCGCCCAGAGCGACATCGTCTTTGAGCGCACCTACACCAGCCAGGCCACGCAGACCGCGCCCATGGAGACCTTCCGAGCCTTCGCGACGACCGACGCGTTTGGGCGCATCTCGGTGACCACCTCTACGCAGGTGCCCTTCCACGTGCGCCGCATGGTCGCGCAGTCGCTCGATATTCCGCAGTCGCAGGTGCAGGTCATCAAGCCGCGCATCGGCGGCGGCTTTGGCTCCAAGCAGACGGGTTGCTGCGAGATCTTCGTGGCGTTCGTGACCCAGCAGACCGGCCGTCCGAGCTACTGCTGCTACACCCGCGAGGAGACTATCACCGCGGGCAACTCGCGCCACCAGATGCAGATGACCGTTAAGTTGGGCGCTATGAACGACGGCACCATCACGGCCATCGATCTGCACACGCTGTCCAACGCCGGCGCGTACGGCGAGCACGCCACCACGACGATTGGCCTTTCGGGCCACAAGAGCCTGCCCATCTACAACCATGTGAAGGCGAGCCGCTTTAGCTGGGACGCCGTCTACACCAACACCAACCGCGGCGGCGCGTATCGCGGCTACGGTGCCACCCAGGGCCAGTTTGCCGTGGAGAGCGCCGTCAACGAGCTCGCCGACATGCTGCACATGGACCCCACCGACCTGCGCCTTAAGAACATGGTGCGCGAGGGCGAGATCATGCCGCAGTACTACAACGAGAAGCTCAACGCCTGCGCGCTCGACCGCTGCCTGCTGCGCGCGATGGACATGATCGGTTGGCGCGACAAGCCGCTAGCCGTCGACCTTGGCGACCGCGTGCGTGCTCTGGGGTGTGCGCTCACCATGCAGGGATCGGGCATTTCCAACGTGGATATCGCCGGCATCGACATGCGCTTGGAAGAGGACGGCTTCATTACCATCGGCACCGGCGCCACCGATAACGGCATGGGCGTCGATACGATCCTGGCGCAGATTGCCGCCGAGGAGCTGGGCGTTGAAAGCTCGCTCATTGTGGTGCGCGGCGTGGACACCGACGTGTCGCCGTTCGACGCCGGCTCGTACGCGAGCTCGGGCACGTACGTGACGGGCCTGGCAGCCAAGAACGCCGCGACGGAGCTGCGCGAGAAAATTTGCGCCAAGGCCGCCCAGATGTGGGACGTGGACGCCGCCGATGTGGTCTTTGATGGCCAGTACGTGCGTCTGTCCGACGAGCGTGCCGCGCGCGAGCAGAACCGCTACCTCACGCTGCGCGACTTTGCCAACCTGTGCGTCAAGAACATCGCGGGCGGCGACGCGCTCACCTCGCATGCCTCTGCCTGCCTGCCCGTTTCGCCTCCGCCGTTTATGGCCGGCATTGCCGAGGTCGAGGTCGACAAGGCCACCGGCAAGGTGACCGTGGTGGACTACGCGGCGGCTGTGGACTGCGGCACCGTGATCAACGAGGCGCTCGCGCGCGTCCAGGCCGAGGGCGGCATTGCCCAGGGTATCGGCCACGCGCTCTACGAGATCGTCGAGCATGACGACCGCGGTCGCCTGCGCACCGGCAACTTTATGAGCTACAAACTGCCCACGCGCCTGGATATCGGCAGCATTCGCGTGGCCTTTGAGCCGAGCTACGAGCCGACGGGCCCGTTTGGCGCCAAGTCGATCGGCGAGGTCGTCATCAACACGCCGCTCGCCGCCGTGGCCTCGGCCGTCGCGCACGCCACCGGCCACCAGGTGCGCTCGCTGCCGATCACGCCCGAGAAGGCCCTGCTGGGGGAGTAGCGGGTCAGCGAACAAGTCGTAATGGGCGGGGCGGGGCAACTCGTCCCGCCTTGCGCACTCGTGGTGAGGTCGTGAGCCTGTAAAAGGTGTGCGTGCGCTTACCGTTCGTATCTGCTATCATTCCTAGTATGTGCGCTCATGCGGGCGTGGCGGAATTGGTAGACGCGCCAGATTTAGGTTCTGGTGGGATTCCCGTGAAGGTTCGAGTCCTTTCGCCCGCACCATCGCACCTGCGTCGGCCCCGGCCGTCGCGACACTTTGTTGCATAAAGGTACCAGCACCTCAGATAAGCTGGGCAGTATGAGGAGGAACGTGTTGAACATCACCGCTTCTGACGTCAAGGACGCCAAGCTCACCGCTACGGTCACCATCCCGGCCGCCGACGTCGACGCCGCGATTAAGAAGGCCTACAAGGATACCGCCAAGAAGTACCGCTTCCCGGGCTTCCGCGCCGGCAAGGCTCCCCGTCCGGTCATCGACTCCGCACTTGGCGCCGAGGCTACCCTCGCTCAGGCCACCAACGACCTGATCGCCGCCAACGAGCCCGCCGTCCTCAACGAGCTGGACATCGTCCCCACCAAGAACGGTGACTACAAGGAGCTCGACCTCGCCAAGGATCACGAGGACTACACCTACACCGTCGAGTTCTCCCTGCGTCCTGCTGCCGAGCTCTCCTCCTTCGACGCTGTCGAGATCGAGATGCCCCCTGCGGAGGTCACCGAGTCCGAGATCAACAACCAGGTCGAGATGCTCCTCAACTACCGTGCCACCTTCGAGGACGTCGAGGGTCGCGCCGTCGAGGTCGAGGACTACGTCACCGTCGATCTCAAGGCCGTCGAGAACGCCGACAACTTTGCCGCCGAGGGCCGCATGCTCATCGCCGGTAGCGACAGCAACCCCAAGGAGTTCAACGAGGCCCTGATCGGCGCTAACGTTGACGACGTCAAGACCGTCACCTGGACCGACGAGGTCGAGGAGGGCGAGGAGGCCGAGACCCACACCGTCGAGGTCACCGTCAAGGGCATCAAGGTCCGCAACACCCCCGAGCTCACCGACGAGCTCGTCAAGTCCGACTTTGGCTTTGACAGCATCGACGCTATGCGCGACGCCATCAAGATCGAGATCGAGCAGGACAAGGCTTCCCGCCTGCCGGCCGAGAAGGAGAACCGTTGCGTCTCCGCTCTCGCCGAGCGCCTGCAGCTCGACGAGATGGATGCCGACTACGAGCAGTCCGTCTTTGAGGAGCTTGGCCAGAACTTCCTGTCCAACCTCGCTGCCCGCGGCATGACGCTGGACACCTGGCTGCCCGCTTCCGGTCTGACCATGGAGCAGTTCATCGGCGACCTGCACAAGCAGGCCAACGACGTTGCCCGTGAGTCCCTGGCCCTCGACGCCCTCGCCCGCGAGCTCAAGATTGAGGTCACCGAGGACGACATCAACGCCGAGTTCGAGAAGGCCGGCGTCAAGGAAGTCGAGGCTTCCAAGGTCGAGTTCATCGCCGATGGCCGCATGCCTGCCGTCCGCGAGTCCATCCGTCGCTCCAAGGCCGTCGACCACCTGGTCGAGAACGCCAAGGTGACCGAGGTCGACGAGACCGCCAAGGACGCCGAGTAATTCTCGCCACCTTGCCCGCGAGTGCATGCGTGCGCCCGTGATGGGGTAAAGTTATACACCGGTTATCCGGTTGCTTCGTACGGTGCCAGCCAATGCATAGCATGCGGGCACCGTACGTCTATCTAGAACCAATTTGGTCCGCAAGAGAGAAATGGAGATGCGTATGATCGCCAAGTTCGATTCCGCCCTCGTGCCATACGTTATCGAGCAGACGCCGCGCGGCGAGCGCAGCTACGATATCTATTCGCGCCTGCTCAACGACCGCATCATCTTCTTGGGCGAGGAGATCAACTCCGTCAGCGCCAACCTGGTCGTTGCCCAGCTGCTGCATCTTGAGAGCCAGGATGCCGAGAAGGATATCTCGCTCTACATCAATTCGCCCGGTGGCGAGGTCTACTCCGGCCTGGCGATTCTGGACACCATGAACTTCATCAAGCCGCAGGTCTCGACCATTTGCGTCGGTATGGCCGCGTCCATGGCCGCCGTGCTGCTTTCGGCCGGCGCCAAGGGCAAGCGCTTCTGCCTGCCGCATTCCAAGGTTATGATTCACCAGCCCAGCGGCGGTGCCCAGGGCCAGCAGACCGAGATCGAGATCGTTGCCGAGGAGATTAAGAAGACTCGCCGCGAGCTCAACCTGATCCTGTCCGACGCCTCGGGCCAGCCCATCGAGAAGGTCCAGGCCGACACCGAGCGCGATAACTACCTGACCGCTGCCGAGGCCCTCGACTACGGCCTGATCGACCGTATCGTCACCTCGCGCGACCTCGCCGCGAAGGACGCCTAGGATGGCCGGTAACATGCAGGACAACTTTGACGAGAACGGCAACCCCATCCGCTGCTCCTTTTGCGGAAAAGAGCAGGGCCAGGTTCGTCGCCTCGTAAAGGGCCCGACCAACATCTTTATCTGTGACGAGTGCGTCGCCGCCTGCTCCGAGATCCTTGAGGAGTCGCTTGCTTCGGACTTTATGGACGCTGCCCGCAACGGCAAACTGCCGGGCTTCCTCAACGACCATGGTCAGGCTGCATCCCAGCCCGCCGTGGACCCCGAGACCGAGGGTTTTGAGCTCGAGGACGACCGTCAGGTCATCACGCACGTGCCGACGCCGCACGAGATCTATGACGAGCTTTCGGCCTATGTAATGGGCCAGGAGGACGCCAAGCGCGCCATGTCGGTTGCCGTGTACAACCACTATCGCCGCGTGATCGAGGGCGGCGCTGCGGTGTCTGCCTTTGATGACGACATGGGCTCGCAGTTCGATGACGATATGGACGAGGTAGAGCTCGCCAAGTCCAACATCCTGTTGCTCGGTCCCACCGGTACCGGTAAGACCTTGCTCGCCCAGACGCTCGCCCGCATCCTCGAGGTGCCGTTTGCCATCGCCGACGCCACCGCGCTCACCGAGGCCGGTTACGTTGGCGAGGACGTGGAGAACATCCTGCTCAAGCTCATCAATGCCGCCGACGGCGACATTGAGCGCGCTCAGGTGGGCATTATCTACGTAGACGAGATTGACAAGATCGCCCGCAAGGCCGAGAACCTCTCCATCACCCGCGATGTTTCGGGCGAGGGCGTTCAGCAGGCACTGCTTAAGATTCTTGAGGGCACGGTGGCAAGCGTTCCGCCCACCGGCGGCCGCAAGCATCCCCAGCAGGAGCTGCTGCAGATCGATACGACCAACATCCTGTTCATCTGCGGCGGTGCCTTTGTGGGTCTGGACAAGATCATCGCCGATCGCGTGGGCAACAAGGGCGTGGGCTTCAACTCCGAGATCGCCGGCCCCACCTCGGTCGACGAGAACGACCTGCTGCGTCAGGTGCTCCCGCAGGACCTCAACGCCTTTGGCATGATCCCCGAGTTTGTGGGACGTACGCCCGTCGTCACCCAGACGCAGTCGCTCGACGAGGATGACCTGGTGTCGATCCTGACCGAGCCCAAGAACGCCGTGGTGCGTCAGTACCGCAAGATGTTCCAGCTCGAGGACGTTGAGCTTGAGTTTGAGGATGCGGCCCTGCATGAGATCGCCCGCATGGCGCTCGCCCGCAAGACCGGCGCCCGCGGCCTGCGTTCCATTTGCGAGGACGTGCTTCAGCAGACAATGTTCGATCTGCCCAGTGAGGAGGGCGTTTCCAAGGTCGTTGTGACCGAAGCCTCCGTAAAGGGCGAAGAACAGCCCCAACGCATCTACGGGTAAACCAGCAAAAAACGTGTTTGCAAATAGCCTCCGACCACCCGCGGTCGGAGGCTATTTTATATATACGCAATAACCCCAACTACCTGTGAATCCAGGCCCCGCGGCAACCACCGCGGGGCCTGCCATTTAGGGACAGGTTTATTTTGGTCGGTTTTATATGGGCAAATGCCGTTTCCCCTGATAAAACCTACCAAAATAAACCTGTCCCTTTTCGGCAGGTATGCCTGTGCTATTCTGTGAGATTGTCAAGTTAGTACCTTCAGACTGAAGTAATCGATACCTAAGGGGAGGAATGTAGGCCCGATTTTCGTAGATTCCGCACGAGCCGAAGACCACTTAATGTGGTCTTCGAGCGAGCCCAGGACCTGACCGAGCGAAAATCGGGCCTACATTCCTCCCCGGCGGGACAGGGAGAGATATATGGAAGAGATGCCCAAGAATTACGATCCGTCGACCAATGAGCCGGCGATCCTGCAGAAGTGGCTCGACGGCGGCTACTACAAGCGCCGTGAGGGCGTGGGCGACTGCACCGTCACCATTCCGCCTCCCAACGTGACCGGCAAACTCCACATGGGTCACGCCACCGACGACTCCATCCAGGACGCCATCATCCGTATGGCCCGCATGCGCGGCAAGTCCACGCGTTGGGTGCTGGGTACCGACCACGCCGGTATCGCCACGCAGACTAAGGTCGACAAGAAGCTCAAGAGCGAGGGCATCAGCCGCCTGGAGATCGGCCGCGACAAGTTTGTCGACGCTTGCTGGGATTGGACCCACGAGTACGGCGGCATCATCGTCGAGCAGATCAAGCGCATGGGTTGCTCCGTCGACTTCGACAACGAGCGCTTCACCATGGACGAGGATTACGCACAGGCCGTGCGCAAGGTCTTCTGCGATTGGTACCACGACGGCCTGATCTACCGTGGCAAGCGTATCGTTAACTGGTGCCCCAACTGCACCACCGCCATCTCGGACGACGAGGCCGAATATAAGGACGAGAAGGGCCACCTGTGGCACCTGCGCTACCCGCTGACCGAGCCGGTCAACGGCCAGGACTACATCGTCGTCGCCACCACGCGCCCCGAGACCATGCTCGGCGACACGGGCGTTGCCGTCTCCCCGAAGGACCCCGAGAAGGCCGCTTTTGTGGGCAAGACCGTCAAACTCCCCATCGTCGACCGTGAGATCCCCATCTTTGAGGATTGGCATGTCGACGCCAACTTCGGCTCCGGCTTTGTCAAGGTCACCCCGGCCCACGACCCCAACGACTACGCCATGGGTCAAGCTCACGACCTGCCGCAGATCAATATCTTCGACGAGCACGCGGTGGTCGTCGAGGGCTATGGCGAGTTCACCGGTATGACCCGTGAGGAGTGCCGCGAGGCCGTCATTAAGTGGTTTGAGGAGCATGATCTGCTCGATCACGTCGAGGACCACGACCACTCCGTCATGCACTGCTACCGTTGCGACGCCGCGCTTGAGCCGTGGCTGTCCGAGCAGTGGTTTGTGGCCGTCGATAAGCTCAAGGGGCCGGCGCTTGACGCCGTCAAATCCGGCAAGGTCACCTTCCACCCCTCGCGCTGGACGCAGACCTACACCACCTGGATGGAGAACCTCAAGGATTGGTGCATCAGCCGCCAGCTGTGGTGGGGCCACCGCATTCCCGTGTTCTACTGCGAGGACTGCGGCTGGGAGGACGCCCTTACCGAGGACACCGACGTGTGCCCCAAGTGCGGCGGCCATCACGTGCACCAGGACGAGAACGTGCTGGACACCTGGTTCAGCTCGCAGCTGTGGACCTTCGCCACGCAGGGTTGGCCGCAAAAGCCGGAGCTGCTCGAGGGACATCACCCCACGACGGCGCTCGTCACTGCACGCGACATCATCGCGCTGTGGGTCGCCCGCATGGTCATGAGCTCGCTGTACTTCCTGGACGAGGTGCCGTTTAAGGACGTCGTCATCTACCCGACGATTCTTGCCAAGGACGGAAGCCGTATGTCCAAGTCCAAGGGCAACGGCGTTGACCCCATGGACCTCATTGGCATGTACGGCGCCGACGCCATGCGTTACAACCTGCTGACGCTCTGCACCAACAACCAGGACGTCAAGTTCGACGCGAACATCGACAAGAAGACCAAGAAGCTTATCGACAGCCCGCGTACCGACCAGGCCAAGAGCTTTGTTACCAAGATTTGGAACGCCAGCCGCTTCCTGCTTATGAACATGGAGGGCTACACGCCCGGCGAGCCCGTCGTGGAGACGCCGGCCGACGCCTGGATGTTCAGCCGCCTGGCCAAGGCCGTCCAGATGGTCACCGAGGGTATCGAGAAGTACACCTTTGGCGACATGGCCCGCGGCGTGCAGCAGTTCTTCTGGAATGAGGTCTGCGACTGGTACGTCGAGGTCACCAAGGCCCGCCTGAAGGGTGAGGGTCGTCTGCAGGCGCAGCGCAACCTGATCTTTGTGCTCGATACCTCCATTCGCCTGATGCACCCGCTCATGCCGTTTGTCACCGAGGAGATTTGGGACAACATGCCGGCGAGCGTGCTCGACCTGGATGCCGAGGGCAACGTGGACCGCGCCGAGGCACTCATGATCGCCAAGTGGCCCGAGCCCGCCGACTATGCCAAGTATGTCGACGAGGACGCCGAGCGCGCGTTTGAGCTTTGTCGCGCTGTCGTTTCCGCCGCCCGCGCCACGCGTTCGCGTTATCGCTTGAGCCCCAAGGCCGAGCTCGACGTGGTCGTGCGCGCCGGTGCCGAGGATATCGAGAAGCTTGAGAGCTTGCGTTCGACCATTGAGCCGCTGGCAAACACTGCCTCGCTGGTCATGGGTACCGACGTTGAGAAGCCGGCTGCGAGCATTGCCGTGGTCGATAGCGGCGTCGAGGTCTTTGTGGTGCTCGAGGGCAAGGTTGATCTTTCGGCCGAGAAGGCGCGCCTGGAGAAGGAGATCGCCGCGGCCCAGAAGGAGCTCGCCGGCTGCGAGAAGACGCTCGCCAACGAGGGCTTTGTGGCCAAGGCCGCGCCCGCGGTGGTCCAGAAGAAGAGGGACCGTGCAGCTGAGCTCAAGGAGATCCTGACGGCGCTGACTGCTCAGGTTGCTGACTTCTCGTAGATCTTACTGGGGGGCGCGTCCCGACGCTTTGCTCGCTACTGCGAACAGTCCTGCGCAAGACGGACAGCACATTTAGTGCTGTCCTTTGCGTGCGGAACTTGTATCGAGCAAAGCGTCGGGCCGCTCCTAGTTCGTTTACGTGGTTGTTTGCATCTGGTAGGTTAGAACCACTGGGTTGTGGCCTTGATCTTGCTGCAAAGCGGTGTTTGGCTGATATTTTGTATGGGAGGGGCTCGTTGTTGATTCGGGCCTCTTTTTATGTTGAGGGGACTTTGGGTTATGCCTAAGCGTTCGGGGTCGTATTCTGTGCCGTTCTCGTTTGAGCTGCTTTCGTTTGATGAGGCTGTGGGGATTGCTGCTGATACGGGGCGGATTTCTGGGGATGCTGGTCCTCTACTCGAGACGGTTATCGATATGCTCGATGAACTGGGGCGTCCGGATGAGTATTTTGATTGCATTCAGGTCGCCGGTACCAATGGCAAGACTTCGACCACGCGTTTTTCAGCTGCTATCCTTCGCGGCGAGGGGCTCAAGACCGCGCTGTATACGTCACCGCAGCTGGTGCGCTATCCCGAGCGCATGGAGGTTGACGGCCACGTTGTGAGCGACGAGGCCTTTGCCCGTGGCGTTTCGGCAGCTGTCGAGGCGGGGCGTCGTGTGAATGCGCGCCGTGTGGCGGCGGGGGAGCGCGCCTATTCCATCACGCCGTTTGACCTGCTGACGGCTGCCGCACTTGTAGTGTTTGCCGAGGCCGCGGTGGATGTTGCCGTGCTCGAGGTCGGCATGGGCGGGCGCTGGGACGCCACGAGTGCGACCGATCCTGTCGTCGTCGCCATTACGGGCATTGGGCTCGATCACACACGTATTTTGGGCGATACGCTCGAGGCCATTGCGGGGGAGAAGGCTGCGGTCATCAAGCCCGGACGTCTGGTTGTGCTGGGTGAGGGTACGCACGAGTCGAGCGTTCAGCGCGTAATGGATGCTCGCTGCCGTGCGTGCGGCATCGTGCCGCTCGTGGTGAACCATGCCACGACCAAGGTGCCGGAGCACGTGGGCGATACGGTTGAGTTTAGCTGCACCACGCCGCGTGCGATCTATACGTCGAGCATGGTCAAGCCGGCGTATCAGCCGCAGAATGCTGCGTGCGCGATTATGCTGTGCGAGGGCTATCTGGGCCGCGAGCTCGACCACGAGGCACTGGATGCTTCGCTTATGGGCTGCCCCACACCGGGCCGATTTGATGTGCTGGGAACTGATCCGCTCAAGTTGATTGATGCCTGCCATAACCCTCAGAGCTGCGAGAACTTTGTGAGCGCGCTGGACGAGATCGATCCCTGCGTAGAGAATCGCCCCACGCTGCTGTGCGCCGCGCTGGCCGATAAGGACGTGGCGGGTATCGTTGACGTTTTGGTTCCGGCGTTCCCCCGCGTGGTCGTGACCCAGACCGATTCCGATCGCGCCCTGCCGGCAGAGGAGCTCGCCGCCCTCGTTGATGCTGATAAGCTTGCGGGCGTATACCCCAGCGTTTCCGAGGCCCTCGCGGCCCTCGATGCCGCCGGCGAGCCTTTCGTAGCCGCCGGCACCATTACCCTAGCCGGCGAAGTAGCCGGTCTGCTCCGCTAACCCATCCCCTCATCAGTTGCGGTGAAATAGGGACTGTTTTACAAGCCAGGAGCCCCAAACAGTCCGTATATCACCGCAACTCAAAAGCAGTCAATTTGGGACGGGGCTTTTTTGGCTGCCCTGTGCCCCGAGTCGACTCGCTCGCCACGAAATGGGCCTATCTACTACGTTTGACCGGTTACCCTCGACCACACGGAAAATCGTGAAATCAAAACCGACGCTCCTATAAGTTGTCAAGAGGCAGTTTGCGGGAGCGTTCTCTCCAATTCGCACAGGAGCTCGTAATACCTCCTCTCCAGTTTCGTCGACCGCCGTTTCCCCCGTTCCAAGTGCCCGAGTGTGGCTGCGGAC
>JAXJCG010000041.1:0-1879 GCA_036302525.1 Collinsella sp. | reverse complement strand
TCCATCCTCGCAGTATCCGGTTCTCAAGGTGCACGCCTGCGCGGCTGATCCGGTCCGACCGGGCCGCGCGGCAAGGAGATATATTGCCAGACCGGAGGGGCGCCGCGGGCGGGAATCTGGGCGTACACATTTCCTACACATCTTGTGATCCGACTAACGTTTGCCAGCCGTTAACTACCGCTCGCCGAGCATCTCTTTATATAAGGCAGTCTCATGGTTAAAGCGGATACGTCCCCCTAGCTAAAGCACAGCCAGCATCGAGCAACTCATCACGTTCTTCCACCGAGAACCCCTCGGCGTAGACGCGCACCACTGGTTCGGTCCCGCTAGGACGGACCAGCAGCCACGTGTCATCCTCGAATGACAGACGCAAGCCGTCCATATGACTAACGTTTTGCGGCACCTTGCCACAAATCGACTTGGGGTTTACGCCCGGCAGCAGGGTTCGTAACGTTTCGGCATCTTCGGCCTCAAGGCGCAAATCGCGTCGACCGTAACTCGTCTTACCAAAACTGTCCTCGAGTTGGTCGACCAGAACGCCCAAAGGCGCGTCCGTCTTTGCCATAAGCTCACACAGAATCAGACAGGCGAGGATTCCATCGCGCTCGGGCATATGCGCGGCGATGCCGATACCACCGGCTTCTTCGCCGCCTATGAGGACGCCGCCCTTCTTCATCTCCGCCGCTATATATTTGAAACCGACTGGTTTGACGGTCACGCGGCAGCCAAGCGCCTCGGCAATGCGACGTACGAGCGTCGAGCATGAAAGATTGACGACGACGCGCCCCTCCAAATTACGAAATTGAACCAAGTCGCCCAAAACGAGCGCCATGATCTGATGCGGATGTATATATCTGCCGCGCTCGTCAACCGCGCCGATACGGTCGGCGTCGCCGTCGGTCACCAGGCCAGCGCAAGCTCCGTCCTCGATAACCGTGCGCTCGCAAGCGTCCACCCAAGGTTCAACGGGGTCGGGGCAGATATCTTCTTGGTCAGACGCCTGCCCGGCGTGAATCTCGTGCGCCTCAACGCCAAGCTCGCGCAGCAAGTCGGCTAGATAGCCCTGGGCTGCGCCGCCCATGGGATCGACAACCACGCGCAGGTGCGCGGCGCGGATGGCTTCGGCATCGACAAATGATGCCACCGCCTGCATATAGTCAGGAATGATATCCGCGGTGCGATATTGCCCCTCGATCCCCATTGGCTCGGGAGCCATGGTCTCTTCGAGCTCTTCGATGACATCCTGGTTGGCGGTTGAGCCGTCACCCATGCGAATCTTGAGGCACAGATAACCCTGCGGATGATGGGACCCCGTCACCATGAGCGCGCCGCACGCCTCACCGTCATAAGCCGCCGCCCACGTAAGGGCAGGGGTCGGAACAGGTCGCGAAGCGAGCACGGCGTCCAGCCCGTGCGCTGCTAGCACGCCCGCCGCAAGTTCAGCGAACTCGCTCGCCAGGGGCCGGGTGTCGAACCCTATATATACTGTTTTGCCCGGATTGGTCTTTTGCCACAACTCGCCGACGGCATCGGCGATACGAGCAACGTTATCGGCAGTGAAGTCCTCATCGACGCGAGCGCGCCAACCGTCAGTTCCAAAATGAATTATCGCGCACACGCGCAGACACCTCACAGTGTTTGGATCATGGTACGCATGGGGTATACCCGCAACATGCACTCGGCAACCTGCCGGCACCAGCATTCACCATTTGGGCAAATGCTGCCGAGGACATGCAAGCAATCAAAACCACCCCTAAAAGGGGTGGTTTGCTCTTAGGGTATAACCCTTGGATTTCCGGCACGCGTCTAAAGGCGCCGGCCCTCACGGGGTTCGGGCCGCACTGCAGATTGACCCGTGGCGGGCCGGTCAAACCGGCGC
>JAXJCG010000040.1:0-6749 GCA_036302525.1 Collinsella sp. | reverse complement strand
GTTCTCGTCCTCGCCCATGAACAGGAAGACCGGGACGCCGGGCTCCACGAGCTCGAGGGTGCCGTGGAAGAAGTCGGCCGAGGTGATGTAGCGGGTGCGCTTCCACTGCATCTCCTCCAGGATGCACATCGAGAACAGGATCGTCTCGCCCCACAGGGCGCCGGAGCCGATGAACATGGTGTAGGGGGCCAGGGCGTACTTCTTGGCGAGCTCCTCGGCGCGCGGCTCGAAGCGCTTGCGGATGTCGAGCATGTCCTTCCAGATGTCCTTGGTCTGCTCGATAAACAGATCGAACTTGGGGAAGCAGCCGCGGCGGTTGAGCAGGCGCAGGCCGAAGCAGTCGGCGAGGTAGTAGCCCTTCTCGCAGCCGCCCGAACCATGGTCAGAAGCCATGGCGACGCAGTTCTCGGCACCCACAGCCTGGCCGATGGGGCCCTCGGGCTTGGTCATGGCGTAGACGCGCACGCCCATGCCCTTCATCTTCTTGACGGCCTCGAGGACCTCGGGGGTGGTGCCGGACTCGGAGGCGGTGAGCACGACGGACTTCTCGGTCATGCGCTTGTGGCCCATGGCGTTCCACTCGGCGGCGTGGATCAGGTAGACCTCGAGGTCGCGGTCGCCGAACTTGTTCATGAGGTACTCGAGCTGCATGAGCTCGTCCCAGGTGCCGCCAACGCCCATCAGGAACACGGCGTCGTAGCCCTCGTCGGCAACCTTGTCGGCGAGCGCGGTCATCTTCTTGCCGGTCTCGTAGAGCGCCTTGCCGTCCTCGAGATAGCCCTCCTGGTCGAAATGCATGATCTCGATCTTCTCGGTTTCCTTCATTTGTCTCTCCTTTCTGGGGTTGTTTCCACATCCCCCATGCCAACGGGCATCAAAACCCGCTTACATTCCGTAACACTCGGCCGCTTTGGCCTTAAGCGCATTGACTGACTCTTCGTAGCCCTCTGCCTTGACCTCCATTTGCTTGGAGACAGCATCGAGATACGGGTGCACGTCCCATGACTTCAGACGCTCGGCTATCATGGCCGCAATCGTCTGGAAGAACACAAGATTGGGAATTGCGCTGAGCAGCGGAGCCACCTGAGGCACCGCAACCTCGTGAGCCCTACCCTTGGGATGGGCCGTGAGCAGCACCGTTTTTGTCGTAACGTTCGATAGCGCATCAGCGATATTCGCAAGACGCTCCGACCCCTGCGGATCGTCGACGATAAACACCAGATAGCCCGGAACGATCTGCATCTCGGGACCGTGGACGAACTCCTCGCCTTCGTGATGCATGGCAGGAATCTTGATGGTCTCGCTCAGCTTGAGGGCCGCCTCTTCGGCAACGCCATAGTTGGGGCCGTTGCCGACGACCATGGCGGGCGTGTGCTCAGAAAGCTCGAGCATGTGGTCTTGGACATATGCCTCGGCGGTCTTGCACATCACGGCATTGGCCTGGATAGCCTCACGCAGGTCGTCAAGACGCTGGGCAACGCCCTTGGCGTCAATCGTTCCGCGCGCCTGACCGCCGTAAATACCAAAGAGCACCAGGTACTCAACGAGCACCTCGACGCCCAGAGTCACAAAGTCCACCGACTCGACGCCCACACCGTAGTCAAGAACGATGTCAGCGTGTTCCTTGATGGGTGCCTCGACGTTTGCCGTGAGCGCAACTGCAGCCATATCGTGTGCGCGCATGTAATCGAGCGCCGCAATCGTATTGGTCGAATAGCCACTCTGCGAAACGGCAATGTTGAGCACATGCTGCGGATAGGTGTGTTCAAAATCGACGAAGGCCTCGGGCGTCACAACGGACACCTGCATTTGCAGGGCATCTTGCAGGTAATCGCGGGCGCAATCGGCGGCATGGCGCGACGAACCCGAAGCAACGATGCGCAGCGCGTCAAAAGAACCGGACTGGAAAATATCAACGAGCTGCGCTACCAGCTCAGACGAACGCTCGAGGTTCTCCCCCATACGCACATGGGCAAGCTGAACGTAATCGAGCATCTTCATCGTCTCACCTCGTAACAAATCATTAGTATTTGATACCAATCACAGTTACAGGTTACGGCTTTTTGATACTTCTTTGTCGATTAATTTATCCCCATCGGCGAACGGTCGATTTTGAGCCCTGTAAGGTTGTATATACAGCTGACCCAACGATCAAAACTGGTTAGTTTCCCAGCCGTTATTCACAAAATACCAGCTAGTACGTATAGGTGTAGCCGCCCGTATCGCCACGATTGAAGGACTTTACATACTCGATAGCCTGACCGCTCGCGTCATAGCTCACGCATTCCAAAAGCAAAACAAGATCGCCCTGTTCCAGTCCAAGGAGGCCGGCATCTCGTGCGCCCAGCGCTTCGATATCGAGCTTTTCCTGTGCCATGACTGGCTTTCGGCCCAGCATCTCATAGGTCTCGTACAAACTGAAGACCGACACGTCAATATCTTCGATGGTTGGGAACAGCAGGCAGGGAATCAGCGCCGTCTCAATCGATACGGGGCTACCGTTTATGCAGTTCAGGCGTCGAACGGAATAGAGCAGGTCGTCCTCGGCGATGCCAAACAGGTCGGCGTAATATGGCCCCGCATAACGCTTGGAACGCGCGAGAATACGGACGGACGGCTCGCCGCCCGAAGCACGAACCGATTCACGGAAACCGACCGTGCGTTCAAAAAAAGCAGGTACTTTCTGCGCCACAAAGGCACCTTTTCCCCGAACACGGCGAATCTGCCCGCGCCGAACCAGCTCATCGACAGCGCTTCGGATGGTCAAGCGTGTCGTACCAAATTCCTCGGCAAGGTCTTTTTCGGACGGAATCATGGAACCCGTGGGATATATACCGCGCTCGATACGTTCCTCGATGCGGCGTCGAATGCGCATATAAACCGGGGTGGCATCTACTGTTTCAGCCATTGTTCACCTGCCACGCTCCTCATGCCGTTCTCTTCGCCGTTATCGGCAAAGCGGAACTTTGTGGGCAAAATCACCGATTTGCAATGCTCCACAAAACGCATGTCCTTATCGAATTCGATCGAGCTCTCATAGAACACCGGCGTTCCCTCTTCTTGCTGGAGCAGCTCGGCCTCTTCGACGTTCAAACGCGAGATGGAGATATGCTCACGTCCATGCTCAACGCGCACGCCACCTTCTTTGAGCAAGACATCGTAAAGGCTCTCACACTCAAAATCGTGCTCGGGAAGCGATGGGCACAGGGACAGGTTAACGTGAGCGGTCTCGATTGACGCCGGCTCGCCCTCTATAAGTCGAATGCGCTGCATGCGGAGTAAAGGAGCGCCCACAGCCACCCCAAGCTTGTCGGCAAGCGCCTCATCCGCCTCGATGGTCCCGGTGGAAACCAGACGAGAAGAGGGGTGCAGGCCGGCAGTCCGCACAGCATCGGAAAAGTTATACGTTTCCTGGAAGATATTCAGCGGCTTGGGAGGACACACATACGTACCCGATCCGCGACGGCTCTCGAGCGTTCCACACGAGATGAGCCGCGTGATACCGGCGCGCAACGCCGTACGCGAAACGCCAATCTCTTCGCACAGCACGCGCTCAGCCGGCAGGCGATCGCCGCCGGCAAGCTGGTGGTGCTGGATATACCAAAGAATTCCCTCAACAGCACGATCTTTGGGGGGAATTGCATAAGATTCGCCTGCCATTGCACAGACTCCTCATTCAGAAACGTATGCCGCCAAAATTAGACCAGCCCTCCCATGGCATCAAATTCGGCCTTGATCTTCTCGGCGACATTCCGATACGACTTATATAGACTTGAATCGCGTTTGACTTCGTCGGTCATAACGGGAATCTCTAATTTGGAAACCTCGTCTTTTCCCGTCTGAACCGCCACAACAACGCCCATACCAAGACACATATTACGCTTGGCAGCGTTTATTTTCGCCGCCTTGGCAGGATTTGCCAGGATACGCTGGGCAAATTCCTGTTTTGAGGCCACTTCCTCGGCCTCCGGATCGCCCGCCTCGGCCACTTCGCACTGCAACACATCCGCATAGTCAAAAATCTTCGGCTCGCCGCCGCGCTGATGCACGGCCCACTTGCGGCGCGTGGCATCCTGGTAGATAGCCGGCAAAAACGTAAACCGCGGCGGGTCCAAAATCGTATCCGTGATGGTAAACACATCGGGATCAAAGGCATCCTGCGGGTTTTTCTTCTTGAACAGCCCCATATCAGCCTCCCGTACTAGCATTAAACAACTCAAGCCGAATATAGCGCCAATTTCAAGCTCACGCTTTATCACATCGGTGCGCGGCGTCTATGGCTCGCCCAGCGGAAGGGTTCACAGACGAGGGCCGGGGTGGGGTGCTTGGTTTTGGAAGTGGGCTCCGCGAACTTCTCAAAACAAAGTATGCCTCCCCGGCCCCGCCGGCAAATAGCGGACACTCCGCATGCAATCTATGCAAACAAACAAGTGCGCTTAGCTATATTCGGTAAGATCAAGCACACTGCCCTTCACGATAAGCGCCGGTTCCAGAACGACCTCTTCGGCACGCTTACCGCCCCTACCGGCAAGACGCTTGGACATGCAGGCAAAAGCATGCTCCGCAAGGACACCGGGATCCTGCTCAATCGCAGTCAGCGCCGGCTCAAAGAGAACGTCGGCCGCCGAGTTGTCATAGCTTACGACCGAGATATCGCCTGGGATGCTCTTCCCCATCTCGTGCAAGCGCTTGAGCAGACCGAGGGCAATGTTATCCGAGCTTGCAAACACGGCGGTGGCATCGGTTGCAAGCACGGCCTCCGAGGCCTCGTAGGCGCTCGGGATGTAATATTCGCTCTCAAACTCCAGGCGCGCGTCGATGGGCAGTCCCACCTCGCGCAGCGCGCGCTCGTAACCGGCGAGTCGCTTGCGGCCCGTATTGGAGCGACGCGCGTTAACCAGACAGGCGATGCGGCGATGACCCTGCTCAATCAGATACCGCGTAGCCATGTAGCCGCCCATCTCGTGGTCGAACATCACCTTGTCGCACTCGAGTCCCTCAATGGCACGGTCGACCATCACGGCAGGGATAGGCAGATGGCTCACTTCCTCGCGCAGGGCGCGATCGTCGGAGAACTCGTCACCCACCACCAGAAAGACGCCGTCGACGCCGCGCGTCACCAGCTGGCGTAGCAGTTCCAGATCGTCATCGGCGCTTCCACCCGAGCTGGTAATAAAGAGTGCATAGCCGTCTTCACGGCAGCGCTTTTCCAAGCTGCCCGCGAGCGAGGCAAAAAAGCGACTCTCGATATTGGGAACGATCAGGCCTAAGGTGCGCGACTCGCGCATAACCAGGCTACGCGCGATCTGGTTGGGAACATAGTGGTTGCGCGCCGCAACCTCCTTGATGAGCCTGCGGTTTTCTTCCGAGATGCGACAGGGCCGATTATTGAGAACAAGCGAGACCGACGAAGGGGAAAGCCCCACCTCCTGGGCGATCTGCTTGAGGGTGACTTTGTTGGCCATCTCGCTCCTTCCGGGTTTACGCGCAATCTCTTGAAAGTATAGCGACTGCCCCTCTACCTCGGTGATAAACACTTTACCAATCCGGTGGACGGCTGTTTTATCGCCGCCAGCGCACCAAATCCGTCCAGGTGGGGTATATTGCAATCGATCGATGACAACAACCACCAAAAGGCGGATATTCGTATGCACGAGAACGACTTTTTTAACGAGGACCTGCTTTGCGCGCTCGCCGGCGTTGCCGGCGAGGACAACGTACTCATGAGCGAGCCCATGCGCGAGCACACCACGTTTAAGATCGGCGGCCCGGCCGATGTCTTCGTCACGCCCGACACCGAGCAGGGCCTCGTCGCCACGCTCGATACCTGTTATCGCTGCGATCTGCCACTCACCATCGTGGGCAACGGCTCCGACTTGCTCGTCGGTGACAAGGGCATCCGCGGCGTCGTCGTAGCGCTGGGCAAGGGCCTCTCCGACATTACGGTCGACGGCACGCATGTCACGGCAGCAGCCGGCGCCTTGCTTTCTGACGTCGCCGCGGCGGCAGCCGAGGCCGGTCTCACCGGTATGGAGCCCATCTCGGGTATCCCCGGATCGGTCGGCGGCGCCTGCTACATGAACGCCGGTGCCTACGGTGCCTGCATGGCCGACGTGCTGGAGTCCGTACGGGTCTACAAGCCCGCACGCGTCCTCGACGATGGCACCCGCGGCAGCGGCAATATCATTGAGTTCGATGTCGATGAGCTCAACCTGGGTTACCGCAAGAGTCGCATTGCCGACGACGGCTTTATCGTGCTCTCGGCAACCTTCAACCTCGCCCCGGGCAACGCCGCGATGATCAAGGCCGACATGGACAACTACCGCCAGCGCCGCGAGGACAAGCAGCCGCTCGACATGCCGAGCGCCGGCTCCACCTTCAAGCGCCCCGAGGGCTACTTTGCCGGCAAACTCATCATGGATGCCGGCTTGCGCGGCCACGCCGTCGGCGGCGCCCAGGTGAGCGAAAAACACTGCGGCTTCGTCGTCAACGCCGACCACGCCACCGCCGCCGACGTCGACGAACTCATCCGCCACATCCAAGCAACCGTCAAAGACCAATTCGATGTAGACCTAGAACCCGAAGTCCACCGAGTCGGCGAATTCCTCTAATCAAAACCACCCCTAAAAGGGGTGGTTTGCTCTTAGGGTATAACCCTTGGATTTCCGGCACGCGTCTAAAGGCGCCGGCCCTCACGGGGTTCGGGCCGCACTGCAGATTGACCCGTGGCGGGCCGGTCAAACCGGCGC
>JAXJCG010000039.1:0-24759 GCA_036302525.1 Collinsella sp. | reverse complement strand
TGCAATGGAGCCAGCGACCGGGCTCGAACCGGTGACCCCCGCTTTACGAGAGCGGTGCTCTACCAACTGAGCTACGCTGGCGGCCATGTGGTGACGCAACTGAGGCGTCAACGGCTGTCTATGATACGGGACATCGCACATCCGCGCAAGGGTTCTGATGGCTTTTCTCACTTTAAATGCACTAATATTGGAGGCGTGATGTCCGCGGTACCCATTTGGTGCTTGACCTGCTGTCGAGTTGGTGGCTGACGTCCCGCTCGTATGGGTCTCAAACAGAATGGGGCAGCGATGACTCAACCCAAGATCCTTCTCACGCGTATCGATGACCGTTTCATTTACGGGCAAGACGTTGGGCTGTGGAACGAAGCCGTGGGTTCCAACCTCGTCCTAATCGTCAACGATGAGATCGCGGCAGATTCGCGCCAATGGGCCCCTATGAGGGTGGCCACGCCCGATGGCGTCTGGACGCGGTTCTTCTCGGTGCAAAAGACCATCGACATCATTCATACCGCAACGCCTCGCCAATTGATTCTGATCATGGTGGCCTCACCCTCCGATGCGCTCGCGCTGGTTAAGGGCGGTGTGCCAATAACCAAGATTAGTATCGGCCATATGCGGACGGGGGAGGGCAAGCGCTCTGCAACGCCTGCCGTTGCCGTAGGCGATACAGACATCGCCGCCTTCAAAGAGTTGCAAAAGCTCGGTATAGAGCTAGAAATCCGCTATCTCCCCAGTTCCGCCCCCGATCCCATCGGCAATCTGTTCAACTGATCCCTTGGGGACGGAGGAAAACGGATCATTTTGCCCTTGCGAGGGACGCGTGCGATGCCGCCTGTTAAAAACTATGCCCATTTACTACGTTTGATCGGCTATCGCCGAGCATGTCGAATTTGAGAAAAACAAAACTGCAGGTAGACGGCTCGCGAATTTAACAAAAACCGGTGCATGCTCGAGCATCCCGGGCTAAACGTAGTAAATGGGCATAGTTTTGATATGCCACTCATATAGTCACAGCGAAAATGCGCCCAAAAGATGAAAAAGCGCCCGTCGGCGGTGGTGCCGGCGGGCGCTGCTGTGCGAGATGTCGCGTTGTGGGCCTAGTGCCTCATAAAGTGGTATTCGATCACATTGCTGTAGGGGTGACCCGGACCCACAATGCCCTGCGGGAACAGCGGCTGGTGCGGCGTGTCGGGGTACATCTCTGCCTCGAGGGCAAAGCCGGCACCCCAACCATAGTTGGCGTCGTCCTTGGCGTGCTCGTCGCCCAGCCAGTTGCCGGTGTAGAGCTGCACGCCCGGGGCGGTGGTGTAGTAGTCCAGCTCGCGGCCGGTCCACATCTCCTCGACATGCAGGGCGCGGCGCAGATTGCGGCCGTACTGATAGCCATCGATGCACAGGCAGTGATCGTAGCCGCGGGCCTGCTTAATCTGCGGGTCGTCGGCTTCCATGCCGGGAGCGACGGGGCGCAGCTCGCGGAAGTCAAACGGCGTGCCCTCGACCGGAGCGATTTCGCCGGTGGGGATATTCTGCTCGTTAATGGGCAGGTAGTGGGCAGCGTTAGCAACAAAGAAGTGCTCGCAGTCCATGCCGGCGTTATGACCGGCGAGGTTAAAGTACGTGTGGTTGGTCATGGACACGTAGGTGGCGCGGTCGCTCTCGCAGCCATACTCGATGCGGAAGACGCCAGCGCGCGTAACGGTAAACACGGCCGTAAAGGTTCGGTTGCCGGGAAGGCCAAGCTCGCCATCTTCAAGCGAGGTGATCATGCGCACGGCGTTATGGACCTCGTCGAGTTCAGCATCCCATACGCGCTTGTGCAGGCCGTGCTCAAGATCGCTGTGCAGGTTGTTGGTGCCCTCGTTAGCGGACATATGCCAGTCCGTGCCGTCGATAGTGATTGTGGCGCCCGCGGTGCGGTTTGCCACGGGGCCGATGGTCGCGCCAAAGCAGGCGGGGTTGTCAAAGTAATCCTCGAGCTTATCGAAGCCCAACACCACATCGCGCACGTTGCCGGGAATGTCGGGCACATCGATACCCAGCACGGTGGCGCCATAGTCCATAATGCGAACGCAGATCTCGGGCCCGTTGAGGGTGTAACGATGAACGGGGGTGCCGCACGGCGCGGTGCCGAAAAGCTCGGAAGTGATCATTTGGTTCCTAACATCGAGGTATTTCAGACAAACTTTAGCGTGAACAGGCGAGATTATCACTACACCCCACTAAAGCAGGGGGTATTTTTCTCAAAAAAGTGATGATTGGAGCTGTGCGGGCATTCATTTTTGACGCGCACGAGTCTGATACAATTTGTTCGTTACTGTTTGAATGATATGCGCGCAAAGAACGGCGAGGATTCATCGTGATTAAGGCAGAGCGACAGGATAAGGTTCGGCAGCTGCTCGAAGAGCAAGGCACGGTCTCGGTCAAGGAGATTTCGGACGCACTGGGCGTTTCGGACATGACGATTCGTCGCGACCTTGAGGAACTTGCGAGTCTGGGCGAGATTGAGCGCGTGCACGGCGGAGCTCGCAGTGCACAGGGACGTCCCCACGCTATGTTGCGCCATGAGTATTCGCACAGCGAAAAGCGCACTAAGCATGCCGAGGAAAAGATGCAAATCGCGCGCCGCGCTGTGGAGCTTATCGAGGAAGGCTCGACCATCTTTTTGGGTACGGGCACCACGGTTGAGCAGATGGCCTCGATGCTGCCGGCGTTTCGCCTGCGTATTGTGACCAATTCGCTTTCGGTGTTTAACCTGCTCGAGGCGCGCGAAGACTGCGACCTGTGCCTCGTGGGCGGTATGTATCGCCGCCGCACCGCCGCCTTTGTGGGCCCCATGGCCGAGGATACCCTGCGTGCGCTGGGAATCGACGCAGCCTATATCGGCGCCAACGGCATTTTGGACGGCGACGTGTCCACGTCTAACATGGAAGAGGGCCGCATCCAGCAGCTCGCCTTTAGCAAGGCCGACTCGCGCTATCTGATCGCCGACTCCAGCAAGATCGGCAAGCGCGACTTCTACACCTTCTGCCGCCTGGACAGCCTGGACGCCGTGGTGTGCGAGCCGGGTATCGCCGCCGAGGATCGTGTCGCCATCGAGGAGCACACGCAGGTCATCTGCTAGCTAGCGCAGCAGGCGATACTTCTGCCCCCTGCCGGCGCGGGGATTATCGTTTTACAATGACGCGCAAATAACTTTGGGCAACAAGGATGAGGCTATTCTGGGATATGACTAGACTCCGTATTTCGTCTTTATGCCCCTTGAGAATGAATCGTAGTCTTCATAGAGCCCCTCTCTGCTTTCATCCTCGGCGTGGTTTACACGTTCAAGGAGCTTATCCTTTGGAGCCTCTTTTGTTATTGCGGCCTCGCCATCGTGTATTGTGGATTGCAAGAATAGTTCTAGAGCATGGACGTCTTTGAGTATGTAGCCCGTCGAACGGCCCGCTCCTGTTTTTTCGATTGCGCTGCAACTAACAAGCTGACCGAGGGTTCGTTTAACGGTTACCTCGCTGATATCGGGGCAGTTGGACCGGATGTCGGATTTCTTAATGATGCCGGGTCTCTGTTGAAATAGAACAGCGATGCGCGCTTGCTTCGACATGGGACGAGTGCTTGATTCAATTAAGGTACGCTGCTCGAGCTGTCGGTAGGCGGCCAGGGTTGTTCCGAGCATGAAACGGATAAAGGGTACTTCGGTGTTTTGATTTTCATTCCATCCAGTGGAGCTTGCAGCGAGGGCGTTGTAGTAAAGCGCTTTGTTGTCTTCAATAAGTCGTTCGATGCTGATGTAACGCGCAACGTCGTATCCAGTCTTTTCGAGCAGCAGCGTTGTAAGGAGCCGGCTCATCCTGCCATTGCCATCGTTGAAGGGATGAATGCTAACAAAATCGAAGATAAAGCGGAGCGATATAAGGAGGGGATCGCAAACTTGGCGAGATAAAGCATCGTTGAGGGACTGGCAGGCTTCTTTAATAAGTCCCGGGGTTGCTAGGGCCGAAGGGGGCCTAAAGCGCACAAATCGATTTCCTTGATCGTCAATGGAGACGATTTCGTTATCGCTATCTTTCCAATGGCCTCCATACGAGATTGCCGTGTGCGCCATGAGGTCACGATGCAACTGCAGAATGACCGATGGCGTTACGGGAATGGAATCGTGTTGCTCGTGAATAAGCGACAGCACATCTCGGTATCCAGCAATTTCTTCCTCTGCGCGGGAGCTTGGCTTGGCGGAATACGCCATGATCGCTTTGAGTCTTTTTTGGGTGGTAACAATTCCTTCAAGTCCGTTGGAGGACCGGGTGCTTTGGATCTTAGCCTCCTCCATTAGGGACGATAGAAGCTCGGGTTTGACTTGACTCAGAGCAAGCTGACGGCCTTTATGCTCGCGTATCGAGAGGAGGAGGTTGGTGATTGGAGTTGCTTCGAGTTCCGCTGGGACTGTGGTGTAATCGAACTGGCGCATGTGGCTCCTTTCGGTATCACGAACATACTTTCGATATCATAATATCATTAAATGATACCGAAAGTATGTTCGTGATACCGAAAACTAGAAACCATGCTTTATAACTGCTTGGAAAGTTCGGATTTGACTATCTTATTGTCTCGATCTGTAACAGTTAGACGGTTAAAAGTGGGCTACGTGTTACAGATTGAGATCTTTCAGCCCTGGTCGCCCGTTCGTCTAAATCTATAACAGTTAGGATTGAAAATCCCTGCTAGATGTTACAGATCGAGATAAACGGCCTGCTCGGGCTCACCAAAAACAAAAAAGGCCGCATGCGAACCCGTGGGGGATTCGCATGCGGCCGACAGGGGATACGCGGCTGAAGTTAGGCCATGAGCAGGCCGGTCTCCGCGACGTTCTTGTACCAGTACGCGCTCGCCTTGGGATAGCGCTTCTGGGTCTCAAAGTCGACGTAGAACAGGCCATAGCGCTTGTTATAGCCGTTGGTCCAGGAGAACTGGTCCTGCAGCGACCACACAAAGTAGCCGTCGACGTTCACGCCGCCGTCAATCGCCTTGAGGATCCATGCGAGATGCTGACGCATGTAGTCGATGCGAGGGGCGTCGTCGATAAAGCCGTCCTCGAAGTCGTCCTTATAGCCCATGCCGTTCTCGGTGATGTAGATTTTCTTGTAGTTGGGGTAATCGTTCTTAATGCGGAGCAGCAGGTCGTAGAGGCCTTCGGGATAGATAATCCAGTCCCAATCGGTGGTGGGTACGCCTTCGCGCACGCATGACTCGCCCACGCCCTTGAGGAACCAGCGCGAGGAGCCCTTGTCACCGGTGCCATTGTGGTTGATGTCGTTTTCGCCCTCGGCGGCACGCAGGAACTGGCACTTGTAGGTGTTGACGCCCAGGCAATCGTTGTAGGGGAGCGCGGCGGTCAGCGCGGCGATGTCCTCGTCGCGGATGTCGAGCTCGCCGCCGGCGATATGGGCCAGCTTGGTCGCAGCCTCCAAGGTATCAGCTGCATAGTGGCCGCGGAAGGTGGCGTCGAGTACCCAGCGGTTGTTGATGACATCGGCCATGCGAGCTGCCTCGCAGTCGGCAGCGCTGTTGGGATCGAGGGGATACTTGGGCTCCAGGTTCTGGACAATGCCGATCTCGCCCTCAAAGCCGCCCTCATGGAAGGCAACGACAGCCTTGGCGTGGGCCACCATCATGTTGTGCATGAGCTGGAAGGCCTTGTCCAGGCGATACTTCTCGCCGTGCGGCCAGTTGCCGACGATAAAGCTGCCCTCGGCGGTCGCGGGAATCTCGTTAAAGGTAAACCAGTGCTTGACCTCGGTGAACTCGGCAAAGCAGAACTTGGCGTACTCGACAAAGGCATCGATCGTCGTGCGCGTCAGGAAGCCCTCGCCGCCGTTCTGGTAGAAGACCTCGGGCGTATCGAAGTGATCGAGCGTGACATAGGGGATAACGCCAGCTTTGTTGCAGGTGGCGAAAAGCTCGTGATAGAAGGCGACACCCTCGGGGTTGATCTCGCCAGTGCCACTGGGGAAGATACGGCTCCAGGCGATGGAGACACGGATGCCGTTGATGCCGAAGCGCTGGCACAGGTCGATATCGACCGGATACTTGTTGTAGAAATCGCTTGCGGGGTCGGGGGAGAAGCGACCCTGAGCCGCCAGGAAATCGTCCCAGGGCACTTTGCCCTTGCCGTGCGTACGGGTCTCGCCCTCAACCTGGTAAGCAGCGGTGGCGCCGCCAAACACAAAGCCGTCGGGGAACTGCATGGGGTTGGTCATGAGTCATCCTTTCTGTGGGATACGAATAGGGAGAGGTGCCCGAACTGGGGATCCGGGCACCAACAGAGGGAGGAACTAGTCGAGGTTCTCGCGGAGCCACTTGATGGCGCCGGCGGGGTCGCGGGTAAGGTCGATATATTCCTTACCGCGCGGAGCGAGCAGCTTAATGCCCAGGCGATCGGTGTCGGCCTTCATGTCGTTGTAGTAGCTACGAACCTGCGGGGCGAGCACGATAACGTCGTACTGATCCATGATGGCAGTGTGCTGGCCATAGGCGCCTGCGGAGGAAGCGATGTTCTCTCCGGTCTGCGCAGCACCTTCCTTGATGGCGTTGGCGAGCATGGCAGAGGTGCCGGCGCCGGCGCACAGGACGAGGACCTTCAGGCCATCGACATCCTTCTTGGCGGATGCGTCGAAGGCGGGCTCGGGCTGATCAGCGACGGGCTTGCTGTCGGCGGCAGCGGCGGTCGGCTCGACGGAAGCGGCGGTCTGCTCGACAGCGGGCGCAGAGGTGCTGGCGGTGATGGTGGCAGCACCATCGGACTCGAGACCCAGCTCGGCGGCGCGCTCGGCCTCCTGGTCGCAGAGCAGCTTATCGTATGCCTTCAAGAACGGCAGGTAGATGATGGCGTCCAGCAAGATGATGATCGCGACAAATACCAGGGCGATAAGCTGGAAGTTCGTGGTGATGAAGATGCCGATGGGGGCAGGGGTAGCCCAAGGCACCACGAAGGAGAAGCCGTTCATGCCCACGTTGTCGATAAAGAACTTGGCAACGCTTACGTTGACGCAGCCGGCGGCAACAAAGGGAATGAGCATGTAGGGGTTAAGGATCATCGGCGCGCCAAAGAGCAGCGGTTCGTTGACGGCGAAGGCAACAGGAACAATCGAGGCCTTACCGACGGCTTTGAGCTGCTTGGACTTCATAAAGAGAATCAGCAGAAGCGGCACGATGAACGTGGCGCCGGTGCCGCCGAACTCACCCACGAGCGACATGTTGAAGGTGAGGGAATGGGCGGGGTGACCACCGGCCAGCAGAACCTGCAGGTTCTCGGCCTGGTTGGCAAGGCGGATGGGGTCGATGCCCGGCTGGACAATCGAGGGGCCGTGGACGCCGATGAACCAGAAGAACGCGGTGGCTGCCTGGATAAGGATAAGGCCAGGATAGGTCTCTGCCGCAGTGAAGAGCGGGGAGAGCAGCTTGATGAGCAGCTCGGAGAACGGAACGCCCATGAGGTTGCGCACGACGACATCGATGATGCCGCAGATGATGACAGCGCCACCGAAGGGGATGATGTCGCGGAAGTTCTGAGCGATGGCGCCCGGGACCTCCTTGGGCAGCTTAATGGTCAGATCGCGCGAGACGCAGAATTTGTAGACCCACACGGTAATGAACGCGGCGATATAGGCCGAGAACAGACCGCGCGTGCCCATGCTGGTGCAATCGAAGACCGAAAGCTCGGAGCCGTTGAACTTGGTGGTGAACTGCGTAACAGCGAGCAGCAGCATGCTGCACTGGGCGGCTACCATGGTGGAGCCGTCGTTGAGCACCTTGCCGGCGGGCATGCGACGGTTCATGGACGCCGTGAAGTTCTTGGCAGTGGTGCCGGCAACCATGATGCCCATGACGCCCATGGTGAAGTTGTACAGCTTGTTGCACCAGTCGATGAGCGGCTGGGGCAGCGTGATGCCAACTACGCCGGGAAGGGTGGCGATCAGCAGAAAAATCGAAGAGGTAAGGACGATGGGCATGCACCCAAGGAATCCGTCCTTAATAGCCTGGAGGTAGATGTTCCTCGAGATCTTCTCAAAGAACGGCTGATGCTTTTCGAGCATCTTTACGATGGCGTCCATAGAGCTCCTTTGCTACTTGATGCGCGATGCATGTGGATGGAACTGGTCGTCGATGGATGGTCAGGACTGCCCGGAAACCTTCCTGCTTAAGGAAGGCATTGCGAAATGACAACGTTGTCATTTTGTTAATGACAACGTAAGACATTTTTGGAAGAGCAACAAGGATTTACGGGTGAGTGGTCGATATTGTTCGGTAAACGGTTGATTTATCAGTCAGGCAGGTGGTGTATGCTAGAACGCAAAAAACAAGCGATAGAGAACCGAGTGGAGAAGCGGTGACAACGATGGACAAGAAAAACGTTTCGATGAACGACGTGGCGATTGCCGCGGGTGTTTCTCTCAAGACGGTGTCGCGCGCGATCAACGAGCCCGATAGCGTGCGAGAGTCGACACGCGATAAGGTCCATTCGGCAATGGAGGCGCTCGGATTTCGAACCAACTTTGCCGCGCGTTCGCTCAAGTTGGGCCGTTACGGGTGCATCGGCGTTGTGCTGTTTCACTTGTCAGGCGGTGCCGTGGACATGATTGACGGTATCGCCGATGCCGCCGAAGAGCGAGGCTTTGCGCTCACGATGATCAAAAAGCGGGCTGGGGAGAAGATGACCCTTGCCGAAGCGGCGCGTAGGATGTCGCAGCTTCCCGTCGACGGCATGATTTTCAACCTGCGTCAGATGGTCGACGACTTCGATACGTTTGAGGCGCCGAAAGACCTCAAGACGGTGATTATCACGCCGATGGAACATCCTACCTGCTCTACCGTTAGTGACGATCAAGAGGGTGGTGCGCGCATGGCGTGCGAGCACTTCTTGAATCGCGGGCACAAGAACGTGTACTTCGTCTCTGGTAAGAAAGAGTCACTGTCGAGCCAGTGCCGTATGAAAGGTTGGCGTGCGGCACTCGAGGCGCGTGGCATTGAGCCGCCCGAGCCTCTGCAAGGCGATTGGAATGCGGATAGCGGCTATGCCGCGGGCCTTGTGCTTGCCGATAAGCCCGATTGCACGGCGGTCCTCGCTGCTAACGACTGCATGGCAAACGGCGTGATGATGGCTCTACGTGACAAAGGGCTCAGTGTGCCCGACGACGTGTCCGTGATCGGCTTCGACGATGAGCTCTACAAGACGATTCCCAACTCGATTTTGACGTCGGTGAAGTTTCGCCACCGCGAGCTGGGCGTCCGTGCGCTCAACGAGGTCGTCGCGGGTCTGGAAGCTCCGAGCTCCAGAAGCCGTACGCTCGTCTCAGGCGTGCTGGTCGAGCGTTCCAGCGTAAAGGACCTGCGGGCGTAGACGTGCTCGGCCTGTCTGTCTCAATCTGTAACAGCTTGGACCGAAAAACTCGGCTAGATGTTACAGATTGAGATGAACAGGAGGACGGGTGCGGTCTAAACAAAATGGCCCGCGCATCACACATCGATGCACGGGCCATTTATTGTCTGCGAGCGGCAGGTGGTGTCAGCGTCTTATGCCTCGAGGTTTTCCTCGATCCAGGCGACGGCACCCTTGGGATCCTTAGTGAGGTCGATGTACTGTTTGCCCTTGGGCGACAGCAGCGTGATGCCCAGGCGGTCGGTGTCGGCCTTCATCTCGTTGTAATAGGTGCGAACCTGCGGAGCCAGGACGATGACG
The DNA here is from genome assembly GCA_036302525.1 of Collinsella sp. Lineage (GTDB taxonomy): Bacteria > Actinomycetota > Coriobacteriia > Coriobacteriales > Coriobacteriaceae > Collinsella. The sequence continues at coordinate 15,029 of JAXJCG010000039.1, read as the reverse complement.
TTGTACTGGTCCATGATGGCGTAGTGGCTGCCGTAGGCACCGGCGTTGGCGGTAATGTCGATGCCCAGCTCGTCGGCGCCTTCCTTAAGCGCGTTGGCGAGCAGTGCAGAGGTGCCGGCGCCAGCGCACAGAACCAGAACCCTCAGATCCTTGCCCTTAAGGGCGGACGGAGCTGCGGAGGCCTCGGTGGCAGAAGCGGTCTCGACAATAGGAGCCTCAACGGCGGGGGCGGCAGCGGTCTTGACGGCCTTGGTCTCCTCGGCCTCTTCTTCGGCCAGGGTCTCGGCCTCCTGCTTGCACAGGACGTTGTCGTAGGCCTTGCAGAACGGGTAGTAGATCAAGAAGTCAACGACCAGCAGGACGACAACCAGGACCAGAGAGATCGGCTGGAAGTTGGTGTCGATGAAGGTGCCGATCGGTCCGGGGAGTGCCCACGGCATGGCATAGATAAAACCGTTCATGCCCAAAAAGTCGATGAAGAACTTACCAATGAGGACGTTGGCCACGGGGGCAAACAGGAACGGGATCAGGAAGTACGGGTTGAGGATGATGGGCGCGGCGAACAGCAGCGGCTCGTTGACGGCGAACATCACGGGTACGACAGAGGCTTTGCCGACGGCCTTGAGCTGCTTGGAGCGCATAAAGAGCAGGAAGATGATCGGGACAATGAACGTGGCGCCGGTGCCGCCGAGTTCGCCGATGTAGTTACCGAAGTTCTCGGTCAGGGCGAGGGCGGGGTGACCGCCGGCCTGCAGCGTGGCGAGGTTGGTGGTGATGTTGCCAAACAGCGCGGCGTTGAGGGCAGGCTTAACGACCGAGGGGCCGTGGATGCCCATGAACCAGAACAGCGGGATCATGAACCAGATGAGGGCGAGGCCGGCGTAGGAATCGGCAGCGGCGAACAGCGGGCTCACCAGCGTGGAGATGACGTTGGCAAACGGGACGGCCAAGCAGGTGCGGCAGATAACGTCGATGACGGCGACAAACAGGATGGAGAAGCTGAAGGCGAAGATGTCGCGGAAGTTCTGGGCGATGGCGCCGGGGACTTCTTTGGGCAGCTTGATGGTGATGTCTCGCTTAATGCAGAAGGCATAGATGTTGACCGTGGCAAATGCGGCGACAAAGGAGCTCAGTAGGCCCTTGGTGCCCATGTTGTCGGTAAAGAACACCGAGACATCGGCGCCGTCGATCTTGGCACTCGTCTGGGTAACGGCCAAGATGAGCATAGCGCACATGGCGGCGACCATGGTGCTCGTGGCGTTGATGGCCTTGCCGGCAGGCATGCGGCGGTTCTTGGAGCCGGTCAGCGCGCTTGCGGTGGTGCCGGCGACCATGATGCCCACGACGCCCATCGTGAAGTTGTAAACCTTGTTGCAGAAGTTCACGACGTCGACGTTCCACCAGTCGGGCAGCGTAAAGCCGCCGACCGTGGCGACAACGCCCGGCAGGGTCGAAATAAGCAGGAAGACAGAAGAAGACAGGATGATGGGCATTGCTGCCAAAAAGCCGTCTTTAATGGCCTGAAGGTAGATGTTCTTAGAGACCTTGTCGAAGTACGGCTGACCTTTCTCCAAGAACTTAACGATCGATTCCATAGTTCACGCTCCTCTTTGCATGAAATCTTAATGGCATGGACGTTGAAAACCTATATGGTCTCCCGCTTGCTAAAAGCCCGGGTGCAGGCGGGGTCGGTCCCAGGGGGAGAGAGGGGAGCGGCTGGGTTTGTATCGCATAGGGCCGCTCCCCTCTCGGGGGAAAGCGAGGCGATGCGCTACTGCGCGTCCGCCATAGTGTCGGCGAGCTCCTTGTACCAGAGTGCCGACTGCTTGATGTAGCGTTTTTGCGTGTCGAAGTCGATGTAGAACAGGCCGTAGCGCTTGTTATAGCCGTTGGCCCACGAGAACTGGTCCTGCAGGCTCCAGATAAAGTAGCCCTGGACGTCGACGCCCTCGGCGCGCGCCCGGAGCACCTTCTCCATGTGCTGGTCGACAAAGTCGATGCGCTCGGGATCGGCGACGATGCCGTTTGCGTCGGGCTCGGGGTCCTTGTGGCCCAGGCCGTTTTCGGTGATATAGATGACGGGGAGGTTGGGATAGGTGGCGCTGATGTGCTTGAGCGTGTCGTAGAGGCCTTGCGGGTAGATGAGCCAATCCCAGTCGGTGGTGGGGATACCCGGCATATCGACCTGCTGCCCGACGCCCTTAAACTTAAAGCACGAGGTGCCCTTGTCTCCGGTGCCGTTAAAGCTGTTGGTGGACTCGCCATCGTAGGCGGCGATAAACGCCGACTGATAGTAGTTGAGGCCGAACATATCGTTGCGGGGCGCCGCCTTGGCGAGCTCCTCCATGTCGCTGTCCTCAACCGTAAGCGTGGCGTTGTTGGCACGCAGAATCTCGTTGATGAGTGAGAGGGTGCGCGCGGAGTAGTGACCCAGGAAGGCGCCGTCCATGATGAAGTCGGTGTAGAAGGCGTTGTACAGGTCGGCGGCGTGCTGGTCGGCGGGCGAGTCTGTGGCAGGATATGCCGGCGTCAGGACGTTGACCATGCCAATGCGTCCGCCCAGGTGCTCGGTCTCGTCAAGATCCTTATACAGGTTGACGGCGCGGGCGTGGGCAACGAGCTCGTTGTGCTGGCTCTGGATGCCGCTCGTCACATCAAAGTGATGGTTGGGCGGGAAGTTGCCTTGGATGTATTGGGAGTGCGAGAGGCTGATGAGCTCGTTGATGGTGAACCAATTCTTGACCTCGCGGAACTCGCGGAAGCAGAACTCGGCATAGCGCACATAGGCGTCGACGGTCTTGCGGTTGAGCCAGTCGCCCTGGTTGAACAGGGCGGCGGGGGAGTCAAAGTGATGCAGGGACACATAGGGCTCGACGCCATACTTTTTGCAGCAGGCGAACAGCTCGTGGTAGTGCTTAACGCCCTCGGCGAGGGGCTCGGCATCGTCGCCGTTGGGGAAGATGCGGGTCCAGGCGATGGACACACGGATGGCGTTGAGTCCATGCTCGGCAGAAAGGCGGATATCCTCCTCGTAGCGGTTGTAGAAATCACTGGCCGGGTCGGGCAAAAAGCGACCCTGGGCGACAAGGTAATCGTCCCACATGGTCTTACCCTTGCCTGCCACCTTCGTGGAACCTTCCGTTTGGTACGCGGCGGTTGCGGCGCCCCAAACAAAGCCCTTCGGCAGCTGCTGTACGCGGTTTAGCAAAGACATATGCATACACCCTCTCGTCTCGCTGTTCGATATTGTGCGTTTGCGCTCAGGAGGCTCCCTGGTTAGCGTTCAGCGGTGAAAAAGCCCGATAAACACTATCTTAAAATGATTAGAACCAAAATAAGCACGTGAACATTTGACAATGAGCACGTTAACATCCGGCTGGGATGTATAGAAACAAAACAATTTCAAACAGCCGCGAACGGTTGTATTTGTTCGGTAAGCGGTTTTGATTGACAGAAGTTTTCATGTTGTGGTATATGGCTCGGGTATCATGAGCACGTTATCGATGTATGTACGATGCGCCATGGGCGCGGGGAATAGTTGGGAAGCAGGTTAGCGTGGAAGGCATGGCTCAGCAGACAAGGAATGGTCATTCGGCGAGCGCGGCAGAGGTTGCGGCGCTCGCTGGCGTGAGCCGCCAGACTGTGTCTCGCGTGGTCAACGGTATGCCCAACGTGACGGAAAAGACGCGCAAGCGTGTGCTGGCCGCCATGGAAGAGCTGGGCTTTCGTCCCAATTTTGCTGGAGCGGCGTTGCGCGGCGGGTCGTATCGTTCTATTGGCCTGTGCATGTACAACATCACACGTGTCGGTAACCTGGCGACGCTCGAGGGTATCATGCAAGCGGCGCGCGAGCACGATTTTGCCGTCACTATGATCGAGATGGGCGGCGACAAGCCCTATACACTTGCCGATGCCTCGCGCCGCATGGTCGAGCGACCCGTCGACGGCATGATTCTCAACATGAACCGCATGGCTCCCGATTTTGAGGAGTTTGTTCCCCAGCCGGGAGTGCGAACGGTCATCCTGTCCATGTATGCGCATCCGCGCTGCACGACGATCGACTCCGACCAGTATGGTTCGTGCGAGCTGTTGACCAATTATCTGCTGGAACATGGTCACTCGAATATGCGGTTTGTGGCGGGTCCGGAAAACTCGATTTCCTCGCGTTTTCGTGAGGCCGGTTGGCGCGATACGCTGGGTCGTGCTCATGTCGATGCCGCTCCGATGCTGCGTGGCGATTGGAGTGCGGACAGTGGGTACGCCATGGGCGAGCGGATTGCGGCCGAGGTGCTTGCCGGCGGGTCGCAGGCGCCGACTGCCGTGCTTGCGGCAAATGACCAGATGGCGCTGGGCGTTATCGCCGCGCTCGAGAACGCGGGCCTGTCCGTGCCCGACGACGTGAGCGTGGTTGGTATCGACGACGCACTCGAGGGACTTGTTCCTCACAATCGACTGACGACGCTGCGATTTGATTTGCGCGGTGTCGGTAAGCTTGCGTTTGAGGCGGCGATTGGAGAGAGCTCGTCTATCGAGGCGATTCATGTGCCGAGTACGCTGGTCGAACGCTCGACTGTTAGGGACATACGGGGTTAGGTCCTACTCCGTTTGTCTCGATTTGTAACAGGTAGACGGTCAAAAGCGGGCTACGTGTTACAGATTTAGATTCTTCGGAAAGAGCAATCCTGTTCGTCTCAATCTGTAACAGCTAGGACCAAAAAACTCGGCTAGATGTTACAGATCGAGACAAACGGCTCCCGACCAGCCCAAAAACAAAAAGACCGGGGGCGGCGCGCCGTGTGACGTGCCGCCCCCGGCTGAGAAATGGGGACAGGTTGTGTGAGCGGGCAACCCCGCCAGCCACTAGTCCAGACGACGGGTCTGCGCCACGTGCTTGTACCAGTAGGCGCTTGCCTTGGGCGTGCGCTTCTGGGTTTCAAAGTCAACGTAAAAGAAGCCGTAACGCTTGTTGTAGCCATTGGTCCAGGAGAACTGATCCTGCAGGCTCCACAGGAAGTAGCCGCCCACGTTGACGCCCACCTCCATGGCCTTGAGCAGCCAACGCAGGTGCTGCTCGATGTAGTCGATGCGCGGCTGGTCGTCCACAAAACCGTTCTTGTAGGGGTCCTTGTAGCCCATGCCGTTCTCGGTGATGAAGATCTGCTTGTAGTTGGGGTAGCGCTGCTTAATGTAGACGAGCAGATCGAACAGACCCTCGGGATAGATGATCCAGTCCCAGTCGGTGGTGGGGATGCCGGGCTTGTTCACATGCTCGCCAATGCCCTTGACGCGCCAGCGACCGGTGCCCTTCTCGCCCGTACCGTTGTGGTGCAGGTCGTTCTCGCCATCGTAAGCCTTCAAAAAACGGCACTGATAGTTGTTAACGCCCAGGTAGTCGTTGTAGAGCGCGGCCTCGCGCATAATCTCGAGGTCCTCGTCCAAGATCTCGATGGTGCCGCCCGAGACGGCAGCCAGGCGGTTGGCGCACTCGAGGGTGTCGGGGGCATACTCGCCGCGGAACGTCGCGTCGAGCAAAAACTGGTTTTGCAGCACGTGCTCGTTGTTGGCGGCTTTGATGTCGGCGGGGTCGTTCTCGTTGAGCGGGTACTTAAACTCCAGCGACTGGATGACGCCGATTTTGCCCTTAAAGCCGCCGTTGTGGAAGGCCAGCACGGCCTTGGCGTGGGCGAGCATCATGTTGTGCTCGCACTGGAAGGCCTCGGCCAGATGCGCCTTGACGCCACCGGGGAAGGTGCCCTCGATGTAGGTGTTGGAGGCGTCGGCCCAGATCTCGTTAAAGGTGAACCAGTAGGTCACCTGGTCGGCGTACTCCTTAAAGCAGAAGGTGGCAAAGTCCACAAAGGCGTCGATGGTCTCGCGGTTGAGGAAGTCGCCCTTCTCAAAGAGGGGAAGCGGCGTGTCAAAGTGATGCAGCGTGACGAACGGCTCAACGTGGTGCTTGTGGCACTCGGCGAAGAGATCGTGGTAGAACTGGACGCCCTCGGGGTTGATTTCGCCGGTGCCGTTGGGGAAGATGCGGCTCCAGGCGATGGAGAGGCGAATGCCGTTGATGCCGAACTCCTCGCACAGCTCCAAATCGACGGGGTACTGGTTGTAGAAGTCCGAAGCGGGATCGGGGGAGAAGCGCCCCTGGGCCTCCAGAAAGTCGTCCCAGGCAACCTTGCCCTTACCGTGAGTGCGGGTCTCGCCCTCTACCTGGTAGGCAGCGGTGGCGCCGCCAAAGACAAAGTCCTCGGGAAACTGCGCGGGCGGGTTGGTGACGCTAGCAGGATTAACGGACATGATGATCCAATCGTCTAAATCGAAGGGCCAGCCGGTCTTGGATGGTCGGCTGGCCCTGGGCGTTACTTACTTCGAAAGTTGCTCACTCACGAAGGCGAGAGACTTGTCGCCGTTCTGGGAGAGCTCGATGTACTGCTTGCCACGGCAGGCGACGCACTTGTTGCCCACGCGCTCACAGTCCTTCTGCAGGTCGGCCAGGTAGCTTGCGGCCTGCGGGGCCAGGACGACCAGGTCAAAGTCGGGGAGCATGTCGACGTGATTGCCATATGCCTCGGCAGCGGTCTCAAGATCAATGCCGCGCTCCTTGGCGGCCTTGGCCAGCGCGTTGGCGAGCAGGCCCGAGGTACCGCCGCCTTGGCAGAGCACGAGCACGCGCTTGCCGTTGAGGTCGCTGGCGGTCGTTGTCTCGGCAGCGGGTGCTGCGGAAGCGGCGGGGGAGTCGGCCTTCACGGCCTCGGCAGCAGCGCCGGCGGCAACGCTCTTGGCGTCAGCCTTGCCCTGGAAGGCATCGTTGAGCTTGGCAGCCTTCTCGGCGTTCTTGGCGGCGAGCTCCTCCTCGGAAATCTCGGCCTCCTCGGCGCACTTCTGGGCGTCATAGGCACGGAAGAACGGATAGTACAGAACGAAGTCGACGACCAGGATAAGGGCGAGCATCACAAAGGCGAGCGGCTGGAAGCCCAGGCCCATGATGGTGCCGATGGGGCCGGGGACGGTCCAGGGCAGGGTGTACATAAAGCCGTTCATGCCCAAGAAGTCGATAAAGATCTTGAGGATCCAGATATTGGCGATCGGGGCAAAGACAAACGGGACAAAGAAGACGGGGTTGAGCACGATGGGTGCGGCGAACAGCAGCGGTTCGTTGACAGCGAAGCAGACCGGGACGATGGCGGCCTTACCGACAGCGCGCATCTCCTGAGACTTGGCCAGGAAGCAGAACATAAAGACCAGGACGAGCGTGGCGCCGGTGCCGCCCATGCAGACGACGAAGTACTGGGCACCCTGGGTCAGAACAGCGGAAGCGTGCTGACCGGCCTGGAACGCAGCCAGGTTGTCGGTCATGTTGGCAACGAGGGCGGCGGCGATGGCAGGCTCGACGATCGAGGGGCCGTGGACGCCCACGAACCAGAACAGGCTCATGGCGCCGTAGATCACAGCGAGGCCGATGTAGCCGTCGGCAGCGGTGAACAGGGGCTGGAACACCTGGATGACGCCCTGGGCAAAGCAGAAGCCAAAAGCAGCGCGGAAGACGATGTCAAAGACCCAAAAGACGGTGATGCAGACGGAGAAGGGGATGATGTCCTTAAAGGTCTGCGAGATGTTGGGCGGAACCTGCTCGGGCATCTTGACGGTGATGTTGCGCTTAATGAAGAACTTGTAGATGATGCCGGTCACAAACGCAGCGATGAAGGCGGTCAGCAGGCCCTTGGAACCAAGGTAGGTGGTGTTGAAGCCGCTGGCAGCGTCCGTGGCGATCGTGTCGCTCGAAAGGAGCAAGAAGCCGATGATGGCCGCGCACATGCACGAGATAAAGTTGATCTGGTTGTTCTTGGGCAGGTCGCGGTTCTGCGCGTCGGCGAAGTGCTTGGCCGTGGTGGCGGCGCAGGCGATGGCCAGGATGCCCATGGAGTAGTTGTAGCACTTCCACAGGGCGTTGTTGATGTCATCGGGCCAGTAGAAACCCCAGATGTTGGGGACCGAGGCTACCAGGCAGAAGATGGACGAGAAGATGATGATGGGGATGACGGAGATAAAGCCGTCGCGGATCGCCTTGAGGTACTTGTTGCGGGCGATCGCGTTGAAAAAGGGCTGGCCCTTTTCGATGATGGCGATGAGTTGCTCCATGCAATGCTCCTAAGAGTCGGTGGGTTAGCAACGATGGTAGCTTTTGGCGTTCGGTTGCCAAAATGTTGACGTTGCCATTTTGTGACACAAAAAAAGACGCGAACCGGTGGTTCCTGTGCCTGCGAACCGTCGATTCCTTACGCGTAAACGTTTGAGCCGCCCGGTGGCTCTGTGTTTGCACAATGGCAACGTTAACATTTGGGCACCAAAAGCCGTTCGGGGAAGCAAAAATGTCGGTGAACGGTAGGTTTTGGGTGGTGAGCGTATGGTGGGGGAGGCGTTGGATATACTTGAAGGCGTTTCATTTGAATGCGCAGGGTGCCACCAATGGCATCGTTGACATAGAAAGATCAATCTATGGCCGCTGTTAAAAAATCGGTATCCGTCAAAGACGTAGCGCGCCTCGCGGGCGTCTCGGAGCAGACGGTCTCGCGCACCGTGCACGATTCGCCCAGCGTGCGCCCCGAGACCAAGGAACGCGTGCGTGCCGCCATGCGCGAGCTGGGGTATCGCCCCAATTTTGCCGGTCGATCGCTGCGCCGTGGCAGGTTTAAGACCGTCGGCGTCGCCATGTTCAACATTACCGGTACCGGCAACCTCGACCGTATGGAGGGCTTTGCCGCCGCGGCCGACAAACATGGCTATGCCATCACCCTCACTAAAGTAGACGGGCATCCGTATACCCTCGAGAGCGCATCGTCGCGCATGAGCGCACTGCCGGTGGATGGCATGGTTGTGATTATGAACCGCATGCCGGCGGACTTTGGAACCTTCGAGCCGCTGCCCGGCATGCAGACGGTGCTCGTTACGATGTTGGAGCACCCGCTCTGTTCAACGGTCGATAACGACCAGTTCGATTGTTCGCGCCAGGTGGTCGAGTACTTGCTGGGGCGGGGGCACAAAACCGTGCACTTTATCTCGTGTCCCGAGCGCTCGCTTTCGGGCATGCGGCGCGAGGAAGGCTGGCGCGAGACATTGCGTGCGCATGGCATTGAGCCCCCGCAGCTCGTGCGCGGCGATTGGACGGCACAGAGCGGGTATGCTGCCGGTCAGGCTCTGGCGGACGATCCGACCTGTACGGCCATTTATGCCTCCAACGATGCCATGGCATATGGCTGCATCCGTGGGCTCGAGTCGCGCGGGAAGCGCGTGCCCCAGGACGTGAGCGTGGTGGGTGTTGATGACAGTCTGGGCGACATCGTGCCCGATTGTCGCCTGACTACGGTGCGCTTTGACAACAAGCGCGTCGGCATGTGGGCGGTCGATAAGATCGCCGGTGCCGAGGGCGTTGAACCCGGTGTGGAGCACATGCTGTTTCCGGGCGTACTCGTCGAGGGCGATACGGTGCGCGATTGGCGCTAGGGCACGGGCCTGTTTGGGTTTCCGCTAATTGTGTTCGATATTGTTCAGATTGGTTTAAAAACCGTTCACGGGCGAAAAGTGACCGTTCATAGCTTGAAATTACGTTTTGCGCTGTTCTTTTTTGTTTGAATGTTAATGTTTCTGCCATACAGAACGCAGCGCGTATGCCCGGACGCGATGCTCTCCATTGGTTCATATGTGAAAGGAACGCAATATGGCAACCAAAGAAGAAATCTCGATGGTTGGATTCGAGATTGTCGCATACGCAGGTGACGCCCAGACCGATCTGCTTGCAGCGCTCGATGCTGCTCGCGAGGGTGACTTTGAGAAGGCCGAGCAGCTGCACAAGGATGCCAGCGATGCGCTCATCGGTGCCCACGACACGCAGACCAAGCTGCTTTCGCAGGAGGCCGGCGGTGGCGAGATGGAGATGACCTTCATCATGGCTCACGCTCAGGACACCCTCATGACCACTATGATCCTGGAGAAGCAGGCCCGCTTTACCATCGATGCCTACAAGCGCATCGCCGAGCTCGAGGCCAAGCTCGCCTAACGAGCCCTCACAACCAAGTCCCCTTCCATAAGCCCTGCCGCTATCCGCAGCAGGGCTTTTTCTGTCCTCCTCCAAGTTGCGGTGAAATAGGGACTGAATAGGGGCTGACGGGCGCAAAACAATCCCTATTCCACCGCAACTCATCCGGAGGTAGTCATTGGGGACAGTCTTGGTGCGCACCGTTGTCCTCCCGTTCGATTTTTGCTCGGTGGGTATACTTCCTTTCGCATTAAACGCCGGACTGAGGAGGTATCCAAATGCCGGATAACGGGTCAATACAAAAAAGAGGCGCACACGAGATGGCTCATGGGCGTCCTGTCCAGATAACCGAGCACACGACGGTAACCGAGCTGCAGCCCAGCCTGTCCGATGTCGTGTGCGCAAACAAAAAGCTGCAGATTGGCTTTATCGTTGCGCTCGTGGTCCTGGCGCTGCTGTCGGGCTTTGTAGCTCGTCCGCATTTCGCCGATACCAAAACTTGGGACTCCACCATCGAGGTCATCGATCAAAAGAAGGGTAATGTACTGGCGCTCACGACCTCGTGCGTGGCGCTGTCTGCGGGCATTACCGCGCTGCCGGGTGATACGGGAACGCCGGTTGCCGAACAGCTTGCGCAGCTTTCAGGAAACTTGGGTATCGTGCTTGCCGTGCTCTACCTCGAGAAATACCTGCTAACCATTTTCTGGTCGGTTGGCCTGGGCATCTTAATCCCGTTTGCGTTGGTGCTCTTTGCGGTGTCGCTCGGTATTCACGGGCGCTGGAGCACGAGCGCTGTCCTGCGCCGTGTGGCGACGCGCGTGCTGGTGGTTGCCGTGATCGGCATGGCGCTCGTGCCCGCGAGCGTATGGGTGTCGCAGAAGGTCGATGAAACGTATCGCGTAAGTATTGAGCAAGCTGAGCAAAAGGCTGCGGACGCTGCGGACGCGGCCGACACCACGGACAAGTCAGCCGAGACCAGCTCAAAATCGAACAAGAAAAAATCCGAGGCCACGGAGTCCAAAAACGTGCTCGAGCAGTTGACTGATGGGGCATCGAGCCTTGTTACGTCGGTGACCAGCGGCGCCAAGCAGATGACCGATGAGATTGTGCGGCAGGTGACCGATCTGATTGAAGGCGTCATCGTGATGATCGTGACCTCGTGCGTTATCCCGCTGCTGGTGCTCGTGGCGTTCCTGTGGCTGGGACACGTGCTGCTGGGGATCGATATTTCCGGCCCGGCGAACTATTTGACGGGCCGCTTTCTGAGTGCTCCGTCCAAGCACGCCAAAAAGGGTGGGCAGTCCGAGTAGCTAAAACAGCTGTATATACCGGGGAATACCGCCGAAGGGCGGCCGAGACACGTTCTTGGCCGCCCTTTTGTTTGTTGAACACATGGTCGCTACGTCCGCGCCCGGCTCAAACGGTCAGCAATCATCCGTGAACGATATTTGTTCAAAAAAGAACAAAGATAAACAAATAGTTGTTGCAGTTACTGTTCGAATGTGTTCAAATAAACATGAACAGTGAAGAACCGCACATTCAGATGCCCGGACCTGAACGCGATTCAACACTTCCAAACAGAAACTACGCACCTGCGTATCTCTCAAGGAGGATGTCATGAGGGTTGTAATCGCTTCCGATGCCGACGGTATGTCGATGAAGGAGTCCATCAAGGAGATGCTCATCGCCGACGGTCACGAGGTCGTCGACTATTCCGAGACCCCTGCCGCGGACTTTGTCGATTCCGCGACCGCCGTTGCCAAGGACCTGCTGGAGCACAAGGATTCCCAGGGCTTCGCATTCGATAAGTACGGCGTCGGCTCCTATATGGCCGCCGTCAAGATTAAGGGCATGGTCGTCGCCAACATTTCCGACGAGCGTTCCGCCTACATGACCCGCGAGCACAACGGCTCGCGCATGGTCACCATGGGCCCGGGCGTTGTGGGCACCGAGGTCGCCAAGAAGATCGCCCGCGAGTTCCTGCGCGCCCAGTACGCCGGCGGCCGTCACCAGATCCGTGTCGACATGCTCAACAAGATGGCCTAACGAGAGCCACCGAGAACTCGAACTTCTACCTCAACTTGTGAATTCAGACGAAAGGACGTTCTGATGAAGAAGACCATCGCAATCGGTTGCGACCATATCGTTACGGACGAGAAGATCTATCTGGCCGACCGCCTGGAGCAGGCTGACTACAAGGTGCTCGACTGCGGCACCTACAGCCACACCCGTACGCACTATCCCATCTACGGTAAGGCCGTGGGCGAGGCTGTTGCCAGCGGCAAGGCCGACTTTGGCGTGGCCCTGTGCGGCACCGGCATCGGCATCACCAACGCCGTCAACAAGGTTCCCGGCGCCCGTTGCGCCCTGGTTCGCGACATGACCTCTGCCCTGTATGCCCGTCGCGAGCTCAACGCCAACATCGTGGGCTTTGGTGGCAAAATCACCGGCGAGTTCCTGATGGCCGACATCATGCTCGCCTTCCTGGAGGAGCCCTACGAGAAGACCCCCGAGCACGATGCCCTGATCGCCAAGATCGATGCCTGCAATAAGGCCGACGCCGAGGCTCAGGCCGACCCGCACTTCTTTGACGAGTTCCTCGAGAAGTGGGACCGCGGCGAATACCATGATTAGCGGGTATCCGGCGTAATTAACTAGTCCGTTGACGGCTCGCGTTTCTGTGATGGGGCGCGGGCCGGTTTGCTATCAGCCCAATTGGCCCAGCGGGCTGGACGTGCATTGTTCTTTTGTTTGCGGCGCTGCCTTATTACCTTGCTGCTAAATGCACGACGTTCGCAATGGATCGTGCGAGATGATATGTGAAGGAGAAGATTCCCATGGAGTTTGTTCTTGATAACGGCTCTGTCCGCATTGCGTTGAGCACGGCTGGCGGATCGTTCACTTCTATTGCGGCCAACGGCCGTGAGTACCTGTGGCAGGGCGACCCGGCGGTGTGGTCGGGCCAGGCACCCATTTGTTTCCCGATCTGCGGCGGCCTTCGAGACGGTCACGCAATGACCATGGGCGGCCGCGAGGTCAAGCTTGCCCGTCACGGCTTTGCTCGCAAACAGGAGTGGAAGCTCGAGGAGCAGAGCGACAACATGGTCGCGCTGAGCCTAAGCTCTGCCGACCATGCCGAGTTGCTCGAGCAGTACCCGTATCCGTTTAAGATCGTTGCTCGTTACACGATCGATTCGGAAAAGGTGGCCGTGTCGTACGAGGTGACCAATGAGGGCACCGAGGACATGCCGTTCTTTGTGGGCGGTCACCCTGGCTTTAAGTGCCCGCTCGACGAAGGTGAGTCCTATGACGACTACGAGCTCCGTTTTGAGCAGCGCGAGGCCGCCGAGCTCTGTACTGCCGTTCCCTCGACGGGCCTGATTGACGTTGAGCATCGCAGCAAGAACCCGATGGTTGGCCATGACCTGCCGCTGACCCACGAACTCTTTGACTTCGCGGAGACCATCTTTGACGTGCTCGAGAGCCGCGTGGTTACGCTGACCAAGAAGACCGAGGACAAGGGCGTGCGACTGACGTTCCCCGATATGCCGTACCTGATTGTGTGGAGCAAGCCCGAGGGTGACTTTGTGGCCGTGGAACCGTGGAGCGGCCTGTCCACCTGCTCCGACGAGGACGATATTCTGGAGCACAAGCGCGGCTGCCTGGTGGCCAAGCCGGGGGAGACCGTTACCCGCGGCTTTGATATCGAGATCCTTTAACGAGCTATCGTATGTTTGGGGCCGCGCGTGTCGTGCCCCGGAAACAGGAGTTCAATATGATTCTGACCGTTACCATGAACCCGTCGATTGATACGCGCTATCAGCTCGACAAGTTGATCATCGACGACGTGAACCGCGTGACGCCCGAAAAGACCGCTGGCGGTAAGGGCCTCAACGTGAGCCGCGTGTTGCTGCAGCTGGGCGACGACGTGCTCGCGACTGGCCTGCTTGGCGGCCACATGGGTGCCTATATGGCCGAGCTCCTGGATGCTGACGGCGTCAAGAACGAATTTGTGCCCATCGCCGGTGAGACGCGCATTTGCCTGAATATTCTGCACGAGGGCAATCAGACCGAGCTTTTGGAGAGCGGCCCGCAGATCGCCCCGGCCGAGCTCGAGGCCTTTACGGCCAAGTTCGCCGAGCTTGCAGCGAAGGCGGACGTTGTGACGCTTTCGGGCTCGCTGCCGCGCGGCGTCGATGCCGGCTACTATGCCGAGCTCGTCAAGATCGCCGAGGAGGCGGGCGCCAAGGTGCTGCTCGACACCTCGGGTGCATCGCTGGAGGCCGCGCTGGAGTCCGACGCTAAGCCTGAGCTCGTAAAGCCCAACCTGACCGAGATTAATGGCCTGCTGGGTACGTCCTTTACGACCGATGATGTCGATGCCCTGCGCGAGGCGCTTGCCGCCGATGGCCGCTTTGCCGGTATTCCCTGGGTTGTCGTGTCGATGGGCGCTGCCGGTTCGGTGGGCTTCCATGAGGGCCGCGCGTTCCGCGCCAAGACGCCCGCGATTGCGGCTGTGAACGCGACGGGTTCCGGTGACTCGACCATCGCCGGCTTTGCGCATGCCATTGCTGCCGGCGCCGACGACGTCACGGTGCTCAAGACCGCCAATACCTGCGGCAAGCTCAACGCCATGGATCCCAAGACCGGCCACCTGGTCATGGACCGCTGGGATGAGGTCTACAACAGCGTTGAAGTAACGGAGCTTTAGGGTTACGCGGTTTTACCAAACGCCGTAACCAACCGACGCTGCGCGGGCCGCATTTGGACAATCTGACGTTCAACTTCAAGGGCGCGACCAGAAGGTCAGCGCCCTTTCGTTTCACGTCACCTTGTCTCAAATGCGGCCCGCTCGCTCATATGACCCAATCCGCTGTCAAGAGCCACAATGGCCCCGCCGACCGCTTGCAATCGGTCGGCGGGGCCTGCCGTTGAACCCGTCCCGGTCCGCCCCCGGCATGTCGTCGACGCCTTCGGCTCAGTCTCATATCCG
>JAXJCG010000038.1:0-82547 GCA_036302525.1 Collinsella sp. | reverse complement strand
CGCCGGTTTGACCGGCCCGCCACGGGTCAATCTGCAGTGCGGCCCGAACCCCGTGAGGGCCGGCGCCTTTAGACGCGTGCCGGAAATCCAAGGGTTATACCCTAAGAGCAAACCACCCCTTTTAGGGGTGGTTTTGATTTGCACTTGCGCGGTGGGATGGTAATATCGTTACGTTTGAACTGTTTCGATGTGAAACCGAGGAGATTCCCTCTATGAGTGCTGACTACCCGTCAATGACTACGGCCGAGATCCGCTCCAAGTTCCTCAACTTCTTTGAGGAGCGCGGTCTTAAGCTCTATCCTTCTTCGTCCCTCGTCCCCGACGATCCTTCGCTGCTGCTTGCCAACGCCGGCATGAACCAGTTTAAGGAGTACTACCAGGGCAAGAAGACCATGAAGGAGATCGGCGCTATCTCCTGCCAGAAGTGCGTCCGCACCAACGACATCGATTGCATCGGCGAGGACGGCCGTCACCTGTCCTTCTTCGAGATGCTCGGTGACTTCTCCTTTGGCGGCGTCTCCAAGCAGCAGGCCTGCGCTTGGGCCTTTGAGCTCATTACCAAGGAGTTCAAGCTGCCGCTCGACCGCCTGTACTTCACCGTCTTTACCGAGGACGACGAGACCCACGATGTGTGGCGCTCCCTGGGCGTTGCCGAGGATCACATTTCTCGCCTGGGCGAGGACGACAACTTCTGGGCCGCTGGCCCCACCGGCCCCTGCGGTCCGTGCTCCGAGATTTACTTTGATATGGGCGAGGAGGTCGGCTGCGGCGGCCCCGACTGCAAGCCTGGCTGCGACTGCGACCGCTTCCTGGAGTTCTGGAACCTCGTCTTTACCCAGTACGACCGCCAGGAGGACGGCTCCATGCCGGAGCTGCCGCACCGCAACCTCGATACGGGTATGGGCCTGGAGCGCATGGCCGCCATTATGCAGCACAAGACCGCCAATTACGACGGCGATCTGATGCAGCATCTCATCAAGCTGGGTGAGAAGATCAGCGGCAAGACCTATGACGCCGACGATTACTCCGGCGCCAGCCGCTCCCTGCGTATCATCGCCGACCACTCCCGTGCCGTCGACTTTATGATCTCGGACGGCATCCTTCCCGGTAACGAGGGTCGCGAGTACGTCCTTCGCCGCCTGCTCCGTCGTGCCGTGTTCCACGGTCGCCTGCTGGGCATCGAGGGCGCCTTCCTGACCAAGTTCATTGACGAGGTTAACGCTCAGATGGGCGAGGCCTATCCCGAGCTGCTCAAGAATGTTGCGCTCGTCAAGGGTATCGTCGCCTCCGAGGAGGAGCGCTTCTCCACGACGCTCGACAACGGCCGTGTTTACCTGGACGAGGCCCTGGCAGCGCTTGTCGAGGGCACCGTGCTTCCGGGTGACGTTGCCTTTAAGCTGCACGACACCTTTGGTTTCCCCATTGACCTGACTGTCGAGATCGCCGGCGCTGCTGGCCACGACGTCGACATGGACGGCTTCACCGCCTGCATGGAGGACCAGAAGGCCCGCGCTCGTGCCAACGCCAAGGGCGATGCCTGGGGCAGCTTTAACGACGTGTGGGTCGAGCTTTCCGACAAGGTCGCCGCGACTGAGTTCGACGGTTATGACAACGATGTGATCGAGGGCGCCAAGGTTGTCGCCATCGTGCGCAACGGTGAGTCCGTCGAGTCCGCCGCCGCGGGCGAGGACGTCGAGGTCGTGCTCGACCGCACCCCGTTCTATGCCGAGATGGGTGGCCAGCAGGGCGATGCCGGCGAGCTTTCCGCCGAGGGCGTTTCGCTGACCGTTTCCGATACCAAGAACCACAACGGCCTGTATGCTCACGTCGCCCACGTTGCCGAGGGCACGCTGGTCGTCGGTGCTACCGTGACCGCCGCGCTCGACGCCGAGCGCCGTGGCTTCCTGCGCCGCAACCACACCGCCACGCACCTGCTCGATGCCGCCCTTAAGCAGGTCCTGGGCGAGCACGTCTCCCAGGCCGGCTCGCTGGTGACGCCCGAGCACCTGCGCTTTGACTTTACGCACTTCGAGGCCCTGTCCTCCGAGCAGCTCAAGGCTGTCGAGGACCTGGTCAACCAGCAGATCTTCGCTTCCAAGCCGGTCGTGACCCGTGTCATGGACATCGACGAGGCTAAGGCTGCCGGCGCTGTCGCTCTGTTTGGAGAGAAGTACGGCGATGTCGTCCGCGTCGTCTCCGTGGGCGCTGAGGACCAGCCGTTCTCCCGCGAGCTCTGTGGTGGCACCCATGCCGCCAATACCGCCGAGATTGGCCTGTTCAAGATCATTTCCGAGTCCTCTACGGGCTCGAATGTCCGCCGTATCGAGGCCGTGACCTCTAAGGGTGCTCTCGACTATATGGCCGACCGCCTGGCGCTCGTCGACGCCGCCGCCGCTGCGCTCAAGTGCCGCGTCGACGAGGTTCCCGCCCGCGTGGAGAACCTGCAGGCCGAGCTGCGCGAGACTTCCAACAAGCTCAAAAAGGCTCTGACCGGTGGCTCCTCCGACGCCATTTCCAGCGCCATCGAGGGTGCCGTCGAGCTCGACGGCTACAAGCTCGTCGTTGCTGAGCTTCAGGGCCTTGAAGCTGCCGACCTGCGCAACGTATGGGATACCGTGCACCAGAAGGTCGCCGGCCCTGTCGCTTGTGTCATCGCCAGCGTGACCGAGAAGGGCACTCCGGCCCTGCTCGCTGCCGGCTCCGATGACGCCGTGAAGGCCGGGTTCCACGCCGGTAACGTGATCAAGCAGATCGCGGGCCTGGTCGATGGTCGCGGTGGCGGTCGTCCCAACATGGCCCAGGCCGGTGGCAAGAACGCCGCCGGTATCGCCGATGCCCTCGCGGCCGCCAAGACCGCGCTCGGCGCCTAAGAATCTAAGAAGTCACTGTGGTCGCGCTTGCGCTGGACATAGGGGAGACCAGGATTGGCATCGCCGTCTCGAGCCGTGATGGCAAGATGGCGATGCCCGTTAAGGTTCTTCCGGCCGCCGAGGTCATCGGTATGGCCAAGACGTTCCGCTACCTGGTCGAGGACTATGAGCCCGACATCCTGGTAAGCGGACGCCCCCTGACCATGGCCGGTGAGCCCGGCCCTCAGGCCGAGCGCGTTGCCGCTGTGGCGCAAAAGATTGCCGACGAGCTCGATCTTCCGCTTGAGTTTGAGGACGAGCGCCTGTCTTCGCAAGAGGCCAAGCGTATCCTGCGCGAGCAGGGACTCAACGAAAAGCAGATGAGGGGCAAGATCGACATGATTGCCGCCAGCCTGTTTTTGCAGACGTGGCTCGATCGTAAATACGAGGAGGTTTCGCATGCCTAGCGCTTCCGATCCGCGCCAGCAGAATCGTACACGGCAGCCGGCGTCGCGCCCTGCCCAGCCTGGCCAGCGTCCGGCACAGCCGACGCAGCGCGCAGCTCAGCCTGCCGCGCGCTCGGTGCAGTCCTTCTCTCATTCGGCCCAACCTGTTCAACGGACGGGTCAGCAGCCTTCTGCTCGTTCGGTTCAGCATTCGGCTTCTCACGCGGCTCAGCAGCCCACTGCTCGTACGGCCCAGCCTGCAGGCGGTACCCGCTTTAAGCAGCAGGCACCTAACCAGCGAACGCAGGCCCCCCAATCGCATTCACATCACGCTCGCGGCTCGCACGGTGTTGCTCCGGCGACCCGCTCGAGCTACAACACGCATGCTCGTCGCGGTGCTCAAAAGAAAAGCTCCCCGGTGCCTATGATTATCGGTGGCGTTGTTGCCGTGCTTGCGCTTGTCGCGATCGTTTTCTTTGTCGTGCCAGCCGTCAAGGGCTTCTTTGGCGGTGAGGGTGCGAAAGTCGTTGCAGGCCAGCAGGTTACTATCACGATTCCCGATGGTGCCTCGGGTGACAGCATCGCTTCGATTCTCTCCGAGAATCATATCGTCGAAAATCCCAAGGATTATTATGCGGCGGTGAAAAAGCTCAACGCCGATATGTCGCTCAAGCCTGGTGATTATTCGTTCACCACACTCATGGATGCGACCAATGTTGTTCAGCAACTCATGGAAGGCCCCAACGCGGGCTCCAATGCGCTGACTATCCCTGAGGGCCTGACGGTCGATCAGGTCGCCGACCGTGTGGCCCAGGCCTACGACAGCATCTCTAAGGAAGACTTCCTCAACCAGGCCAAGGCCTCCAACTACGTGGACGACTATAGCTTCCTTAAGGGTGCCGCCAACGACTCGCTCGAGGGTTTCTTGTTCCCCAAGACCTATTCGTTGGGTGATTCGCCGACGGCCGATGGCGTGATTCGCGCTATGCTCGATCAGTTTAAGATCGAGTACAAGTCGCTTGACTTTGCGAGCTGCGAAGCCAAGATCAAGGAACGCTACGGTGTGGAGATGTCCGACTACGACATCGTCAACTTGGCCTCTATCGTTGAGCGCGAGGGCCTCAACGCCGATCAACGTGCGCATGTGGCCTCGGTTTTCTACAACCGCCTTGCCGGCAAGCTCGATGGCCTGCGCTATCTCAATAGCGATGCGACTATGATGTATGTCACCGGTGGCGAGGTTACCGCCGGCGACCTGCAGAGCGATAGTCCGTATAACACCTATAAGCATGAGGGCCTGCCGCCCACGCCCATCTGCTCTCCGTCGCTCGAGGCGCTCAAGGCCACCCTTGAGCCGACCGACTCCGACGACCTGTATTTCTACATTACGCAGGACGAAGAGTATTTCTCGAAGACCTACGAAGAGCATCAACAGTCTTGGAATTGATCATGAGGATTTTTAGCCCCAAACGATATGTTGCCTCGGTCGATCGCATCGACCTCGATACCCTCTGGGCCGACGGCAAGCGCGCCATTCTGCTCGACCGCGACAACACCCTGGTGCCACGTGATACCGAGCAGGTACCCGCTGCGGTCTCCGCCTGGCTCGAGGCCGCCCATGCTAAGGGCTTTAAGCTGTGCATGGTGTCCAACAACTGGCATCGCGACCAGGTTATGGCGTCGGCGCGCGAGCTGGGGCTCGAGGCCATCAGCCATGCCATGAAGCCGGCGCCCTTTGCCCTCAAAGCGGGTCTTAAGCGTCTGGGCGCCACGGCTGACGAGGCCGTGCTGGTCGGCGATCAACTGTACACGGACGTGTGGAGCGGAAACTTTGCCGGCGTTGACACTATTCTGGTCAAGCCGCAGGCAACCCAGGACCTGTGGTACACGCAGATCTTCCGTATCTTTGAGCGCCGGGCCCTGCGCGACCTTCCCTGCGAGGAATAGGTTTCGCCATGTCTCAGCACATCAAACACGGCTGCGACCATATCTTCTTTATCGGCTTTTTGGGCGCGGGCAAGTCGACGCTTGCGCGCAACGTGGGCACTATGTTCAAGCGTCGATTCATCGATACCGATCGTTTGGTTGTGCGTCGATGCGGCAAGTCGGTGACCGAGATATTTAAGACCGAGGGCGAGGATCGTTTTCGCGAGCTCGAGACCTCGGCACTTCGTTCGCTTCAGAGCGAGCGCAGCCTGCTGGTATCGTGCGGGGGTGGCATCGTCGAGACGCCGGTGAACATTGAGCTGATGCACGAGATGGGTACCTGCGTGTACCTCGAAGGCGACTTTGAGGACTCGTTGCGTCAGATTCGCCGCTCCGATACCCGGCCCGATTTCCGCTCGCCCGAGCATGCTGCGCGCCTGTTTGAGCATCGCCGTCCGCTGTATCGCCAGGCCGCCGATATTACCCTTGATATTCGCAACAAGTCCTTCGAGGACGTTTCCTACCTTTGTGCCGAGATGCTTTTGGAGCGTGGATTGCTATGATTCGCCGTCAACTCATCAATTTCCAAAACCGTAGTGTCGATGTTCGCGTCGGTCTTGGCGCGTTTGAGGAACTGTCGCGCATGTTTGCCTCGGCTGTGGGCAAGCCTAAGCGCGCGATGGTGGTTTGGAACGACGCCACCTCCGAGCGCTTTGGTGAGGTCGTCGAGCGTGCGCTGGTCGACGCTGGTTTTGCCGTGTCGCAGCTTTCGCTTGAGGTTTCGCCTGCCGGTGCTACGCTGGCCGATGCCGATACCGTCTTTGGCGCCCTGTCGGCTAATGGCATTACCTGCGACGATCTCGTTGTTGCCGTTGGCGATGCCGCAACCTGCTCGGTCGTTTGCTGGTGTGCCAATCAGTGGTGCGGTCGCACCGAGTGTGCCTTGCTGCCGACGACGTTCGACGCCATGCTCACGGTCGCGACGACCATGAAGCCGCTCGTCGCCTCGTCGGTGAATGCGCTTCCCGCTATCGCGTTCCGTCCCGAGCCGGGCCTGGTCGTGTGTGACCTCGACCTTGTTCGCGAGGCGGACCCCGAGGACCTCAAGCTCGGCTATGCGGTACTTGTTGGCACCATGCTTTCGAGCAGCAAGTCCCGCTGGAATCAGTTTACTGAGACCGTCCCCGAGATTCTTGCGGGCGAGGAGGTCGCGCTCGTTAATGCCGTTCAGTGGTCTCAGACTGCCCGCAAGGACGTACTGATGGCCACGAACCCGAGTGCCCGCCATGCGCTCGATTTTGGCAAGATGGGGGAGCGTGCCCTGCGCGCCTGCTTGGGCGATGCCGCTTCGCAGGTCCCTGCCTACCAGCTGTTGTCTGAGGGCATGCGCTTTGAGGCGCGCCTAGCACATGATGCCTGCGACTTCGATATCGATTACGTTTTTGAGGTCGATGACTGCCTGGAGGACTTTGGTATCGAGGAGCTTGCCTTCGATCTGGAGCCTGCCGCATATATCGAGGAGTTCCGCAGGCAGCAGTTTGTCCGCTCGAACCGCAGTATGTTGCCGCTGCCCGCAGCGCTCGGCGCCATTCGTCTAACGGGCGTTGAGGACGAGGTTCTTGAGCGCCATGCTCACGCCTACTTGGCTTCTCGCAAAGAACTTCTCTAAGATTTATTGACATCCATCGTCTTTCGTATCATGTTGAGGGACGGGTTTCCAATCGGTTGCGGATCACATGCGATTCTGACGTTCGGTTGAGACCCGTCCCGCACTTTTTGAGACAACAAGAAAGGAATCTGCATGTCTGAGTTTGCTGCCGGTCCTGCCGGTCGTATCGAACGTGTCCGTGCCCTGATGGTCGAGCGCGGCTACGACGCTATTGTGGTACGCGACGAGGCCAATCTTCGTTGGCTCACGGGCGTGAAGGGTGTCTTCGACTACACCTTCGAGTTCCCGCACGCGGCGTTTATTACGGCTGACCAGTGCCTGTTCCATACCGACTCGCGCTACCTCAACAGCTTTGAGGAGAACACGCCCGCCGGCAGCCCTTGGGTCTACGACATGGACGAGGGCACCATCCCTGGTTGGGTCGCCGGTAAGATCGCAGCCAACAAGTGCCGCGTCTGTGCTGTCGAGGACGACATGCAGATCAACTTCTACCAGGGTATTCAGCGTGGCCTGGAGGACCGTTCCGTCGCCTGCATGTTGCCGCTGATGCATGACGACATTCGCAAGATGCGCGCCATCAAGGACGCCGAGGAGATCGAGCTCATGCGCCATGCGCAGTCGATTACCGACGCCGCCTTCCAGCACATGCTCGGCTTTATTAAGCCCGGCATGACCGAGAAGCAGGTTCGCAACGAGCTCGAGAACTTTATGTTCGCCAACGGTGCCGACAGCCTGGCCTTCGGCTCCATCGTGGCGAGCGGCCCCAACACCGCCAACCCGCACGCCGTGCCGAGTGACCGCGTGATCGAGAAGGGCGACTTCGTCCTCATGGATTACGGCGCGGGCTACTGCGACTATCGCTCCGATATGACGCGTACCGTCGTGATGGGCGAGCCCACGCAGGAACAGCTCGACCTGTACGCGCTCGTGCGCCGTACGCACGAGGAGTGCGTCGCCGCCATCCATCCGGGCGTCGAGGGCAACGACATTTTCAAGCTTTCCAAGAAGATCATCGGCGATGCCGGCTATGGTGATTACTATAACCATGGTCTGGGTCACGGCGTGGGCATCGACATCCACGAGCTGCCCAACTTCAACCGCAGCAAGAACATCATCGAGGTCGGTTCGGTTGTCACCATGGAGCCCGGCGTCTACCTGCCCGGCGTGGGCGGCGTGCGCCTGGAGGACTACGGCGTGGTCACCGAGAACGGCTACGAGCCCTTCACCAAGACGCCGCATGACCTCCACGTCATCGATTGCTAGTCCATTTCGATAGATTTTTGGGGCGGGGCGTCCGGATAGATTCGGGCGCCCCGCGTTCTCTTTTTATGCGCTCGCTGCAGGCGCCGTCTGCAAGTGTATAATTTCGGTCGTATGTAATTTGGACGCTTGTGCGTTCTGCCCATAACAAGAAAGGTCGCTATGCCTACCATTTCTACCGCCGACTTCAAGAACGGCCTCGGTCTCCGCATTAAGGACAAGGTCTACACCATCGTCGAGTTCCAGCATGTCAAGCCGGGCAAGGGCGGCGCGTTCGTGCGCTACAAGACCCGCGACATCAAGAGCGGCCGCGTCGTCGAGAACACCTGCAACGCCGGCACCAAGTTCGAGAGCGTTATGCTTACCACCCGTGAGTTCCAGTACCTCTACAACGATGGCGCCGACTACATCTTCATGGACAATGAGACCTATGAGCAGGTTCCCGTTCCCGAGGACATGGTGGGCGAGAACTCCAAGTGGCTGCGCGAGAACGACATCTGCCAGCTGCTCTTCGCCGACGATGAGCTCATGGGCGTGACCCCGCCGATGTTCATCGAGACCACCATCGTCCAGACCGACCCGGGCTTTAAGGGCGACACCGTCCAGGGTTCCACCAAGCCGGCCACGATCGACACCGGCGCTGTCATCCAGGTCCCCATGTACCTCAACGAGGGCGAGGTCATCAAGGTTGACACCCGCGACGGCAAGTTCGTCTCCCGCGTCTAGCAACCAACTCTTATAGGAGGACTCATGCCCCAGGAAATCAAGATTGACGGCATCGGCATTTCGCCCGATGTTCTGACCGCCATCGTTTCGCGCGCCGTGTCGGATGTCGAGGGCATCGCCTCCGTTGGCGTCAAGGACCTTGCCACCAACCTTGTCTCCATGATGCTCTCGTCCAAGGCCCCGGCTTCCGAGCCGGCGGTCGAGGCCGAGGTCATCGGCGACAAGCTCGCACTCACCGTGCGTGTCGTGGTGTTCTTTGGCTATCCGTTCAAGAAGCTCGCCGAGGCCGTTCGCGCCGCCGTGGTCGCCGCCATCGATGCCCAGGTGGGCGTCGAGGTCGAACGCGTCGACGTTTGCATCGACGGCCTCGTTTTCCCCAAGGAGTAACCTTTGAGCCTTAAGGTTTATCGCGGGCGCACGCTTGCCCGCAGTCAGGCGCTGCAGTTGCTGTTCCAGGCCGAGGCCACGGACAGTCCGCTCGAGCGCGTCCTCGAGGGCGATTTCCTGATCTCGAAGGGTCCCCTCGACCCCTATGCTCTGGAGCTTTGCCGCGGTGCCTACGAGCATATCGATCGTATCGACTGTGCCCTGCGCGCCGTCGCCAAGAACTGGGATCTTATGCGCATGCCCGGCGCCGACCGCAACTTGCTGCGTATCGCCGTCTATGAGATGCGCTTCCTCACCGACGAAGAGGTCTCGGACGCCATCGTCATCAACGAGGCAGTCGAGATCGCTAAGGCTTATGGTACCGACCAGTCCGCATCGTTTGTCAACGGCGTGCTGGGCAAGATCGCCCGCAGCGAGGAACTGCCGGGCGAGGACCTGTACCAAGAGCTGCTGGCCGAGGATCGCGCTCGCGAGGAGGCACAGGCTGCCGAGGCAGCCGCCAAGGTCGCTGCTGCTCAGGCTGCTGCCGGTGTACTTGCCGAGGACGCGGACGCTGCTGGGGCCGTCGAGGCCGACTCCGTCGAGGAGTAGCCATGCCAGAGGGTTCTGTCCGCAACTTTGACGAGATCTCGGACCGTCTGGACCAGATCATCGCTACCGTTCGCTCCAAGGATACCTCCTTGGAGCGTTCACTCGATTTGTTTGACGAAGCGATTGAGTTGGGTTCCCGCGCGGTCGATATGGTCGACAAGTTTGAGTTGACGCCGCGAGAGGCCGACAAGCTCGAGCAGGAATACGATGAGGATGCGGCAAACGAATCCCAGGATAGCTAGGCCGCATCTCCGGATACGAATGGTTGATGGCATTCATGAAACGCGTGCGTCTTGATGACGAACTGATTTCACAGGGCATCTGCGCCGATCGCGCGGATGCCCTTCGCACTCTTATGGCCGGCTTGGTCTCGAGTGGCGGCGAGCGCTTGACTTCGCCGGGTCTTAAGGTGACCCCGGGCCTGTCGCTGCACGTGAAGGGGTGCATTCCCTATGTTGGCCGCGGCGGTCTTAAGCTCGAAGGCGCACTTGATGCGTTTGGCATCAATCCGACGGGCCTTGCCTGCCTGGATGTGGGCTGCTCTACCGGCGGCTTTACCGATTGCCTGCTCAAGCGCGGAGCTGCGACCGTTGTCTCGGTGGACGTGGGTCGCGCCCAGTTCGATTGGTCGTTGCGTCAGGATGATCGCGTGACGCTGCATGAGCGCACAAACGTGACGCAGCTGCCTGAGCTTGGCTATGCCGGCGCCATCGACCTGGCTGTGTGTGATGTCTCGTTTACCAGCATCGCGAACATTATCGATGCGGTACTGGCGTGCATGGCTCCTACGGGTGCATTCTGTACGCTCGTAAAGCCGCAGTTTGAGGCTCCGGCGGCGCTGGTGGGCGAGGGCGGCATTGTGACCGATCCCGCCGTGCGCCGCGATACACTCGTGGCGGCGGTTGAACTCTTTGCTGCCAAGGGCCTGTTTCCGGTCGATGTGTGCGTGTCACCCATTCATGGTGCCAAGGGCAACGTTGAGTTTTTCCTGTACGGCACGAGGTTTGCCCCCGGCGAACGCACCGACGATGAGCTGCAATCCCAGGTATCGGTTTTGAGCGAGAAAGCTGCAACGCTATGAAGGTCTTTCTGGTTCCCAATTACTATAAACAAGAGGCGGTCGAGAGCGGCCTGATGCTTGAGCTTTGGCTGACGCGCCAGGGCTATGAGGTCGCATGGGCTGCCGACCAGCGATCGAAGATTCAGAGCACGCCTGATATTGACGGCTCCGATCTGGTCATTACGCTCGGCGGTGACGGTACGTTGCTGCGCGCTGCCCGCATCCTCAACCATCGCGAGATTCCTATCCTCGGTCTTTCCTATGGTCACCTGGGCTTTTTGACGGCCGCGAGTCCCGAGGAGCGCGACATTTTGCAGGTTGTGAGCGACGCCCTGTCCGGCGAGCTGCATGTGAGCCGTCGCGCTACCATCGCCGCGGATATCGTGTCCGTGCGTGACGATGGCACGAAGGATGTCGTGCGCACGTTCGCCCTCAACGACATGGCGCTCACGCGCGGCCCCCTGTCCGATATGGTCGAGTTTGACATCACGGTGTCCGGCCACCATATCGATCGCCTGCGTGGCGACGGCGTGGTCGTGTCCACGGCGACTGGTTCTACGGGTTACGCGCTCAGTGCCGGTGGCCCCATCGTGAGCCCCGACTATACGGGCATGGTCTGCGTACCCATTGCGCCGCACACCATTCAGGCCCGTGCCTTCTTGACTTCGCCGAGTGATGTCGTCGAAATCTTTATGTCTGATGATCGTCCGAGCGTTCCGGCGATTGCTATCGATGGACAGTTTATTATCTGCGATGGCACCGTTGAGAGCGTGGCGGTGCGCCGCGGGCCCGGAGATGTGTTGCTGCTGGATTACGGCCCCGAGAGCTTCTATAACTCGGTGAGCCGCGTATTCTACGGAGTCCGTCATGATCGATGAGCTGCAGGTTTCTAACATTGCGCTCATTCGCGAGGCGACGCTGCTGCCGAGTGCCGGCCTGACTGTCCTGACCGGCGAGACCGGTGCCGGCAAGACCGCGCTGCTCTCGGCCCTCAAGCTTATTTTGGGTGAGCGCGCGGATTCGTCTATGGTGCGCGAGGGCGAGGCGCTGGCGAGCGTCGAGGCGCGCCTGTTTGACGGCCCGCACGACACGGAGGGCTTCATCGTGCAGCGCAGTCTTTCTGCCGAGGGCCGCAGCCGCGTGAAGATTGACGGACGCATCGCCAGTGTGCGCGAGCTTTCGGAGCGCGTTGGCGTGATGATGGATCTGTGCGGCCAACACGAGCACCAGCGCTTGCTCGATCCGGCGCATCATGTTGCGATGGTCGATGCCTGGGCAGGGCGCCCTGCACTCGAGGCGCTCGAGCACTACCGCGCCTGCTTTAAGGCTTCGCGCGCTGCCGCTAAGGAGGTTCGACGTGTCGAAGAGACCTCGCGTGCGCAGGGGAGCCGCGTCGAGGAAGCGCGCTTTGCGCTCGAGCGCATCGGCGAGGTCGACCCCAAACCGGGCGAGTATGAGGAACTCGAGGAACTGCTGCCGCGCTCCGAACATGCCGAGGTGCTGGTTGCCACAGCTAATGATGCCCATGCATCGCTTGCCTCTGAAGGGGGAGCGCTCGATGCCGTGAACAGCGCCGTGGCAGAACTTTCCCGTATGGCTTCCGTCGATCGCAAACTTGGCGACATTGCCGATTTGCTTTCGGATGCCTGTATCTCCCTTGAGGATTGCGCGAACGAACTTCGTGCCTATCGCGATGGCGTCGCCTTCGATCCGCGCGAGCTCGCTCGCATGCGTGAGCGGTATTCCGACCTCAAGGGCCTGCTGCGTCAGTGGGGTCCTACCATGGACGATGTTTTTGCCATGCGCGATCGCTCGCAAGAGCTGCTGTCCCTGGTCGATGATGGCGATGAACAGATCAGAAAGGCGCGTGAGGCACTCGGGAGCGCCGAGCACGAGTTGTTTGCCGCTGCCAAGGCACTTAAGCGCGCTCGCAATATGGCGGCCCCGCGCTTCTGCCACGAGGTTGGCCGCCAGATGGCTCGCCTGGAGATGGGCGGCGCCGAGCTCGTCTGGGAGTCGCGCGATCTTCCCCGTGCTGAGTGGACGCCCGTTGGTCCTTCGAGCTACGAGCTGCTATACCGCAGCGGTGCCGGTTTGACTCCACGTCCCCTGCGCCGCATTGCGTCGGGCGGCGAGCTCAGCCGCGTCATGTTGGCAAGTAAGGTTGTCCTCGGTAACGCGGACGGTGTCGATACGCTGGTGTTTGACGAGGTCGATGCTGGCGTCGGTGGCTCCACGGCGCGTGCGCTCGCGGGCGTGCTGGCAGATCTCGCCGCTACGCATCAGGTGATTGTCGTAACCCACTTGGCGCAGGTCGCCGTCATGGCTGACAAGCATTATGTCGTCAGCAAGGAACCGGGCGATGTTCCCCAGACGCATTTGGACGAGGTAACCGGCGAAGCGCGTACCGCCGAGATCGCCCGCATGTTGAGCGGCGATCAATCGGAGGCGAGCTTGGCGCATGCCAAGCAGATGCTTGAAGAAGCTCGAGGTTAGGTCGTATCAGCGGTGTTGGTGGGACAAAATAGACTGAATTTTTTGTCCCACTTCGCGTTTTACTCCACGACCTTATCCGGTTGGATGAGTTCCTCATAGTAGCTGATGTGCTCTCGGGCGTCCTCGATTTCGGGCAGCAGGAAGTTGTAGACGACCTCTATGATCATCGTGGCGCTCATCTTGGAGAACGCGAAGTCACCCGTTGTCAGCAGCGCTTCGTGATTGACGGTATTAAAGGTGTAGTCGGCGAGGCGCGCAAGTGGAGACTTGCTATCGCTGCTGATGACGACTACGGTTGCGCCGCAGTTGCGAGCCGCTTTTGCCATGCGATTCAGTCGGCGCGATTTGCCAGAGTTTGAGATTAGCACGATGACGTCACCCGGGCGTAACGTGAGCGCAAAGCCGATTGATGTCTCGCTAATGGTGCTCGCCATGCAGCGCAGGCCCAGCTGCGAAAACTTAAACGTCGCATCGAGCGCGACCGCGTTCGTATTGCCCACGGCGGCGAACTCAATAACGCCGGCATTCTTAAGCGCGTGTACAACTGCGGCCAACGTGTCGTGATCTATGCCGTCGATGGTCGCATTAAGCTCACTCACCTTGGCGGCGAGGATATTTTTTAGGCTCTGCTCCATATTATCGAGCGAGACCTCGTCGGTCAGACCCTCGTTGCGCTGGCTTTCCAAATCCCTCGCCAACGAAAACTGAAAGCTGCGGAAGCTGCCAAAGCCCAGCTTGCGGCAGAAACGCGAAACGGTCGCCTCGGACGTGGCGGCAGCGCGCGAGAGCTGAGCGGCCGTGAGGCGTGGCGCTTCGGACTGGTGCTCCAATATATAGTCGACAATGCGCTGCTCGGACTCGCTGTATCCCTGATGGGTACTAATGAGGGAAAGTGCGCTCTTGCTACTATCGGTCATGGATGGCTCCTGGTTGGCATGAAAATCTAGCTTGATTTGCAATGCCATAGTATACGGGCATTTTCAATTACAAGATACACCTTGCCGTTTCAAGTGTTGATGGTAAACTTTCACTTGCCGTTTACGGTTATGAAAGAACCTTTCACTGGAGAATTGCGCCTTGTCTCTTCTCACGCGGACGGTAGGTTGGTATCTTTCAAGTGTGGAAAAACGCGCATCGAAGCGCGTGTAGGGGAGCGCCCGCGGGCGCTGTACTCAAGAAGGAGGGACACATGGCTAAGTTTGACATCATCGCCGCGACCGGTTGCCCGACCGGCATTGCGCACACCTTCATGGCGAAGGAGGCGCTGGAGAAGGCTGCTGCCGAGCGAGGTCTGACCATTAAGGTCGAGACTCATGGCCAGGTCGGCGTCGAGAACGAGCTCACCAAGAGCGAGATCGCCGGTGCCAAGGCCGTCGTCGTCGCAGCCGATAAGGATGTCCAGGCTGAGCGTTTCGCCGGTAAGCCCATGGTTTCCGTTGGTGTTTCCAAGGCCCTGTCTGTCGAGGCTGCTGGTAAGCTGATCGACCGCGCGCTCGCCGCCAAGGGCGACGACACGGTTGCCGCTGCCGCCGATGTCGAGGACGAGGTCGAGGAGAAGGAGTCCATCGGTCACGTCATCTACAAGCACCTTATGAACGGCGTCAGCCACATGCTTGTCTTCGTCGTTGCCGGTGGTGTTCTGACCGCCATTTCGTTCCTGTGGGGCATCACGTCCTTTGATTCGACGGCTGCCGACTACAACAGCTTTGCCGCGATGCTCAAGATTATCGGCGGTATCGCCATGAACCTCATGGTTCCGGTGCTCTCCGCTTACATCGCCGAGTCCATCGGCAAGCGCCCGGCGCTCGTCCCCGGTTTCGTCGCCGGTATGATCGCCATCCAGGGCTTGCCTGTTAACGCCGATACCGGCATGATCGACGCCGGTGGCGTAGGTGTGGGCTTTGGCTTCCTGGGCGGCATCGTCGGCGGCTTCCTCGCTGGCTATGTCATCCTGCTGCTCGAGAAGGTTTTCTCTAAAATTCCCGCGAGCCTTAATGGCCTGAAGGCAATCTTCCTGTATCCGCTGTGCTCTACCGCCATCGTCGGCCTGGTCATGCTCGGTATTTCCGGCCCCATGGCTGCCATTAACCAGGGTATGATGGATTTCCTGCAGAGCCTCGGTAACTCCGGTCCGGTGATCCTTGGCCTGGCCATCGGCTGCATGTGCGCCTTTGATATGGGCGGCCCGGTCAACAAGGCTGCTTACGCTACTGGCACCTTCCTGCTCGGTACCGCTCTCGAAGCTGGCGTCGGCACCGAGACCTACAACTTCGGCACCAACTTCATGGCTGCCGTCTCCGCCGCTTGCATCGTTCCGCCGCTGATCACCACCTTCGCCGTCGTTGTCGGTAAGAAGTACTTCAGCCAGGAGGATCATGACGCCGGTATCGTCAACCTCATCCTTGGTTGCACCCACATCACCGAGGGCGCCATTCCGTTCATGACCAAGAACATCTGGACCGTCATGCCCATCATGATGCTCGGTTCTTCCATCGCTTCCATCTTGACCATCTTCTTCAACGTTCACGATCCGGCGCCTCACGGCGGCTTCCTGGTCCTGCCTGTTGTCGAGAACGGTCCGCTGTGGGTCCTCGCGATCCTCATCGGCGCTGTGGTCGGTGGCATCCTGTTCGTGGCCTTCAAGAAGTACGACTTCGAGAAGAATCAGAAGGCCGCTCCTGTAGCCAAGCCCGTTGAGGCCCCCAAGGCCGCTGCCGTCGAGGCCCCCAAGGCCGAGGCTGCCGACTTCGTGAAGGTCGAGAATGTCTTTGTCGCCGAGGACTTCGCTTCTCGTGACGAGGCTCTGAGCTTCGTTTCCAACCAGGCCGTCAAGGCAGGTATCGCCAGCGACGCCGACGCCGTGTTGAACGCCTTCCTGGCTCGCGAGGCCGAGGGCACCACGGGCATGATGGAGGGCTTCGCCATCCCGCATGCCAAGTCCGACGCCATTACCGAGGCTGCCGTCATCGTCGTCAAGGACGAGTCCGGTGTGACCGGTTGGGACACCATGGACGGCGCTCCCGTCAACGTGGCCATCGCGCTGCTCATCCCGGGTGCCCAGGCCGGCACCACGCACCTTAAGATCCTGTCCAAGGTCGCCGAGGCGCTCATGGACGAGGACTTCCGTGCCACCGTCAAGGGTTCCACCGACGCCGCCAAGATCGCCAAGACGATCAACGCCCGCCTGGTCTAATCCCGCAACACGCGAATACCATCGCCCCCTGTATATAAGGCGGAGTCCCTCTCCAGGGCCTCCGCCTTTTTCTACCCCTCCCATAAGTTGCGGGGAAATAGGGACTGTTTAAACGATTCAACCCCAAATTCAGTCCCTATTTCACCGCAACTTACAAAAGGGCATAGAGGGGGCTACCTATCGAGTCTTTGTCGCGAACAGATCATCAGCCAGATTTCCGTTTGCACGATATTGCTCTGGACCGACCGAGTTTCCGCAGCTTGCTCGCCCACAGGGGCCCGTGCGCGGCCTGTGAGATTTATCGCGAGTTCCGCACGAGCCGAAGAGCACTTAATGTGCTCTTCGTGCGAGCAGGACTGTAGAGCAGGAAATCTCACAGGCCGCGCACGGGCCCCTGTGGGCGAGCAAGCGGACGACAAACACATCTGTCCAATAATTCGTCTGAAACATAATGAAAAACCGTTTGATGTGAGTTAATATAAAGAACGTCGTGAATCTGACTCCTGCCACATGCATGACAGGGGTTAAACAAAAAAAGGAGTCAATTATGGTTTCTGAGAAGGCTACCCTCGTTAATCCTCAGGGTCTGCACATGCGTCCGGCTGGTCTGTTCGCCTCCACCATGGGCAAGTACGCCTGTGACGTGACGGTCGTCACCCCCGAGAAGGAGGTCAACGGCAAGTCCCCGATGGCCCTCATGGCTGCTGGTATCCCCTGCGGTACCGAGGTCGAGGTCAAGTGCGACGGCGCCGACGAGGCCGAGGCTCTGGCTGCTGCCATCGAGCTCATCAAGAGCGGTCTTGGCGAGTAGAACTCAAACGGGTCGCATGTTGAACAACTAAGTTCATATTTGGGGGCGCAGTGACCTGTTGTAAGGTAACTGCGCTCTTTTGTCATGGATATGGCAAAACGCTTTATCACATGACACGGAGAGAGGAATGGGAATGTATCAGGGAGTCAACGCTTCCGAGGGCATCGGTATCGGCACCGTCATGGTCGCCGTCGATCCCGACTTGACGTTTGAGCCGCACGAGGTTGCTGATTCGGCAGCAGAGAAGGAGCGCTATCAGTCCGCTCTTTCGGTCTTCTGCGAGAAGACCCAGGCTCAGGCCGACCACATGAAGGAGACGGTGGGCGAGGCCGAGGCCGAGATCATGAGCGGACACATTGTTCTGGCTCAGGATCCGGGTATGACCGACGCCATCAACGCCGCCATTGACGGCGGTACCTGCGCCGAGCAGGCGCTCATGGACACCTCGACCATGTTCGAGAACATGTTCCTGTCCATGGACGACGAGATGTTCCGTCTTCGCGCGGCTGACATCGCCGACATCCGCACCGGTATTCTGGCCGAGCTGCTGGGCAAGGAGGTCGTCGACCTCTCCGTCCTGCCCGAGAACACTGTCGTTGTCGTGCACGACCTCACGCCGTCCATGACCGCCACGATCGATAAGGCCCACGTTGCCGGTATCGTCACCGAGACCGGTGGCCGCACGTCGCACTCCGCGATCATTGCGCGCGCCCTCGAGATCCCGGCTGTCCTTTCGGTCTCCAACAGCTGCACCGCACTGCGCAACGGCATGACCGTTGTCGTCGACGGCGGCAAGGGTATCGTCGAGGCCGATCCCGACGAGGAGACGCTCGCCGCCTACACCGCCAAGGCCGAGGCCTTCGCTGCCGAGAAGGCAGCCCTCGAGGCCTTCCGTGGCAAGTCGTCCGTGACTGCCGATGGCATCAAGAAGATCATTGCCTGCAACATCGGCAACCCCGATGACGTGCCCAACGCGCTCGATCACGACGCCGAGGCTATCGGTCTGTTCCGCTCCGAGTTCCTGTTCATGGACTCCGCTGAGCTTCCTTCCGAGGAGGAGCAGTTCAACGCCTACCGTAAGGTCGCCAGCGCGCTCAAGGGTGCTCCGGTCATCATCCGCACGCTCGATGTGGGTGGCGACAAGGAGATTCCGTATCTGCATATGGTCAAGGAAGACAACCCCTTCATGGGCTTCCGCGCCGTGCGTTACTGCCTGGCCAATCCCGACCAGTACAAGGTCCAGCTCCGCGCTCTGCTGCGCGCTAGCGCCTTCGGTGACGTCAAGATCATGATCCCGCTCGTCACCTGCGTCGAGGAGGTCTTGGCTGTCAAGGAGCTCGTCGAGCAGTGCAAGGCCGAGCTGACCGAAGAGGGTCGCAAGTTCAACGAGAACATCGAGGTCGGCATCATGGTCGAGACGCCCGCCGCTTCGCTGCTCGCAGACCGTCTTGCCGAGGTCGCCGACTTCTTCTCCATCGGCACCAACGACCTGATCGGCTACACCATGTGCGCCGACCGTGGTAACGACACCATCTCCAACCTGTACCAGGTTTACTATCCCGCCGTGCTCCGCTCGCTCAAGAACATCATCGAGAGCGGCGTGAAGGCCGGCATCATGGTCGGTATGTGCGGCGAGGCCGCTGCCGATCCGCTGCTCGAGCCGCTGCTGATCAGCTGGGGCCTGGAGGAGTTCTCGATGAGCGCTCCGTCGATCCTGCGCGCCCGCAAGACCATCAGCCAGTGGACCAAGGCCGAGTGCGACGAGCTCGCCGAGAAGGCACTCGCCTGCAACACCGCCGCCGAGGTCAAGGCACTGCTCGAGTCCGCAGCTCGTTAATTTGGTATCAGAGGTAACCGCGTGGTTGGAATGGGCCGGCCACGCGGCCCTCACATATACAGGGGGTACTGTAAATGTTCTACACGCTAACCGCTAACCCGGCTGTCGACATGACGGTTTCGAGCTCTCCGCTCGAGCCCGACGAGAACGTCCGCACCGGCTCGGCCAGCTACACGGCTAACGGCAAGGGCCTCGACGTGTCCTTCGCCTTTAAGAAGATGGGCGTCGACACCGTCGCGCTCGGCTTCTTCGCCGGCTTCACGGGCAAGTTCATCGTCGAGGAGGTTATGAACCTGGGTTGCCTCTGCCGCCCGGTCTGGACCGACGGTATCACGCGCATTAACACCTACGTCAACGATGGCCAGCACGAGTACGGCATCCTGAACCCGGGTGCTCCGATCACGCCGCAGCACCAGGAGGAGCTCTACAACATCCTGGACACCGCGGGCGATCTCGAGTGCCTGATCGTTTCCGGCTCCGTGCCTCCCAAAGCTACGCCTGACTTCCTGGCTCAGGTTATGGAGCACGCTCAGGCTCGTGGCGCCGATGTCGTCTTGGACCTGTCCTCCGACAAGCTCAAGGAGCTCGCTCACAAGAAGCCTCTGCTCATCAAGCCGAACCATCACGAGATGAAGGCCATCTTCGGCGTGCCGGTCGACACCGACGACGAGGTCCGCGTTGCCATGAAGATGGCTCACGACGCTGGCGTTCAGAACGTGCTGCTCACCCGTGGTAGCCGCGGCGACGCTTACTTCTCCAACGGCGAGGACATCTGGTACGCCAAGCGTGAGTTCAACATCAAGCTGGTTTCTTCCGTCTGCGCCGGCGACTGCACCCTCGCTGCGTTCCTGCACAAGTGGTACAGGGATCGCGACAACGTCGAGGAGGCCATGAAGCTCGCTATGGCCACCGGCGCCAACGTTGCCGAGTCCGTCGGCATCGGCGACTTCGGTCACGTTGACGAGTACAGCAAGCGCGTTGCTGTCCGCAAGCTCGATCGTCAGTAATCGAAACGCGACATATTCGTGCGCATGTGGCGCCCCGGTTTCGGCTGGGGCGCCTTTTTGTTCCGCCACGGGGGAGAGGTGTCCCGCCGTACTTCATCGCTTCCACACCGTTCGCCGAGTTGTCCTAGCCTTTTACCGATGCGTGGAATATACTTTCATTAACACGTTGCTTCGTGAAAGGAACATTCATGATTTACACGCTCACTGCAAATCCCGCCATTGACTACAACATCGCCTGCGACGGCCTTACTGCCAATACCGTCACGCGTACCCGCAATGCCGTCTACACGCCCAACGGCAAGGGCCTCAACGTCTCGTTTACGCTTGACCACTATGGTGTCGACACCACGATCCTGGGTTTCTTCGCCGGCTTCTCGGGTGAGTTTATCGTTAAGGGCGCCGAGGCCCTGGGCGTGCCCGTCAAGCCCGTGTGGACCGACGGTATTACGCGCGTCAATGTGTTCCTCAACGCCGGTCCCGACACCGAGTACAACATGGTCAATGCCGGTGCCGCCATCAATGAGGCCAACGAGCAGGAGATGTTTGAACTTATCGATTCGCTCGATGACATGACCTGCCTGGTCATCAGCGGCTCGCTGCCTCCCAACACTTCCGAGGGCTTCTTGGCCGAGGTCCTGCGCCGTGTCAAGGCCAAGGGGGCCGAGTTCGTCCTCGACATCTCGAGCCATCAGCTGGCAGACCTCATTGCTCTGGAGCCACTGCTGATCAAGCCCAATGACGACGAGCTGCTTGACATCTTTGGCATCAAGGTGAGCGGTGGCGACGACGAGTCCGTCAAGGGCGCTATGGCCGAGCTGCACGCCAAGGGCGCCAAGAACGTGCTGCTGACCCTTGGTTGCGCCGGTGCGTACTTCTCCAACGGCGAGCATATCTGGTTTGCCAACCGCACCTTCGACGTCAAGCTGCTGTCGACTGTGTGCGCCGGCGATTCCTCGCTCGCTGCCTTCCTGTCCGTGTGGCACGACGCCCCCGAGCGCGTCGAGGACGCCCTGCGCCTTTCGATGGCCACCGGCGCCAACGTGGTCGAGTGCCCCGGTCTGGGTGATTTTGCCAAGGTGGACGAATACAAGAAGAACATCGAAGTTCGTCAGGTCTGCTAGCCGCACCGAAAAATCGTTGCAGAACACCCGCTTTGGATCTCCGAGGCGGGTGTTTTTTGTGCGCTGAACGTATGTGGCGTTTGCTGTCTCGTTTTATCGAATCGACGACGCGATTGCGTATGCGCGCTTTCTCGTTTCTTGTTAGACTTCTTGAGAACCATCGATTAACGCTCACAGGTGCAGGAGGCCATAGGCATGTGCAATGTTTCGCTCAACGGTACTCAACCGTCCGATGCGTCCCTGCGCGTCCTGCGCGCGCTTGAGGCGGCTGGTCTTGAGGCTTGGTACGTGGGCGGTTGGGTGCGCGACGCCCTGATGGGGTGTCCCAGCCACGATGTTGATATGTGCTGTAGCGGCCTGTGGCAGGAGTCCAAAGCGGCGCTCGAGGCCGCCGGCATCGCGGTTGTGGAGTCGGGCATTAAATTTGGCGGAATCACGGCTATTTCCGATGGCGAGCGTATCGAGGTCACCACGTACCGTCTGGATGGCTTTTACACCGATGGTCGTCATCCCCAGAGTGTGGAGCGTGCCGCCTCGCTCGAGGACGATCTGGCGCGCCGCGACTTTACCGTCAATGCCATGGCATGGCATCCCGAGCGCGGGCTTGTCGACCGCTACGACGGCCAGGGTGACTTGGAGCGCAAGCTGATTCGCGCTGTCGGCGATCCCAAGCGTCGCTTTAACGAGGACGCCCTGCGCATGCTGCGTGCGGTGCGCTTTGCCTGCCGTCTGGACTTTATGATTGAGCCCGAGACCAAGCGTGCGCTTGCCGAGTGCGCGCCGCTGCTCGATGCCGTGGCGCGCGAGCGTGTGGGTATTGAGCTCGAGGGCATTCTTTCGACCGGTCATGGGGGAGACGCGATGCTTCGCTATCCCGAGCTCATCTGTGCCGCCGTGCCCGAGTTGGCAGCGGGTCGCGGGTTTGATCAGCGCAGTGTCTATCATGCGTTTAACGTCTACGTGCATATCGCCCGTGTGCTGACGGTGGCGGGGGAGCTCGCGCTGTGTGACGGCGTCGCGCCCTCGTCGAGCCTTATGTGGGCGGCGTTTTTGCACGATGTGTCCAAGCCCGAGTGCTTCACGGTCGATCACGCCGGCAGCGGACACTTCTACGGTCATCCCGAGCTCGGCGCCAAGAAGGCGCGCGTCATTATGGATCGCCTGGCCCTCTCGCACGACTTGGTGCGCGACGTGTGCCTGCTCATCAAATACCATGACAAGCCGCTGCGCCCCGAGCGCTCCTGCCTGCTCAATATGATGCGCGCGCTTTCGGGTGAGGGCGTCGACACGGCCCGCCTGATTGACGAGCTCATGGACCTTAAGCGTGCCGACACACTTGGCAAGGCCCCGTCGTGCTTCTATTATGTTGAGACGATTGAGGAGATGCGCGCGCTGGCGCACGAGCTGCTGAAGGCAGGGGAGCCCTATACGCTCAAGATGCTCGCCATCAACGGCGGCGACCTGATCCGTGCCGGAGTCAAGCCCGGGCCGGAACTGGGTCAGCTTCTCAACTCCGCCCTCGACGCCGTGATCGAAGACGATTTTCCCAACGAGCGCGAAGCTCTTTTGGTTCATCTCAACTTGAATTAGCTACCAAGTTTACCTGCGTATTCCATAACCTGCCGACAATTTTTCGGCAATTTGGAATTTCTTCTTGCGCTGACGTTTTTTGTCCCGTAATATATTTCCTCGCAGCACGGCAGTGCAGATGTCATGTGGCCCGTTCGTCTAGCGGTTTAGGACGCCGCCCTCTCAAGGCGGAGATCACCAGTTCGAATCTGGTACGGGCTACCACTTCTTTTCTGCTGAGGCTTTTGGCCCGTTCGTCTAGCGGTTTAGGACGCCGCCCTCTCAAGGCGGAGATCACCAGTTCGAATCTGGTACGGGCTACCACGCATCTGATACCCGGACTTCCTATGGAAGGCTGGGTTTTTTTATTTTCAAACAACCGTCTGCAATTCCCGTTTGAACCAGAGCTTTGCGTTCTGCCTATGGCCCTTACGGGTACAATATCAAAGATATTTTGACTGTTAGAAGGAGTCTCATGACGGAGTCCTCTCAGCATACGTCTAAGCCCCAGGTCGAGGTTGAGGCCTCGGGCGGAGATGACAATAAGAGCGCACGCCGCGGCGCCATCTTTATCGGCGTCGTGCTGGTAGGTTATATCGTCTATCTGGTGGTAACCGGGCAGATGGGGCAGTTCTGGGCCGCTATGTCGAGCGTCCAGGCGTCATGGCTCGTTGTCGCGTGTCTTTGCATGTTCATGTACCTGTTCTTTGGCATTGTGGCCTATGCGATCGCCGTCTGGCTCGATCCCAATTCGCCCGTCGGCATCCGCGACCTGATCTCGGTCGAGGCGAGTGGCATCTTCTTTGGTAACCTGACGCCCATGATGATGGGCTCCACCCCGGCTCAAATCTATCGCCTGACCAAGGCCGGCCAAAACGTGGGCGAGGCCGGCGCCACGCAATTCACGCGTTTTATCGTGTACCAGTTTGGCCTCGTTGCCTGGGGCGCTATCCTACTGCTTGCTCGCATGCCGTTTTTTGCCGAGCGCTATGGCGACATGACGTTGCTGTGCGTCTTTAGCTTTGGTGGGCACTGCTGCATCTTGCTGGGCATCTTCGCCGTCGCGCTCATGCCTAAGACCGTCACGCGCGTCGCCCATTGCATCATCAATTGGCTTGAGCGCATTGGTGTCTCGGCCACTAAGATCGAGGGATGGCGCACGTTTGTCGATGGCGAGATCTACTCCTTCTCCGAGAAGTTCAAGCTTTCAGCCGGACATTTTTCTTCCATGCTGCTCACGGTGGTCATCACCATGCTGCAACTCGCGTTTTTCTATCTGGTGCCGTATTTCCTGATGCTTGCCTTTGGCCACCACGAGGTCGACTTTTTCTCGGTCATGGCCGCGAGCGCCTTTGTCCAGCTGCTGAGCTCTGCGGTCCCCCTGCCCGGTGGAACTGGTGGCGCTGAGGGCGGCTTTGCATTGTTCTTGGGTCATTTCTTTGGGTCGGCTTCGACCGCCGGCTATCTGCTGTGGCGCCTCATTACGTTTATTGCGCCGACCATTTTGGCTGCGCCCCTGCTGGGACTTAAGAGCGCCCACAACGAGAGCATCCATGCGCGCTGGGATCGTGTGATGCGCAAGCTCGGCCGCACGCCTCAGACGCCCTCTGCGCCCACTATGCCGCACCCCACGAATGCTGTTACCGTTGATCCCAAGAAGCGCGCTCAGAAGGCTTCTGGGACCGCTAAGCCGGCTCATAAAGCCTATGTGCGCCAGACAGGCGATGGTATTCGCGTATCTCCGTCGGCACTCAATAAGAAGAAGCATCCCAAGTCGCAGTAGGGCAGTCGTGCGTTCTTCATGATGCGGGGCATATTTGTGCTGTATGGGGGATAATCCTCTTACGTAGATTATCTCTCATCTGTTGATGAATGCTTGCATATCGAAGGGACACGCCCATGGCAACCAGCAAACCGCGTCTTGATCGTCGCGTCATTCGCAGCCGTAATGCCATCCTTTCGGCTTTCGAGCGCCTGCTCATGGAAAAGCCGCTGGCAGACATTACGGTGAGTGCCATCGCGCGCGAGGCCAATGTCGACCGCAAGACCTTTTACGTTCACTTTGGTACGGTTGACGGCCTGCTCGATGCCATTGCCGTCGATGTGGTGGAGATGATTGTCGACTCGGTCGAGAAAATGCTTGCTTCTATGGACGGTGACACCAGCGAGCGCGCTCTTGGCGCGGCGGCGACCTTCTTTAAAACCGTTAATGAGGCACTGTGCAACAACTTAGTGCTCAATCGTCAGCTGATCGAGAATATTCCGCTCGATGATTTCATGGCTCGTCTTCGTGCGCCGCTCGAACATGAGATTGCCGAGCGCGATCTGCTGCCCCAAGGTCTCAAGGACGAGATGTTCGACTACTATCTGGCGTTTTTGCTGTCGGGTATTATCGGTATCTATCGCACGTGGGCGCTGTCTGACGGTTCGGTTCCCATCGAGCGCGTCTCTGAGGTCGCCAACGATCTGACTCTCAATGGTCTGTCGAGTCTGGAATCTCGCTTGGATTAGGCCTAGTTGGGCTCGTCGGCGTGGAAATTCCTGTTCACGAGGTTCTCCGGTGCCTTGTAGACCTCGCCGGCGTAGGAGCTGTAGCCTGAGGATCCTTAAAAGAAAGTCCAGTTTATTCTTCCCACTCCAAATGGGAATCCTCCGATGCGCCTTCGCACGCTCGCATGACCTCGATACCATGCGAGCGTGCAAACTCGACGAGCTCTGCGTTGCGGGCGTTTATGGTGCCGAAGGCGGCGGGGCACACGATAAGGCACGCGCAGTGGACGAGGAGCTCTTTGGCGCGGGCTATGGTTTTATCCCCGATCGGCTCGAAGGCGCGCTCGGCCACGCATTCCGTCGCCAGGTCGCGCGCGAGCTCGCAGTCGATGTCCCCTTCGTGCAGAACGCCTGCGTAGAACGCCTTGCCCTGCCGGATGAGCTGGCGAAACACAGCCGACCCCGTACCTGCGCCGGCGATGACGAACGTGTGCGCATCGCCGTGCGGGCGCCCAATTTCCACGCTGCCGAAGCGCTCGTTGAAGGTGCCATGTCGAAGGCCGTAGAGCTCGCCAATCGTCTCGCGCGTGAATATGTCCTCGGGTGCGCCGGCGCGGAAGACCCGGCCGTCCTTCACGCAAATCACCTTGTCGGCGCTTTTCTGCGCGAGCTCGAGTTCGTGGATGGACATGATGACAGCCACATTCCGCGATTTCGCAAGGTGGCGAAGTATTCGCAGCAGGTCGATCTGATAGCGGATATCGAGATACGACGTGGGCTCGTCGAGCACGAGCACGCGCGGATCCTGCGCGATGGCGCGTGCGAGCATGACGCGCTGGCGTTGCCCGTCGCTTATCTGCATGAAGTCGCGCTCGGCGAGCTCTTCCACATGTGCGGTTTTCATGGCCTCGTCGACCCGACTATGGTCGTCGGGCGAGAGCGTGCCCATTCGCCCGGTGTAGGGATGCCTTCCCGCCTCTACGATATCGCGGCAGGTGAGGAGCTCGGTCCGGGGGCGATCCGTCAGCATAACGGCAAGGTTCCTTGCGAGCTCCGCCGTCTTCCATCGGGAAATCTCCCGCCCGTCGAGCTCGACCGCGCCGGCAAGCGGCGCCAGATGGCGCGTGATGGTTTTCAAGATGGTCGACTTGCCCGAGCCGTTCGGTCCGATGAGCGCCACGACGTCGCCCACGCGAACCTCCAGATTGACGCCTTCGACTACGACCTTCTTGTCGTAGCCCGCCGACAGGTCGCTTATGCGGAAAAGCGGCGCTCCGTCAGCCTGCGTTTCGACCGGGGTTTCGAGGTTCGGCTCCGCTCGGAGGAGGCGTTCCGCGCGCAGTTCCGCACGAGCCGAAAGTGACTTCTGGCGCTTTCGTGCGAGCTCAGGACTGTCTAAGCATGGAATGTCCCCTCCGAGCGTTTTGGGCCGCGGCACGAATTCCCCCATCTACCTCACCCGCTTCTTCAACATGAGCGCGATAACCACCGGCGCGCCGAAGATGGCGGTGACGGCGCTGATGGAAAGCTCGACGGGAGAGAACAGTGTGCGCGCGATCAAATCGCAGCCCGCGCAGAAGATGGCGCCTCCCAAGAAGCACGCAGGAATCACGCGGATGGGCTTCGACGACTTCAGCGCCGACTTCATGAGATGCGGAACCGCGATGCCTACGAACGACACCGGACCAGCGAACGCGGTCACGCAGGCGGAGAGCATGCTCGCTAGAAGGACGAGCACCACACGGAAGCGTGCGACGTTCACGCCGACGCTTTTCGCGTAGGCTTCTCCCAGCTGGAAGGCGGAAAGGGGCTTCGATATCGCGAATACGCATGCGCTCATGGCGATCACCACGACCGCGATGACCGCGACGTCGTCCCAGCTCGAACCCGAGAAACTACCTAAAGACCAGTTGTGCAGGTTCACGATGGACTGGTCGTCGGCGAAGGCGATGAGGAAGTTCGTCGCCGCCGAGCAGATGTATCCTACCATGACGCCCGCCACGATCAGCATGGCCATGGAAATTATGCGCCGTGCGATGAGGAGCACGAAGCCGATGGTGATAAGCGAGCCCAGAAACGCTGCGGCCACCATGGCCGGCGAGGACATGGCCTGGTTCGCGCCCAGAAGTACGATCATCGTAAGCGCGACGACGAACTTTGCGCCCGAGGAGACGCCCAAGATGAACGGGTCGGCGATGGGGTTGTTGAAAAACGTCTGCAGCAGGAACCCGGAGAGCGAAAGTGCCCCGCCGAGAAGCACGGCTGAAAGCACGCGCGGCAGTCGAATCTCCCAGATGATCTGGCTTTCCATGGAATTGGCCGCGCCGCCCGAAAGGATGCCGGGGATGTGGTCTGCGGGCACGAGCACACTCCCGATGCACAGGTTGGCCCCGACGAGCACGATGAGGGCAACAGCGAGCAGCGCCGTCACGACGCGACACCGCGCGGCGCGTCCCGATTCGTCGTATGCCATGGAAAGCCGGCTTCTCATGGTGCTAGCCGAGCTTCCTCAGATAATGGAAGTCGCTCGCATCATCGCCGGTGAACGCCCCGTGCAGTTCGTCGATAATGTCGGCGGTAGAAGTCATCTGCTGGTACATGTCGGCGCTTGTGACCCAGACGTTGCCGTTCTTCACGGCTTTGAACTGCGACAATAGCGCGTTTTTGCCTACGAAGTCGTTCAAAGTGGCAACCGATTCGTCGATGGTGCCGTTGTAGACGATGATGTCGGCATCCTTCGCCGTCGCGTAGAAGCGCTCCATTTCGAGCGTTACTGACGAACCTGACGTCGACGCCGTCTGCGCGTCATCGAGCGCGTAGCTGCCGCCCGCAAGCTCGATCATCTGCGCCACGTAGTCGCCAGCCCGCCGCGTGATGGCGGCCCCGTTCGAGTTAATGTAGAAATACGCCACGGTTTTACCTGACGACGCCAGCCCCGACGTTTGCTCGACGCGGGCCTTCTGCTCGTTGAACAGGTGCGCGGCCTCGTCTTCCTTGTCGAACAGGACGCCGAAAAGCTTAATCCACTCGACGCGCCCGAGTGCTTCGGGCTCGCTCGACGACTGTTCGGTGAGCACGACGAGCCCGAGCTTCTGCAGCTTTTCCTTCACATCGGGCGTGTGGTTGATCATGGTGTTCTCGATGGCGAGCGTGCAGCCCGAGGCCGATATTCGCTCGTAGTCGGGCGTGCTGTACTTGCCTCCGTAGGCGATCGCCCCATTTTCGAGCGCGCTTTTAAAGCCCGCGACCGAGCAATCGTCGGCCTTTGTGCCCGACATCAAGATATTGTCGTTCGCATCGAGCGCGTCGACCAGACACATCGTCGCCGACGACACGAGATACACCTTGTTGGCGGGGCGCCTTATGACCGCGATGTCGGAGCTCAACCCATCAGGTACCTTTGCATCTTGCGGCACCACGAGGAAGCGCTCCCCGTTCGAAATGCAGATAAGCCGCAGGCCGCCTTCGAACTCGTCGACAGTGAAGTGCTTGGCGTATTCAAGCTGAAGCGCCCCCGTCGGCTCCCAGCCGCAGCCCAAATCGGCGTTGTGGAAGTCAGCCGCGGCGCCTGAAGCCGTTCCCGCAGGGGAGCCGCCGCTTGCATCATCGCCCGTTTTCTCCTTCATGGTGGATGAGTCGAAGTGGAGCGTGTAGTCGATGGTGTGCGGCGTCGACATGGCGACGGTCTCGGCCGACACGGCGATGTCCTCGTCGAGCGTGACGGGTATCTCGAACGTGGAGTTGCCGCCGTCGTTTATGGGCGCGTAGTCCACGCCGTCGACGGTCATCTTGTCGTAGTTCGAACTCGACCAGGTGATGGTCGCGGTGTAGGTGTCGCCATCCTTCACAATTGTGGTGGGCGAGGCGATGCTTGCGCGCCCTGACCCGCCGGAAAGCGAGACGCTCACAGTGTATTCCTGAGAGCCCGCCGTGGCACCGGTCACGTTCGGGCTCGCACTGCACCCCGCGAAGGGAAGCGCGAGCAGGGCGACGAGAACGCAGGCGATCGCGCGCGCCGCGATGCTGCGGCGCTTCCTGTTTTCCCCCTTGGGAAGAATCGACCGCATGGCGTTACTTCAGTGCGTCGGCGCGCAGATCGACGCCGGCGGATTCGAATACGAGCGTGCGGTCGTACCACCGCTCCCTTTTAATGCTCCACGCGGCGCAGGCGGTGTCCTCGTCGAGCGCATCAACGGGCACGTCGTAGGTGTACTTGCCTTCCGCGTTTTCCACATAGGGGATGAAGTCGGCCTCGCTCGCGGCGGCAGCCTCGTCGCCCGTGCCCATGAAGAGCTTGCCGTAGCCCGTGCCGGAAAGTGTCATCACGCAGTGCATGGAGCCGTTTTCCACGATGAGCTGGGCATCCACAATCCTGAACATGTTCGAGCTGGAATCTACGGTGATCGGATAGGTGCCGTCGGCCACCTTGTCGGCG
Source organism: Collinsella sp. (assembly GCA_036302525.1). Classification (GTDB taxonomy): domain Bacteria; phylum Actinomycetota; class Coriobacteriia; order Coriobacteriales; family Coriobacteriaceae; genus Collinsella. The sequence goes on along the minus strand of JAXJCG010000038.1, from coordinate 52,674 downwards.
GTGATGGGGGCAGCGCTTGCGCCCTCGGGCGCATCGGCCGCCTGTTCGGTCTTTTCCTGGGAATCGGCATCGCTTGCCATTGCGCTGTCGATTGAATTTCCGCCGCAGCCGGCGAGCGAGAACGCGAAAAGCGCCGCCGACAGGGCGAAGGCGAGGGTTTTCTTCAACATGGAGGGGGTTCCTTTCAATCGCTTCGACCGCCCGTGCCGTGCGGTGGGCGGGCGGGATGCGAATGCAACGGGCATGCGCCGTCAGTCGGGGAAGGCGCATGCCCGTTGCACGGGGACGCGACCGGCGCCCCCGTGCGCGGCGAGTTTACAGCTTGGCGATGGCGTCGTCCACGTGTGAGACGTAGATGTCGTCGACCGCGGCGTTCTGTCCCAGACCCTGGAGCAGGCACGTCACTTCGAAGCCGGCGGCCACGAACTTCGCAGCCCAGCTGTCGGGGTCGGTCTCGTCTGCCATGTCGTTGTTCGCGTGGTCGCCCGCGACCACCATGAACGGCGCGAGCACGGCCTTCTTGTACCCTGCGGCGCTCGCGGCGGCGATAACATCCTCGCAGGTCGGTTCAGCCTCGACGGTGCCGACGAAGAACTGCGTCAAGCCCTCGTTCTTGAACACTTCCTGCATCTTGGCATAGTCGGCGTTGGAATCGGCTTCGGTGCCGTGGCCCATGAGGCACAGCGCCGTCTTGCCGTCGTCGAAGGACGCCATGTTCTCCTTAATGGCGGCGGCCACCTTCTTGTAGTCGTCGTCGGAGGTGAGCAGCGGGTCGCCGAGCGAGATCTTGTCGAACTTGTCGGCGTACTTGTCGAGCTCATCTTTCACGTCGGCGTATTCCAGGCCAGCCATGAGATGCGTCGGCTGCACGACGATTTCCTTCACGCCGTCTTCCACGCAGCGGTCGAGCGCCTCGGTCATGTTGTCGATCGTGATGCCGTCGCGCTTCTTCAGCTTGTCGATGATGATCTGCGCGGTGAAGGCGCGGCGGATGTCGTAGTCCTGCCAGTACTTCTCGCGGATAGCGTCTTCGATGGCGCCGATGGTGATGTGGCGCGAGTCGTTGTAGCTCGTGCCGAAGCTCGTGACGAGGATGACCGGCTTCACGGCCTTCTCCTTTTCGCTCGATTTCTCGGAACTCGCGGAGGTGCTGGAGCAGCCCGCGAGCGCGACTCCGGCGAGCGCGAAGGCTCCGGTTGCTGCGGCGCCCATGAAGCCGCGGCGTGACATCTGGTCGGACATGGTTTTTCCTTTCCTCGGTTTGCCGGTCCCCCGGCGACAGTTGCTTGTCGGCACAAGCGAAAGAAAAGCGCACCCCTCGGGGTTCACAAGGAGCTAACGCCACGGCGATGCCGTGAGGAAAAGGCGAAGCAGTCTGGCTTGGGGCGCGAGGCGGTTCGCCCGTGCGTCCTATACAGTAATGTCCCTTGCCCAGGATTCCCACCTGGTTCCCTCCGCAAGCCAGCGCGGGCTGTGCGGGCGCCGCGCCGGTCATTTCCTTTTATCCGATTGTCATATGCTCGTTGCCGAATCTTTTACTATGATAGTGGGCACTTTTGAACGTGTCAAAGCCAGGGCGGGCGGCATTGCGCCTCCTGCCTGCGTATTTGCGCCGATTGCCGCTGCGGGCGCCGTGTTTTGGCCGCTGCGCGAATGGCAGCGTAAACGGTTGCGATGAGAAACGGGAAGGGAAGGCTCGGATGATTCATATCGTTGGCGCTGGCTCGGGCGCCGCCGACCTTATCACGCTGCGCGGGGCGCGCCTTTTGCGCGCGGCCGACGTGGTCGTTTGGGCGGGGAGCCTTGTGAACCCCGAGCTGCTCGCCGAGTGCAAGGAATCCTGCATCGTCTACGACAGCGCGCACATGACCTTGGAGGAAGTGCTCGACGTGATGTGCGCGGCAGATGCGCGGGGCGAGGAAGTGGTGCGCCTGCACACGGGCGACCCGTGCCTGTACGGCGCCATCCAGGAGCAGATGGACGCGCTCGACGCGCGCGGCGTGGACTACGAGGTGGTGCCCGGCGTGTCGAGCTTTTGCGGTGCCGCGGCGGCGCTTCGCCAGGAATATACGCTGCCGGGAATCAGCCAGTCGGTCGTGATCACGCGGCTTTCCGGGCGCACCCCCATGCCCGCGGGCGAGGGCATGCGCACCATGGCGGAAAGCGGCTCGACTATGGTCATCTTCCTGAGCTCGGGTATGCTCGCCGAGCTTTCCGCCGAGCTTTTGGCCGCGGGCCGCAGCTCCGATGAGCCGGCGGCGCTCGTGTACAAGGCGACCTGGCCTGAGGAGCGCGTGGTGCGATGCACAGTGGGCACGCTCGCCGATGCGGGCGCGCGAGAGGGCATCGACCGCACGGCGCTCGTGGTGGTGGGCCGCGTGCTCGGAGCTCGCGGCAGGCTTGCACACAACGGCGCGCAAGCGGAGTCGTACGAGCGCAGCAAGCTTTACGACCCTTCGTTTTCCACGGGGTATCGGAAGGCGAGCAGCTAGCGTGGCCTTCGAGCACTACATATATACCGGGACGACCCGCCTGCGCTGCGGCTACACCACGGGGAGCTGCGCCGCGCTCGCGGCGAAGGCGGCCTGCGAGATGCTCTTGTCACGAAAGCCCGTCGGCCTCGTGTCGATCGTCACCCCCGGCGGGCTGCCCGTCGAGGCGAACGTGGTCGACGCATGCATCGGCGAGGGGTGCGCCCAGTGTGCCGTGCGAAAGGACGCAGGCGACGATGCCGATGTGACCGACGGCGTGCTCGTGTACGCGCGCGTGGAACATGCGGGGTCGGGCACGGGCGCTGCGGGCAGCAAGGACGTACCCGCGCACGAATCGGAAGTTTCCGTCGACGGCGGCGTGGGCGTGGGGCGCGTGACGTTGCCCGGGCTCGAGCAGCCGGTGGGGGCGGCCGCCATCAACGCGACGCCGCGCGCGATGATCACTTCGGCGGTGCGCGAGGTGTGCGCCGTGCACGGCTTTTCTGGAGATATTGCTGTGACAATTTCGGTACCCGAGGGTGTTGCCCTTGCCGAAAAGACCTTCAACCCGCACCTGGGGATAAAGGACGGCATCTCCATCCTGGGCACGACGGGCATCGTCGAGCCGCGCAGCCTCGCTGCCTTGCGCGACAGTATCGAGCTCGAGATCCGGCAGCATGCGGCTATGGGGCGGTGCGGAGTCGTGCTCACGCCCGGCAACTACGGCGCGCAGTTCATCTCAGGGCATTTCCACCTAAACGGTGCGCCGGTGGTCTTCATCTCCAACTTTGTGGGCGATGCGATTGATTGCTGCATTCGCGAGGGATTTACCAATGTCCTTCTTGTGGGACACATCGGCAAGTTGGTGAAGGTCGCGGGCGGTATCATGGACACCCATTCGCGTACCGCCGACTGCCGCGCGGAGATTCTGGCCGCCCACGCGGCCATGGCCGGCGCGGGCGCGAAGACCGTGCGCGAGATCATGACGTCCGTCACGACCACGGCGGCACTCGAGGTAATCGAGGCCGCCGGCGTGGGGGACGCTGCGTGCGCCTCGCTCGCTGCGGCAATCGAGGACAGGTTGCGCCGCCGCGCGGCGGGCGCATGCGACATCGCCGCGGTCGTGTTCGACGCCGAGCGCCGCGAGCTTTTCCGCACGTCGGGCGCCGATATAGTTATCGGGGTATTGGGGGCGACGTATGAGTAAAGGCGTGCTGTACGAGGTGGGCCGCGCAATCGGCTGGCCGGGGACGAAGGTGGTCATGAAGGCGCGCCGCTCGCTTGCGGACACGAAGCGCATTCTTCGCGAGGAGGGCGCCTTTGACGGTGCCGAGCTCGTAGAGGACTGTGGGCTTCCGGGCGAGCGCGTGTACCGCTCGCTTGACGATGTGCCCGATCGGGGCAGCTACTTCTCGACGATGGTGGTGCGCTAGATGAGGATTTCCTGCATAGCGTTCACTGAGAGGGGGTATGCGTTGGCGGAGCGCACCGCACGCGCGCTTTCCGATTGCGCGCAGACAGGTGAAGATGACCCTGGCTGGGACGTTTCCGTTTCGCGCGGGTTCGGCGAGGGGAAGGCCGACCTGCGCGCATGGACGGCGCTCGCGTGGGAAGCGTCGGACGCGCTTCTGTTCGTGGGCGCGGCGGGCATCGCCGTGCGGGCGATCGCGCCGCATGTCGCTTCGAAGGCAACCGATTCCGCGGTTGTGGTGATTGACGAGGCGGGGCGCTTTGCCGTCCCGCTTTTGTCGGGGCATTTGGGCGGTGCGAACGAGCTTGCGCAAACTGTGGCCCGCGCGGTAGGGGCCATCCCCGTCATCACCACGGCGACCGACGTCCGCGGCGTGTGGGCGGTGGATACGTGGGCGCGCTGTGCGGGGCTCGCCGTTTCGAATCCCGAGGCCATCAAGCGAGTGTCGGCGCGGCTGCTTTCGGGCGGGCGCGTGGCACTCTATTCCGACATGCCGATTTCGGGACAGCCGCCTGAGGGGGTAGACATTGCGTCCGACCGCGCTCGGGCCGATATCGTCGTGTCGCCGTTCGCTGGCGCGAATGCAGGCGCGTTCGTTCGCGCGGCGGAGACAACGGACGAGGTCGTGCCCGCCGGTGAGACGGGGATGCCGGCGGGCATGCGGGTGCAGGCGCCTGCGCCCGAGCCGCTTCGCCTTGTCGTGCCCTGTATCGTTGCGGGCATAGGGTGCCGTCGCGGTGCGTGCGCCGAAGCGATCGGGGAGGCGTTTCTTCTCGCGTGCGGGCAGGCGGGCATCTCGCCTTTGGCCGTGCGCGAGGCGGCGACGATCGACGTGAAGGCGCACGAGGAGGGTCTGCTCGCCTTCTGCCGCGCGCGCAATATCCCGCTTGCGACGTATTCCGCAGAGGAGTTGTCGCAGGTCGAAGGCAGCGTTTCGCCATCTGATTTCGTGCGCGCGACGGTGGGGGTCGACAATGTGTGCGAGCGCGCGGCGCTCGCGGGCGGGGGCAAACTTATCTTCCCGAAGCTCGCTCACGGCGGCGTGACCGTCGCGTTTTCCAAAGTATCTATCGAACTTTCGTTTAAGGAGCGGTGATGGGAAAGCTCTTCGTGGTGGGGATCGGCCCGGGCGGCCCCGACGGCATGACGATTGCGGCTCGGCGCGCGCTCGAGGCGGCCGACATCGTTGTTGGGTACACGAAATACGTGGAGCTCGCGCTCGCCGCCGTGCCCGACGCGGCGCATCTCGCGACGCCGATGATGCACGAGGTCGAACGATGCCGCCTGGCGCTTTCGCGCGCGCAGAGCGGAGAAGCCGTGGCGCTCGTGTGCAGCGGTGACGCGGGCGTGTACGGCATGGCGAGCCCCGTGCTGGAGCTTGCGGAGGACTACCCCGATGTAGACGTGGAAGTTATCGCCGGGGCCACCGCGGCTCAGAGCGGGTCGGCGGTGCTCGGCGCCCCGCTTGCCCACGACTTCGCGGTCGTGTCGCTCTCCGACCTGCTCACGCCATGGGAGGTCATCGAGCGCAGGCTCGCCGCCGTGGCGAGCGCCGACTTCTGCATCTGTTTGTACAACCCGCGCAGCAGAAAGCGCGCCGACAGGCTCTCACGCGCGGCGAAGATTATGCTCGAATGGAAGGCCCCCGACACGCTCTGCGGCTGGGTACGCAACATCGGGCGCGAGGGGCAGCAGTCGGGCATGTGTAGGCTCTCTGAGCTGGGGGAGATCGACGCCGACATGTTCACCACCGTGTTCGTCGGCAACGCGAACACGAAGCTCGTAGGCGGCCGTATGGTCACGCCGCGCGGGTATCGGGAGATTCCATGCGAAAGGTAACGATCATCGGGGCGGGGCCCGGAAACCCCGACTTGCTCTCGCGCGCGGCGCTCGACGCTATCGACTTCGCCGACGTGGTCATCGGCGCTCATCGCGCGCTTGCCGGCATCGACGTGCCGCCCGACGTGGTGAGATGCGAGCTCGTGAAGACGGCGGACATCGTCGCCGCGCTCACCGATGCGGCGTCGTGGCGGCGCGCCGTGGTCGTGATGACGGGCGATGTGGGGCTGTTCAGCGGCGCGCGCCGCCTGGTGGAGGCGCTCTCCGGCGACGCGCAGGTGGACGTGCGCGTCGTTCCCGGCATAAGCTCAGCGTCTTATCTCGCCGCGCGCCTCGCGCGTCCATGGCAGGATTGGCGCTTCGCGAGCGCTCACGGCGTGGCGTGCGACATCGTGGCCGAGGCCGAGCGCGCAGGTGAGCTCTTTCTCGTCACGTCGGGCGGGGAAGACCCCTCGCGGCTTTCGGGCGAGCTTGTGCAGGCGGGCTTCGGGGATGCGCGCGTGACGGTGGCCGAGCGCCTGTCGTACCCCGACGAGCGCATCACCTGCGCGACCGCAAGTGAAATCGCAGGTCAGACGTTCGACGACTTGAACGTGATGCTTATCGAGTTCGCATCCCGCGCCGGGTCGCCTGCGGGCTCTAGCGCAGCCTCCGAGGCGCCGGCCGGCGCGTCTGCGCCCGCGGCGGCTTCTTCCGCGGCGGACTCTGCGGGCGCATCCCGCGCCGCGAGCTCCCGCTGGCCGTACGCTTCCTCGGGCATTCCCGACGAGCTCTTCATCCGTGGCGACGTTCCCATGACCAAGCAGGAGGTGCGCGCCGTCGCGCTCGCGAAACTGCGCCTTACCGCGACCGACACCGTGTGGGACGTCGGCGCCGGCACGGGGAGCGTATCGATCGAGGCGGCGCTCGTCGCGCGAGCGGGGTCGGTATGGGCGGTCGAGCGCAACGCGGCCGGCGTGCGGCTCATCCGAGAGAACGCGGATGCATTTGGGTGCGGCAACGTGCATGCGGTCCCCGGTGTCGCCCCCGAAGCGCTCGCGAAACTGCCCGTCCCCGACGCCGTGTTCGTCGGCGGGAGCGCGGGCGAGCTTCCCTCCATCGTGGAGGCGGCGCTCGAGAAGAACTCGCAGGTTCGTCTGTGCGTGCCATGCGTCACCGTTGAGACGCTCACCGAGGCGTGCGCGCTCCTTTCGGGTTCGCGTTTTAAGGGGTTCGAGGCGTGCCAGGTGTCGGCCGCCCGCGCCGAGGCTGTGGGCTCGCACCATCTTATGAAGGCGCAAAACCCTGTGTTCCTCGTCAGCGCGCGTGGTGCAGGTGGGGAAGGCGGCGCCCGGTGAGCACGACCATCCCGCGCTTCATGGTCGCTGCACCCTCGAGCGGGAGCGGCAAGACGGTCGTTACGTGCGCGCTCCTGCGCGCGCTCGCACGCCGCGGCCTTGCATGCGCGGCCTTCAAATGCGGCCCCGACTACATTGACCCGCTCTTTCATCGTCGCGTCGTGGGTGCGCGCTCGGGCAACTTAGACGGCTTCTTCACCGACGCCCCGACGCTGCGCGCCCTGCTCGCACGCGGCGCCGCGAGTGCGGATGTCGCGGTGCTCGAGGGGGTCATGGGCTTCTACGACGGCATGGCGCCCGGCGTGGCCGACGCGAGCAGCTACCAGGTTGCGCGCGACACGGAAACGCCGGTCGTTTTAGTGGTGAACGGGCGTGGGGCGTCTTTATCGCTCGCCGCCGTAATCCGCGGCATCGCCGAGTTCCTGCCTTGTGCGAACGTGCGCGGCGTCGTGCTGAACAAGACGAGCGCCGCTGCCTGCGCCTACGCGGCGCCTGCGATCGAGAAGCACACGGGCGTCGCGGTTTTGGGGAATATCCCCGCCGACGAGGCGTTCTCGCTCGAAAGCCGGCATCTGGGGCTTGTGACCGCCGACGAGGTGGAGCAGCTCTCCGCGCGCATCGACAAGATGGCCGAGCTGGTGGAAAAGAGCGTCGACGTCGACCGCTTGCTCGAAATAGCGGCGACGGCACCTGATATCCGCGAGGAACCTTACCGGTTGGAGCCGATCGCGGGAGCGCGGCCCATCGTTGCCGTCGCGCGTGACGTGGCGTTCTCGTTCTACTACGAGGAGAACCTGCGCGCGCTCGAGGACCTGGGTTGCGAGCTGGCCTTTTTCAGCCCCTTGTGTGATAGCGATTTGCCCCGGGGGACAAGCGCCCTCTATCTGGGGGGCGGCTACCCGGAGCTCCATGCGCGGCAGCTCTCCGAGAACGCTCCGATGCGCGAGGCGGTGCGGCGCGCAGTGGAATCCGGCATGCCGACGGTCGCCGAATGCGGTGGGTTTCTGTACCTGCATCACGATATCGCCGATAGCGAGGGGCGGCGCTGGCCTGTTGCGGGCGCCCTTGAGGGCGCAAGCGAGAACGGGGGAAGGCTGTCCCATTTCGGGTACGTGGAGCTCACTTCCCAACGCGACGGGCTCTACGGGCCGCGCGGTACATGCATCCGCGCGCACGAGTTCCACTACTGGCAGTCCACCTGCCCGGGCGGCGACTTCTGGGCGCAGAAGCCCCGGCGCGACAAGGGCTGGCCGTGCATGACGACAACCCCGTCCCTGGTTGCGGGCTTCCCGCATGTGTACTATCCTGCGAACCCCGACGTTGCGCGCGCGTTCGCGTCTGCCGCAGCGTCGTTCGCAGAGAGGAGACGGCATGGCTGAAGCAACCGAAACCGCGCTTGCCTGCATCCGCGAGGAAGTTGAGCGCACGTTCTCGTCGGCGCCGGGCGCCGTGCTCGAAGCCGCGCTCTCCCGGATCACGCCCGCAGACGAGTGCGCCCGCGCCGCCGCGTACGCCGCGTGGGACTCCATCGCGCACCCCTTGGGGGGATTGGGCGACTTTGAAGACGCCGTCGCGTGTATCGCCGCAGCTCAGGGGAGCTCCGAGGTGGCCGAGTTTCCCCGTGCGCTCGCGGTATTCTTCTCCGACAACGGGGTCGTTGCCGAAGGCGTGTCGCAAAGCGGGCAAGACGTGACGCGAGCCGTCGCGCGCAACATGTGCGAGGGGGCCACGAGCGCCTGCCGTATGGCGGCGTTCGCGTGTGCCGAGGTCGTGCCCGTCGACGTGGGTATGGCCCGGGGCATAGAAGACGCACGCATGGTGCGCGCGAACGTGCAGCGGGGGAGCGGTAACATCGCGCTCGGCTCCGCTATGTCTCGCGATGGGGCCGTGCGCGCGATCGAGGTCGGAATCGCCGTCGCGTGCGGGCTTGCCCGCGCCGGCGTGCGCCTTCTCGCCGCGGGCGAGATGGGCATCGGCAACACGACCACCTCAGCGGCGGTGTCCGCAGTGCTCATCCGGGCGGACGCGCGGAGCCTCGTCGGGCGCGGCGCGGGGCTCTCAGACGCCTCGCTCGCGCGCAAGCGCGACGTGGTCGAGCGCGCTATCGACGCGAACTCGCCCGATCCCGCCGACCCGATCGACGTGCTCTCGAAGGTAGGCGGCTTCGACATCGCGGCGATGTGCGGCTTCTACCTGGGGGCCGCGGCCTCGAAGGCGCCGGCGCTCCTCGACGGGGTCATATCCTGCACAGCGGCCCTGTGCGCGGCACGCCTGTGCCCCAACGCCTTGGGCTACCTCGTGGGCACCCACGCATCAAGCGAACCCGCAAGCCAGGAGCTCCTTCGCGAGCTCGGCATTAAGGCACCCCTCGACGCAGGCATGCACTTGGGCGAGGGCGCGGGCGCCATGGCGTATCTGCCCCTTCTGGATTCGGCGCTGCGCGTGTACCGGGATGGGAAGACGTTCACGGCGACTGGCATGGCTGCTTACGAGCATTTCGAGGCCGGGAAATGACGGTGACGCTCGTCATCGGCGGCGCCGCGAGCGGCAAGAGCGCCTACGCCGAGTCCCTGTGCCTCGGGCACGACGGGCCCCGCGTGTACCTGGCAACGATGGAGCCCTTCGGGGAAGAGGGCGCCCGCCGCATCGCGCGCCATCGGGCGCTGCGCGAGGGCAAGGGGTTTTCCACCCTCGAGCGCGCGCGTGACGTGGGCGCCGCAGTGCCCGGGCTTCCGCGCGGCTGCACGCTTCTTTTGGAGGACGTGGGCAACCTGGTTGCGAACGAGCTCTTCGCGGAAGGCGGCTTGTCCCCACGCGACCCCGACGCTGCGGCGCGCGAGGTGCTCGGAGGCATCGAACGGCTCGCTCAGGCCGCTGCGTATACGGTGGTGGTCACCGTCGATGTGTTCGCCGATGGGATGCGCTACGATGAGGGGACCGAGGCATGGAGGCGCGCGCTCGCGCGTGTGAACACGGGCGTGGCGGCGCTGGCCGACCGCGCAGTCGAAGTGGTATGCGGGATTCCCGTGTGGATGAAAGGCGAAGGACCTACAAGGTGAAGATAGCAGAGGCAATCGGCGCGGCGTTCGGAACGTTCTCGCGCATCCCCGTCCCGAAATCGGCCTGGACCGATTTCGGGTCAACCCATGCGCTTGCCGCGTTTCCCCTGGTGGGCCTTGCGGAAGGCTTCCTCATGACGGCGTGGGGGCACGTGGCGAACCTGCTCGGCGTGCCCGCGGCCATCGTCGCGTCCGTGCTCGTGGCGCTGCCTGTGGCGGTGACGGGAGGCATCCACCTAGACGGGCTCTGCGACACCTCCGATGCGCTTGCAAGTTGGGCCCCACGCGAGCGAAAGCTCGAGATCATGCACGACCCGCGGGCGGGCGCCTTCGGGGTCATCGGTGTTGTCGTGTACCTTATTCTGCAGTTTTCCCTGTTCACCGCGCTGTCGCTTACGGCGGGGACGTTCCTTGCGCTTCTGTGTTCGCTCGTGTTCTCCCGCGCGCTTTCGGGGCTCGCCGTTGAATGTTGGCCTGCCGCGCGGGCGGACGGCATGGCCGCGGGACTCTCGCCTTCGAAGAAGCGCGCGGCGATCGTCGTGCCGCTTTGCGCTTTCGCTGCGGCTTCGGCTGCAGGGATGGTCGCGTGCGCTCGGGCCGTCGGCGCCCTTATGGCGGTGGCGGGGCTTTTGGCGCTCGCGTGGTATCGCCATGTTGCCCTGTCCCGCTTCGGCGGGGTGACGGGGGATTTGGCCGGATGGTTTCTGCAATGGGCCGAGCTCGCGATGCTTGCCATGCTGGTGGCGGGGGGCATGCTCCTATGATGCTCGTGGTAGGTGGCGCGCATTCGGGGAAGAGGACCTTCGTGCGCGAAAAGCTCGGGTTCGCGGCGGACGATTTCGTCGACGCGGCGCAGCTTGCGGAGGGCGTCGTGCCCGCGGTTTTTGCCGGCCGTGTCGCGTACCGTGCTGAGGAACTCGTACGCACGCTCGACGCTGACCGGGCGCTCGAGCGGCTGATTGGCTTCGACGCAGTGATTCTGACCTTGGTCGGCTCGGGGGTCGTCCCTATGCGTGCGGAAGACGCCCAATGGCGCGAGCGCGCGGGGCGCCTGGGATGCGCGCTCGCTGCGCGCGCCGACGTCGTCGTGCGCATGACGTGCGGGATTCCCCAGGTCATCAAAGGAAACCTTGCCGATGCGCCTCGAGGGACGCTGGGCGCGGGCGCGCCTTTGGAAGTCATCTTCGTGCGCCATGGTGCCACGGCGGGCACGGAAGACCATCGCTACAGCGGGGCGGGCACCGACGAGCCCCTGTCGAGCGCGGGCGAGCGCGCTTTGCGCGACCTCGCGTGCGATCGTGACGTGTTCCGTGTTATCACGAGCGGCATGGCCCGCACCGACCAGACGGCACGCATTCTCTTCCCGAACGCGGAGCTTATGGCGTGCCCCGGTCTGCGCGAGATAGATTTCGGCGACTTCGAGGGGCGAAGCGCCGCCGAACTTAAAGAGGATGCGCGTTACCGCGCCTGGGTAGACTCCTGGTGTGAGACGCGCTGCCCGCATGGCGAGGGCAAGAGCGATTTCACCCGCCGCGTCGTCGCGGCGTTTCGGGAGGCGTGCGAATCGGAGCGCGCCCAGGGGAGTGGGCGCGCCGTCTTCGTCGTTCACGCAGGTACCGTGAAAGCGCTGCTCTCCGAGCTAGCTGTCCCGAAAATGGGATACTTCGACGTGCATACCGAGCCGGGTGGTGCATGGGCCGCCACCTGGGATGGGCGCTGCCTTCGCGACGTTCGCCCCGCTTCGGGGGGCGATGCCCGGTGATGACGATTCTTGCCGTCGCCGCCGGGTTCGCGGCCGACCTTGCCTTCGGCGACCCGCGCTGGCTTCCCCATCCCGTCGTCGCCATGGGGCGCGCGATCACGTGGGCCGAAGGCCGCCTGCGGGGCGCATTCCCGCAAACGTCCGCGGGCACGCGCGCCGCAGGGCTTGTGCTCGCCGTGGCGCTTCCGCTTGCGTGTGGGCTTTTGACCTGGGGAATCCTGCATCTTTGCGGCATGGTTCACTCCGGCTTGCGCTTCGTGGCCGAGGCATGGGCAAGCTATCAGATTCTCGCGGCATGCGAGCTTCGCCGCCAGAGCCTGGCCGTGGCCCGCGCGTTCTCGAAGGGCGGCCTTGTCGCGGCTCGCGAAGCCGTCGGGCTCATCGTGGGACGCGACACGTCTGTTCTCGACGAGCAGGGCGTTGCGCGCGCCGCCGTGGAAACGGTGGCGGAGAACGCGAGCGACGGCGTCATCGCGCCGCTTTTCTACCTTATGATCGGGGGTGCGCCCTTGGGCATGGCGTACAAGGCGGTGAACACGCTCGACAGCATGGTGGGCTACAAAAATGAGCGCTACATCGACTTCGGCTGCCCCTCGGCGCGCCTCGACGATGCGGTGAACTGGATTCCCTCGCGCTTATCGGCCCTGCTCATGATCGCCGTGTGCCCGATCGTCGGGCTCGACGCGTGCGGGGCGGCGCGCATCTGGCGCCGCGACAGGCGTCGCCATGCGAGCCCCAACTCGGCGCAGACCGAGTCAGCGTGCGCGGGCGCGCTCGGGCTGCGCCTGGCGGGACCCGCGGTGTATTTCGGCAAGCTCGTTGAGAAACCGACGATAGGCGACGCGTCCCGCGAAATCGAGTGGGGCGACATCGCACGGGCGACAAGGCTCATGCTCGCCGCGTCCGTATGCGCGCTCGTCGTCTTCGGCGCCGCGCGCGCGGCGGTCGTGCTCGCCGTGGGGGCGATGGCATGAGGGAAGACCACGCCGCGCCCCAGGCTGCCGGGGGAATCCTGCGCGCCCGTACGCATGGGGGCAGCTCGCAATCGCTCGGCATCGCTTGCGAAGGGGGCGCCTCCGACCTCATTGACTTCTCGGTGAACGTGAATCCGGCAGGCCCCTCGCCGCGCGCCGTCGCCGCAGCTTGCAAGGCGCTTTCTCGAATCGACGCCTACCCCGATAGGGAAAGCCTCGCACTCGTTCGCGCCCTAGGGCGCGCCCAGGGCATTCCCGAAGATACTATCGTCTGCGGCGCGGGCGCGTCTGACATCATCTGGCGGCTCGCCGCGGCGGTACGCCCGAAACGCATCGTCGTGTGCGCGCCGACGTTCTCTGAATATGCGGAGGCGGCATCGTACTACGGTGCATGCGTGCAGGAGTTCCCGCTCTCCGAGGCGGATGACTTCGACGTGCCTGCCTCCTTCGCCCGCGCGATCGAGGGGCCGGGAAACGTGGCGTACCTCTGCAATCCGAACAACCCGACGGGGCGCCTCGTCGACCCCCGCGTGATCGATGCCGCGGCTTGCCGCTGCGAGCAGGTGGGCGCGCTGCTCGTCGTGGACGAGTGCTTCCTCGGATTTGCGCCCGACGCCCGCGAAAGGAGCGTGGCCGCACGCGCCGCGTGTTCGCACCATGTGGCCGTGCTCTCCGCGTTCACCAAGCTCTACGGAATGGCAGGGTTGCGGTTGGGGTATCTGATCAGCGGAAACGCCCAACTCATCGAGGGGATTCGTCGGGCGGGGCAGGCGTGGCCCGTCTCCTCGGTCGCCGAGGCCGCGGGCATCGCCGCCCTGGAAGACGTCGAATACGTCTCGCGCACGCGCGATGTATTGGCGGGCGAGCGAGCGTGGCTTTCCCACGAGCTCTCCTCGCTCGGGCTTTCCGTCGTGCCGTCGGATGCGAACTTCCTTTTAGTCCGCACGCCGGCGAAAGACATCCCCGAGCGCCTGTATAAACAGGGGGTTTTGGTCCGCACGTGCGACTCGTTTTCGATACTGTCCCGTTTCTGGTGCCGCGTCGCCGTGCGCACGCACAAGGAGAATGCCCGGCTTGCGATGGCGTTCAGCCGCGCGCTTCGGGCGGAAGGCGCATCGGGCGAAGGCGAACCCGACGAACGGGGCGGCGCTTCTTGCAGCGGCGCTATGGCGGGCGCGGATGGCCGAGGCTCGGCGAAGGAGGTCGATACCCGTGGGTAGGGCGAAGCCCATCATGATCCAGGGCACCATGTCGAACGCGGGGAAGAGCCTGCTTGCGGCGGGGCTGTGCCGTGTGCTTTCGCAGGACGGCCTGCGCGTGGCTCCCTTCAAGAGCCAGAACATGGCGCTCAACAGCGGTGTCACGGCCGACGGGCTCGAGATGGGGCGCGCTCAGATCATGCAGGCTGAGGCGTGCGGCATCGCGCCCGACGTGCGCATGAACCCCATCCTGCTCAAGCCCGAAAGCGATCACCGAAGCCAGCTCATCGTGGCCGGCAAGGCGCAGGGAGCCTTCGCTGCGAGGGACTACTTCGCGCGAAAGAAGGCGCTCATGCCGCAGATTTTGGAGGCGTTCGATTCGCTCGCGGAGGAAAACGACGTCATCGTCATCGAGGGCGCCGGCAGTCCCGTCGAAATCAACCTTGCCGAAAACGACATCGTCAACATGGGGCTCGCGCGCGCCGTGTCCTCCCCCGTGCTGCTCGCGGGCGACATCGACCCAGGCGGGGTGTTTGCCCAGCTCTACGGCACGGTCGCGCTCCTTGCGCCCGAGGACCGCGCGCTTTTGCGGGGGCTTATGGTGAACAAGTTCCGCGGCGATGTGGAAATCCTGCGTCCGGGTTTGGCTCCGCTCGAGAAAATGTGCGGGGTTCCCGTCGTGGGGGTCGTGCCGTATCTTACGCTCGACCTGGACGACGAGGACTCGCTCGCGCCGCGCCTAACTGCCCGCGAGGCGCGCGGCGTCATCGACGTCGCCGTCGTGCGCCTTCCGCATCTGTCGAACTTCACCGACTTCGACCCGCTTTCGCGCGTGCCCGGCATGGGCGTGCGCTACGTTTCCTCGACGACCGATCTGGGCCGACCCGACCTGGTGGTGCTTCCCGGCTCGAAGTCCACGGTCGACGACGCGCGCTGGCTTGCGGCTAGCGGCATCGGAGCCTGTGTACGCGCGCTTTCGGGCGCGGGCACGCCGGTGCTCGGCATATGCGGAGGCTACCAGCTTTTGGGAGACGAGCTTTCGGACCCGCACGGCAGGGAAGGCGCTGGCACCGCGCGCGGGCTCGGGCTCATCCCTGCAAGTACGGTGTTCAAGGAGGAAAAGCGCCTCGCCCAGTCGGAGCTGCGCATCACGGGCGCCCAAGGCGCGTTCTCGGTGTGGAACGGCATGACGGCGCGTGGGTACGAGATTCACGACGGCGAAACGACCGTCTCCTGCGCCCCTGCGGGCACGATTGGCGGCAAACCAGAAGGCGCGGCCTGCGGAAACGTGTTCGGAACCTATCTCCACGGCCTGTTCGACGAACCGGGGGTGGCGCTCGCCCTCGCGCGCTCGCTCGCGCGCATGCGCGGCCTGCCCGAGAGCGTCGTGGGTGCTGCGGGCGCGGCGTCCGCGGCCGATCACCGTGCGCGCGAGTTCGACCGCCTGGCCGACGTCGTGCGCGGAGCGCTCGACATGGAGTATGTCTACCGCATTATCGAGGAGGGCGTATGATTCACGTGTATCATGGCGACGGCAAAGGCAAGACCACGGCGGCGATGGGCCTCGCCCTTCGCATGCTCGCCGCAGGCCGCCGCGTCGTCGTCGTGCAGTTCCTGAAAGACGGCGAAAGCGGGGAGGCGCGCCTGCTCGCCGAGCATTTCGGCGTGCCCGTGTTCGCGGGGAAGGTGTCGGACAAGTTTACCTGGTCGATGTCGTCGGAAGAACTTGCCGCTACGTGCGAGCTGCACGATGGGAACCTCGCTTCCGCGCTTGCCGAGCTCGAGGGCGCGCAGGAGGGGCTGCTCGTGCTCGACGAGGCGCTCGATGCGCTTTCGAAGGGGCTTGTCGACGAGGCGCTCGTGGACCGCGCGCTCGATATGTCCGCGCGCGGCGTCGAAGTAGCGCTCACCGGGCGCGCGCCTTCCCGCAAGATCGTGGAGAAGGCCGACTACATAACCGAGATGCGGTGCGAGAAACACCCCTACGAGCAGGGGATATGTGCAAGGGAAGGAGTGGAGTACTAGATGGATTCCAAGGAGATGGCGCCCGGCGACATCGAGCGGCGCAGCTTCGAGATCATCACCGAAGAGCTCGGCGGCCGCACGTTCCCGCCGCTCGAAGAACCCGTCGTGAAGCGCGTCATCCACACCACTGCCGACTTCTCGTACGCCGATTCCCTCGTTTTCACTCATGACGCCGCGCACTGTGCGCTCGACGCACTGCGCGCAGGGGCCACGGTGCTCACCGATACGAACATGGCGCTCACAGGCATAAGCAAGCCTGCGCTCGCGAAGCTCGGCTGCAAGGCCGTGTGCTACATGGCCGACCCTGATGTCGCCGTGGCTGCGCGCGCCGCGGGCACGACTCGCGCCGTTGCGAGCATGGACAAAGCTTGCGGCATCGAGGGTCCGCTCATCGTGGCCGTCGGCAACGCTCCCACAGCACTTCTGCGCCTCGCCGAGCTCATGGACGAGGGGAAGATCGCGCCCGCGCTCGTCGTTGGGGTGCCGGTCGGGTTTGTGAACGTGGTCGAGGCGAAAGAGGAGCTACTCGCGCGACGCGCGCCGGCCATCGTCGCGAGGGGTCGCAAGGGTGGTTCGACCGTGGCGGCCGCCATTATGAACGCGCTGCTCTACCAGATCACGCGCCCAGGCGGCCCGAAGTGACGGCGCCCGCATCTGCGCCGGCGCTGCGCATCTTCGCCGGCACCACCGAGGGCCGCCTTCTGTGCGAATGGGCGAGCGGGGCGGGCATCCCCGCCCGTGCCTACGCGGCAACCGAGTACGGAGGCGAGCTTTTGGGCGAGCTTCCGGGCATCGAGGTGCATGCGAGCAGGCTCGACGAGGCCGACATGGAGCGCGAGCTTTCCGGCGCGCGCATCGTCGTCGACGCCACGCACCCCTTCGCTACGCTCGCCAGCGGCAACATCCGGGCCGCTTCGCTTGCCGTGGGTGTACGATGTCTGCGCCTTGCGCGTGCGGCCGAGGCGCTGCCCAAAGGCGTCGTGTCGGTCGCGTCGATCGCCTGCGCGGCGCGCTTTCTCTCCGAGAACCCGGGTCGCGCGCTTCTCACGACGGGGAGCAAGGAGCTTGCTCCCTATACGCGCGTCGCCGAGTTCTCGGAGCGCTTCTTCGTGCGTGTGCTCCCGCTGCCCGGTGCTATAACGAAGTGCATCGACGCGGGGTTTTCGCCGTCGCACGTCATCGGCATGCAGGGGCCCTTCACCCGCGAGCTCAACGAGGCGATGCTTCGGCAGGTGGGAGCCCAGTGGCTTGTGACCAAGGACTCGGGAACCGTAGGCGGCACGGCCGAGAAGCTTGCCGCCGCGCGCGACGTGGGAGCGCGCTGCATCGTGGTCACCCGTCCCGCCGAGGGAGACGGGGGCCTTTCGCTTCGGGAAGTGGAAGACGCACTCTTACGGGAGTTCGCGCGCTAGGCGCTCGCCGCGCCTGCGCGTCCTCCCGCCCGCGAGGAGGAGCGCCCCGAGCAAGCTCGAGCCGTACAAGACCGTCATCCGCCAATAGCTCGAGGAGGACGCCCGGAACTGGCGCAAGCAGCCCTTAAATAAGTTGCGGTGAAATAGTGTCTGTTTTGCTACTAGATAGCATATTCAGTCCCTAATTCACCGCAACTTGTTGGTGGTGGCTTACTGGTAGCGTAGGCACTCCACCGGGTCGAGCTTTGCCGCGCGGCGAGCGGGGTAGAAGCCAAAGATTACGCCGATGCCGACGGAGACGGCGAAGGCCAGCAATACCGTGGCGATTGAAAAGCTCGGTGTGATTTGCCCGCTGGCACCTAGCTCGCCAAGAATCCCGGATCCGGAGGCAAACATCGCAAGAGCCCAGGCCAGCAGATAGCCAATCAGGACACCCAACAGTCCGCCGGTGACGCACAGCGCCGAAGACTCGGCCAAAAACTGCGCGGTGATATCGCGACGACTGGCGCCCAGAGCACGGCGGATGCCGATCTCGCGGATGCGCTCCGTTACGTTGGTGAGCATCATATTCATAATGCCGATACCGCCGACAAGCAGCGAGATGCTGGCGACAGAGCCCATGATGAGCGAGAACGCGCCCATAAAGGAGTTGAGTGTATCGATGGCGCTTTTCATGGATGTTGCTGATACACTGTCGTACTCATCCTCCTCCTCGATGCCCTTCATCGCGCGCACCTTGGACTCGATGGTCTTACAAAGCTCATCCATGTCCGTGCCCTCGGCGGCAAGTGCCGTCACGCTGGGGAATGAAGGATTCTCGTCGCTAAACAGCCCAGAGATGGTTTCGCGTGGCATATACAGCGTGAGCGAGCCCATGGAGTCGCTGCCGCCGTCGATAACGCCGACAATCTGTACCTCGCCGTTGGAGACCTCAATAGTCTTGCCTACCGCGTCCTGTTCGTTGCCGTAAAGCTGATCGGCGCCGTTGCGGCTGATGAGCGCCACGCGCGAGCCTGATTGGGACTCGGCCTGGGAATAGGTGTGCCCCGCAACGAGCTTGCTGGCCCCCACGGCGTCGAGCATGTCGCTATCGACACCTTGTGCCATGACGGTATAGCTTTTATCGCCGGTCTTGTACTCGGTGTACGCGCTGTCGACTATTCCGATCTGCTCTATCTGCGGCACTAGTTTTTGAAGCTTCTGAACGTCAGAATCGGTGAGTTCTTGGGACGAATAGATCTGAACCATACGAGCTGCGTTGAGGCCCAGGCTGTTGACCAGGCTGTTTTGGATGCCGCCGATGAGCGAAGTCATGGCGATAACCGAGGCGATGCCGATGACAATGCCCAGGATGGTGAGCAGGCTGCGCCCCTTGTTGGCCTCGAGCGAGTGAAGGGCTTCCTGGATGAGATCGCGGGCGCTCATCCCATCACTCCTTTCGGCGGGTTAGCGGAGGCGGAAATCATGGGCAGGCTATCTACGGCGCTGCGCAGGGTCCGCGGTGCATGTGGAATATACGCGCCGTCGTGAATGCGACCGTCGCGGATGGTCACGGCACGGTCGGCTTCGGCGGCGATGCCGGGGTCGTGTGTGATAAGAACGATGGTTTTGCCGCGCTCCTGAAGTCTATGGAAGGTCTCCATTACAAGCGCTCCGGTGGCGGAGTCAAGGTTTCCCGTCGGCTCGTCGGCCAGAATGATGGGCGGGTCATTGACGAGGGCGCGTGCGATGGCGACACGCTGCATCTGGCCGCCCGAGAGCTCGGATATGCGGTGGTCCCAGTGGTCGACCGGCAGCGTGACGGCCTGCAGCGCGTGCACGGCGCGCATTTCGCGCTGGCTACGGGGCACATTGGTGTAGGCCAGCGGCAGCATGACGTTTTCGATAACCGACAGGCGCGGCAGCAGGTTGAAGCTCTGAAAGACAAAGCCAATGCTCAGGGCGCGAACTTCGGTGAGCTCGTCATCGTCGAGCTCGGCAACGTTGAGCCCTTGCAGGTAGTAGTCGCCCGCCGTCGGCTTATCCAGGCAGCCTAGGATGTTCATGAGCGTTGATTTGCCCGAGCCCGAAGGGCCGGTAATGGCGACGAACTCGCCGGGATCTACCGCCAGGCTCACGTTATGCAGGATGTGGACGCACCCCGCCTCGCTCTCAAAGATGCGGTGCACGTTGCGGATGTCGATAACGGGACGCATTACATGCCCTCGTCGGCAGACATACTGCCCGAATCCGCGCCGTAGCCGCCGTCAGCCGTTGCGTCCGCTCCGGTGTCCATGACGAGGGTGTCGCCATCGCGCAGCTTGGTAACCGGCACGTTGGGGTTGATCTCGTTGCCCTGGTCGTCGCGCTTGACCTGTGTCTTGCCGACTACGGCTTCGTTGTCGTTTTGCGTCACGACGGTCACCTTCACGCGACGGGTTTGCTTGCCCTCGTCATCGGTTGCCACGTTGACGTAATAGTGTTCGCCGTCTTCGGTCATGAGCGCCATCGTCGGCACCATCACCACGTCGTCGAGCTGCTCGGTCACCACCGATACCTCGGCCGTCATGCCCGGCTTCAGGCGCGCGTCGGGCGCCTCGATGAGAATGTCGACGTTAAAGGTTACGCTGCCGCCGCCACCGTTGGCGGCGTCGGAGTTTGCCACCGACGCGATAGCCGTGACGGTGCCCTGGCTCACGATATCGGGAAATGCGGGATACGTGACGTTGGCGCTCTGTCCAACGGCGATCTTTGCGATGTCCTTTTCGCCCACCTGCACGGTCACCTTCATCTTGGACAGGTCGGCGATCTGCATGCACTGCTTGCCGCCGCTCGTATCGCTTTCGCCCATGATCATGCCGCCTGTTACCGTGGCGCCCACCTTGGCGTTGAGCTCCACGATGCTGCCCGAGCTCGGGGCCGTGACCGTACGGCTGCCTGCCTTGGCGTTCGCCTGATCGAGGTTTGCCTGGGCCGAAGCGAGGCTGCGCTGCGCGGCCGATACGGCGTTCGTGTCCGTTGATGCGTCGGAGACGCCAGCCGCTGCGGAAGCTCCATCGACGTCCGTCGTTGGGGTGGCCTGTGCGGCAGCTGCGGCTTTCTGCGCGTTGGCGAGGTCTTCTTGAGCGGCAGCAACTGCACGCTGCGCCTCGGCAACGTTGCGATCGAGCTCGTCATTTTTAATGGTCATAAGCACGTCGCCCTCGTTGACGGATTGGCCTGCCTGCACGTTGATCGAATCGACCGTGCCGTCGACAGAAGGGGAGACCACTGAGGACGAAATGGGTTTGAGCTGGCCTTTCGCCTCGACCGTTGTGGTAAACGGACCCTCGGTCACCATGTCGGTCACAGGCCCACTAGCGCCCTGTGGCTGAGCATTGATAACCAGGGTTGCGACAATGGCAATGAGTGCGATGGTACCCACGACGCCGGCGGCAATACCGCGTCGGATGAGCTTTTTGCGTCGACGTTCGGCACGTTTTGCCTTGAGCTTGGCATATGCCTCTTCATCGGAAATCTCGGTCGCATCGTTCGCGCGTCCGCTCTGCTTATCGGCATGTACGTTTGTAATCAGAGGAATCGTTTCGGTGACATCTTCGGGCGTGTGCTCGGTATCATCCGGGCCCGGGGTGGTCGTGGGGACATTCGGCATAGCGTCTCCTTTATAGAAAGTACCTCGATAAGTATATGCGCCCACCGGTTGGGGCGGGCGCATGGGACGGTTTCTTTCGGAACTGTTAGATTGGTCGCAGCAGCTCCATGTTGTAGGAATGTGCGCGTTGCACTACGAGTGGACAACCACGCACAGGCCGACTTTGATGCAGTCGTGAAGTGCCTTGGCGTCTGCCAGGCGCAGGTTGATGCAACCGTGGCTGCCGCACCACTTGTACGACTCGGCATTATCGAAGCTCTTGTCGTTTTGCCAGGTGGCATCGTGGAAGCCGATCATGTTGCCCTCAAAAGGCATCCAGTAGCTCACCGGGCTCTCGTATTTGGGCTTACCGGTCTTGGGGTCCTTGGCTCCGATCAGGGTGCTGCCGCCGTCGTTGCTGTTGATCTGCCAGACGCCCTCGGGCGTGGCGTCCTCGCCCGGCTTGCCCGAGATAAAGTTGGCCTCCCAAACGATATTTCCGCTCTCGTCATAGTAGCGCGCGTGCTGTTCGGACAAGTCGACGTCGATATACGCCTTCCAGTCGGGCTCTCCCTTTGCGGTAAAGGTGTCGGCCTTCTGGGAGTACTTGATCTCGATTTCGCCGGTCTGCTTGTTGTTAATGGCGTCCTCGACCTGCTTGGCGAGCGAGCTGCTGTCGATGGACCAACCAAAGTCGCCGCCTTCGACGGCGCACTGCTTGCCATCGGCGCGCGTCCACCAGC
This sequence comes from Collinsella sp., assembly GCA_036302525.1. GTDB lineage: Bacteria > Actinomycetota > Coriobacteriia > Coriobacteriales > Coriobacteriaceae > Collinsella. Next base: position 30,772 of record JAXJCG010000038.1, on the reverse strand, counting down.
GAGTGGAGCCCACGGTATTAAAGCCGTTGGCGAGTTCGGCTGCCCAGTTGCTGATCTGCGACGTATCGAGCGTTGGGTTGGCGGGATCGGCAAAGCTGATCCACTGCAATACGGAGCTGCCATCAACCTTGCCGGCATCCTCGCCGTTGAGCTTGAGGGTCACGTTGACGCCCAGGAAGTTGTTGGCGGCATCGCATGCGGCCTGAATCTGATCATCGGTCAGCGTTCCATTGAGCGGCTCATAGGCATCGTTGCCGAGCTTGGAAAGATCTACGGACTCGGCCAGCGAGGCAAGCTCGAGCTCGGCATACTTAATGACATGCTCGCGGTTGATTTTCTCGTTGGAGCGCGCCTTCTCGACGGTAAACTTGCCGGCCTGCTCGTCATAGGAGCTATTGGCCTCGAACGTGCCCGAACGGCCCTCGTTAAACTCGTCGATAGCGGCGCCCAGGTCCTCCTCAAACTTCTTTTGGTCAAAGGCGTCGGAGAGCATGGACAGGTCGACGTCTTGATCAAGATCGACTTCGTTGGAGGTAGCGGTTGTTTTGGTCTTGCCGCTTAAGGATTCCACAAGGCGGACCGGCCAAATAAAGGCTTCGTTGTGGCTGATGATTTCTTTTGCGGCAGCTTCGCCGTCGACGATGGGCTCATCGGACTCGGGCTGATAGGTCCAGCTAAAGTCATCGCCTGTCACGGTGAGCTTATAGTGCTTCCATGCCGAGTTGACCTTGGTGGCGGCAGACGAAGCGTTGGAGAAGGAGACGTCGACGCCGGCAATGGTGGTGTTGGGGTAGGCTACCTGCGAAAACGCTACGACGCCTACGATATAGACAATGACGATTAGACCCAGGATGACAAAGAGCGTCGTCTTTTTGCCCGACTTATTGTTCTCGGCGGGTTTGCGCGCGGGGCCGCGATCGCCTCGAGCGTGCGTGGGGGGCTGCTTGGGCGCATTGCCGTTTGCCTGGCGCTGCTGACGTTGTTGACGCTGCTGTCGCTGTTGGTTCGGGCGTTGGGAAGCGTTTGCCGCACCACGCTGCTGACCGTGGCTCGGCGCGATAGGACGCGGCGACTGAACGCCGCCGGTGTGCCTGCTCGGCTGCTGCGGATCGGGAATCAGTTGAGTTCGATCGTTTTGCGACATCGTATGCATATCCTTCGATTTTCGCCTTGCGGTTCATCGTGTTTTTACTGGGCTTGCATTATAGCGATTGCCCTGCTGTTTGTGGTACGGAAACGGTGGCATTCAAAAGAGGTGGGACATTTGTCCCACCTTTGAGTCGTTCTTTGCCGCTATCCGCACACACCGCATTTTGCACAGGCCGAAAGTGCGGCCGGAGCCTGCGCGATGCCGCCCTTTGCCGTCTCGCGCAGCGTGGCCGGCAACGCGTGGCCCACTGAGAGCATGACATGTGCCATCTGGTCAAACGGCACCAGGCTCTTAATGCCTGCGAGGGCGAGTTGTGCCGAGCTAAAGGCCGCTGCCACGCCGATGGCGTTGCGGTTTTGGCAGGGCACCTCCACGAGGCCACCGACGGGGTCACAAACGAGGCCCAGCAGGTTACTCAGCGCGATGGAACTGGCGTCAAGCGCCTGCTCGGGCGTGCCGCCGAGCATCTGCACCAGCGCGGCGGCTGCCATGGCGGCGGCGCTTCCGACCTCGGCTTGGCAGCCGCCCTCGGCGCCGGCAACGCAGGCGCTTGTGGTGAGGTTGAGGCCGATGGCGGCTGCGCAGTAGAGCGCGTCCATGACTTGCTCGTCGTCGAGCTGAAGGTGATCGGCGAGCGCCAGCACGCAGCCGGGCACGACACCCGCGGATCCTGCCGTCGGAGCTGCGACGATCACGCCCATGGTGGCGGAGCGCTCGAGCACGGCCATGGCGCGGGCCACGGCTTCGGTCTGGACGGGGCCCATCAGGCTTTCACTCAAATCGTTGCAGCGGGTTGCTTCGACGAGCTTGGCCTCGCCGCCGATAAGCCCGCCGAGCGAGCGCTGCGGATTGGCGATGGGGGCCGTTGTCTCCTCGCGCATGACGTCGAGCACGCGGCGCATGGCGGCGACGGCGTGGGCCTCGCCGGTCAGACGTGCCTCGCGAACGGCCATGACGGCACCGATGCTGAGTCCCAGTTCCTCGCACGCATCGAGCAGCTGCTCGCCGTCGTCGAAGATCTCCTTAGCCGAGACGCCGGGGGAGAGCGACGAGGCAGAACCGGGGAGCTCGATAAAGGTCGCGTAATCGACATTGTCGAGCTTGCGGAGCATGGGGACGACGGTGTCGTCGGGCGCGCCGTCGGTCTCAAAGACGGAGTAGGCCTGGCCGCCCACTTCGGTGCGGTAGGTGCGGCAGAAGGCGATGTTTACATGGGCGTAGGCGAGCAGGTTGGTGAGCGCGGCGAGCACGCCGGGAACGTCCTTGTGCGCCACGAAGAGCGTGGAATACATGCCCGAGATGTCGACGCCGACGCCGTTAATGCGGCTGATGCGCATCTTGCCGCCTCCCAGGCTCTCGCCGCGGACCTGTGCCGTGGCGCCCGTGTCGTCGACCATGTCGATGTCGACGGTATTGGGGTGGATGGAGGCGTCGTCGCCCTTGATGCCAAAGTGATATTCGAGGCCCTGCTCGCGTGCGAGGTCGAAGGCCTGCTTGATGTTCTCGTCATCGGTGTCAAGGCCCAGGATGCCTGCGACGAGCGCGCGGTCGGTGCCGTGGCCGCGGTAGGTGTGGGCGAAGGAGTTCCACAGGCCAAAGGTGACTTTGGTGATGCGGCCTTCCAGCAGGCTGGCAGCAACTTGGGCGCACCGCAGGGCGCCGGCGGTGTGCGATGAGCTGGGGCCGACCATGACGGGGCCCAAGATTTCGAATGCCGAGGTCGTAGCGAGTGTTTGCGGCTTGCCTGCCATGGGTGCTCCTGTTCTATCCCGTCGTTCCGAGGGGCGGGGCATACTTGTCCCGTCGTTCCGAGGGCTTTGGTATTTGGTCGCCTGCTCTACAGTCCTGGCTCGCACGGAGGCCACATTAAGTGGCCTCCGGCTCGTGCGGAACTCGCGACCGACCAAATACCAAAGCCCTCGGAACTTAGGATACATGGCTGGAGTCGCTCTGCTGCAAAATTTATCGGCCTGTGATTTATTCCATGTCCCAGGTAGGCTCATCTTCACAACCTTTAAATAAAAAAGAAGTACCGGTTGGGGCCGGTACTTCTTTTGGTGCGTTGTTATTTGGCTGTAGCTTTTCGAGTTAGCTTACAGGCCGCAGGCTGCTTTGAGTTCTTCGACTCGATCGGTTTTCTCCCAGGTGAAGTCGGCGTCTTCGCGGCCGAAGTGACCGTAGGCTGCTGTTTTCTCGTAGATGGGGCGACGCAGGTCTAGGTCGCGGATGATTGCGCCCGGGCGCAGGTCGAAGGTCTTCTCTACGGCTTCAACGATCTTGTCCTCGGCAACATGCGCGGTACCGAAGGTGTCGACCATGATTGAGAGGGGCTTGGAAACGCCGATGGCGTAAGCAAGCTCGACTTCGCAGCGATCGGCCAGGCCGGCGGCGACCACGTTCTTGGCGACCCAGCGCGCGGCATACGCGGCGGAGCGGTCGACCTTGGTGCAGTCCTTGCCGCTAAAGGCACCGCCGCCGTGACGGCCGTAGCCGCCGTAGGTGTCGACGATGATCTTGCGGCCGGTGAGGCCCGTGTCGCCCATGGGGCCGCCCACGACAAAGCGACCGGTGGGGTTCACGTAGATGTCCGCGTTGTCCCACGGCATGTTCTCGGCGGCCATGACCGGGGTGATGACGTGCTCGATGAGGTCGGCCTTGATCTTGCCCATGTCCTCGATCTCGGCGGCGTGCTGCGTGGAGATGACGATGGTCGTGACCTCGACGGGCTTGCCTTCCTCATAGCGCACGGTGACCTGGGTCTTGCCGTCGGGACGCAGATAGGCGAGGGTACCGTCGTGACGCACGGCGGCCAAGCGCTCGGCCAGGCGGCTTGCCAGGTAGTGTGGCATGGGCATAAGGGTCTTGGTCTCGTTGGAGGCATAACCGAACATCATGCCCTGGTCGCCGGCACCGATCAGGTCGATCGGGTCGGTGGTAGCGCCGGTCTGGGTCTCGAAGGACTCGTCAACGCCCTGCGCGATATCGGGCGACTGCTCATGGATGAGGCTCATGACGCCGCAGGTGTCGCAGTCAAAACCGAACTTGGCACGGTTGTAGCCAATGCGGCGTATAACGCCACGGGCGATCTCCTGCACGTCGACGTAGGCCTGAGTGCGGATCTCGCCGGCGACGATGACGGTGCCGGTCGTCACGAGGGTCTCGCAGGCGCAGCGGACGTTCTCCACGTTGGCAGGCACGCCGTTGGGGGCGATGTAGCCCTGCTCCTGCAGCTCTATTTCTTTGGCGAGGATTGCATCGAGGACGGCGTCGCTGATCTGATCAGCGATCTTATCGGGATGACCTTCGGTCACCGACTCCGACGTAAAAACGAAGGACCCGTGTTGGGGCGGGATGGAACGAAGTTCTTCTGACATGATTGTCCTTTCAAAAACGTGTCCCGGCGACCGTTACCATTCCGCCGGGCTCTCTATGCAAGGGCACATCATAGCGCGTAATTCAAACATTCACACCCTTTCCGCACCTACTCATTGGGGACAGACATAAATGGCCGGCCGGGTACTCATTGGGGACAGGCTTAAACGAACAGTCTTACCTAAATGCCGACAGGTTGCTCAAAGACTGGTCATTTAAGTCTGTCCCCAATGAGTAGGTCGGTGCCCTTTGTGCGGAGTAGGTCGGTGCCCTTTGTGCGGAGGTTGCTTTGATGCTTTATACTGGTGCAGTTAGACATCCATCCTGCAATCGAGGAGATTTCCATGGCATCAGACGTTCGCGTCCGCTTTGCACCCTCACCGACGGGCAAGCTGCACATCGGCGGCGCCCGCACCGCTATCTATAACTGGGCTTTCGCCCGCGCAAACGGCGGCACGTTCATCCTGCGCATCGACGACACCGACCCCACCCGCTCCACCGACGAGAACACGCAGATCATCCTGCGCGCCATGCGTTGGCTGGGCCTGGACTGGGACGAGGGTCCCGAGGTGGGCGGCGATTTTGGCCCCTACGCCCAGACCGAGCGCCTGGACCTGTACAAGCAGGCCGCTCAGAAGCTTTGGGACGAGGGCAAGGCCTATCCCTGCTTCTGCACCAAGGAGCAGCTCGACGCCGACCGCAAGGCCGCGCAGGAGCGCAAGGACCCCTTCCAGGGCTATCAGCGCCGTTGCCGCGATCTTGATCCCGAGGAGGCCCGCCGCCGCATCGAGGCCGGGGAGTCCTACGTCCTGCGCATCAAGGTGCCCGAGGACCGCGGCGACGTCGTCATCCACGACGCCGTCCACGGAGAGGTGACCTTCGACGCCAAGGAGCTCGACGACTTTGTCATCTTCCGCTCCGACGGTACGCCCACGTATAACTTCGCGACCGTCGTCGACGACGCCATGATGAAGATCACCCACGTCATCCGCGGCGACGACCACCTGTCCAACACCCCGCGTCAGGTCATGGTCTACGAGGCCCTCGGCGCTCCCGTGCCCACGTTCGCTCACATCTCCATGATCCTGGGCGCCGACGGCAAAAAGCTCTCCAAGCGCCACGGCGCCACCTCGGTGGAGGAGTACCGCGACGCCGGCTACCTGTCCGACGCCTTTGTCAACTACCTGGCGCTGCTCGGCTGGTCGCTCGACGGCGAAACCACGATCATCCCGCGCGATGTCCTGGCCAGCAAGTTCTCGCTCGACCGCATCTCCAAGAACCCGGCGACCTTCGACCCCAAGAAGCTCGACTGGGTCAACGCCGAGTACATCAATGGCATGTCCGATGCTCAGTTTGCCGACGAGATCATGGTTCCCGAGCTGCACGAGGCGGGTCTCATCGAGGGTAATGTCGAGTACGGCGAGGATTGGATCGACGCGCTTGCCGCCATCGTTAAGCCGCGCACCAAGATGCCGGCCGACGCCGTGACCGTCGCCGCTCCCATCTTTGCTACGGCCGAGACGCTCGAGTATGACGAGAAGTCCGTCAACAAGGGCCTGGCCAAGGAGGGCATGGGTGCCATTCTGGATGCCGCCAAGGGCGCGCTCGAGGGCGTGGACGAGTGGACGGCTGCCAACATCGACGCTGCGCTTGAGCCGTTGCCCGAGCAGATGGACCTTAAGAAGCGCGTGGTGTTCCAGGCCGTGCGCGTCGCCGTTTGCGGCAACATGGTGAGCCCTCCGTTGGGCGAGACCATGGCACTCGTCGGCCGCGACGATTGCTTGGCGCGCATCGACCGCGCCCGCACGATGGCGCTGTAATCGCTGCGCAAACGTATGTATCCGAGCCCCGTTCACCCGAGCGGGGCTCTTGTTTCTGTAGACGTATGGGATAGGAGGTGCTGGGGCCATGGTCGAGCAACTTTCGCTGTTTGGTTCGCCGGAACCGGAGGAGACTCCGGCCAAGCCTGAGTTCGCGCCTGAACCCGTCGCCGCCTATGCGAGCGTAGTCCTCGACATTCCCACCCGTGCGCTGTCCGAGCCGTTTGCTTATGGCATTCCCCGGTCCCTTGCCAACGAGGCGCAAATCGGATCCACGGTCCTGGTCCACTTTGGTAACCGTGCCGCCGCGGGCTATATCGTCGACATTGCGCCTGAGCTGGGTGACCTGCAAGGCATCAACGCCCTCGACCCAGCCCGCATTAAAGCCATCGAGGCTATCCTCAGCAAACCGCTCTTTACCGCCGAGGCTGCCCGTATCGCACGCTGGATGAGCCGCGAGTACGTCGCAACGCTTTCCGAGTGCCTGCGTTTGTTCTTGCCCCCGGGTGGAAGCCCGCGCGTGGTCAAAGGTGACGACGGCGTGTGGGCCGTTGAGCGCCCCGCCGTCAAACCCATCCAAAACCGCTGGGTCATGCTCACGCCCGAGGGCTTCGACTATACGCCGCCCAAGACCGCGGTCCGCCAGCGTCAGCTCATCGAGGCGCTCCAGTGCGGCCCGGTCACGACGCGCGACCTCAACCTTCTCTATAACAGCATGTCGGCGACCATCAAGGCGCTCGAAAAACGCGGCGTCGTCGTGGTGGAGGAGCGTCGTGCGTGGCGTGGCTGCAGCGAGCAGACCACGCTGTCCTCGGCAAGCGGCAAGGCGCCGGTCTCCCTTACCAACGGCCAGAAGCAGGCACTCGCGCAGATTGAGCGCGCCCGTCTGGACGCTCATGGCGACGTGGTGCTGGTCGACGGCGTCACCGGCTCCGGCAAAACCGAGGTGTACCTCTCCGCCATCGAGCGCGTGCTGGCGGCCGGCCGTTCGGCTTGCGTGCTGGTGCCCGAGATCTCGCTGACGGCCCAGACCGTCGGCCGCTTCCGTTCGCGCTTTGGCGAGACGGTCGCCGTGTTCCATTCGCGCCTTTCGGCCGGCGAGCGCCTGGACCAGTGGGATATGGTCGCCAGCGGTGCGGCCCGCGTGGTCGTCGGCGCCCGCTCGGCGCTCTTTTGCCCGCTCAGCGACCTTGGTCTCATTATCATCGACGAGGAGCACGAGACTAGCTATAAGCAGGGCTCCAGTCCGCGCTACCACGTGCGCGAGGTGGCAGCCGAGATGGCGCGGCGCTACCGCTGCCCGCTCGTGTTGGGCTCCGCCACGCCATCTGCCGAGTCCCTCGACCGCTGCCGCCGTGGCACGTATAACGGTGCCACCTGGACGCGCGTCGAGATGCCCGAGCGCCCGGGACACGCCGTGTTGCCCACGGTTCGCATTGCCGATCTGCGTCGCGAGTTCTCGCACGGTAGCCGCTCCATGTTCTCAAAACCGCTTATAGAAGGCCTTGAGCGTGTGGTCGAGCGCCGCGAGAAGGCCGTGCTGCTGCATAACCGCCGTGGCTTTGCGCCGTTCCTGATGTGCCGCGAGTGCGGCTGCGTCCCCACCTGCAACCACTGCTCCACCGCGCTTACGTATCACGAGCGCACACACACGCTGCAGTGTCACACATGCGGTTCGTCTTGGCGCGTGCAGCCCTATCCGGCGGCCACGAGCCGTTGCCCCAAATGTGGCAGTCGCTACCTGGCAAAAATGGGCCTGGGCACTCAGCAGATCGAGGACGCACTGCACCAGATGCTGCCCGACGACGTCGCCATCATTCGCATGGATGCCGATTCCACGCGCGGCAAGGACGCGCACAAAAAGCTGCTCGAGCAGTTCGATGCCGCCGATTGCGCGGTGCTGCTGGGCACCCAGATGATTGCAAAGGGCCTTGACTTTCCCGAGGTCACGCTGGTGGGCGTGGTCAATGCCGACTTTGCGCTAAAGCTGCCCGATTTTAGAGCGGGGGAGCGCGCCTACGATCTGCTGGAGCAGGTTGCAGGCCGTGCCGGCCGCGGCGATCGCCCCGGCGAGGTTATCATCCAGACCTACCTGCCCGAGGATCCGCTCATTCGCGCCGTCGCTGAGCACGATCGTTCGATCTTTACCGACTACGACCTGGATCAGCGCCGCGACGCGCTGTACCCGCCGTTTGTTCGCCTGGTCAACATCTTGGTGTGGTCGGCGAACCGAGACGACGCGCAGAACTACATCGGACGTATCGCAAAGCTTCTTAAGCGCCGCTGGCATGCCGCCGCGCCCGACTTTTTGCGGGCGGGGAGCGCCGTGCCCCAGGTGCTTGGTCCGGCTTCGTGTGTAATCGAGAGAGCCAAGGACCGTTACCGCTTCCATCTGCTTGTGAAGTCGCCCGTGGGGTACCATGTCTCTGATGATATCGACGCCTGCCTCAAAGAGGTGGGCTCCGTGCGCGGCGTGAGCGTGAGCGTTGACGTCGACGCCTATGATTTGATGTAACAACCCGAAAGGATGGCCATGGAAGCCAACGGAATCGTACTGTCGCCTGACCCTCGTCTGCGCCAGGAGTGCGCCGTCATCGAGGAGATCACCCCGGCGATCGAGGCACTTGCCGAGAAGATGAAGAAGATGATGTTCGAGAACGGCGGCTGCGGCCTGGCTGCCCCGCAGATCGGCGAGCTCATTCAGCTGGTCACCATCGACTGCGACTACAGCGACAAGAGCGACTACGATCCGTACGTGCTCATTAACCCCGTGATCGTGGAGCAGAGCGACCATCTGGTGCCGTTTAGCGAGGGCTGCCTTTCCATCCCTGGCATTAGCTGCGAGATTGAGCGTCCCGATCACGTTGTCGTCGAGGCGTATGACCTGGATGCCAACCTGATCCGCTATGAGGCCACGGGCGATCTGTTCTGCGTGTGCCTGCAGCACGAGATCGATCACCTGCACGGAAATACCATGTTCGAGCGACTGAAGCCCATGCAGAGGATCAAGGCCGTCAAGGAGTACCAGGACGCCCTGGCCCGCGGCGCTCGACCGGGCGAGACGGAGTAGGTCCCACCGTCCCCGGTGCTGAGCGCCCACATATCATCCCGTGCTCAAACATTCTCGCTTTGCTGCGAAACTGCGCGCGGGACGATATGTGGGCGCTCAGCACCGGGGACTGCGTTGTTCTGGCCCGGTTTGCCCGGGTGCCGTTGGCCAGGGAGGGGCGTCTTCGCTGATAATTGCTTTGTTGGAAGAGCTGCTTTTATTGCGGCTCTTTCTTTGGTTTTGGGTATATTTGTTCTTGTTGAAATGTTATTGCGGATGGGCTGGTGACTTGGCTTTCCGCTGTTATTTGTAGCCGTCTCGGCTTTGGTTGAGGGGAGACGTTCTTTATGCGTATTGTGTTTATGGGTACGCCTGATTTTGCTGTGCCTTCGTTGACTTCGCTCGTCGAGGCTGGGAATGAGATTGCGCTTGTTGTTACTCGTCCCGATGCTGTTCGCGGACGTGGTAAAAAGTTGGAGCCGTCTCCTGTTAAGGCCAAGGCACTTGAGCTTGGTCTGCCGGTTGTTGAGGCTAATCGTATGACGCCTGAGGTTGTTGAGGCGCTCCAGACTGCCCAGGCTGACATTTTCTGTGTGGCTGCTTATGGCTGCATTTTGCCCGATGAGGTGCTGCATATGGCACCGCTCGGTATTGTGAATGTTCATGCGTCCTTGCTGCCTCGATGGCGTGGAGCCGCTCCCATTCAGCGTGCCATTCTTGCTGGTGATGAGGTTGCCGGCGTTTCCATTATGCGCATTGGGCATGGCGTGGATGCGGGCGCTTATTGTGCGCAGGCCTCGACCTCGGTTGCCGGTAAGCATGCCGAGGCGCTCACGATGGAGTTTGGCGAGCTGGGCGGCAAACTGCTTGCCGATACGCTTCCTTCTCTTGCCGATGGCACCGCCGTGTGGACTGAACAGGATGAGGCGCTCGTTACCCATGCTGCCAAGATTTCCAAGCTGGAGATGCGTCTGGATCCGCAGATGGCTGCGCTCGATTGCGTGCGTCATGTGCTCGCTTCGTCCGATACTGCGCCTGCTCGTTGCGTGATTGCCGGCAAGACCGTGCGCGTGCTCGATGCTGCGTCGGCTGATGTGTCGCTTGGCGAGGGTCAGGTTCTCATTAAGGCCAAGCGTGTTTTCCTTGGCCTTTCCGATGGTGCGGTTGAACTGCTCGAGGTTAAGCCCGATGGCAAGCGTGGTATGGCCGCTTCTGCTTGGGCTGCTGGGCTGCAAGGCGCCGATCTTTCGTGGGGTGTTCTGTCATGAGCAAGCTGTCTCCCGCGCGCAAGCTTGCGCTCGATGTGCTGATGGAGGCCGATCGCCGCGGCATGTATGCGCGCGACGTGCTGTCCTCTCGCGCATCGGCCAAGGCTATTGATCAGCGCGATTCCGCTTTTGCCGCCCGCTTGGCACTTGGTGTGGCCGCCACGCAGGGTATTTTGGACGAGCTGCTCGACCAGTTTCTCGATAAGCCTAAAAAGGTTGCGCCGCGTGTTCGCATGGCGCTTCGTATCTCGGCTTTCGAGATGCTCTATTTACATACGCCTGGGCGCGTTGCTGTAAGTCAGGGTGTTGAGCTGGTTCGCTGCGGCGCTAAGTCCGCCGCTGGCTTGGCCAATGCCGTGCTGCATAAGGTTGCGGACAATGTTGAGGACTTTGCCACCGCATCCGACGTGGATGAGTCCGAGCGCCGCCTGGTTCGCTTGTCTCGTTTGATGGGTCTTCCTCGCTGGCTGTGCGCTCGTATTATGGCCTCGTTCGACACGCCCGAGGGCGCGCTAAACTTTGCCGGTAATCTGGCGCCTGCACCGCTTGCACTGCACGAGAATGCGTTTGCGACCAAGGCCGATCCGTATATCTCGAAGCTCGTTGCGCCTGTCTTTCCGGGCTGCCATGCGCCGGTCGATGCTCAGGTCACTGTTGCATCGGGCGTGTTTGAGCGTGCTGCCGCGGTTGCCTCGGACCTCAACGCCCAGCTTATCGCTACCGCTGCGACACGTCCCGGTCGTTGCTTGGAGATTGGCGCCGGTCGCGGCACCAAGACCTATGTGATGATGTGCCAGGTCAAACGTGCCGGGTACGAGCATCAGCATACCGCGCTCGATCTGCACGATCGCAAGTGCGATCAGAATCTCGCACGCCTGCATAAGGCGGGTATCTCAGGTGTTCGTACGGTGTCGGGCGATGCCTGCGAGCTCAATGATGTGCTTACGTCCTTTGACGCGATGCTTGGGGAGCCTGCCCTGTTCGACACGGTGTTTATCGATGCGCCGTGCTCTGGCACCGGCACCATGCGCCGTCACCCCGAGATACCGTGGCGTCTGACCGAGAACGACGTTACGACTGAGCTGCCCAAGCTGCAGCTGACGATGCTCAAGGAAGCAGCCGCGCGCGTTGCTGCTGGCGGTGAGCTTATCTATGCCACCTGCTCGGTTTTTGATGAAGAGAACACGCAGGTCGTGGATGCCTTCCTGGCTTCTCCCGAGGGCGCCGGCTTTACCGTGGCGCCGCTCTCCGAAGCCCAGATTCTGCAGCTTCCCGATTTCGCGCAGGCCAAGAAGCTTGTCGCCGTGCGCCAGAACGATCGAGGCCTCTTCCAAAGCGTGCCGGTAAACGCCGACTCCTACGACGGCCACTTCTGCGCCCGCCTGATTCGTAAGTAACTAATATGTTGCGGTGAAATAGGGATTGAATAGCGGCTTCTGCCCACCAAACAGTCCTTATCTCACCGCAACTCATAGAGCCACCTATAGCGCAAAGAATCAGCCCCGCGATCGATGTCGGTCGCGGGGCTGTTTGGTTTCTAGTGGCTGTGCGGGCAGTTGGCGCAGCAGCCGCTCGTGGCGCTGGTGCTGGAGCCGCCGCTTCGCTGGTCGGTGTTGTAGAAACCGCTGCCCTCAAATTTTATGCCGCTGGCTGAGAACGTCTTGGCCGCCGGGGCACCGCAGCTGGGGCACACGACCTCGGGGGTCTCGGACATGGGATGCTCAACCTCAAACACGTTGCCGCAGCTCGAGCACTTGTAATCGTAGCGCGCCATAAATACTTCCTTTTCAGCACAAAGCGGGCAGATTACTCTGCCCGCAAAAATTCAAACGTCTGTAACTGTACCCTATATCGGGGGTTTTATCACGCTTCGCCCCAGAATCTATGGTTGTTGCGCAGGAGCCGCGCGGTTTTGCCCTCGGCGGCTGCAATGTCCGCCTCGTCAGCCTGCCAGGTCCAGTTGCCCGTGGCCACGCCCGGCACGTTCATGCGTGCGTCGTCGCCCAGCCCCAGCACGTCCTGCAGCGGCATCATCACCAGGGGAGCGTCGCTTGCCAGTGCGTCGCTCATCAGCTTGGCCGCCACCTCAACACCGCTCGGTTCATCGCCGCCCGCAAAAGAACGCGTACACCAGCCGGCGAGCGTCGACGTGTCGTGCGTCGAGGTGTACAGAATCTTGCCGGGCGTGGGATGCACACCGCAACGAACGTCGTAGTCGCTAAACTCCAGCACGTCCATGCCGGGGAAACCGCAGGTCGATGCCATGGCGCGAACACCGGGCGTCAGATAGCCCAAGTCCTCAGCGATAAAGTTGAGCGGACCCAGCTCGTCATAAGCGGTCTGGAACAGGTCCTTGCCCGGTCCCGCCAACCAGCGACCTTCGGCGCAAGCCTTGCCTGCGGGGATACTAAAGTAACTGTGGAATCCCAGGAAGTGATCCAGGCGCACGCGGTCGTAGAGCGAGAACGCGCGGCGCAGGCGATCCATCCACCAACTATAGCCGTTCTGCTTCATGTGGTCCCAGCGGAACGTCGGGTTGCCCCACACCTGGCCCTCGGGCGCAAAGTTGTCGGGCGGCGCGCCGGAAATCTCGATTGCCTTGCCGGTATCGGACAGCCAGAAGTTCTCAGGTTCGCTCCACGCGTCTGCCGAATCGTTCGACACGTACATAGGAATATCGCCGATAACCTCGATGCCCTTCTTGTGCGCATAGTTCATGAGCTCGCACCAAGCCAAGCCAAAGCGGTACTGCATGTACGCCTGAAGCTCGGCCTCGTTGTGGAAGCGCTTGTCGTCGATCAGATGCTCGTTGTAGCGCGCGACATCTGCCGGCCAATCGTGGCGCGACTCGCCCTCAAAGTACTTCTTAACGGCCATGTAGACGCAGTATTTCTCGAGCCAATCGGCATTGCGATGCTTAAACGCTGTGTATAGGGGATCGGCATCCTCGCCTCCGCGGGCCTTCCAGGTCTCAAAGTCGGCGGCCAGTTCCTCGTGGCTTTCGGGCAGCAGGTCGATATTGCCTGCAAAGGCCGAAGGACCGGCGTAAGGGGAGCGGAAGAAGTCCGTGGGGTTGACAGGGAGAACCTGCCAGTAGCGCATGCCCATGGCGGCCAGATGGTCGATAAAGCGACGCGTGGGCGCGCCGATCGTACCGGGCTTGCCGTCGTCACTCGGCACCGATGTGATATGGCACACAACACCCGCACCGTGATCGAGCGGCTCCTGCAGGCGCTGCTCGGCGTGGTGATAGATGATCGAAGAACCCAGCGGATAAAGATCGAGCGTGACCGTGCCGTTGTGGATCTCGCACTCGTGACCGCTAATAACATCGCTCGCGCATTCGCCGAGCGCCGGAATCGTCACACGATGCGAATTGCGCAGGCTGCGGTTGATGATGACGGTTGCGGACTCGCCGTCTTTACCGGTACGGTTGTAGGCTAGCACCTCGTCATTGAGTGCGAAGGCCTTGATTTCACCGTCGATCATAAACGGCAGCGCGCGGCGCACAGCAGATGCGTTCTTGACGATTGCGAACGTATCGAAGTCGTGTAGGTTTTCCTTGGTCGGCATGGTGCGGCGGTTGCCCGGATCGGTGAGGCCCTCCAGGCCGTACTCGTCACCGTAATAGATTGAGGGAACGCCCGGGAACGTCATCTGCATGAGCGTCGCCAGCCAAAAGCGGCTCTTGGCCAGGCCCATGGAGTTCTCGTCCAGGCGCCATTTGCTGCGCTCGCTCTCGGGCAGCTGCGATTCGTCGGGGCCACCGCCGAGCACCGAGATAATGCGCGGGCGGTCGTGGCTCGACAGCAGATTGAGCGCGCAGGATAATGCCTCGCGCGGGTAGTTCTCGCGCAGGGTCTCGATATCCTCGGCAGCTTGGTAGGCGTTTTTGTAGCCCATCAAAAAGCCGATGACCATGTCGCGGAAGGGATAATCCATAGCAGAGTCCAGCTCGGAGCCCTGCAGGTAGCGACGCAGATGGCCGTAGCTGATCTTGTTGGAGGCGTCTTCCCAGACCTCGCCGAGCAGCAGTGCGTCGGGCTTCTCGGCGAGCACGGCCTTTTTGATCTCGGTCAGGAAGTCATCGGAAAGCTCGTCGGCCACATCCAGGCGCCAGCCGTGAGCGCCGGCGCGCAGCCATTTACGAATGACGCCGTCTTTGCCCAGGAGCCGCTCGCGTACCAGTTCGGAGCTCTCATTGATGGCGGGCATATTGCCCACGCCCCACCAACAGTCGTACGAGCCGTCCTCGTGGAAATAAAACGCATCGCGCCACGGCGAATCCTCGCTCTGCCACGCGCCCACGCCGGGGTAGTTGCCGTAGCGGTTGAAGTAGATCGAATCGTCGCCCGTGTGGTTGAACACACCGTCCAGAATGATGGAAATGCCGAGCTTCTCGGCCGTCTCGCACAGCTCGGTAAAGTCCTGCTCGGTGCCCAGAATCGGATCGATCTTGGTGTAATCGGCGGTGTCGTAGCGGTGGTTGCTCGCGGCTTCAAAAA
This sequence comes from Collinsella sp., assembly GCA_036302525.1. Lineage (GTDB taxonomy): Bacteria > Actinomycetota > Coriobacteriia > Coriobacteriales > Coriobacteriaceae > Collinsella. The sequence goes on along the minus strand of JAXJCG010000038.1, from coordinate 15,608 downwards.
TGGGGTTGAGGTAGATGGCTGTAAAGCCCAGCTCGGCGATGCGAGGCAGGTCTTCCTGGATACCCTTGAGCGATCCGCCGTAAAAGTCCCAGGTCTTGATGGAGCCGTCTTCGGCGCGCTCGTACACAGGTGGCTCGTTCCAGTCCTCGACCATGCGGCGCTGAATGCCCTTACGCGGTTTTTCGACTTCGGCCAGCGTGCGCTCGCGCCAGTGCTCGTCGCGGGCGTAGCGGTCGGGGAAGATCTGGTACACCATGCCGCGCTCGTACCAGGTGGGGCGGTTCGCGCGGTGCTTGTAGACGGTAATCTGGAAGGACGGCACCTCGGCGTAGTCGTAGGTTACGCCTTCGCCGCCGGTGCGTCCCTGCGGTGCGCCCAAGCGGACCTCAGGCTGGCCTTCGATATTGCAGATAAAGCTGTACCAGATAAGACATGGTTCAGTGCACTTGAGCTCTACGCTAAATATGCCGTCGCCCTCGTGCGCCATGGGATACAGAGACTCACCGATTTCATCGACCCAGGTACGCAGGGTAAGCGTTGCCTGGTTGGGGTCGGCATCCTCCAAAATCACCGATAGCGAAACGGAAGTTCCAGTGGTCACAGCGCCAAACGGAGTACGAAACTGCGGCAGACGGCTGTTGTGTATCAATCTCATAGTACGGTCCACTTCAATAGAATCATGGCCTGCTGGCCATGGGCTTTACGCACAGGATGTAAGTATATCTGTTGTACACAGGCTGTATAAACAACATCCGTTTACCATCGGCGAACGGTTGTCCTAGAAAATCGTTTTACCAACTACCTACAGAGAAGGGGCGCTCGGTTGGAGCGCCCCTTGTATAGGGTTTGATTAGGTTTTGGATCGTCTGTGGGCTAGTGGCGCTTGCGGGTGGCCGTTGCCTTGCGGACGGACGTCTTCTTGGATGGGGCCTTTTTCTCTGCCGGAGCGGCGGGGGAGACCGGAGTCTCCTTGGCGGGCTCGGTCTTGGCCTTTACCTCGGCCTTGGGCTCCACTTTGGCAGCAGCAGGCTTAGCCTCTGCCTTGGTAGCTGCGGCCTTTGTCGTGGTCTTTTTGGCCGTCGTCGTAGAGCGCTTGCGCGTGGTGGTCTTGGTGGCCGGCTTTGCCTCGACGGTTGCCTCGGCCTTGGGCTCAGCGCCCGTCTCCTCGACTTTGGCGGCTAGCTTTGCGGCTGCCTTGGTCGTGGCGGCCTTCGCGGTCGTCGACTTGGTTGCCGTGGTCTTCTTGGCCGCCGTTGACTTCTTGGCGGTCATGGTCGCCTTCTTAGCAGCGGTCTTTGCCGGTACCTTGGCGGCCGGCTTGGCCTCAGCGACCTCAGCCTTTACCTCGGGAGCAGCCTCGGCCTCGGCGGCCTTCTTGGCGGCTGCGGTGGTGCGCTTGCGCGTGGTCGTTGTCTTGGTAGCGGTGGTTTTGGTTGCCGCCGCCTTTGTCGTCGTAACCTTCTTAGCGGTCGTCTTGCGGGTCGTGGTCTTCTTAGCTGCGGGTTTTGCAGCGGGCTTGACCTCGGCCTCTGCCTCAGGAGCAATCTCAGCCTTCACCTCAGGCTCGGCCTTTGCGGGCTCAGCCTCAACCGGCTTCTCCTCGGCCTTGGGCTCCTCCGCGGCCACCGGCTCAGCAACAGCCTCAGAGTCGTCGACAACTGCCGCCGGCCTCTCAATCTCCGGATGCATAAAGAAGTACAGGTCCAGATACTTGTCGGCCGAGCGCGTCCAGCTAAAGTCCTGGCTCATGGCCTGCGTGACCAGCTGGTTCCAGGCGTCGCGGTTATCCCAGAACAGACGCGCCGCGCGGAATACCGCATCGCCCATCTCGTCGCCGTTAAAGTTGCTAAACGAGAAGCCCGTGCCCTCGCCGGTAAACTCGTTGTACGGCTGCACGGTGTCCTTCAGGCCGCCGGTCTCGCGCACAATGGGCAGGGTGCCGTAGCGCATGGCGATGATCTGCGACAGGCCGCAGGGCTCAAACTTCGAAGGCATCAGGAACATATCGGCGGCGGCGTACATGCGCTGCGACAGCGCCGGATCGAACTCGATGCGTGCGGCCATGGTGCCGGGGTACTTGTCCTGGAAATAGCGAAGGCCGTCCTCGTAGTCGCGGTCGCCGGTGCCCAGCACCGCCACCTGCACGCCGCCGGCCAAGATGCGGTCGAGCGCGTACATGATCAGGTCCATGCCCTTCTGGCGCGTCAGACGCGTGACCATGACCATAAGCGGACGGTCGGCGCGAACCTCGAGCCCCAGCTCTTCCTGCAGCTTGGCCTTGCACACGGCCTTGCCGGAACGGTCCTCCACGGTGTAGTTGGCGGCAATGCGCTTGTCGGTCGCCGGGTCAAAGCCCGCGACGTCGATGCCATTCAAAATGCCCTGCAGCGCGTACGAACGCTCGCGCAGCACGCCGTCCAGGCCCTCGCCAAACTCGGGCGTCTGGATTTCGTTGGCATAGGTGGGGCTCACCGTGGTGATGGCGTCGGCATAGCGCAGCGCGCCCAGCATGTAGTTGACGCTGCAGGCGTCGCAACGCAGCTGAGAGGCGGCCGCGGGAATATGCGCCACACCCAGGATATCCTCCATCACGGTGTCGCTAAACTGGCCCTGGAACGCCACATTGTGGATCGAGAACACGGTCTTGACGCGGTCGTACAGCGGCAGGCCCTGGTAGAACTCGCGCAAGAACACGGGCGCCAGCGCCGTCTGCCAGTCGTTGCAGTGCAGGATGTCGCACTCAAAGCCGGCCGGCAGGTGCTGCAGGCTCTCAGTGATGGCCTTGGAGAAAAACGCAAAGCGCTCTCCGTCGTCAAAGAAGCCGTACGGATAGTCGCGCGCAAAGTAGCGCTCGTTGTCGATAAACATATACGTGACGCCGTCGTGCTCGAGCTTCTCGAGACCGCAGTACTCGTTGCGCCAACCCAGGCTCACGTAAAAGTCGGAGAAGTGCTCCATCTGCGCCTTGTACTCGTCCTTGATGGTGGCGTACTTGGGCACCATCACGATAACCTCGGCGCCGGCGCGCACGAGCGCCGCAGGCAGCGAGCCCGCCACGTCGCCGAGGCCACCGGTCTTAACAAACGGCGCGCACTCGGCCGAGGCAAACACGATCTGCATCTTTTTGCTGGAATCAGCCATATTGTCTCCCTGTTGCAATTCGAGAATAGCCGCCTGGCGCTAACCGGGCGGCTATTCTACATGTTACGAGCGATGTTGCGGTGCCAACGTTAACGTACGATGGTGGTGTCGGAAGTTAACGGAGCCTTGCCCAGCACCAGGATGTTCTCGGGCGTGCCGCGAAGCTCGGTGTTGGTGGGAACCACGTTGTTCTTGTCCAGAATGGCATTCTCGACGCGTGCGCCGCTCTTGATGATGCAGCTCTGGTTGATGATCGAGTTGGTCACCGATGCGCCCTCTTCGACCACAACGCCGCGCGACAGGATCGAGTTGCGCACAGTGCCCTTGATGATGCAGCCGGCCGAGATGATCGAGTTGCACGCGTGGCTGCCGGTCGCATAGCGCGAAGGCGGCACGTCGTGAGCCTTGGTCAGGATCGGGCGCTCGGGATCGAAGAGCTGGTCGGCCACGGTCTGGTCGAGCAGGTCCATGCTGCGGCGATACAGCGACTTCTCGCTAAACACGCCCACGACCTCGCCCTTGTACTCGTAGCTGCACACGTCGATGTTGCCAAAGTCGCCCTGGAGTGCCTCGAGCAGGTCCAGATAGTCGGCGGCCTGGTAGTGGTCGATGATCTCGAGCAGCGTCTCGCGGTTGACGATGCAGCAGTCCATAGAGGCGTTGTCGCCGTACACGACGCCGGCGCTCACGCCCGTCAGGCGGCCGTTCTCGTTAATTTCGAGTTTGGTCTCGTCATCGACGTTGTGCGTGGCCTTGCAGTACACCACGGTCATCTGGGCACCGGAGTTCTCGTGCGCGTCGATGATGGTGTTGAGGTCCATGTTAAAGATGATGTTGGTGCCCATCATCACAACATAGGGCTTATCCGAGCGCTGGAACAGCGTCTTGTTGGAGATGATGTCGCGCAGCAAGAAACGCATGCCGCCCTTGGTGGTGCCATACGCGTTGCCGGGCACCATGAACAGGCCGCCCTTCTTGCGGTCCAGGCCCCAGTCCTTGCCCGAACCCACGTGATCGATCAGCGAGCGGTAGTTGCCCGGCATGACGACGCCGACGGTCTTAATGCCGGCATTCATCATGTTGGATAGCGGGAAGTCGATCAGACGGTAGCGGCCCAAAAACGGAACGGACGCGATGGGGCGGTCCTTGAGCAGCACGCTGCCGTAGGTCGAAGAGTAGTTAGCGGTGATATAACCGATGGCCTTGCGATTGATCATCGGATCATTCCCCCTTCCCGATAACGACGTCATTTCCAACGACGGCCGTATCCTTGGTGGTATCGACAGAGCCGAGCTTCACGCCCTCTTCGACCGTGGAGTTCTCGCCCAAAATAGCGCGGCAGATGTGCGCGCCGCTCTTAACGTGCGCACCCGGCAGCAGCACGGAGTCCTCGACCACGGCGCGCTCCTCGATAATGACATCTGTCGAAAGGATCGAGTGGCGAGCGGTGCCGTAGATCTTGCAGCCGTTGGAGACCAGGCAGTCGTCCAGGCGGCCGTCCGGGCCAATGTAGTGGGGCGGACGCGTGGTGATGTTGGACATGATGGGGAAGTGCTTGTCGAACAGATCGAACTCGGGGTTGTTGCCCAGCAGGTCCATCGAGGTCTCGTGGAAGCTGGCGATGGTGCCGACATCCTTCCAAAAGCCGTGGAACTCGTAGCTGTACAGGCGCTTGCCCTCGCCGAGCAGCTTGGGGATGATGTCCTTGCCAAAGTCGTGGCTCGAGCGCTGGTCCAGAGTGTCCTCCTCGAGCGCCTCGATCAGCACGTCGGCCGAGAAGATGTAGATGCCCATGGATGCGAGATTCGAATCGGGCTTATCGGGCTTCTCGGTGAACTTGGTGATGCGGCCGTCCTCGGGGTCGGTCGTCAGGATGCCAAAGCGGCTGGCCTCCTCCCACGGCACGGGCATTACGCTCACCGTGAGGTCGGCGTTGTTCTCAATGTGCGTTTTGAGCATCTTGCGGTAGTCCATGCGATACAGGTGATCGCCCGAAAGAATCAGGACGTACTTGGGGTCGTTGGCCTTGATGTAGTCGAGGTTCTGCGTAATGGCGTCGGCCGTGCCCGCATACCAGGCACCGCCGGTCTGCGTCTCGTACGGCGGCAGGATCGACACGCCGCCGTCGCGGCTATCCAGATCCCACGCCTCGCCGGAGCCCACGTAGGCATGCAGCAGGTAGGGGCGATACTGCGTCAGAACGCCCACCGTGTCGATACCCGAGTTGGAGCAGTTGGAGAGCGAAAAGTCGATAATGCGGAACTTGCCACCAAAGCTAACCGCCGGTTTGGCGATCTTTTGGGTGAGTGCCCCCAATCGGCTGCCCTGTCCTCCTGCGAGGAGCATCGCGATGCATTCTTTCTTACTCATCGATTTCTCCTTCTGTCATCGATGTTCCTTAACCCATTAGCGACGGGCGCGGCGCAACGTCACGCCCGTCGAGTAATGCCGTGCTGGCAAAGGGAGCTCGCGCGCTTTATGCGTGCCAGATCTCGTCGCGGTACTCGCGAATGGTGCGGTCGCTCGAGAACCAGCCGCTCGAGGCGGTGTTGAGCAGGGCCTTGCGGTTCCAGGTCTCATGGTCGCCGTAGCTGCCCGTGAGCTTTTCCCATGCATCCACGTAGCTGCGGAAGTCGGCCATGACCAGGTCAGGGTCGTTGTTGTTTATGAGCTCGTTGTAGATGCTCTCGAAGTTGCCCGAAAGACCCGCAAAGGTGTTGTCCTTGAGCTCGTCCATCACGCGGCCCAGGCGCTCACGGTCGCCGTTGAGGGTATCCCACGCAAAGTAGCTGTTGGATGCCCAGAGCTGCTCGACCTCGGGGGCGGTCAGGCCAAAGATGGCCTCGTTCTCGCGACCGGCCAGGTCGGCGATCTCGATGTTGGCGCCGTCGAGGGTGCCCAGCGTAATGGCGCCATTCATCATGAGCTTCATGTTTGACGTGCCCGAGGCCTCCTTGCCGGCCGTGGAGATCTGCTCCGAGATCTCGGCGGCGGGGTAGATGAGCTGGGCGTTGCTCACGCGGAAGTTGGGGATAAAGCAGACCTTCATGACCTCGTTCACGCGCGGGTCGTTGTTGATGACGTCGGCCACGGAGTTAATGAGGCGGATGGTCTCCTTGGCAAAGGTGTAGCTCGAGGCAGCCTTGCCGCTAAAGATGAAGGTCGTCGGCGTCACGTGGAAGTTGGGATCGGCGATGCGACGGTTGTAGATGTCCATCACCTTCATGATGTTCATGAGCTGGCGCTTGTAGGCGTGGAAGCGCTTCACCTGAACGTCGAAGACGGTGTTGGGGTCAATAACCAGACCGGTGTCGGCCTTAACGTAGGCGGCCAGACGCTCCTTGTTGGCGCGCTTGGAGGCTCCCACGGCCTTCAGGAACTCGGTGTCGTTCTGGAACTCCTTGAGTTTCTCCAGCTCAAAGGCGTCCTTGAGCCAGCCATCGCCAATGGCCTCGGTTACGAGCTTGGCATAGGTGGGGTTGGCCTCGGCAAAGAAGCGACGGTGCGAGATGCCGTTGGTCTTGTTGTTGAACTTCTCGGGCGTCAGGGCATAGAAGTCTTTGAGCACGATGTTCTTGATGATGTCGGAGTGGATCTTGGCTACGCCGTTGACGCTATGGCTGCAAATCACAGACAGGTTGGCCATGCGAATCTCGCCGTCCCACAGGATGGCGGTCTGGCGCAGACGCTCCTGCCAGCCCTCCTGCGTGGTGTCGAACGACTCGTGCCAACGACGGCTGATCTCGTCGATGATCTGGTACACGCGGGGGAGGAGCTTGGAGAACGTGCCGATGGGCCACTTCTCCAGAGCCTCGGGCAGGATGGTGTGGTTGGTGTAGCTCACGACCTGCGTCACGATGTTCCAGGCGTCGTCCCACTCGAGCTTCTTTTCGTCGATGAGGATGCGCATAAGCTCTGGGCCGCACATGGCGGGGTGGGTATCGTTGGTGTGGATGGCCACAAACTGCGGCAGCAGCTCCCAGTTCTCGCCGTGCTCCTTCTCAAATGTGTCGAGCAGGCTGTAGATGCCGGCCGAGACAAACAGGTACTCCTGCTTCAGGCGCAGCAAACGGCCGTGCTCACCGGCGTCGTTGGGGTAGAGGATGGCGCTGATGGCCTCGGCCTCGGCGCGCTCGGCATCGGCTAGGGCGTAGTCGCCGCGGTTGAAGGCCTCCAGATCGAAGTGCTCCTCGACCGGCTCGGCGGCCCAGACGCGCAGCTTGTTGACGGTCTTGCCGGCATAGCCCACCACGGGGATGTCATAAGGGACGGCCAGGATGTCCTGCGTGTCCACCGTGCGGTAGAACGTGCGACCGTTCTCCTCAAAGCCCTCAACATGGCCACCAAACTTAATGGTCACAGCTTTGTCCTGACGGCGGACCTCCCAGGGATAGCCGTGGGTGAGCCACTCGTCGGTGGCCTCGACCTGGCTGCCGTTGACGATCTCCTGCTTAAACAGGCCGTAGCGGTAGCGCATGCCGTTTCCGTAGCCGGCAATGCCCTCGGCTGCCATGGAATCCAGGAAGCATGCGGCCAGACGGCCCAGGCCGCCGTTGCCCAGTGCCGGATCGGGCTCCTGGTTCTCAATGACGGACAGGTCAAAGCCCATGCCGTCGAGCGCCTCGGCGACCATGTCGCGCACGCCAAAGTTGAGCAGGTAGTTGTCAAGCAGGCGGCCGATCAAAAACTCAATCGAGAAGTAGTACACGCGCTTCTTACCCTCGGCGGCCGCACGGGCGTCACTCTTGGTGGCAACGGTGCGTGCCTTCTCGGCCACGAGCTTGGCCAGGGCGTTAAAGCGGTCGAGGTCGCTGGCGGCCTCGACACTCTTGCCGCTAATGCTCATGACGGCATCGCGATAGAGCTCGGTAAACTCCTGCTTGTTGTCGAAGATCTTATTCATACGTTCCTTTCCCCCGGGGATGTTTCTCCCGGAACGGTTATGACTTGTATCCTACGCCCGGCGGGGCGGGTAAATGCAGAGGTAACGCCTTTGTTACGCTTTCTTAGCAGGAGTCTTAACAGCACCTGCCTTGGCCTTGGGAGCAGCCTTTTTGGTGGCTGCCTTTTTGGCCGTGCTGGACTTGGCCGAAGCCTTGGCAGCCTTCGCCTTAGCCGGAGCCTTCTTAGCAGCCGCGGACTTGGGCTTTACCGAGGACGTACGTTTGCGCGTCGCCTTCTTGGGCTCCTCGACCACGGGCGGCTTATAGCTGCTGGGACCGCGGCGCTTAAGCACCACGCCAGCCAGGCCGGGCACCTTAATCTCGATGGAGTCCATCTGCCCGTTCCAGGGATAGGGCTCGCTCGAGCAGGTGTAGGGCTCCTCACCGGCATAGCCGCTGCCGCCAAACTCGGGACGGTCAGAGTCAAAGATGACCTCCCAGTCACCCTCGCGCGGCACGCCCACGCGGAAGCTCTCGTAGCTCGCCGGGTCAAAGTTGATCAGGATCACCAGGTCGTCATCGACGTCCTCGCCCTGGCGTACAAAGCTCACGATGGACTGCTTGGAGTTGTCAGCGTCGATCCAGGTGAAGCCGTCGTCGGTGTAGCCGCGCTCGTACAGGGCGGGCTCGGCGGTGTACAGGTGGTTGAGCGCCTTGATAAACGCCTGATGATGACGATGGGTCTCGTATTCCTCGGTCAGGAACCACTGGATGGACTCGTAGTAGCGCCACTCAATAAACTGGCCGATCTCGTTGCCCATAAAGTTGAGCTTGGCACCGGGATGCGTCATCTGGTAGAAAGCCAGCGTGCGCAGGCCGGCAAACTGGCGCCACCAGTCGCCCGGCATGCGGCCGATGAGCGAGCACTTGCCGTGCACGACCTCGTCGTGGCTCAGCGGGCAGATAAAGTTCTCGGTAAAGGCATACATGATGGAGAACGTGAGCAGCCCGTGGTTGCCGGGGCGCCACGGAAAATCGGTCTGCATGTAGTGCAGGGTATCGTTCATCCAGCCCATGTCCCACTTGTAGTGGAAGCCCAGGCCGCCGTCCTGCGGCGGGTAGGTCACGAGCGGCCACGCGGTGGACTCCTCGGCCATCATCATCACGTCGGGGAAGTGAGCCTCAACGGCGCAGTTGACCTGGCGAATGAACGCGCTGGCGTCCAGGTCCTCCTCGGTACCGTACTTGTTGAACTTCTTTTGACCCGGATCGTCGATGCCAAAGTTGAGGTACAGCATACTGGACACGCCGTCCATGCGAATGCCGTCAACGTGGAAGTTCTCGAGCCAGTACAGCACGTTGGAGACCAGGAAGGAGCGGACCTCGCCGCGAGCGAAGTCAAACTTGTGCGTGCCCCAGTTGGGGTGAATCTCGTGCTCAAACAGCATGTGGCCGTTAAAGGTGGCAAGGCCGTGGGAGTCGGCACAAAAGCCGCCGGGCACCCAGTCCATGATCACGCCGATGCCCGCCTCGTGACACGCATCGATAAAGTGCATGAGCTGCTGCGGGTTGCCGTAGCGCGACGTGGCGGCATAGTAGCCGGTCGTCTGGTAGCCCCAGGAGCCATCGAAGGGGTGCTCCATGAGCGGCATGACCTCGATATGCGTGTAGCCCATGTCGCGCACGTAGTCCACGAGCTCCACCGACAAGTCGTCGTAGGTGTAGAACTCGCCGCGCTGCGCGGGGAAAGGATCCATGGGGCCGGGGTAGTTGCCGTACTCGTCGGGCTCGCCCTGCGGCGCGTCGCCGTGGCGCTTCCACGAGCCAATATGCACCTCGTAGATGTTGAGCGGCTGCGACATGTGGTTGTGGCTGGCGCGGCGCTTGAGCCACGCGGCGTCGTTCCACTTGTAGCCATCGAGGGTCCACAGCACGCTCGCGGTACCCGGAGGGCACTCGGCCTTAAAGGCATACGGATCGGCCTTGTAGAGCTTTTCACCCTCGTTGGTCTCAATAAGATATTTATAGAGCTGACCCTGCTCGGCGCCAGGAATAAAGCCTTCCCAAATAGCGCTCGTATGCACGGGCACCAGCGGGTTGGCCTGCTCATCCCAGTCGTTAAATTCACCAATGACATGGACACTCTTTACGTCGGGCGCCCAAACGCAAAAGCGCCAGCCGCGCGTGCGCTGCTGCGTGTCGGGATGCGCGCCCATCTTTTCCCAGCTGCGCTCCCACATTCCAATGCCAAACAGGTAGACATCGTCCTTGGAGAGCTCCGGTGTGTGCGGAGCCGGTTTGCGGGTTGCGGGCTTTTTAGCCGTTGGCTTTAGCTTTGTATCGCTCACGTTTGATCCCATCATGACGCGGCAGCGTGTTGCCTTGGTGACTAGATGCGAAAGGTCCAAGGCTGCACGAATCGAAGGGACGGCGAAGTTTCTGTGATTCGTTCCACCTCGCGTGCTCGGTGGAACTTTCGGCAGAAACTACGATAACACCTGTGCGTTAGTTTTATGGACGAAAGCGGATTTGCGGGGGCGTTTAATCGGTAAGCGACATGTTTATACCACTGGCAGATTTGACGTGGTAAAACTCTTGACAGTTTTACCAATTTGGGTTTCAAAATTGTTTGGCTGACGTTTGGTAAAACGTTTTTAGCAGGATGTTTACCATTTGATATCGAAAGGTTCGTTTATGTCCCATACCGCCGCTCCCAAGGTTGCTTTTGTTTTCGATTGCGACGGCACGCTGGTAAATAGCACGCCCGTTTGGGCCTATGCCCAGCCCGAGTTATTGCACCGCCACGGTGTCGACGTGACGGTCGACGATTTTGCCCAGTTTGAGCATTTGTCGCTCGAGGACGAGTGCCAGGCCTACCACGACACGTGGGGCATTGGCGCGAATGGCGAGGAGCTGTATCGCGAGCTTAGCGACATCCTGATCGATGGCTACTCCAAGGTGCCGCCGCGCGACGGGCTCCTGGCATTTTTGAAGCAGGCGCAGGAGGCCGGTATTGCCATGTGCGTTGCCACGTCCACGCCGGCCGAGCTGGTGCAGTCCGCGCTCGCCGGTGCCGGGCTCGACGCTTACATGGAGTTTGTGACCACCACGGGTGAGGCGGGACGCTCCAAGCAGTTCCCCGACGTATACGAGCTGGCGCTGCGCCGCCTGGAGGAGCGCCATGGGCACAAGTTTGAGCGCGCTTGGGTGTTTGAGGACGCCGTCTTTGGCCTAAAGAGCTCTGGCTCCGCCGGCTTTAAGCGCGTGGGCATCTTTGACCCGCACGGCCGCATGAAGCGCGACGACGTGCGCGACAACTGCGATATCTTTATCGACAGCTATGAGGACCTGGATCTGGCCCGCGTGCTTTCGTTTGAGGGATAGGCGAGGGCTGTGGCTTGCAAGGTATTAGTGGTGTGCGGCTCGCCCGTGGTGGCGAGCGCGGATCTGTTGCATAGGCTAGCGGGGGAGTGCGATCGCGTTGTCGCCGTGGACCGCGGGCTGAATGCCCTTCTAGGTGCCGGCTTGAGCTGCGACGTCTATGTCGGCGACGCCGACACGGTGAGTGATGCGGGTCGCGCGCTAGTCGATGCTGCCACTGACTTTGAAGTTGAGCGCCACGACCCGTACAAGGACTATACCGATCTGGCGCTGGCGCTCGATTCCGTCCGCCGTCGCTGGCCGGGTGCCGAAGTAGTTGCGACCTCCGCCACCGGCGGCCGTCCTGATATGGCGCTATCCGTACTGGGGCTGCTCGCGGGCTACGAGGATGCCCCTGTCTGGATTGCCGAGGACGAGACCACGGCCCGCATCCTGCACGGAGGCGAATCGTGGGCCATCGAAGGTGCCGAAGGCAAGACGTTCTCCATAATCGCAATCGCCCCCAACACCGAGGTAAGCGAACACGGACTAGAGTGGGAACTAGATCACGCCCCGCTGGGCTTGTTGGCCGACACGGGCATAAGCAACGTCGTCAGGTCAACAGCCATGATCCAAGTCCACACCGGCACCGCTATCGCTTACCTCTACAAGTAAGGTCTATCGCATCAGGGTTTTATCGGGACGGTGGATAGAAATAAGCGCTCGAAGAGTGATTATTTCTGCCCCGTCCCAGGAAAACCCGTAAGTAAGAGATTCAACCCAAAAAAGTCCTTGCATCAAAGAAAGTCTTCCCCTATAGTATCTCCTCGTCACGGGGGCGTAGCTCAGCTGGGAGAGCGCTTGACTGGCAGTCAAGAGGTCAGGGGTTCGATCCCCCTCGTCTCCACCATCGTGAATGCAAAGCCCTTCGGAATTCCGAAGGGCTTTTTCATGACAAAACACCACACGCCACAAACCCCTCCTACGCTAACAAAAAGTTGCACAATTCATTTCCCATGTCTGTACATAGTTTGTTAGAAAAACGCAATTACCAGTGCAGCTCGCCGTTCCATTTGTGCTTCAGGATCATCCTTAATCACCGCTCGCACCCCAATAACCTGCATCAATGTGAACAACATCCCAAAACAACCCCCTTAAGCACGTCAAATGAAGGATATGTTGTCCAACGCAGCCCAAATCAGTTTCGCTACCAGCTTGTGCTATGATACCTATCGTTACATGAGTTCAACTGTGCTCACGGCTCCAGCAAGTCGCAAAGCGCAGGGTCGATCAGCATCCGGCCGTAACGGCGGTGCCAGAAACACCACGAGCTCCAATAAAGATGTCATGCATTAACTTGTTTGTTAGTTTATCGTGACTAAAAGTAGCAGTCCTACAGCTGTTTGCGTGCGGTCCAGTTTTGTACCCGCTTGACTGGTTCGCACGCAGCCAGCTGGGGATGCGGTCATTTTGCGATACACGTCCGTGTCTCTAGCAACTGCATATGTACATACCGTTCACGGTGGGGCAGAGCCACGTGCTTGTCTGACTGGGCTCAGGGTTTGAATATGGAGCGCCTTCGCGCACAAGCGCCCTGGCGAAGCCATACCCAAACCCTGTGAGCCACACGTAAGACAGCAAGGGGGTGGTGCTCGTGTGGTATGTGATCCAGGTCATTAACGGTCGCGAAGACGTAATGCGCGAGCGCATCGAGCATGTGGTGCCGTCTGGCGCCATGCAGGAGCTCTTTTATCCCCAATTTCAAACCGAGATTAAAGTTCACGGCGAATGGGTCAATACGACCAAGCCGCTCTTTCCCGGTTATCTTATCTGCGACACGACAGATCCCCGTACCGTGCAACAGTATCTGCTACGCATGGACGACTTTGCCCGGGTGCTTTCCCAGGACGGTCAGTTTGTGCCGCTGGTAAAAGAAGAGGTTCAGCTTATTGGCGGATTTACGCATAGGGGAGACCGCGTAGTACCCATGAGCGAGGCCATAAAAGACGGCGACCAGGTCGTTGTTACGGCTGGTCCGCTGCTGGGACACGAAGGCCTTATCAAAACCATTAACAGACGCAAGAGCACTGCTTATTTGGAGCTCAATCTGTGCGGCCGACGCGTAACTACGCGCGTTGGCCTTGCCGTGCTTTCAGCCGAGCAGCGCGTAATGCGGAACCTTAAAAAGGCAATCGCCTAGCTGTTGGCGGCCGTTAAGCGGAGCAGGGAGGGTCCTCGGGGGTTGGAGACGTAGTATTGGAAGAGAACGTGTCAGATAAAACTAAATTTGCAACAGATGCGCCCGCGGGGGCGGCGCTGATTGCCCAGGCCATGGACCGGCGTGAGGGCGACGGCCGCTACAAGGCTATGCAGTCCATTATGGACTGGGACCGCTCGCGCCTGGCCTACAGGGCCGTGAAGCGCGCCTTCGACATCGTGTTTAGCAGTGTCGTGCTCGTCTTCATCGCGATCCCTAGCCTGGTGCTAGCGGTACTCATTCGCCTGGAGAGCGAGGGCAGCCCGTTCTATAGCCAGATCCGCGTGGGCCGCACCCGTCCCGACGGTAGTTTAACCACCTTTCGCATGTGGAAGTTCCGCAGCATGTACAGAGATGCCGACGAACGCCTCGCCGAGCTCAAGGAGCAGAACGAGATCGCAGGTGCCATGTTCAAGATGAAGAACGATCCGCGCGTCACCAAGATCGGGAAGTTCATCCGCAAGCACTCCATCGACGAGTTCCCGCAGTTCCTGAACGTGTTCCTGGGCCAGATGTCGGTCGTTGGTCCGCGCCCGCCGCTGCCTAACGAGGTAGCCGAGTACACCGAGTACGACCTGCAGCGCCTTGCTGTGAAGCCCGGGATCACTGGCTGGTGGCAGGTGACTGACCGCAACGACGCGGACTTCGGCGGCATGGTTCGTCGCGATCTTGAATATATCGCCAACAGAGGCGTGTTGTTCGATTTGAAAATTGTCGTCTTGACTGTCTTTGAGGTGTTCTCGGGGGAGGGTGCCTCATGATTGATTGTGTCGTACCGCACTTTGATTACTTACAAATTCGTGCTGCTTTCCATTTGATGGGAAGGTGTTAGGCACATGTCAATTTCTCTCGTGATTCCAACTCTTGATGCTCAGGCTGAAATCGGTGAGTTGTTGAATAGAATTCTTTCGCAAACCTGTTGTCCTGACGAAATTATTGTCGTTGATTCAGCGTCATCTGATTCCACCGTGGAAATCGCTTCGAGTTTCGATGGTGTTCGGGTTATCGAGATCGATCGCTCCGATTTTAACCATGGGCTTACACGCGATATGGCATTTAAGGAGTCCTCTGGCGACATAGTTTGCTTTATGACTCAAGATGCCGTTCCGGCTGACAATCGATATATCGAGAACCTTGTTAACCCGCTTCTCGCTGATAACCGCGTAGCTATTTCATCGGGTCGCCAGCTGCCAAAAAAGGATGCTCGGAAATTCGAGCGTCTGGTTAGGGAATTTAACTACGGTCCTACGTCAAACGTCCGATCTAAAGACGATGTATCTGTGATGGGAATCAAGGCTTATTTTGCGACGGATGTCTGCTCTGCATACCGAAGGAGCTCCTATTTCGAGCTTGGAGGTTTCGGCAGAACTGATATGAGCGAGGACATGCTTATGGCTGCAAAGGCTGTAGGCGCGGGTTATTTGGTTGCGTATGCTGCCGATGCGTGTGTGTACCACTCGCATAACCTCACTCCGGTTGAACAATTCCGCCGCAATTACGCCATTGGTCACTTTCTCGAATCCAATCGTGAGCTCATAGCTTGTTCGTCTGAAATCGGCGAGGGAGGGTGTCTGGTAAAACGGGTCGCTAAACAACTGATTGAGGATCGATCGTTTGTCGAGCTCGGGGCATTTGGCATTGATTGTTTTGCTCGATTTATTGGAAATCGCTCTGGCCGTAGGGCCGCAAGAAAAGAAAGGTTATAGCCAATGAAAGGCATCATCCTCGCCGGCGGGTCCGGAACCCGCCTGTACCCCCTTACGCTCGTGACCTCCAAGCAGCTGCTGCCGGTCTACGACAAGCCCATGATCTACTACCCGCTCAGCACCCTCATGCTGGCGGGCATCCGCGACATCCTGGTCATCTCCACGCCGACGGACCTCCCCAACTTCGAGCGCCTGCTCGGGGACGGCTCGCGCTACGGGGTGAACCTCTCCTATGCCGAGCAGCCGAGCCCCGACGGCCTG
>JAXJCG010000037.1:0-34074 GCA_036302525.1 Collinsella sp. | reverse complement strand
GTCCGCAGCCACACTCGGGCACTTGGAACGGGGGAAACGGCGGTCGACGAAACTGGAGAGGAGGTATTACGAGCTCCTGTGCGAATTGGAGAGAACGCTCCCGCAAACTGCCTCTTGACAACTTATAGGAGCGTCGGTTTTATTTTTCGTTTTCCCGGCATGGTTGAGGGTATCCAATTAAACGTAGTAGATAGGCCCATTTTGTGGCATACGGCCCATTCAAGCCCAATCTCGAAGGCTAAAGAGAGCCTCTCATCCACGCTTGCGAGCGAAAACCAAATAGAATGAAAGGCAAATGGAAAGCCCGTTTGACGAGCGGAGGACATATGCGGGACGTAGCCGAAAGCGACTGGAAGCTGTTTAAGAAAATGCTTCCTCAATGGCAAGAACGTTATATGGAAAAGCTCATCGGCCAGTACGTTGAGATGCTGAACGGCGACAGTGAAGCGTCCAGTAGATTTTGGGCACTAGAAGAGCGCCTCAATAGAGACAAGCTGTCCTCAGGCGTAATTGCAAACGACATTCGCCGCAGCACAATGCACCGCGAGATAGCCAATTTGCTTATCGACAGCGTGATCGCCCTCGACGACCTTGACGGTTTTACCGAGGACATTAAGAGCTATGCGCAACACTGGATTGGCCAGTAAGAGCACCGAACGACAAACATCCCCAGCAAAACGGGGCAAACGCCGGACCACCTAATGGTTGTCCGGCGTTTGCCCCGATAAAACCTGCCAAAATAAACCTGTCCCTTTTTGGCAGGTTACTCGGCGCTCTTGAGGGCGCCGACCATGTCGATCTTATTGAGGGTACGGTTGGTGGCGAGGTTGACGATAAACGTAAAGCCGAAGGAAAGCACCACGGCAAGCACGTAGCTCAGCGGCTCGACTTCGACGTCAAAGTACAGCGACGGCATCTGCAGGATGTACGTAAAGCTCTCGGCAAGCAGGCCACCCAGCGGCACGCCCAGTGCGGTGCCAATCGCCGTGAGGATCAACGTCTCCTTGTTGACGTAATGGTGTACCTCGCCACGGCGGAAGCCCAGCACCTTGATGGTCGCCAGCTCGCGCTCGCGCTCGGAGATATTCGTGTTGGACAACGTAAACACCACCACAAACGACAGGCACGCCGCCATAAAGGTCACGAGCACCACGACGGAATTGATGATAGTGAAGTTCGCCTCGTAGTTCTGCCAATGTTCGGCCGTGCTCGAGATGGTGAGCCAACCGTCACTCTTAAGATTCTTGCTAAACGCAATCTGGTCGGCCGACGAGCCCTTAAGCAGCACAAAGATGCCGTTAAGACGCGCGCTTCGGCCGAACGCGCGCTCATAGGTGCCCTGCGTCATATAGAGCGTGTTGCCCAAATAGTTGAGCGAGATGTCGCTGACTTTGACCTTGGCGACGTTGAGCGACGAATCCTGGACCTGCGCCGTGTCGCCCGGCTGAATCCCAAGAACCAGCTGTGAACTCTTGCTCAGATACACGTCTCCGTCACGCAAAGACAGTGGCTCTTTGGACTCATCCTCGAGACGCGCGTAGTCGTCCAGGTCGTTCGTGCGGTCATCGGGCACCACGATCAGCTGCACGGTCTCGCTCTTGCCGCCAAATGTAAAGGTGACGTTGTCGGTCATAATCGGCAGCGTCGAAGTCACGGTCACGTCGGAATCCTTGGCTGCGCTTCGCTCATCCAATGCCGCGCACGTCTGCGAAAAATCGTCGGGATTGGCAACCGCCAGCAGGTCATAGCGCGTGATATGCCCGTACTGCTTGGGCGAAAGCGCCACCGACGTATCGCGGATGCCCATGCCGCAAATCACAAGCGCCGTACAGCCCGCGATGCCAAAGATGGTCATAAAGGCGCGCTTTTTGTAACGGAATAGGTTGCGTGCAGCGACCTTGTTCAAAAAGCCCATGCGGCGCCAGATAAAGCCGATGCGCTCGAGCAAGATGCGCGAGCCGGCGCGCGGGGCCTTGGGGCGCATGAGCGAGGCCGGAGTCTCGGCCATCTCGTGGCGGCAGGCGATAATCGTGGCGCCCACCACGCCCACGGCAAACAGCGCCACCGAGACGATCGAGGACACGATGTCGTACGAAAGCAACATCTGGGGCAGCGAGTACATGTCGTCGAACACCGTAAACAAGAACAGCGGCAGGCCCACAAATCCGATGATGTTGCCGAGCACGCCGCCGATCAGACAAGCCCACAGCGCATAGTCCACGTATTTGGACAGGATGCGTCCGCGCGAATAGCCGAGCGCCTTATACAGGCCGATGAGCGTGCGCTCCTCCTCGACCATACGCGTGGCGGTGGTAAGGCTGATGAGCACGGCGACGATAAAGAAGATGAACGGGAACACCGTGGCGATGGCTTCAATTGACGAGCTATCGCTCTCCACGCTCGAGTAGCTTGCGATATTGCCGCGGTCCTGGATGTACCAGGTGCATTCTCCCAGATCGGAAAGCTCGGCGCGGGCGTCGGCAAACTGTTGGTCGGCGGCGGCACGGCGCTGGTCCAGGTCGGCTTGCGCCTGCGCACGCTCGTCGCTGCCCTCGGCCATGCGATTGATGTTGTCCTGCTCGATCCCAAAGAGCATGGCGGCCTGACGCTCGGCCGCATCCAAGCTTGTCGGCGTGTCGACCGTCAGCTCCTGAGCGCGCGCCTTCTCACGCTCCTCGCGGATCTTCTCTATATTGCCCTTGACCTCATTGATCTTTGCCGCGTAGGCATCCGAATATGAGTTGAGATCCTTGGCTCCCTCGACGACCACGTGGACCGCGGAGTAGGAAGAAGATGTCGCGGCGTCCTCGCTCACATAGAACTTATAGTCCGCCGCCGAGGCGGCACGGAAGGCGTTGACCGTCGAGTCGGAGCTCACATCAGTGGGATCGAGAACCTCGGCCGTGATGGTGTAATCGCCATCGGCAAACTGATCCTTGGCGCTTTGGTTCGACGAGCTCGCATCGTTGGCAGCAAAGCTCACCGTATCGCCGAGCTTTTTGCCCGAAGCCTTCAGGAACTTCGAAGTCACCGCGACCTCATCGGCGCTCTCGGGCAAATCGCCGTTCACGAGCACTGGCTGATCGATATTCTCCTTGGAGAGACTTTGCACGACCACGCGCTCGCGCGTTGTGCCCACGGCGGTGTAGGCGGTCTCGGTGTAGATGCCCTCGGCCGTTTCGACGCCATCGACCTCTTGGATGGCGTCGAGATCATCGTCAGTCAGGCCATAGGTCGACTGCACGTTAATGTCATAGACATTTTGCTGGTCGAAGTAGGCGTCAACCGAATCGCACAGGTCCTCGCAACCCGCCTTAAGGCCGCACATCACGCTCACGCCGAGCGCGGTGATCACGACGATAGACAAGAAGCGTTTGAGGCTGCCGCGAATCGTGCGGTAGACACCGCGGCGAAACACCGTCGGCACCATATCGTTTGAGCTTTGGGCAGTGCGGTAGGTCGTAAAATCCTGCTCGCGCTCCGTGTTCTGCGCGTCGCGGCGTTGGCTGTTTTGGCGGTCCTGATCCATGGGCGCTACCACTCGATCGTCTCGATAGGCACGGGATTTTGCTGGACCGTCTCGCTCTCCACGCGGCCGCTCTTAAAGCGAATCAGGCGATCGGCCATGGGCGCGAGCGCGGAGTTGTGCGTGATGATGATGACCGTAATGCCCTGCTTGCGGCAGGTATCCTGCAGCAGCTGCAAGATCTGCTTGCCGGTTTTATAGTCGAGCGCGCCCGTGGGCTCGTCGCACAGAAGCAGCTTGGGGTTCTTTGCCAGTGCGCGGGCGATGGACACGCGCTGCTGCTCGCCGCCCGAAAGCTGTGCCGGAAAGTTGCCCAGGCGCTCGCCCAGGCCAACCTGGCGAAGCGTTTGTTCGGCATCGAGCGAATCGGGGCAAATCTGAGCTGCGAGCTCAACGTTTTCGAGGGCCGTCAGGTTGGGGACCAGATTGTAGAACTGGAAGACAAAGCCGACGTCGGCGCGGCGGTATTCCACGAGCTGCGCCTCGTTAGCGGAGCTCACGTCGCGCCCGTCCACCGTCACGGTGCCGGAAGTTGCCGTGTCCATGCCGCCCAAGATGTTGAGCGCCGTCGTTTTACCGGCGCCTGAAGCACCCAAAATGATGGCGAGCTCGCCGCGCTCGACCGTAAAACTCGCGCCGTCGAGTGCGTGAATGCGGGCGTCGCCCTCGCCGTATGCCTTGATGACGTCTTTGAATTCGATATAGGCCATCGATTAATTCCCATCTGGTCGGATAACTCTTTAGTATTACCCATTTCGCACCGACCAAAAAGGGACAGGTTCATTTTGGCAGGTTTTAGAGGCGGACGGTGAAGGTGATCTGGTTGCCGTGGCCGCAGACAGAAGCGCTCCCACCATGGGCTTCGGCGATGGCACGCACCACGGATAGGCCCACGCCCGAGCCGCCCGTCTTGGAGCTGCGCGACACGTCCGCACGATAGAAGCGGTCGAACAATCGATCTAGGTCGCCTTCGGGCAGCTCGTCCACGGCGTTCGAAACGACAAGCTCGGCCGAACCTTTGCCTGCACCGCGTGAGACGGCACGCAGACTCAACTCAATTACACTGCCCTCACTCGCATAGCGCGTGGCGTTATCCAGCAGCAGCTCAACCACCTGCGCCACCGCTGCAGCATCGGCATGGGCCCGCACGCCACTCGCAATCGACGTCGACAGACGCTTGCCACGCGAAACCGCCACCGACTCAAACGGCGACGCCGCCTTGTCCACTGCCTCCGAAAGATCGATCGATATCATGGTAAAGCCCGCCGAACCCTCGTCCATGCGAGACAAAAACACCAGACGCTCCGTGAGCGCCGTCAACCGTGCAACCTGTTCGTGAATGCTCTGCGTCCACTCGCTCTCGCCGCTCTCGATCTCTTGCACCTCATTGGCGGCGTCAATTACAGCCAGCGGCGTCTTGATCTCGTGGCTCGCATCGGTAATAAAGCGCTTTTGCTTGCTGTAGCTCTCGACCATCGGTCGAATCACCGCGCCCGAGGCACCCGCCACAATTGCCAGCACCGCCAGCCAGCCAATGCAACTGATCGCCACGCTCGCGCTCAAAAACGAATGAAAGCTTGCAAGCTCGCGCGAGCAGTCCACGAACACATAGGTGGTCTCATCGTCTTGAACGTCAGTCGTATAGCGATAATTGCCAGAAAAACCCGAGGTCCAACCCTTGGAATATAGTCCTGCAGCGATGCGTGCAGCACGCTTGGCACCCACCGCGGCAATGCGGGCCGTATTGACATCGGTCACCTGCCCACCGGCAATCGACACCGTAAAGTAGCGCGTGTCGAAGGGAGACTCCGCCGTCATACCTTCGAAGTGCCCGGTGCGCATGACCACCCTGTCACCGGCAGCGGTCTTACCGGCGCCCACATCCTGGCCGGGGTCGGTCTTAGGCTCATCCGTCCAATCAATGCCGTTCTTGCCCGCCAAGATATAGTCCAGGCGAGCATCGGCCATCTTGCAGATATGCGAGTAGTTGACGACGTTGATGCCGGCAATGATGAGCGTAAGCACGACGGTCACGGCACCCATGGCAACCAGGATGAACTTGCGACGCAGACGACGTCCCATTGCACTGGCAGCATCGACGCGCCCCGGATTACCCGAGTCCGCTCCCATGCCGAGCTTTGTCGCCATGCGCTTCCACCACGCGCTCGCGCTCACGCTTATTCGCCCTCCTCGACAACCTCAAGCGAATATCCCTGATTGCGCGATGCGCGGATGGCCACGTTGGCACCCAGCGCCGTCAGCTTTTTGCGCAGGTACGAGATATAGACCCACACTACGTTGGCGCCTTCGGGCGCATCCTCACCCCAAACCTCGAGCATCAGACGTTCGGTGGGCATACGCGTGCCGGCGTTGCGCATAAAGAGCTCCATAAGCTGAAACTCACGATTGGCCAGGTGCTCCTCGCCCAAGGGACCCACAAGCGTGCACGATGCCGTGTCGAGGCGCATATTGCCCACACTGAGCGTCGTGGCGTCAATTGCCGTCGCGGCACGCGTCATGGCACGAATGCGAGCGAGCAGTTCCTTGGCGGCAAACGGCTTGGTCAGATAATCGTTGGCACCGGCATCCAGGCCCTCGACCTTATCGGACACCTCGCTTTTTGCCGTGAGCATGATGATGGGCAGTCGCTTACCGGCGGCACGTGTGCGCTTGAGCACCTCAATTCCATCCATGCCGGGCATCATGATGTCCAGGATTGCGGCGTCATAGTCGTTGGCGAGCAGATATTCGAGCGCCGTCAGACCGTCGAGCGCGGTGTCGACCTCGTAGTCGCTATGTTGAAGAATCGCGGTAAGGGCGCGGGAGAGGCCGGGTTCGTCCTCGGCAAGCATCAGTTTCATGGTTGCTCCTTTGGCGCACGGCTATACAAGTTTCGATACTGCCGATGATAGCGCACCGTCAGCCTCCTTAGCGCAGCCTTAGCTGCTCAACCTGCGCGTTTTCAAATACGCAGGATATGGCTTAGCCAAACTTAAGGCGCAGACGCCGAGCGCCTGGACGCATGCCAGCCGCGAAAAGACAGCGACTCGTCCTTTCGCGGCGTCCTAGTTATGCAAAGTGTTCGAGCGTTACTCCTCGTACGCGCCCTCAAGCCGCAGCAGCCACTCCTTGCGATCAAGCCCGCCGGCATATCCGTTGAGCGATCCGTCGGCCGCCACCACGCGATGGCACGGCACGATAATCGAAACAGGATTGCGAGCGACCGCGGCCCCCACGGCACGGGGAGACACAACGGGCGCCTCGTTTCCCGGTACACGATGTCGAGCCGCAACACGCTGGGAGATCTCACCATACGTAGCGACCTCGCCACGCGGAATAGAAAGCAGCTCGTACCAAACTTCACGCTGAAACGCCGTGCCAATCATATGCAACGGCGGCGTAAACCGAGGCTCCTGCCCCGCAAAATAAGCATTCAACCAAGCCCAAGAACGCTCAAGTACCGAAGAAGCCACACCATTTGTCGGATTCACCGAAGACATGCCGCCAGCACCAGAAACCGCATCGGCGCCTTCAACATGTTCGGGATCTTCTTTGAGAAGCGTGGAGCCAAAGTGCTCCTGCCCCTCAAACCAAAGCCCCGTCAAACCGCGGCCATCAGCGGCAAGCAGGATTTCGCCCAAAGGCGAAGCAAACGTCGTCGTGACCACCAGCGGCTCCTTTCAAAACTCCGCAAACATAATACCGCGAATTGTGCAGACAACCTCAATCGACCCCAAAGTTGCCCAAGGCAGCAGGCGCAACGCGCCGCAGCTGCGATCCGCGCTCCACAGTCCCCCAAGGAGGCAGGCGCGAAGCGCCGAGGCCGCCGCCGGGACCAGGGCCCGCAACAGCCACGTGCTCCCATCAGCCCAGCGGCCCCAACCGACAACGACCCCATCGCAGATCGCTTGCAGCAGCGTCGCCGCAGGCGGGGGCCGGGCTTAGTTTTCAGAACACTCCGCAGACCAGTGTGGCGCCTTGTCCGCAGCTCCGAAGGAGCAGGACAAGGCGCCACACATGATCGAGGACGTTCTGAAAACTAAGCCCGGCCCCCGCCGGACAGGTCAACTTACTCGCAGAGCAGCTTAGCGATCTGGACGGCGTTGGTTGCCGCGCCCTTACGGATTTGGTCGCCGCAGCACCAGAAGGTGATGCCACGCGCGGCCTCGGGGTTGGAGATGTCACGACGCACGCGGCCGACCCAAATCAGGTCCTGGTCGGACGTATCCATCGGCATGGGGAAGCGGTCGTGTGCATCCTCGGCAGCCATATCGTCAACCAGCTTGACGCCGGGAGCGGTAGCAAGCGCAGCACGGGCCTCCTCAACCGTAATATCGCGCTCAAACTCGAGCGTAATGCTCTCGGAGTGCGAACGCAGCACGGGCACGCGCACGCAGGTGCAGTTCACGCGCAGCTCGGGCAGGTGCATGATCTTACGGCCCTCGTTCTGCAGCTTCATCTCCTCGGAGGTAAAGCCTTCCTCCTTGACACCGCCAATCTGCGGAATCAGGTTGCTCGCCAGCTGGGCGGCAAACGCGTGCGGCTCGGGAATCTCCTCGCCACGGCCCAGGGCGGCCAGCTGAGCCTCGAGCTCGGCCATACCGGGCGCGCCAGCGCCCGAAGCTGCCTGATACGTGGACACGATCATACGCTTCACGCCGGCGAGCTGATGCAGCGGCCACGTGGGAACCAGGCCGATGATGGTCGCGCAGTTGGGGTTGGCGATAAGGCCGTGATGCCATTTGATATCGTCGGCATTGATCTCGGGCACGACCAGCGGCACCTCGGGATCCATGCGGAAGGCGTGGCTGTTGTCGACCACGACGGCTCCGCGCTTGACGGCCTCGGGCAGCAGCTCCTTAGCGATATCGTCGCCGGCAGCGCCGAGCACGATGTCGCAGCCCTCAAAGGCCTCGGGGCAAGCCTCTTCGATCACGATTTGCTCGCCGCGGAACTCAACGGTCTTGCCCGCGGAGCGTGCGCTTGCCAACAGCTTGAGCTTGCCGACCGGGAACTCCTGCTCGTTGAGGCACTCGAGCATCTGGGTGCCCACGGCTCCCGTCGCGCCCAAAATAGCAACCGTGTACTGTTTCATGCTTCCCCCTTTAAAGGTTGTGGCTTTTGCCCGCACGCCGAGCAGGCCGATTATTGTTGCCAGTTTATACAAGAACGGGGCGGGCACGAAACCCGCCCCGTCGAAACGAAACCGAAACGAAACGCCCCGCCGTAGTTTTGTGAGACATGACCCAAAAATCTACCGAGCAGTCGCTACTTTTTGAGCGCGGCCAGAGCGGGATCGACCGGCGCGGGGGCCTCCAAGTCGGAGACCTTCACAATGCCGTTCTCATCGGAGAAGGCACGGTAAATGGTCCGAATCGCCAGATCGAAGTCCTTCTCCTCCACGCCAATGATGATGTTGATCTCGTCACAGCTCTGTGAAATCATACGCACGCTCACGCCCGCCTGGCCAAGCATGCCAAACAGGTGGCCCGAGATGCCTGCACGACCGCGCAGGTTACGGCCGACGGTCGCGATGAGCGCCAAGCCCTCGACAACCTCGATCTCGAGCGGCTCGACCTCCTGCTGGATGTCGCCCACAAGTGAGTACAGCGAATCGTGCACATCCTGCTCCTGCACCACGGCGCCAAAGCGGTCGACACCAGTGGGCATGTGCTCGACGGAAACGTCATAGCGCTCGAACACCGAAAGCGCACGGCGCATAAAGCCAACGCGGGGCTTGGTGCGGTCGCGGGCAACGTTGATGGCGACAAAGCCGCGCTTGCCGGTCACGCCGGTAATGATGGGCTCCGCCTCGCCCTCATCAGCCGTCTCGCTAATGATGGTACCGGGGTCCTGCGGCGCATTGGTGTTCTTGATGACCAGCGGAATACCCGCCTCGCGCACGGGGAACACGGCCTCCTCGTGCAGGACGCTTGCGCCCATGTACGAAAGCTCGCGCAGCTCCTCGTAGGTAACGCGCGCAATGGGCTGAGCCTCGGGAACAATACGCGGATCGGCAGAATAGAAGCCCGAGACATCGGTCCAGTTCTCGTACAGATCGGCGCCCAGGCACTTGGCCAGAATCGAGCCGGAAATATCGCCGCCGCCACGGTCGAGCAGCTTGATCTGGCCCTCACGCGTCGCGCCGTAGAAACCGGGCATAACAAAGCCGCCCTGCTGACCGTACTCCTGCACCAGCTCAGAGGTGCGATTCATGCTGAGCGTACCGTCGTGATGGAACGCCACAACCGTCGCGGCGTCCAGGAACGGTAAGCCCAGGTACTCGGCCATCAGGCGGGCGGTAAAGTACTCGCCACGGCTCACAAGCTCCTCGGTGGAGTAGCCGCCCGAGCGGGCGCGCTCGGCAAAGGCCGCGAACTCCTCACGGATGGGATAGGTAAGCTCCAGCTCGTCAGCGATATCAAAATAGCGCTGGCCAATGTCCTCGAGCAGCTCCTCACACGACACGTGGTACTTGACGTGCGCGTTGACCAGGTAGAGCAGGTCGGTCACCTTGGTGTCGCCCTTAAAACGGCGACCGCAGGCAGAAACCACCACAAAACGGCGAGCCGGGTCGGCATCGACGATGGCCTTGATCTTCTTAAAGTGTTCGGCGTCGGCGACCGACGAGCCGCCAAACTTGGCAATCTTAATCATGGGCTGGAGGTTACCTTTCTAAAAAGCCTCTGCGAACCTATTTTGCGCGCTCTGATACCATGGTTTCACCGATTGGGACCAAGGCATCCGAGGAGCAGTGTTATATGGGAACTTATCATAGTACACGAGGACGCACTTTATCGTGCTCAAGTAAGGTGGCAATCCGTACCGGCATCGCTCCCGACGGGGGTTTGTTTGTCTCGGACGAGCTCGGCACCCAGCAGGTCGATATCAGCTCGCTTGCAGATAAATCGTACTTTGAAATCGCTCAAGATGTTTTGGGAATGTTACTGAATGATTACACGGCCGAAGAAATTTCGGCGTGTGTCGACGAGGCATACCGCGGCACGTTCGCGAGTGAAGAGGTTACGCCGCTCGTCAAACTCGACGCTGCACTGGGCGCCGACGCCCCTCAGACCTATGTGATGGAGCTCTTTGGCGGCCCCACAAGCGCCTTCAAGGACGTCGCCCTTCAGATGCTCCCCCGCCTCATGGCCCGCACTTCCGCCAAGGACGGCGGCGCTGAGCGCATCATGATCGTCACCGCCACGTCGGGCGACACGGGCAAGGCCGCACTCGCCGGTTTTGCCGACGCTCCGGGCACGGGCATCACCGTCTTTTATCCCGAGGGCAAGGTCAGCCGCGTCCAGAACCTGCAGATGTCCACGCAGGAGGGCGACAACGTCGCCGTCTGCGGCATCCGCGGCAACTTTGACGACGCCCAGAGCGCCGTCAAGCGCATCTTTGCCGATAAGGAGCTTGCCGAGCGTCTGGAGGCCGCCGGCACGGTGCTTTCGAGCGCCAACTCCATCAACGTCGGCCGCCTGGTACCGCAGGTCGTCTACTACTTTGCCGCCTATGCGCAGCTGCTGCGCGCCGGCGCCATCGAGGCCGGCGACGCCGTGGAGTTCTGCGTACCGACCGGCAACTTTGGCGACATCCTGGCCGGCTACTATGCCAAGCGCATGGGTCTGCCCGTCGCCAAACTCGTCGTGGCCAGCGACAAGAACAACGTGCTCGCTGACTTCCTGACCACCGGCGTTTACGACCGTAACCGCCCGTTCTTCACGACCATCTCGCCGTCGATGGACATCCTCATCAGCTCCAACCTCGAGCGCATGCTCTACTTCCTGTCCGACGGCGACTGCGAGCTCGTTGCCGGCCTTATGGAGCAGCTGGCACAGACTGGTCGCTACGAGGTTCCCGCCGACCTGCTGGCAAAAATTCAGAGCGTCTTTGGCTGCGGTTGGGCCAGCGAAGACGAGGTTCGCGCTGCCATCAAGAGCTGCTGGGACGCGAACGGCTACGTGATCGACCCGCACACCGCTTGCGGCTATCACGTCTTTGAAAAGGTCGCTCCCGCCGAGGGCGCCAAGGCTCGCGTGCTGCTTTCGACCGCCAGCCCCTACAAGTTCCCGCGCGCCTGCTGCGACGCTCTGGGCCTCGACGTTCCCGAGGATGATTTTGAGGCCATGGGTGTACTCGAGCAGGCCACCAACACGGTCGCCCCAACCCAGCTCGCCGAACTCGAATCCAAACCCATCCGCTTCGAAGACGTCTGCGACGTCGACGAGATGACCAGCTACGTCGAGTCTGCAGCAAAACGAATGAGCACCGACTAGATCCCTTATTAAGCGCCGGCGAAAGCCGGCGCACCTTCTTTTATCAGATACCCACCGGGATGATGACGAACTGACATGCGGGTCTGCCTGTTTAGTTCGTCGCGAGTTCCGCACGAGCCGGAAAGCACTTAATGTGCTTTCCGAGCGAGCCAGGACTGCCCGAGCAGCGAACTAAACAGACAGACCGCCCAGGAGATTCCCATGATCAAGATCACCGTCCCTGCAACAAGCGCAAACCTAGGCATCGGCTACGACACCCTCGGCATGGCCGTCAGCCTCTACTCACACTTTACCTTCGAGCGCGCCGACAAACTCACCATCACGGGCTGCCCCGAGGAATTCCAAAACGAGAACAACCTGGTCTACGTCAGCTTTGTCGATGCGCTGGCCGCATGGGGCGAGCCGGCCTTCCCCGTCGCTATCGACATCCAGACCGACGTGCCCGTCGCCCGCGGCCTGGGTTCCAGCTCCACCTGCGTCGTCGCCGGCATCATGGCTGCCGCCGCGTTGACGGGCCATACCGTCGACCGCGCCGAGCTCGTCCGCATCGCCACCGAGGTCGAGGGCCATCCCGATAACGTCGCCCCCGCTATCCTGGGCGGCGCCGTCTGCTCCTTTACGCCGACCGATTCGCTCCCCCAGTGCCTGCGCTACGAGGTGAGCGATCGCCTGCGTTTTATTACCGTGATTCCGCCCTACGAGGTACACACGAGCGAGGCGCGCAAGGTCGTGCCGCAGGAGATTCCGCTCTCCACCGCCGTGTGGCAGATGGGCCGCATCGCCGGCATGACGCGCGGCCTGGAGACCGGCGACCTTGACCTGATTGCCGCCGCCAACGACGACCGCATCCAGGAGCCCTATCGTCGCCGTCTGATTCCCGACTACAACGCCGTGCGCGACACCTGCCTTAACGGCGGCGCTAAGACCATCTGGATCAGCGGCTCGGGCTCGACCCTCATGGCTGTGACCGACGACACCATCGTGGCAAAGTTCCTGCAGGTCAAGCTGCGCGAGCAGTTCCCTAAGTGTGATACGCATATTCTGACGTGCGACACGGAAGGCGCCCAGATCGAATACCTGTAGTCGCCGTCCCGCATACTCGCCGGGGAGGCCAGGGGGCTTTGCCCCCAAATCGTCCTCGGACATGGCAGGACCCCCGCTGCGCACTTCGTGCGGCGGGGGTCCTGCCGTCCTGCGGAAAGATTTGGGGGCAAAGCCCCCTGGCCTCCCCTATGTTAACTTCGCCGGCGGCGGCTACAGGGACCTACGCTCTGGAAAGTCGCCGGGCTGATGTTCTGCATTTTATTGATAGGGGCCCCTACTAGAGGCAGGCCTCGGCAATGCGGCGTTTGAGTTCATCGATGCCGGTGCCGGTTTGGGAGCTTGTGATGATCACGTTCTCGGCCGGAACGTTGAGCTGCTTTTTGATGGCTGCTGCCTGGCGGGCCTGCTGGGTGCGGCTGAGCTTGTCAGCCTTGGTGAGGCAGACGATAAAGTTGAACTCGTTGCCCTGCAGGTAGTCGATCATGTCATGGTCGAGCTTACTGGGATCGTGGCGAATGTCCACCAGCGACACGACCAGGTTAAAGCTGCGCTCGGAGTCGAAGAAGTCGCCGATGAGCTCGGCCCAGCGGTCGCGCTCGGCCTTGGAACGACGGGCGAAACCGTAACCCGGCAGGTCCACGAAATGCACGTCATCGGCCTCAAAGAAGTTGATGTTGCTCGTCTTGCCCGGCGTACTCGAAACCTTCACCAGGTTCTTGCGGCCAAAGAGCTTGTTCATGATGGACGACTTGCCCACGTTGGAGCGGCCGACAAAGCTCACCTCGGGGCAGGTGGACTCGGGGATCTGCGAAACCTTGCCGTAGCTGGCGACGAACTTGGCAAGCTGGTAGTTAATGGAATCGGCCATGGACACTCCTTGGTCGTAGGTTCTTACAAATAGACGCGCTATTGCGCAGCGGCAATGCGGCGGACGATATCGAGCGTAATGTCACTTGCGACACGCGCGTACTCGAACAGATCGAACTCTCGCTCGCAAATTGCATCGTACGCCTCGTCACAATTATCGCTGATAGCGCGCAACACCAGGCAATCGACACCATTTTTGGTTGCGACATGGGCAATTGCCGCGCCCTCCATGCCGACACAATCGGCATGCGTCGCCTCGATAGCGTCGTTGCGCATGGTGACGCCCGTCACAAAGCGGTTACCCGTGGCAATCGTGCCAACCAGGAACTGCTTGGTGCCCTCGTTCGAAGCGACTGCATTTTTCGAAGCGTCAACAAACCCACGCTCAGCAAGCACGTCGGCGGCAATATCGACCAGCGCGGGCGTCGAGCCAAACTCCTCGAGCCCCGGTGCGGACTCGGCGATAAGCGCGGTATCGGTGTCCAGATAGCGTAGGCGTTTGCCAATGACCACGTCGTCGATATGGAGCTTGGGGTTCAAACCGCCCGCAATGCCCGAAAACACAACAGCCTGCGGAGCATACTTGCTAATGAGGTGCTGTGTTGCAGCGGCGGCGTTCACCGTGCCCATGCCCGCCGTTGTGGCGACAACTGTCAGGCCGTCGAGCTCACCGCTCACAACGGTCAAGCCCGCCTCCCGTGCCTCGCAAACGTCGCTCAGCTCTTCCTTAATCTGCATGATCTCTTTTTCGAGCGCACCGATAATCGCGATGGTAGCCATACCATTCCCCAAACCTATACGAAATTCTCAACCAAGGTATGGTACCAGCATTTTGTTTGACCTCGCCAAACGAACACGCTAAGCCAGTGCAGCTCGCGTATCAAACAGAGCCTTTGCAATCGCGGCCGTAACC
Organism: Collinsella sp.; assembly: GCA_036302525.1. Taxonomy (GTDB): domain Bacteria; phylum Actinomycetota; class Coriobacteriia; order Coriobacteriales; family Coriobacteriaceae; genus Collinsella. The sequence goes on along the minus strand of JAXJCG010000037.1, from coordinate 19,445 downwards.
TCGCTCGAACGGTCACTCCATGGCATCGATGTCATGACGCTCATGACATAGGTACGGCCATCGATGTCGATGAGGCCTGCATCGCATGTCGAATAGTAACCATCCTCGCTAATCCAGCCTGCCTTGTTGCGCACCAAAACCTGCTCGTCCGCAATGCCATCGCGAATAAACGAGCGCGATGTTGATGCCAGAAGGCCCGACAACCACTGTGAAGTCTCGGTATCCATGCTCAGATACTCGCTCATCTCGCGCCATAACCTCGCAGAAGTGCGCGGGCAGTAGGTCGGAAAATCACTCATCGGATTCAGTGCCGTTTCGTCATCAACGCCCAGATTGGCAATCCAATCCTCATAGCCATCATGGTCAAACGCCGCGCGTAACGCGATAAACGAATCGTTGTCCGAGTTGACGACCGCGGCCTCGATAAGGTCACGCACTGTCTGCCAGCCCATGCTGTAACCACCATACGTGGCTAAAGGCCAATCGAGCGACACCTGCCCCGATTCGACCAACGTCTCGCAAATATAGAGCGCATACAGCGCTTTGTAGCTGCTCGCTCCATACACCTCGACATCAGCGTTATACGTCACGCCCCTACCGCTCGATAGGTCGTAGAACACTACACCCACATCGCCCAGCTCCTGCGCCCGACACAGGGCATCCTGGAGCGAGGCAAGGCTCTCATCCTCCAAGGCAGGAGTCTTGTTATCCACCAACGAGAAGGTCCGAACGGTATCACCCGAAGGGATATCGTTGAAGTCCGCCTTCGAAAGTCTCGTCTTGAGATCTGCCGTCGACAGAGCTTGATCTGCCGACGCTTTGGACTTTGAAACCTTCTCGTTTTGCAGCTGTACCGTTGACGCATCTGGGCGCCCCGTTCGCTCCGAGGCGTAGGTTTTAACGGTAATTCCGAGGATAATAACCGCCGACGTTAGCATCCCAATGGCGGCAATCTTCCTCACGCGGATGCGAGCGCCGGCAAGGCCACGCGAAGACGTGCCCTTCGTCTTATATCTGCTGCCATGCTGCGGCACATACTCGTCCCGCGATGCGATGTTTCGCACGTGGTCTCCTGACTGCCACCGTTTATATACGAGCAGCATGATACCGAGCAGGCAATTCTTTCCAAAGATATTCAGCGGCGTTTAAGGTGTCTTTAAAGAAACCACAAGCGTATTTATCCAAATGGCACGATTCTGTTGCGCATCTCACCGCAACCCAGAGAGCAGTCTTTTTAGGACGGGGCTCTTTAGCAATCAACTAGGTGCCCAGGGGCACTCATTTAAGTCTGTCCCCAATGAGTGCCCTTGGGGAACGAAAATGGCATGCTATCCGATAGCGTTTTTGAGCTCCGCACGGCGCTTTTTCATGCCGATCATAACGGCATTGCGCAGCTCGGGCATGCGAGCGGTATCCATCTGGGGCACGCCCTCGAGCTTATAGGGAATGCCCAGTTGCTCGTACTTGACGACACCCATCGTGTGATACGGCAGCATTTCCAGGCCCACCACGTTGTGCCATGGAGCGATGAGGCGACCGAGGTTCTCGCACTCCTCCACCGTGTCGGTAATGCCCGGCACCACCACGTGGCGGATAACGACCTTAATCTTGCGACGCGCAAGCTCATCACCAAACGCCAGAATGCGTGCGGGATCGCAACCGGTCAGCTTTTTATGCTCGACCGGGTCGGCATGCTTAATATCGAGCAGTACCATGTCGGTCTCGTTGAGCACGGCATCGAACTTCTCGGGGTGGTTGGGGTCAAATGCATAGCCACAGCTATCTAGGCAGGTATGTACACGGCCATCGGGGTTGTTGTGCATTGCACGAAACAGGTCGGCCAAAAACTCGGGCTGCAGGAGCGGCTCGCCGCCCGAAACGGTAATGCCGCCGCTGCGGTAAAACTCATGGTTACTCTGGAACTCATCCATGAGGTGTTCGACGGTCACCATCGTGCCGCCGTTGACCGACCAGGTATCGGGATTGTGGCAATACGCGCAGCGCATGGGACAGCCCTGGACAAACACCACAAAGCGGATGCCGGGTCCGTCGACCGTACCCATCGTTTCAATCGAATGTACGCGGCCCAGGGCAAACGCGGAGTCCTCGGGACGAGCGTCCACACCCTCGAGCGTCATCTCAGCCATTCCCGCTACCTTGCCTCTCATTGGTTTTAGTTACATAAATGCCAGAGCCATTCTAGCCCATACGCATGATGGTGAAACGGTTTAGTGGTCAATTGGGTTGTTCTATTTGGCCCCACACAAAAGCGGCGGGAAGGCTGTCACAACCCACTCGCCGCCGAGGCAATAGATATCGATAGACGCCAGGCCTTACGCCTTAAGCGTAAGCACCGCGCCGAAGGCGGTCGGGCCGCAATGGCTCGAGATGACGCCGCCGACCTGAGTCCAGGTAATGTCCTTAAAGCCCAGGTCGTGCGCATAGACCTCCATGTCGTCGCGCAGCTCCTCGGAAAGACCTACCGAATACGCCAGGCCAATATGCGAGTAGTCGATCTCGCCCTTCGCAACCATGTGGTCAATAAAGGCACGGGCGCACTTAAGCATAGAACCGCGGAACTTCTTGGTCGCCACGAACTTACCACCCGCCACCTCAATGCAGGGCTTAATCTTGAGCAGATGGGCACCGAGGAATGCCACGTTGGACAAACGACCGCCGGCCTTAAGGAAGGCGAGATCGGTTGGGACAAAGCCCAACAGCACGCGGTCCATGACGGAGTTCGCGAAGGCGAAGATCTCGTCGACGGTGGCATCGGGGTGAGCCTCGATGTATTTGGCGGTCTCGACGACAACAAGCGACTGGCCTACCGAGACAAAGCGCGTGTCCATGGAGAACACGTAGTCGCGCCCCTGGGCCGCAATCTTTGAGGACTGATGCGAACAGGTCGTGGCCTCGGAATATGCAAGATGCAAAATAGTCGCGTCGGGCTGCTCAGCGTGAATGCGGTCGTACACGTGAGCAAAATCCGCAGGCGCGCAGCCACTGGTCTTGGGCATCACGCCAAACTCATTGCAGCGCGAATAAATCTCGAGCGGATCGATCGAGCCGTCCTCGACGGTCTCGTCACCAATCGTGACATGCATGGGCACGCGCACGATGCCGTAGCGCTCGCAGAGCTCCGGCGTCACATCCGACCCAGACTCAACCACGATTACGTACTTGCCCATTATTATCACGACCCATCTCGACATTGGCTTTTCAATACATGGCACGTGCCGCCGCACTGTTGCACAACGGCGTCCAAGCGCCAAAGAGACGCCGCCCCTTGCACACAACAAAGGACAGCGTCTCCCTGGAAAACTCCGTGCTTATCTAGGATTCCACACGGTTTATTAAGGAGTGTTACTTATTCCGCAAACGGTCACTATATGCGGTAAGCGGTAGTTGGCCGCGACAACTGCGACACATTCCGTCCAGCAAATCCAATCGTGCTCCACGCACGGTTAATGCACGAGGCGGTAGAAATTCATCGATGCCGCACCCTCGGCGTGCAGCTCCATCGCCGGAACCGCCGGCGAATAGGTACGGCTCGTAAGTGCCGCCTCGCCGCCATTTGCAAAAATCTCGACCATCGTAGTGTCCGAAAGCACGCGTAGGTCGCGAAGCTCGCCGAGCTCAATCGACCTCTGGTCGCGCCCATAGCCTTCGTCACCCATATCGAGGGTAAGCATCCCGTCCGTATAACGCACAAAGACACCCTTGCGGATTTCGAGCTCGATCACCTGGGCGCCCTCACAGGAAACCACAAGATCAAACAGGCGGCCCGGCTCCTCAACGGTTTCACCGCCTGTCGCGCGAACGCAGTCGCCGCGCATCTTCTCAATCTCGTGCGCCGGCTGCTGACAGAGCTTACCATCGCGCATGCTCAGTTTTCTCGGCACCGTCAACGCGCACTGCCACCCGCGTGCCACCGTCGGGCTTTTTGCCGTCGCATCGGGGCAACCCGACCACCCGATCATCAAACGCCGACCCGCAGCATCCTCAAAAGACTGCGGTGCGTAGAAATCAAAGCCGGCATCGACCATCGGGGGCATGCCCTGCCCGGCGATCTTAAAACTCGGCGCCTCCCAATCGGCCTCGATGGGAAACCACACGCACTGGTGCGGATTGCGGTAACGCCATCCATCGGCGGACACACCCTGCGGACAGCAAACGAGAATAAGCTCACCATCGAGCTCAAACAGATCGGGGCACTCCCACATAAAGCCAAACTTCTCGCCCAACTCAATGCGCGTCGCATAGCTCCAGTCCTCTAGATTGCTCGAGGTATAGACAAGCACGCAGCCGCGGTCGTCTTTCGTACGAGCGCCCAGAACCATGTAGTAGATACCATCGTGTTCAAGGATTTTGGGATCACGCACGTGCGTACCGATATCGTCGGGGTAATCGACCGGCCCAACAGCTATGCGCTTCTCGCCCAATTCGTCGGGGTTCTCGGCAACCACATGAATCTGGTTTTGCTCACGGCCCGTCAACACGTAGTCGTAATCATCGCGGTCAAAATGCTTGACGTTGCCGGTATAGAAGTAGTGAATCTTGCCGTCGTGTACAAAGGCAGAACCAGAATACGCTCCGCTCGAATCCAAATCGGAATCGGGGAACAGCACAGGGCCGCGATTCTCGTACGTCACAAAATCCTTTGTTGTCAGATGATTCCAAAGCACTGGACCGCCATGCGCAGCATCGAATGGATCGTATTGGTGATAGATGTGATACGTATCACCGATCTGCACCAAACCGTTGGGGTCGTTGAGCCAGCCAAGCTCAGGCTCCACATGGAACAGGAGCCTATCGGGGTCGGACGCGATGCGACCCGCCGTCTCATCCTGTCCGGCACGCCACTGCTCATAGTCCGCGCGTGTCACCTTATTTTTTTGATTAAACATCGCCGTTGACTTTCTCGTCTATGGGGAAGGACGCTCGACTCACACGAGTCGAACGCCCTTCCCCAAATGGACTTATCCTCAGATTACGCTGAACGGCTCAACTAGAAGCTGACATCAAAGCCAGCACCAGCGCCCTCTTCATCAGTGGTCGGCACGCCCTTTGCCTTGTTGTAGGCAAAGATCAAGACGATCGGCACGATAAAGGCGATGAGATTGCCAGCCACATACCACACGAGCGTCTCGGGCGTGACGATGAGCAGGCCAAGCACGCCGGTCAGACCCTGACCGATGGCGCGCACCTCAAAGAGCTTCACGAAGGCACCGCCGCAGCCTGCACCGATGCAAGCGCAGATGAACGGGATGATCGAGTAGCGCATGTTTGCAGCAAAGATTGCGGGCTCGGAGATACCGACCAGCGTCGGGATAAAGGACGACATGCAGATGTTGCGCTCTTTGGAATGCTTCTTATGAATGAGGTACATGCCGATGGCGCCGCCGCCCTGGGCGATGATGGAAACCGACCAGATGGCCTGGATGTAGTTGAAGCCAGTCGTGGCGACGAGGTTTGCCTCGATACCCTGGATGAACTGATGCGTACCGGTAACGACGAGCGGCTGCAGGAATGCGGCAAAGACAAAGGCACCGAAGACGCCCATCCTGTTGTACAGGATATCGATTACGCCGCCGAGGACGTCGCCGATCAGGTTGCCGAGCGGGCCGAATACGGTGAACAGGGCGACGTTAGCAAGAATCAGGGTAACGGTCGGGACAAAGACGAACGAAACGACCTCGGGGATGTACTTCTGGGCAATCTTTTCGACCTTGGCCATAAACCAGGCAGTCAGGATTGCAGGGAACACGCCGCCCTGGAAAGCAACCATGGGAATGGAGAGCGGACCAAAGTTCCAGTACTCAGCACCCGTCGGGTCCATAACGAACGTGTTGCGGTTCGTAAGGCTCGGGTGAACCATGACGATACCGACGAGGATGCCCAGAATCGGGTTACCGCCAAAACGCTTCACCGCGCTGTACATAACCAGGACAGGCAGGTAGTCAAACGTGGTGGCGATAATGGCAAAGAAGCTTGCGAGGTTCTTGAGGAACTCGCTGTGATCGGCAAGGCTGCCCTCCATGCCAAAGAGGCCGTTGGCAACGATCAGCGACTTAAGGCCGATGATGATAGCGGCGCCGACGAAGGCGGGAATGATGGGGATAAAGATGTCCGAGAATACCTTGAGGACCGAGAAGAACTTGCCCTTCTTGTCCGCCTCGGCGCCCTTGACCTCGGAAGCGCTGATCTCCTTAACGCCCGTCAGAGCCATAAACTCATCGTAGACCTTGTTGACGGTACCGGTACCGAAGATGATCATGAGCTGGCCGCTGTTGTACAGCACGCCCTTGACGCCATCGATGTTCTCGAGCTCGGCCTTGTTGTACTTGCTCGTATCCTTGAGCACCAGACGCAGACGCGTAACGCAATGCGTGGCGCCCTCGATGTTCTCCAGACCGCCGACGTTATCGACGACTTGCTGAGACACTACTTTGTAGTCCATGTTCCTCTCCATTCCTTTACGAAATCATAAGACGTTTTGATGCCATTACAGAGACGCGATCGTTGCATTTGCGCACTTGAGCGTACCGTCGGTGACCGTCAGCGCCACACCCTGGCCCTGCTTATTGCAGAATCGAGCGTTAAGCGCAACATCATCGACAAAGATGGTCGCGATATCGTCGTCAACGACCAGGCGCACATGATGAGTGCCCTCGCCCTTAAAGAACAACGGACGCTCGAGGCCCATGTTGTTGACCTGGAACCACGGATACTGGGGGGCCGCCGTAAACTCGAGCTTGCCCTCACGCAGGTTGGCGCGGAACTCATAGGCAAGACCGGACTCGGCGTCCTCGGCAAGCTTCACCGAGAAGCCGGCAGCGTCACCGGCGAGCTCGATGTCGGCATCGAGCATATAGGTGGAACCGGCATCCGCGGCGAGCACCTGCTCGACCTTGCCCGACTCGCAGGAGAGCTCAAAGGCCTCGACTGCCTTAGCCTCGCCAAAGGCGCCAAGCATGCTGTCAGGAAGCTTGGTGCCGAGCGTTCCGTCGGCACGCTGAACGATCTCGAGGGGCATAAAGGTGCCACCCCACAGGTAAGAGCTGGGGTCGCCGCCCTCGTCACGCGTAGGAACCCAACCAAAGAGAACGCGGCGCTCGCCGTCAAATGCGGTACGCGCGGCATAGTACGCGCGGCCATCGAAGGAATCGTCCGCAGGAGTGATCCAAGGACCGTTGATAGAGCGAGACATGCGGTAACGGGTCTTGTTGCCATCACTGTACTCGGAGAACACCAGATACCACCAGTCGCCCATCTTAAAGAGATCAGGCATCTCGAACATGGTGTACAGGCCCGGATTCCACCAGTCGCCCTGGAACTCCCAGGTATCCAGGTCCTTGGAGGTGAACTTGACCAGACGACCGGTCATCAGACGCTTGTCCTCGCCCACACGCGTGCCGAGGATGAGCATGTACTCTTCGTTCTCCTCATCCCAAAGCACAAAGGGATCGCGCCAGTTGCGGTCATCGTAACCCTCCTGGGGCGGAAGCAGCGTCTCGGCGATGTTCTTCTCCCACTTGACGGCGTCGTCACTCGTTGCGTGAAGAAGAACCTGCTTCATCAAGCGTGCGCGGACCTTATCGCGATTGCAACCAGTGTAGAGCGCATGGTACTTGTCGCCCACCTTAAACACCGTGCCGGCATAAACATACTGGTCGACTTCCTCGTCGCCGCCACGCTCAAGGCTCTCGCCAAAGTCTTTGTAATTGACGAAGTCCTTGGTTGTCGCGAGTGCCCAGCCAAACGGCTCTCCGAAAGGTCCGGGGTTTCGCGTGTCACGCTGATGATAGAGATAGAACGTGCCGTCCTCGCCGTACGGCATGATGTCGCCTACCCAAATTCCCTCAGGCTGGTAATACACCTTGTGCATCCGAGACTTCCTTTCTCACGAGATACTAACTCGGTACAACTGCAAGATATGTCAATCGTTTTCATATGTCAAACGTTTTCACACCAATACGTCTTTTCGCAGTTCCAGTCGTCGGCAAACGGTTGACATATGCCGGCGAACGGTCATCAGAGGTGTTTGAGGAATTCTTTTGGCACGGGATGAACTACGCGGTTTTACCCTCAATGAGTTCAACGGGGAGCTTGATATTCGATTCGGGCTTTTCGCCGTTAATAAGAGCAATGATGGATTGCGCCGCGAGCTCTCCGATGCGATCGATATCTTGGCGTACGGTTGTTAAGTCAGGCATAAACGTCATAGTGCGGCGGGCACCATCCGCGCCCACGACCTTAATATCGCCCGGAGCGCTCAAGCCGCGCTGCTTCATCACGTTAAGACAGATAGCCGCCATCGTGTCGTCTCCCGCAAAGATGCCGTCAATATCGGGGTTCTCATCGAGGATCTTCGCAACGACCGCGCTCTTTTCGTCGTCGGGCTTAACGAACTCAACCTCACGGACAAGCGCGGGCAAACCGGCCTGCTCAACAACATCGAGGTAGGCATCGGTACGCTTATTGGCAGGCATGCGCATGCGGCTATTGCTGCGCAGGCACAGGATGCGTGAACATCCGTCATCGATCAGGCGACGCGTGGCAAGTTCGCCGATGCTATAGCTGTCGCTCGCAATCTGAACAGAGGCTTCGCCAAGGTCGCAGTCGATACCAACCAGACTCAAGCCCATCTCGGCATACGCCTCGGCACCGATATTAAGCGAGTTGACGATGACGCCATCAACCATATTGCGTCGAAGCATGTCGATATAAGAGCGCTCAAGCTCGGGTCGATTGGCGCTGTTGCACAGCAACATCTTAAAGCCGTTTTCCGCTAACGTGCGCTCGACCGCCTGCACAACCTGAGCATGGAACGGGCTGCTCACAAAGGGAACGATCATACCGATAAGATTCAGGCGACCGTTGAGCATGGCACGGGCGATATCGTTGGGCGTATAGTTGATGCGCTTCATCGCGGCATGGACCTTATCGCGGGTCTCTTGGCTAATATAGCCGCGATTATTAAGCACGCGAGATACCGTAGTAGGCGAAACACCCGCCACCGCTGCAACTTCCTTGATGCCAGGCTTAGCCGTATCCTTAGAACGAGCACTCTCGCGAGCCATAGCACCCCCCCATCAACATGTCATACGTTTACATACGAACAAAGCATACCCCAACAAGAGCGGGAAGACGGTAACAGTACAAGTAAGTAAACGACTCATCCAAATAATTAGGAGAGTTCCGCCTAAAGGGTGACTACACAGGACCCCCGCCGGGCCGCTTTGGGTTACTTTCCAAAACATTTCCGCAGGACGCAAAGGGCTCCGCCGCGCGAAGCGCGCAGCGGAGCCCTTTGCATGTCCGAGGACGTTTTGGGAGGTGGCCCAAACAGCCCCGGCGATCCTGCGGGAGTTAAACCCCTTTAGAACTTGTTGTGGAAGGTACGCGCAATGACCTCGTCCTGCTGCTCCTTGGTGAGCGTGTGGAAGTTCACGGCATAGCCGGAAACGCGGATGGTCAGCTGCGGGTACTTCTCGGGGTGAGCCTGAGCGTCGAGCAGCGTCTCACGGTTGAAGACGTTGATGTTCAGGTGGTGGCCACCCTTCTCGGCGTAAGCGTCGAGCATGTGGACCAGGTTATCGGCCTGAATCTCGGAAACTTCAGAAACCTTCATAATGTGTCTCCTTCGATTGATAGGCGCCGGCCGAAACCGGCGCGCTAATCAGTAATCGTTATTGTTAGTATAGCACTAACAATAGTTACTCGCCCAGCTGATCAAGGTCGATATCGCCAAAGAACACCTGGTCCTCCTTGCCGAGCGCACTCGGGATGATGGAGAAGGTGTTGGAAATGCCGTCCTGAGCATCGCGGAACGGGAGCTTGGAAACCGAAGACAGCGAAGCGATGGCGCCGTGGCTATCGCGCTTGTGCATGGGGTTAGCACCCGGGGCGAACGGCTGGCCAGCCTTGCGGCCGTCGGGGGTGGAGCCGGTCTTCTTGCCGTACACGACGTTGGAAGTAATGGTCAGAACCGAGGTCGTGGGCACGGAGTTGCGGTAGGTGTCGTTCATGCGGATGTACTCCATGAACTGGTGCACAACGTCGTGAGCGATCTGGTCGACGCGGTCGTCGTCGTTACCGTACTTGGGGAAATCGCCCTCGGTCTCGAAGTCGACGATGATGCCGTTCTCGTCACGGACGGGGTGGACCTTGGCGTACTTGATGGCGGACAGGGAGTCAGCCACGACGGAAAGGCCAGCGATGCCCGTAGCGAACCAGCGGTGCACGTGCTTGTCGTGCAGAGCCATCTGGATGCGCTCGTAGCAATACTTATCGTGCATGTAGTGAATGATGTTCAGCGAGTTGACGTACACGCCAGCGAGCCACTTCATCATGTCGTTGTACTTGGCCACAACGTCGTCGTAATCGAGCGTATCGCCCTCGACGGCGCGGTACTTGGGGCCGACCTGCTTCTTGGAGACCTCGTCAACACCGCCGTTGAGTGCATACAGCAGGCACTTAGCCAGGTTGGCGCGAGCGCCGAAGAACTGCATCTCCTTGCCAATGCGCATGGAGGACACGCAGCAGGCGATACCGTAGTCGTCGCCGTGATAGACGCGCATGAGGTCGTCGTTCTCGTACTGGATCGAGGAGCTGGCGACAGAAGTCTTGGCGCAGAACTTCTTGAAGTTCTCGGGCAGACGGGTCGACCACAGAACGGTCATGTTGGGCTCGGGGCTGGTGCCCATGTTCTCGAGCGTGTGCAGGTAGCGGTAGCTCATCTTGGTAACGAGCGTACGGCCGTCAACACCCATGCCGCCGATGGACTCGGTGACCCACTGCGGATCGCCGGTAAACAGGGCCTGGTACTCGGGGGTACGGGCAAACTTGACCATGCGGAGCTTCATGATGAAGTGATCCACGAACTCCTGGATCTGCTCCTCGGTGAAGGTACCGTTGGCAAGGTCGCGCTCAGCGTAGATGTCGATGAACGTAGAGGTACGGCCGATGGACATAGCGGCGCCGTTCTGCTCCTTGACGGCAGCGAGGTAGGCGAAGTACATCCACTGGATGGCCTCCTGCGTGTTGGTAGCAGGGTTGGAAATGTCGAAACCATAGGTCTCGGCCATCATCTTGAGCTCGCCGAGGGCGCGGATCTGCTCCTGCAGCTCCTCGCGATCGCGGATGTTGTCGGCGGTCATGACCGTCGGGGTGGAAGCCTTCTGGGCCTCCTTGTCCTTGATCAGGTAGTCGACGCCGTACAGGGCAACACGACGGTAGTCGCCGATGATGCGGCCGCGGCCATAGCCATCGGGCAGACCAGTGATGATGTGAGCCGAGCGGCAAGCACGCATCTCGGGGGTGTAGACATCGAAGACGCCAGCGTTGTGGGTCTTGCGCTCGAAGGTGTAGCGCTCGACAACGTTCTCGTCGACCTTATAGCCGTGCTGGCTGGCAGCCTGGCAAGCGATGCGGATACCGCCGTTGACGTGCAGCGCGCGCTTGAGCGGCTTGTCGGTCTGGAGGCCGACGATGGTCTCCTTCTCGCGGTGGGCGTTATCGATGTAGCCAGCGGGGTGGCTCACGATACCCGTGACGGTCTTGGTGTCCATATCGAGGACACCGCCCTGCTCGCGCTCCTTAAGCAGCAGGTCGAGAACCTCGCCCCACAGCTCCTTGGTACGCTCGGTCGGGCCGGCGAGGAACGACTCGTCGCCCTCGTAGGGGGTGTAGTTCTTCTGGATGAAGTCTCGGACGTCAACCTCTCCCGTCCAGATGCCTTCCTTGAAGCCTTCCCATGCCTCCTGCATTGTGTAACCACGCTCCTAGTTACGTGTAATGCGGCGCTCTCTCACACCGCTGCTTATTGAATTCTTGAATGTTCGGCTTGCACTACCGGCTTCTTCCGTTCTTCACCACACGTTGGTGTAGGGAAAACGTTTATCCACCTTGGAACTACAACCCAAAACCCAAGATTTCACCCGTCTGAGAAGGATAACATAGCGACCCTCTCCATCTGGGCTGTTATATGTTTCTTTTTTTATATCATAAGGGCGTTTTTTACAAATCCGCAGGAAACGCGAGCGCGAACAACTACCGTTCACCGATTTGTATGTTATTTTTCCTTGCCTTTGTACGACGTTCGCTCTAGCTGTTATGCCAGCTTTAGCAGGGTAAAGTGTCCCAGAGACCCTACAGAAACTGCAGGGCGGCCACGGGATCCCCCGTGGCCGCCCTGTGGCGTAGCTAGTTTTTAGCTTTGATTGCCGCTTGGCATTAGGCGGCTGCGGCGGCCTTGTCGGTCGTTGCCTTGCTATCGCCGTTGCCCTGGCCCTCAAAATGCTTGTAGCACCAGCTGGTGACCAGCGGGGTCAAAATAGCCGTCACGATTGCGCAGGCAGCAACCTGTGCCGTAGCCGTCGCGAGCACGGCGCCGCCGTACATGGCCCCGTTGACGCTTGCCATGGCAGCAGGCGTGGCCACATTGGCTCCGGCGCAGCTCGAAATGGCCGCACCTGCGACACCCGTACCACCCGTGAGCTTATCGACCGCGATGACGGGAATTGCAAAGACCACCGAGCAGATCACGCCGAGCAGAATACCGGGGAGACCGCCATTAATGAGCTGGCCAAAGGTCATGGTCGAGCCCATGGCAAAGAAGACGAGCACGATGATGGCGGAAAGTGCCGGTGCCATCATCTTCTTAAAGCTGGGGAACAGGTTACCCAGAATAATGCCGATGACGATCGGCAGAATGGCACCCACGAGCGACCAGCCGATCGGAGCCTGACCGGCAGCGCCGAGCACGATCATCGTGACCGGAGGGCCGACAACGAGCGTGGTGATGGCGACGGCGCCACGCTCGGCCTCGTTGCCCATGGTGCCCATCAGACCAGCGTACATAGCGTTGTTGGCGCCGGTGCAAGCCGCCAGCATCACCATGGCAGAGATGCCAAACAGGTTGTCGTTGAACACATAAAGGATGAGCAGCGACACGGCAACGACCACGATCTGCTTGACAGCGATGATGATGGCGCCGCGTGCAGCGGCGGCGGGAGCACTCTTAAACGAAATCGTCGTACCGACGATGAGCAAAAAGGCGCCAACGAGCGGGCCTGCACCCTGCTGGGTCATGCCAAACGTAAAGCTACCGAGCGTTTTAAACAGGTCGGGGAATAGCGTGTTGAGCAGGCAGCCCAACAGAAGCGGCACCAAGATATTGGCGCCCGGGATGGAGGACATCTTAAAGAACGGCTCCTTTGCCGCCGGCGCCTCCACCGCAGTCGATTCACTCATATATATCTCCTTTGGATGCATGCGAATCGTAGCCGCACGCGCCTATGTCAGAAAGAAGGCGACAACCCCGAGTCGCCAGGGTCGCCGCCAAACGATCACCGCGGGGTATTACCCGTCCAGGACGATGCCGCCGTCGCAGTCACCAATCTCGCCGTTCACGAAGCTGGCGAGGTCGGAAGCGAAGAACAGCACCATCTGCGCAGGCTCGCTGGCCTGGGCGGCGCGGCCCAGAGGAATACCGTTGATGATGCGCTGAGAGTTCTCGTCAGAGAGAATCGAGGTCATATCGGTCAACGTGAGCGACGGGCACACGGCGTTGCAGCGAACGCCAAACTTGCCGCCTTCCTTGGCGACTGCCTTGGTCAGACCGTTAACGCCTGCTTTGGAGCTCGCGTAAGCCGCGGTGCCGAGCAGGCCGCCACCGATCTTGCCCGCAACGGAACTCACGTTGACGATAGTGCCGGCATGGGCCGCCTTAAAGTGCGGGTAGACGGCGTTCATCATGGTAAAGGTACCGTTGAGGTTGATGTCGATGGTGCGGCGCCACTCGGTGTCATCGATCTCGTCGAACTTCTTGGTGCTGATGACGCCAGCGCAGTTGATCAGGATGTTGGTTTGCGGCAGGTCCGTAAAAATCTGCTCGACGGTCTCGCGCGCCTTGGGCGCATCGGCGACATCGAGCTGATAGAACTTGTTGCCCTCGCCAAGCTCGGCCACAGCGGCCTCGCCCTTAGCAGCGTTCCTTGCGATGAGCGCGACATGCCCGCCGCCCGCGACGATGCCCTTGGCGATCTCGAGGCCAATGCCCTGAGTGCCGCCCGTGACAATCGCGGTCTTGCCCGTGAAGTCAAATGCCATGACTCCATCCCCCTTTATGTAAGGTGTCTCCTTGCGGGAAGTTGGAGCATCGCACGTGGCGATTATATGAGTCCCAGTCGTCATGGTGGTGACAACCCCTCGCCTAACCGCGGGCATGATAGTTCTTTGAAACGCTTTAGCAATTGAATGATTTTAAGTCTTAATGAGCTCTTAATATTGCCTACTGTATGAGGCCCGCGTATGGGGGTATCATCTTTCACCGAAAATAGTTTCTAGTGTTAGGGGTTTTCGGTGGAAGATACCGATTTCCGTGAACTTGGGCGTCAGCTCCTTACCGAGTTCGGCAGCATGCATCAGCGCATTTCGCGTTTTGCGGACAAAGCCCTCGGCGGCGAGATGGCCGTCATGCGCGCCCTCATACTCGCCGGCGGTTCGCTCACGCCGAGCGAACTCGCTGATCGCGCCTGGGTCTCGAGCGCCCGCATCGCCAATATCCTACGCGCCCTCGAAGTCAAGGGCTGGGTCGAGCGCGAGCACTCAAAGACTGACCGTCGTCGCGTACACGTCATAGTGACCGACAAGGGATTCCAGGATCTCGAAATCAAACGTCGGGAATTCGAGGCCCGCACCGCGGCTTTCCTCGAGCAGCTCGGCGAAACAGATACCCAAGAGATGGTGCGCCTTCTTAGGCGTGCCAACGAAATTATCGACCGCAATCAAGAAAGGAGAGATGCCGAGTGAGGATTCTCAAGCTCTTTAAAAAGCATATCCTGGCACTGTTCGCAGCTATCGTGCTTATCGTAATCAGCTGCAACGCCGATCTGGCGCTGCCTACCTATATGAGCGACATCGTCGACGTGGGTGTGCAGCAAGGCGGCATCGCCTCGCCCGTACCCGACACCATCCGCGCCGAATCGCTCGACGACCTTGAACTCTTTATGAGCACCAAGGACGCCAAAGCTGTGGAGGCCGTGTTTAGCAAGGCTGACAAAAATGGCATTCGAACGTATAAGGGTACCGAGGAAGAGCGTGCCGATGGAGGCAAGATTGCCGACATTATGAGCCTGCCCGAGACTGTTGTCCTTTCGCTCAACCAGGGCATCGACGCCAACTCCATGGGCGACATGATGGGCTCGTCCAGCGAGAAAGACGACAACGCTGCCCAGGCCATGCCCACCCCCGAGCAAATGGCAGCGATGACGCCCGAGCAGCTCGCCGAGATGCAGCAGAAGGCCGCGGCGGCGCAGAACATGCAAAAGCAGATTGATGCCGACGGCGGTAAGATCACTATGAAGAGCCTGCGCCTGGGTGTCGAGGGCGGTCTGGTAGACCAAAGCAAGCTCGTCGAGGGTGCCAACCAAATGGCGGACAAAATGGGCTCCATGTCGGGCTCCATCGTCACCCAGCGCGCCGTGAGCTATGTACAGGACGAGTACAAGGCGCAGGGCATCGACCCCGCCGACGTGCAGAACGCCTACCTGAGCCGCATGGCGACCACGATGTTTGGACTGTGCCTCGTGTCGCTCGTCGCCACCATCCTGACCGGTGCCGTGGCTTCGCGCACCGCCTGCTCCATCGCCCGCGACCTGCGCCGCGAGACCTTCAACAAGGTTATGCACTTCTCGCCGGCCGAGGTGGGCAAGTTTAGCCAGGCCTCGCTCATCACCCGCTGCACCAACGACATTCAGCAGATCCAGATGGCCGCAACTCTGTTTATCCGCATGTGTCTGATGGCCCCCGTCATGGGCATCGTCGCCGTCATGCGCGTCCTGGCCAACCATACCGGCCTGGAGTGGACCATCGCCGTTGCCATCATCGCGGTCTCGGCCGTCGTCGGCGTGCTTATGGGCCTCACCATGCCCAAGTTCAAAAAGATGCAGAGCTTTGTGGACCGCGTGAACCTTACCGCCCGCGAGCTGCTCGACGGCCTGATGCCCATCCGCTCGTTCAACCGCGAAGAACACGAGCTCGAGCGTTTTGACAAGGCATCGCTCGACCTGATGACCACGCAGCTCTACACCAACCGCGCCATGAGCTTTATGATGCCGCTCATGATGCTGGTCATGAACTGCATCACCGTGCTTATCGTCTGGTTTGGCGCCCAGGGCGTGTCCGACGGCGTGATGCAGGTCGGTAACATGATGGCGTTTATCTCCTATACCATGCAGATCGTCATGGCGTTTATGATCCTCACCATGGTTTCGGTCATCCTGCCCCGTGCCGAGGTCGCAGCCGAGCGCGTAGATGAGGTCATCACCTGCCCCACGAGCATCAACGACCCTGCCTCGCCCAAACTGCCCGCGGCCAGCTCGCCGCGCGGTGAGCTCACCTTCCGCGACGTGAGCTTCCAGTACCCCGATGCCCGCGCCGACGTCATTAGCGGTGTGAACTTCACCACGCATGCCGGTCAGATGCTCGGCATCATTGGCTCCACGGGCTCGGGCAAGTCCACGCTCGTACAGCTGATTCCGCGCCTGTACGACGTCACGGGCGGCAGCATTTCGCTCGACGGCATCGACGTGCGCGACATGACCCTTTCCGAGCTGCGCCGCCGCATTGGTTACATCCCGCAGCAGGGTCGCCTGTTCTCGGGCACTGTCGAGAGCAACCTCAAGTTTGCCGGCGACATGGTGAGTGACGAGGATATGCGCCAGGCAGCACGCGTCGCCCAGGCGGAGGACTTTATCGCCGAGCGCGAGGGCGGCTACGACTCCCCCATCAGCCAGGGCGGCTCCAATGTCTCGGGCGGTCAGCGCCAGCGCCTGGCCATCGCCCGCGCGTTGGCCAAAAAGCCCGAGGTCGTGGTGTTCGATGACTCGTTTAGTGCCCTCGACTACAAGACCGACGCGCGTCTACGCGAGGAGCTGGCCAAAAACGTTACCGACGCCGCGCTCGTGGTCGTGGCCCAGCGCATCGCGACCATCATGCACGCCGACCAGATCATCGTGCTCGACGACGGCCACGTAGTGGGCACCGGCACGCACGAGGAGCTGCTGCGCAGCTGCCCGGCGTACCTGGAGATCGCACAGTCGCAGCTTTCCGCCGAGGAGCTGGGGCTTACCCAAGAAGAAATTGCAGGCGTCATGGAAGGAGGCGAGCGCTAATGGCCGACGAGACCAAGACTCAGATTCCCAAGCCCACCCGCCAGCGCGGTCCCATGGGCCGCATGGGCGGCATGCGTCGCGGCGAAAAGGCCAAGGACTTTAAGGGCACCATGAGGCAGCTGCTCGGCTATATCGGCCAGCACAAGATTGCCGTGTTTGCCGCCGTCGCCTTTGCCGTGTGCTCGGTCATCTTTAACATTGTGGGACCCAAGGTGCTCGGCCAGGTTACGACCAAGCTGTTCGAAGGCCTGGTCGCCAAGGTCAACGGCACCGGCGACGTTGACTTTGACTGGATCGCCAAGACGCTCGGCTTTTTGCTCTGCCTGTATCTGGCGAGCTCTGTCTGCAGCCTCATCCAGGGCTGGCTCATGACCGGCGTCACGCAAAAGATTTGTTACCGCATGCGCAAGGAAATCGCCGCCAAGATTGCCGTCGTGCCGATGAGCTACTTCAACGGCCACAGCAAGGGAGACGTACTCAGCCGCATCACCAACGACGTCGATACGCTGGGTCAGTCGCTCAACCAGAGCGTGACGCAGCTCATCACGTCGGTGACGCAGATTATCGGCGTGCTCGTCATGATGCTTTCGATCAGCCTGCCGCTTACCGGCGTCACCGTGCTCACGCTGCCGGCCGCCGCGATTATCCTGACCGTAATGATTCACTTCTCGCAGCCGTACTTCCGCGAGCAACAGCAGGTTCTGGGCGCCGTCAACGGCATTATCGAGGAGGACTTTGCCGGCCAGAACGTCATCCAGGTGTTCGACCGCGCCGAGGCCTCGATCGAGGAGTTCGACCGTCAAAACGACCGCCTCTTTATTAGTGGCTGGCGCTCGCAGTTTCTGTCGGGCCTGATGATGCCGCTTATGAGCTTGGTGGGCAACATGGGCTACGTGGGCGTCGTCGTGGTGGGCGCGCAGCTCGCACTGACCGGCAATGCCACGCCCGGCGACATCCAGAGCTTTATCCAGTACGTTCGCAACTTTACGCAACCCGTGCAGCAGCTGGGCAACGTGAGCAACACGATGCAGTCGATGGCTGCCGCCACCGAGCGCGTCTTTGAGTTCCTGGCCGCGCCCGAGGAGGAGCAGAAGGCCGACGCGCAGATTCCCGAGAAGCGCCCCGGCCACGTGGAGTTTGACCATGTCAAGTTTGGCTACACGCCCGACAAGACCATCATCCACGACTTTAGCTGCGAGGCTAAGCCCGGCCAAACCATTGCCATCGTCGGCCCCACCGGCGCCGGCAAGACCACGCTCATTAAGCTGCTGCAGCGCTTTTACGACGTGGACGGCGGTTCGCTGCGCGTCGAAGGCGTCGACGTGCGCGACTGGGACCGCGCGGCGCTGCGCGGCGAGTTTGCCATGGTGCTGCAGGACACCTGGCTGTTTAACGGCACCATCCGCGAGAACATCCGCTACGGACGCCCCGATGCGACCGATGCCGAAGTCGAGGCCGCCGCACGCGCCGCACGCTGCGACCACTTTATCCATACGCTCGCCGGCGGCTACGACTTTATGATCAACGAGGAGGGCACTAACCTGTCGCAGGGTCAGCGCCAGCTCGTGACCATCGCCCGTGCCATTTTGGCCGACCGCCCGGCGCTGATTCTGGACGAGGCGACCTCCAACGTCGATACCCGCACCGAGGAGCTCATCCAGCGCGCCATGGATGCGCTGATGCAGGGCCGCACGAGCTTTGTCATCGCGCACCGCCTGTCCACGATCCGCAACGCCGACGTGATCTTGGTAATTCGCGACGGCGACATCGTCGAGAAGGGTACACACGACGAGTTGCTCGCCCAGGGCGGCTTCTACGCCGACCTGTACAACTCGCAATTCGACGAGGCGGCGTAAAAACCGGCGGCAAACAACCGCAATGCCAAGAAAACGGGGGCGCAGGACAACCTGCACCCCCGTTTTGTGTCCTTCGAGCCTCGAAACGCCTTCCCTGAGACCTCACTGACGGCGCTTTCCAGACCCCGTGGGCAAAAAAGGGCAAATATGAGTACTGTTACCTTTTTAGTAACAGCCAAAACCACCTCAAATGCCGCTCCCACGGCTTACACGCGGGTCGCGCGCGCAGACGTGGTGTAAGAGTGTCCTGAGGTCCGTCGCTGCAAGTCCCGATGTTACTCCTTCTTGAGACCGCGCTTCTCGACTATCTCGTCCACTATCTCCCTGGCGCGCCGCCCGAGCGCGCGGCGCCTCCCCTCTGTCGGGGCCGGCCTGTCCGCGGGCTCGGCGAAGCCCTCGGCGGCCGAGG
>JAXJCG010000036.1:0-9862 GCA_036302525.1 Collinsella sp. | reverse complement strand
CGTGCACCCCGCATCGGAGTACCAGCCGGCGAACGTGTAGCCCTCGCGCGCGGGGTCTTCCGGCCTGGCGGCAGCCTTGCCGTCCTCGACCTTCTGCGCGGCGACCGCGGAGCCCTCGCCCGCGTCGAACGTCACGGTGTGCGTAAGCACCGCAAAGCCGTCAAAGTAACGGTATTCGATAGTATCTCCCGGCTGAACGGCATATTGCGTCGCGCCGACATCCGCCATGGCGCCGTTGACATAGAACGACCAATAGCGATAGGGGGCATTCCAATCAGAGCCAAGAATGCGACCATCTTTGGTCCTCAGTGAAGTCAGGCCAAGCGAATTGGTCTCAAAATCGGTGCAGCCGGCGTTCTCGAGCACTTGCTCGAGCACGTCTTCTGCAGTCTTATGATCATCATACTGAACGGGAACCTGAGTCAAAGGCACAATGGACTCGGGCGAACGCTCGGAATCGCCAGCGTTACCCGTGAGCCCTGTCACGCCCGCTTTAACGATAATTGTCTTTCCGGCATTAGGATCTTCGACGCCAGTTGTACCTAGAACCGTCAGTGTTGCCGAGACATCCTGGTTCGCAAGCTTGGCATACGTGGCATTGCCGGAATAACGCTCGGCATAGCGAGCATACTTCTCACTCGTCAAGCGAGACGAGATCGTAACCTTCGTGTTGTACCGCGGCTGCGTGACCTTCAGGTTCTCGGCTGTGACAACGGAGCTGTTGCTCGACTTAAACAGGCGCCAGTCCTGACCGGACATCGCGTCATAGCCAGGCAGATCAACCGGCACGACGCCCAAGTCGGTCGAATCGGTCGTTGCCTTGTTGTAGCTCCAGGCAAGGTTGCCGTCGGCATCAAGATAAGCCTTCTGGAATGCGTGCATGTCACCGGTAACAGCAGCGGCATCCTGACCGTTAAGGATAGCAGCAGCGTAGCCGGCCTTCGCCTTTTCCATAAGAGAAAGCTCAGCATCGAGCTCGCCCTGGTCCAGCGGAGCAATCGCAAAGTCGAGGGTCTTGCTTGCCGTGACCTCGGCGTTCGACTTGTCGGTCACCGTGAGGGTGATCTTGGTGTTTGCAGCCTTGGCTCCGGGCAGCGGCTGGTAGACCGTGCCCTTGTAACCGTTGAACGTGATGTCATCGGTGCTGGCGGAGTACTCAACCTTGTAGTACTTGCCGTCGATATTGAGCGTGCTCGTGCGCGGCATCTGCAGGTCGGCGGTCAGGCCATCCTTGTTGGCAACCGTTTCGGTGCCGGAGTATTTAATGTTGCCGTAGGTAAAGGCCGCATCGACCTTTTCCTGCAGTGCCTTCTTGTCGGCGGCGACCTTCTCGGGATCGCCCCTGACGGTGAGCTTGAAGTCGTGCGAGCCGGCAAGCTTGATGTCGCCACTCGTAACCGTAACCTTGGCGGTCAGCGTCACGTCTCGATCGCTCGATGCGCGCGAAACCTTACCCGTCTTATCTTCCCAGCTATAACCAGAAACAAACAGGCGCTCGGTGTCGGAGCTTGTCCATTCAACAGAGAATTTCTTTGCGGAACCCGCCTTGTACGGAAGCGTGACATTTTGGGTCACGCCATCGGCGGACTCGCCCGCCGCATAGCCAATCTGCAGGGATTCGGCAGCTCCGTCAAGAAGGTCTTGCAGTTTAGCCTCGTCCCAAGCAACCTGCACGGACTTGTTGGGCAGGTAATACTCGGTCTTGCCATCGCGCGACAGTTCAAACGCCACATCGGCGCTACGCAGACCGTCGATGTTGTAGCCGGTGTAGTCGTTGGGGTCGATGTAGAAGAACGTCACATCGCCGTTGGTCTTATCCTGGGCGTCGGAGATGCCGACCGTGGCCTTGGCGTCCTCGGCCTTAAAGGCAACGCCGCCCTCGGAGACCTTGACGTCAATATCGGTAAAGCCCAAATCGGCAAGCTGCGCCTTCAGCGCGTCATTGACGTTGCCGCCCTTGGCGCTGTAATCAACGGCGATCTGCTTATTGGCATCGTTGAGCTTTTGGACTGCAGCCTCGAGCGAGCCCGCGGCGATAACCTTGTTGGCGGAGACGAGCTCGACCGTCGAGCTACCGCTCGTGGCGACAGCCTTCAGATACTTGCCCGCGGCAGAAGCCGAGACCGTCGTCTCAGCGCCCGACATATCGGACAGCAACGTCCAGTCGGCCGCGGGAGCCTTCGCGTCGTCCGCCGCATACCAGGCAACAGTCGCCTGAGCGGTCACGTCAATGCCGTTGGTGGTTGAACCGTCGGCGCGCTTGGCCTGCGCCGTCGCCTTAACGCTATCTCCCGAGACGAGATGGGTCGAATCGCTATTGATCTGCGGCATAGTGGTCACGCGCAGCAGGTTGTACTCCCCCGCCGCGGTAACGCTGTCCGACGAAACCCATTCAACCGTGTTGTCGAGAGCGCTTGCCGTAACTTTGATGCGCTTGCCGACAAGCGCATCCGAAATGGTCAGGCTACCATCGGTCGTATCGATGCCGTCGGTGAGCTCGGTCCAATCGGCATCGCCCTCGCCCTTGGCATACCACGCCATGGTGAGCTCGGCATCGTCGGGCACGTCCTTGGTCGAGCCCGACCAGCTACCCGGAACCTGCACGCTCGGTGTGATCTTTGAGCCCACGCTGAGCGCAACGTTCTTATCGGCAAGCTCAATGCCTGCCAGCTTGTACTGGCCCTTGAGCGTCACCGGACCAAGCGGAGCTACGGACTGCGTGTCGCCGTAGGAGCTCTTCTTCTGCGTGCTGGAGACGGTGTTTTCGCTCGTCACCTTCACGCGCAGATACTTGCCGGCATAGGCGGCGTCAACGGTATAGGTGGCCTCGGTGGCACCGGGGATATCGGTATAGGCGGAGTCGTAGCTCGAGCTGCTGTTTGCATACTGCCACTGGTAGGTCACGTTATCGGTGCGGTCGATATAGTGATAGTTGGAGCCGTCCTTTTTGCGCACCTTAGTCTTGAGCGCATCACCCACACGTACGCCGTTGGTGGCGGGAGAGCCCTCGAACTGCACGTCGTAAAGCTCAACTTGGCCAGCGACGGAGACAGGACCCGCCGCATAGTACGGCTTCTGCTCGCCATAGCCGCCGTTGGCCTTGGCCACGACGTACCAGCCCTTAAGGGCGGCGGTCACCGTCAGGGTGTTACCGGTCTCACCCTCGATAGGCATGTTGCACGAGCTGGCGGTATTCGACTTGCCCTTGTACCACTGCCACGTGACATGCGAGTCGGAGGTAACGTCGGTGGAGCCCGCCTTGGCGGTCGCCGTAATCGTGGAACCAACCTCGACTTTGCCCGAAGTCGGGCTCATAGTCACGCTCGAGACATTAATTGAACCGGTAGCCGCAACGAGAGCGCCCGTCGAGTTGGTCAAGCTCGAAGAGCCGATCTTCGAGGACACCTTGCACTTGAGGTACTTGCCGCCCAAAGCATCGGTTAGCTCGAGGGTCTCACCCGTGGCACCCGCAATGTCGGCATACGTGCCACTCTTGGTGTCAGAGCACTGCCACTGATAGTTGAGCTTACTCGCGTCGACGAATGCGCCGTACGCGCCGCCCTTCTCCTTGGCGCGGGCCTTAGCGGTATCCCCCACCGCAAAGACGCTCGTGTTGTCCTTGGTGTTAACGATAGACACGGCCGAAATCTCGACCGCACCGGCCTGTTTGACCTTGCTGAAAGTGGTCTTGTTCACCGTGTTGACACCAGCGCTGGCCTCGACCCTGATGTACTTGCCCTCAAGGTCGTCGCCCACCACGAGCGAAGCACCCGTCTGCCCCTCGATCTTGGTAAAGCCCGAGTACTGCGAGGTGGATGCGGACCACGTGTAGGTAACCTTGGCGTCGGCGGGGGTTTGCTGATAATAGCTTATGTACGGAGTCGCCGTCAGGGTATCGCCTATGCTCGGCGTGTCACTATTCAGCTTGACGCTGTTAAGCTCCATCTGACCGGCGCCCAGCACGGGGCCAGGAATGTAGTTGGCATTGATGCCCGAGCCGGAAGAAACGGAC
This sequence comes from Collinsella sp., assembly GCA_036302525.1. Taxonomy (GTDB): domain Bacteria; phylum Actinomycetota; class Coriobacteriia; order Coriobacteriales; family Coriobacteriaceae; genus Collinsella. Next base: position 5,850 of record JAXJCG010000036.1, on the reverse strand, counting down.
GGACCATAGTAGTCCTTGCCATCAACCGTTACCTTGCAGATGAAGTATTTGCCTTCCATCGCAGCGGTGACGGTGAGCGACTGCTCGTGGCCTACGACCTCGGTGTAGTCGGCGACATTGCTGCTGGCCCTGGTCGTGCCGGCGAGCCAGGTGTAAGTCCAGGTGCCGGGATTGGCAACGGACTCAGTCGAAGTGCCGTACCAGTCGTCCTCGACCTCATCGTACATATTTGCCCAGAGCGTATCGCCCGCGCTGAGCGCACCCGACTTCGTGGAATAGGAGCTGTCCTTATCCTTGGTGTCCTGGATGAAGACCTTGGCCTCGCTCGAAAGCGTTGTGGCGGCCGCGGCGGCAACGGCGTTCTTCTGATCCGAAGCAGCAGGCACCGCGGGAGAGCTCTCGGACTCAGTCGCGTTGTCTGCGGCGGTGTCAGCACCATTCGCGGCACTCGCAGTTGCGCCCTGATCTGCGCCGGCGCCATCGGCAGCAGCGCTCGCCGCCGCACTGTTCGCGCCGGTGTCGGCAGCAGTGCCATCGTCTGCCGCCGCGCCCTCGCCGCCCGTCGCGGCCTGGGCCACAGCCTCCGCAATGCCCTCGGCACCCTCGGCCCAAAGTTGCGCCGGCGTGGTGCCAAAAGCCATGGCAAAAGCCAGGAACGCCACCAGACCGCGCTTGGCTACGCCACGGGCAATCGCTCCATGGCGACGCCACGAGGCGCGCTGGCACTCGTCCTCAAACATATCCATTTGTCTCCTATTGTCTGCACTTGGAGCATTGCCCAGCGGCTGCCCCACGTCATCGCGCACATTGCGCTCGAGTACCCCCATCGGGGTCCCCCTTCCCTCCAGAGCCCAACGCGTACCGGCGGCATGCGCCGCGGCCACGTACAAGATGGGAGGCGATCCGACTTAACCTTACCGACCCGGGCGCGCCGTCCGATCTGCGACGCGACCATCCCGGGCCAAGAGGAATTACGGTTACTGGTACAGCCGGGGACTTGCACCCCGATTCTCCCAAACGCGCAGGAAAACCGCGCATTCGTGCGTCTCCGCACCACCATCTAGGCCATCGATTATTACTGTCGATATGGTAGCACGCAAAAGGGCCCGCACACAGGCGAAGCCCAAGGTAAAAGCTATGGTTTGCGATAGGAAGAACTGTCGTCGGACCTTGCAAGAACAGTCCGTTTCAAAACTATGCCAGATTACGGGGCTGATTCAGCACTTCGCAACCATATCTGCCATTTTCGAAAACCAACGACTCATCTACCTGCGGTTTTAAAAGCGCGGAATCCGGCATGGTCGGGGTTTGGCACTCCAGCCCCGTAAACCGGCATAGTTTTGTTTGGACCAGTCCACGTCGGCGCGACGCAAGGCAAAATGATCCGTTTCCCCCGACCCCGGGAAATCGCTAACGCTTGCCGCCGTGGCTGTTGCGCCAAATCTCGCGGCCCAGCATCAGCGCCAGCGCCAGCGCACTCACGTAGCCCATAAAGCCAATAACCGGGATACCGAACACAACCGGCTCAATGCGCGCGTAGTACACCACCGACGAACCGATAAACAGACCGGCGATCACAATTGCCATCGACATGCGGTCGATAATTCCACCCAGCTGTCGCAGCGCCTTATCGCTGCTCATGATCTGCGTGTTCACCTTAAGCTGGCCGCGCGTAAGCATACGCGACGCCAAGCCCAGATACTCGGCCGCCTCGAGCGAGCCTTTTGCCGCGCGATAGCTGCTCGCGGCAAGATCGCGCCCCATTTCGCGGACGCGCGCATAGGTACTCTTCTCGTTTTTGATGTGCGCCTGGATGATCTGGATCATATTGACGTTGGGCATATACTCGGTCAGCAGACCCTCGAGCGTCACCATGCCGCGGGCGAACATCGTCACCACGCTCGGCAGCTCAACATCGTTTTTGCGCGCCAGGTTTAGCAGCGAGGTCAAAAACTCACCGATATCAAGATCCTTAAGGTCAAGACCCGCAAAGTCGGCGACGATAAAGTCCAAGTCGGACAAAAAGGCCGAATGGTCGAGCTCGGCCGAGTCGCCGCGCGTCACGGCAAAACGCATAAGCGAATCCTTGAGCTTGGGCACGTCGCCCTCGGCCACGGCGAAAATCATATCCTTGACGATACCGCGGTCGTGGCTCGACATGCGCCCGACCATGCCCAGGTCGATAAAGTAGACGATGCCGTCCTTGAGGATGATGTTTCCCGCATGCGGGTCGGCATGGAAAAAGCCATCGTCGAGTACCTGCGTCGAGTAGTCCTCGACAATCGCCGAGCCGATCTTTTCCAAGTCATAACCCTCGGCCACCAGGCGCTCGGGATCGGCAATTGAGATGCCGTCGATGTAATCCATGACTACGACATGCTCGGTGCACAGATCCAGATAGGACTTGGGGCACGCCACGCCATGGACGCTCTTATGGAACTCATAGAAATCATTGAGGTTTTTGGCCTCGGCCAAAAAGTTGGTCTCCTCGCGAAACGAGGTCCACAGCTCTTCGACCACGCCATGCAGGTCCACAAACTGATCGGTGTTGACGAACTTGGAAACGATGCGCACCACCGAACGGATGATGTCGATGTCCTGCGCCATGACCTGCTGCGCGCCGGGGCGCTGCACCTTAACGGCCACGTCCTCACCGGTCACCAGGCGGGCGCGGTGTACCTGCGCGAGCGACGCGCTTCCGAGCGGGTTGGGGTCGATCGCGTCGAATATCTGCCCCAGGCGCTGGCCGTACTCCTCTTCCAGACAGCGGAGCACCACCTCATACGGCACCGGCTCTACATCGGAGCGCAGGCGGCGCAGCTCATCGCAAAACCGCTGCGGCAAAATCTCGGAGCGGTTAGCCAGGATCTGCCCCATCTTGACGAACATGGGGCCGAGCTCTTCGAGCAGACGGCGCAGGCGCACCGGCGTGAGGTTATCCCATACGCGGTACTTTTTGACCAGGCGAACGATCTGCCCAATGCGCTCACGGCGACCTGCCGGCGTGAGCTGGTATTCCTCGTCCGGCGCCATCGCGTCGGGCTCCTCGGGGACCATATCGACGGCGCGCGGCTTCTTGCGAGCGCCCGAGACGGCGGCCTCAACCTCATCGACAACCGCCGTCTCGTCACCCAAGGGATCTAGATTGTTGTAATCGGTGGTGGAATCTGCCATCTGCGCTGCTACTCGGCCTCTTCGGCGTCCTCTGCGTCGTCGGGCTCAACAGACTCGACGGGCACCGAGGTCACGTTGTCCTCGACCGAATCGACGATGTCGCGCACATGGGCCAGGAAGGCCGTGCGCTCGGGGGCGGTCATAACGCGAACGCGGGCCAGGATGAGCTCGTCGAGCACGCGCTGTGCCGCAGTCTCGCCCTGCATGCCCAGGCGCTCGGTCAGGTCAGAGATGGTACCACCGGCCTGCTCGAACATGTCGGACACGCTGCGGGCGATATCGGGGGTGCCGGCATCCTTGCGGACCTGCTCGCCCTTGGTATTGAGGTCGTCGAGGACCTTCTTGCCGCCCTCGACGGCAACGGCGGCGGCGCCGAAGCCCACGTTGATGGCACCGTTAACAAGCTGATCGAATTTCATAACCATGGTTGGCTCCAATCGTGAACAACTGCAATGGCCTTCTTGTACCCAAGATTGGGCGAACGACACAAAATCGTTTGTCGCCAGGATAGAAATCGAGCGGGGCAAAGCCTTTGACGGCGTTTGTCCCGCTCGCTCGTTGCAAGGTTATCTTTACCTAATGTTATCGTTCATCGCGAAGGAGTTCTTCATGGCGCAGCTCGTGGTGTAAAGGACTTTGCCCAACAGAGCATCGGTCTCCACCCGCACGCGCTCGGCAAAGGCCTCGTTGGCGCGGGCGAGCTCGGCGGACACCTCGGCCTCGGGCAGCGCGGCTACGACGGCGTCAACGTCGTGAATCTGCTTGTGGCCCATGCCGCCGACCTTCTCTTGATAATCCTCGACCGCGCGACCGCACTCGTGGAAGCGAACATCGGCCAAGGCACCAATCAAGCGATTGGCCCAGTAGAAGTTCTCGGATGTCACGCGCGCCTGGGTGTCTGCGTAGTACTCGGGCATGGTCTCGACATTGGCGTACAGCGGGATGAGTGCGTTAAACGAGTTGGAGCCAAACGCCATCCACTGCACGGCGCGATACGCCGGCTGCGCATAGGGGCGCAGCTGCAGCACGGCGAGCTGGCTGTTGCGGTTGATGCCGATGGGACGATAGGCGCCGCGCGTGGCGGGCGTGCCCTTGCTGCCGTAGCAGTCGTACTCCGTGCCCTGGTAGTGGCTCGAAAGCACGTACTTGATGTCCTCGATGGTCACCTTGCGCTCGGGCACGCGGCTCCAGGGGATGTCATCGCTCTCGGGCGTGTAGTCGGCGTCGGGACCGTCCCACACATCACTGGGGTTGAGGCAGCGCTGCATGTACCAGGCGCGCGGCGTGTTGTAGACGTGGTCGCTGTCGCTGTGCGAGCCAAAGGCCTCGCGCGGGTTGAAAACCGCGGCGGGACCGTCGCCCTTAACGCCCAGCGTCAGGTCCAGATGCCACTCGGCCATCCAGGAGCGCAGGTCGACGGAGCACATGTGGTCGACCTGGGCGCCCTCGGCGTCGTCCAGGTCAAAGCTGTCGATACCAAGCTGGTTGGGCATGGTCACATAGGCATCATCGGGCACGCGCCTGGCGATCCAGTGGTGGCCGCCGATGGTCTCGAGCCACCAGATCTCGTCAACGTCGCTAAAGGCGATGCCGTTGTTCTCGTAGGTGCCGTAGCGCTCGAGCAGGTCGCCCAGGATACGCACGCCGTCGCGGGCGGACTTGGCATACGGCAGCACCAGGGTCACCATGTCCTCCTCGCCCAAACCACCGGGCTGCGCCGGAACATAGCCGTCCTCGCCCTCGTTGCCCTTGGCGGGCACGTAGTCCACAAGCGGATCGGCGCCGCGGACACGCTCGTTGGTGGTGAGCGTCTCGGTCGCGGACATGCCAACATTGAGCTCGTTGAAGCCGGCCTCGGCCCAAATGCCATGGCCCGGGACAACGTCGGGGACGCTTGTGTAACGCATGGGATTGTCGGGCAGCTCAACGGTCAGGTGGCTCAGGACGCTCGTGTAGACACGCGGCTGCTCGTCGGGGTGCACCACGCGCATGCGCTTGGGCTCAAACACCCCGTTGGACGAGTCCTCGTTGCGGGCGACAAGCGTCGACCCGTCGTAGCTCGCGTTCTTACCAACCAAAATCGTTGTGCACGGCATGCGTATCCTCCTTGAGCGAAGAAATCAAACGGCAACAGTGTATCGCTTCGGCGCAAAAAGGGCGAAACCGCGACCCCTCGAGCCCCTTCGAGATCCCCGTGGGCAAAAAATGCCAAATATGAGTACTGTCACAAATTTAGTAGCAGCAATTTTCCTTCTAGCAAGTGTCGGAAATCCCCAATTGTCCAAAAGCAAGACAACGTTATTCCCCACAGGTTCAATAAAATGGGCTCCCTAACGATAATGAATATCACTAGGAAGCCTAAATGGCATAAAACATATGTGACTATCTTGGCAACAGTACTCATATTTGGCGTTTTTTGACCACGTGGTATATGGCTAAACCCTCAAACAGCCCAAAACGCCTATTTCGATGCACGCTCCGAGGTGGCGCGCGCAGACGTGGTGTAAGAGTGTCCTGAGGTCCGTCGCTGCAAGCCCCGATGTTACTCCTTCTTGAGACCGCGCTTCTCGACTATCTCGTCCACTATCTCCCTGGCGCGCCGCCCGAGCGCGCGGCGCCTCCCCTCTGTCGGGGCCGGCCTGTCCGCGGGCTCGGCGAAGCCCTCGGCGGCCGAGG
>JAXJCG010000035.1:0-43324 GCA_036302525.1 Collinsella sp. | reverse complement strand
TCTAAGTCGCTTGACTCGTTTATTAGCTTCTATGGCACTGGCTCTGGCGTGCGTTGGGGCTGGCTCGGCGGTATTGCGCTGTCGTAAAGCCGACTGGGCCGCGTGCCCGCCCGCAATATATTTGATTGATCGCGAGTTCCGCACGCAAAGAAGGCCACTTAATGTGGCCTTCGTCTTGCGCAGGACTGCCCGAGCAGGCAATCAAATATATTGCGGGCGGGCACGCGGCCCAGTCGGCTTTACGACAGCGCAATACCGCCGAGCCAGCCCCAACGCACGCCAGAGCCAGTGCCATAGAAGCTAATAAACGAGTCAAGCGACTTAGACGTGATGGCGCCCTCGTTGCTCATAACGATGCCGCCGCCAACGTAGATACCCACATGACCGTAGATAAGGCCCGGAGCACCCGTGCCGCTGTGCGAGGAATCGGCCACGATCATGCCCACCTGCAGCGCCGAGCGGTCGGAGCTATAGCACCATGCGTTAAACATATCGCACGCGTTACCGCCAAAGTAGCCAACGCCGGCGTTACGGAAGACATTGGTGACCCACGCCGCGCACCAGTTCTGACCCGGCGAAGGCGTGGAGTAGCACGCGTTGACGACAGCCTGCTGCTTGCCCGAGCCGGCATTCTGCTGCGGAGTTCCGGGCGCGTACGATCCACCACCCGAGCTCGAACCACCCGAGTAGGAATTGTTCTTGTTCGCGGCAGCCGCGGCAGCGGCAGCCTTCCTAGCGGCCTCCTCAGCCTGGGCGGCAGCGAGGATCTCGGAATCGCGCTGAGCCATGAGCTCCTTGACGTCGTCGGAAAGACCGTTCAGCACGGTCTGGACTTCTTGCTGCTTGGCCTGCATGTCCTGCATCTGGGCAGTCTGCTGGTCCTTGAGCTTCTCTAAGTCGGCCTTCTGCGACTCGAGCTCGGTCTTTTGCGCATCGAGCTCTTCCTGGATGGTCTGAATATCCTCGATGGCATCGCGGTCGCTCTTGTTGATCTTCTCAACGTAATGCGCGTTGGCGACGAGTTCCTCAAACGAGCCAGAGGCCAGCAGCAGCGACAGGATGTTCGTGCCGCCGGACTTGTAGCTGGCGGCCACGCGATCGGAAAGGTCGTTGCGCTTCTTCTTGAGCTCGGCCTTCTTTTCATCGATCTGGGCCTGCGTGTCGTCAATCTTGCCCTGGACATTCTCGATGTCGTTGAGGGTCTGGGCATTCTTGTTGGCCAGCGCCGCATACTCATTTGCGATGCTGTCGAGCTGGGCCTGAACCTCGTCGAGCTGGGCCTGGGCGGCATTCAGTTTATCGGTGGTTTCTTTGGAAGCCTCCGCCGCATGGGCGCGAGCGGGCAGGCCAAAAAGAACTGCCGCAGAAGCGGCGCCGAACAGGGCCTTGAGGACAGTGCGGCGCGAGAGCTCCTGGGAAAGGATGGAATCGCTGTTTGGTGACATATGTACTCCGTTACATGTTTATTTATATGTCGCTCAACTCATATATATTAGCGTACATATGGCGTGTCCCAACGATTTCCACGAACGGCAGGAAACTGCAAGGTCGGCGGCTCGTAAGCAAATGTCAAAGATCAGGTTATGCGTACGCAAGCTCTTCTGATGAGTACGTTAGCACAATCCTCTGCTTTTCCTACAGCGCACGATTTGGGCGTCCCTGCCTGCGCTATACTCCCCTCAAGAAGTGTTCCTGATTCGATAGGAGACTACATGTCCAAAGCACTCGACCCCAAAGACACCTGCGTCCTCGTTACCGGTGGCGCCGGCTTTATCGGCTCGCACACCGTCGTTCAGCTGCTCGAGGGTGGCTACCAGGTCGTCATCGTCGATGATCTCTCCAACTCCAGCGCCGTCGCCGTCGACCGCGTCAAGACCATCGTGGGCGACGAGGCCGCCAAGAACCTCACCTTCTACGAGGCCAACGTGCTCGACCGCGATGCGATGAACAAGATCTTCGATACCCACCAGATCGACCGCGTCATCCACTTCGCCGGCTTTAAGGCCGTTGGCGAGTCGGTGAGCAAGCCCGTCGAGTACTACCACAACAATATCGAGAACACCCTGGTGCTCATCGATGTCATGCGCAACCACGGTTGTAAGTCCATCATCTTCTCGAGCTCTTCGACCGTCTACGGCGATCCGGACAATCCGCCCGTCACCGAGGAGGACCCCAAGAAGCCAGCGACCAACCCCTATGGTTGGACCAAGTGGATGATTGAGCAGATCCTCATGGACGTCCACACCGCCGACCCCGAGTGGGACGTCGTGCTGCTCCGTTATTTCAATCCCATCGGCGCCCATCCGTCGGGCCTGATCGGCGAGGACCCCAAGGGCATCCCCAACAACCTGGTGCCTTACGTCGCCCAGGTCGCCGTCGGTAAGCTCGAGGCCGTTCAGGTCTTTGGCAACGACTACCCCACCCCCGACGGCACCGGCGTGCGCGACTACATCCACGTGTGCGACCTGGCATCTGGTCACGTTGCCGCCCTCAACTGGATGAACGGCAAGACCGGCGTCGAGATCTTTAACCTGGGCACCGGCACCGGCACCTCGGTACTCGAGGTCGTCGCCGCCTTCTCCAAGGCATGCGGCAAGGAGCTGCCCTACGTGATCCGCGAGCGCCGTGCCGGCGACATCGCCGCCAACTGGTGCGATGCCTCCAAGGCCGAGCGCATGATGGGCTGGAAGGCCCAGTACGACATCGCGGACATGTGCCGCGACAGCTGGAATTGGCAGAGCCATAACCCCAACGGCTTCGCCGACGCCGAGTAGCACTCAACCGCGGTAGATTTCTAGGCATATTCCAAAATCTACGGGCCCCGGCCTCCAATGTGAGGTCGGGGCCTTTTAGGAACTCGTTCTCGAGCTCGAGCTCGCGCATGCACTTGCGGGCGGCCCTCATCTCGGCGGTCTCGGTCTTGGCCGCGGCCGCCGCGACCGGGTGGTTGGCCAGTTCCTTCTTTCTGACCGTCACCCATCTTCCCAGGATCTTCTCATTGATGCCGAGGTCGGCGGCCACTTGGGCGATGGGCTTCCCCGACGCGACGGCGAAGTCTGCGGCCTCGGTGCGGTGCCCCGCTGTGCAGGAGAGCCTATCTGCCATGACTGAACACTCCTTTCTTTTTGGCGCTGAAACGATTATCGCCGCTCAACGCCATTCCTCTAAGTCAAGTGTCCTGGGATACAATACAGTTCAAATGGACGAGGAGGATCCGGCGCTCCTCTTGATGAGCCCGGAGAGGCCCCTGGTCGTCACCCTTCCCCGCGCGAACGCAAAGCGGACGGCGGCGAGCCATGTCCTCCCCGCGCGTTCCATTTAGGGAGTCCTCGAGAAGTCGATCTCCCTGTGCGATAATCGAGCTATTGAGTCTCGCGAGTTTAGAGCTGGTGATATGCATTGAAAATCAAGGTGAAAAACATCGGCAGGGTCGCTGAGGCCGATATCGAGATTAATGGCATTGCCGTGATCGCCGGGGAGAACGGGACGGGGAAAAGCACGGTTGGAAAAGCGCTTTATGCGGCCTTCAACAGCATGTCCGATTCGGAGAACAAAATCGACCGCATGAGGCGCAATAGTGTTGAACGCGCCATCAGGAAGGCATATGTGGGAGGCCCTCTCGACTCCACGTCTCGCCACAGGCGAACTGCTGGAAGAATGAATGGTTTCATCGACAGGGTTTTTTCGGGCGAGTGCACGAGGGACGAGCTTATTGATGAGATAAAGGAGTATTACGGGGAGGAGATCTCCCGTGAGATCGAATCCGATTTCACGAATGGCGTAGCAGGAGTTGCCGATCAGATTATCGAGATCATGGATATCTCCGATGATGAGGTATTTCGTGCGATTGCGACAAACAGGTTCCAAAGCGAGTTCAACGGCCAGATCAATTCGGTTTTCGGCGAAGAGCCCGGGAAGGTCGAACTCCAGATAAAGGACGCATCTACGGTTTTCTCGGTTGCAGGTGACGAGGTGGCGGAGGTGCACGATAGGAGGGTTTTGCGATTCAAGGCGCATTATCTGGACGACCCGTTCCTGATCGATTCTCTCGGAGGGCCCTACGGCCCCGCTTTTCGGTTCAGGCCCCTCCTTGGACACCAGGAGGAGCTGCGGCAAGATTTGATTCAGGCGACCATCCGTAACGATGACAGCGAGTCCTCGCTGTTCGACGAGATCGCGAAGGAGCGGCACCTGAAGGTTCTCATGGACAAGGTCTCCTCCTTATGTCCGGGGTATTTCGAGAGGAGCGAAAGTCGCGGTCACCTTACGTATCTCGAAGAGGGCTTCGCTCGGGGGTTGGAGCCTGGGAACCTTTCTGCTGGCTTGAAGACGTTCGCCATCATGAAGGTGCTCTTGAAGTCCGGCGCGCTAGATGCCGGAGGGACTATTATCCTCGATGAACCCGAGATTCATCTTCATCCTGCATGGCAGCTGGCCTTCGCCGAGATAATCGTGCTGCTCCAGAAAGAGCTCGGGATGCACGTCTTAATGAGCACCCATAGTCCATATTTCTTGAATGCGATCGAAGTGTATTCTAAGAAGCACGCTGTTGATGGATTGTGCTCATATTATCTTGCGGAGACCTGCGCTGATGGACGCTCTCGCTTTGCCGAAATAACCGGCTCGACTGAGGTCGCCTACGAGAAGCTGGCGGCTCCTTTTGATACGCTTGAGAGGGAGGAGTACGGCCTTGAGTAGCGACCTGTGCGCCTCCTGCCCTCATCCGAACTCTCCCGTGGTGCCAGATGGCAGCGATGGTTGCTCCCGTTGCAGGACCTGTATCCTAAGGGACTGCACGTCGACCATCTCCAAAACATCCAGAGACGGGAGCGTCTCTCTTGTGGATGACGATTTGCCTGTTGTCAATTTTGACTCTGTTAAAGAATGCTACTGCAAGAAGGTCAATAGGTGGATGCAACTCCCGCGCTCCGCCGATGCGCTGTATTGCGATCGGGAAACGTTATATCTAGTCGAATTTAAAAACGGCAGTCTGAAGGAGACGCTGGGGAAGAGGCTCAATCCCAAGGATGACGAAGAGCTTGGTATCAATCTTGGCCAAAGGGACGCCCTCATCGAGAAGTGCAAGGACAGCGTTTTGATCTGCTCGGACCTGTGGGGAAAGAGGACGAGATGGTTTCGCGAGCACTGCGTCTTTGTTTTGGTATACAACGAGGACAAGAACAAGACCGCGTTGAAGCGGGTTGCCAGCTCGATTAGGAAAAAAGCGCGTTTTGGGCTTCCTGACAAATTGAAAGGTTTTTGCGTGAAGGATGTCTTGACGCTAACCGAAAAGGAGTTTTCGACATCGCTCCTTTCAACTTGGCGAGACGCAGAAGAAATCGCGGAGGTCGACGCGTAGGAGACCGAAAAGCATCCGGTGGCTATTTGCTCCCGATATCGATCGTTCGTCTGCAGTCGGTTTTCTTTCCGCTGCGCCCGCCAGTTTGCGATGAGTCGCGCACCGTGTGAAGCTCAACACGGATGAAATACAAATATAATCCCCCCTTGCACTGTGTTGATAAATATTGCTCGTCGAACTCATCTGAACTGGGCTTTCTTGCATAGAACTGCCTGAACCTGAGCGTTTTCGGGTATCGCATTGCCCGATCGAGCACCATCGCGACCTTCTCAAGCTTGTCCTCGGGCGGACTCATAGCCACAGCCCCGCATGTCGTCCCGGTTGGAGCCGGGATGAGCCCTCAGGAAGCACTGCATGAAGTAGCGCATCCGGTTCACGGGCCCCAGCGGGTTCTGGCCGTCGGGAACGCCCTTGAGCAGCTTCGCGTTGTAGTGCTGGCTCTTCAGTGACAGATTGTTGACGGGAGCCGTGTGGCGCCCGGCTCCATGTCGTGGATGAGCGTGGAGCCGGGCGCCACACGGCTCCCGAACGTCGCCAAGGTCTTCGCCCTGCTTGTCTTGCCAAGGCCCTCCCGGATGAAGATTGAATTGCCTGGCTCATCGCAGCCGAGCGCGACACGGCCTCTACCCGAGACCATCATCTCTACACATAGCCCATCATTCGACAAGAACGCGCAGTTTGTCCTGCATAGGCGCATGGTGTCCCCCTCCGCCGCAAGAGGTGAGCAAAAGAGAGGCTCCCCTCGCTACTACCGGACAAAGGGACTTCTCTGGGGAAACACGCTATAAAACCTTCTTGCCGGGCGGTCGAGTACAGCACCGACGGCGTACCCGTGGAGACCTACCCAGAGCCCACGCCATTTCAAGTTTCTTGGTCTTCAACGCCACAATCCGATAATCATCCAGCCGTCGAAATGACCTCGTCACAGGCGGCAAGCATCTCCTCGTCATGAGTGACAACGATTACAATATGGTCTCTCTTAATTTCATGAAGCAATTTGATCAGCGCGCCTCGACTCTTCGCATCAAGTGCTGAGGTCGGTTCATCAAAAAGCATAACGTCCGGCGATTTCAACAGCTGTCTCACAATTGCAATCTTTTGCTTCTCGCCGCCGGACACCCCTCCTTTCCCGCCGTCAAGCATCGCCGTTGCCCCGTTCTCCACAGAAGCAACCATTTCGTCTAGCCCCAATATGACAAGCATCCGATTCAGCTTATCCATCTCGTAATCATCAGAAAGCAGCGTAAGATTATCGAGAATCGTCCCCTCAACGATAGGGGGTTCTTGCTCCGTAATGCTGACTCGACACCGCCGCAATGCATATCGATCGATGCAACGCTGTGACACCCCGTTGTAGCGAACGGCCCCTTCTGTGTCATCTGGATATAGCCCCAATATCACTGACAGCAGCGAGCTCTTCCCCGAACCATTCGGCCCCGAGATTCCATATAGCCGACCCCTGGAAAACGCGAGCCCCTCAATGCTTAACGCGACCCTTTCCGCCCCTGGATAACGTAGCTTGATGTTCTCTAGACGGATTTCCTCAATCGGACCAAGCGCCAATTTGCCATTCGCTTCCACCGGGACATCCCAAATTCTTTTCAGCCGCTCATAGCATACGCGATTAGTCTGGTAATCCCTTCCCCAGCCCAACAAATACTGTACCGCTGAGCTTAAGTTCGAATAATATCCAACAGCAGTCACGAGAAAACCAGGCAACAGTCTCCCGCCCATCACTTCAACCGCGCCCACAGCAAGAAGACATCCTTGAGCGGCGGAAGCGACCAACGCGTTGCCAAAGGTAAATCTAGACCCTACTTCCTGATTTGCTCTCATCGTTGGATAGAGCCCATTAAAAGCTTCGACCAGTACAGCGCGGGACCTATCGAACAAAGCATGTTTGCGGATGAAATCAACTTTCTCCAACTGATCTTGTAGACAGGAAAAAAACCTCGCGCTCTGCTCTTGTACGTCAAAACTTCTCTCAAACAGCCTTGCGCGTGAAACCGCATAAAAAGCGGCACTCGCTGCCGCAAGAACAAGGCAGACCACACTCAACTTGATATTCAGGCTACCGAGAACAAACAGGGCGGACAAAAGGGTGATAACGTTGCTTGAAACCCCCACAACCGAGTTGATTACGAAGATGACAAGGTCATTAGCGTCGTGATTGATTTGCTGGTTATAATACGACGCGTTGAAGCCCTCGAAGAATGCCTGGGGAAGGTGCTTCACGTGCTCAAGCGTATCCGCATTTAAGCCGAACCCCGCATGCGACTGAAGGTTGATGTACAGCATCTCTGAGCAATACACTAGTCCCGCTCGAACCGCTTGGACCGCAACCAAAATAAGGCAACAAACGAGAACGGCGGCAAGATCGGCGCGGTAATGTCGAGAAAGTTGGTGTAGCGCCCGATCCGAAGTGAGTCGGCCCGGCGTCCTGGAATCTGGAATACGGTTGATATCCTATGCCGCCTCGACCCTGTCCGCAAGCTCGAGGCCGGACTCGAGCATCTTCCTGGCCTCCGCCTCAAGCCGCGCCCAATCGACGGGACCGTCGATTCCCCGAGTGCGACCGTCATCGTAGAGCTCGTTCATCCTCACCTCCGAGAAGTACCTGGACTCCTGCCATATCTCGTCCTGCTCGCACATGACCGCGCCCGCGAGCCGCACCAGCGAGCCCGTGGAGGGGAACACCTGCACGACGCGCGACCTGCGCTTTATCTCCCGGTTGGTCCTCTCCTGCACGTTGTTGGTGCGCAGGCGCTTCCAGTGGGTCGGCGGGAAGTCGAGGTAGGCCAGCGCGTCGGGCTCGGCCTCCTCCAGCACCGCCGCCGCCCTGGGGCAGCACCCCTCCAGCATGTCGCACGCCGCGTGGTACATGGCCGTCACGGTGGCGGCGTCGCGCCCGCGGAACACCTGCGACACGATCCTGCCCACGCGGCGCCTGAGCTGCCAGGAGCCGGCCTCGCGCATGCAGTCGCGCATGAGGTGGACCGCGCAGCGCTGCCACGCGGCGCCCTGGAAGACCTCGCCGAGCGCCCGGACGAGCCCCGGGTGGGCGTCCGAGACGACGAGCCGCACGCCCGCCGCCCCGCGCGAGCGGATAGCCCGCAGGAAGGCGAGCCACGAGTCGTAGGACTCGGTGTCGACCACGTCGACGCCCAGGACGCGCCTCCAGCCGCCCGCATCGCAGCCGATGGCGGTGACCACGGCGGTGGAGGCGACGCGCCCCTCGCGGCGGCACTTGACGTAGGTCGCGTCGAGCCAGACGTAGGGCACCGGCGAGCCGCCGAGCGGCCTTGCGCACAGGCCCTCGATGTCTGCGTCCAGGCTCGAGGCGATGGCGCTCACCTGGTCCTTCGAGAGCCTGGAGACGCCCATCTTCTCGGCCACCCTCTGCACCTTGCGGGTGCTCGTGCCCGTGGCGTACATCTCGGCCACGGCGGCCACGAGCGCGCGGTCGACGCGCTGGTAGCGCTCGAGCACGTCCTCAGGGAAGAAGCTGCCGGAGCGCAGCTTGGGGATGCGCAGCGTCAGCGTGCCGACGCAGGTGGCGAGCGACCTCTCGCGGTAGCCGTTTCGGCTGTTCGCCCCGCCGCCGCACAGCTGGTCGGCCTCGGCGTCCATCACGGCGTTCACGACCTGCTCGGCTAGTCTGCGGAGCAGCTCCTGTATGTCGATGGCGCCGTCGTCGAAACGGGGCATGGCGAGCATGTCCGGCGTCGGGTCTGATAAGATTCCCATAGCGGTCTTCGTCCTTTCCTAGAACCTGTTGTTGTGGTGATTTCAGATTCTAGGACGAAGGCCGTTTTTCGTTAAACGGGCGCTAGGGTGTCACCCTTACACCAACATTTTCGACGCGATCATCGGCGCTGGCCGGCATCGCCAATCGGTTTACCACTATGCCGGTAAGAAAGGGACCCGCAAGCGCAAGCAGCCCGACCAAAACTGTTACGACAAGATAGGCGTAGAATCGACCGCCCAGTATATATTTTCTACAGAGATTAAGCATCAGCCTCATTTTGCCCCGCACCCCGTTTTGCCGTATTCATCATCTGGGAGAGCAGCATTTTTTGCTCGGCATCATACCGGAAGGAAACGCAACGTTTCCCCTCACCGTTTAAGGCGTGGTTGGGGCACCCTCCCATGCACATGGGAAAAGCAAAGCACTCTTGGCATTCCGGGTCATCTGGCTCATATGCCATCCAGTTAATCATGTTCTTGCTCAACATTGGCGGCTCGAAAATAGTTCCGACCCTCCGCTCCTTCATTCCAATGTCATCCCAGCACTTATACAAATCTCCGACGGGATCAACCACGTACGAGTTGATTCCAACGGCGCAACATATCCCGAAATTCGTCCCACCAAAAGGTTGAACTTTGAAGCCCCGCGCAATTGCCCTTTTATAAAACTCAGTCTCCTCATACGAGAACTCTTTTACAGTAAAGCAGTGGCTGTCGTTCGCACATACCTGATTGATATCGTCAACAGGGGCTAAATAGAAGTGAACCTTATTCATCAGGCCATTTAGCTCGAGATAATCCAATAGCTCTTGAGCGGCCTCGATGTTGGTCTTGTCGACGTTGCTCCTTATCGAAATATCGATGATGTCGGCACACTCTTTGACGTTCTTGAGAATACGTTCGTATGTAGGGCTTCCGTCGTGAAGAATCCTTCTCGAATCGTGATCCGACTTCGATCCATCTATAGTCACTTGCGCGCTCGTCACACCACATGCCGCGAGCCTCCTTGCAACATCAGGCGTCAGCAGATAGCCATTTGTCACTATCGATTCGGAATATTCACACGTTGGCCCCACGACATCTTTCAGATCCGACGTAATCCGTTCGATCATCTTCATTCCGAGCAGAGGCTCGCCGCCGTACCATCCAACTGAGAGACTTGCGATACCAGGATAGTAATCTTTCACGAACTTGGAGAGCTGTGTCAAAACCTCCTCGCCCATCGTCGTGTACGCCTGTCCCTTTTCATAGCAGTAGGGACAGCAAAAGTTGCAAGCCATCGTTGGCGCAATGGTAAGGGACAGAGCAGTATTCGCAAAGCGCGCGGCGCGACTTTGCAACCTGATCTCCCCAAGCTCGTCCCTCTCCTCATTGACTAGGATGCCTCCCCTTATCAGCTCCGCGACAAGATCATCGGCATCCCGAACGTCCCCTTCTTGAATCCTTTTGAATTTCTGCGCTTATTCCGGATTTAACGACAGGATGCCGCCGGTTCGCGCATTCATGATAAGAAGACTTCCGTTATGTTCATGCACCACATTAAATTGCGACAGTTTCACTTCGCACCATCTCCATTTCCAATCAAATCCATATCGACCCTCAGACGCTGCGCATACGCCAGCGCACTACCTTCTTCGATAAAAACTGCACGAAAGCAGCAATAGACATGCGAGCGACACGATGACCGCATGGCCGCATGCAGCCATCAGGACCGTCCCGCCGGCAGCCCCGCACGCCCTCATCCAATAAGCCATGTGAACCGGGGGTAAAACGGTTGGGAAACTCATCGCGATAACAAGGCCCGCGAACGTTGCGACCAGCAAGGCTCCCGACACAAGAGATCTGATCCTGAACACCTCATATGCAACCGCAACCATCAGCGTATAAGCGGCGTCTATAACGATATTCGACAGGAGTGCCGAGGTCACATTACCAACCGTAAGGCTGTCTAGACCGCTTCCGGAGCACACGGCAAAGACCGCAGCGACACCGAGAGTAAACACGATGTAGGGGCACAGCGTATACACTTCGCAAGCCAATGTCTTTGCCGCAAACAGCTGCCAGCTGCGGAAGCCCCGAGCAATCGAAACTCCCCTTGCCGACACGCTCGTCGCATCACCGAATAGCGTCCCCGCCACAACAACAGAGACGATTGGGAAGAACACCGTATGCGCCATGGAGACGACACTTAGCCAGGAAGAGATACCCGTTGGCCCAACCCCTATCGAGAAAAGATAGCCCGGATCGGCGGAAAAGCCAAAGAACTGGCCCTCTCCCCCCGCGGAGACCCATGCGCCGGACCCGGCAAACACATAAATCCCCGCGATGCCCAAATACATCAGCGCTATTATCACGGCGAGTTTCATTCTCCTTGCGCGGAACAGTTCCGCCCTGACCGACATCCCAAGATTCATCGAACCGCCGTCCTTACAAATAGCGAGACGAGCGCAACTCCAACCGACACAAGCACAGTGCCGCCCGCATACAGCAAAACCTGAATTACACCAACATTCTGCATACTCAGGGAACACAGGTTCATCAGGTAATACACGGGCGAGAGCATGAGCAGCAAGCTGGGCTGACCGCTTCCGTATGTACTTGGGAACCACACCATCACAAATGTCGAAACCGCTATTGCAACGACGCTGCTCGCCACCACACTCCTCGTGAGCAAATACAGGGCGAAGGTAGCGGCGTACATCGAAATGAGCAGCAGCGCGATCATCAGCGCAATCGATACAAATTGGGCAAACCCTGAGCACGAGGCCCCAACGTCCCATTGGGCCATCTTGGTTAAATACAGCGCAGTCGTAGAAAGAAGATACACGGCACCGACCAGAGTGCAGTTCACCAACAGCTTCGTGATCACAATCGCCGCCTGCGACACCCCTCGCGATCTCGATACGGCGTAAGCCACGGATTCAAAGTCTCTCGACGTAGCGTAAACCGCGTAGAGAATCGTCACCGGAATCCAGACCACTGTAGACGCAAAAGACGTCCGGGCAACAGAGCCCAAAACGTCCCCTGCATCCACTAGGTTTCCAATAAAACCTATAGCCCCTCCAAGCGTATACGGGTCATCACCGGCGACCATGATCAGCACCTCAGACGAAGTCGCAGCCGCAACCACATACAGCACAGCCGCAAGCGCAATCATCAGAGCGGTCGCCGGGTGCCTGGCGAGCAACCATACCTCGCTCCGAAAAGCTGAGATGAACTCGCGTTTCATCACAGCTCGCTCTCTCGACCGATGAGCTCCGAATAAAACTCCTCAAGGCTCTTCCTATGAGAATACGCCTCCGCAACCCTCACACCTGCGGTCGAGAGCGCTTCGATTGCAATGCCCCGCCCTTCCTTTTTCTCCTCATAGCGCATAAGGACGCTGCCGTCCGGCAGAAAAGAATGTGAGGTCTCATCTCCGAGAACCGATCTCGTTCGCTCCAGATCGTCCACATGCAACACGAAACCACCGCGGCATGACTTTTCCAGCTGAGGTGCGGTCATCCTTCGAATGAGGCGACCATGACTTATGAAGAGGTAATCAGTTGCCAGCTTGTGCATCTCCTCAAGATTGTGGCTGGATACGAGAATCGTTTTACCTTGATCTTTGTTAAGATGCGTAAGGATTTTTCTTACTTCGACTATCCCCATCGGATCCAGGCCGTTTGTCGGCTCGTCCAAGATCAACAGCTCCGGATCGCCCAGCAACGCTATGGCCAGATCGAGACGCCTCCTCATTCCCATTGAGAAGTTCTTCACTTTCTTCCCGCCGGCCTCCCCCAAACCGACGGTTGATAACACACCGTCGATGGAACGATCGGTGGGAAGCCCCCACTCAATACAGCGAACGACCAAGTTGTCTCGCGCGGTCAGATTAGGATACGAAGCATTGAGGTCGGGCATATAACCCAGCCTTTCCCTGCAGCTCCGTATTTCACGTCTCCCGGTTTGCCCAAACATCGAGATCGTTCCTGACGATGGCTCCGAAAGCCCCGTGATCAATCGAATTAACGTGCTCTTGCCGGCACCATTCTCCCCAATGAGTGCACACAGCTCGCCTTCCATTAAAGAGAACGAGACTGATTTAACCGCTTCAAACCCGCCATATCTCTTGGATATGGCACGCAATTCAACTGGGACTTCCCGCATGGACGACATCCTCCCCGTCAATAAAAAGGGACGACATGGCAATTGTGCGGGGTTATAGGTAACGTCGGTTCGCCCCCCATATTGCAATGCCACATCGCCCCTCAGGCGCTGCTGGCCAAAATATCTTTGAACAGTCTGTGCACGCCGTACGGCGTGCACTATCCGCTAAAAGCGGATAGTGCACTCCTGTGAAGAACACTTGGTGCTGCAGCTGCCGTGCGCGTAAAAGAAGCAATTGTTGCACATGGGCTCAGCCCCGGCTGACGGCTCGGTAATCCATTCCATTTCATTCCCCTCCTTTCGCGGTAGAAAGCCAGTTCATCTCTGCCCCCTAGAAACGGAACGTGCAGGACTGATTGGGGCACCTCTTCGTGCATCCCCCGTGCGCGTAGAAGAAGCAGTTGCCGCACGCGGGTGCAACGCCTTCCTCCGGCTCGTTAATCCAATCCATCTCTCCCTCCTTTCCTTGCATACCGAATTGATAATGTTATTCTAATTCGATATGTATCATATTTCAATATAAGCTTATTTATATATTACACAAGGTAAGCACCCCCCTGCATCCAGCACAGGAAATGACTCTCTCGTTCCCCAGTGACGCGGCGAGAAATACAGGCCACTGCAGGACGTTGAATGAACAGCCCGTGAAAACCGTTGTTTTCACGGGCTGCACCTGCTCAATACTTTTTTATTCTCCAGCCTCAGTCGTCTCTAAGATCGACCACGTAAACATGATCTGACTCCAGGACCAGGTCATCACCCGTCGCGGTCGCCCTGCTCAGCGCGTTGCGGGCGCGCCGCGTCGCCAGTTCCTCAAGTTCTCTTTCGTTGACGCGCTTAATAAGATCGCCAGGCTGGCAATCAAGCTCTACGCAAATATCCAGCAATGTCTTTAACCTAATTGCCTTCACCTTGCCATTTCGTATTTTTGAGATACTTGCCGGTGTGTGCCCGGTCGCCCGAATGATATCCGTACTCGTCTTTCCGCGTCGAAGCAATAAGCTTTCAAGCTCAATAATCAGATAGTCCATGCCGCCCCTCACACCAAATCCTCGGTCTGGTCTTGAAGCAGAGCTCCGTAGCGCCATATCGCAGAAATCGAGAAGCAGCAAACGGCCCCCAGCACAGCACCAATATCTATGGGCAGGGCCAGGTTTTCAAACATCGAATAGGCGTTCCCCAGCAAGTCGAAGGGGCCAATCACTATCGAAAGAAACCCCGGAGAAAACAAGAGGTCACCTATTGCTGCTGCAACAAACAGCCACCCGATAATCGAGATTCTTCGAGCATGCGAAAGGGTAAAGGGCGATTCGCCATGAGCCATGTCCATGCTGATTCCCCGCAGGGTCCATGTGGCCCCTCCGGAAATCAGAAGATACATCAAAGGAACCACTACGGAAACCGTCTTTGATGGATCATATAGGTTTCCTTGAGCAGCCATAAGCCCAATGGAAATAACCACCACCACCGAACAGCAACACACCGCTATAAACAGCGCCGTAAACAGAATCCCAAGCCTTCTTCCGAGAGTCATCATCTTCTGGATGGACTTATCGATCTTCTGGGCGCTATTCACCACAGCTCCTCCTAAAGCAATCAGAGGTCTTCTTACTTACTGTTTTTCCTACATTGTAACGAACTCGATAAGAAGAGGGTCGCTTCACGCCGCGCAATCCCGAACTCCAAGCGTTTCTCATCAGCATTGCCCATCTTTCGAGTCGAAATTCAAATCCAGTTTCTTATCGCATGCCGAAATCAACCCGAACTGGATGTGACTGGAAAACAGCGCGCTGCGTCGGTCGCGCTTTCCCGAGCGACTCTGGCACAACAGACGATATGAGTTGAACATTGGGGCCTCTCCCCTTGCAGCTCTCTCGTGGGTCGGGCGACAATGGTCGTACCATCAACCGCGGCCGCGCGCTGCGGGCCCTCGGCCTCGGCTGCGTCGTCGGGGCGGTCCCGAAGATGCACCGGCCCGCGGCCGACCGCGGCCGCAAGAACGACCGCCGCGACGCCGAGTGGCTGGCACGCATGCTGGCGCGCCGCAACGTCGTCGAGGTGTGGGTCCCCGACGAGCGCCCTCGAGGACGCGCGCGACGACCTGCAACACGCCAAGCAGCGGATGTCGAAGTTCCTGCTGCGCCACGGCCTCGTCTTCGACGAGACGACGCCGGCCGGCAGGCGCAGGGGCGCCTGGACGGGGGCCTACTGGGACTGGACGGAGTCCCTCTCCTTCGACGAGCCCGACGACGCCGCGGCCTACGAGCACTACATGGACGGAAATGACCTGGTAGAGAACCCTCGCACCGTCTACGTCGCAGGGGACGTAGACGAACTCGTCGAGCACGAGCAGCCTCGCGGGCGACACGTCGTTCAACAGTTTCGACAGCGTTCCCTTGCGCTTCGCGTTGCCGAGCTCGAGAACCAGCTGCGCGGTCTGCCAGAACCTGACCGACATGTCCGCGGCGACCGCGCGCATCGTGAGGGCGACTGCCATGCGCGTCTTGCCGCGCCTGGACTTACCGAAGAAGACGAGGTCTTCGCGCGATTGTTTGTGTCAACGGCCAACTGAATGTGAACCCTTCTTGCATTGTTGCAACCTGGCTGGCAGCCGGTCTTTAATGACGACGACCATTGTCGCCCGACCCACAAAAGAGCCGCAAGGGGAGGAGCTCCCAATGTTCAACTCATATCGTCTATGGCGCACTACCATTCACCGAAAGTCGGCAACTTTTTCATTCTCTCTATACATGTTTAAACAACATGTTCTACAATAGGGACAATAGAAATGGAAACTCGGGACGAGCCGTCTATCCATCTACGGCGCAGCCCCTTATTCAAAAGGACGGTGAGCACATCCATGGAGCGTGCAAGCGGTGTTCTCATGCCCATCTCGTCTCTGCCCGGACCGTACGGTATCGGCGGCTTTGGCTGGAATGCCTACGACTTTGTCGATTTCCTCGCCTCGTGCAAACAACATTACTGGCAGATTCTGCCCCTTACGACGACGAGCTATGGCGACTCGCCCTATCAGTCGTTCTCAGCCCGTGCGGGCAACCCCAATTTCATCGACTTTGCCGAGCTTATCGAGGCCGGCTATCTGGAGCAGCGCGATATCGACGGTGTGTATCTGGGCTCCGATCCCAACAACGTTGACTATGGCGCCATCTTTGGTGGCCGTCGTCAGATTCTCGACCGCGCCGCCGAGCGCTTTGCCGCCGACAAGCCAGCCGACTTCGACGACTTTGTCCAAGCAAGCGAAGACTGGCTCATTCCCTACTGCGAGTTCATGACCGTCAAGGAGGAGTGCGGTCTCAAGGCATTTTGGGAGTGGCCCGCAGAGCTCCGTACCCGCGGCGAGGCTTCTGCCAAGGTCTGCGCCGCCCATCCCGCGCGCATGCTCTACCACCAGATGACGCAGTACTTCTTCAATCGTCAGTGGAGCCGCCTCAAGGCCTATGCCAACGAGCGCGATATCCTCATCATCGGCGACCTGCCCATCTATGTCTCGCGTGACTCCGTCGAGATGTGGGCGACGCCTGAGCTCTTTAAGATCGACGCCGCCGGCAATCCCGTGAGCGTCGCCGGCACGCCGCCCGACCAGTTCTCGGCCACCGGCCAGTACTGGGGCAACCCCATCTACGACTGGGACGCCATGGAGTCCGACGGCTTCTCCTGGTGGGAGGGCCGCATTCGCGCCGCCCTCGACATGTACGACGTCATCCGCCTGGATCACTTCCGCGGCTTCGAGGCCTATTGGGAGGTGCCGTTCTCCTCGCCCGATTCGTCCTACGGTTCGTGGACGCAGGGTCCCGGCCTCAAGTTCTTCAAGACGCTCGAGAAAAAGCTCGGCACGCTGCCCATCATCGCCGAGGACCTGGGCTTCCTCACCCCCGGCGTCATCGACATGCGCGACAACTCGGGCTTCCCCGGCATGAAGATCCTGCAGTTTGCCTTTGAGGGCACCAACTCGTACTACCTGCCGCATAACTACATCGCCAACACCGTCGCCTATGTGGGCACCCACGACAACGAGACGGCGCGCGGTTGGTTTGAGGGAACGGCCACCCCGCGTCAGCGCGAGCAGGCAGCCCTGTACACCCATCAGCAAGCCGGCGAACCCATGGCAGATGCACTCAATCGCACCATCGCCGCCAGCGTAAGCGACACGTGCATCTACACCATGCAGGACCTGCTCAACTTGGGCAACGAGGCGCGCATCAACACCCCTGCCACGCTGGGTGGCAACTGGACCTGGCGCATGCTCGACGGCGCCATCACCCGCGAGCTCGAGCACAAACTCACCGACTGGACCGAGACCTACTTCCGCATCCCGTCGGAAGCCGAAATCGAGCTTCCTCAATAGGAGCCACCGCGCCCGACCCCTCCCCACCGTGCGGACGCGCTTGCTTTTCCCGCGCGAGGCCACCCCAATCCCCTCGCGCGGGCTTCTTATGAATTGCAGACATGAAACAACCCATCACAGGAGAAAACATGCCCCGAATTAACCTCATGGAACTCGCCGAGCAGTCTTTTGGCACCTCGCTCGAGCAGCTCGACGACCGTCGCATTTACAAGCTGCTGGTCAAACTCGTGCAGGAGCGCTCCGCCGCCCGCCCGCTCAACAACGGCAAGAAAAAGCTCTATTACATTTCCGCCGAATTTTTGATCGGCAAGCTGCTCATCAACAATATGATCGACCTCGGCATCTACGACGAGGTTAAGGATCAGCTCACCGCCGCAGGCCACGACCTCAACAAGATCGAGGAGTTCGAGGTCGAGCCGTCACTCGGCAACGGCGGCCTGGGCCGCTTGGCCGCATGCTTCCTGGATTCCATCGCCACGCTGGGCTTGACCGGCGATGGCGTGGGCCTCAACTATCACTACGGTCTGTTCCGTCAGCGCTTTGTCGACAACCAGCAGAAGGCCGTCCCCGACGAGTGGCTCGGTGAGCAGGACATCCTAGTCGACGATGACCGCTCCTACACCGTCGAGTTCGGCGATTTTGCCGTTACTTCCAAGCTCGTCAACATCGATGTGCCCGGTTACGGCCAGCCCACCAAGAACCGCCTGCGCCTGTTCGACCTGGCGAGCGTCGACGACGGCCTGGTCCCCGGCAGCTCCATCGACTTCGACAAGACCGAGATCGCCAAGAACCTAACCTTGTTCCTCTACCCCGACGATTCCGACGAGCAGGGCCGCCTACTTCGCATCTATCAGGAGTACTTCATGGTGAGCAACGCCGCCCAGCTCCTGATCGACGAGGCCGTCGAGCGCGGCAGCAACCTGCACGATCTGGCCGACTACGCCGTGGTCCAAATTAACGACACGCACCCCACCATGGTCATCCCCGAGCTCATTCGCTTGCTCACCACCGAGCATGACATCGAGTTTGACGAGGCCGTGACCATCGTACGCTCCATGGTCGCCTACACTAACCACACGATTCTTGCCGAGGCGCTCGAGAAGTGGCCGCTCGCCAGCCTGCAGAAGGTCTCCCCTGCCATCGCCGACATTATCGTCAAGCTCGATGAGATCGCGAAGGCCGAGCACGATGACCCGCGCGTCGCCATCATCGACGAGCACGACACCGTCCACATGGCCCACATGGACATCCACTTTGGCTTCTCCATCAACGGCGTAGCCGCCCTCCACACCAAGATCCTGGAGGACACCGAGCTTCATCCGTTCTACGAGATCTATCCCAAGAAGTTCTCCAACAAGACCAACGGCATCACCTTCCGCCGCTGGATCCATGGGGCCAACCCCGCGCTCGCCAGCCTGCTCGACGATGTGATCGGCACCGACTGGCGCAGCACCGGCGATCTGAGCAAACTCGCCAAGTTCGCCGACGACAAGGACGTTCTTGAGCGCCTGGCCGCCACCAAGGTCGAAGCCAAGGCCATCATGCGCCAGTTCATGGCGCTCGAGCAGGGCGTGACCATTCCCTCCAACGCCATCATCGACGTCCAGGTCAAGCGCATCCACGAGTACAAGCGTCAGCAGATGCTCGCGCTCTACATCATCTGGAAGTACCTCGATATCAAGAACGGCAACAGACCTAAGCACCCCGTCACCATCATCTTTGGCGGCAAGGCGGCGCCTGCCTACACTATCGCGCAGGACATCATCCATCTGATCTTGACGCTGTCGCAGTGGATTGCAAACGACCCCGACGTGGCTCCCTACCTGCAGGTCGTCATGATCGAGAACTACAACGTCACCGCCGCCGAGCGCGTGATCCCCGCCGCTGATATCTCCGAGCAGATCAGCCTGGCCTCCAAGGAGGCGAGCGGCACCTCCAACATGAAGTTCATGCTCAACGGCGCCCTAACCCTGTGCACGCTCGACGGCGCCAACGTGGAGATTGCCGAGCTCGTGGGCGACGAGAATATCTATACCTTTGGTGCCTCGTCCAAACAGGTCGAGCAGCTCTATACCGACGGCACCTATGACGCCGGTGTGCTCTACCGCAAGCCCGGCATTAAACTGCTGGTGGACTTCATCACCAACCCGGCCTTTATGGCGACCGGCAACGTCGAGCGCCTGCAGCGCCTGCACGATGACATTAAGGGCAAGGACTGGTTTATGGCCCTGCTCGACATCGAGGAGTACATCCAGACCAAGGAGCGCGTGTTGGCCGACTACGAGGACCAGGACGCCTGGATGCGCAAGACGCTCATCAATATCGCCAACGCCGGCACCTTCTCGTCTGACCGCACGATCTCCCAGTACAACGACGAGATTTGGCACCTGAGCTAATTTCGCTTCCCTTACCCATCCTCTTGAGAAACGGAGTCGTGGCAACACGGCTCCGTTTTTTGTGCCCGCACGTTACCCTGCGACCCAACTCGACCAAACAATCTCAATCTGTAACAACTACTCAACCAAAACGGTCCCAGCTGTTACAGATCGAGACATACCGGCCCCTCCCCTTGGGTTTATCTCAATCTGTAACATCTAGCAGCTGAAATTCACCTTTGGTGTTACAGATTTAGATGAAATGGTTAGCTCAGCGGAACCGTCTCGATCTGTAACATCTAACGTCCGAAATCGGCCCTACCCGTTACAGATCGAGACAAACGACCGGTCAGACAATCCCAACACAAAGAAAGGCTCCCCTCTCGCCCAGTGGACGGGAGGGGAGCCTTATATGTGACCGCGGCAAAAGGATGGCAATACCGCAGTCGCCCAAAGGGAGGGCCTGGATGCACCGGGCCTAGATAAGGTTCTTGCCAGAGACCTTATCGAAGAGATGGGTCGCGTTCTTCTCGAACTTGAACCAGATGGTGTCGCCAGCCTTGAGCGCGCCCTTGGCCTCGAGGTCGACGACGGGGATAATCAGAACAAACTGGCCGTCGGGAGCGGTCACGTGGACATGCTCGGTCGAACCCATGAGCTCGGTCACCTCGACGGTACCCTGGAGCGCGCCCTCCTCGTCCTTGTCGGCAAGCAGAATCTGCTCGGGGCGCACGCCGGCCGTGATCTCCTTCACGTCGCCGCCGTCCCAGTTGAGGGCAAGCTGAGCGCAGGTCTCGGGGGCGAGCGCCACGTTCATATCCTCGGTCTTGACGGTAAAGCCGTTGCCCGAGCGCACCAGCTGGGCATCGAAGAAGTTCATCTGCGGCACGCCGATGAAGCCGGCGACGAAGATGTTCGCGGGATGGTTGAAGACCTCCTGCGGGGTGGCGATCTGCTGGACGACGCCGTCCTTCATGACCACGATGCGGTCACCGAGGGTCATAGCCTCGGTCTGGTCGTGAGTAACATAAATGAACGTGCCCTTGATCTCGTGGCGCAGCTTAATGAGCTCGGCACGCATCTGGTTACGAAGCTTGGCGTCCAGGTTGGACAGTGGCTCGTCCATCAGGAAGACCTTGGGGTCACGCACGATGGCGCGGCCGATAGCGACACGCTGGCGCTGGCCGCCCGAAAGCGCCTTGGGCTTACGGTCGAGGTACTCGGTAATGCCCAGAATCTCGGCAGCAGAGCGAACTTTGCGGTCGATCTCGTCCTTGGGGACCTTCTTGAGCTCGAGCGTAAACGCCATGTTCTCGTACACCGTCATATTGGGGTACAGAGCATAGCTCTGGAACACCATGGCGATGTCGCGGTCCTTGGGCGCCACGTCGTTGACGCGCTTGCCGTCGATGAGCACATCGCCCGAGGTAATGTCCTCCAGGCCGGCGACCATGCGCATCGTCGTGGACTTACCGCAGCCAGAGGGGCCAACGAGGACGACGAACTCCTGGTCGTGAACGGTGAGGTTGAAGTCCTCTACAGCGAGCACACCGTCCTCGGTAACCTTGAGGTTGTGCTTCTTCTCCTCGGTCTTCTTCTTTTTGCCAAAGAAGCCCTTCTTTTTGGACTCGGTGTTGGGATACACCTTCTGAACATGCTTGAGAACGATCTCGGCCATGTCTTTACCTTTCGATATGCGGCACCATGTTGAGGGCGCCGCAGAAACTTGCAAAACAGTTACGGCATCAGCCCTTGACGGCACCTGCCACCACGCCGTCGATGATGTACTTCTGGCAGAGGATGTACATGATGACGATGGGGATAACGACCATCATGATGCAGGCCATCATGGGGCCGAGCTCGACGTGGCCGTAGCCGCCGCGGAAGTACTGGATCAAGATAGGAATGGTCTTGTACTTGGTGGAGTCGAGAGTGAGGTAGGGCAGCAGATAGTCGTTCCAGACCCACATGGTCTCGAGGATGCCGACCGAAAGATAGGTGGGCTTCATGATGGGAAGGACGATCTTAAAGAACACCTGGACCGGGTTGCAGCCGTCGATCATGGCCGCCTCTTCGATCTCGAGCGGGATGTTCTTTACAAAGCCGGCGAACATAAAGACCGCCAGGCCCGCGCCAAAGCCGAGGTAGATAAAGCAGATGTTGAACGGCGTGTTGAAGCCGATGCGGTCCGCCAAATTGGACAGCGTGAACATGAGCATCTGGAAGGGCACGACCATCGAGAAGACGAACAGGTAATAGAAGAAGTTCGAGATCTTGCTGTTGACGCGCACTACGTACCAAGCACACATGGAGCAGCACACCAGAATCAGCACGACCGACGTGACCGTGATGATGAGCGAGTACATAAATGCCGAGGCAAAGCCCTGCTCGTTAAGGGCATGCATGTAGTTTGCGAGGCCGTTGAACGTCTCGGGCGTGAGCAGATCGAATGCCGTGGTGGTGCTGATTGCAGTTGCCTTTTTAAAGGAATTGAGCGCAATCATGAACACGGGGTAGATCCACGCGAGCGACAGAATCGTAAAGAAAATCGAGAGCGCGCGGTTGATAACCTTATCGCGTTTCATTACTGCTGCACCTCCTTGGACCTCGTGGCCTTAAGCTGAATCATGGAGATGGCTACGACCAGGATGCAGAAGATAACTGCCTTGGCCTGACCGATGCCCTGCCATGCGATACCGGCACGCGAATAGAACGTGTTGTAGATGTTCAGGGCGAGCATCTCGGTGGAGTGCGCGGGGGCGCCGCCGGTAAGGGCGAGGTTCTGGTCGAACAGCTTAAAGCCGTTGGTGATGGACAGGAACAGGCAGATAGTGATGGTCGGCATCAGGTTAGGGATCTTAACCTTCCAAAACGTCTGCCATGCCGTGGCACCGTCGACCTTGGCGGCCTCGATGTAGTCGGACGGAATGGACTGCAGACCAGCGATGTAGATGATCATCATGTAGCCGACCTGCTGCCACAGGGTCAGGATGATAAGGCCCCAGAAGCCAGCAGCAGAGTTAAGGGCGATGAGCTGGGCGCCCACGTTGGAGAGCAGGCAGTTGATCAGAATCTGCCAGATGTAGCCCAGCACGATGCCGCCGATCAGGTTAGGCATAAAGAAGATCGTACGGAAGATGTTGGTGCCCTTGAGCGCTTTGCGGGTGAGCGCCTGCGCGATGGCGAGGGCGATCACGTTGATGAG
The DNA here is from genome assembly GCA_036302525.1 of Collinsella sp. Taxonomy (GTDB): domain Bacteria; phylum Actinomycetota; class Coriobacteriia; order Coriobacteriales; family Coriobacteriaceae; genus Collinsella. The sequence goes on along the minus strand of JAXJCG010000035.1, from coordinate 20,123 downwards.
CACCGTCGACAGGAAGGCAAACGCCACGGTAAAGAAGAACGACGTGGCAAACTGCGGATCGGACAGTGCGCGCACGTAGTTCTCGATACCGACAAAGTGCGTATTGTTGATGGTAATAAACTGGCAGAACGAGAGATAGAAGCCCTGGATAAAGGGGATCACGAACCCGATCATAAACGCCAGGCACGTGGGCAGCATAAAGAGCGGCCACCAGCGCTTGAGTGCTTTGCCCATAGAAGGGTCCTTTCAATATGCAGGGGGCGGGCAAACCAACGTCTGCCCGCCCCCTGTCGCTAATCAGATAGCTTGGGCAGCAACTACTTACTCGGAAGCAGCCTTCTCGGTCTTCCAGCCATCGACGAAGGCGTTCTTGACGCCGTCCCACTTGCTGTTGTCGGCAGCATAGGCGATCAGAGCCTGCTTGAGGTTCTTCTTCCACTCCTCAGAGGGGATGTAGACGAAGTCCCAAGCGACGGTCTTCTTGCCGTCCTTGGCCATGGCGACGGCCTGCTGCGAGAAGACGTTGGTGGTTTCCTTGGCGCTCTTGAACGGGGCAGTCAGACCCATCTTGTCAGCGATGATGCTGGTGGCGGTGTCAGAAGTGACGCACCAATACATGAAGTCCTCGGTGGCCTTCTGGGCATCCTCGGAAGCCTGGGAGCTGACGCACCAGTAGTTCTCGCCGCCGGAGCACAGGCCCTGGTTCTCCTCGCCGTCGACACCAATGTAGATGGGCATCATGCCAATCTGATCGTCGGTCATGCCGGCCTTGGTGAGGTCAGCGTAGGCCCAGGAGCCGTTCTGATAGAAGACGGCCTTGCCGGTTGCGAACTCGTTGGTGGCGTCGTCGCCGGTCTTGGAGGCAAGCTGCGAAGGATCGCAGGTGGAGTCGGTGATGTACAGGTCGAAAATCTGCTTGAAGTTGTCGAGATACTCGCCCTTGATCTCGTCGTCCTCCTGGTTGTGCTCCTTCTCGAACTCGTAGTAGAGCGGGAGGTTGGCGAGGTGGGTGGTGTAGCGCCAGCTGGAGGAGTCATCCATGCCAGCAGAAGTGAAGGCACCCTCAATGCCAAGCTCGTCCTTGCGGGCCTGGATGTCGTCGGCACAAGCCTTCAGCTTGTCGAAGGAGTTGATGTCCTCGGCCTTGTAGCCAGCCTTCTCGAGCAGCTGCTTGTTGTAGATGATGCCGTAGCTCTCCTGGACCCAGTCGATACCCAGATCCTTGCCATCGGACTGCAGAGCCAGGGAGTCGTCAATGAGCTCACCGCGGAGCTTGGTATCGGACAGGTCGGCGCAGTAATCCTTCCAGTTCTTAAGACCGGTGGGGCCGTTGACCTGGAACAGGGTCGGAGCGGAGCTCTTGGACATCTCGGACTTGAGCTTCTCCTCGTAGGTGTTGGAGGCGGCGGTCACGATCTTGACCTCGACGCCCTTCTCCTTCTTATAGGCCTTGGCGATCTCCTTCCACTCCTTGTCGACCTCGGGCTTGAATTGGAGGAAGTAGACCTCGGCAGCGTCACCAGAAGCAGAGGAGCCGGAGCCGGCAGAACCACCGCAACCCACGAGGCCCAGACCAAGAACTGCAGCCGCGGAACCAGCAAAGCCCAGGAACTGCCTTCTGCTCATTTCGTTCTTCATTACAATCCACCCTTTCACACCGTGGCGGCACCCTTTGCCGCCACCTTCGGAGATTGCCTCGGGGACTTTGCCCCTTTTGCTGATTTGTACAATACGCTATTTGACTAGTTGTTTGAACAAGTATTACTAGAGCGGTAGAAAAACTTCGGTGAACGGTAATTTCAACTTGATACTTGACAAGTTTTGTATAAACAATTATTTGTTATCGAATGCAGAGAAAACGCCCGGTCAAGCCGATGCATCGTCGGTTTGACCGGGCGCTTTCGCTTTGAGGGCATGGGTTTCGTCAGGCTGCGAGCTAGCCGGCTATCGCTTGGAGTTGACGCGGTAGTGGAAGATCTCGGGATGCGTGCGGGCATGCGTGACCTCGAACAAGATGCCGTCCGAGGTGTACGACTGGCTCTCCATGACGGCAACGCAGTTGTATTTTCCGAGGTCAAGATAGCTGCAGTCCTCATCGTTGGCAAGCTCGACGCTCACTGTACGGCGACTCGCCATCACCTTGACGCCTCGTTTGTGCTCCAGATAGTCGTAAATTGACTTTGCGGCGATCTCGGGCGTCAGGCCCTTGGCGATTGACTCCAAAAAGTAACCATGGTCTACTTGGCGCGCATTGCCGTTAAGGCTTCGGACACGCACCACGCGAATCAACTCCTCGCCCACCTTAAAGCCCAGACGACGAGAGAGCTGCTCGGTGCAAATCAAATGCTCAAAAGACTTAACGTCCGTCGATGCAACGGCATTGTTGCGCTTTGCAAATTCGCCAAACGACTCGACTTCCTCGAGTGCGCCCAGCATGTCGGTTTCGCCCTTGAGCCAAATAACGCGCACGCCCTTGCCGTGTATAGGCTGCACAAACATCTGGTCGGCCAGCATGCTCAAGGCGCGTCGAACGGTATTGCGCGTGCAGCCAAACTCCGCGGTCAGCTCGGCTTCGGTTGGCAGCATCTCCTGAAACGCATAGGTCCCATTAATGATGCGCGAGCGTATTTCTCGGTAGATTCCTTCGTATATCGCTTTTGGCATTGTTTCACCTCTACATTATTTATTTCCGGCTAGGCACGATAGCATTTCTTAAAGTTGTTTAAACCGAATATCGGTAAAGCGACAGGATTTAACCGTTGACGGTTTCTGTCGTGCCCAAATCGGTTTCGCTCAAAACTGCCGGCACGACAATCGTCTGGTCCTCTACAATGAATCCATTGTTTAAACGTTTCCCCACGCGCAACGCGCCTCGATATTCGGAAGGCAGAACATGCTACAAAAAATCCAACGCTTTGGCGGGGCAATGTTCGCTCCCGCCATGCTGTTTTCTATATCGGGCCTCATGGTCGGCGTCTCCGCTCTCGCAACGACTGCGGACATCGTCGGCGATCTAGCCGTATACGGAACCCCTTGGTACGTTTTTTGGGCCATCATCCAGCGCGGCTCATGGACGGTCTTTAAGCGCCTCCCGCTCCTTTTTGCCGTAGCGCTGCCTATCGGTCTTGCCCAAAAGCAACCGGCACGCTGCTGCCTCGAGGCACTCGTGGCCTATTTTGCCTATTGCTTCTTTTTGAGCGAGATCATTAAGCTGAGCGGAGACAACCTTGGGCTTAAGTACCCGTCATCTTTGACCCCCGCCAACGGTATCACCGTCATCGACGGCATCAAGACGCTCGACACCGGCATTATCGGCCCGCTGGTGGTATCGGCAACCGTCGTCGCCATCCATGACCGCTTCTACGATGCCAAGGTTCCCGATTGGCTCGGCACCTTCTCGGGCTCCTCGCTGGTCTACCTCATCAGCTTTTTTGCCGTGTTTGCCCTTGCCGCTATCTCGGCCGCCATCGTGCCCTCCGTATACGCAATGACCGAAACGCTGCGCCATGCACTTACGAGCGTCGGACCCTTTGGCGTGGGCATCTTTGTGTTTTTGGAGCGAGCGCTCGAGCCCATGGGGCTGCACCACCTGCTCTACATGCCGATCTACTACGACAACCTGGTCATTAACGACGGCATCTACGCCACGTGGAGCAGCTTGCTCCCCATCCTCTCCCATAGCACGCGCCCCCTTAATGAACTTGCGCCGTGGGCCGGTTTTACCGCCACCGGCTGGGTCAAGCTCTTTGGCCTTCCCGCCATCGCAGCCGCGTTCTACTCCACCGCAAAACCAGAACGCCGCGCCGGCCTCAGGGTCATCCTTGTTCCCGCCATCATCGCCTCGGTGGTTTGCGGCGTTACCGAGCCACTCGAGTTTCTCTTTATGTTCACCCACCCCGGGCTCTTTTTTCTCTACGCCGTCTTATCGTCTTGCCTTGCCACAACCATGAATCTCTTTGGCATCGTCGGCATCTTCTCGGGCGGCCTCATGGAGATGGCAGCCTTCAACTTTATTCCGCTCATGCGCACGCATGCCGGTGCCTATCTTTTGGCGCTCGGTATCGGCCTTGCCTTTAGCCTCATCTTTTTTGTTAGTTTTCGAGCACTCATCTTGATCTATGACCTTAAGACGCCGGGCCGCGAGGATCATGTCGCCAATCGCGCGGCAATCGATCGTTTAACGGAAAGCGGCTTTGCCAAAGAGCAATCTCCCAATGACGAGGTCAATAGTCGATCCGATCAAGATCACATCCTCGCTGAGCGGGTAATTCAGCTTTTAGGTGGTGTTGGCAATATTGTGGGCGCAACCAACTGTGCCACGCGCCTGCGCGTCGAGGTCGCAGACCCTTCCATCGTTGCAGATAACGCGTCGTTTGTCGCGGTGGGCGCCAAGGGCCTCATCATTACGGGCAAGACCGCCCAGGTGATCATCGGCATCTCCGTTCCCCGCGTTAAAGAGCATTTTGACCAGATCATGGGCCTCGAGCCGGAATTTGTGCCCACCACCTCGGCCTCCCCTGCCGCCAGCGCAGCCCATAATCGCAGCGATATCTGTTTCTTCGATATCGACGGAACGCTCGCCTGGCAAGACCCTCGAGCGGCACAAGAGCTTCCCGAGAGCGAGCGTGACCTGTCCCCCTATCCCAACGAGGCGGTCTCGCAGGCCATCCGCGATTTCGTTGCAAATGGCAACATGGCCTTTATCTGCACAGGACGCACCCTCAGCTGCATCCACCCCAAACTTCTAGAGCTGCCCTGGACCGGCATCGTCTGTCTTGCGGGCGGTTACGCCGAGATCAACGGACACGCAATTCGCGATCTGTCGATGACGCCCAGCATGCTGCAGCGTCTTGCCCCCTACCTTGAGCAATCGGGCGAGGTCATCCGCTTTGAGGGCCTCAACGGCGTCGTGCGCATGAGTGCCGATGCCCCCGATGCTCCCGGATACGCGCGCACCCTGGGCGACGCAGTCACGCAGCTGCAACATTACAGTGCTTACAAGATCTTGATGTCTACATCGCTCGCTAACCACATCGCTCAAGATAAGGCACTTGAGCCGCTGCTGTGCTTTAACGAGCTCGAACTCGAGGTAACCGAAATCTCGCCCCGCGAATGCACGAAGCGTGGGGGCATCCAGTCTGTACTCGACGCCCTCGATCCCCACCACGGAACCGTATACGGCATCGGCGACGCCAGCAATGACGTCTCGCTGATGAACGCCGTCGATGTCGGTATCGCCATGGGTAATGCGCCGGACTATCTCAAAAAGCGCGCCGACTACATCACCGACTCGGTCGACAAAGATGGCGTCGTCAAGGCGCTCGAGCACTTTAGGCTTATATAAGCAGCCGGCACGCGCACGCGTCCCGTTTCCCCAAATCGCCAAAACAGACGCGCCGGCAACTCCAATGTGGCAATATGGTATCTGCACACCGCAACGATGCAACCTAAGAAAGAATGCGAGAACCCGTGTCCAGTCCGTTTACCAGCTTTTTAGCCCAGCACTTTGACCAGATCAACGACTATCTGGCCACGTTCTTTGACGGACAGGCGACCTCTGCCGATATCGAGCGCTACCTGTATACCCCGCTCTCGGCTTTTACGGCCAACGCCGGCAAGCGCCACCGCCCGCTTATCTGCATGCTCGCCGCAACCGCAGTGGGCGGTAACTTTGAGAGCGCCCGCAGCGCGGCGGCAGCTATCGAGCACTTTCAGTCGGGAGCGCTTATCCATGACGACATAGCCGACAACGGCCAGCTGCGTCGCGGCAAGCCTTGCATGCACCTTACCGAGGGCACGGGCCTTGCCATCAACTGCGGCGATCTGGCGCTCACCATGGTCACCAAGACGGTTCTCGACGACCCCACACTCGAGGCAGACGTGAAACTCCGTGTGCTCCACGAGCTCACCGAGATGATCGTTCGCACCATCGAGGGCCAGGCGCTCGACTTGGGCTGGGTCCGCGATGGGCGCTTTGACATCTCGGTCGACGATTATCTGGACATGGCGACGCACAAGACCGCGTATTACAGCGGAGCCACGCCGCTTGCCGCCGGAGCCATCATTGGCGGAGGCAGCGAACAGCAGGTCGAGGCGCTGCGCGCCTTTGGCCTGCACACGGGCCTTGCCTTCCAGATCCAAGATGATCTGCTCAACTTGATCGGTACCAAGGAGGCCGCCAACAAGGACTTCCGTACCGACATCACCGAGGGTAAGCGCACGCTCGTTGCCGTGCACGCCCTGTCTGATGAGCGCTATCACGATGAGATTGAAGCGATCCTCTCCTCGGGCACCGAGGATCCCGCGCAGCTCGCGCGCGCCGTGGAAATCTTCCAGGAGACCGGCTCTATCGATTACGCCCACGCCTACGCGCTGGACCTAACCGCCAAAGCCAAGGCCGCCATCGAGGACGTTGAGCTTGATTCGCACGCACGCGAACTGTTCCTCTCCATGGCAGATTTCTTTGTGGAGCGACTCAACTAGCGGGGGTTGCAAAACCTGTCGGCAGCGCATTTGGGTACAAGTTGCTACACTGTTGAATGTATGTTTATGCATCCCTTTGCGTCGTCTATCCGACAGGCGCTCAAATAGTACGAATGATACGCCGAAAGGGGTTCGTTCATGGAACCTATTACAACGGGCATGCAGGGAGCAGCCGTCGAGGACGTGCAGTCTCGTCTCCTGCAGCTCGGCTACACGATTGATGCCACCGAGGTCGCCGACAAGCACTTTGGTGCCACCACCGAGCAGGCCGTTAGCACCTTTAGGCTCGACAGCGGTCTTGCCGCCGGCCACGCCGTTGACATCCCCTGCTGGAGTGCCCTGGTCGACGCCTCGTATAAGCTGGGCGACCGCACCCTCTACCTGCGTATGCCCAATTTCCATGGCGCCGACGTGCAGGCCCTGCAGAAGGCGCTCAACGTTTTGGGCTTTGCCTGCGGCGAGGACGATGGCTACTTTGGCCCTCACACCGAAGCGGCCCTTCAGCAGTTCCAGGAAAACGTCGGTCTGTTTGCCGACGGTATGGCTTTCCAGGATACCTACGCCTATATCAACCGCCTGCACCACGTGTGGGAGGGTAAGCCTTCGGTGACCGAGGCCGAATCGCGCATCGGCTTTGCCCGCGCGGCCAACGTACTCGAGCGTTTCCAGATTGCCGTCATTGGCGAGGACCCTATCGCGCGCAGCGTAGCATCGCGCATGTGGAACATCGCCACGGCGACGACCGACAACAGCGGCATGATGCTCTGCGACTCCGAGGTCCCAACCGACGTTGACCTGGTGCTCGAGATCGCAAGCGACGAGCTGCCCGCCGACGCCGCACCGCGCGCCACGATTGCCCTCGCCGAGTGCCACAACCTGGCCCAGCGCATCCGCACTGCCAATGTCGCCGCACAGCAGAAGCCGGCACGCATTCGCATTGAGCTCACGGGCATGACGCGCTACAACGGCACCTTCACGGCCAGCGACGCGCAGACACTCGCCGTACGCCTGCTCGATGGCGTTTGCGATGCCCTCGCAGATTAGGTAAACTAAACGAGTTGCTTTTGTGCAACACCCATACTGGGACGTAGTTCAACGGTAGAACTCCGGTTTTTGGTGCCGGCTGTTGGGGGTTCGAATCCCTCCGTCCCAGCCAAGGTAACTGAGCGCCCCGGGCTTTCATCAGCCCGGGGCGCTTTCTTGTGGACAAGCGGAGGGATTCGAACCCGCAAGGCAACACAACTTCTCGTCCAGCACGAGAAGTTTCAGCCATATCTTCTCGTTCTACACGAGAAGATAAAGGTAGATTTTCAGGCATGTCCCAAAAATCTACCTCCAAAAGATAGGCACCCCAGGCCCATTAGGACCAAGAGCGCCTTACATCTAGAAATCATCAGCCCAGTTCCGAAAAGCGAGCCGCCATCTACAAAATGCCGCGTGGCCCCGGCGGGCCGGGCATTAAGTTTGTCGCGAGTTCCGCACGAACAGGAGGCCACTTAATGTGGCCTCCGTCGTGAGCAGAACTGTAGAGCAGGAAACCTAAGCTGGTGCCCCCGCTCTCCCGGGGCCGAACGCCCTAGTTGTTCAGCATGCGGTCGAAGCTTCCCGAGTCGCCATCCCGATAGTCGGCGGTCATCAGAATCTCCTGCGGAATTCGTCCGCCCTCACGCAGCACGTTGCGGAACTGCACGCGCGTAACCATGGGCAGATCCTTGATCGTCGCCGCCAGGTTCTGCGGCACGCCCTGGTTGGCAGCCGCGGGCTCGCACGCGCCGCCGGCCTTCACGCGGCGCTTGTGCTCGGCAAGCATGGCGCGATACATTCCGGCATGCAGGCGAATCTCAACGACGTTGGCGTTGCGGGCCTGCTCGACGATGCGCGCACCCTCGCGATCGATGTCGCCCACGTAGTAGATATAGGTAAAGCGATAGCCGATCTCGGCCAGGTAATCATCCAGTGCGTGCGAGACGCTCGCCTTGCAGCCGCCGCCAAAGATTACGCCGCCCACCTTGGTACCAAAGAGCTTGGCATGTTTACGTCCGCGCAGGAGCTTGACGATCTCGTCATAGGTATCCAGGTTCTCGACCATAATGAACGGCTTGTCGGCACCCAGCGTAAAGAAGCCCGTAAAGTGCACCGGACGGTTGGGGGCGACCTTGATCGCCTGCATGCTGATGCCCTTTTCGGTCATACGCCTGATCAGGCGCTCGCCATGCTTGCCGTCAAAAGCCTTTTCGTCATTGAAGATCTGGTAGGCGCGCTGGCGGCGCGAGGCAACCGGAGTATCGGCACCGCGGTTTTGCTCGACCCAAGCCTGGATGATTGCGATTTCCTCGGCAATCTTGCGATTGGACATCTCGTTGTGCTGGGCGCGCTGTGGAGCTTTCTTGCTGTCCTTGCCCTCGACCTTAATGATCTGGGTCTGCTGTTCCTTAATTTTGGAGAGCGCCGTGGGCGTGGGGACGACCTTGAGCAGCTGCCTGCCCAGAACGCGTGCCAGGGCAAACGCCGAAACCTCGCCATGGGTAGTCGACTCAGTCTGCTGGGCAGCCGTATCTGCTGCGGCAGACTCGGGCTTCTTCTGAGACTTGCGCTTAGAATCGCCTTGGGCATTGCGCTCACGTTTCGAAGATGACGTCTGCTTCTGCGAACGCTCGGGCTTGCTCTCCTTCGCCGGCTGACGCTTGGGCTGCTCCATCGGAGCACCCACCTTCGCATCTTCGTCGCGCGGCGCTGCATTCTCGGCGGCATCCTGAGCGTTAGAGCCGCGACCGCCACGATGACGACGACGGCGAGGCTTGCTCGAAGTCCCCTCCCCCGTCTGTTCAACCGCAGGTTGCTGGCCCTGAGTCTCCGTATCGGACGCAGTCTGCTCATCAACAGGCTTCTGTTCACGAACTTCCGACTCGGCAGGCTTCACGGCCTTCTCGGCCCGCGCCTCCGGAACCTGATTAACCTTTTCCTGACGCTTTACGGGGTACGCGCGACCTGCAAAGCCGCGACCGGGACGGCACGAGTCTGAGGCCTTCTTGGCCGGCTTCTCGGAATCGTCCGCAACCTCGGCAGCCTCTTCGGCATCGCGCACAACATCCTGCTGCTCGGCCTTAAAATGCGCACCGCGACGACGCTTGGGCTCCTGAGGCTCAGCGGACTTTTGCTCTTTCACAGGCTCCTGCGGCTCGGCGACAGGCTCGTTCTCAACAACCTCGGTAACGGCCCCATCCTTTTGAGCCACAGCACGACGGAAGCGTTCTTGTTGGGCGCGGCGCTGAGCATCACGCTTTCCGCCTCCGCCAAAACCGCCTCGACCCGCCTTGGCGGTAAAGGCACGCACGACATGCTCATCGAGCAACTCGTCAGTATCGATATGCTCACGCGGGGCATCTGCTTCCGCAGCAGGCACCTCAGCGGAATCCTCGACAGGCTGTTCCTGGGCATCATGAATCTCGGCATTGATGGTATAGAACGCCGGGCGGCCATTAATGCCGCTGCCCTCGATCTTGGTAACGATCTTTGCCGCAATGAGCTCATCGCGCATCGCCTTGGTATCGCACTCCTTATCCACGGAGCGGAAAATCTGTGCCAGCGCGCTCGACTTGATCTTGAGTGCCTTGCGGCAGAGCAGGTCGTAGGCAACCAGCTTGGCCCGCTCGGCAGAAAGCGACGTTTGTCCGCTCAGACGCTCAGCCAGAGCATCGACATTGTTTTGGTTATCGGAATATACCGTCTTGGCCACGGGGCCCCTTTCATATGCACACATATATGTCCATATGGTACAACGCGCGACGCCATCCACGCAAAACATCTGCGAGAACACCCCGGCATCACCCGTCTTTACAAAAAAGACCGGGCCCGCGTTCTGCGGACCCGGTCTTTCCGAGTCATAGAGATGGAGGATTCAATCCGTCCGATCGGCTAGGCCTTGGCGGCCTCAGCGTCGGCAGGAGCCTCGGCAGCAGCAGCGCGGCCATACTCGGCCTTGCCCATCTCGGACCACTCGGGCTCCTCGTCGGGCATGGAACCGGCCTCCTTGCCGAAGAACTCCTTGAGGCAGTTAACGGCGACGATGAGGCCCAGGACCATCAGCAGGACGGCGAAGACAAGCTGCAGGCCCTTGGTGGCGGCGACGGAGACGGCGGCCGTGGTGGCGGTAGCCGGGATGGTGCCGAAGAAGCCGTAAGCCTGGACAGCGGCCATGCAGCCCATGGCGCTCTGGACCAGCGAGGTGAAGGTGCAGCAGAGCAGGAAGGCGACGGGCACGTAGAGCATCCAGCCCTTGCGGCCGGTGCACTTGCAGAACACGGCGAGGGTGATCATGGTCATGCCGCCGAGCAGCTGGTTGGAAGCACCAAAGAGCGGCCAGATGTTGGCATAGCCACCAAAAGCGAGAGCGAGACCGGGAAGCAGGGTGACGACCGTGGCGAACCAGGGGTTGCCGAGGACCTTCATGTAGCCAGCCTTGGACTCGATGGCCAGGGCGTCGTTGGTCTGGGCAAAGAACTCGGAGAACGAGGTGCGGGCGATGCGGGCGACAGCGTCGAGCGAGGTCAGGGCCAGAGCGGAGACGTTCATGGTCATGAAGACAGTAGCGAGCGTGCCGTCAACACCGAAGGCCTGCATGCCGCGGGAGATGCCAGCGGCGAAGATCTGGAACGGGGTGGAAGCGACACCAGCATTGAGGGCGCCGGTACCGGCGGTGTTCATATCGGAGAACATGATGCCGGCGACGATGATGGCAAGGATGCCGACGAAGGACTCGACGATCATGGCGCCGTAACCGACCTTGACGGCGTCCTGCTCCTTCTCGACCTGCTTGGAAGAGGTGCCGGAAGAAACGAGGCTGTGGAAACCGGAGAGAGCACCGCAAGCGACGGAGACGAACAGGACCGGGAACATCATGCCGGAGGCAGTGGAGAAGCCGGTGAAGACCGGAGCGGTGATAGTGGCCTGACCGTTGACGCCCAGGACGACGATGCCAAGGACAGCGCAGACGATCATGACGATCATCATGATGGAAGTGAGGTAGTCACGCGGGGTCTTGAGCATCTGGATGGGCATAGCGCCAGCGAAGACCAGGTAGACCATGACGACGGCGAACCACTGGAACTTATCCAGGTAGACCGGGAACTGCATACCGACGGCGAACATGAGAACCATGAGGACCACGCCGGTGACGAACTCGGCAGCGCCGGTGAGGTTGAACTTCTTCTGGGCCCAACCAAAGGCGATAGCGACGAAGGTGAACAGGATGGAGATGGTACCAGCGCAGCCGGCGGCATAGGACTTGGTGAAGTCGATGGCACCGGTAGCAGCACCAGAAGCGTCAACGGCCGGGGTGAACATGAACGTCTTGCAGACCATGTCGGTGAAAGCGGCGATGACGATGATGCAGAACAGCCAGCAGAACAGCAGGAACAGGCGACGGCCGGTCTTGCCGATATACTTCTCGATGAGCTGAGCGAGTGACTTGCCGTTGTTCTTCATCGAAGCGTACAGGGCACCAAAGTCGTGGACGGCGCCAAAGAAGATGCCGCCGACGAGGACCCAGAGCACGACGGGCAGCCAGCCAAAGGCCATGGCGACGATCGTACCCGTGACAGGGCCAGCACCGCAGATCGAGCTGAACTGGTGTGAAAACGCAGTGAAGGCGGAGACGGGCGAGAAGCTGTTGCCGTCCTTCATGCGCTTGGCCGGCATGAGGGCCTCTTTGTCAACGCCCCACTTGTTGGCCAGCCAGCGGCCGTAGCCCAGATAGCCGCAGGCGAGCACCGCCGCGGCCACAACCATGAGCAAAACTCCGTTCATTACATTTCCTCCTCTAAAAAGAACTTCCCAGACATAAAAAATGAGGGCCGTCGGTTGCGCTCGACGGCCCTCATCTTCATCAGCCGCCCGTTATCGTACGGGCTAGCTGCATGTGCTAACCCGCATCAGATAATTACTACGCTGATAATGTTTAGCTGATGCGTGAACATGTCTAAGAAATCCTCTTCAATCATGATGCGAACGATCCGTGCGTGTTCACATCCCCCAGTGGTTGAAAAGGAGTATGAAACTTTAGTTACCTAAAGTCAACGCAAATTTGTAATGAATTTTCAACTTTTTTGGATTTCTCGGTATAAAACGCCATTGACCTCGGACTTTACCCCACGACAGTTTTTGCATGAGAGATGCCCCCAAGAGCGGCGGGAGCCGGGCGGCGTTCTCGAGGGCTCCCATTCCAAATGTGCGGAGCAAAGCTCCGCACACCAACTTTTTCTTTCAGCTAAAGAACGCCGGAAATTCGACGCTGGTTTGTTAACCTTGCCGGACGTTGTCGACGCCAAACCAGCTCAGAAGCTATATCGATACAGAAAGGTCCCCGGCCCTGACCGGCCCAGCGGCCGTATATGAACTTTATCGCGAGTTCCGCACGAACAGGAGGCCACTTAATGTGGCCTCCGTCGTGAGCAGGACTGTAGAGCAGGAAAGTTCATATACGGCCGCTGGGCCGGTCAGGGCCGGGGACCACACCCGTACGACTACAGCGTCATGTTCGGATCGGCGTCGACGTCGAACGGCGAGATTTCTCCTCGGTCGAATTTACGGCGGGCGACCTCCGCGATCATGGCGGCGTTATCGGTGCAGGCAGACAAGGGCGGCACCGTCACGCGGATGCCCTGGCGTCCGAGCTTCTTGATCATCATCTCGCGCAGATGCGGGTTAGCCGAGACGCCGCCACCGATGCAGTATTCCTTGCATCCGGTAGCGTGCAGTGCGTTTTTGGCCTTCTTGTACTGCACGTCAAAGACAGCTGCCTCAAACGAAGCCGCCAGATCGGGAAGGTGAATCGTGCGCCCGGCCTTGGTCTCTTGCTCGATGTAGAGCGTCACCGCCGTCTTGAGGCCCGAAAGCGAGAAGCGGTAGTCCCCCCTGCTGTTAAGCGCACGGGGGAAATCGATCGCCTTGGGGTTGCCCGTCTCGGCCAGCTTAGAGATGATGGGGCCACCGGGATAGCCCAGGCCCAGCGCCTTGGCCACCTTGTCGAAGGCCTCGCCCACGGCGTCGTCGAGCGTCTCACCGAGCACCTCGTAGTCGCCCCACGCCTTCACGTGCACGAGCATGGTGTGCCCGCCCGAGACAAGCGTGAAGATGAACGGCGGCTTGAGGTCGGGCTGCGCCAGCAGGTTGGCAAACAGGTGCCCCTCCAGATGGTTGACGCACACGAGCGGCTTGCCAGCAGCGTAGGCAAAGCCCTTGGCGAAGGCGACGCCAACCACGAGCGCGCCCACCAGGCCCGGACCCTGCGTCACGCCCACGGCGGCAAGCTCACTTGGTGCAATGGCTCCGCCCGTAAGGCCCAGCGATGCTGCGGCATCCTCGAGCGCCGCATCCACGACACTCACAATCACCTCAACGTGCTTGCGCGAGGCGATCTCGGGCACCACGCCGCCAAAGCGGGCGTGAAAATCAATCTGTGTCGACACCTGGTTGGCCAGCATATTGCCATCTGCATCGATTATCGCCACGGCCGTCTCGTCGCAGGAACTCTCGATAGCGAGCACTAGGTGGCGGCGCTCAATTTCGGCGCGTTCCTCGACGGTGCGCTCGGGTGCAGGTAGCGGCCATACACGCTGCTCAGCCGCCGTCGGCTCGGGCGAAGCGTTGTCGACCGGGAGCACCAAGGGCAGCGGCGCCGTCATGACGATGGCATCTTTGCCAACACCGTAGTAACCGCGGCGACAGCCCGCCTCGGTAAAGCCCAGGGAGGCATAGAGCGCAATAGCGCCCTCATTGCCGTCCTCGACCTCGAGCGAAGCCGTGGTGCAGCCGAGCATCTGGGCATCGTAGCTCACGTGCGACAGCAACTTGCGGGCAATACCCTCGCGGCGATGCTTCGGGTCGACGGCAACATCCAGAATCTGCACGTCACCGTCTACGACCATGCCGCCGGCAAGCCCCAGCAGCTGACCGTCGTCGTGCGCCACCCACCAGCTGCGTGGCGCCGCAACATCCTCGCCCAGCTCGGACAAGAACATGCCCGGCGTCCACGCCTTGTGCCCAGCGCCTTCAAAGCAGGCAGCCTCCAGCGCGCTCGCGCCCTCGGCATCCGCCGCACCCATGGGGCGGAATTGCAGATGGCGACCGGCGAGCTCATCGGCGACGCCCGTAATTTCGCCCTGCGCGCTCTCGGCAAGACCGAGGCGTTTGCGCTCGTTTTCCTCGGCGTCAGAAAGGCGCGTGTAAATCGGCAGGACGCGAGCCGGATCGCCGTCACCCGCAGCGTGCGCGAGCAGCAAGCCCTCGCCCGAAGGCCACCACAGGTCGCGCTCCACGCAGCGGGCGGTCTCGTCCTCACCCAGCAGCTTGCCATAGCGCACGAGACCGTCACCGGTCAGCTGAACCTGGTCCCAGTCCGCTGCTTGGCGCCACTCATCGAGCGCCACGGCGGCCTTGACCACGTGTTCGCGCTCAAATTGACGCTCGGGACCCTCATCGACCAGCATATACAGCGCCGGATATACCTCACCGCGCATAGCATCGGCCAAGATACCAAGCTTGCCGCGCACGCCAGCCTTCCACGCCGTCCAAGCGCAAGCGTCGAGCGTCGACACGCCCAGCAGCGGAACATTGGCACCGCGCGCGAGGCCCTTGGCAGTGGAGATGCCGATGCGCACACCCGTAAACGACCCCGGGCCGCGGCCGACCACGTAGTAACCAACATCGCTGCGATCCAGACCGGCTTGAGCCAGCACGCCATCAACGGTATTCACGAGCTCAACGTTGGCGTGACGGCGACACATGTGGTCGCCACTCACGAGCTTCGTCTCGCCCGTCTGCCCATCAATCCAGCTTGCCGCGCAGGCAAGCATGTCGGTCGAAGTATCGAGCGCCACCACCAGCGCGTTGTCGTTATGCAAGCTCATCTTGTACAGCCTTATCAATCAAATGGGAAAGCTCCATTGCGCGGTCACCGTGCGCCTCGAGCGTTATCGTTCGCACATCGCTGTCGCCCTCATCACGCTTGAGCGTCACCGAAAGATACTCATCCGTCAGCTCGTCTTGGAATTGTTCGCCCCATTCCAGCAGGCAAGCACCCTCATAGCCCAGCACATCGAAAATGCCCGTATCCTCGAGCTCGTAGGCATGCTCCAGGCGGTATAGATCAAAGTGAAACAGCGGAATACGGCCTTGATCGTGAACGGCCATGAGCGCAAACGTAGGGCTCGTAACCATATGCCCATCGCCCAGCCCGCGCGAGACGCCCTTGGTAAAGTGAGTTTTGCCCACTCCCAGGCCACCGGTCAGGATGAGCACATCGCCGTCCTCAAGGCACGGTGCAATTAGCTCGCCAAAGTACTCCGTATCGGCAGCGCAAGTCGTTTTGTAAGTACCTACCCCCAGGCGCTCCAGGGACATATATGCTCCTTATTATTCCGAGGCGTCCTCTGGTGCGGGATGTCGCTCCAGATAATCGCCCAGCATCTTAAAGTCTTCCTCCAGCAGCTCCTGCCACGCCGGATTGCGTAGCGCTGCTGCCGGATGGAAAGTGGGCATTACTACAAAATGCCCCATCTGGTGGAACCTGCCGCGCAGCTTAGTAATGCCAATCTCGGTCTTAAGCACAAAGTGCGTCGCGGGGTTGCCGAGCGTCACGATAATATCGGGCCAGATGCTTCGAATCTGCTCACGCAAAAACGGCGAGCAAGCCAGCACTTCCTCGGGACGTGGATTGCGGTTTCCCGGCGGGCGGCACTTAAGCACGTTGGCAATGTAGACGTCTTCGCGTTTGAGCCCCGCCAGCGACAAAATGCCGTTGAGGTCCTCGCCTGCCGCCCCCACAAAGGGCTCGCCCTGCAAATCCTCATTGCGGCCCGGCGCCTCGCCAATAAACATCACACGAGCGCGGGGGTTTCCCACGCCAAACACGATATTGTGACGCGACTGGTAGAGCTGGCAGAGGTGACAATCGCCCAGAACGGCCTCAATTTCCTCGAGTGCGACCTCACGTGGTGCCTGATGGGTATGGCCGGGGATGTGCATGACGCCCATGGCGACTCCTACACGTAGACCTTGTCGAGGCGCATGCCAAAGCCGCAGGCGACCTCGTAGTTAATCGTTCCGCGCAGTCGGGCCATCTCGTCCATAGTGATCTCGGCATCGCCATCGCGGCCGACAATAATCATCTCGTCACCATACTCGGCCTCGGGAATCTCGTGTGCCGGGTTGGACTGAATGGCGACCATAAACTGGTCCATGCAGATATTGCCAACCTGATGCACGCGCTCGCCGCGATACAGCACATCCATACGATTGGAAAGCGTACGCGATAGGCCGTCGGCATAACCGATCGGCAGCGTGCAGATCTGAACGCGCGTGCGCGGTACGCGGTAGGTAAAACCGTAGCCCACGCCCTCACCCATCGCAGGGTGTGCCACGCGCGTCACGCGCGCATGGACGCTCATAACGGGATCAAGCTGCATCACGCGGCCACTCAGCTCGCACGGCTGCATGCCATACAAGCCAACGCCGGTGCGAATCATATCAAAATGCATCGAGGGGTCGAGCATCGAGGACGGCGTGTTGGCGCAGTGCACGATACCGCACTCAAAACCCGCATCCTTAATGGCTTGAACGGCCTCGGTAAAGCGCTGACACTGCAGCTTGTAGTCCCAGCCCGAAGGTTCATCGGCCGTGGCGAAGTGCGTAAATACGCCGTCGCACTGAATACCGCGATGGAAATTAATACCGCGGACAAAGTCGAGCACCTGTGTGTAGTGTACGCCGATACGATTCATACCTGTCTCGATGGCGAGATGATACTTGCCCACCTTGCCCGCCGCGACGGCACATTCGCCATACGCAAGAGCAAAGTCAGACGTATAGACCGAGGGCATGATATCAAACTCGAGCAACGTCGGAATGGCCTCGATAGGCGGCTCGCTTAGGATGAGGATGGGTTTCGTAATCCCGCCCTGTCGGAGCTCAACGCCCTCGTTAACCGTCGCCACGGCAAACATGTCGGCACCGGCCGAATACATGATCTTGGCGCACTCAACAGCTCCATGACCATAAGCATCGGCCTTGACCACGCAGCACAGGCGCTGACGTGGATTCAACAAGTTCTTATAGGCCCTCGTGTTGCGACGGAGCGCCCCGCGGTCGATCTCGACCCAGGACCAGCGCGTCAAATCGGCTTTATTCATGATTAGTCATCCGACCCTTCGTCCATGATTCCCAGATCTTCGAGCGCATCCTTTGCTGCCAGCTCCATGGCAGGACCAATCAAGTCGATAAGATCGGTCGCGATAACGCTCTTCTCACCATACTCCGTCGCCGCGGCAAAACCGGCGTAGCTGTGAAGTGCGACGGCGTACGAATACAGCAACTCCCAACGATCCATCTCGTCGCGCATGGTGGCAAGCGTGCCGGCCAAAATACCCGCGAGAACATCACCCGAACCGGCAGTTGCCAGAGAAGCCGGACCCGAAAGTGGCAGCAGCACACGCTCAACGCCACAGATAGCCGTCGTCGGCCCCTTGGCAATGACCACCAGATTGTCGGAGCCTGCAGCCCAGACAACCTTCTGCGCGGCTGCAATCGCGGTACCAAGGTCGTTCACCTCGTCACCGGCAACCAGACGCGAAAGCTCACGATAGTGCGGCGTCATAACCAACGGCTGCTCGCGACGATACATCTCGGGGTTACTATCAATACCGTCAATGGCAATCTTAGCAAGGCAGTTGAGTGCATCGGCATCCAAAATAAGCGGTACATCAAGCTCGAGCAAGCCCGAAACCACCTGCATAGCGCCGGCAGACGTCGTCATACCGGGACCGCACAGTACGCAGCTGTACTTCTTTGCAATCTCGCACACCGTCATGCGCGCAGCGGCGCCAAAGGAGCCGCGGGAATCAGACGGAATAGCAAAGACGGGAATCGAAGGAAGTGCCATGCGAATAAGATTAGCGCAGGCGTCAGGAGCCGCGACTGCCACGTAACCAGCACCCGCGCGAGCTGCAGACTTGGCCGCCATAATGGCAGCACCAGGATATTGCGCAGATCCGGCGACAATAAGCACAGAGCCACGGGAATACTTATCGATATTCGTAGGAAGTGGAGCAAAGAAATCAACTAAGTCACCGGGCTCGACAATCTCGGCGGCGTGGTCGACATCATCGATGACCTCGTCAAGACGGTCGTAAAGATTGCCGCAGATCAAATCGCCAGCATACTCAGGGCCATCGGCGCTATACAAACCAATCTTGGGCGCAATCATCGTCACCGTATGTTCGGCACGAATGCAGTCGTCATCAACAACGCCCGTCTCGGCATTCAGGCCCGAGGGGACATCAATGGATACGACACAATCGGCGCATTCATTGACCGTAGGAATCCAGATGGAGAACGGCGCACGCAGATTCCCGTGAAAACCGGTACCAAAAATGGCATCGACAACAACATCGGCCTTATCGATCAAAACCTCGAGTTCGTCACGCGAAGGGCCGACGCAAACGTGCACATCGCGGCCGGCAGTACGACGAGCAACATGACGTGCCAGAGCAGCAGGAATCTCATCCGGTTCAACCGGAGAAACGATATCCACGTCCACACCCTTATGGCTCAGGATATCGGCGGCAACCCAACCGTCGCCGCCATTATTACCAAAACCGACCAGAAAGAGAACCCGATCGGGATTGAGCTTCAAGACCTCGTTGGCGGCAAACTCACCCGCTAGCTCCATAAGCTCGGCCTTCGAAGTCCCTTCGCGTTCGATAATATCCTCGAGACGAACGACTTCTTCGGTACTCAAAACCGGTTTCATCTATGCTCCTAGCGTATCTTGCGAAGCATCGCCCAGGTGCTCCGTCAATGCTGAATTCTGCAGCTGCTCAAGCTCATCTAAAACAGAGCGAGCCTCTTTAAATGTCTGCGCAACGCGTTTCTTAGTGCTCACCTTTTCATCTTTTGGCTTAGGCCGAGCATCTTCGGTAATCGCGATGGCATTCGCAACGGCTAAGTCTCCTGTAAGGGTAATGGAAAGAGCGACCTCAACAACACCCAGCTCATGAGCGATCTCGAGTGCACGGCCCGAAAGCAGCGCCTTCGGTTTGCCGAGTTTATCACGCGTTACCGAAACATCCTTGCGACCCACGCCTTGACTAAAACCCGTGCCGAGAGCTTTAAGCACCGCCTCGCGCGAAGCAAAGCGGCTCGCATAGTGAGCAGCGGGACGCGATGATGCATCGCAATACGCACGCTCTTCTTCGGTAAACACACGCCGAGCAAACGACGGCGTCTTTTCAAGAATTGATTTCATACGGGAAATCTCGACGATATCAACGCCGATACCAGCTTCAGCCATGTTCACCTCCATATCGCACAGACTAAGTTATTGTAGCCCGTTCACAGAAGATGCGACAAACGAGGGTTATAAAACACAGCTACTATGTGAGACAAAAGCCCGTAAACGCAAAAAGGGGGAGGCCGCGAGGCCTCCCCCTTCTCAGTTCAAGCGTACGGCTCGGTGCCGTCCACCGGTCAGCGGCGCCCTGGCCTCCCACGGGCTGACCCCGCAGTACTCTCGGCGCGATGGGGCTTAGCTTCCGGGTTCGGAACGGGACCGGGCGTGCCCCCCATGCTCTGGCCGCTGACCGGTG
>JAXJCG010000034.1:0-3619 GCA_036302525.1 Collinsella sp. | reverse complement strand
TCGACTCGGATTCCTTGCGGCCTGAACAATCGCAAGTGTCCGGCGAGGGGGCGGCTTTGTAAAGCCGTTTGGCCCCACCCGCATAGCGGGTGGTTTCTGATGCGGCGCGCTGCGCGCCCCGCACAGGCTAAAGCCTCTAAGCAATGTATAACCGGTTGGAATTCCCATTCCAACCGGTTTTTTGTTTACCGAGAGACCTGGCGACCCAGTCCCATTCGCATGAAAAACGGGCGGCTCGGATGTTGGTCCGAACCGCCCGTTTGGCGTGTTATGTCGAGGCTCCTAGCCCGTTACGTAATACCACACGACAGTGTCGCCGTTGGAGAGCACGTAGTTGCTGCAGGCCGTATTGGGTGTTACGCCGTTGACGGAATACATCCAGCCGCTCGTACTACCGTGCTCCTTCTCGGCCAAACCGCCGATGGCTGCGACATACGTGCCATACGACGAACCGTGCGCATTAACGGAAAGACCCAGCGCGCAGAGAGCATCATAGACCGTAGCGCCCTCATTGAAGGTAAACGTACCGCCCGACGAGACAGGATTGCCCACGGCACTTGAAGTGACCGAGACCGTCACCGTAACGTAACCAGGCTGCTGCGAGCCGCTCTGGTTGCCCGTGGAGGCGCTGCCGCCGCCGGACGCAGACCCACCGCCGGTTGTCGAGCCGCCGCCCGAAGAAGAGCCGTCAGAAGCGCTCGATCCACCAGCGGATTCGGAGCCCTGGCCATCAGATGCGTTGCCGGACTTCTTGCCACCTTTGCCTTCGGACTTCTTCCCTTTCGAGTCCTTGTCCGACTTCTTGTCCGAAGATTCGGAATCGTCCTTGGAGTCAGATTCATCCGAATCCTTGGACTCATCTTTCGCATCATCCGAGGATTTGGAATCCTTGGACCCCGTCTTGTCCGAAGCGGCAGTCGAACCGGAGCCCGAGGCATCCTTTGCAACGACGCTCTCCCCTGCCACAGTCTGCACGATCCAATCGATAGACCATGCGCCGCTGGAAGAGGGCCGGACAAAGCCCAACGAGACGACAATCAGCACAATGCAGACGGCTGTCAGGGCGCCGAGCAGCGTCTTGTACCGAGGGGCGGACGCCGCCGAAGCGGCGCCCTTTTGCTTCGCATCGTCGAGCTGAATAAACGAGGAATCGGGCTGCTTGCCATCGTTTTGGGGCCTATCGGACATTGCCGTCACCCTTGCCGCGCTTGGTCAGTACAAAGACGGCAATGAGCGCCAGACCGATCACGCCAGCCGCAACGCCAACGATGGCAAGCGGGTTGAAGCCAGACTCCTGCTCAGAAGCCCCAGCGGACTTCTTGACAGTGGTCGCGGCAGACGAGCCCGCGTCAGACTTGCCAGACTTGTCGTCCTTCTTGTCAGACTTATTGTCGGACTTGTCGGGGTCCTTCTTGGAATCCTTGTCATCCTTGGTCTCGGTCGTAGTCGTGGTAGACGACACCGGCTTCTGGCCAGGCGAAACAGCGCCGCAGGTCTGCTGACCATTCGTACCGCTACCGGAGTTAGCGCCACTGCCAGAGCCGCCAGCGTTGCCATTGGAGCCAGAGCCATTGGAGTCAGATCCGCCGTTACCCGAGCCGGAACCGCCGTTGACATCGGAGCCGCCGTTGCCACCAGGGTTGACGGCATTCTTGGTCCACTTGGCATACAGCGTTATATCTGCCGTCACCGCGGCGTCAAAGTCGTACGCCTCAGTGCAGGCCTCATCCGTGTACCAACCGGCAAAGGTATAACCCTCACGCGTCGGATCGGCGGGCTTAACCAGCTTGTTTCCCTTGAACACGGCAGAGCTCGAGGACGACCCGTCACCATATGCCAGGACGACGTTAATGCCGTCACTCAGGCGGAACAGCGTGCCGGAATCGTTGATGTAATACAGGTTGCCGTAACGGTCGGAAACAACAGGCGAGTCACAGTACTCGTTGTGACCAGATGCGTCATATGCCAAGGTCGCCTCGGCATCACCCATCTTGTAACGGTACACACCGCCGCCGGAAATACGGTTTCCCTTGCTATCAGACTGGGCGCTATTGACCGTAAAGTACACGTAGGTTCCCTCGGCCTGCTTTGAGACCAGCGGCGCAGCCTTAATGCCGCCCGCGGGCAGCGCCGCACCGTCAGAGCCAGAGACAAACTTGACACTCATTGTCTTAAGGTCAACGATGGCCAACGCAGACGAATCGCCCTTTTCGCCACCAACCAGCAACGTGTTGTTATCAAGAAGCGTCGGAATCGACGCGCAGCCCGTCAAACCAAGGTCAACGGTCTTTTCGGACAGCGACGCCTCACTCCGCAGCGAATCGTCAAACGAAATCACATGCAGCTTGCCGTCGCGCGTGACCAAATACATGGTCTTGCCATCCTGCGACACCACGATACTCGAGTTTGTCGTCACGCCCAGGGAAAGCTCGCCTAACACCTCGCCAGTCTTTTGATCGAGCACTTCCACCGTTCCGGAAGACGTGGGAACCACGAACTTGCCATCCACAGCAACGCCACCGGTCCAGTAGTAGCCCTCATTCGCGTTATTGTGCCTCCAGACTTCCTTACCCGACTGGATGTCAATGCAGACGACAAAGCCGTTGACGAACTTGGTTATGTCACGAGTCCCATCAGCCGTCCCAATATACAGGTAGTCGCCATCGACCGTTAGCGAAGAGCTCGACTGGGCCTCGGCACTTACTGCCGAAGTCATCCAAACCGTCTTGAGCTTGTCGACCGTCAGAGCCTGCACCGAACCACCACTGAGCGGCACCATGACCAGGCCCTTTGCATACACGGGGCGAGCAGTGTAGCTTACGCTCGCCTTGAGCTTGGCAGATGAGGCCACCTTACCCGTCTGACAATCAATCTTAAGAAGCTGATCATTAACCGCCAAATAGATGTAGCCGTCAACGATCACAGGCTCGCTCGCGTTTGCATAGCTTCCGCCAACATACTGCTTATAGTTAAACGTCCAAGCCTCTGCCGTGGCACCCGTGGGGGTATCGGCATTCGTTACGGCATTTCCAAAGCCAGTGGCGTCAGATTTGGAATCGACAGGCCGATCGGCGTCCGGCTCAACGACAACGCCGTCCACAAGCTCGGCGGGACGCTTGCTGTCGACCAGATAGCGCCAAACGAGCTTATCGCCAGAGTTGAGCTTGGCCTCATCCAGACTGTCATCGATGCGGACGCCGTTGACGTATGCCTGCCAGTAACTGGTCGACAAATTGGCCAGAACTGTGCCATCGACAGTCGACGTCACGCTATAAAGCTCGACGCCGCCCAAGCCATACGGACGCAGGTTGATAAGCTGGTAATCGATGCCGAGACTCTCAAAGTAGCGCTCGGTGACTTTCTGAATCGTCGAGCCCTCATCGACAGCAAGGGATGCCTCCCCTGCCCACGGCTGGGACATCTTGTCACCATCTACGCCATAAAGCGTCGCGGAAACCGTAATCTGCTTGGCGGCATTCTTGGTCCACTTGGCGTACAGGGTAACGTCGCCGGAGACGGGCGTCGAGAAGTCGTAGGCCCGCGTGCACCCCGCATCGGAGTACCAGCCGGCGAACGTGTAGCCCTCGCGCGCGGGGTCTTCCGGCCTGGCGGCAGCCTT
>JAXJCG010000033.1:0-106446 GCA_036302525.1 Collinsella sp. | reverse complement strand
GACGGCCGAAGAGGCGTCAGCAGGTCAGTGGGTCATCGTCCCGGCATTCAGCATCAGGGTAGCGCTGCGACGCGGAAATCGCGCGCCGTTGCCGCGCCCCGCAGTGCCCGCTTCCCCCGAGAACAATTATCAGTGCAGGTAAAAGGCTTGCCAGTTTTCAAAAAAGACCCGCATGGTCGACCCATGCGGGTTAAACGTAGTAGATAGCCCGTTTTTGTGGCGCGACGTAATCGCAATGTGACAAAGGGGTTGTCCCTTTGTCACATTGGCTAGCCCAGACGGACTGGATCGTGGGGGTAGGCGTTGAGAATCTCGACGCCGTTCTCGGTCACCAGGGCCAGGTCCTCGATGCGGACGCCGGTGCGGCCGGGGAGGTAGATGCCCGGTTCGATGGAGAACGTCATGCCAGGCTCTGCGACTTGATCGTTGACGAGCGAGACATCGCCCGGCTCGTGGTCCTGCAGGCCGATCGAGTGTCCCAGGCGATGTGTAAAGTACTGCCCATAGCCCGCATCCTCAATCACGCCGCGCGCGGCGCGGTCCAGGTCGCACATGCGCACGCCCGGTGCGATGAGCGCCTCGGCGGCCTCGTTGGCACGGCGCACGATGTCGTAGATGCGTGCCGTCTCCTCGTCCGGCTCGCCCCAAAAGAACGTGCGCGTCATGTCCGAGCAATAGTTGCGGCGACGTCCACCAATGTCGAACAGCACCACGTCGCCACGCTTGAGCACGGTGTCGTCGGGCTCGTGATGCGGGTCGCCGGCGTTGGCGCCAAAGCTCACGATCGGCGGAAAGCTAAAGCCCTCGCAGCCGTGCTTTCGATACAGGCCGAGCATCTGGTCGGCAATTTCGCGCTCCGTTACGCCCTCGTGGACGAGTTTGATCGCGTCGGCCATCACGGCGTCGTTGGCGGCCGAGGACGCGCGCATGAGCTCCTGCTCGGCGGCATCCTTGTAGGTGCGTGCGGCGGTGACGGCAAAGTCGCCCAGGAAAAACTCGCTGGCGGCATGGCGCTCCAGAAGGGGCATCAAAAAGCCGGAGCGCATGACGGTATCGATGCCAAGCGGCTTGGTCGGATCGATCTCGCGCGCGATGGCATCGGCCACGACATCGGTATCGGTGTGGTAGGCAACGCGGGCATTGTCGTACTCGGGCAGCTGATGCAGGGCGTTGACCAAGATTACGGGCTCGTCATCGCGCGCGAGCAGCACACCGCAAAAACGCTCGAACATATCGGCATAAAAGCCGGTCAGGTAATAGATCGACCACGGGTCGTTTACGAGCAGCTGTGCGCCGGGGTGCTGAGCCTCGAGCGCATCGAGCACGCGCGCCACACGCTGGTCATCGACATGTGCCATACATCGTCCTTTCGCTAGGGTGCCACCATGGTATCCTAAGCCCGGCAGATAGGGACGTTCCTTTTATGCCGGCACCTTGGGACACTCCTTTGCATCCCGTGCGGCCCTCATAAGTTGCGGTGAAATACGGACTGTTTAGCGGCCTGAAGCCATATAACAGTCCGTATTTCACCGCAACTGCGGAGGAGGGCGGGGTGGATGGTGGGGTAGCTTAAAGAGCCCGTCCCTAATTAGCTACTTGGGCTCGGTCGATATCCATGCTGGCGATTAGGTCGATGTTGGTGTTGAGGAGGTCCTTCAGCACGACGTTGCCCATGCGGATGGGGGCGTTGACGACTAGGCCGCGGATGAGGTCCATGGCTTGGGCGTGGAGCGCCAGCGGGATGGCTTCGGCGGTGCGCACGGGGAGCAGGGCTTCGTCGCCGCCGGAGACGGCCACGGTCGTCGTGAGCACGCGCATGGGGCAGGTGAGCTCCCGATGCGCGAACTTATCGCCGCGCGGGCAGTTGTTGCCGGTTACGGAGCGCACTTCTACCACGGCGCCGTCTGCGTCACGCTCTACCTCTACGGTCAGGAGGCATTCGGATGGGCAGGTGGTGCAGTTGAACTGCAGCGTCTCGGTCGCATTCGTGCTCATGAGCTATGCCTCCTCAATGGGATCGACAGACAGAATAATCTCTCTAGCACCTAGGTCGAGTGCGCGCTGAATCACCTTCGCCGGCAGTGGGAAGCTTTCCATGACGCTCGGCTTAAATGCACGGACCTTGCCTGCGAACAGTTCCTCGCCGCCTGCCAGAATACGCACGCGGGCGGCGTCGACGGGTCGGCGCACGCGGAAGTTGAGCTTGGTGAGCGCCACAGCCGTAACGCGTCCCGGCAGCGCGTAGCCCGCGATGCCGGCGGGGGAGACGGTGAGCTCGCAGCCCGTGTCCGCGACCGCGTCCGTCTCGGCTCCGCCGCCCAGCGCGTACGCCGCCGCAGCTGCGCCAGCCCTCTCGGACTCACACGTTACGTTGTCGGCCAGGTCGTGCACGTGCAGCACGTTGCCGCAGGCAAAGATGCCCGGCACGCCCGTCTGCAGGCTCTGGTCCACCACGGCGCCGCGCGTGCGCGGGTCAAGCTCCACGCCCGCGGCAACCGAAAGCTCGTTCTCGGGAATCAGGCCCACCGAAAGCAGCAGTGTGTCACACGGAACAATACGCTCGGTCCCCGGAATGGGCGCCAGGTGCTCGTTGACCTGACTCACCTCGACGGCCTCCACGCGGTCGTGCCCGATCACGCGCATGACGGTGGTGGACAGGTGCAGCGGAATGTCAAAGTCGTCCAGGCAGTTCTTCACATTGCGGCGCAGGCCGTTGGCGTACGGCATGAGCTCGTACACGCCCTCGACCGAAATCCCCTCGAGCGTGCAGCGGCGCGCCATGATAAGCCCGATGTCGCCTGAGCCCAAGATGACGGCACGCGAGCCGGGTCTGAGATTTTCGATATTGATGTATCGCTGCGCCAGGCCTGCCGTAAACACGCCGGCGGGTCGGCTGCCGGGAATCTTGATCTCGCTGCGGGTGCGCTCGCGGCAACCCATGGCAAGGACAACCGCGCGCCCGGTGAGCTGCAGCATACCGGAGGGATTCATGAGCGTGACGGTATGGACCGCGTTGTCTTCCGTAGGCTCGCCCGAATCAATCCCAATCACCATGCTGTCCAGGAACAGCGCAATGTCGGTTGCGTGCACCTGGTCGATAAAGCGCTGCGCGTACTCGGGACCGGTGAGCTCCTGTTTAAAGTGCGACAGGCCAAAGCCGGGGTGGATGCACTGACGGAGGATGCCGCCCAGGTGCTGCTCGCGCTCCACGATGGCCACGCGCGCGCCGGCCTTATGCGCGGCCAGCGCGGCCGCCATGCCAGCAGGTCCGCCGCCGATAACTACCACGTCGAAGGCTTGCGTTTGTACGGCTTCGACGACGCTGCAATCAATCGCGCTCGATTTGAATTCCGCCATCCTAGCGCACCCCCTTCAAAGGTCCCTCGACCAGCCAGGAGCCGGCGTCCTCCAGTAATACCTCGCTGGGGTCGCAGCCCAGCTCGCGGGCCAGAATCGCCACCACGCGGCTCTGGCAAAAGCCGCTCTGGCAGCGGCCCATACCCGCGCGGCAGCGGCGTTTGACGCCCTCGACCGAAACCGCACCCGGGCGGCGTCGGATCGCGGCTACAATCTCGGCCTCGGGCACCGTCTCGCAGCGGCAGACGATCTGCCCCCATGCAGGGTCGGACTCAATGAGTTCCTCCTTGCGCGCAAGCGGCGCACGGTCGAAGTCGTCCGGCGCGCGGCGAACCGGGTCCCAGTCGGCCCGTTCGCGCAAAGCAACGCCCGCCTCGCGCATCACGTGCTCCATGCGCTCGGCAATGGCCGGCGCGCTCGCCACGCCCGGCGACTGAATGCCTGCCGCCTGGAAAAGTCCCGGCACCACGGCCGACTGTCCAATAAAGAAGTCGTTCGTTCCCTGAATGACCGGACGCCCGCCGGCAAATGCGCGCACCACGCGACGCGTGTCCAGATCGGGCACCAGCTTGCGCGCTCCGGTCAGCAGTGCGTTCACATCGCTCGCATAGGTCTGTGTATCACCCGGCTCGCGTACAGCGGCGGTTGCGGTGATCACGGTGTTGCCGTGTACAGTGCCCGTCACGATAACGCCCTTCGACACCGGCGTCGGCACGGGGTAGAGCGGCATGAGCGTGCGCGGCTCCTTGTCCAGCACCACGATGTTGCCCTGACGCCAGACCATCTGGAACTTCTCGGCGCCCGCCATATGCGAGATGCTTGCGGCTCCGTTGCCCGCGGCGTTGATCAGGTAACGGCAGCGCACATTGCCGGCGGGCGTCACCAGCGTAAAGCGCGTGCGGCCCTTGCCGTCGGCAGCAGCGTCCTCGCTGTGCGAGCTAGCAACCTCAATCGCCTCCACCGGTGCGGAGCGCATAAACGTCACGCCGTTGGCAACGGCGTTCTCCAGCGCGGCGATGGCCACTTCAAATGGGTCAACGTAACCGGTCGAGGGGCACCACAGCGCGCACGAGGCCTGGGCGTTCGCGCGCGGCTCCAGCTCGTGGATGCGCTCGGGGCCGATAATCGACAGTTCGGGCACGCCGTTGGCCAGGCCATTCTGGCGCAGCTTCTCCAGGTGCGCGCAGTCTTCGTCGTTGAAGCCCAGCACCATCGACCCGGTGCGGCGGAACAAAAAGCCTAACTCCTGGGCCCACGTGCCATATAGCTCACAACCACGGGCGTTGACCTGCGCCTTTACCGTGCCCGGTGCCGGATCGTAGCCTGCGTGCACCAGGCCGCCGTTGGCCTTCGACGCGCCCAGGGCGATGTCGTTGGCCGCCTCGATCACGCATATGGACAGGTCAAACCGCGCGAGCTGACGCGCGATGGCGCATCCCGTGATGCCCGCGCCCACAATTGCGATATCAAACGTTTCTGCCACGGTGCCTCCCAGACAAGTTGACAGGCTGTCAATAGGACTATCCTACGGTCTGCACGCCCCCAGCGTAGCGGCAATGCGGCGAACAGCCCCGCAACACCCGCCAACGGCAGGCGTGGGGAGACTCGGGGCCATCGGTGACCTCGTCTGCCGCTCCGGGTGTCAGAGTTTTGTCTCGTTCTGTAACAGTAAGCAGAAGAGTTGGGCTCTAGATGTTACGGATCGAGACGTTTGCCAGACGGACCCTCCGTTTGTCTCGATCTGTAACAGTAAGGGAAGAAAATCGGTCCTATGTGTTACAGATTGAGATGAACCTATCAGTCGGTTTCGAATGTCTAAATCTGTAACAGTTAGACCTGTTTTTGCCGAGTTGTTGTTACAGATTGAGATATTGAGATTGGACGTTTTCTTTTGTCTCAATCTGTAACAGTTAGCTGATGATTTGGGTTGTAGATGTTACAGATCGAGACAAACCTTCCGACGGATTTTGAATGTCTCGATCTGTAACAGTAAGAGGGGTTTTGGGTCCCAAGATGTTACAGATTGGGATTTAAGTCGGGGAGGGACCCCTGTGTCTTGATCTGTAACAGTGGGGACTGATTTTGGAGTCAAGATGTTACAGATCGAGATTGAAGTCGGGGAGGGATCCCTGTGTCTCAATCTGTAACAGCAAGATGGGAATTTTGTTCCCAGTTGTTACAGATCGAGACGTTTGCTCGGCGGCCCTCCCGTTCGTCTTGATCCATAACACCTAGACCCGATTTTGCCGAGTATCCGTTACAGATTGAGATGTTTGTGTCCGCGCCAGCCCCGTACCCAACCGTAGTCCCATATAAACAAACCCCGTGGTAAACTTGACCGGACTGTTAATATTCCGAAAGGTACCCGTAATGTCCAAGTACATCTCCGAGCTCATGTCGCCGCAGCTTATGGGTGTTGTCTATGCCTTTGTTGGCTTTATCATCGCCCTGTATGTGCTGTCGGTCGTCTATGTGTTCATCGACGCTCGCCGTCGCGGCGCCAGCGCCTACGTGGCATGGGGCATCATCGCCCTCATCCCGTTTGTGGGCCTCATCGCCTACCTGGTCCTGCGCCCGCACTCTTACGCGTCCGACCGCGAGGAGCAGGAGTTGGACATGGCCCTGCGCGAGCGCCAGCTTGCGCAGTACGGCACCTGCCCGCAGTGCGGCGCGCCCATCGAGAAGGACTTCGTCGTCTGCCCGGTGTGCGATACCCAGGTTCGCAATGTCTGCCCCAGCTGCCATCGCCCGCTCGATGCGCACTGGAAGGTCTGCCCCTACTGCCGAACTCGCATCCAGTAACGCATCCATCGCCGGGCCGGCCGCAAGCCACGGGCACCGCGCGTCCCGCGCAAGCCAAACGCGCACCCCGCCCCCACACGATGAAGCATGCGTAGAAAATCGCCCGCCGTGCCATTAAGGTGCGGCGGGCGCTTGTATACCAAGGCAACCTGCCTATAATGATGCAAGTCAAAAACGCCGCGCCCACCAGGCGCACGCACTTGCATCAGGCATCCGAGAGGAGAAAACATACCCATGAAGGCACTCTACAATGACGGTTCGGTGGCCGAGCTCCCGCAGGACGAGGTCACGCACGTCATCCGCCACTCTGCCGCGCACATCATGGCGCAGGCCATCAAGCGCCTGTACCCCGAGGCCGACTTTGCCTACGGCCCCGCGACCGACAACGGCTTCTATTACGACGTCGACCTGCCCGAGGGCGTCAAGATCAGCGAGGACGACTTTCCCGCGATCGAGGCCGAGATGAAAAAGATCGTCAAGGAGAACCTCAAGTTCACCGTCTTTGAGAAGCCCCGCGCCGAGGCTATCGCCCTTATGGAGGAGCGCGGCGAGAAGTACAAGGTCGAGCACATCGGCGACCTGGACGACGACGCCCGCATCACCTTCTACCAGCAGGGCGACTACATCGACATGTGCGTTGGCCCCCACATCTGCTACACCAAGGCCCTCAAGGCCTTTAAGCTCACCGGCGTCTCGGGCGCCTACTGGAAGGGCGACAAGGACAACAAGATGCTCACCCGCATCAACGGCGTCGCCTTTGCCACCAAGGAAGAGCTCGACGAGCACATGCACATGCTGGAGGAGGCCAAGAAGCGCGACCACCGCAAGATTGGCCGCGAGATGGACCTCTTTATGATGCGCGACGAGGCCCCCGGCTTCCCGTTCTTCCTGCCCAACGGCATGATTCTTAAGAACACGCTGCTGGACTACTGGCGCGAGATCCACCACAAGGCCGGCTACGTGGAGATATCCACGCCGCTCATCATGAACAAGCAGCTGTGGAAGACCTCGGGCCACTGGGACCACTACAAGGACAACATGTACTCCACCGTCATCGACGACGAAGAGTACTGCATTAAGCCCATGAACTGCCCGGGCGGCGTGCTGGTGTACGCCTCCAAGCCGCACTCCTATCGTGAGCTGCCCATCCGCGCCGGCGAGATTGGCCTGGTGCACCGTCACGAGCTGCGCGGCGCCCTGCACGGTCTGTTCCGCGTACGCTGCTTTAACCAGGACGACGCCCACCTGTTTGTGCGTCCCGACCAGCTGACCGACGAGATCGTGGGCGTGGTCAACCTCATCGACTCCGTGTATCAGAAGTTTGGCTTTAAGTATCACGTTGAGCTTTCCACCCGCCCCGAGGACTCTATGGGTTCCGACGAGGACTGGGCGCGCGCCGAGGAGGGCTTGCGCACCGCTCTCGAGCAGCTGCACATGGACTACGAGGTCAACGAGGGCGACGGTGCCTTCTACGGCCCCAAGATCGACTTCCACCTGGAGGACTCGCTCGGCCGTACCTGGCAGTGCGGTACCGTGCAGCTCGACTTCCAGATGCCGCTCAACTTTGATCTGGAGTACGTGGATGCCGACGGCACCAAGAAGCGCCCCATCATGCTGCACCGCGTGTGCTTTGGCTCCATCGAGCGCTTCATCGGTATTCTGATTGAGCACTTTGCGGGCAAGTTCCCCACCTGGCTGGCTCCCGTGCAGGTCAAGGCGCTTCCCGTCTCCGAGAAGAGCCGCGACTACGCCCACGAGGTGTGCGCCAAGCTGGAGGAGGCCGGCATTCGCGTGGTCTGCGACGACCGCGACGAGAAGATCGGCTACAAGATCCGCGAGGCCCGCAGCATCGACCGCGTGCCCTACATGCTCATCCTGGGTGAGAAGGAGGTCGAGGCCGGCAACATTTCCGTCCGCGATCGCTCCAACGAGACCGTTCAGATGAGCGTCGACGAGTTTGTTGCCAAGGTGCTCGAGGAGATCAAGACCCGCGCCTAAGGCAAGCTGTATAACAATTTACAAAGGCGACCGTCCACAGAGGGCGGTCGCCTTTTTTCATGCCCAAATAAGAAAAGTCGCTGGTTGAGCGGCTTTTTTTGTTGCACAAAAAGGTACAGGTTTTTGTATCTTTCGATAAACGTCATTATACGAGAAATCAATCAGCGTTTGCCCAGATTACGCAAAATGTACTGCTAGTAGGTACATCTCCATACCCCTCTACAAAAACCTGTACTTTTGCGACTGCGCCTAGCTGCGAGCGAGAAGCCTGTTCTAAACGCCCCTGCATTTGCGTGCATCGCAAAGCCAAAAGAGGGGGCGAGAACATGGAACAGACGGTACGGCGCCAAGATCAGCTGCCGGGCGCATTTAACGGCGCCACCACCAACAGCCAGTACGGCCGCGTCCGCTGGTATCTGGTCCACACCCCCTATGGAAAAGAGCGCGAGACCTGCGAAAAGGTCCGCTGCATTATCCCGCACGAGTTGATGCAGGACGCTTTTGTGATGCAAAAGGAGTTCTGGTTTAAGCGGGACGGCGCCTGGTCGCTCCAAACCAAACCCATGTACAAGGAATATTTCTTCGTCGCTACGCACGATGCCGCCGCGCTCGATAGGGCTTTGGCCCAGTTGAGCTTTGGCTGTCGCATCGCCGGTAGTAGGGAGCGGGCGTACATGCCCATGTCGGCCGATGCGCAGGATTGGTACCGCAGCGTGCTGGATGACGACGGCGTGGTGCGCAATAGCGTAGCTCGCATAGAAGACGGCGTGTTGCACATAGAGCAGGGCCCCTTGGTGGGGCAAGAGGCCCGCGTTAAAAAGATTGACCGTCATAAACGCTGGTGCCTGGTAGACGTGGGCGAAGGTGACTCCGCATTTAGGGAGCTGCTACCGCTCGACGTTCCCAGCAAAACGTAGGGGAGACGTCGCATCAGCTATTCATTCGCATTTTTGAATTTACCGATTGGGGGATCCCTGGGGAACGGGGACGTAAGTTTGACTGTGGCTGCTAAAGAAGTAACAGAGAGCAATGTGCCCGCGGGGGCGGCGCTCATTGCTCAGGCCATGGGCCGGCGTGAGGGCGCCGGTCGCTACAGGGCCATGCAATCCATCATGGACTGGGACCGCACGCGTCTAGCCTACCGGGCCGTCAAGCGTACGTTCGACATTGTGTTTAGCGGTGTCGCGCTCGTCCTCATCGCTATCCCCAGCTTGGTGCTGGCCGCCGCCATCCGCCTAGAGAGCGAGGGCAACCCCTTCTACAGCCAGATCCGCGTGGGTCAGACCCACCGCGACGGCAGCCTGTCCACCTTCCGCATGTGGAAGTTCCGCTCCATGTACAGGGACGCCGACGAGCGACTCGCCGAGCTCAGGGAGCAAAACGAGATCGCCGGCGCCATGTTCAAGATGAGGGAGGATCCCCGCGTCACCAAGATCGGGAAGTTCATCCGCAAGCATTCCATCGACGAGTTCCCGCAGTTCCTCAACGTGTTCCTGGGGCAGATGTCCGTCGTCGGCCCGCGCCCGCCGCTGCCCAACGAGGTCGCTGAGTACACCGAGTACGACCTGCAGAGGCTAGCAGTGAAGCCAGGTATTACGGGGTTCTGGCAGGTGACGGAGCGAAACTCCACCGGGTTCGACGGCATGGTTCGCCGTGATCTCGAGTACATAGCCAAGCGCGGAATCGTCATGGACCTCAAGATCGTCCTCCTCACGGTTCTGGAGGTCTTCAACGGAAGCGATGCGTACTAATGCCTAACTTTAATACCCGATTCGAATCGGAGAAGAAAATGAAGATTGCCGTCGCCGGAACCGGCTATGTCGGCCTGTCCCTCGCCGTCCTGCTCTCGCAGCACAATGAGGTGCACGCGCTGGACATCGTTCCCGAGAAGGTCCAGAAGATCAACAACTTCGTGTCGCCCATCCAGGACGACGAGATCGAGCGCTTCCTGGCGGAGGCCAAGACGGGGGAGCGCGAGCTCGACCTTCATGCTACCGTCGATGTCGCCGAGGCTTACACAGGTGCCGACTACGCCGTCATCGCCACGCCCACCAACTACGACTCGGACAGGAACTTCTTCGACACGAGCTCCGTCGAGGCCGCCATCGCCGCCGTGCGGTCGGTTAACCCGGACGCCTGGATCGTCATCAAGTCGACGATTCCCGTCGGCTACACCGCGGGCCTGCGCGAGAGGCTAGGCGACAGCAAGATCTTCTTCAGTCCGGAGTTCCTGCGCGAGAGCAAGGCTCTCTACGACAACCTGCACCCCAGTCGCATCGTGGTGGGGGCGCCCAAGGAGGACGCCGGGGCCGTCGCAGCGGCCGAACGCTTCGCCGGCCTGCTCGCTCAGGGCGCCGACCCCGCCGAGCTGGAGCGCGTGAACGCCGACGGCTCCAAGGGCATCCCGGAGCTCGTACTGGGCACCACCGAGGCCGAGGCCGTCAAGCTCTTCGCCAACACCTACCTGGCGCTGCGCGTGGCCTACTTCAACGAGCTCGACACCTACTGCGAGGTCCGCGGCCTCAACACCCGCGACGTCATCGACGGCGTGTGCCTGGAGCCGCGCATCGGGTCGCACTACAACAACCCCAGCTTCGGCTACGGCGGCTACTGCCTGCCCAAGGACACCAAGCAGCTGCTGGCCAACTACAAGGACGTACCGCAGAACCTGATCGAGGCCATCGTGGAGGCCAACCGCACCCGAAAGGACTTCGTGGCCGACGAGGTGCTGCAGATGGTGTGGGACCGCGTGTACGAGGGCAAGCCGAAGCCGGTCGTGGGCGTGTACCGCCTGACGATGAAGTCCAACTCCGACAACTTCCGCGCGAGCTCCATCCAGGGCGTCATGAAGCGCGTGAAGGCCAAAGGCGTGCCCGTGGTGGTCTACGAGCCCACGCTGGACGCGCCGGAGTTCTTCGGCTCCGAGGTGACCCACGACCTGGAGGCCTTCAAGGCCTGCTGCGACGTGATCGTCGCCAACCGCTGGAGCAACGAGCTCGCGGACGTGGCGGACAAGGTCTATACACGCGACCTGTTCAAACGAGACTAGGTGGTATGAATGGCAAATAAAAAAGTCTTCGTCACCGGAGCCGCCGGTTTCATCGGAGCGTTCCTCGTCAAGAAGCTGCTCGAGGAAACCGATTACGTGATTGTCGGACTCGACAATCTCAACAGCTACTATGACCCCGGTATCAAGGACGCGCGCCTTCGCATGTTGGCCGAGGCCGACCCTGAGAGCCGCTTTACTTTCGTGCGTGGCGACTTGTGCGATGCCGCCCTCATCGAGCGCCTGTTCGCTGAGAACTGCTTCGACGTCGTGGTGAACCTCGCCGCCCAGGCGGGCGTGCGTTACTCTATCGAGAACCCGCGCGCCTACCTGGAGAGCAACCTCGTCGGCTTCTTCAACGTGCTCGAGGCTTGCCGCCACCACCCGGTGAAGCACTTGGTCTATGCGAGCTCCAGCTCCGT
Source organism: Collinsella sp. (assembly GCA_036302525.1). GTDB lineage: Bacteria > Actinomycetota > Coriobacteriia > Coriobacteriales > Coriobacteriaceae > Collinsella. Next base: position 94,821 of record JAXJCG010000033.1, on the reverse strand, counting down.
TTATGGCGGCAACAAGAAGGTGCCGTTCTCCGAGGAGGACCGCGTTGACTCTCCGGTGTCATTGTACGCCGCCACCAAAAAGTCCAACGAGCTCATGGCCGCCGCCTACTCCAAGCTCTACTCCATCCCGGCCACCGGCCTGCGCTTCTTCACGGTTTACGGCCCCATGGGCAGGCCCGATATGGCCTACTTCGGCTTCACGGAGAAGCTGCGCCGCGGGGAGACCATCAAGATTTTCAACATGGGCGACTGCCGCCGCGACTTCACCTACGTCGACGACATCGTCGAGGGCGTCAAGCGCGTCATGGACGCCGCCCCCGAGGTGAAGATGGGCGAGGACGGGCTGCCCCTCGCCGCGCACCGCGTCTACAACATCGGCAACTCTCATCCCGAGAACCTGCTCGACTTCGTCGACACGCTGCAGCGCGTGCTGGTGGAGGAGGGCGTGCTTCCCACCGATTACGACTTTGAGGCCCACAAGCAGCTCGTGCCGATGCAGCCTGGCGACGTGCCCGTCACCTACGCTGACACCACGGCGCTCCAGCGCGACCTGGGCTACAAGCCCGCGACGCCGCTCGAGGACGGCCTGAGGGCCTTCGCCAAGTGGTATAAGCGCTATTACGGGAGCTGTTGCTAGCGTGCGAATCGCAATGATTGGGCATAAGCGGTTTGGCTCTCGCGAAGGTGGGGTCGAAGTCGTTGTCACGGAACTGGCGCGTCGTATGGCTGCTCTTGGGCATGAGGTTACATGTTACGATCGCTCCGGCTCCGACGTAATGACCGGCGAGGCGACATCCCTTTCCGAGCGCATCGCTGACGGTGTTCGTATTGTGCCGGTAAAGACAATTGATAAGAAGGGCCTTGCTGCACTTTCTTCGTCCTATTTTGCGACTCGACAGGCGATTAAGGACCGTCCTGACGTGATTCATTACCACGCCGAAGGGCCCTGTGTTCCACTGCCCCTTGCCCGTCGGGCAGGAATTCGTACCGTTGCAACGATCCACGGTCTTGACTGGCAGAGGGCCAAGTGGGGACGACTTGCTAGCACTTGTATCAAGATGGGCGAGAAGGCGGCTGCAACCCAATCGAATGAGCTGATTGTCCTGTCGTCGTCTGCGGAGGGCTACTTCAAGCAGGAATACGGTCGTGAGGCCACTCTCATACACAATGGAGTGGAAATCCGTGAGCGTATTGATGCCAGTTTAATCGCTGAGCGTTGGGGCCTATCTCGTGGCGACTACATCTTGTATCTTGGCCGACTGGTGCCCGAGAAGCGCGGTGATTTGCTCGTTGATGCTTTCCGTCGGCTCGATACCGATAAGCGCTTGGTCATTGCTGGCGGAGGTTCTGACACCGATGCATTTGAGATTGAGCTTAGAAAGCGGGCTGGTTCTGACCCGCGCGTTATTTTTACCGGATTCGTCACGGGTGACCTTCTCGCCGAGCTCTATTCGAATGCATATGTCTACGTGCTCCCTTCCGATGTGGAAGGTATGCCACTTTCTCTTATGGAAGCCATGTCCTACGGTACATGTTGCGTTACGAGCGATGTGCCCGAATGCGCTGACGTTCTTGGAAGCGCCGGCGCAACTTTTGCCAAAGGCAACGTTTCTGAGCTTACTTGCGTCCTTCGCGGCCTTCTGGATAATCCGAAAAGGGCCAACAAGCTCGGCGAGAGTGCTCGCGAGCGCGTGAGAAATAACTATGACTGGGATTCCGTCGTCGAACGGACCCTCGAGCTTTATCAAGGAGAGGCCCGATGAAGATAATCTTGGCGAATTATCGCTACTATGTCTCGGGCGGTCCCGAGATTTATATGTTCAACGTTAAGCGCCTTCTCGAAGACGCCGGGCATACTGTTATTCCGTTTTCGGTCCGCAGCCCGCTCAATGAGGATACGCCATATTCTCGTTATTTTCCCCATGGGAAGAGCGAGTCGGGTGACGCCTACTTTAACAACGTTAAAAAGACTCCGAAGAACGTCGCTCGTTTGCTCTCCTGCGCTTTCTATAACCGCGAGGCATATAAGAATCTCCGCCGTCTCATTCAGGACGAGAGGCCGGACGTCGTTTACGTTCTGCAGCAGATTAACGCGCTTTCTCCCAGCATCTTCAAAGCGTGTCACGATGAAGGCGTAAGGGTTGTCCACAGGCTTTCGGATTTCAATATCATGTGCCCCCGTTCCGATTTCCTTTGCAACGGGGAGGTTTGTACTGCTTGTATCAACGGTGATTACTCCAAGGCTGCCGATATGTCCTGCTGCCATGGCTCGAGGGCCACAACTGCAGTACGCATCGCGTCGATGAAGTTCCACCGCTGCAAGCGCCTGTTTGATTATGTGGATGCATTCGTCTGCCCCTCCGCGTTCACGGTGACCCTTCTCAAGAAGTCCGGTGTACCAGGGGAGAAGATTAATGTTGTTCCGACGTTTACTACGGCTCCTTCTCGGCCTGAGGTCTGTCCTGCCGCGGGAAAGTACGCACTCTATCTTGGTAGGATCAGTCCCGAAAAGGGCGTTGATCTAACCGTAGATGCCGCCATGTGCAACAGCGGTGTTAGGCTCAAGATCACTGGTCGTACCGACGACGAGTACGCTGCGTCAATTAAAACGGCTGTAGAAGAGGCCGGCATATCGGACCGCGTAGATTTCGTAGGCTTCGTTAAGGGCGAGGAGAAGGAGCGCCTCATTGACGGCGCCGCTTGCGTTCTCTGCCCATCGACTTGGTTTGAGAACATGCCCAACACCGTGCTAGAGGCCTACGCACATGGCAAGCCGGTTGTCGTTTTCGATATCGGCTGCATGCCGGAGCTGGTGGAGAACGGGGAGACGGGATCCGTGCTTCCCCTGGGCGACGTTGATGCCCTTTCGAAAACCATCGCAATTTACCTGGAGAATCCGGATGAGGCCAAACGCCAGGGCATGAATGGCCGTAATGTCGTGCTTACGAAATATACACCGCAGAACCATCTCGAAAAGCTCGAAGCGATCCTGAACCCTGCCTACGCTAAGAAAGAGGACTAATCCACATGGCCGAAAAGAAACTCAACGGTACCGTCATCGTCACCTACCGCTGCAACGCGCGCTGCACCATGTGCAACCGCTACAAGGCTCCCAGCCGCCCGGAGGAGGAGCTCTCCATCGAGACCATCAAGAAGCTCCCCAAGATGTACTTCACCAACATCACCGGCGGCGAGCCCTTCATCCGCCAGGACCTCAAGGACATCGTGCGCGAGCTCTACAAGAAGTCCGACCGCATCGTGATCTCCACCAACGGCTTCTTCACCGACCGCATCATCGACCTGTGCGAGGAGTTCCCCAACGTCGGCATCCGCATCTCCATCGAGGGCCTGCAGCAGACCAACGACAAGATCCGCGGCCTGGATAACGGATACAACCGCGGCTACGCCACGCTCAAGAAGCTCGTCGAGCTCAAGCACCCCGACGTGGGCTTCGGCATGACGGTGCAGGACCTCAACGCGCCCGACCTGGTGCCCCTCTACAAGATCTCCGACGAGCTGGGCATGGAGTTCGCTACGGCGTCGCTTCACAACAGCTTCTACTTCGTCGAGGCCAAGAACATCATCCACGACCGACCCATGGTGGCCAAGAACTTCGAGGACCTGGTCAACGAGCTGCTCAGGTCCAACAGCCCCAAGAAGTGGTTCCGCGCCTACTTCAACCACGGCCTCATCAACTACATCTACGGCCAGCCGCGCCTGCTGCCCTGCGACATGGCGTTCGACACCTTCTTCATCGACCCCTACGGCGACGTCATGCCCTGCAACGGCACCAAGGACAAGGAGGTCATGGGCAACCTCAACGAGGAGTCCTGGGACGAGCTCTGGAACTCCGACCAGGCCGAGAGGGTCCGCGCGAAGGTCCGCCACTGCGACCGCAACTGCTGGATGATCGGCTCGGTGAGCCCGGCCATGCACAAGTACATCTGGAAGCCCGGCTGGTGGGTGCTCAAGCACAAGGTGAAGGCCCTGTTCACCAAGAGACCCTACGACATGCACGAGCTCAAGGTCGTCCGTGACTACGAGGAGGGTCGCGTGACCAAGGAGCAGCTCGACGCCTGTTCCACCTGCGACCTATGCGCCAAGATCAACGACGGTCTGTCCGAGGCGTCCAAGGCTGACGCGCACGTTTACGAGACGCATGAGGCGCTGTAGGGCTATAGCGTTGTCGGCATCTGATCTTACTATTTTCGTGAAGATAGCAAGTCTCTTCTTAATTATTTTGCTTGGAAGACAAGTCATCTTATTTTTCTACTCGCAAGAGGAGGTATCTAAGCTTGCATTGCCCGAAGACGCGGGGCAAAGGTGAATTTGCGTTTGGCGTTATAACTCATTTCGTCTGCTTATTTGCTTATTGCTCTTCTCTGATAACTTATAGAATTAGTTTTGTTATTTTTGCTTTGAGCATCATGCTGATGATTGCCCTTGCTGTTCGAAGTGGCAGGGTTATGTCCTTTGATCTGAGGGCAATCGTGCCGCTATTGCCATGGGGCGCGGTTGCTGTCATGGCTGCTATCGGATTTGTACTGGGCGGTGGTTATGACCTTTCTGCAACTATTGCCCTTGTCTCCGTAGTTGTTATTAGTTATTTTGCAGTTGAAAACCCTAATTGGATTCTGCCTGCCGTTAAAGTTTTTATTGGGGTGTTACTCATTTTTGCATTGGCAACTATTGCCTGCTATGTAGCGCCTCAGCTCTATACTGGTTTTATAAAACCGACGTTTTATTCAAATGTGCCAATGGCAATGGACTATCGATCGGGCTTAGCGTCACACTATAGTCATAATGGAACTTTCTGCACGATAGGCTTAATACTCGCTTCCTCTATGTCCTTTTATGGCAGCGAATCAAGTTCAGCTAAACGGTTCTACGGCATTCTTGCGTTAATTTTCTTTATTGCTCTTGTTTTGACTACAAAAAGGGCTCATTTGTTGTGCGGGATTTTTGCTATTGGTTTTGTTTACTTGCTTTCTGGCAATAGCCATAAATATCTAAAGGCTATTGGAGTCACAGTATTGATGCTGCTTGCCGTGGCCATCCTTGCGCCTCTTGTTCCTGGCGTTGAGGCGACAATTGAAAGATTGAATTCAACCTTTTCCAGCGGTACCAGCTTCGAGGATAACGTTAACAATAGGACCTTTCTTTGGAATTACGCCCTTAATGGCCTTTCCCAGGCGCCCTTATTTGGTCATGGCTGGACTAGCTACTGCTATCGTTGGCCTGACGGTTTTACTATTACATATATGGCGCACAATGAGCTCCTTAACCTTTTATATGAAACCGGTTTTTTTGGAACTGCCTTGGTTCTTGCTGGCTGTCTAACAAGTTTTGTATTGACCTTCACGACTATTTCGAGGGTTGTGGAGGGGCAACAAAAAGCTTTTCTACGCCTTTCACTTTGCATTCAGGTTTTCTTTTTAAGCTATGCGTTCACGAGCGGAGCTCTATTCACAACGATTCCAAACCTGATTACGTATTTCTTTGCTATCGCGATAACTTGCAGCCTCCGGTGGAATTCAATTTCCCGCCAAAAGGCTGCGTAAGAGCAACGGAGATAATTAATGGGAAAAATTAGTAAAGCAGTTCAGTATCTGAAGCATCCTATGAGAGCTTACTCATTAATCTCAAAATGGGGATGGACTCGCTGCTTGCCTGATGAGATTCACTTAAAATTAATGTATAGGGCGCTGATTGGAAAGAATATCAATCTTGATAATCCAAAAGGTTTTAACGAGAAGCTGAACTGGCTAAAGCTTCATGATCGTAACCCTCTCTACAATGTCCTTGTTGATAAGCTGGCCGTTAAGCAGTGGGTTGCTGACAAAATCGGCGCCCAATACGTTTCTAAGACTTATGGCTCTTGGAACTGTGTTGAGAACATAGGTCTCGAGAATCTTCCCGATCAATTCGTACTTAAGACGAATCATGACAGCGGGGGAGTTGCTATCTGCCGCGACAAATCCACGTTTGATTTTGCTGTGGCCAAGAGAGTTCTTCGTAGACACCTCAATAGTAATTATTTTTGGTGGACAAGGGAGTGGCCCTATAAGGATGTTACCCCAATGGTCATGGCGGAAGAATATCTTGAGGATGAAGGTCTCGATACTGGCCTGGTTGACTATAAAGTCACGTGCTTCAATGGAAATCCTCGCCTTATTGAGGTGCATAGGGGCAGGTTTGGTGAACATACTTGCAACTATTACGATCAGGATTGGAATCCAGTCTCCATTGATTGGGCTGGCATTCCAGTTTCTCCTGTTGAGGTGGAGCGTCCTGAAAAGCTTGAGAAAATGCTTGAGTTGAGTAGTGTCCTCACCAGGGGAATTCCTCAAGTGCGTTGTGATTGGTACGTTCTGGGCGATTGCTTGGTTTTCGGAGAGTTAACGCTGTTTAATGGGGCCGGACTTGACCCCATTGATGAGAAAAACGATTTATGGCTCGGATCGCTCATTGATTTGTCGCTTGCCTATGGGGATCAATAATTCGTTTAGAAGCACGATAAGGTGATTATTAATATGAGAATTGGTATCGTTACACTATTCGGTAATTTTAATTACGGCAATAGACTTCAGAATTATGCACTTCATACCGTTTTGAGCCAAATGGGACATGATGTAGATACGCTCGTTACTCTTGAAAAATCATCTGCACTTAAATCCATTTTTCACAAGTATTTTGAAAAAGAGAACGGTGCGATAAGGCTCAGGACTAAAAAGGAGCATGGTCGCGATACCGCTTTTTCTAAGTTTACGGAATCTCTAATTCCTACAAGAATTATTTCAACGAACGGCAGTGGTCTTTCGACTCAATTGAATGATGAGTACGACTATTTTGTTGTCGGAAGTGACCAGGTCTGGAATCCCCTTTGGTGGGGCGATTCGTTGGAGTGCAGATGCGCCAATGATTATCTTCTTCAATTTGCCGATGCCAATAAGCGAGTAGCTTACTCTGCCAGTTTCGGTCTGGCATCTCTTCCCGAGAATTGGGCGTCTTCCTTTAAGGAAGCTCTTGAATGTTATTCGGATATTAGTGTGCGAGAAGATGCCGGAGCTCGCATTGTAGAGGAACTGACTGGTCGAAAAGTGCCGGTTACCCTGGATCCGACCATGCTTTTGACTGCAAATCAATGGCGTAAGATAGAAAAGCCTGTGGCTTGCAAGCAGAAGTACGTATTTCAATTTAATCTTGGCGAGCAGTCTGATGCTCAGGCTAAATTGACGGCGGAGTTGAAGTCACTCGGGTATGAAATTGTTGACTACATGAATCCTAAGTGCCGCTATTTTGGCGGTGATCCTTCGGATTTCCTATCTTATATCGATAAGGCCGATTGTGTCTTAACCGATAGTTTTCATGCGTCGGTTTTTTCGATTTTGTTTAACCGTCCCTTTGTCGTTTTTGATCGCAAGCATGCGAACGGCTCAAACATGAACAGTCGCATTAACACCTTGCTGCGGATGTGCGGTCTCGAGGAGCGGTGGGGCCTTTCAAGTGCGACGAGTGCGCTTAGCTGCGACTATTCAGGAGTTGGCCATGCGATTGATATGCGCAGAGCCGATTCCAATTCATACTTATTAGACGCTTTGTCACGTTAAATTCGTCCCCTTCAGTTATCGGAGAACACATGTCTCTCAAATCAGATGTTAAAGATGGCTTATATGATGTCTTGGAGAACGTTAAGATTCATCGCGCTCGACAGGCAGAAATTGCAAAGTTTAAAGATCCCAAAAGAAAATCTATTCTCAGCGATGTCGAGCTCTCTTCCGAGCAAATGCGTGCCATCGACAAGTTTTATGTTGAGAACTATGGTAGAAAAATCCCTTACACATGGCATCGGCATAATCTTGCGATATCTGGCAAGTTCGATGTTAGGTTTTTTCCAGAACTCCTGTTTATCCCTGAGTTTGAACGATATATGAATATGCCGGTGGCGTATGCCACCGTATTTGAGGATAAGAATCTTCTTCCATTGTTTGCCGAAAGAGCTGGGGTTAGAACTCCACGTCCAATCGTTACAAGCACGTCTGGGGTTCTTCGCAATTCCGACTTCAAAGAGATTTCCAAAGAGACAGCACTTAATTTAATTGGCAACTGTGGTGCTTGCTTTGCAAAACCGACCGTAGGGACTTGTTCGGGCGAAGGCTGCGGGTCTTATTGCTTTGCTTCCGGTGTCGATGCTGCGACGGGTGTTACTGCTGAAGAATTATTCGAATTGCTCGGCAGTGATTTTACAGTTCAAGAAGTAATCTCATGCCATTCTTCAGTGGTTAAATTACATCCTGAGAGCGTTAATACGCTGAGGATTATGACATACCGCTGGCAAGGCGAACTCCGTTCTTTACCTCTGCTGATGAGGATTGGTCGCGGAAAGAGTGCGGTGGATAATGCGCATGCTGGCGGCATGTTCATTGGCATTTCAAATGAAGGTTTGCTTGCACCATCGGCCCTTACTGAGTTTAATGATCGGTTCGAGAAACATCCTGACACTGGGGTTGTTTTTCAGGGATATAAGATTGCTGGTGTTCCCGGTGCTATTGATGCGGCGAAGCGCATGCATTCGTTGATGCCTCAAATGGGCCTTATCAGTTGGGACTTTACCATCGGGGAAGATGGCGCGCCGATTGTTATTGAAGCCAATATTAGGGGAGGCTCTATTTGGCTTTCCCAGATGGCGAATGGCATTCCAGGGTTTGGTGACGCAACGGCGGAAATACTTCAGTGGCTTCGTTTCATGAACAATTTGGCTCCTCACGAGCGGCTTAAATATAAATTCGGTTACAAAGAATTGGGGTAGTTGCCGCCTATGAAAGGCAAAGTATCGATAATTATTCCCGCATTTAATGTTGAGAATTATATCGGGCGCGGTGTCTCTTCCGCTCTTTCCCAGACGTATGAGGACATTGAGGTTGTCGTTGTCGACGACGGGTCGTCTGATGGCACATGGAGTGTTCTCCAGACGTATTCTGCTGATTCAAGAGTGGTGCTTTCACGCCAAGAAAACTCCGGTGTCTCTCGCGCGCGCAACCATGCGTTGAATCTTGCAACTGGTGACTATGTTATCTTTCTCGACTCTGATGACTGGCTTGAACCTGAAGCATGTGAGCAGATGATGCGGATGCAAAGCCTTAAACCGGGCGCTCTAATTGCTGCAGATGCAAATTTTGTTTCTGTGGTTAACGGTTTGGAGGTTTGCGGCAATCAGATTGCCGACATGTCCATTGAAGACCTATCCTCCGATGCCGCTATTCTCCGCTTTGGAGTTTACAATTCGATACATATCGGCAGTTCCTGCTATAAACTTTTTTCTCGTGAGTTAATTGAACGGTGCGGCATAAGGTTTGATGAGCGGATTGCCCATACCGAGGATGGTCTTTTTGTATTTAACTATCTTAAGGAATGTCGCGGCCTTCACTATGAGCCCCTTGCGTTGTGGAATATTTTGGATCGCCCTGGAAGCGCTACCACCAGCGGCTTCAATCATAGTTTGCTAAGCTCTCTCGATGCTATTGATCAGATGATTGGTTATCCAGGGAACAGTCCTGAGATCGTTAGTCATCTTCGTCATTTCAAGGTTCATGAGGCTTTGAGGATTCTTGGAATGGGTGTCGATTCGGGCCAAATGAGCTCGAACGAGGAAGATCGACTATTTAACGCTATTAGGTTTACCGAGTGTGACAGTTCTCAGCTAAGTGGTGTCGATAGGGTGCGTAGAGCGATGTATCTTAACGCTCCACGAATTGTTTCGAGGGCATTTAATTCAACATTGCGTGCCGTAAAGAAGAGGAAATGAGAATGACTCAGCAAGAACAGTCGGGAAGGGCTGATAGGGCACCAGAAATCATCTCTCTGGGTGATTCCTGCTGTGGATGCGGCGCCTGTTCTGCCAAATGCCCGAAGGGATGTCTTTCGATGACGCCGGACGAGGTGGGCTTCTTAAGGCCCAGCTTCAATTCCGACCTATGTATCGGGTGCGGTGCTTGTGACTCGACTTGCCCCGTATTAAGTCGCAATCCCGTTGTCGAACCTGTTGAAGTGTCTTGGGCCAAGTCTCTTTCAAGTGATGTTCTCCAGCAATCATCGTCTGGAGGGCTCTTTGGTGTGCTTGCCGATGCTGCTATTAAGTCCGATGGCGTTGTCGTCGGGGCTTCTTTCCAGGAGCACTGCCATACGGTTCGACATGAGTGTGTTACTGATTTAGAGGGCCTCAAAAGACTCCAACGATCAAAATATGTCCAAAGCGAGATTCCTGCTTCTCTTTATCGAGAGGTCAAGGACTATCTTCTGGCGGAACGCTTGGTTTTCTTTACGGGCACTGCTTGCCAGGTTTCCGGCATGAGGAACTATCTGGGCAAGCTAGCAGATTCCGCTTTCTTTATTTCTGCTGACGTTATCTGCCACGGCGCCCCATCGCCTCTGCTCTGGAGAAAATGGATTGAATTCCAGTCTTCTGCCCAAAACTCTGCAATTGATGATGTCAATTTCCGGAGTAAGACGACCGGATGGTCGTCTTACTCCGTCCTTTACTACGCAAGGACGAAGAAAGACGATCAACGCGTCTTAGGTGGTCGCTTTGGTGACGATTGGTATATGAGAGCATTTTTGGACAACGCATCGTTACGTTCTTCATGTTTTGATTGCCCGGCAAAGCGCTCTTGCGGTTCAGATTTAACTCTCGGTGATTTTTGGGGATTTCCCTCTATTCATCCCGAAGTCGATTCCTCTATGGGGGTCTCTGCCGTTCTGTGCAATACCGACAAAGGCAAGAAATGGTTCGACAGGGTATCGCCTGAGCTTGAAATAGGGCCTTCTAGCTATGACGAGGTGATTGGCGGGAATCCTGCGCTTGCTACTTCCGTAGCCCCTCATCCACAAAGAAATAAGTTTTTGCATGCCCTTGCCGACGGTGCGAGCATAAGGGGGCTTTCTTCGAGGTGGAGCTTTGAGGATACATTTTTGATTCGTGTGAGGCGAAAACTCAAACGGATACTCGGCAAGTAGGCCGTATTTGTTGTTTTTGCTATATGGTTTGGATAGACAGATGGCTGCAGAAAGTAAATATAAGAAATTAGTCAAGAACTCTGTGGTTTTCTTTATTGGGAACCTGGGTAGCAAGGTTATTACCTTTCTCATTGTTCCCTTTTATACTTATTATTTAACGACCGCAGAGTATGGCACAGCTGACCTTGTTACCACTACGGTCAATTTGCTCGTCCCGTTTGCTATGGTTGGCATGAACGAAGCTGTTCTTCGCTTTACAGTTTCAAAGGAAGTCGATGTTAATACCATTGCGTCGAATTCGCTGCTTGTTGTTATTGCTGGTTGGGTTATTTGCTGGTTGCTGTTCCCGTTTTTTCGCATGTTCAGCGTCATTGGTGATAACGTTGTCTATTTCTTGCTCTTGCTTTGCTTGACCAGTTTCAACTACGTATTCATGCAGCTTCTTCGCGGAATCGGCAATTCAAAGGCATTCGCCGCTAATGGAGTGGTCATTACATTTGTTACTGCCTTTTCGAACGTACTTGCACTTGCGGTATGGCATCTAGGCGTTGGCGGATACCTTGCTTCTATGGTCGTAGCGCAATTTATCGGTTCTTTGCATATCATCGTTTCCTGTAGACTTTGGAATTACCTATCGTTCTCCAGCTTAAATAGACATGCGCTAAATGCCATGTTGACCTACTGCATACCTCTAATTCCGAACTCGCTTATGTGGTGGATTATGTCGGCTTCCGATAGGTATGTAATACTGTTCTTTATTGGCGCCAGCGCAAACGGTATCTACAACGTTGCCCAGAAGATCCCCCAAATCGTGAACATCGTCTACAATATCTTCATGCAGGCATGGCAGATTTCGGCAATTGAAGAACGAGAATCTGCGGATAATGCTAGGTTTCAGTCGACGGTCTTTCGCTATATCTTTGTGGTTCTTGCTGTGGCATCGTCCCTTATCGCTGCGTCTGCTTACCCCGTCTACACGTTCCTCATGAGCTCGTCGTATGAAGGCTCGTGGCAGCCAGTTGCTATGCTATCGCTTGCCAATCTCTTTTCCTGCGTTGCCGCTTTCTTTGGAACAACGTATGTCGTTACTAAAGAAAGCAAGAAGGCCTTCTCTACAACTGCTATCGGAGCAATCGTTAACATAGCGCTCACTCTGCTTCTTGTTCCGGCGTTTGGAATTATGGGCGCTGCTGGCGCTACTGCTATTAGCTATGTCGTTATCGCCGCGGTGCGTGCGCGTGATACACGTAAGTTTATTAAACTTGATTTTCACAGGGGAGAGATTGCTGCCAGCTTTGTTCTGATTGGCGCCCAAGTGGCTCTGTCTTTCGCACCGTTCTCTCATGGGATTCTAATTGCAGAGTCCCTGCTTTTCTTTGTCCTTCTATTCGTTCTCAGGAATGGCCTCTTAGACATTGCACGCAAGGGCATGAAGGTAGTTGGAAAGCGTAAGCAATCTGCTTAAGCGGTGCCTGATTGGGTTTTGTTCGTTTGAGCACTGCAGAATATTGTGAAACAGTACCGAAGAAATTGCACATGGGTGTCGGGACAAGTATGAGCCTCGGCACCCATCCCGTTCTGAATCCCCGAGATGCTCGGCGGGAACGACTGGTTGTCAGCATCGATGGAAAAGCTCTCTTCCTTGGCATCCAAGTGCCGCTGAATTCGGTCGGCATACTTCTCTGCCCATTCATCGGCCTTGCCATTTCGCACAAAGTAATTGTTGGACAGGTCGGTCGAGCGGTAGGCGTAGTCGTTCTTCTGGTAATTTGCTGTGTGGTCGGAGTGGGCGATCGCCATGAACTCGTCGGTAAGGCCAAAGTACAGATGACGCTGGTCCAGGTCTCCATACCAGTTGTCGCTGGTGTCGTCCCAGGTTAGGTCCATCTGGCACCATTTGCCGTCGATCTTTACGGCGTTCCAGGTGTGGCCGTTGCCGGTGATGCGGCCGTTGGCGATGCCCGCGGCGTCAAGGAGCTTGGAGTAGATGCGCTGGTAGCTCTCGCAGGTGCCCTGGTGGCGCGTGAGGCCGCTTTCGGCCGAGCACCAGTTGAGGCTGTGGTCGTACTCCAGCTGGTTTAGCGTCCAGTCGTGGAGCCACAGCGCCATGTCGTATTCCGAGCCGTTTGTCTCTTGCCTGCACTGGGCCACTGCGTTGTTGACGATCTGCGTGACGCTTGGGCGGGCGGCGTCGTTTACGGTCACCTCCGCCGTGGCGCGCAGGTAGTAGATCCCCTTGTCGTTTTGGGTATCGTTTCTGTCGTTGTCCATAAAGTAGAAGTAGATGCGGTACGTGCCCGATGCCGTGAAGTCGAAGGTAAAGTCGTGGCCCGCTGTGCCCAGGCTGTAGTAGCTGCCCCATGCCGCGCGCGACGGGTCGCAGACGCTCTCATGGCTGCCGCCGTCCCAATAGGTGGGCACGTCCATGCGCGCCTTGGCCTGGGACGAGCCGTTGGCCTGGGTTACGTGGAAGGTCGTCGCGGTGCCCGCGGGGGCGTCGTTCCACGAGACGGTAAAGGTGACGCCGTTTTGGGTTGCCGTTGCTGAGTGGGCGTAGCCGGTTTGTGACGTGGTGGAGATTGCCTCGGGCGTGCCGTTGGTTTGGGCGCGGAGGGATGGGGCGGCGGTGCCGGGCGTGGTGGTGGTGCCGGGCGTGGCGGTGTCTGTGGTGCTGGCGTCCGCGGGGTCGGTCTGGCTGGTGCCGGTAGATGTTGCGGTGCTGTCCTCTGCGGTATCTGCTGTCGCATTTGTATTGGTGCCGTCTTCAGCCTTGTCTGTGTTGCCGCTCGTGGCGTCGGCTTGCGCCTGCTGTTCGGCTGTTGCCCGAGGCTGCATGGCTTCTGCGATGGCCGTCATGGGCAACGTCGCGCCGACCATGGACGTGCACGCGATCGCGCAGAGCAGGTAGTAAAGGGGTCGTTTCATAGCGGAGCCTCTCGGTGAGCAGCCAATAGGGTCCGAAGGCAGCTCCAGGCCAGCACTCCGCACATATTTTGTTGGGGATTATTTTACGGGAACCCCAGTCAACATCAGCGAACTTTCTGGGGAATGTTGGGGAGAGGTACCGTAGAGGACCGGGCGATACATGCAGGGGGATGCCCGGGATTGGCTTTTCGATTCAAAAGTTTCCGGAAGCAGCTATGCCACACCATGCCAGTCTCCTTGGGTGCAAACTTAAGCAGATGGGTGATATGTTAACGATTGAGCTGTTATTTTCCGTGTACTCGTCGGGCTGAGGTCGTCGCGGTCTTAGTGGCCTCCGCCCGACGAGTTTTGCTTTAATCCGATGGTGGGGTCAAACGGTGGAAGAGCGCTTGGTCTATTGGCGAGAAATATTGCACGTCGTTATTTAACTCAGCGATTCTTGGATCCAGTCTGTCGTCGGTATATATCAAGGCACAAAGGTCTTCTATAAAACGTTTGTGCCTATTCTCAATACCTTGGTTATAGGGGAATTCACCCTTTTTAGACCCCCGTGCTTCTTCGATTGCGCTATCGAGACATTTAATAAAGAGTTCGCTGTGGCAAGCAAGCTCGTATACGGCGTCATAGCCTCTGCCTGCTCTTACCTCGTACCAAGACAGTGGCTCATAGTAGGCCAGAACATTGAGAACTGGCAGGAGGCATTGTTTTGGGAAAATCGATATCTCGTTGACTCCGTAGAAAGTTTGATAATTGAGAATGTAGCCCAGGAGTTCCGAGATTGATACCGCCAGTCTGTTACAGGCTCGGAGCGAAGCCTTTTTGTAGTTAAGTAGTTCTATCGTTATGTTTACAAAAACGTATCCCATTTTCGTATTAACGCCCTTGAGCGAAAGATAGTCGGCGGGTTTTACCGGGTTTAGCTCTATACGCTTATCGTAAAAGCGCTCTAGGTATTTAACTCCATCAAAGTTGGATCCGTATATTCCTTCGAGCGAATTCGCTAGCTGTGAAATATCGGTCGAATAAACTACGACAACGTTATCTTGCTGAAACAAAGTTTTTGCTTGCTCGAGTACCTTTACGGCGAATTCCGGTCGGCAGCGATCGAGCTCATCGATGAAGATCACGGCTCGATTGGCTATCCCGGGCAGATAGTTTCTTAAGAGCTCGTCTATTCGGCTCCGGAGCTGCTTCTCTTCTTTGTAGCTTGCGAGAAAATCGACGCCGTTAAAGTCTTTAACGAAATTGCTGACGCTGAGGTTTAGTCCGAATACCGAGGCCGTTGTCTCAATGATATCGCCGATGCTTCTCCAGGGGTCTACCTCTCCATGGACGGTTGATTCGTCTACCGACATGGCGATTGTTGCCAATATGGGCAGGATTGGATTATCGAAATGATCATCTTCCCAGGCGTTGAAATAAATGGGCAGAAATGGGTTGGCTAGAAGATCTTTTGCTGTGGCACCAAATATCGAATCCAGTCTTGCGGCGCCCTGCTCGAGCGCCGGATTTGCCATTCGCAGGACTCTTTCGACCTGTTTTATAAAAAACGTTTTACCTGAGCCCCAGGGAGCATTGACGAGGATCGTATAGGGAGGTTCTACAGCAAGAAGCATCTGCAGGAATCTTTCGACCTCGCCATGCCGGCGCAATGGATCTTGAGATATCGCAGCATCAATGGCCTCAGGCGTGGGCTCTTCGTCTGCTCGCTTCATGGTGGATGCCTTCTTTCGCATGATTTGATTGGGCGGGTTGAGTTCCGCTCGGGCTCCTCATCGTTGTACGTTGTTAATTATCATATTGACTCGACGGCAAAGCGAGGGGTTGGGTCACATTTTCGTTTTGCTGTAATTATGTTGTGAGTGCCCACGTCTGCCTCCTTTTGCTTCATCGATTTAGCGCGTTACTATTAAGGTCCGATCCTATGTATGAGATTGGAGATCTGATGACCGACGCTAATAGAAAGCCGTGGCTTACGGCGTCAGAGCAGATTGATCATCTCAAATCGAGGGGTGTCCATTTCTCTCTGATGAGCGAAGACGATGCCAGAGCTTACCTGGAGAAGAACAGCAACTATTTTCGCCTGCGCGCTTATCTACTTGGGTTTCCTAAAGTTGAAGAAGGAGCCCGCAAGGGAGAGTACGCAAATCTAGATTTCAAGATGCTGGTCGACTTGTCGATTGTAGACATGCTTCTTCGTTATGAAATGTTGCCGCTTACGCTTGATGTGGAGCATTTTGCAAAGGTTAAACTCTTGAAGTGTATCGAGACGGAGGGGGAGGACGGCTATGCGGTCGTTTCGGATTTCATTTCCTCCTACGATGGCGTGAAACCCGATGGGACGCCGTGTAATTCGCTCAAGGATGAGATTCTTAGATGCAAGAACAGTCCCTACACCGGTGGGTTGATTGCCAGGTATGCTGATAACGACTTCCCCGCGTGGGCATTTATCGAAGTCGTCTCCTTCGGCTCTTTTCTCTATTTTTACAAGTTTTGCGCCAATAGGTTTGACGACCGCGAGATGCTTAAGGAGTTCTATATTCTTTAAGCAGTCAAGTCATTAAGAAATGCATGCGCTCATAATAGCTGCATTTTGAATAACCTGCGTGCTGATAGACCGCAATTTAAGCCAAGCTACGTTGTAACGCGGGAGTTGTCGACCATAGCCGGCATCGGTCTCGACCAGCGTAAGTCAAAGATGAGCAATGACCGTATACAGCAGATCGTCACAACGCTATACGCGCACAGGAAACTTGCTTCGCAAGGCGTTTTGGAACATCGCGCAAAGAGCCTATCTGTGTTTGTTCAAAGAATGAATAAGCACGTCGATTATTATCAGGGCAATCTTCAGGTCTCTACTGGATTTGAATTTATCACGAAGGTGATTAGTGCGTGGTTTCCGGTGGACACTGATTAACGATGAATCTGTGACGAGCTTTGTCGCAACGCCTTAGGTGCCAAAAAAGAGCTATGCTTTCTTCACAACAAAAAACGGAAGCTATTTATCGGCCACCGTTTTGCAAGGGGGTTCCTTCCCTAGGGAGGGCATCCCCTATTTTTATAGAGCCTCGACTTGGCTATCTCCGCTAAAAGCCTTCTGGCGACACTTGAAGAGGATTGATGCGTCGACCTTCTTTTTTGTTAATTTGGATGTAAGATTCCGCCTGTGAAAACTTATATCTCAATTGGGAAAAGGCAATAGCACGAGTGGTTATAAGTTTGCATGTAACTTTACCGATGCTCGTTTGCTTGACATAGTCCGTAATGGGTTCTTGGTAGAGGATTGACCGGGATTGTGCATTTCCTTAAAGTGGGATTCGTGATGAGGCCTTGCGACGGTACGTCCGGCTTGGTCCGCGGAAACCGCCGAAAGGCGGTTTCCGCGTTTAAGGGTTATTTATTGAGGTGGCTCCTTATTGCGCTTTCGGCCTTAGGGTGCTTGATTTTGTCGCGTTTTCCGGATGTATGCGGCAAATTCCGGAATCCTCGAGTACACTGCCCTTTTCATGAAAAGAAACCGCAGGTAGAAGTGTTGGCGCTACTCGGCGTGGTCGACTTGTCTCGATTTTGCCGCATACTTTCGGTTTGAGTGGCATTCACGGTAGGTTTCGGCGAATTTTGACTGCAATCAACCGGTTGTTTTAGATCTTAAATGGGATTGTCATATCTTTAAGAAGATCGTTGCACCAACTGTAGTCGAGCATCCTCTTTCGGTGCATCAGGTTCACCACGACTCCCGGACAGACTCCTCTGCCTTGAGCAATGCGTTGGATTGTCGTCGAGGTCTTGCAGTCATGATAGGGCGAGAGACCCTCTGGTCCCATAAGAACCTCTCTTGCAAAGGCGTTGGCGCGCTTCTCGGATTCGCTCTTTGAACTTTGCCCTTCGTTGATGTAGCTAAGAGTGATTCCAACGTTCCCGTCATTTAGAATGTGCCCGATTTCGTGGAACAGAGCCCAAATGATAAAACCGTCTTTTTTGCGTCTGCCCGTCATCTGGATTACGGGTCTTCCGTCTTTGGTCCAACGCGTTATTCCATGTAGAGGAAATTGTTCAGGAGCTGAAATGAACTGGAGCGTGACGCCGCATTGTTCAAGTTGGAGCGCTATGTCCGTTAAGGTCATAGCGTCTATCGTTGCCGCGCGTTGTCTTAATGAACTCAAAGAGGCTCTGAGCAATGTCTCGTTGTATGCTTTGGCCCCATTGGTTGTTGGCGTTTCGGCGCTTTCACCTAGCGAAATCCAAGCCATCATGCTTGCGGGGTCAACGGGTTTACCTGCCTCTTTTAACGTCGCAATGGAGGAGAAGACGCAATCGACGCCTTTCGCATAGGCATCCATGCTGCCGTAACCAACAACATTCAAAAAATCTGATACGAGTTTGCCGGGGTTTCTTTTGGTGGCGGTAGTAAGCCCTTTGTCGCGAAGAAACTTTCCTAACGGCGGGGTGATGATGTCGGCGGAGCTTGCCATTTTTAGTTCATCTTCGAGCCTAGCAAGATCTTCACGGTACTTTGCCTCGAAGCGAATCCAGCTATCTCGGGGAATAGAGGTGACTCTTTCAAGCTTAATGGCGGTGTCCTGCGAGATGGGCTGCGCACCCTTTAGTATCCCGTTAACCGTTTTGCGGGAGATGCCAAGTCGGTCGGCAAGGGCCTGCTGCGTCATCTGCTCGTCATCTAGCCATTCTTGTAAATACATGCCAGGTGCAACCGCATAGTTGGTTCCCATTGTTCTGCTTCCTTTATGTGCCTAGTGATAGTCTTCAATTGATAGAACTTTTACTGAGGATTCTTCGTCCGTTGTTTTTTCGACCTTAGTTACTTTCATACATCCGTTAATCGGCTCGACAATCATTCGATAATTCTTGTTTAGTTTTCCCGCCCATTGACCCTCTCTATCACCGCAAAGCTGATGCCATCTTCCGCATGGGTCTAGATTCTTTAGATCCTCCATCGAGCTGGCTGTCTCTAATGCGTTGTGTCGGAGCTTTACACCCCTTACGATGTCGGACCTAAATTTCTTGCACTTCTTTTCGTCGGTACATATTTCCTCGAGCCTTTTGTTGGCGTAGCGTATTTTCATTCCTGTAACCAATCGCGTTACATCATATTGTTCGTGTTCATCATATCATGTAACCGATTGTGTTACACGTAAATTCTGCATTGGATTGGATCTGTTTCGTTTTGCGAGTTCGCTTTCGACCTCTGGGATTCTAAAAAAGTTTTAAAACAGCCTTAAAGGCTTTCCAGCTCGCGTTGACAGCGTAAAATACGCATGTTTGACTATGAACAGAGTGGATTTTAGGGGAGGGGTGCGCCATGGAGGTGCTGGTTGTTGGCAACACCGCATATGTTGACGATGACTTTTGTGCCAAGGCGTTCCCCGGGGACCATGTGCAGGTCGTCGCTGCCGCGGAAGCACGCCGCGATGAGTCATCGCCCCATGCCTCGTGGAAAGAGCTTCTGCAACACCTGGATCAGGCCTACGAGTTCGAACGCGTGGTCTACCTGTCTAATTACCTTACCCCGCATACCGATACCGTGGGCGATATCGAGCTGCTGCGCACGGTCTTTCGTGCGTGCGCGGGTCGCCGGGTCCAACTGCTGTATGTAGCGGGGCCCGCGGGTGCCGAGGGCGCCGCCGATGCCGCGGGGCGAACGGGCAAGGGCATTATCGCGCACGCAGCCAACGACCTGTGCCGCTACTACGCTGCTCGCGAGGGCGTTCAGACCAAGATCCTGCGCGTGCCGTTCCTGTATACCGCGTCTGCCGCACTGGAGGACCCGTTTTTGGTGCCGCTGTTCGACGCGTGCTCAACCGGATCGGTCGCTCTGCAGGGCACGCAGGATGCGGCGTTTCCCCTGCTGTGTGCCGAGGAGCTTGCGGTGCTGGTACGCCGTATCTTCGACAGCTGGGTTGGCAACTTTGAGACGCTCGACGTAGCCGATACCTTCCATCACACGGCGGGTGAGGTGGGCGACGCCCTCAAGGCGCTGTTCCCCGGCCTTACCGTTGCCTATGGCGATTCTGCCGGCTACGTCCTGCCCGCCAGCGATGTCGCTCGCGTGCGCTATGGCTGGTTTCAGCGCTATGACTTGCTGCGCGATCTCTCGACCATTCAAGCTCGCTGGGGCGCTGGACGCATCAAAAAGATCAACCCGCTGCGTGCCGCCATCGACCGCATCCAGATGCGCTCGCTGCCCATCAAATGCCTGGAGACGGGCGTTGCCTGGGTTCTGTTCGAGGTGCTGGAGCATCTGTTCTCACAATCGGCCCAGCTCAACGTGCTCGATTATCGCCTGCTCTACGTGGTGTTGATCGGCACGCTGTATGGCTTGGACTTTGGCCTGGTTGCGGCGCTGCTGGCGTCGGTGGGTTTGGCCGCGAGCTACTTTACTCAGTACGGCTATACCTTCCAGGGCCTGTTCTACGAGCCGTCCAACTGGCTGCCGTTTATTGCGTACTTTGTGGTGGGTGCCGTGTGCGGCTATGTGCAGCTGCGCAACAGCGAAGCCATTAGGGCGGAGCGCGATCAAAACGAGCTCGTGCGCAACCGCAATACGTTCCTTACGCAGCTCTACCACGACGCGATCGAGGACAAGCGCGCGTACAGGCGCCAGATCGTGGGTCGCCACGACAGCTTTGGCAAGATCTTTGCCGTGACGCAGGAGCTCGACGTGCTCAACCCACGCGATATCTATCGCAAGTGCTGCGAGCTTCTGGGCGAGATTCTCGAGAACGATTCGGTGGCGATCTACCATGTTTCGGGCGGGGCATTTGCACGCCTGGTGGCAGCAAGTCCCGCGATTGCCGAAGATGCCGCACGCTCGCTCACGCTTGAGCAGCTTGCACCTCTTTTGGGCGACGGGGGTCGTTCGAACCTGTGGGTGAACCGCGAGCTGACGCCGGGACTTCCCATGTTTGGATACACGATCGAGCGCGACGGGGCACCCGCCGTGTTGATCTTTGTGCGTAGTGCGGCCGAAAACCAAATGACCCTCTATTATCAAAACCTGTTCCGCATCTTGTGCGGGCTGGTCGAAAGCGCGCTGGGCCGTGCTTTTGACTATGAGGCGGTGGCGCAGGATAAACGCTGCGTTGACAGCACTTGCGTGCTCAAGCAGGCTGCCTTTGGCCAAGAGCTCGCGGCGGAGCAGGCTCTGGCAGATAGCAAGATGGGGAGTTTTTTGCTCCTGCGCGTGGTACCGGGTATGGAGCCTGTCGGCGAGCTGGTGGGCGCAATTGGGTCGGCAATCCGCGAGAGCGACGCGGCGGGCTTGGTCGACGGCGACGTGCTCTACCTGCTTATGCGCCAGGCAAAGGCGTGCGATCTGCCCATTATCCGCGAGCGTCTGAGTGCAAAGCAGATTGCGGTGGAGCCCGTCGACGGCGAGGACATCGTGGAGCTGCTGCAGCACATCTCTTACACCGGTGACGGTGAGGGGGGGGTGCCGCTTGATCTCGCTTGTCGTTGCTGCCGTCTTGCTGCTGATTCATGCGCTGGTTTGCCTGATGCTGTGGACGCTCATGAAGCTGGGCCTGCTGCCGGTGCGCGGGCACATGTTGGCTGTGATAGTGCTGGTGCCGCTGTGGGGCCCGTTGCTGGTGGTTCTGCTATCGGTCCGCAGCGCGGTGTTTGGCGAGGGGCTGAAAGAGTCTGCGCTGGAGTCGCTGCGCTTCAACGACGACCTGCATCGCAGCATCCTGGTGCACGACCGTGACGCCGATGCAGGCGTAGTGCCGCTCGAGGAGGCGCTCATCGTCAATGACCCGGCATACCGGCGCCGCCTAATGCTCTCCATGCTCACCGAGGAGCCCGACGCTTACCTGGCGCAGCTGCAGGCGGCTAAGCTTAACGACGACGTTGAGGTGGCGCACTATGCCGCGACGGCGGTGGCGCAGATCTCCAAGGAGTCCGACCTTAAACTGCAGCAGCTGGAGCGTGCCTTTAAGACGGACCCGAGCGCGCAAAACCTCAACGAATACTGCGATTTTCTTGGTGAATACTTGGGCTCGGGCTTGGCCGAGGGGCGCGTGGCTCAGATTCAGCGCCAACAGTACGCGCGCCTGCTTGCGCGTCGCTGCGAGCGCGAGGATACCCTTGAGCTGCGCATTCGATACGCGACGGCTCTGGCCGATGTCGGACAGATCGACGAGGCGCAGGCCGTGACCGACCAGCTGGTGCTCGACGTGCCCGACGAGCAGGAGGTTTGGATGCTTTGCCTGCGCCTGGCCGTGATGCGCCGCGACGGTGACGAAGTCCACCGTGTGATCGATGCGATTGACAAGCAACATGTGTATTTAAGCGCCGACAACCGCGAAAAGTTGGCGTTTTGGCGCGACGGGGAGGAGGCCAGATGAGCGTGGTGCAACATATCCGCGACCGAGCAGGCCGCTTTCGTTGGATGGGACTCCTCGTGGTGTGGGCTGTTTTTATCGTCATGGCCGCCGTGCTGCTGGTGGAGCGTGCCGGCGTGCAGTACAGTGCGGGCCAGCATAAGCTGGGGATGCTTGCCGCCAACGATGCGGTGCCGGCCTCCTCGGCAATCTTTGGCCAAAAGCCCACGTGCCTGGTCATTACCGATTCCGATCAAGCTGGCGTCGAGGACGTAAAGGAACAGTTCGACCAGATCCTGCTCGAAATGAAGATCGCGCACCGCGACGTGGACCTTGCCCTGGATGGTGCGGATGCCATTCCCTCGCTGACCTCCTTCGATCGCGTGATTTTGCTCATGCCGTCGCTCGATGGGCTTGGTAAGCATCTGACCGACATTATGAGTTGGGTGAGTGCCGGCGGTTCGCTTATGCTCGCCATGCCGCCGGATAACTCGAGCTATCTGCAAGTGATTGCCTCCAAGCTTGGCATTGAATCGGCCGGATATGACTATGTAAAAGCCGAAAGCATTGTGCCGAGCGAGGACTTTATGCTGGGCGGGGGAGAGCGCTACGAGTTCTCGGATCCCTTCTATTCTTCGCTCTCGGTTTCATTGCGCGAGACGGCGCACGTGTGGGCTAAGACCGGCGATGCGGGCACGCCGCTCATTTGGTCTAACGATTGCGGCAGTGGTCACACCGTGGTGTGCAACATTGGCATCTACGACAAGGTCATGCGCGGTTTTTACGCCGCGGCGATCAGCCTGCTGGGTGATGCCACGGCCTATCCGGTCATCAACAGCGCCGTGTTCTATTTGGACGACTTTCCTAGCCCCGTGCCCTCGGGCGACGGTACTTATATCAAGCGTGACTACGGCCTTTCCATTGCCGATTTTTACACCAAGGTCTGGTGGCCCGATCTGCAAAAGCTCGCGCAAAAATATGGCATTCGCTATACCGGCGTGATGATCGAAAACTACGAGGACGCGGTCAACCAGACCGAGCCCGCGCGCCAACCCGATACCACGCAGTTCCGCTATTTTGGCGGCATGCTGCTGCAGATGGGCGGCGAGCTGGGCTTTCACGGCTACAACCATCAGCCGCTCGCGCTCTGGGACACCGACTACGGCACGTTGTACGACTACAAGACGTGGAAGAACAAGGAAACGCTTGTCGCATCGCTCAACGAGCTTATCGCTTTCCAGGACGAGGTGCTGCCCAACGCGCACGGCTCGGTCTACGTGCCGCCGTCGAATATCCTTTCGGCCCGTGCGCGCAAGCTTATCGGCACCGACGTTCCGCGCATTAAGACCATCGCCAGTACGTATTTTGAGGATGGCACCGACCTGCCGTACGTGCAGGAGTTTGGCGTGGCGAGCGATGGCATTGTGGAGCAGCCGCGCATTGTCTCGGGCGGTATGGTCGGCGATTCCTATATGCGCCTGGCTGCCGTGTCCGAGCTCAACATGCACTACGTAAGCACGCACTTTATGCACCCGGACGACCTTTTGGACCCCGATCGCGGCGCTACGGAGGGCTGGGAGGTCTACAAGGGCGGCCTGACCGACTACCTGGACTGGCTTACCAAGTTTGCGCCCGGCCTGCGTCGCCAGACCGGCTCGGAATGCTCGGGCGCCATCCAGCGCTTTTCGTCGGTGACGGTGGGCATGGATACCAGCGCGGATGCCTGGACGCTCAGTCTGGGCAATTTCCACGACGAGGCGTGGCTCATGTTCCGCGCCAATAATGGCGAGCCAGGTGCGGTGACGGGTGGCGAACTAACGCACCTTACGGGCAATCTGTATCTGCTCAAGGCAAATGATAAGACCCTGACGATCGAGCGCAAGGAGGGTGGCGACAGATGAGAATCTGCTTGGTACTCGAGGGTTGCTACCCCTATGTGCACGGCGGCGTATCTACCTGGATGCATGGCTATATCCAGGCCATGCCCGAGCACGAGTTCGTGCTGTGGGTGATTGGCGCGCATGCTGCCGACCGCGGCAAATTTGTCTACGAGCTGCCCAGCAACGTGGTCGAGGTGCACGAGGTGTTCCTGGACGATGCCCTGCGGCTTTCGGGCGAGCAGCACGAAGCCAGTTTTAACGACCGTGAGCGCGAGGCGCTACGCCGTCTGGTGTCGCTCTCCAATCCGGACTGGGACGTGTTATTCGATATCTTCCACCGCCGTCGCGTGCATCCGCTCTCGTTTTTGCAGAGCCGCACGTTTATGGATATCTTTCGCGATGTGTGCCTGGCCGAGTATCCCTACACGCCCTTTGCCGATGCATTCCACACCATGCGCTCCATGTTGCTGCCCGTGCTCTACCTGTTGGGCAGCGAGGTGCCGGTGGCCGATGTGTACCATGCCATCTCGACCGGCTACGGTGGCCTGCTCGCCTGCCTGGGCTCAAGCGTTCACCATGCGCCGGTGCTGCTGACCGAGCATGGCATCTATACCCGCGAGCGCGAGGAAGAGATCATTCGCGCCGATTGGGTGGTGCCGTCGTTTAAGGACCGCTGGATTCGCTTTTTCTACCTGCTTTCGGAGGAGATTTACCGCCGCGCCTTCCGCGTGACGAGTTTGTTCCATAACGCCCGCAAGACGCAGATTGATATGGGCTGCGATGCGGACAAATGCCTGGTCATCCCCAACGGCATCCAGTTCGATCGCTTTAAGGATATTCCCTTAAAGATCGATGACGGCTGGGTGGACATTGGCGCGGTGGTGCGCCTGGCGCCCATCAAGGATGTCAAGACCATGATTTATGCCTTCTTTGAGCTGCACGAGCGCCTGCCCAAGGTGCGCCTGCACATCATGGGTGGCGTGGACGACGAGGAGTACGGCGCCGAGTGCCACGCGCTGGTCGAAACCCTGGGCGTGCGCGACCTGATCTTTACCGGCCGCGTCAACGTGGTCGAGTACATGGAAAAGCTCGACTTTACCATTTTGACGAGCATCTCCGAGGGCCAGCCGCTTAGCGTGCTGGAGTCGCTTGCAGCGCGCCGTCCCTGCGTGACGACTGAGGTGGGCTGCTGTCGCGAGCTTCTCGAAGGCGCCCCGGGCGACGACTTTGGCGTGGCGGGTTTTGTGACGCCGCCAATGTATCGCAAGGGCTTGGCCGATGCCATGGAACGCATGTGCACAAGCCGCGCTCGTCGCATTGAGATGGGGGAGCGCGGCCAGCGTCGCGTTGCCACGTACTTCTTGCACGAGCAGATGCTCGCCAACTATCGCGCGCTGTACGACGAGACGGCGCGTGCGTTTAACCTGCCCAGAGAGGGGGAGTAGCCGGTGGCCGGAATCGGTTTTGAGCTCAAGCGCCTGTTTAGGCGTAAGGGTCTGTTTGCCACGATGCGCGCTTACGGCTACGCCGGCATTGTGTGCACGGGCCCCATGCTGTTGGGCGTGCTGCTCCAGGTGGGTATCTTGGTGCTGTGCGGTCTGTGGGGCGTGGGCCGAGCCAACCAGGACTTGCTGGTGTGCATGGTGACCTATACGCTGCTGGCGTCGCTCACGCTCACGAGTTTTTTCTCTATGCCGGTCACGCGCTTTTTGGCCGACATGCTCTTTGCCGAGCGCGAGGATGAGATCCTGCCTTCGTTTTGGGGGTCTAATGCCATCATGCTCGTTGCGGGCACCGTGCTCTACGGCGTCTTTTTGCTGTTCTCGGGCGCCACGCTGCTGCAGGGACTGCTGTGCCTGTGGCTGTTTAACATTATGATCGTCAACTGGAACGGCATGAGTTACCTCACGGCCATCAAGGATTACCGCGGTATCCTATGCAGCTTTGCGGTTGCCATTGGCGTGGCGTGCCTGTGCGCCCTGGCCGCGCTGGCGCTGGGACTGCCGCCGGTCGAGGGCCTGTTGACGTCAATTGCTCTGGGCTACGGCGTCATGCTCGCCTGGGACGTGGTGCTGCTGTACCGATATTTTCCGCAGAGCGAACGCAGCCCCTGGCTCTTTTTGCAGTGGCTCGATCAGTTTATTCCGCTGGCGCTCACGGGCTTGTTTACCAACCTGGGTCTCTTTGCGCACTTGGTGATAATTTGGGCCGGTCCCATTGGCGTGCAGGTCAAGGGCTTGTTTTATGGTGCGCCCTACCACGATGTGCCGGCGCTCATCGCGTTTTTGACGATCCTGGTCACGTCCGTCAACTTTGTGGTCTCGGTCGAGGTCAATTTCTATCCGCGCTACCGCGACTACTACAGCCTGTTCAACGACGGCGGCGTGGTGGGCGACATTGTGGTGGCCGAGGAGGAAATGCTTGCCACGCTCAACCGAGAACTGCGGTTTTGTGCGCTCAAGCAGCTGTTTGTGACGGCGGCGGTCATCTCGCTCGAGACCACGGTGCTGTCGGCCCTACCGTTGGGCTTTAATAACCTGATGCACGGGTATTTTCGCACGTTGTGCGTGGGCTACGGCCTGTATGCCGTGGGCAATACGGTGTTGCTCATCTTGTTGTACTTTACCGACTACAAGGGGGCCGTGCTGGCCTCGGGGCTGTTTGCCGATGTGGCCGGGCTGGCGACTGCCGTTTCTCTGCTCTTGCCGCAGCAGTTTTACGGCTTTGGCTTTTTGTTGGGTGCAGCGGTGTTTTTTATCGTGGCGCTGCTGCGGCTCGATACCTATACCGCCAACTTGCCGTATCGTATCCTGAGCCAGCAGCCCATTGTGGCTACTGACAAGACGGGCTGGTTTACCGAACTTGGCCGGGTGCTCGACCGTGTTGAGCAACGCTACGAGGACAAGCGCGTGGGCGGTGATCCGCGCAGTGCGTTTGAACGTATGGTGGTTCGCCTGTTCCAAAAACATTGGGGAGGTTCTGATGATCGATAAGTTGATGTCTCGCCGCTGCCTGATCGAGGCGGCTGCCGGCGCGCTGTTGCTTTCGGGCTGCTCGTCTCAGGACGAATCCTCGACTAAAAAGGTCAAAAAGCAGGGCAAGATTAAAAAGGCCGAGGCCTCCGACCAGTCCAAGCACCTGCGCGATAAGGACGAGCTGTACGAGGTCTACGACGACTCGGGCATTGTGACCATGTACCTGACGGTCTCGCGCGGTAACAGCTCCGAGAACACCGATCATAGCTGGGCCGAGATCAATACGTACTCGGTGTATGACTACGCCGACATGGGCGTGACGCGCTATCAGGTAATGGGGCTTTTGCAGGCGGGCGACGAAGACGGCCCGGTGGCCGGTGAGGTTGGCTATGGCGAGGAAGCGCCCAATGCTACCGTGCAGGTGCGTGGCCAGACGTCGAGCATGAACTCGCAAAAGAATTACAAGGTTGAGCTCAAAAAGGGCAAGGGTAGCTGGCGCCAACAGCGCGCGATTGCGCTCAACAAGCACATGGGCGAGGGTATGCGTTTTCGCAACAAGATGGCCTACGACCTTATCCGCGGGATTCCCCAGATGATGGGCCTGCGCACGCAGTTTGTGCATCTGTGGGTGTGCGACCAGACCGAAAAGTCCAACGACACCTTTGAGGACTACGGCCTGTTTACGCAGGTTGAACAGCTCAACAAGACGGCGCTTAAGGCACATGGCCTGGATAAGAGCGGGCATCTGTACAAGGTGAACAGCTTTGATTTCCATCGCTACGAGGATACCATTAAGCTTGCTGACGACCCCGACTACAACCAGGCAAGCTTTGAGGGCATGCTCGAGATTAAGGGCGATTCGGACCACACCAAGCTCATCGAGATGCTCGATGCGCTCAACGACGAATCGCAAAAGATCGATGACGTGCTCGACACCTACTTTGATACCGAGAATCTGGTCTATTGGTTGGCGTTTCAGATCCTGACGGGCAACTGCGATACGCAGAACCGCAACTGCTATCTGTACAGCCCGCTTAACTCCAAGGTCTGGTACATCCTGGATTGGGATAACGACGGCATGCTGCGTAAGCTTGAGCTGAGCCTGACGGGGTTCTCGGATTATGCGAGCTGGGAGCGCGGCGTAAGCAACTACTGGGGCAACGTGCTATTCAATCGTGCGCTGCGCAGCAAGGCGTTCCGCGGTGAGCTCGATCGCGCCGTCAAGGACCTGCGCTCGTATATGACCGAGGCACGCCTGACCAAGATGATCAAGCACTACCGCGAGGTGACTGAATCCCTGGTCTTTGCTTCGCCCGATATCGACAATCTGCCTGTCACCAAGGACCAATACGAGCAGATCGCCGCGTCGATTCCCTCCGAGATCGAGGAGAACTACAAGAGCTTTCGCGAGAGTTTTAAAAAGCCCATGCCGTTCTACATCGGCGTGCCGCAGATCGATAACGGTAAGCTGCGCATTAACTGGGATGCGTCCTACGACTTTGAGGCGCGCGACATTCGCTATACCGTAGAGCTTGCGCGCGACTATGCCATAAGCGACGTGTTCTTTAAGGCCGAGGACGTGCTGCTTCCCGAGGTGACCTGCGATGCGCCCGATGCCGGCCAGTATTTTGTGCGCGTGCGTGCCGCCAACTCCGACGGCTTTACGCAAGATGCGTTTGACTACTATGTGACTGACGACGGTAAGCACTACGGCATGAAGTGTTTTTACGTGCAAGACGGCGGTAAGGTCGTGGAGGACACGTATGAGGAGGGCTAGCGCGCTGCTTGAGCGCTTGGCGGCCCCGCCTGTGCGTGCCACGCAGGAGCGTTACCGCCATGAGCTCAAATATCTCATTAACGAGGGCGAGCACGCCGCGCTTGCCTGTCGCATGGCGCCGGTGTTTAAGCTGGACAAGCATGCGCGGGCGGGCGGTTACACTATTCGCAGCCTGTATTTTGATGACTACCGAAACTCGGCCTACGAGGAAAAAGACGCCGGCATTCTCATGCGCAAAAAGTATCGCGTGCGCATCTATAACGGCAGCGACAAGGTGATTAAGCTTGAGCGCAAAAAGAAGTACGGTAGCTGGATCTACAAGGAGGACGCGCCGCTTACGCGCGGTGAGTTTGAGCAGATTCTGGCTGGCGACTACGACTTTTTGCTGAGGAGCCCTTATCCGCTCTGTCGCGAGTTCTACATCGAGTGCATCTGCAACATGATGCGCCCGCGGACCATCGTGGACTACGAGCGCGAGCCGTGGGTGATGGACGAGGGCACCGTGCGCATCACGTTTGACATGAACGTGCGTGCCGCGGTGGGTAGCTTCGACATCTTTGATGCGACGCTGCCCGCGCTGCCCGTGCTAGAACCCGGCAAGCTGGTGATGGAGGTCAAGTTTACGGAGTTTTGCCCGCAGCTCGTGCGCGATATGGTGCCGCCGGGCGCGGCCGAACTCACGGCGGTCTCCAAGTACTGCCTGTGTTACGAAAAGACCGCCTACCTGCGCGGATTTAATTACTGGGAATCGGATTTTGAGAACCGAGGGGATATTTAGACCATGAGCACCAGGGACTTTTTTAAGAACTCCGTCTTGGAGGCGTTTGGCCAGGTCGACCCTGCCAAGATCGGCCTTTCGCTGCTCGTGGCGCTCGCCATGGGCATCCTGATCTATTACGTGTACAAGCGCTTTTTTACCGGCGTGGTGTATTCGCGCAGCTTTGCCGTGACGCTCGTGGGCATGTGCGTGCTCACCTGCATGGTCACGCTTGCGATCTCGACGAACGTGGTCATCTCGCTCGGTATGGTCGGTGCTCTGTCAATCGTCCGCTATCGTACGGCGGTCAAGGACCCGCTCGACCTGCTGTATCTGTTTTGGGCCATTACCACGGGCATTACGGCCGGCGCCGGCATGTATGCGCTCGTGGGGCTCACGGCGGTGGTGATCGTGGTGATGATCGCCGGCTTTGCGAGCCACCAGGACAAGGCGCGCGTGTACATGATGGTCATCCACTACACGGGCCAGACCACCGGCGACGATATCGTGCGTGCATTTGGGCGCACCAAGTTCACCGTCAAGTCCAAGACCATGCGCGGCGACAACGTCGAAATGGCTGCCGAGGTGTTCTCGGATGGTGTAGATATGCCCTATGCTGACGCCATCCGCGCACTCGACGGCGTGGAAGATCTAACGTTGATCCAATACAACGGTGAATACCACGGGTAGGACCCTAGCGAGCAGATTGTATAAAGAGGGGCGCTTCTGGTCGAGCATACGTTAGCGAGCGGGTAGCTGCCGTGGCGAGGTGCCACGAAAGAGGAGCGACGCGTACTTCATGTACGCGAGCGACGGTTTGAGCGGCAGATCGCCCGGCAGATGCCCGCGCAGCGTCGAGCAGTCCGGCGTTCGTTAGAACGCCGGAACGAACAGGTATTATGGTGAAAGCGATTTCAATGACAGGGGTGCTCGTGGTTAAGATGAAAGATGTGGCCGAGCTGGCCGGCGTTTCGAGCGCCGCCGTCTCGCGCTACCTCAACGGTGGATATATCTCGGCGGACAAGGCCGAGCGCATTAAGCAGGCAATCGAGCTGACCGGATACGTGCGATCCAGCCAGGCTCGCGCGCTGCGCACCGGTTCCACCAAGCTCATCGGCGTCATCGTACCTAAGATCAACTCGGAATCCGTGAGCCGCATTACCGCCGGCATTGGTCAGGTGCTCGGTCGCCGTGGCTACCAGATGCTGCTTGCCAACACCGACAACGCGGCCGATCGTGAGCTCGAATACCTCGATTTATTCCAAAACCACCCGGTTGACGGCATTGTTCTGGTGGCAACTATGATCACCGACGAGCACCGTCGCGCGATTGAGTCGTGCCGTGTGCCCATTGTGTTGATCGGCCAACATGTCGAGGGCGCGGCGTGCGTCTATCACGACGATTACGAGGCTGCCTTTGAGCTCGGCCGTGCGCTTGCGGGTCGGGTGGATGGCAAGATCGCCTACATCGGAGTTACCGAAGAGGACCGCGCGGCCGGTTATGACCGCCGTCGCGGTTTTGAGGCCGGCTTGCGCGCCGCGGGTAACCCGCTCGATGCCGCCTTGATTCGCCTGGGCTCGTTTACGCTCGACTCGGGCTATCGCGCTGCGCGCGAGCTGCTTGCCGATGCCCCCGATGTTTCGTTTATCGCGTGCGCGACCGACACTATGGCTGCCGGCGCCCTGCGCGCTCTTGACGAGGTGCGTGGCATGGGCGAGGGCGTGCGTCGCGTGAGCGGCTTCGGCGACAACGCATTTTTGCGCGCGCTGACGGGCGGCATTCCCACCGTGCATTACGGCTACCTGACCAGCGGCGTCGAGGCGACCAATATGTTGCTCAACGCGCTCGATGGCGAGGAGGGGGAGAGCGGTCTCAAGACGCTCAAGCTCGGCCATCAGCTTATGAATGTCTAGGCCTTGGGCACGTCTGCCTGCCTCTGAGCCGCCTGGTTTTTCCGTAAAACTACCATTCGCCGGCTTTTTCCTACCGTTTACCGCTATATGAAAACGATTACAGACATATGAAACTGAAAACGATTACAGTGTAAGTGTCGAAGATGGCCGGGTGCAGATGCTCCCGTTGGAGGAAAGGGAAGTCATGGACTACCGCAAATCAGCCCAAGAGGTGCTCGACAACATCGGTGGCGCCGACAACGTGGTTTCGGCCGCACACTGTGCCACGCGTCTTCGCCTGGTGATTGCCGATAATTCCAAGGTTAATAAGGAGGCCATCGAGAACGTCGACGGCGCCAAGGGCGTCTTTGAGGCCCAGGGCCAGCTCCAGATTATTTTTGGCACCGGCACCGTTAACAAGGTCTACGAGGAGTTCATCGCGCTCAGCGGCGTCGAGGCTGCCACCAAGGCCGAGGTCAAGGAGGCCGCGGCGCAGCAGCAGAACATCTTTATGCGTGCCATCAAGGTGCTCGGCGACGTCTTTGTCCCCATCATCCCCGCCATCGTGGCTTCGGGCCTGCTGCTGGGCATTATGAGCGCCCTCAACTTTATGGCCTCCAACGGCTTTATCGCGCTCGACACCAATAACTTTATCTACAAGATTGCCGACCTGGTCTCGGGCACGTCCTTTGGCATTCTGCAGATCCTGATCGGCTACTCCGCCGCTAAGGCCTTTGGCGCCAACCCGTATCTGGGCGCTGTCGTCGGCGGTGCGTTCATCAACTCCTCGCTGCAGAGCGCTTACACGGTTGCCTCCGAGGGCGTTCAGACCATGGTCACCGTCATTCCCGGCGTGTACAGCTTTGAGTGGGTCGGCTATCAGGGCCATGTGATCCCCATCGTCATCGCCTGCGCCATTCTGGCCTTCCTCGAGAAGCGCCTGCACAAGATCGTTCCCGAGATGTTCGACCTCTTTGTGACCCCGCTTGTCTCCGTGTTTGTGACCGTGCTCGTGACGCTCGTTGCCGTCGGCCCCATCTTCGTGTGGGCCGAGAACGCCATCCTCGGTCTGATCCAGGCCCTGCTGACCCTGCCCTTCGGCATCGGTTCCTTTATCGTCGGTCTGTTCTATGCCCCCACGGTCGTTACCGGTATCCACCAGATGTACACCGCCATCGACCTGGGCCAGCTCGCCCAGTACGGTGTGACCTACTGGCTGCCCATTGCCAGCGCTGCCAATATCGCCCAGGGTGGCGCAGCGCTCGCCGTTGCCTTTAAAACCCGCGATGCCAAGATCAAGGGCCTGGCGCTTCCTTCGGCTCTGTCCGCCTTCATGGGTATTACCGAGCCGGCCATCTTTGGTGTGAACCTGCGCTTCTTTAAGCCCTTCATCGCCGGCTGCATCGGCGGCGGTTGCGGTGCCCTGGTCTGCGCACTCACCTCGCTTGCTGCTTCCGGCACCGGCGTTACCGGCATCTTCGGTATCCTGCTGTGCCTGGCCCAGCCCGTGCAGTACGCGATCATGTTTGCGGTCGCCGCGCTGGTTTCCTTTGCCGTCTCGTTTGTCCTGTACAAGGACGAGCCCAAGGCTTCCGAGCAGGCCTAAGAGCTTTTGATTGAGGGGCGCCCGCGGGTTGTATGCTCGCGGGCGTTTCCCGTATCTGGTGTCGATCTCTGGCGCCTTGTTACTTTCGATCCGTTAGGACTTTGATATGTCTAATGCACTTGGCCGCGACCTTGCAAAGCTGGTTGCTGCTGTTGACACCGCCGCCTCTGAGTGCGGTCATGGCGCATATGGCCAGCGCTTCCATATTATGCCGCCGGTGGGCTGGCTCAACGACCCCAATGGTCTTTGCCAAGCGGGTGGCGTGTTCCATGCCTATTTTCAGTATGCGCCGTTTGATGTCGAGGGTGGCGTCAAGATGTGGGGCCATGTCACAAGCCGCGATCTTATGACGTGGGACTACGTTGGCGCCCCGCTGCTGCCCGACGAGCCGTTCGATTGCCATGGCGTGTATTCGGGCTCCGCGCTTGCCGAGGACGGCCGCATTCGCGTACTGTACACAGGCAACGTTAAACTCTCCGATGTAGACGGCACGTACGACTACGTCAATACCGGCCGCCGTGCCGATACTGTTTATGTCGAGAGCGTTGATGGCCTTGCCGGTCGGGAGTTCAGCCAAAAGCGTGTGGTGCTGGCGTCCGAGGATTATCCCGAGGATTTGACCTGCCATGTGCGCGATCCCAAGGTGTGGCGCGATGATAATGGGCGTTACCACATGGTGCTGGGCGCGCGTCGTCGCGTGGATGGGCCGCATGTCGATAGTCGATTTTGCGCCATGCACGGCGAGGGTGCCGGGCGCGATGTGGGCGAGATCCTGGTGTATGGCTCGGCCGATATGCTGAGTTGGGAGCTCGAGAGCCGCGTGTCTACCCCCGAGCGCTTTGGCTTTATGTGGGAGTGCCCGGGGTATCTGGAGCTTGAGGCGGATGGCGGCGTGCCGGCAAGGTTTCTGTCTTTCTCTCCCCAGGGGCTCGAGGGCGACCGTTGGGACCGCGGCAATGTGTATGCAGCGGGCTACATGCCCGTTACGGGTAACATTACGGGTGGCAAGGACGCTTATGAGCTGGGCGAGTTCCGCCTGTGGGACGCCGGCTTTGACTTCTATGCTCCGCAGGAGTTCACGGCCGAGGATGGTCGCCACATTCTGATTGGCTGGATGGGCATGCCCGATGAGCCGACCTATGACAATGCGCCCACCGTGGCGTGCGGCTGGCAGCACTGCATGACAGTGCCGCGTGAGCTTACAGCTGGTGCCGGCGGCGTGGTGCTGCAGCAGCCGGTGCGCGAGATCGAGCACCATTATGCCTCGGTGCGTATGGGGGAGGGTTCGTTGGAGGTTGCCGGCGACACCTGCTTTGACGTTGTTGTCGACGGTGTCGACGGCGCATTTACCGCAATCGTTGATGGCGAGCTGAAGCTGGCGTTTGTGCCCGGCGAGGGCGAGCTGCCCGCGCGCTTTGAGATGCGATTTACCGATGAGGGTCGCGCTTCTGCCGGCTGCGGTCGCACCGTGCGTTGGGAGCCCGTCGACGAGGTTCGTAACGTGCGCATTGTCGGCGATGTCTCGTCGGTCGAGGTGTTTGTGAACGATGGCGCGCTCGTATTTTCGACGCGCATCTATCCCGAGGCCTATGCCGTGACCGT
Organism: Collinsella sp.; assembly: GCA_036302525.1. GTDB lineage: Bacteria > Actinomycetota > Coriobacteriia > Coriobacteriales > Coriobacteriaceae > Collinsella. The sequence continues at coordinate 60,055 of JAXJCG010000033.1, read as the reverse complement.
TGACGCTCCGGGTGCGAGCGTGAACTACCATACGCTCAGCATCTAAGCGATTCATCGCATATCGGCGCTATACTGCAGCCGTTGCCCACGATGCGGGGAACACCCGCATCGTGGGTTTTTGTTTTGAAGGGACGGTGCCGTATGGGCGTACAGCAGCTAGAAGAGGCCTGGGCTTTGAGGGCCGGTGCGCGTGAGGCGCGGTTGCTTGCGGCCTCGCATGTTCCGGCGGCGCTGTTGCAGCTGGGGATTGTACGTCCTGGTGACCGCCTGGTCGCGTTTGCCGATGACTTTGCCGATGCGCTTGCGAGCGGCTTTGATTGCTGCGATGTCGCGCTGGTGGGCTCGCCGTCCGCCGAGGCGTTTGCCGCTGCGTCCGAGGGCTTTGATGCTTCGTTTGATGCCGAGGGCCCGCACCTGTGGTGGTTCGTCAACTCCATCGGCGGGTTTGGACTGCGCGTGCCCGATCTGCGTACGCTGGGTCGAGCGGCTCGCGAGGCCCATGCGCTGCTGGTTGTGGACAACACCGTGGCGTCGGCTTTTGGCTGCGATCCGTTGCGCTTGGGTGCCGTGCTGTCGCTCGAAGCGCTCGACCGTGTGTGCGCCGGTAACGCTTCACGCAAGTTGGTTGCCGTATCGGTCGCGCGCTCGCAGCTCAAGCGCCATCGTGTGGATGCCGCGGCTGAGTGCGTGCACGTCCTGTTTGAGGGCTGTGGCTTGGGCAAGCTTGGTTTGCCTACTGACGAGGCTGGTGTGCTGGAGCGCGGGCTGGACTCGCTCGATACCCGCATGCAGGCACACTTCGACCGCGCCCGTGCGCTGGCCGAGTATCTGGCCGCCAACGAGATGGTGCGCAACGTGCGCTATCCCGGGCTGAGTTCGCATCCCGACCATGCGGTTGCAACGGGAATCCTCGAGCACGGCTTTGGCCCGGCAGCTGAGTTTGATCTTATCGAGCGCAGTGCGGGCGATCTCTTTGATGCTTTGCCGGGGGAGTTCCGCACATCGCCGGCTGGCGGCGCAACGACGCGCCTTTCGGCCCCACGCGGCAAGCAGGGGAGCACCGTCCGCCTCTTCGCCGGCACCGACGACCCCCTGGTCGTAGCGTCCGCCCTAGACAACGCCCTTCGTAAATTAGCTACTTTTTAATACTTGCGATGAGGTCGTTTGCTTTGGTGGCAATGACCTTGTTTATGTCGGCCTGCAGCTCCTCGTAGACTGCTATGGCTCGCTCTCCGGCGGGGGTGAGCGTGGATCCGCGGGCGCCGTCGCGCTCGATGAGCTTGCAGCCCAGCTGTCCTTCCGCCTCGTTCACAATGCGCCAGGCCTTGGAGTATGCCATGCCCATGCTCTTGGCGGCACGGTTAAGCGAGTGCTCTCGGGCGATACCCTGCAGCAGCAAGACACAGCCGTGGCCGAAGACGCCCGGCAAATCCTTGTCGCACGCTTGAATGACCAACTTTGCCGTCGTCTTGTACTCCATACGCTCCACGTCTTCCCGCTAAAGTGTTTGCTGGGCAAACGCAAAGCCTGCGTCAGACCCTCGTGTGCTCTTCTTAAATCATGCATTGTAGCAGTCAAAGTGCGTTAAGATACTGCCCCAGTATTGGGCGCCCAAGGTTGGGCTGGGTCCTACGAGGCCTGCAGCCGACCGGTCGCATGGAAAAAGGAGAAACATGGCTACGTTCTTTCCCGGTGAGTCCCACACGTTTTCGGAGTATCTGCTGGTCCCCGGTTACTCGTCCTCGCAGTGCATCCCCAACAACGTCTCTCTTAAGACGCCGCTAACCCGCTTCAAGCGCGGTGAGAAGCCGGCAATCACCCTGAACATCCCCATGGTTTCCGCCATCATGCAGTCCGTCTCGGGCGTCGACATGGGTGTCGCGCTCGCTACCGAGGGTGGCCTGTCCTTCATTTACGGTTCCCAGAGCGCCGAGTCCGAGGCCGCTATGGTCAAGGCCGTCAAGGATCACAAGGCCGGCTTCGTTCAGTCCGATTCCACGCTGACCCCCGACATGACCATGGAGCAGGTCATTGAGCTCAAGGAGAAGACCGGTCACTCCACTATGCCGGTTACCGACGACGGCACTCCCAAGGGCAAGCTCCTGGGCATCGTCACCAGCCGTGACTATCGCCCCAGTCGCGATGACCACCAGACGAAGGTCTCCGAGTTCATGACCCCGCGTGAGCAGCTCATCGTGGGCGACAAGAACATCAGCCTCAAGGTTGCCAACGACGTCATCTGGGACAACAAGCTCAACGCCCTGCCCATCGTCGACGACAACGATCACCTCATGGGCATCGTCTTCCGCAAGGACTACGACAGCCACAAGACCAACCCCAACGAGCTGCTCGATGGCGACAAGCGCTACATGGTCGGCGCCGGTATCAACACCCGCGACTATGCCGAGCGCGTGCCGCTGCTCATCGAGGCCGGTGCCGATGTCCTGTGCATAGATTCCTCCGAGGGCTTCAGCGAGTGGCAGAAGCGCACCATCGAGTGGATCCGCGCCAACTACGGCGAGGACGTCAAGGTCGGTGCCGGTAACGTCGTCGACGCCGAGGGTTTCCGTTTCCTGGCCGACTGCGGCGCCGACTTCATCAAGGTCGGTATCGGCGGCGGTTCCATCTGCATCACCCGTGAGACCAAGGGTATCGGCCGTGGCCAGGCCACCGCGCTGATCGACGTCTGCCGCGCTCGCGACGAGTACTACGAGGAGACCGGCGTCTACGTACCCGTGTGCTCCGACGGCGGTATCGTTTACGACTACCACATGACGCTCGCCCTTGCCATGGGTGCCGACTTCATGATGCTGGGCCGCTACTTCGCCCGCTTCGACGAGAGCCCGACCGAGCGCGTCAACGTGAACGGCCAGTACATGAAGGAGTACTGGGGCGAGGGTTCTGCGCGTGCCCGCAACTGGCAGCGCTACGACCTGGGCGGCGCCGCGAAGCTCAGCTTCGTCGAGGGCGTCGACTCCTACGTCCCGTACGCCGGCTCCCTCAAGGACGGCGTGGGCGGCACGCTTTACAAGGTCAAGTCCACGATGTGCAACTGCGGTGCCCTCTCGATCCCCGAGCTCCAGGAAAAGGCACGCCTGACCCTGGTAAGCTCCACCTCCATCGTCGAAGGCGGCGCCCACGACGTTGTCGTCAAGGATTCCCAGCAGTCCGTAAGTTATCGCTAGTTACTAAATAATTTGATGAAAATGGGGTCGCGTGTCTGTTGGATTGCGACCCCATTTTGTTATAGGTCTCCTTCTCTTTCGCTAATCAGATAAGGATTATTTCTGACCGTGTTTGAAACAAAATTCAAATAGTCTGCTTCGGTGACGAGATCATTCGGAACAGGTTTATCTACCGTACTGCCCTCTCGAACAATTTCAATCAACTTTGGCCAATACGTTTCAATCTTTCCGTTACGACGCTCCGCCTTCATTCGATTCCATGCTTTTGCGCCGCAGGATTCCCTGAAACCCTTTCCTGAACTATTTTCAGTATTCGTTTTGTTTTTTACCTGAAACATGGCAGTGCATTCATCGTTGCAAAAGTCGATTGCCGTGAGAATCTTCCCTCTGCACCAAATCCATCCATATGGCTTAATTTTTGAATATATGTATTCCTCCAATAGGCTGCCACCTATATTTCAGCACTCATGAATAAATTGTGGTGCGCCGCCCACTCGTAAGCGCGCTCTTTTGATCCTGCGTGTTTTGCGTCCATTACCATATGTATCAGTGCTTCATCGGTAACCGTCTTTTTGGGATTCGCGATATAATCACTTGGAAGCGACTGCCATTCCTTAAGAAATTTTGAAATCCATTTGTTTAGCCAAAGTTCCAAAAATGCTTTCGAGTCTAATTCGAGTAGATCTGGCTTCATTGGAATCGAGGGAATCATTGCTGAGGTTTCGGCTTGGAGAAGAATGGGAAATAGCGACTTCATTTCCCTTTTTCTTTCATCGGCGTCATAGCGACAGGTTTCGTTGTTAATTGTTCGGTCCGCGATGGATTCAAAGAGTTCTTGCGCCGGAATGTGATGCGAGTTGCAGTAATTCAGTGATTCCGATAATTTCTTTTTGACATCTTCACGTTTTGCGTTTTTAGCCATGGTCGAGCCTCCTTTGTGTTGATTTTCAACTAGATAAAACCTATACACAAGCGTATATTTGAATTAAAATGGACTAAAAAATGTTCAATTACTTAATTATTGGAGTCCATTTTGGAAAATGAGGCGATACTGTCTTCAGCGGAAGTTGCGAGCCGTCTCGGGGTGACATCTCAGACTGTTACAAGACTATCTCGTAACGGAGAGCTCAATTATGCGCTTGTTGGTAAGCGTAGAGTCTATAGAGAGAACGATATAATCAGCTTTATGAGGAAAAAAATCTATGCTTCGCTCCCGCAGACCATCGCGCTACTGAAGTAGTTGATTCGGCATTAACTGCGGTTTCTTTTTTTTCTGGGGCGCTTGGCTTGGATTATGGAATGGAGAGGGCCGGTATTTCGTCCAGTCTTTTCTGTGAAAATGACACGAAGTGCCGAATGACTATTGCGTCCAATCGGCCTAATGTTGGTTTGTTAGGAGATATTAATAAGGTTACTCCCGATCGGGTATTTGATTATTCGGGCATTAACCCGAAAAGGGGTATAGATGTTATGTTTGGCGGGCCTCCTTGTCAGGCATTTTCTACGGCTGGAGCGCGTCGCGCCTTCGATGACGTTAGGGGCAACGTATTCCTAAAGTATCTCGATCTTGCTGACCATCTTCGACCTAAGTATTTGGTAATTGAAAATGTCAGGGGGCTCTTGTCTACGGCATACCCTTTGGAAGCTGGCGGAGAGCCCGTACACGGCGGCGCTATGAAAACGGTTCTCAATAAACTTGAATCAATGGGCTACGGCGTGAGCTTCAATTTGTATAATGCTGCGAACTTTGGTGCGCCTCAAATAAGGGAGAGAGTTGTCTTGATTGCTAAACGAGATGGCTCAATCTGCGATTGGCTGACTCCTACCAATTCCAATGACCCCAAGTGGCAACTTGATACTTGGAAAACTTTTTCAGATGCCGTCATTGGATTAAAAGACGAACAACATTACGTTCAATTTCCGGAAAAAAGGCTTAAGTATTTTCAATTACTTAAAGAAGGTGAGTATTGGAAGAATTTACCCGAGGACATTCAGGAAGAGGCTATGGGAAAGGCGTATCGGCTTGGAGGTGGTAAAACGGGCTTCTATAGAAGAATATGGAATGATCGTCCTTCTCCAACTTTGGTTACAAGCCCGACAATGCCTGCTACTGATTTGTGCCATCCCACAGAAGATCGCCCTCTTTCAATTGAGGAATATCGTGCCATTCAGGGCTTTCCTCAAGATTGGATTTTCCGAGGTGATATTAGCGATATTTATAGGCAAATCGGCAACGCTGTTCCCATTGCTTTGGGAGAGGCTATAGGCAGGGCAATTCTAAAAGACATCTCTAAGTCCAAGGACAACAATAAAGAGTTGTTCAAAGGGTTCCCGTATTCGAGATATAAAAATTCAAACCAGCTAACTTGGAGTATTCGATAGCTTGTTATGTTTAAAGTCACAGGCACCTTGGTTTTTGTGATTTGCTATCATCATGCGAGTTAACGATGTGGCGGGGCGTTCTTACCTTTGCTCGCTGCAAGTTCCGCACGCAAAGAAGAGCACTAAATGTGCTCTTCGTCTTGCGTAGGACTGTCCGCAGCAGCGAGTAAAGGTAAGAGCGCCCCGCCCCAACCGAGATAACAAAGGAGCTGATATGTGCGATTGCACAGATCATAAGGACGAGATTCCTGTCTACGACGCGCAGGCCATTGAGTCCAAGTGGATGAAGGCCTGGGAGGACTCCAACCTCTTTGCCGTCGACACCGACGACAGTAAGCCCAAGAAGTACGTGCTCGAGATGTTCCCGTATCCGTCGGGTGACCTGCACATGGGCCACGCGCGCAACTATACCATCGGCGATGCCATGGCCCGTCAGGCCCGCATGCGCGGCTACGACGTGCTGCACCCCATCGGCTTCGACGCCTTTGGCCTGCCCGCCGAGAACGCCGCCATCAAGCACAACACGCAGGCTGCCGCCTGGACGTATAAGAACATGGATCAGGCGCTTTCCACGATGAAGCGCATGGGCTTCTCCTACGATCTGGATCGCATGGTCAAGACCTGCAGCCCCGACTATTACCGCTGGGGCCAGTGGATCTTTGAGAAGATGTGGGAAAAGGGCCTGGTCTACCGCAAGAAGAACCCGGTCAATTGGTGCCCCACCTGTAAGACCGTTCTGGCCAACGAGCAGGTCACCGAGGGTAAGTGCTGGCGCTGCGGCACCGAGCCCGAGAAGCGTGACCTTGAGCAATGGTACTTCAAGATTACCGAGTACTCCCAGGAGCTGCTCGACGACCTGGAGAAGCTCCCCGGCTGGCCCGAGCGCGTCAAGCAGATGCAGGCCAACTGGATCGGCCGCTCCGAGGGCGCCGAGGTCGACTTTACCCTGTGCGACCAGGATGGCGAGCCTATCGAGGGCGACGAGGGCAAGATCACCGTCTTCACCACGCGTGCCGACACCCTCTTTGGCGTTTCCTTCTTTGTCCTGGCTCCCGAGTACGCTCGTCTGCACGAGCTTGTCGAGGGCACGGAGTACGAGGAGGCCGTCACCAAGATCGTCGATGACTCCAAGCATATCTCTGCCGTCGAGCGTGCCCAGGGCACCCTCGAGAAGCACGGTGCCTTTACCGGCCGCTACGTGGTGAACCCCGTGAACGGCGAGAAGGTCCCCGTGTGGGTTGCCGATTATGTCGTGGCCGACTACGGCACCGGTGCCGTCATGGCCGTTCCCTGCGGCGACCAGCGCGACTTTGAGTTTGCCCGCAAGTACGACCTGCCGATCGTGCCGATCATCCTGGACGATGACGATCGCGCTGCCGTCGAAGCCAGCGGCGAGACCATCGATACCTTCCATGCCGAGACCGTCGACTGGGATTGCGCCCACGCTGCCGAGGGCACGCTCGTCCAGTCCGGCAAGTACACCGGCATGCGCGGCGGTAAGCACTCCGAGGGCGAAGCTGCCATCGTGGCTGACCTCGAGGCCATGGGCTGCGGCCGTCGCAAGGTCGAGTTCCGCCTGCGCGACTGGCTCATCAGCCGTCAGCGCTATTGGGGCAACCCCATCCCGGCCATCCACTGTGAGCACTGCGGCATCGTGCCCGTGCCCGAGGACCAGCTGCCGGTGACGCTGCCCGAGAACCTGGACCTGGGTGCCGGCGAGACCCTTGCCGAGTGCAAGGACTTCTACGAGACCACCTGTCCGGTCTGCGGTCGCCCGGCCAAGCGCGAGACCGATACCATGGACACCTTCACCTGCTCCAGCTGGTATTACCTGCGCTATACCGATCCGCACAACACCGAGCTGCCCTTCTCCCGCGAGGCGGCAGACCGTTGGATGCCCGTCGATAACTACATCGGCGGCATCGAGCACGCCATTCTGCATCTGCTCTACAGCCGCTTCTTTACCAAGGCGCTGCGCGACCTGGGCCTGCTGAGCGTTGACGAGCCCTTTACCAACCTGCTGTGCCAGGGCATGGTCAAGGACGAGAACGGCGACACCATGTCCAAGTCCAAGGGCAATGTGGTGCCCCCGAGCTCGGTTATCGAGCCCTACGGCGCCGACACCATGCGCCTGGCGATCCTGTTTATCGCCCCGCCAGAGAAGGACTTCGACTGGGATCCCAAGGCCGTCGAGGGCGCCAACCGCTTTATCAAGCGCGCCTGGCGTATCGTGTGGCAGCTCGTCCAGTCGGGCGACGTCAACGTAACCTTCGACAAGTCCGCGCTCGACGAGACCGCGATGAAGCTCTACCGCGAGCGTCACCGTACCATCGCCAAGTGCACCGAGGACTTCGATCGCGGCCAGTTCAACACCGCGATCTCGGCCGTCATGGAGCTCGTCAACGCGGCGAGCGCCTACCTCAACGCCACCGAGGGTGCTGACCGCGACAAGGCCCTGTGCTACGGCGTGGCCAAGGACATCGTGAGCGTCCTGGCGCCCATCTGCCCGTTCTGGGCCGACGAGCTGTGGCACGAGGCACTCGGCTGCGAGGGCAACGCCTACACCGCCGCCTGGCCCGAGTTCGACCTGGCCGAGTCCATCGAGGACACGGTGCAGATCGTGGTCCAGGTGCTCGGCAAGGTCCGCGGCCGCGTCGACGTGGCCCGCGATGCCTCCAATGAGGATATGCAGGCTGCCGCCGAGGCCGCCGTCGCCAAGTGGCTCGAGGGCAAGACGGTCGTCAAGGCCATCTGCGTGCCCGGCAAGCTGGTCAACCTGGTGGTCAAGTAAGCGCTGCGCGCTTAACTGACGCATAAAAGACGAGGGGCGATCCGGTTGGGTCGTCCCTCGTTTTGTGTTGTATGCCCTGCTTAGTCATTGCGTCGCAACGTTTTCTATGGGATGTGTACCAGGTCCCTAAAGTAAACGTTGCCCGTTGCCTCTTCGAACATCCAAATGTTGAGGTAGATGTCGTTGAGGTCGTTGTTCACATCAAAGTTCGGATCGTCGAAGGTGCCCACAAAGGTGAGCATGGCGCGCGTTTCCTCTCCTGCGGCGACCGGCTGGCGCATGCGTACGTCGCGGACCTTACCGTTGACGTAGGCATAGGAGTCCACATCGCCAAACATCATGTCGACACCGGTGTTGTTGGACACCGTAAAGACGAGCGCGGCGTCGCCGTAGCCGTCGGTGTCCTTACCAACGCAGGTGACGTGGACGTTTTCGTCCGCCTCTAGGTCGATGGGGAACTGTTCTTGGGGGTTGGTGCCTAAACCCTGGGGATCGATTTCGTCTTCGTTTATTTTGTCGAAGCTCTCCGATGGTGTCGTTTTCTCGGCGGCTTCGGTGCCGCCGGGGTCGGGCTCGCATGGCCCGGTTTTGTCATTCGCGTTGCCGCAGCCCAAGAGGGCCAACGAGCACGTTGCGATGACAAGTGCAGTCATGCAGGGGGTGCCTAGACGTTTCATGGGTGCCTCCTTGCCGTAGAGGATTTGGAAAGGTTCGTCGTTGCGCGACTTGCTGGCTGGCTTGTTGCAGAATGTCCCTTAGCGTAAGTCTGATCGATAGGGGCTCGGGGAGGAATGCCCTTGGGGTCCGAACGGGCCTGTGGAATGGGACGCATGGCCCGTTTTGGGGCTGTTGAGGGTGCGCCGCATGGGGCTCCTTGGCCAATTGTCCTATTCTTGTGGAGAAGCTGTGCGCACGCTGACCTGCAGATTCGTACTGTGCTTGCACGTTTCTGCAGCTATTGGTATAGTTTGCTTGCAAATGAAGTTGTAATTGAAAGAAGTGGGGTTTCGGCCCCGCTTCTTTTTTGTATGGATGGAGGTGCCGCAATGGTCAAGACCAAGACCGAGCAGGCGATCATCGACGCGCTCGAGGCCGTCGCTCCCCAGCACGATGTCGACATCGTCGACGTCGAGCTCGTGGGTGCCACCAAGGCCCCCTGCGTGCGCGTGCGTATCGAGGGTGCCGAGGGTCAGAGCCTGTCGCTCAACGACGTCACGGCCAACACCAAATGGGTCGGCGATGTGATTGAGGAGCTCGACCCCATCTCTTCGAGTTATACGCTCGAGGTGTCGAGCCCGGGCATGGCGCGCCCGCTACGCCGCCCGTGCGACTTTGCCCGCTTTGTGGGCGAGAACTGCGAGCTCACCTCCACCGCCACCGAGGGTCGTCGCAAGTACGCCGGCAAGATTGCCGCCGCCACCGAGACGAACGTGACCCTTGAGCTCGAGGGCGGCGAGTCCGTTACCCTCGATTTCTCTGATGTTAAAAAGTGCAAGTTGAAGCCCACCTACGACTTCAAGCCCGCGAAGGAAGGAAAGTAAGATGGCAGCATCCGACATGATGTCCGCCCTGATGGAGCTTTGCCAGGAGAAGCACATCGACCAGCTCTACCTGATCGACCGCCTGGAGCAGTCGCTTGCCAAGAGCTATGCCGAGATCCTGCATCTTGAGTGGGGCGCCAAGGTGACCATCGACCGCACCACCGGCAAGATCTACGTCTACCGCCTGGAGCCGATCGACGATTCCATGGACGAGGAGGGCAACTTCACCGAGTTCGAGGAGATCGACGTCACTCCCAAGAACACGAGCCGCATCGCTGCCCAGCACGCCAAGGCCGAGATCAACGCCATCGTGCGTAACTCCGCCCGCGAGCAGATCTACGAGGAGTTCTCCGGCCGCATCGGTGACCTCATCAGCGGTACCGTGCTGCAGTCCACGCCCGACTTCACGATCGTCAAGATCCGCGATGGCGTCGAAGCCGAGCTGCCGCATTTTGACCAGCGTCGTTACGAGAACGAGCGCAACGAGCGTCCGATGGGCGAGCGCTATCTGCACAACCAGCACATCAAGGCCGTGATCATCGACGTCCGCGACCCCAACTCCAACCTGCAGCCGGTTCGCGGCGAGCACAGCCGTCCGCCGATCGTCATCTCCCGCACCCATCCCGAGCTCATGCGTCGTCTGTTTGAGCAGGAGGTGCCCGAGATCTATGAGGGCACCGTCCAGATCAAGTCGATCGCCCGCGAGCCCGGCCAGCGCTCCAAGGTCGCCGTCCACTCGCTCGACGATCGCCTGGATCCCGTGGGCGCCTGCGTCGGCCCCAAGGGCAGCCGTGTTCGTGCCGTCGTAGGCGAGCTTCGCGGCGAGCGCGTCGACGTCATCCTGTGGGATGCCGATCCGGCCGTCTACGTCGCCAACGCCCTGTCGCCCGCCAAGGTCACCCGCGTCCTCATCGACGAGGAGAAGGCCTATGCCGGCGTCATCGTGCCCGACGACCAGCTTTCGCTCGCCATCGGCAAGGAGGGCCAGAACGCCCGCCTCGCCGCTCGCCTGACCGGCTGGCACATCGACATCAAGTCCGAGACCCTTGCCGCCGACATCCTCAAGAACGTTCCCGTTCACGAGGAGCCCGCCGCCGACTTGATCGGTGACGAGGAGGACGACGACGTCCGTCGCTGCGAGTACGTGTCCGAGGACGGCATCCAGTGCCGCAACCAGGCCCGTCCCGGCTCCCGTTTCTGCGGTGTCCACGACACCGACGCCTTCGATGATGCGGAGGACCTGATCTAGCGCGCGGTCGCGCCGGGCGGGTCCCGGCGCATCTCCCACGCTCGTTCAGTCTCTAGGCACCCAAGGTGCCAGAAAGGGTAGGTGAAGTCATATGGCAAAAGTCCGTGTGTCCACCCTGGCCAAAGAGTTCGGCATGACCTCCAAGGAACTGATGGGTCATCTCGCCGAAATGAAGATTCCCGCTAAGTCCGCTTCCTCCGCTCTGGAGGACGCTTACGTCGCCATGGTCCGCAAGCAGCTCGCCTCGGTGATCGAGGCCCGCGCCAAGGAAGTCGAGGCCGCCAAGCAGGCCGAGGAGGAGGCAGCCGCCGCCGAGGAGGCAGCGCGCGCTGCCGAGGCCGAGCGTGAGCGCATCGCCGCCGAGAAGGCACGCGAGGAGGAGCGCCGCCAGTTCGCCGCCGCCCAGGCTGCCGAGGAGGCCGCCCGCGCCGAGGCCGAGGCCAAGAAGAAGGCCGAGCAGGAGCGCCTTGCCCGCGAGAAGGAGGAGGCTGCCCGCGAGGCCCAGCGCCGCGCCGTCCCCGCTTCCGACTCCGGCTCGCGCTTCCGTTCGCTGCTCGACCAGATCGCCGCACAGGAGACCGTGCTCAAGGAGAAGAAGGACGCCGAGGAGAAGGCCAAGGCCGAGCGCGCCTCCGAGCGCGGCAACCGTCGTGGCGGCAACAACGACCGTCGCGGTGGCCGTCGTAACGATCGCAACGCCTCCGACAACAACTCCGATCGCCACGCCTCCGAGAGCCGTCCGCACAGCCATCGCACCAACGCCAGCAACAACGTCGCTGCCGGCATGGACTTCCCCAACCCCGATAAGCAGGGCAAGGGCAAGAAGCGCAAGGGCGGTCACGGCAACGATGAGGACCACTACAGCCGCATGGCTCGTGAGGCCGAGGAGTACAGTCGCGAGAAGGTGCTCGAGGAGGCTCGCGCCGCCGTCGAGGAGGCCTCTCGCGAGTCGACCGGTCGCCGCAAGAAGCGCAAGGAGAAGCGCGAGCGCGAGGCTGCTAAGGCTCAGGAGGAGCGCAAGATTGAGGAGGCGCTGGCCCGGGGCGTGAACCCCGAGGAGCTCGACGCCATCAAGGTCTCCCAGGGCGTTACCGTCCAGGAGCTCGCCGAGGCGCTCGACGTTCCGGCCAACGACATCATCAAGCGCCTGTTCCTGCTGGGCACGCCGCTCACGATGACGCAGTCCATGTCCGACGACCTCGTCGAGCTCGTTGCCGACGACCTTGGCCGTCAGATCAAGATCATCACCCCCGAGGAGGAGAACACCTTCTCGTTCTACGACGATCCCGCCGACCTTAAGCCCCGCGCCCCGGTCGTCACCGTCATGGGTCACGTCGACCACGGCAAGACGAGCCTGCTCGACGCCATTCGTCACACCGGCGTCGCTGCCGGCGAGGCGGGCGGCATTACCCAGGCCATCGGTGCTTCGCAGGTCATGATCAACGACCGCAAGATCACCTTCATCGATACCCCTGGTCACGCGACCTTTACGGCCATGCGTGCCCGCGGCGCCAAGGTGACCGACATCGTCATTCTGATCGTGGCTGCCGACGACGGCGTCATGCCTCAGACCATCGAGTCGATCAACCACGCCAAGGCCGCCGGCGTCCCCATCGTCGTCGCCGTCAACAAGATCGATAAGCCGGGCGCCAACCCCGACCGCGTGCGCCAGGAGCTCACCGAGTACGGCATCATCCCCGAGGAGTGGGGCGGACAGAACATGTTCGTCAACATCTCGGCCAAGCAGAAGATCGGTATCGACGACCTGCTCGAGACCGTGCTGCTCCAGGCCGACGTGCTCGAGCTCAAGGCCAACCCCGACACCTTTGCCTCCGGTAACGTCCTCGAGGCTAAGCTCGACAAGGGCCGCGGTTCGGTCGCTACCGTGCTGGTGACCCGCGGTACCCTGCACGTGGGCGATACGCTGGTCGCCGGCCTTACCTACGGCCGCGTCCGCGCCATGCTCGATCCCAAGGGCAACGCCGTCACCGAGGCCGGCCCCTCCGACGCCGTCGAGATCCTGGGCCTGCAGTCCGTGCCCAACGCCGGTGACGAGTTCCGCGTGTTCGAGGATGAGCGCGAGGCTCGCGCCCTGGCCGATGAGCGTTCGCTCAAGGCCCGTATCGAGGAGCAGAGCCGCGTGAAGCACGTCACGCTCGAGAACCTCTTCGAGACCATCGCCGACGCCGAGGTCAAGGAGCTCAACCTGATCATCAAGGCCGACGTCCAGGGTTCCATCGAGGCCCTTCAGGACTCGCTCGACAAGATGGATCAGTCCGAGGTCCGCATCAACACGATCCACTCCGCCGTCGGTGCCATCAACGAGACCGACGTCGTCCTGGCCGACGCCTCCAACGCCATCATCATCGGCTTTGGCGTGCGTCCCGACGGCAAGGCCCGCTCCGCCGCCGAGCGCGAGGGCGTCGAGATCCGTTGCTACGACGTCATCTACAAGTGCCTCGAAGAGCTCGACGCTGCCCGTATCGGCATGCTCAAGCCCACCGAGGTCGAGGTCTCCACGGGTACCGCGACCGTCCTGGACACCTTCAAGGTGCCCAAAGTCGGCATCGCCGCCGGTGTCCGCGTCGAGGAGGGCGAGATCGCCGCGACCGATTCCGTGCGCCTGGTGCGCGACGGCATTGTGGTCTTCAACGGCAAGATCGCCTCGATGCGCCACTACAAGGACGAGGCCAAGAGCCTCAAGAGCGGTTCCGAGGGCGGCATTGGCCTGGAGAACTTCCAGGACATCAAGCCCGGCGATCAGATCGAGGGTTACCGCATCGACCAGGTTGCCCGTACCGAGTAGGGGGTAGCGCTATGAAGCAAACGCAGGCAACCCGCCGTTTGGGCGAGCAGCTTCGCGAGAAGCTCGGTTATATCCTGCTCTTTGAGGTTTCCGATCCGCGTCTCGACCTGGTCACCCTGACTGCGGTCGAGGTCGCGGTGGACCGTTCGTTCGCACGCGTGTACGTGTCGTGCGATGCGAGCCGCTACGATGAGGTCATGGAGGCGCTTGCCAGCGCCAAGGGTCGTATTCGCAGCCTGTTGGCTCGCTCGCTCGATTGGCGCGTCACGCCCGAGCTCGATTTTCGCATCGATCGCTCGACCGATGAGGCCGAGCGCATCACGCGTGCGCTGGAAAACGTTCCGGCCACGCTTGCGATCGAAAAGGACGAGGACGGCTACCCGATAGCGGATGCCGCCCAGGAGGCAGCTTTAGATGAGTAATTCCGCCGACCTCGCATCGTGCGAGTCTGCAGATATTCAGCGACGCATCCTCGAGCTCATCGAGGATGCGTCCTCCATTGCGATTTCGGGACATACGTCTCCCGATGGTGACGCCCTGGGCTCCGTGCTGGGTCTGGGCTTATCGCTTATGAAGTTTTTCCCCAACAAGGACATTGCCCTGCTGCTGGCAGACGATGACCCGGTTCCGCGCATCTACCGCTTTATGGAGGGTGCCGACCGTCTGGTGCCGGCATCTGCGTATACCGGCAATCCGGACCTGTTCATCTCAGTGGACGTGCCGGTCGTCGAGCGTCTGAACAACTCAGCCGAGGTACTCCGCCGCTCGTCGCATGTGGTGTGCTTCGATCATCATCCGGCGCGTGAGGAATTTGCCGAGCTGAGCCTGAGGTGCGTCGGCGCCGCAGCCTGCGCCATGATCATCGACCGTTTTTTGGACAATTGCGGCATTGTGGCTCGCGATGGTGTCGCGACCTGCCTGCTGTGCGGCCTGGTGACCGATACCGGTCGTTTTCAGTACCAAAACGCCGATGCAGCTGCGTTCCATGCCGCCTCGCGCCTGGTCGCGCACGGTGCCGATCCCGCGCGTGTTGCGCTCGAGGTCTACCAGAGCATGCGTGTAGAGTTCTTGCATCTTAAGTCCATCGTTATGGGCCGCATCAAAACAGTGGCGCACGGTCGCGTGGCATATAGTTATGCGTACCAGAGCGACCTCGAGGCCTGCGGCGTCACTTCGGATGAGTGCGACGGCCTGGTCGATGTGGTGCGTTCGGTTATGGGTGTGGAGGTCTGCCTGTTTCTGAAGGGCATTGAGGGCGATACCAAGGTACGCGGCAACCTGCGCTCCAAGGGTGACCTTGATGTGTCCGAGATCGCTGCCAACTTTGGCGGTGGCGGGCATCATGCCGCCGCCGGCTTTTCCAACAACGGAACGATTCGCGAGACGCTCGCCGTGGCACTTCCCATGCTGGCCGAGCTGGTGGGGGAGGATCCCGCTTCGGTGACCGTCGAGCTCTAACATTTTGGATGGTACATGGCTCGTCGTACGCCTTCTCAATTGAATATGCTGCTCGCCGTCGATAAGCCGGTGGGCTGTACGTCCCACGACGTGGTATCGCAGTGCCGACGCGCCCTCCATGAGCGACGCGTCGGCCATGCCGGTACGCTCGACCCCATGGCCTCGGGTGTCATGGTGGTGGGCGTGGGCCAGGCAACGCGTCTGCTGGGCATGCTCACACTCGATACCAAAAGCTACGTCGCCGACATCTCGTTTGGCGTCGAGACCAATACCGATGATGCGGAAGGCGAGGCCGTCCGCACAGTGCCTGTTGCCGCCGACCTGCGCGATCCGGCCTATGCCCGCGAACGCCTGTCCTCCATTCTGGGCCCGCAGATGCAGGTGCCGCCGGCGTTTTCGGCCATTTCGGTCAACGGCGTGCGCGCCTATAAGGCTGCACGCGAAGGCAATGCCGTTGAGTTGCCCCCGCGTCCGGTCGAGGTTTACTCCGCCGACCTGATTGCCGTGGGTGGTGATGTCGACGCTTGCGTTTGGACCGTGGCGTTTTCGGTGAGCAAGGGCACCTATATCCGTGCGCTCGCTCGCGATCTGGGTCGTGCCTGCGACAATGCGGCACATATTTCCGCACTGCGCCGTACGGCCTCCGGTGTTGTTTCCATCGGCGCCTGCCATGCGGTCGAGGAACTTTCTGTCGAGTCCGCTGCCGGCTTTGCCTTGGATCCCATTGCGGCACTGGGCGCCACGCGCGTCGACTTGCCGGGCGATCTTGCCGACGATCTGCTGTGCGGACGTCGTATTCCTATTGAGCGCGCGCTTGCGGGCTTCGATGCCTCGAAGGCGCCGTTTGCGCTGGTGCTCGATGGCGGACTTAAGGCGCTCGCCCGTATCGAGGGCGGTCGCTTTGTGATGGAGCATGTCTTTCCGCAGGCGATTGGCGGTGTTCGATGATGCTGGCCTCCCACGAGCTCGCGCGTATTTTTTTCGCGGGCGAGTCGGAAGAGGCCCGCATCGTAGCCGCCGATGCATTTGATGATTGCGCTTGCCTAGGTGCCGCGTCGATTGCCATCGGCGTGTTCGACGGCGTGCATCGGGGGCATCGCGAACTGATTGACGCGGTCGTTCGCGATGCGCGCGCCCGTGGCTGCAAGGCGGTCGTGGTCACTTTCGATCCCGACCCGGACGTGGTGGTGAGCTCTTCTCCCGCTCAAAAATTGATGACGACGGCCGACCGTCTGCATGCCCTGGCTCTCACCGGGGTCGATGCGGTCGTGGCCGTTCCCTTTACGCCTGCGGTGGCGGCTCTCGACCACGTGGGCTTTCTTGAGCTGCTGTCGCGCGTGGTCGATATCCGCTCGATTCGTGTGGGCATTGACTTTAGGCTGGGTCGCGGCGGCGCCTCGGGCATTGCCGAAATGCAGACATGGGGTTCCGAGCACGGAGTTGACGTCTATGGCCACGAGCTGCTGTGCGTCGATGGGCAGACAATCTGCGCTACCCGTATTCGCCAGGAGCTGCGCCAGGGTCATGTTGAGCTTGCCGCCGAGCTGCTCGGCCGCCCGTATATGTTGCGAGGTATTGTTGCCGGCGGTCGTCACCAGGGCTCCGACATGGGCTTTCCCACGGCAAACATCCAGGTGCCCGACGGCATCCAAGTGCCTGCCGATGGCGTCTATGAGGGTCTGGTGCTGGTCGACGATACCGTATGGCCTGCTGCCGTCAACGTGGGGCTGCCGCCGACGTACGCCGACGATGCCGCCTCGGCGCATCTCGAGGCCAACTTGATCGGGTATGCGGGTGACCTGTACGGCGCCTCGGTGTCGCTGGCGTTTACGCGCTGGCTGCGCCCGTCGCGCGTGTTCGATTCGCTGGACGAGCTTATCGCGACCGTCGAGGGTAACATTGACGATATCCGTCATCATTTGGGTGAGCAGGGGGTGAGCATCCGTGATTAGCGATGAGGAAAAAGACCAGGTGCGCGCTGCGTCCGATTTGGTTGCCATCGTGCAGGAAACGGTTGAGCTTAAGCCCCGCGGCCATGAGTTTTGGGGTTGCTGCCCCTTCCATGGCGAAAAGACCCCGTCGTTTCACATTATCCCCGCCACGCAGGTGTGGCACTGCTTTGGCTGTGGTGAGGGCGGCGACGTCTTCACCTACATCATGAAGCGCGAGAACCTGAGCTTTCCCGAGTCGATTCGCTACCTGGCCGACCGTGCCGGCATTGAGCTGCACGATACCGGCGCCTATCGCGAGCGCGGCACCAAGCGCGCCCGCATCTATGACCTGTGCGCCGAGACCGCCCAGTTCTACCACACCATGCTCATGCGCGGTAAGGACAGCCGTCCGCGCGAGTATTTCGCCAGCCGCGGTATGGGCGGCGACGTCTGCCGCCGCTACTGCCTGGGCTTTGCACCGGGTCGCAACGCGCTGGTGTCGCATCTGTCGCAGGCGGGATTTACCCCGCAGGAGATGATCGACGCCAACGTGGCCGTGAGCCGTGGACGCGGGCAGCTTGCCGATCGTTTTTACGACCGCGTGATGTTTCCCATCTTTGATGAGCAGGGTCATAACATCGCCTTTGGCGGGCGCATTATGGGTGACGGCCAGCCCAAGTACCTCAACACCGCCGAGACGAGCGTGTTCCATAAAAAGCGAAACCTCTACGGCTTTAACTGGGCCAAGGAGTTTATCGTCGCGCAGGATACCGCCATCGTGGTAGAGGGATATACCGACTGCATCGCCTGCTGGGAGGCGGGGATCAAAAACGTCGTCGCCACGCTGGGCACGGCGCTGACGGAACATCACGTTAAGACGCTCACCCGTTTTGCCAAACGCATCGTGTATATGTTCGACGGCGATGCCGCCGGTCAAAAGGCCGCTCGCCGCGCGATTCAGTTTATCGAGCAGGATTCGATGGACCTGCGCTGCGTGGTGCTTCCCGACGGCAACGACCCCATGGAGTTCATCACGGCGCATGGTGGCGAGGCGCTGCAGGCGCGTATCGACGCCGCCGAGCCCCTCATGGACTTTGTATACCGGTCGCTGCAGGAGTCAAGCGACATCACCACGCCGGGCGGTCGTGCCAAGGCGCTCGAGGATGCGCTGACGCTCATCTATCCGCTGCGCGATAGCTACATGATCGATACGTACTTTATCCAGATTGCCGACCTGCTGGGTTTGGATTTGGAGACGGTGCGTTCGAGCTCGGGACGCGTGTTTCGCGATGTTGCCAAGCGCGAGGACGCCGAGCGTCGTCGCGAGCAGAACTACGAGCGCCAGCGGGCACAGGCCGAGCGTGCAGGCGGCGCGGGCGGTCGGGCGTCTGGTTCACAGGGGGCTTCTCGCGGTGCTTGGGCGTCGGGGGCGACGCCGCCGGTGTCCACGCCGGTCGAGGAAGAACCGTACGACTATGTTCCGCTCGAGGCTTACGGGGCCGCGCCGGTCGAGGTCGCCGACGATATGCCGCCAATCGATGCGCCGGTTGGTATGGATGGCGCGGCGCCGGTTGCCGATGCAACGGGCGCGTCTGTGGCGCCGACGATGCCGATCGTGCTGACCGACCTGGAGCGAAAGTCTTTGGCGGGGGAGCGCGAGCTACTGACGATGCTCACGAGCTATCCCGACCTGTTCCGCACGTATGCCGACCGCATCTGCTCGATCGAGTGGGTGGATCCGCGTCACGAGTCCATCGCGTGGGCCGTGCTCGCGACGCCGCCGGGCACCGACCCCACGGCGTGCATGGATGCGGCGCGCGCGGTGTGTCCCGAGGCAGCGTCGCTTGTCAGCGCCGGGCGCATTTCGTCGACGAGTAAGCACCCCACCGAGACGAACATCGTGTTTATGCTCGATACCCTCGAGCTCTACACCATCAAACGCCGCATGCGCGCCGCACAGGCAAAGCTTCGTCAGGACCGGTCGCTCGACGATGAGGCACGCCGTGTGCTGACGATGCAAGCGATGCAAGATTCTCAGCGCCAGTGCGAGCTCCAAAAGTCGATCGGTGGCGTGGCAGACCCGTTCCGTTTGATCGGTTTGGAGACCGCGGACGCCGACCAGGCCTAGATGTTGTGGTCAACCAGCGTATTCGCGCCTATATCCAGTCTGAATTTTGGGTATAGACGTCAATGTGTGTGCTAAAGTAATGAGTCCTGTGGACTATGAAGGGAGAATCTGTGCCAAAAAAGAGTGAGAGCACGGGTACTGGGCTGGAATCCTACGTTGCAAAGCTCATGGGCAACGGCTCAAACAGGACTTCGGTAACCGAGGACGAGATTCAGGTCGCCCTGAAGGATATCGATGTGTCTGACGAGCAGCTCAACGCGGTGTATTCCGCGCTGCGCAACAGCGGCATCCAGATTATCTCCGCGAGCGGTAACGACGACGCCCCCATGGACGTCGACGATGACGATAACGATAGCGGTACCGACGATTTTGATGAGGACGAGCACGATTCCGGCTCGCTCGACGATCACGAGCTTAAGATGGCCCGTCAGGCCGACGCCGAGATGGGTTCTTCCAAGAGCAAGAAGAAGCGCACCGTGCGCACGTCCCGTTCGCGTTCGCGCGTGCGTGGCATCGATGCCTCCACGGTGATGCTGACCGGCGACCCGGTTCGTATGTACCTTAAGGAGATCGGTAAGGTCGACCTGCTGACCGCCTCCGAAGAGGTTGATCTGGCCATGAAGATCGAGGCCGGTCTCGATGCCACCGAGAAGCTCGAGGCCGCCGATGCGGGCGAGATCGAGCTCACCCGCGCCGAGATGCGTCGCCTGACCCGTATCGAGAACGTCGGTCTCGAGGCCAAGCAGGCGCTCATCAGCGCCAACCTGCGCCTGGTCGTCTCCATCGCCAAGCGCTATGTTGGTCGCGGCATGCTGTTCCTGGACCTGATCCAGGAGGGCAACCTCGGTCTGATTCGCGCCGTCGAGAAGTTTGACTACCAGAAGGGCTTTAAGTTCTCCACGTACGCCACGTGGTGGATTCGCCAGGCCATCACGCGTGCTATCGCCGACCAGGCCCGTACCATCCGTATTCCCGTGCACATGGTCGAGACCATCAACAAGCTGGTTCGCGTGCAGCGCCAGCTCCTCCAGGACCTGGGTCGCGACCCGACTCCCGAGGAGATCGGTGCCGAGATGGACATGAGTGCCGACCGCGTCCGCGAGATTCAGAAGATCTCGCAGGAGCCCGTGTCGCTCGAGACCCCTATCGGCGAGGAAGAGGATTCCCAGCTGGGCGACTTCATCGAGGACTCCCAGGCCATCGTTCCGCCCGATGCCGCCAGCTTCTCCATGTTGCAGGAGCAGCTCGCCCAGGTACTCGACTCGCTTGCCGATCGTGAGCGCAAGGTTATCGAGCTGCGCTTTGGCCTTGTCGACGGACATCCCCGTACGCTTGAGGAAGTCGGACGCGAGTTTGGCGTCACGCGTGAGCGCATCCGCCAGATCGAGTCCAAGACCCTGGCCAAGCTCCGCCATCCCAGCCGTTCCAGCAAGCTTAAGGACTACATCGAAAGCTAGTCAAGCAAGAAGCGCCCTCAAGCACATCCGCTTGAGGGCGCTTTCATGTAGTCGTTGGGGATGTTCTTAAACGACTAGGTCGGAAAAATTCTCAAAAAAGTTCTTGCCCTAAGCTGATTCGTCCGTATAATAAACTTCGTTGCTTGAGAGCACGCACCTATTCCTCGGTAGCTCAATGGTAGAGCACGCGGCTGTTAACCGCGCTGTTGTAGGTTCGAGTCCTACCCGGGGAGCCAGAATTTCTCAGCCCATTCCGTTGGGCTTTAAATTCCTCGGTAGCTCAATGGTAGAGCACGCGGCTGTTAACCGCGCTGTTGTAGGTTCGAGTCCTACCCGGGGAGCCAGGTTGTAAAACCCGTCGCTTACGCGGCGGGTTTTTTCTTGCCGCGATCGCCTGGCGCGAACGTTGTCATATCAACATTTCGTGTCGAGGATGTAATCCCGTGACCCATCACCTCAACATGGCGCGGTCGTTGTAGAATAATGCAATGATTGCTCCCACGAGATGGTGCCGCGAGCACCAGATAAGGAGATTCTTGTGTCTGAGACCATTAACGGCAGCCTGAGCGTCTCGAACGACGTTATTGCCGATATTGCCGGTTATGCCGCGATGACGTGCTATGGCGTCGTCGGTATGGCCGAACAGCTCCAGGGCGCCGAGAGCGTGCGCCTGCTTGCCGGTCAGCGCCTCCGCAAGGGCGTGCTTGTCTCCGCCGACGAGAACGGCCTTACGGTCGATCTTCACGTCGTGCTCGAGAACGGCGTCAACATGAAGTCCGTCTGCCACAATCTTTCGAGCTCCGTTGCCTTTACCCTGCAGGAGATCGCCCAGATCGATCCCGTCAGCCTTAAGATCGGCATTCACATCGACGCGCTCAAGAGCCGTCTGAACTAGCATCCGAAAACGGAGATTCAAATACCCATGATTGCAAAGACCATTCGCACTTGTTTTCCGATCGCTGCGGCTGCCGTTTCCGACAAGGCCGAGGAGATCAATAAGCTCAACGTCTTCCCCGTGCCCGACGGCGACACCGGCACCAATATGTCGCTCACGCTCGCCTCGGTGACCAAGGAGCTTTCCGCCCTTCCCGCCGATGCCGACATGGAGGCCATCGCCGGCGCCATTACGCACGGCTCCCTGATGGGTGCCCGAGGCAACTCCGGCGTCATCACCTCGCAGATCCTGCGCGGCGTGGCCGAGGGTCTCGTCTCTGCCGATGAGCCCATCACGTCCGCCAACATCGCCTTCGCCTTCCGTCGCGCCGTCAAGGTCGCCTTCCAGGCTGTCCGTAAACCCATCGAGGGCACGATCCTCACGGTGCTGCGCGATGTCTCGACCAAGGCCGATGAGTGCGAAAAGAAGAAGTTCTCGGCCGAGGACGCGCTCGATGCCATCGTCGTCGAGGCCTACCAGTCCGTCGCCCGTACGCCCGACCTGCTGCCCGTCCTCAAGGAGAACGGCGTGGTCGACTCCGGCGCCTTTGGCTTTGCCATCTTCTTGGAGAACTTTGTTGCCGCTGCCCTTGGCCGCAGCACCGTGGTCGGGGATTTCTCCGCTACGTTTGATTCCGCCGGCTCTGCCCGCGATGCCGCTCTTGGCCGTGTTGAGATCGAGGCTAACGACGACTGGGAGGGCTCGGAGTTCCGCTACTGCAACGAGTTCCTCTTTAAGGCCGACGCTCCCTTTGACGAGGACGAGTGCCTTAAGTTCCTGGGCTCCATGGGCGACTGTGAGCTGCTCGTGGGCGCCTATCCCGACTACAAGATCCACGTGCACTCCAACACCCCGAACCTGGTGCTCGAGCACATGCTGCAGCTCGGTCAGATCTATGAGGTCTTTATCCACAACATGGAGATGGAGGCCCACGACCGTACCGCTAAGATCCACGAGGACCAGGAAAAGGCCGCCGAGCCCGCCAAGGCCCTGGGCTTTGTCGCCGTTGCGGCTGGCTCTGGTGAGGCCGACATCCTCAAGTCCCTCGGCGTCGATGTGATCGTGTCGGGTGGCCAGACCATGAACCCCTCGACCGCCGACTTGCTGGGCGCCGTCGACCAGGTCAACGCGACCTCGGTCATCATCCTGCCCAATAACGGCAATATCCGCATGGCTGCCGAGGCTGCCGCTTCTGCCTGCACCGACAAGAAGGTCGCCGTCGTTCCCACCAAGACCGTCCCGCAGGCCTTCTCCGCGCTGTTCGCGGTCCTGCCCGATTCCGAGCTCGAGGACGCCGTTGCCGCCATGGTCGACGCCATCAGCGAGGTCCGCGATGGCGAGGTCACCCGTGCCGTGCGCGATTCCAGCGCCTCCGACGGCTCGCCGATTCACTCCGGTGACGTCATGGGTATCATCGCCGGCTCCATCGATGTGGTCGGCTCCGACGTGAAGCAGGTCACGCTCGACTGCATCAACCGCATGCAGGAGGAAGAGGAGGGCGACGCGCTGACGATTCTGGCCGGCGAGGAGCTGTCCGACGAGGCCTTCCAGGAGATCGTCGACGCTATCGAGGAGGCTCAGCCCGATCTGGAGATCGACGCCCATCGTGGCGAGCAGCCGCTCTATCCCGTGATCTTCTCGATCGAGTAGGCTCTGCCCATGTCCGAGCTGTGCTCCGTGCCGCGCGTCTCGGAGCGTTTTGCCCAGAGCAATGCGCTCGACGAGGACATCGCGCGACTCAAATATGTTTCGGGTAAACGTGAGGAGGCCCTTCGCCGTCTGGGAATTCGGACGGTGGGGGACCTCCTTCTCCATATTCCTCATCGCTACCTGGACTTCACTCGCTCGTGGTCCATCGAGATGGCGCCCATCGGTACTGTGTGCACCATCATCGCCACGGTCGATCGTATTGTCCAAAAGCAGCCCCGTCCGCGTATGCAGGTGACCGAGGTCTCGCTCGTGGACGAGACGGGCGTGCTGCAGGTTGCCTTTTTCCGTCAGCCTTGGATTGCCCAACAGCTTAAGCAGGGCGACCGCCTGGCCGTGATGGGAAAGGTCGAGT
Organism: Collinsella sp.; assembly: GCA_036302525.1. Taxonomy (GTDB): domain Bacteria; phylum Actinomycetota; class Coriobacteriia; order Coriobacteriales; family Coriobacteriaceae; genus Collinsella. The sequence goes on along the minus strand of JAXJCG010000033.1, from coordinate 36,131 downwards.
TTGCCTACGGTTTTAAGCAGATGGCCTCGCCCCACTTTGAAAAGCTCGAGGACGGGCGCGCAGCGGGTACCATTTTGCCGGTCCACTACGTAAGTGACGGCGTGAGTCAGGCATGGATGCGCCGTATCGTGAGCGGTGCGCTCGAAGTGGTCGCCAATCCGTTCGATCCCATTCCCGCGCCGCTGCGCGCAAAGCGGAAGCTCATGAGCAATGCCCGTGCGCTGCGCTCGATCCACTTTCCCTCGAGCATGGCCGAGCGCGATATTGCGCGTGCACGGCTTGCCTATGAGGAGTGCCTCTACCTGCAGCTGGCGCTGCGATTGCGCAACGACGGCTGCTTGGTCGAAGTTGCTCCCTACGCCCACGTCGCTGGTGAGCACCTGGCGGCGCTCAAGCAAGCCCTGCCGTTTTTGCTGAGCGACGAGCAGGAGGCCGCGTTCCAAGACATCCTGCGCGACATGTGCGATGGCGGGCGCGTGATGAACCGCCTTCTGCTGGGCGATGTTGGTACCGGCAAGACGGCCGTTGCCGCCTGCGCGTTGGCGGTTGCGGCCGATAGCGGCACCCAGGCGTGCGTCATGGCGCCCACGGGCGTGCTGGCGCGTCAATATGCCGATAAGACCGGCCCTCTGCTCTCGCAGGCCGGCATGTCCTGGGCGCTTCTGACGGGCGCCACGCCGGCCGCAGAGCGCGAGCGCATCCATGCCCAGCTGGAATCGGGCGAGCTTGACGTGCTCTTTGGCACCCATGCGGTGCTTTCGGATAACGTTGCGTTCAAGCATCTGTCGCTTGTTGTCATCGACGAGCAGCACCGTTTTGGCGTTGGCCAGCGCAACGCCCTACGCGCGAAGGGCCCCGGTGCGGATCTGCTCGTTATGACGGCAACGCCCATCCCGCGTACGCTGGCGCTTTCGGTCTACGGCGATCTGGATACGAGCATCATCCGCCATCGGCCCGTCCCTGGCGCTGGCGTGTCGACACGCGTGCTCACCGAGTCGAGCCGCGACCTCGTCTATGGCGCCATCCGCGAAGCGCATGAAAAAGGTCAGCAGGCCTACGTGATTTGCCCGCTCGTGGAGCCGAGTGACTCGGCCGATGAGTTGGAGGACGTGCCCGGTATCGCCCGCGACGAGGAGGGCCGCGTGACGGTCCCCGTGCCGCTGCATGATACGGCGACCGAGCTCGACCGCCTGCGTCTGGCGCTGCCGGGTCTCACTATCGAGCGCCTCCACGGCCGCATGCCAGCGGGGGAGAAGGACCAGGTTATCGATGCCTTCAAGCGTGGCGAGATTGACGTGCTCGTCTCGACTACGGTGGTCGAGGTGGGCGTCGACGTGCCTAACGCCACCGTCATGGTCATCGAGAACGGCGAGCGCTTTGGGTTGGCTGCCCTGCACCAGCTGCGCGGTCGCGTGGGCCGTGGCAGCGTGTCGGGCACGTGCCTGGTCATGACGCACTCCAAGGGCAACGGCGGCGCGTCGGCGGCGCAAGATCGTCTGCAATCGCTCGAAAAAACCTCGGATGGCTTTACGCTCGCCCAGATGGACCTGCGTCTGCGCCACGAGGGCGAAATCCTGGGTTATCGCCAGCATGGTGGTGTGACCCTGCGCTTTGTCGACCTGGATGCCGACGAGGAGCTGATCGAGTGGGCCCATTTGGACGCGGTCGAGCTCTTGCGGTATGCTTGCAACCTTGACTCTGTGGCGACGCGTCCCTTGCGCGACGCGGTCGCCATGCGTTATCGACATATCTTTAAGGAGGTCAGCGGAGGATGAGAATCATCGGCGGCGAATGGCGCGGTCGTAAGATCGAGGAGCCCCGTGGTCGCGATGTCACCCGCCCCACGACTGATCGCGTGCGCGAGGCGTGCGCATCTATGGTCATGTCGGCATTCGATTTCGATTTGGACGAGGTTCGTGTGTTGGACGCCTTTGGCGGCTCCGGTGCCTTAGGGTTAGAGATGCTCTCTCGTGGGGCCCGCTCGCTCACGACGTTTGAGATCGATCGCAACGCCGCGCGGCTCATTACCAAGAATATCGAGTCGCTCTGCCGTGACCGTGCGCGTTGGCGCGTGGTCACGGGCGACATGCTGACGAGTGCCTCACGCGGTCGTGTACCGGGCGGCCCCTTTGATCTGGTCCTGCTCGACCCGCCCTATGCTTTTGGTGCCGAGCCGGTCGAGGAACTGCTGCAGAATCTGGCTCAGCAGGGTTTACTTGCACCTGGCGCTTATGCCCTGTTTGAGCATGCCGCCGCCGATGCGGGCGCGCATCCGGCAGGCTTTGAGACTGTACGTGAGAAGCGCTACGGCATTACCTCGGTCGACCTGCTTCGTTGGGTCGGCGATGACGATGGTGAGGGCGATAGCGCCGGCACCGATGCTGACAACAACGATGCCACGACGTTTCAGGAGGATGCTCATGAGTGACACCATCAATCGCGTGATCGTCCCGGGCACCTTTGATCCCATCACGTTTGGCCATATCGATGTGATCCGCCGCGCCCGCCGCATCTTTCCCAGCGTGATCGTCGCTGTTGCAGAGTCGCAGGGTAAAAACGGTGTGGGCACCACGTTTACGCTCGATGAGCGCGTGGCGCTGGCCCGCGAGGCGCTCGGTGATATCGACGGCGTTGAGGTCCTGCCCTTTACCGGTCTCTTGGTCGACTTCGCTCGTGAGCAGGGGGCGGGGGCCGTGGTCAAGGGCCTGCGCGCCATGACCGACTTTGAGTACGAGCTGCAGCAGGCCGACCTCAACTATCGCTTGGATAACGAGCTGGAGTCCATCTTTGTCATGAGCGCGCCGCAGTACGGCTATATCTCGAGCTCGGTTGTTCGCCAGATCGCCTCGCTCGGTAGTGACGTGTCGACGTTTGTCCCGTCCAACGTGGTCGAAGCGCTCAAACATCGCTTTTCGTGACGTTTCTTATTGCCTGGTGGCATGTGGTAAACTAGCACGATGATATGTTACCTATGAAAGGAGACCGGATGCCGGGCGAGAATTTTCCTGGCGATAGGATCGTCAGCTTGGTCGATGAGCTCGAAGGGCTGATCGAGGAAGCCAAGCCGCCTTTCGGCAAGAACGCTCAGTTCAAGGTCATCGACGCCGACGTGTTCTTCAACATCCTCGACGAGATCCGCATGAGCTATCCCGAGGAGTGGCAGAAGTCCCGCCGTATCCTTAAGGAGCGCGAGGAGCTCATGGCTTCCGCCGCCGCTCAGGCCGATTCCATCATCGCTGACGCTCAGCAGCAGGCCCTCACCATTGCCGGTGAGCAGGAGATCGTCCGCCTTGCGCAGCAGCAGGCCGACGACATCCGCGATCGTGCCCAGCAGTACGAGCGCGAGACGCGTTATGCTGCCGAGGACTACGCAGAGCAGGTCTTTACGCACCTGGAGGAGAACCTCAAGAGCCTGACCGGCACCGTTACCCGTTGCCGTCAGCAGCTCAACGAGGGTGCCGCCCAGCAGAATGGTCAGTGGTAATGGCTGAGTTCCCGAGCGTTACCGTCGATCTTTCCGAGCAGCTCGAGTTTCCTGGAGATTCGTATCCGCTGACCGGTAAGGTCGATGTCGCCACCTACACGGTGGGCGAGAAGGAGTACCAGCTTCAGGACGGCATCGACTACGACGTTGTCTTTACCAATGCCGGTACCGGTGTCTTGCTCACGGGCATGGTTCGCGCGCACGCCACCGGCGAGTGCGACCGTTGCCTGGAACCCGCCTCGTTTGATATCGCCGGCGAGATCGAGGAGTTTTATCTCTTTGAGGAGCCCGAGGATCCCGAGGCCTACGAAGACGGCTACGAGCTCCTGGGCGAGGATCGCATCGTCGATCTGGGAGAGCCCATCAACGACGCGGTCGTCATGGACACGCCGTTCGTTGTCCTGTGCAAGCCCGATTGCCGCGGCCTTTGCCCCACTTGCGGTTGCAATCTCAACGTCGAGCAATGCGGTTGCGCCGCCCAGGCAGAGGCAGAATGGGCCGCTGCCACGGAAAATCCATTTGCAGCATTGAAGAATCTCAAGCTCGATGAGTAAAACTGTGGTAGTATCGCTACTTGCGCGTAATCGCCACACTGGATAGTTCATAAGGAAGGTCACTATGCCCGTACCTAAACAAAAGCAGGGTCGTATCCGCACTCACACCCGTCGTTCCGCCAACATGAAGATCTCGGCTGCGGCTCAGTCCACGTGCCCCCGTTGCGGCGCTGTCAAGCTTCCGCACCACGTGTGCCCCAGCTGCGGTTTCTACAAGGACCGCGAGGTTATCGTTACCGAGTAACGGTATACTCTGGATGCGATGCCGTTCCAAATGGAACCACAATGGCCGGCTCAATGAGTCGGCCATTTTTGTATAAGGAGCATGTTTATGAGTAACGTTCGCGTTTGTGTAGACGTTGTGGGCGGAGACGAGAAACCTCAGGTTGTTCTCGATGGTATCGAGGCTGCGCTTGCCGCCGATCCCGATATCGAGGTCTTGGCAGCTGGCCCCGCCGAAATCGTCAACCCCTTTGCCGCCTCCCATACGCGCGTCGAGGCCCTGGAGGCACCCGACGTTATCGCCATGGATGACGATCCCATTCGCGCCGTGATGACCAAACGCAAGTCTTCGATTGTGCTGTCGTGCCGCGCCATCAAGAAGGGTAATGCGGACGCGTTTTTCTCTGCCGGCTCCACTGGCGCCATGACCGCCGCTGCCACCGCCTACGTGACGCCGTTTAGGTATCAGGCCGAAGGCAAAAAGCAGCCGGTGCGCCCCTGTCTGACCAATGCGCTGCCCAATCGCGCCGGCGGTCTGACGGTGCTGTGCGATATGGGCGCCAACCCCGATGTCGAGGTCGATGACATGGTACGTTTTGCCCAGATGGGTAGCGCCTATGCCCGCGTCGTCCTGGGCATCGAGCATCCCCGCGTGGGCCTGCTTGCCAACGGCACCGAGGACGAGAAGGGCTCCAACTTTACCAAGGCCTGCTTCCCGGCCATGAAAGCCGCCGTTCCCGGCTTTGTTGGTAACTGCGAGGGAACGGACATCACCTCGGGTAACTTCGATGTCGTCGTTGCCGATGGCATGTCGGGCAATATTGCGCTCAAGGCCACCGAGGGCGCTGCCAAGTTTTTGCTTCAGGAGCTCAAGGGCGCCTTTATGGCCTCGCTCGGCACCAAGATCGCCGCGCTGCTCATCAAAAAGCAGATGCGCGAGATTAAGGCCAAGCTCTCTGGTGATGCCAAGGGCGGCGCGATTCTTTTGGGCCTGCGTGGCGTGGTCCTAATCGGCCATGGCGCCACCTCGGTCGAGGCTGTTAAAAACGGTACGCTCGCGGCGGCCGAAGCCGTGCGCGCGGGGCTGGTCGAGAACGTCGCCAACTCCATGGACGGCATCGTTTTGTAAGAGCGAGTTAGAGCGCTGTTATGTGCCTCGCGGCCTGCTTCGTGGGGTAGAATCAGAACCGTGTCTTGGTACCGCCCGGGCGGTACCATTCTTTTGGTATTCATGCACTATGAGAGGAAGCGCTATGGACCGCTCCGAAATCTTCGACAAGATCGCCGAGGTCGCTGCTGACGTTCTGGGCGTCGATGTTGCCGAAATTAGCGATGAGACCACCTTTGACGACCTCGATGCCAACTCGCTCGAGCGCCTGCAGCTGGTTACGGCCATCGAGGACGAGTTCAATCTCGAGATCGATGATGAGACCTTGCTCTCGCTCAACTCTGTCGCCGACGCCGTCGACGCGATCGAAAACGCCAGGGAGGCTTAGGTCTTGGCTTTATCCGAACGACTTACGCGCGCCCAGGAGATTCTGGGCCACGAGTTCAATGACAAGGTGCTGCTGCGCGCGGCCCTTACGCATCCTTCGGCCGTCGAAGGCCAGCCAGTCTCGGCAAGCTACGAGCGCCTTGAGTTCTTGGGCGATTCCATTTTGGGCGCCGTCGTCGCCCGTTCGCTCTTTGAGTCCTATCCCGAGTTTGACGAGGGCAAGCTCACGCGCCTGAAGGTGTCCCTTGTCTCGGGCGCCACGCTGTCCGAGGTGTCGCATGAGCTGGGCATCGACGACATCATCATCTTTGGTGCCTCCGAGACCGGTACCGGCGCGCGCGGCCTGCACTCGGCGCTCGAGAACGTCTATGAGTCGCTCGTGGGTGCGCTGTACCTGGATGCCGGCTGGGATGTTGCGGCGGAGTTCATTCACCGTACGCTTAAGCCGCATTTGGCTTCCGAGCGTGCCGAGCATCCTGCGAACCCCAAGTCGTTTTTGCAGGAGTGCGTGCAAGCCGACGGTCACGAGCCCCCGGCGTATAAGCTCGTTGGCTCCGAGGGCCCCGCGCATGCGCCCACCTTTACCGCTGTGGTGCTCATCGACGGTATTCGCCAGGGCCGCGGCACCGGTTCCTCCAAGAAGGAGGCCGAGGGAGCCGCTGCGCTCGAGGCACTCGACCGCATGGGCTACACCACCAACGGCGTGATTCTCAACAAGAAGCCTGTTTAAGCGAGGAACCGTGTATCTCAAGTCCCTCACGCTCAAAGGGTTCAAGTCGTTTGCCGACCGCGCCCATATGTCATTTGAGCCGGGTCTGACCGTCATCGTCGGTCCCAACGGCTCGGGAAAATCGAACATCTCCGACTCCATCCTGTGGGTCCTGGGCGAGCAGAGCGCCAAGCAGCTGCGCGGCCAGGCGATGGAGGACGTCATCTTCTCGGGCTCGTCGGCACGCAAGCCGGTGGGTGTCGCCGAGGTCACGCTGGTGCTCGATAACTCGGACCATATACTGCCCGTCGATTTTGACGAGGTCGCCATCACCCGTCGCATGTATCGCTCGGGCGAAAGCGAGTACCTCATCAACTCGAGTCCGTGCCGCCTGATGGACATTCAGGACATCCTGCACGATTCGGGCCTGGGCAAGGATACGCATTCCATCATCAGCCAGGGCAAGCTCGATGCCATTTTGCAGAGCCGCCCCGAGGAGCGCCGTGCCCTCATCGAGGAGGCCGCCGGCATCTCCAAGCACAAACGCCGCAAGGAGCGTGCGCTCAAAAAGATTAAATCGATGGACGAGCACTTGACCCGTGCCCGCGACATCAATAAGGAAATTGCCCGTCAGCTGCGGCCGCTGGAGCGTCAGGTCGATCGCGCGCGCAAGTACAAAGAGCTGTCCTCGCGCGCGAACGAACTTACACAGATGCTGGCCGTCGACGAGCTTCGTTCGCTGCAGTCGCAGTGGAACGACTTGGAGAGCCGCTCCAAGGAGGGCGCTGCCGAGCTTGAGCTTGCGCAGTACCGCTTGGGCGAAAAGGAACGCGAGCTCGAGAAGCTCCAGGTCATGCTTGAGGAAAAGGGCCTGTTTGTGGGCGATCTGGGCGAGCAGCGCCGCCATATGCAAGACGTGGTCGGTCGCATTAACTCCGATATGCGCCTGCTCGAGGAAAAGGGCCACAACATGGTGTCGCGCCTGTCCGACATGCGCGGCCAGATCTCGAGCTCCGAGCATCAGCGTCGTCGCGTGGTAGAGGAGCTCGAGGACGCGCGTGCGCAGCTTGAGGAAGTGACCGGCGCGCACATGCAGGCCCAGGAGGACGTTGACGCCGCCGGACCTGCCGCCGCTGAGCTCCACGAGCGGCGCGTGGCGCTCGACAATCAGATTTCGCAGCTTACGCGTGGGCAACGCGATGTGCAGCGTGTGGCCGATAACGCGGCGCTCGAACTCGCCAAGGTGAAGGACTCGCTGAGCAACGCCGAGGTCGAGGACAACATGTACGCCTCGCGCCTGGAGCAGATCGACGAGCAGCTTGAGGAAGTCACGGCCTCGCTCGAGAGCCGTCGCGACCGCGCCGAGGAGCTTGAGGGTGCTCTTGAGGAAGCGCGCCAGGCCCAGGCCGATGCGCGTGAGGCCACCGAGGTCGCCCGTGCAGCCCTGAAGGACTTGCGTAATCGTGAGAGTGAGGCGCGCAACAAGCTGTCCGAGGTGCGCTCGGAGCTTGCCAGCCAAAAGAAGCTTGATGCCCGCATGGCAGACAGCTCGCCGCTGGTGAGCCGTCTGATGGGCGCACTGGGCGATGATGTCTCAGGCCGTCTGGGCGACGTGCTCGACGCCCCTCGTGAGCTTGAGGGCCTGGTTGAGCAACTACTTGCCGGCGATATCGATGCTCTTTTGTTTGATGATGCCGCTACGCTTGAGCGCGCCGGTCGTGCGGCTTTGGACCAAAAGAAGGCTTCGGGCGAGGCACTGTTGGTAGCGCGCGGCGTGAGCGGCAGTGCTGCTGCCAATGGCGCTGCCGGTACGCGTCTGGTCGATCGTCTGTCCGTGCGCTCCGGTTATGGCCCGGTTGTCGAGGCCCTTCTCGGCGGCTATTACGTGGTCGATGACTTGGCTGCCGCGTTGGCTGCCCCTGTCGTTGACGGTGTGACCTACGTGACTCCCGATGGCGCCCGCGTGAGCTGTGGTGGTCTGGTGCGCGTGGGGCTCGATGCCGGCGAGGCTTCGGGTGCCTTGGAGCGCAAGCGCCGCATCCGTGAGCTCGAGGGCCTGGAACCCGATCTGGCTGCCATCTTTGAGCATGCTTCGGACCAAGTCGTTGAGGCCAACGCCGCCGTCGAGGAGGCACGTGCCGCCGAGGGCGATGCCGCCGGTGAGATCGCCCGTCTTGAGGGCGAGCGCCGCTCGCTGCTCTCCGAGATCGGCCGCTTGGAGCAAAGCGCCAACAATGCCGAGGTCGAGCGCGTGCGCATCTTCAAGCGCCGCGAGCAGGCCTCCGAGGCCGTTCGCGCTGCGCGCCCGCGCGTTGACGAGCTCACCCGTTCGCGTGACGAGGCGCGTGCACAGGCAAGCGACCTGGGTCTCCAGATTGCCGAGGCCAACGATGAGCTCGATCGCGTTCGCCGTGACGATTCCGAGGCCGCCGGTAAGCTCGCCGATGCCAAGGTGCGCCTGGCCCAGACGAGCGAGCGCCTGCGTTCGCTGAAGGGCCGCGTGCCCGACCTTGAGCATCGTCTTGAGGGCATCGACCGTCGTATCCGCGGAACACGCCAGGCTTCGCGCTCGCTCGAGCTGCTGCGCCTGCGCGTCGACCCCATGCACGAACGCTATTCTGCCCTGTTGGAACGCGCATCGGATTGGGCTACGCGCCTGCGCGATCAGGCATCGCTTGAGGAGGCGGACTCGGCTTCACTTAAGAAGACTATCGAGGACGCCAAGAGCGATGTCGCCCGCGCCAAAGAGAGGGTCGATGTTGCCGCCACGACTCAAAATGAGTTCAAGGTGGCGCGCGGCAAGCTCGAGGTGCAGGTCGAGGCTGCCATCAAGGCCATCACCGCCGACGGTACCACGGTGCTCGAGGAAGCGCTCATGCTTCCTGCTCCCACCGACCGCGACGCCGCCGAGCGCGAGCTCAACCAGCTCGTGCGTCAGATCAACAATCTGGGCCCCGTGAACCAGGTTGCCATGGAGGAGTACGAGCAGCTCAAGCGCCGCGCCGACTACATCGAGGAGCAGCTGGCCGATCTGGAGAGCGCGCGCAAGGCGCTCACCAAGATCACCGTGGCCATTGATCGCAAGATGCGCAAGGCGTTTCTGGTGACGTTTGAGAAGGTCGACGCGAACTTCCGCGAGATCTTCGCCATGCTGTTCCCGGGTGGCCAGGCCCATCTTGAGATGACCGATCCCGAGCATCCTGCCGAGACGGGCATTGAGGTTGTGGCGCAGCCGCGCGGCAAGCGCATTACCAAGATGATGCTCATGTCGGGTGGCGAGAAGAGTCTGACGGCGCTCGCCCTGCTCTTTGCCGTGTACCGCACGCGCACGGTGCCGTTCTATGTGCTGGACGAGGTCGAGGCGGCGCTTGATGACGCCAACCTGTCCAAGCTCATCGGCGCCCTCGATGTACTGCGTTCCGATACACAGCTCTTGGTCATTTCGCATCAGCGCCGTACTATGGAGGACGCTGACGTTCTCTATGGCGTCTCGATGCAAGCCGACGGCGTCAGTCGCGTCGTCTCGCAAAAACTCGATCGCGAAACCGGAAAGGTCGTGAATGCATAATGGGATTCTTTGACGCTCTCTCGCGCGGACTTGAGCGCAGCCGCGAGGCCCTCAACGAGGTCTTCTACTTTGGCGGCGAGGTCGACGAGGACTTTTGGGAGGACCTTGAGGACACCCTCGTTATGGGTGACATGGGTGCCGAGGTCGCCATTCAGGTCTCCGATGACCTGCGCGAGACGGCCGCCAAGAAGAACCTCAAGACCGCTCCGCAGCTTCGCCGCGCCCTGGCCGAGCAGCTCGAGGGCCATTTTGTGCCTGTTGAGCGCGATCCGTTTTCCGATACGCCGAGCTGCGTACTGTTTGTCGGTATTAACGGTGCCGGCAAGACCACCACGGTCGGCAAGATTGCGAGCGCCATGGCTTCCCGCGGCAAGAATGTCGTGATCGGTTCGGCCGACACCTTCCGCGCCGCCGCCATCGAGCAGCTCGATGTGTGGGGCCAGCGCGCCGGCGTACCGGTTATCAAGCGTGACCGCGGCTCCGATCCGGCGAGCGTGTGCTATGACGTACTTGACGAGGCCGATAAGCGCGGCAGCGACCTGGTGCTTATCGATACCGCCGGCCGTCTGCACACGAGTCCCGAGCTTATGCGCGAGCTTGCCAAGGTGGTCAACGTGACCCGTAAGCGCGCCGCCAATATGGCCGCCGGCCCCATGCCCGTCTCAGTCGTCCTCGTAATCGATGCCGCGACAGGCCAAAACGGCCTCAACCAGGCGCTCGAGTTTAACGAGGCACTGGGCCTGGACGGTATTATCATGACAAAGCTCGACGGTACGGCAAAGGGCGGTATCGCCATGGCCGTGGCCGAAAAGCTCAAGCTTCCTATCCTACGCATCGGCGTGGGCGAGCAGGTCGATGACCTGCAGGAGTTTAACGCCAAAGATTTCTGCCGCGCCCTGGTGGGCGAGTCCAACTAAGGAGTAACCAGTGTTTGATTCCCTGAGCGATCGCCTCAACGACACATTTGACCGCCTGCGCGGCAAGGGTAAGCTGACCGAGGCCGATATTACTTCGGCCATGCGCGACATCCGCATGGCGCTACTCGAGGCCGACGTTAACTTTAAGGTCGTCAAGGAGTTCGTTGCCAAGACCAAGGAGCGCTGCATGACCGCCGAGGTCATGGAGTCGCTGTCGCCGGCGCAAAACGTCGTCAAGATCGTGCTCGACGAGCTCACCGAGATGCTCGGCTCCACCGAGAGCAAGCTCGTCTTTAGCAACCGTATTCCCAATATCATCATGCTCGTGGGCCTGCAGGGCTCCGGTAAGACCACGGCGGCCGTAAAGCTTGCCTACCTGCTTAAGAAGCAGGGCCGCTCGCCGCTGCTCGCCGCGTGCGACGTCTACCGTCCCGCCGCTGCCGACCAGCTTGCCACGCTCGGTGGCGAGATCGGCGTGCCGGTCTTCCGCGGTGACGGCGAGCACCCGGTCGATATCGCCAAGGGCGCCATTCAGGAGGCCGTTGACCACCTGCGTGACGTTGTCATCGTCGATACCGCCGGTCGTCTGCAGATCGACGAGCAGATGATGCAGGAGGCCGTCGACATCAAGAAGGCCGTCAAGCCTGACCAGGTGCTGATGGTCGTCGATGCCATGACCGGCCAGGATATCGTCAACGTCGTCTCGACCTTCGCCGATCGCACCGACTTTGACGGTGTGATCATCTCCAAGCTCGACGGTGACGCCCGTGGCGGTGGCGCGCTTTCGGTGCGTCAGGTGACCGGCAAGCCCATCAAGTTTGTGAGCATGGGCGAGAAACCCGATTCGCTTGAGCCGTTCTATCCCGATCGCATGGCCAAGCGAATCTTGGGCATGGGCGATGTTGTCGGCATCATCGAGAAGGCCCAGGAGGCCGCCGATGCCGAGCAGCTCGAGGCTGCCGAGCGCATGCTGCGCGAGGGCTTTACCATGAACGACATGCTCGACCAGATGAAGGCCGTCAAAAAGATGGGCGGCATGAAGGGCATCCTGGGCATGCTCCCCGGTGGTCAGCGTGCACTCAACCAGATGGGTGGAAACCTGGACGAGGGCATCTTCGATAAGAACGAGGCCATCATCATGTCGATGACCAAGGATGAGCGCCTGCGTCCCTCCATCATCAACGGCCAGCGCCGCGCCCGCATTGCCAAGGGCGCCGGCGTAACCCCCACCGAGGTCAACAGCCTTATGAAGCAGTGGGGCGAGATGAATAAGATGATGGGCCGCATGCGCACGATGGCCAATCAGGCACAGGCTGGTGGCAAGAAGGGCAAAAAGGGTAAGAAGGGCAAGAAGATGCGCATGCCCAATATTCCCGGTCTGGATGCCATGGGCCTGGGCGGCATGGGCGGCCTGGGTACGGGCGGTCCCAAGTCCGATATGGAGCTGCTGCGCCAGATGGAAGCGCAGATGCGCAATAAGAAGTAACGTCTTGATTGAGTCGACAATGGCGAAGGCCGCCTGGATGGTACTCCAGGCGGCCTTCGCCGTTCATTCGCAGGTTGTTGCAAGCGTTGAAGCGTGCTGACGCGCAGTTTTGCCGTTAGTGGCAGCCACAGCCCTCGTGGCCCTCGTGCTCGTGATGACCGTGGCAGCTGCAGGGCTCGCCATGCTCGTGGGTGTGCTCGTGGTCGTGGCCATGGCAGTCGCAGGTGGCCTCGCCGGTCTGAGCGAGCGTGCCTGCAATGAGGGCCTCGACGCAGGCGTCGCAGTTGCCCTGGGCGCCCGCATAGACCGTGATGCCAGTCTGGGTGAGCGCGTTGATGGCGCCGCCGCCGATGCCGCCGCAGATGAGTGTGTCGACGCCACCGTTGGCGAGCAGGCCCGCTAGGGCGCCGTGACCGGTGCCGCCGGTCCCCACGACCTGCTCGTTGAGCACCTTGCCATCTTGGATGTCATAGATCTTGAACTGCTCGCTGCGGCCAAAGTGCATAAAGATATTGCCGTTGTCGTACGTCGTTGCCACCCTCATGGTGTCGACCTCCTTTGCTGGCCATGCGGCCGTTGTCGTGGTGATGGGAGAGTACGCGATGTTGCCGCCTTCGATGACGATCGCCCGTCCATTGACCAGCGCGTTTGCCACCTTGCGATGCGCGCGGCTGCAGATGGCCGCCACGGTGGCGCGGGCGATGCCCATTTGCTGGGCGACAGCCTCCTGATTGAGGCCTTCCAGGTCGCACAGGCGCAGGACTTCGAGCTCATCGACCGTCATGTCGATCGCGTCTCCGCTGGCCAGGCCATCGGGGGTAAAGCCGCGATATTCGGGGATGATCCCCACACGGCGTAATTTTTCGCGTCTTCCTGCCATGCGCACTCCTTATCTGACATATGTCAACAATAGAATAGCGAACGTGCGGATTTGCGCAAGGAATTACTGGCATATGTCAGAAAATGAGGGCTTATGTTTGGGCTGTGGGGCCGCGTGCGCCTGGGCTACAATGAATCTCGCTTATAGGCGACTGACAGGAGGGTCAATGAGCAAGGCTGATCAACAGTTTGTAGCCATGTGCCGCGATATTTTGGACCATGGCACCACCACCGAGGGCCAAAAGGTCCGCCCGGTGTGGGAGGACGGCACCCCTGCCTATACCATTAAAAACTTTGGCGTTACGGCACGCTACGATCTGCGCGAGGAGTTCCCCGCGCTCACTCTGCGTCGCACGGCGCTTAAGTCTGCCATGGACGAGATCCTGTGGATCTATCAAAAGAAGTCCAATAACGTGCATGACCTCAACAGCCATATTTGGGACGAGTGGGCCGACGAGACCGGCTCCATCGGCAAGGCCTACGGGTATCAGATTGGGCAGAAGAGCCATTATGCCGAGGGCGACTTTGACCAGATGGATCGCGTGCTGTACGACCTTAAGCACACGCCGTACAGCCGCCGCATTATGACGAACACCTATGTGTTTAGCGACCTGTCCGAGATGCACCTGTATCCGTGCGCCTACAGCGTGACGTATAACGTGACGCAGCGGCCGCAGGATGACAAACCGACGCTCAACATGATTCTTAACCAGCGCAGTCAGGATATTTTGGCCGCGAACAACTGGAATGTGTGCCAGTACGCCATTTTGCTGATGATGGTCGCGCAGTCCGTCGATATGATTCCCGGCGAGCTGCTGCATGTGATCGCCGACGCCCATATCTACGACCGTCATGTCGATATCGTCCGCGAGCTTATCGAGCGTCCGCAGTTTTCGGCTCCCAAGGTAACGCTTAACCCCGATGTGCATGATTTCTACGCGTTTACGACCGATGACCTGATTGTTGAGGGCTATGAGCACGGTCCGCAGGTCAAGAACATCCCCATTGCGGTGTAGGTGACGCGCATGACGTGTAAGCTTTCTGCCATTGTCGCCGTGTGCGATGATTGGGGTATTGGGTGCGAGGGCGACATGGTCGTGTCCAATAGCGCCGACATGCGCCATTTTGTGGCGTGTACCAAAGGTTGCCCGGTTATTATGGGACGCAAGACCCTGCTGAGTTTTCCCGGTGGGCGTCCGCTCAAGAACCGGCGCAATATCGTGCTCACGCGCGATGAGGGCTTTGCCCCCGAGGGCGTTGACGTGGTCCATAGTATCGACGAGGCGCTCTCCGCGGTTGCCGATGAGCCCGTAGCCTGGGTGATCGGTGGAGGCGAGGTGTATCGGCAGTTTTTGCCGTATTGTGCCGAGGCCGAGGTCACGCACAACCATTGCACTCATGCCGTGGACACGTACTTTCCCGACTTGGACGCCGATCCCGCGTGGGAGATTGCGCGGCGTGGCGGTATTGCCACGATTGCCTCGGGCGAGGGCGACGAGGGTGTCGATTATGAGTTCGTGACGTATCATCGCGTTGAGGTGTAAATCGTCTGGCACGAACGGTATCATCGGGTTGATTGATTGTATGGGGCGGCGCTTAGCGTCGCCTCGTTTGGTATAGATGTGTTGTAAAGAAGGGTGCGGGCTGGCTGCTATGACTGATGCCGTTGAGGTTCTGCGAATTGATTCGCTCGAGGACGAACGGCTCGATGCCTACGTGCGACTGACCGAGCGCGAGCTGCGCTGCGTGCTGGAGCCGCAAAAGGGCATCTTTATCGCCGAGAGTGCCAAGGTTATCGAGCGCGCGGTGCGCGCCGGATACCAGCCGTTGAGCTTTCTTTTGGGCGAACGCTGGCTCGACCAGATGATGCCGCTGTTTGAGCGCCTGGTTGTGCGCGAGGGCGCGGGTCCGGTTCCTGTGTTCGTGGCGTCCATGGAGCTCATGGAGCAGTTGACGGGATTTAACGTGACGCGCGGTGCGCTCGCGGCGTTCCGTCGCCCGCGACAGATTCCGGTTGATGAGTTCTTGGGCGGCGTCATCGAGGCGGCGGGGGAGCGCCCGGTGCGCGTATGCGTGCTCGAGGGTATTGTCGACCACACGAACGTGGGCGCGATTTTCCGTTCGGCGGCCGCATTGAACGTTGACGGTATTTTGGTCAGCCCTACGTGCTGCGACCCGCTGTACCGTCGCTCGGCCCGCGTGAGCATGGGCACGGTGTTTCAGGTGCCGTGGACGCGCATTGGCAGCGAGGCTCGTGTGTGGCCGCACGATGGCCTGGCGGCACTGCACGAAGCCGGTTTTTCCTGTGCTGCCATGGCATTGACGGACGATTCCGTATCGCTGGACGATCCCGTGCTGCAGGAGATTAACCGCCTGGCAATCTTTATGGGTACCGAGGGTGCCGGCCTGGGTGCCAAGACTATCGCGGGCTGCGACCGGGCCGTGCGCATTCCGATGGCGCACGGGGTCGATTCGCTTAACGTGGCAGCGGCGAGTGCCGTCGCCTTTTGGCAGCTGTGCCCGCACGTGAGCAATGAGTATCACTACCAGCCAGGTTTGTATCACTAGGCAGATAGTTCGCACCGGGCTCTGATTCGGAGCGTTTCGGTCGACGCCGGTCGGTGCTAAGCTGATGTCGGCTTTGGTCTTAAATCGCTGTTTTGCTGTTTAATGTACGCTGGTGGGGAGGGCGTGTGGCTAAGAAATCTACGGCTATCGATGTAACGCAGGGTGTCATTTGGCAGCAGCTGCTTTCGCTGTGCGTTCCCATCTTTTTTAGTTCGTTTTTTCAGCAGGCTTACACGCTTATCGGTACGTATATCGTCGGCCAGTTTGGCGGCAAGCTCGCACTGGGTGGCATCCAGGCCACGATGGTGCTCACCGAGCTCTGCATTGGCTTTTGTGTTGGCGTCGGCGCCGGCTGCGCGGTCATTACCGGTCAGTATTTTGGCCAGCACGATGATGAGCGACTGAGTCGTTCGGTCCATACGGCCATGACCCTCGCGCTGGTGGGCGGTATCATTTTCTCGATTCTTGGCATAGTGTTCGTTGAGCCCATGCTTGTACTTATGAACACGCCGCATGAACTATTGGCCGAGGGCGTGGCCTATGCTCGTTGCTATTTTGCCGCCATGGTTGCGGCGCTGCTGCTCAATATGGGAACCGCACTGCTGCGCGCCGTGGGCGACACGCGCGGGCCTGCTGTGATCATCGCTTCCGGCTGCCTTGTTAATGCGGTGCTGGATGTTATCTTCGTTGCCGTGCTTCATATGGAGGCTCTGGGCTGCGGCATCGCGGTGGCGCTGACCATTTGCTCCAACGCCACGATGATCGTGATTCGCATGATGCACGCACCGGGTGCGTGGCGGCTTTCACTGTCCAAACTCGGCATTGATCCTGGCATTTGTAAGAGCATGATCTCGTGTGGTCTGCCGCTTGGCTTTCAGTCTGCTGCGTACTCGATTTCCAACGTTTTGATTCAGGTGTCGGTCAACTCGTTTGGTGCCGATGTCACCACGGCGTGGGGTCTTTCGGGCCGCCTGGATGGCATTGTCTGGATGGTTACTGAGGCGCTTGGCGTGTCGATCACCACGTTCTCGGCACAGAACTTTGGCGCGCGCAACTACGAGCGCATGCGCAAGGGCTACCATACGTCGCTCGTGCTGTCGTTTATGCTCATTGGTGGCCTGTCTGCCGTGCTGCTGGTATTCTCGGGTCCGCTGTCTCGTCTGTTTGTCGACGATGCTTCGATTTCGGCGTACACCACGACGATTCTTCATTTCATTGCGCCGTTCTATGCGATTTTCTCGATTATCGAGAACGCGTCGGGATCCATTCGCGGCGCCGGCGTGAGCTTGCAGCCCATGCTGCTCACGATTTTTGGTACCGTCGTGCTCAGGGTGATCTGGGTGTTTGCGATTATGCCGTTCGATCCGTCGCTTGAGCACCTGCTGCTGGTCTACCCCGTAACCTGGGTAATCACCGCCATGATGTTCACCGTCTACCATCACAGCGGCAACTGGCTAGGCCGCGCCACCGCCTAGCCATTCGGGACGTCCCCAATGATTAGTATTCGATGCCTTGACGGGCTAGGAGGCCTTCGTCGAAGTAGTGTTTGACGGGGCGCATTTCGGTGACTAGGTCGGCGAGGTCCGCGAGAGGCAGCAGCCCGCGGCCGGTGAGCACGAGCTCCGTGGTGGCAGGCTTCAGCGCGATCAGCCCCTCCACATCCTTGCGCGTCACGAAACCTCGGCGCATGGCCTCGCCGAGTTCGTCCAAAATCAGAACATCGACCTGTGATATCTGCTCGCATGCGAGCTCCATGATCTGCGCCGCGCAGGCCTCGGGCGTGTCGCGGTCGGCTTGTACGATGCGCAGACCCAAACGGGGCGCCGCATCATGCTCGGCGCAGTGAAGTTTCTTGGCAAACTGCATCCTAAGAACGTCGAGTCCGTAGCCCGTCGCGCGCAGCGCGAGCCCCAGCGCAGCCGTCGTCTTGCCCTTGCCGTCGCCTGTATAGATTTGAACCTTGCCGACTTACAGTGATGCCATCTCTGTCCTTTCGTGCCCGGCGTCGGTTTATCGCCGTCCGGGTTGGGTATTCTAGAAAGCATTATCAACCCCAGTAGATGGAGTTCAAGCAGATGGAGATGGATGACAACAAGCGTAGACGGAATATGATCCTCTACGTGCTCATCGCCTTCGTCGTCTACCTCGTGCTCTCGACCGTTCTGTTCCCCAACATCGGTCACACGCAGCAGATTACGAAGACCGATTACTCGACGTTTGTCAAGGCGCTCGATAAGAAGAGTGTCGACAAGGTCGAGTACAACACGGACGATTACTCGATTTATTACACCAAGAAGGGCGAGGACGAGAACATCGCCTATAAGACGACCGGTGTGCCGAACGATGCGGGCTTTACCGATCGCGTGCTTGAGTCTGGCGCTTCGCTGGAGTCGGTCGTTCCCGATAAGAACTCGGGTTTGATGACCTACTACCTGCTCACACTCATTCTTCCCATGGCGATTTTCTTCCTCATCGGTTGGTGGCTCAACCGCCGCATGAAGAAGGCTATGGGCGATGACGGCCCGTCGATGAACTTTGGCGGCGGCGGTTTTGGCGGCGGCGGACTGGGTAAGTCCGGCGCGCGCGTGATCGCCTCCAAGGACGTGGGCGTGACCTTTAAGGACGTCGCCGGCCAGGAAGAGGCCAAGGAGTCTCTCAAGGAGGTCGTCGACTTTCTGGAGAAGCCGCAACGCTACGAGGAGATCGGCGCCAAGCTGCCGCGCGGTGCTCTCCTTGTTGGCCCTCCGGGTACCGGTAAGACCCTGCTTGCCAAGGCTGTTGCCGGCGAGGCCGGTGTTCCGTTCTTTAGCATTTCGGGCTCTGAGTTCGTTGAGATGTTTGTTGGTCGCGGCGCTGCAAAGGTTCGTGACCTGTTTAAGCAGGCCAAGGAAAAGGCCCCGTGTATCGTCTTTATCGATGAGATCGATACCATCGGTAAGAAGCGCGATGGCGGCGGCTTTAGCGGCAACGACGAGCGCGAGCAGACGCTCAATCAGTTGCTGACCGAGATGGATGGCTTCGATAACCACAAGGGTATCGTTGTCCTTGCCGCAACCAACCGTCCCGACAGTCTCGATCCCGCTCTACTGCGCCCCGGTCGTTTTGACCGCCGCATCCCCGTTGAGCTGCCCGATCTGACCGGCCGCAAGAACATCCTCGAGCTGCATGCCAAGAGCGTGAAGACCGAGCCGCCGATCGACCTGACCGCGATTGCCCGCGCCACGCCCGGTGCCTCGGGCGCTGACCTGGCCAATATCATCAACGAGGGCGCCCTGCGTGCCGTCCGTGAGGGCCGCAAGCGCGCTACGCAGGACGATTTTGAGGAGTCGGTGGAGGTCGTCATCGCCGGCCAGCAGCGTAAGTCCACGGTGCTGTCCGACCACGAGAAGCAGGTTGTTTCTTACCACGAGATCGGCCATGCCATCGTTGCCGCCCGCCAGAAGGGCTCTGCACCGGTCACGAAGATCACCATCGTGCCGCGCACGAGCGGTGCTCTGGGCTACACCATGCAGGTCGAGGAGGATGAGCGCTTCCTGACCACGCGCCAGGAGGTCCTGGACAAGCTCGCCGTCTATTGCGGTGGCCGTGCAGCCGAGGAGCTCATCTTTGGTGAGATGACGACCGGCGCCGCCAACGATATCGAGCAGGCCACCAAGCTCGCCCGTAACATGGTGACGCGCTTTGGTATGTCCGATGAGTTTGGCATGATGGCACTCGGTACCGTTCAGAATGCGTACCTTAACCAGGACACGTCGCTCACCTGCGCCCCCGGTACGGCCGAGCGCGTGGACGCGATTGTCGCCAAGTTGATCGAGGATGCGCACGACCGCGCCCTGCAGATCCTGAAGGAGAACAAGTTCAAGCTCCACGAGCTGGCTCGTTATCTGTACAAGAAGGAGACGATCACGGGCGAGGAGTTCATGAATCTCCTCACGCGCGAGAATCCACTGATGCCAAAGCAGCAGTAATACTGGTTGCGCAGTGTCAATCGCCCCATTTGAGTGTTTATCTCAAATGGGGCGTTTTGCGTGGGGAGAGTTGTATATGAAGATCGTGGTAAGTGCCTGCTTGATGGGCGAGAGCTGCAAGTATAACGGGCTCGATAACTACCACCGCGCGTTGGTCGAGGCTTGCGAGCGCACGGGGACCGAGGTCCTCCTCGTGTGCCCTGAGGTCTTTGGGGGCCTGCCCACGCCGCGCAAGCCGTCCGAGATTGTGAACGGCGAGGTCCGTACCTGCGAGGGTACCTCAGTCGATCGCGAGTTTCGCCAGGGTGCTCAGCGCGCGTTTGATATGTGCGAGCAGGCAGGCGGACCGGAAGAGATAGTCGCGTGCATCCTTCAGGACCGCAGCCCCTCGTGCGGTGCGGGTCACATCTACGACGGCACCTTTAGCGGTACGCTCACCGCGGGCAACGGTGTTTTCGTCGACCTGCTGCTGCGTCACGGGTACCGCGTGATTCCGGCTAGTGAGTTCGATCCCAGCATGTTGGAACATTGTCCACAGCACTCGAACCCAACATTTCCTCTCGGGTGACCGTTTTGGCATCATCCGTGAATTTGATATCGAGTACGACCCGGTCATCAAAGACGTAGACCGAGTTGACAGGCGCCGTACCCAGGCAGTCCCTCCCCGCGGTCCTCGCGTAGGAACGCGTACACGGCCCTCCCGTCTCTTGCGCCCCTCCTGCCCCAAACCCTGCTAGGAGCGAGTGCAGCAAACTGGAAGTTTAAATTAGTCTTTGCAAATAACCTTTGAACCTTCACCATCAATTACAATTCCCTGACGATTGTTAATTGGGCATAGATTCAAATCCGAAAACTCAGTTATTATTTTCTCGGTAACTTTCTTAAATGGTGCTGTAAGAAAATGCGGAAGAACATAGAAATCAATCAAATTAAGCCCTGCATCATCTTCTTGTGAGTAGTCCTCCGGCTTTTCATCCATTTGCTCGATATATTGGATGCTTGGAGCGCATACAATCGCACCTGCCGATTCACCAATCATCAGTTTTCCCTTTGCCAATTCTTTCTTCAGCAGCTCATCCGTTCCCGTTTTACGGAGCTGGTCTATAAGGAAAAAAGAATTTCCGCCGGTAAAATAGATCACATCCGCATCTTCAAAAAGAGACTGTATCGTTGAATAAGCCTCCGTTGAAATATCAATTTCAGTTACGATTGCTCCCAACTTTTTGAATAATTTTCGAGCCGAGCCGACATAACCGGTGTAGCCTTCACGCAGCGAGGCTGTTGGGATAAATGCGACTTTTTTATTATCAATTTCTTCCTTTACCAGACTTCCTACACTTGAAAAGTGCGAACATAAAAACAGTTTCATCAGTATTCTCCTTTATATATAAATTCTTATTTGTTGAACTAAGCCGTGTATACCATACGCTCCGATGAAAGAACGCCCCTATATAGTGAAATTTTGCCGTTTTCCTGCGTACGTGCGTACACACTCCACAGGAATTCTAAGGGGCCTGCCCCCTTAGCACACGGACTTTGG
Organism: Collinsella sp.; assembly: GCA_036302525.1. Taxonomy (GTDB): domain Bacteria; phylum Actinomycetota; class Coriobacteriia; order Coriobacteriales; family Coriobacteriaceae; genus Collinsella. Next base: position 14,741 of record JAXJCG010000033.1, on the reverse strand, counting down.
AACAAAGTCTAGTGTGTTACGCCTTGCCAGAGGTGTACGGGCTCCCGGTACGCACGTACGCAGCAATTGCCATCAATGCGCCATATAAGTGGCGATCAAGTTCGTATAAAGCGACCTTGGTTCCGCAAAACAAAATGCAGGATGCCATCACCACGATGATACCCTGCCTTTGTTCGTTCCTGTTTACCGTTCTGAGTAGTCCTTCCGCAGAATTTCCGATAAAAAATCGTACCCGAACCCTTTCTCGTAAAGAACCGGGTTCGAGTACGAACTGAATGGTGGAGCAATAAAAAACCACCACAAAGGTGCCTGTCCCCTTTGTGGTGGTTTTGGGTTAGAACTAGAGGGTGTGGCCGTAGGCGTTGGCGGCCTTTATGGCGGCGGCGAACTTCTCGTCGGTGAAGGGCTCCGGGTTACCCTGCTTCCACTCGTTGGTGGCGTGGGCATACTCGCACAGGGCAGGGATGTTTGCCTCGGAAAGCCCGACCTGCTCAAGCGTTACGGGTAGGCCCATCTGCTTGTTAAAGGCGGCGTAGCGCTCAAGGTTCTCGGTATCGCCCGTATAGGCAAACAGCACGAGCACGCCCAGGCTTACGACCTCGCCGTGCAGATAGGTTCCCTCGCGCGGAATGCTGCACGTCGCATTGTAGAACGCGTGTGCCACGCTCGAGTTGTAGTAGTAATCGTTTTGGTTGGTCAGGTTCGAGACATAGCCCGTGTTGACCACGATGTCGAGCGCGATCTGCTTGACGGCTTCGCTCGACAGGTCCTGGCGCACGTCCTCAAGCCCCTGGACGCCATAGGTAAACAGCGGCTCGGAGCAGGTGTGGGCGAGTGCCAGGCCAAGACCGGCGGTGTGCTCCAAATTACCGGCGCTCGTGGCGTATTCGACCTCAGGCTGCTTAGACAGGGCATCGCCCATGCCGGCCCAGAAGTACTCCGCCGGAGCTTCGGCGATGATCTTGGGGTTGATGAAGATGTGCGCCGGTCGGTTGGGGTACGAATAGCCCTCGAGCGAGCCGTCGTCGTTGTACACGACGGCAATGGCGGTCGCGGCGGAGCAGTTAGAACAGATCGTCGGGACGGTGAAGACGATCTTCTTGAGCTCGATGGCTGCGGTCTTCACGGTGTCGAGCGCCTTGCCGCCGCCGCATGCGATGAGCACGTCGGCTTCCTGGCAGGCAGGGGAGTTCACGACCTTGGCGATATTGGCACGCGTACTGTTGGTACCGTAGACGCGCGTCTCCAGAATCTCGACGTCGGTACCTGCCAGTGCAGCTTCGATGCCGGGAAGTGCTGCGGCCAGTGCCCGCTTGCCACCGATGATGGCGACCTTGGTCGCTTCGTATTCGGCCAGCGCGCCGGGCAGCTCGTCAAAGCAATCCTCGCCAACGGTATAATCACTCATTCCAATCGTGCGCATGGCAACCTTCTTTCTTTCGATAAAGTGCTTTCAGGTATTTTGCTCCTAGAGAAGGCACACAGCCGCGAGAAATTTCGAACGTATAAAACCAGTGTTGAGGGTTTTTCGCCGGCGCTGAACGTGCTAGCATACTCCGCATAAGCGTTGATGGGGACGAGTAGTCGGCCGTCCGCATGCTACAGAGAGCGGGGAGCGCTGAGAACCCGTGCATGCGACCGATGAAAATCACCCCGGAGCTGCGGTCCCAACGGACGTGCCGCGCAGGTTCGTCTTAGTAGACATCGCCGAGATGGTCGTCGATACAGACCAGCCGAGTAACGGATGCGAGCGCGCGGCGACGCGAGCGAGGGCATCTAAGCTGGGTGGTTAAGCGAAGAGCTTTTACGGACAGACTGTCCGTTTTGTGGCGCTTCGTCCCAGCTTGTAGGGACGGGCGCTTTTTTGGTGCCCAGAGGGCGTGCGCGCCCATGACAAGAAAGGGGTACCGTGGCAAACGAGTACAAGCAGACGATGAATCTGCCCAAAACCGGATTTCCCATGCGTGCCGGTCTTTCCAAGTCCGAGCCAAAGCGACTCAAGGACTGGCAGGACAACAAGGTCTACGAGCAAGTTCTAAAGAAGAACGAGGGTCACAAGAAGTTCGTGCTGCACGACGGCCCTCCGTACGCCAACGGCCCGATCCACATCGGCCACGCCATGAACAAGATCTCCAAGGACATGATCAACCGTTACTGGATGATGCAGGGCTATGAGGTTCCCTATGTTCCCGGTTGGGACTGCCACGGTCAGCCGATCGAACATAAGGTCGAGGAGAAGCTCGGCACCGAGAAGTTCAACCAGACCTCCACGGCTAAGATCCGCGAGCTTTGCAACAAGTTCGCTGTCGAGAACATCGAGCTCCAGAAGGCTGGCTTCCGTCGCCTTGGCGTGCTTGGCGACTGGGACAACCCGTATCTGACGCTCTATCACCAGCATGACGCCGCCGACATTGAGGTCTTCAAGGCCATGTTCGACAAGGGCATGATCTATCGCGGCCACAAGCCCGTCCACTGGTGCAAGCACTGCCACACCGCGCTGGCCGAGGCTGAGATCGAGTACTCCGACGAGACGAGCCCGTCCATCTTCGTGCGCTTTGAGATGACCTCCAAGCCCGCCGGTCTCGAGAACTTCGACGGCCCGGTCGACTTTATCATCTGGACGACCACGCCGTGGACCATCCCCTCCGACCAGGCAGTTTCCCTCAAGCCCGGCGCCGCCTACGTCGCCGTTGAGCACGACGGCCGCGCCGAGGTCATGCTCGAGGACCTGGCTCCTAAGTGCTGCGAGGAGTTTGGCTGGGAGTACACTCCGGTTATGGTCGACGGCAAGCCCTATGTGGTTCCCGCCGAGACCTTCCACCACATCCACTACAAGCAGCCGATCTTCGACGGTGTCGAGGGCGTGGCGCTGCTGGCCGATTACGTCGGTGTCGATGACGGTACCGGTATTGTCCACAACTCGCCCGGCCACGGCGTCGACGACTACTTTGCCTGCCTCAAGGAGGGCATCACCGACATCTGCATGCCGGTCGATGACGACGGCAAGTTCTACACCGGCGAGGAGTTTGGCACCGGTGGCCCCTTCAGCGGTATGGACACCGATGAGGCCAACCCGCACATCATCGAGTTCCTGCGCGAGCGCGGTACCCTAGTCCTCGAGAAGAAGATCACGCACAGCTATCCGCACTGCTGGCGTTGCAAGCACCCGGTGCTCTTCCGTGCTACCGACCAGTGGTTTGTCTCGATGGACAAGACCGGTTTGCGCGAGCAGGCTGGCAAAGAGGTCCGCGAGAACGTCAAGTGGTATCCGGCTCACGCGGCTAACCGCATCGGCGCCATGGTCGAGCAGCGTCCCGACTGGTGCATCAGCCGTCAGCGCAACTGGGGCGTGCCTATCCCCAGCTACACTTGCGCCGACTGCGGCGAGAAGGTCATGAACGACGCCACGCTCGACGCCGTCATCAAGCTCTTCCACGAGAAGGGCTCCGACGCCTGGTTCACCGACGCTCCCGAGAACTACCTGGGCGAGGCTTGCGTTTGCCCCAAGTGTGGCGGCCATCACCTCAAGGCTGATAAGGACATTCTCGACGTGTGGTGGGACTCCGGCGTGTCCTGGAAGGCCGTCTGCGAGTATCGACCCGAGCTTGAGTACCCGGCTGACGTGTATCTCGAGGGCTCCGACCAGCATCGCGGTTGGTTCCAGAGCTCGCTGCTCACCTCGGTGGGTGCCAACGGCCATGCTCCGTACAAGGCGGTCGTCTCGCAGGGCTTCACGCTCGATGGCCAGGGCCGCAAGATGTCCAAGTCGCTCGGCAACGTCATCGACCCCAACAAGGTCTGCGACGAGATGGGCGCTGACATCATCCGTCTCTGGGTTGCCTCCGTCGACACCAGCTCCGACGTCTCCATCGACCATGAGATTCTCGCTCGTACGTCCGATGCCTATCGACGTTTCCGCAACACGCTGCGCTTCTTGCTCTCCGAGCTCGAGGGTCAGTTTGAGCCCGAGACCGACGGCGTCGCCTTTGCCGACCTGCTGCCGCTCGACAAGCTCATGGTTGCCCGTCTGACCCAGGTCCAGGCCGAGGTCGACGACGCCTACGCCAGCTATGAGTTCCCGCGCGCCTACCGTGCGCTCTATGACTTCGTGGTTACCGAGCTTTCCAACGTGTATCTCGACGCCCTGAAGGATCGTCTGTACTGCGACAAGCCCGGCTCGCTCGAGCGCCGCAGTGCCCAGACCGTGCTGGCCGAGCTCTTCTCGATGCTCATGCGCGACCTGCAGCCGATCCTGTCCTATACCGTCGACGAGGCCATGGCATATGCGCCCGCCGGCTGCGTCGATCACCAGAAGTACGCCGCGCTGCTCGATTGGTACAAGTCGCCCATCACGGTCGACGAGGCCAATGAGTTTGAGGGCGTGCTCGAGGCTTCGCTCGAGCTCCGTAGCGCCGTGACCAAGGCCCTTGAGGATGCCCGTTCTGCCGGCACCTTCACTAAGAGCCAGCAGGTCCGCGTCAAGGCGGTCGTTCCCGCCGAGATGTACGCGCTGCTGACCGGTGATAAGGCCGTCGACCTGGCCGAGTTCTACATCGTCTCCGATGTTGAGCTGACCCAGGGCGAGGAACTCTCCGTTGCCATTGAAGCTGCCGAGGGCGAGTGCTGCGACCGTTGCTGGAACTACCGCACCACCGTTGGCGAGTACAACGGCCACGCTCATATCTGCAAGCGCTGCGCCGGTGCTTTGTAGGTTACGGCGTTCGTAGAACGCCGTAACCTACCGACGCTGCAAACGCCCCTAAGCGGCAATCTGACGTTCAATCGTCGGTCGCGTACCAAAGTACGCTTCCCTCCTCTTTCACGTCACCTTGCTCGCTTAGGGACGTTTTCGCTGTTGGTGACGATAGCGCGGCGTTTCCATTGCTGGAGCTAAAGGCTTTCTTTCGCTTTCGCTCTTAGTCGAAAGCTATCAAGCGACATTCCGTTATTCGGAATGTCGCTTTTGTTTTGTGCTGGTTATTTCGCCAGCGTTGGTGAATATGCTGCGTGTTTGGCGTTTGTCACTATAAGATGGTTACTTACGTTAAACGGAATTCGATGTTCTTGAGGGTAGGGGATTTCTTTGGGTCGTACTGGGGATATGACGCCGTCTTTGCGTTGGCGGTTGGGTGTTGCTGGTGGGGTGGCGCTCGTTGTGCTGCTTGTTGACCAGTTGACCAAGCTTGCGGTTCGTGCCGTGGGCGATGCACTGCATGTGACCGTCATCCCCGGCGTGATCGACTTCCTGTTTGTCCGCAATATCGGCGCTGCCTTTAGCATGGGCGAGGGGCATGGCATCGCGTTTGCCGTGCTGGCGCTGGCGGTCATTGTCGCTATTGCCGTGTACCTCATTCGTGCACCCCAGCTCGCCCATCTTGAGGTTGTGGGCATGGCGATGGTTGCGGGCGGTGCTATCGGCAACGCTATCGATCGTTTGGCCTTTGGCTTCGTGACCGATTTTATTGCCACCACCTTCATCGACTTCCCCGTCTTCAATGTGGCCGATATCGGCATTACCTTGGGCGTCGTGCTCGCCCTCTTCGGATACATGTTCTTGAGCCCCGCGGCCCGCGAGGTTGATGCGACTGCCGAGCTCAATGCCCGTGATGAGGCCCGCGCTAAGCGCAAGGCCAAGCAGCGTGGGGAGCGTGCCCGCAAGATTCGCGAAAGGAATGAGCGTTAATGGCCGACATCCATATTCTTGTTGCCGACGATTCCGCTGGTCAGCGTCTTGACGCCTATTTGGGCGCCAACGATGGCTGTCCCACGCGCTCTGCCTGCGCGCATCTGATCGAGGGAGGCGCCGTTGCCGTCAACGGTGAGACTTGTCTCTCTAAAAAGTGCGCCGTACGCGCCGGCGATCGCATCTCGGTCGACTTGCCCGAGCCGCACGACCCGACCGACGTGATTCCCGAGGCCATTCCCCTCGATATCCGCTACGAGGACGACTACCTTATCGTGCTCTCCAAGCAGCGGGGCCTGGTGTGCCATCCCGCCCATGGCCACGAGAGCGGCACCCTTGCGAACGCTCTGGTCTACCACTGCGGTATCGACCATCTGGGCACCGTTCAGGGCGAGGACCGCCCCGGCATCGTGCATCGTCTGGATCGCGATACCTCGGGCCTTATGCTCGCGGCTAAAGACGACGATACCCAGCGCGCGCTCCAAAATCTTATCCGTACGCGCACGCTCGACCGCCGCTATATCACGCTCGTTCACGGGCACATCGCCATGGACGAGGGCACCATCAATACCGGTATCGCCCGTTCTACGCGCGACCGCGTCAAGATGGCGGTTTCGGACGACCCCTTTGCCCGTCAGGCCATTACGACCTTTAAAGTCCTCGAGCGCTTCGATTCCACGCGTTTCGACGACGGCTATACGCTCGTCGAGTGCCACCTGTTTACGGGCCGCACACATCAGATTCGCGTGCATATGCGCCATATCAACCACGCCTGCGTGGGCGATCCGCTCTACGGTAAGTGCGATGCGCGTGCCGATCAGGGTCTGACCAGGCAATTCCTTCATTCCTGGCGCGTCGCATTCGACCATCCCGTGACGGGTGAGCGCATCGAATGCCGCGACGAGCTGCCTTGGGATCTTGCTGCGGTTCTTGACGACCTGGCCCCGCGCTCGCTTGGCCGCACCGCCGCCGGCGACGACATCGTCCCGCAGCTTGGCCTTCTCGAAGCCTAGCCGGTATTAGGTGGTTTCTTGAACTCGGTAAGCCTGCGGTATGATATACGGTTGTTTACGTAACGCGTTCTCGGGAGCCTGCATGCTCGCCTTTTTACAAACTAACACGCCCATCGTGATCTTTAACCAGATTGTGGTTACGCTGCTCACGGTCTGCTTTCTGTACCAGGTGGTCTTCTTTGTCATTGGCGCTCTTTGTGGCGAGGTCGCGCCTCCCAAGGCCAAAAAACTTCACCGCTATGCCTTCTTTATCGCGGCGCATAACGAGGAGGCCGTGATCGCCAACCTCGTTCGCTCCATCAAGGATCAGGATTATCCGTCCGAGCTTATCGAGGTCTTCGTGGTCGCCGATGCCTGCACCGACAACACGGCGCAGCTCGCGCGCGAGGCGGGCGCCATCGTTTATGAGCGCAATGACCTGGCCCGCAAGGGTAAGAGCTGGGTCATGGACTTTGGTTTTGATCGCATCCTTAACGAGTATCCCGACACGTTTGAGGGCTACTTTATCTTCGATGCCGATAACGTCATCTCCCGCGATTACGTGTCCAAGATGAACGATGCCTTTGACCAGGGATTCCACGTGGTCACGAGCTATCGTAACTCCAAGAACTTCGGCAGCTCGTGGATCTCGGCAGCTAATGCCACTTGGTACCTGCGTGAGGCGCGCTTTCTCAACAACGCGCGCAATATCTGCAAGACTTCTTGCGCTGTCTCGGGTTCGGGCTACCTCATCTCCGCCAGCGTTATCGAGGGCATGCACGGTTGGCAGTTCCACACGCTGACCGAGGACATTCAGTTCACCACGTTCTGCGCTATTCACGGTATTCGCATTGGCTATGCGCCGGCGGAGTTCTTTGACGAGCAACCCGTGACGTTCAAGGCATCCTGGAAGCAGCGTATGCGCTGGACCAAGGGCTTTTACCAGGTGTTCTTTACCTACGGTAAGCATCTGGTCAAGTCGACGTTCCGCTATCATCGCTTTGCCGCCTACGACATGTTCATGACGATCGCCCCGGGTATGCTGCTATCGCTGATCTCGATGCTCGCTAATGCGACGTTCTTGATTGTGGGTGGCCTTTCGCATGGTTTCTTGGCTACCGAAGTCGAGATGCAGGCGTGCGCCGCTTCGCTCATTATGACCTTCGCCATGATGTATCAGACCTTCTTTATCCTGGCGCTGCTCACGACTATCTTTGAGTACAAGCACATTCACTGCGCGCAAAAGTGGCGTCTGGTGACTAACCTGTTTACCTTCCCGATCTTTATGTTCAGCTATATCCCCATCACGGTGGCCGCGCTGTTCCTGAAGGTCGACTGGGTGCCGACGCAGCACGCCGTCAACGTTACCCTTGACGAGGTCATGCAAGGCGCCAAATAACCACCACCAAAACCACCGCAAAGGGGACAGGCACCTTTGTGGTGGTTTTTGCTTTTGCGATGCAGCTCGAGGAGGAGTCCGATGGTCTATATCCCGTTTTGGATTTGCATCTTTGCCGGCGTGGCAATTGATGCCCGAGAGCGACGGTTTCCCAATGGGCTTGCCGGCGCATGTGCCGTGGCGGCGTTGGCGGGCGTTTGGCTCGACAGGGGCGTTAACACTGCACTTGATCATGCCGGTCTTGCGGTCATCGTCTACCTTGCCCTTGTGCTTACTGAGTCGCTCTGGCGTAGAGTTCGCCACGCTCCTGGCATTGGCATGGGGGACGTCAAGGCACTCTTTGCCCTTTGTACCTTCGATCCCCTGGGCGGCGTTGTCGCGTTTGCGGTTGCGCTCCTGACCCTTGCCGTCGCTTGCCTCATCGCAAAATCGCGCTCCCTGCCATTGCTCCCGTTTTTAGTGCCGATTTTTGCCATAATCGAGGTCGTGGGCTGCACTTTGTAACCGATTGCGCATCCTTTTTAAGGAGCATGCCATGGAATCTAATCAAGAAACGGCCGTCATTAAGGCGCGCATGGACCGTATTCCCTCGGCGTTGTCGCCCGAGCTTGTCGAGCGCATTGCCGCCGATCGTGCTTCGGGCTATGTCAACCCGTATCGTTGCAACGATGATCAGGTCATTCGTCGTATTGATCGCGCCCCCGACAAAGGCACGCTTATGCGTCCGGCGTTTATGCGCGATACCGAAAAGATACTTCATCTTCCGGCGTACACCCGTTATGCAGGCAAAACGCAGGTCTTTAGCTTCCGTAGCAATGATGATCTTTCACGCCGCGGTTTGCACGTACAGCTTGTCTCCCGCATTGCGCGCGATATCGGTCGCGCCCTGGGGCTCAATTGCGATCTGATCGAGGCGATTGGCCTGGGTCACGACTTGGGACACACGCCTTTCGGCCATGCCGGCGAGCGCTTCCTCAACGATATCTATCATGAGCGTACGGGGCGTTATTTTTTCCATAACGTGCAGTCGGTTCGCGTGTTCGACGCGTTGTATGGCCGCAACGTGTCGCTCCAGACGCTCGACGGCGTGCTATGCCATAACGGCGAGTACGAGCGGCGTGTGTTTGAGCTCTCGGACATGGGCTCCTTTGACCAGTTTGACCAGACGGTTGAGGATTGCATTGCCACGGGCTATAGCGCAATTGAGCATCTGCGTCCCATGACGCTCGAGGGCTGCGTCGTTCGCATCTCGGATATTCTTGCCTACGTCGGTCGTGACCGTCAGGATGCGATCGCGGCGGGCCTGCTTTCGCCCGACGCTTTTGATGATGGCCGGGGCGGTGCCTACAACAGTTGGATCCTCACGCATGCCTCCATCGATATCGTTGAGCACAGCTATGGTAGGCCGCGCATCGAGATGAGCGAGGACCTGTTTGAGGAAATCCGCCGAGCCAAGCGCGAGAACTACGAGAAGATCTATAGCAAGGGCGGTATCGAAGGCGATTCCGAGGTGGAGCTGCGCGAGGCGTTCGAAAAGCTCTACGACCGTTGCCTGCGGGATCTAAACAGTGGTGACGAGTCCTCTTACATCTTTAAGCACCATATTTCGCGCATTGAGCAGCAGCTTTCCTACTATGATCGCACCTATGCCTGGCAGGACGACAAGGATCAAGCCGTGGTGGATTATATCGCGAGCATGACGGACGGTTATTTCTGCGAGCTGACGAGCAAGCTGTTCCCTGGTCTGGAGTTTCCGCACCGTACCTATATTAACGAACGGTAGTTCGTATTAATTCGGTATACTGTTAGTGGAAAACGTTTTTGATTAATACATGGGATGGCTATGGACGACCTTTTTTCTGCTTCGACGCGCGAGCGTTCCTTTCAGAATGCGCCGCTTGCGGTGCGCATGCGCCCCAATTCGCTCGACGAGTACGTGGGCCAGCAAAAGGCCGTCGGTAAGGGTTCATGGCTGCGTGCCGCGATCGAGCACGACGTGCTTTCGAGCGTGATTCTGTACGGGCCTGCCGGTACGGGCAAGACGACGCTGGCCCATATTATCGCCAACCATACCAAGAGCGAGTTTGTTGAGGTCAGCGCCGTCACGGGTACCGTGAAGGACCTGCGTCGTGTGATTGATGAGGCCAAGACGCGCCTGAATACGTACGACCGCCGCACCATTCTATTCATCGATGAGATTCACCGCTTCTCTAAGTCGCAGCAGGATGCCCTGCTGCATGCAGTTGAGAACCGTACCGTCATTATGATTGGCGCTACGACAGAGAACCCGTACTTTGAGGTCAACTCGGCACTGTTGTCGCGCGGGCGCGTCGTGGAGCTTGAGCATCTGAAGGATGAGGATATCGCCACGCTTATTGAACGTGCACTTGAGGCACCGCAGGGCTTGAACGGTAAGTTCTCGGCCGATGAGGATGCGGTCAAGACCATCTGCACGCTGGCAGCGGGTGACGCTCGCTCGGCGCTCACGACGCTCGAGCTTGCGAGCGAGATTGCCGTCACGCGTCCCGATACCGAGGGAACGCCAGCGCCGGCGGCGGGGGAGCGCTATCCCATCACCGTGGATGACGTGAAGATCGCCAACCCGCGTCGCGGCTTTACGTATGACAAAAACGGCGACATGCACTACGACGTTATCAGTGCGTTTATCAAGTCCATGCGTGGCAGCGATCCAGATGCCACCGTCTATTGGCTTGCCCGAATGATCGATGCGGGGGAGGATCCTAAGTTTATCGCCCGTCGCATTATGATTCATGCTTCTGAGGACGTCGGCAACGCCGATCCGCAGGCGCTTTTGGTGGCACATGCCGCGTTTAAGTCTGCCGAGGTCATTGGCTATCCCGAGTGCCGTATTAACCTCGCGCAGGCTGCGCTCTATGTTTGTTTGGCGCCTAAGTCCAATGCCTGTGAGGCGTCCATTGATGCGGCACTGGCCGATATCCATTCTAGTGGCCTTCGTGAGGTGCCGAGTTATCTGCGCGATCGCCATCGCCCAGGCAGCGACGACTACGGTGTGTATAAATACCCGCACGATTATCCCGAAGGCTGGGTCGATCAGCGCTATTTGCCCGAGGGGCTGGAGCGCGGTGCGTTCTGGCAGCCTGCCGGGCGCGGCTGGGAAGAGTGGCGCGTGGAGCAAAGCGAACGCGACCGCAGCGGGAATGCACCGAAGTAGCTGCTGATAATTTTGTCCCACGTTGCTGCTCTTGGCATGTTCGGTCCCCTTTGGGGTATCATGAAAAGCGTCTGTATTTCGATTCTTCCGGGAGGCTTGTATGAGTCCCATTCAAATCGCCCTGCTGTTGCTCGCCGTTGCCGGCGTGTGGGCCATCGCTGAACTCGCGCTTACCCTGCGCAAGACCCGCAATGTTGTCGACTCGCTCGATAAGACCGTGAACGACCTCAACAACACCATCGCCGAGGCTCAGCCTGTGGTGGCAAAGCTCGATGGCGCTGTCGATGAGCTTACGCCGGCGCTTGCCCAGATGGAGCCGCTGCTTAAGTCGAGCAAGACCGCGGTCGATGCCCTTACCTCCAATCTCGTAGAGGTCGAAGCCGTGGTTCGCGACATTTCCGAGGTTACGGGCAGCATGGCCGAGGCCAGCAATGCTGTGTCGAGCGTGACCGACTCTGCCGCCGGTGCTGTGCAGAAGCTCTTCAATAAGGTGAAGGCTCCTGCAGCCGACGCAGATCGCAAGCTCGCCGCTGCCGCTGCGGAGGCCGAGCAGCCTACCGAGCGCGTCCTAATTGGCGAGGACGAGGCCGCCGCGGGCGACGATGATGGTCAGAAGTCTGTATCCAAGCCGGCTCAGTATTACACCTATACGCCCGCCGAGACCTCTGAGGAGTCCTGCGATGAGTAGCAAAGCAACCTGCCCTATCACGCTGACCGTTGCCGGTGACCCGCGTCTCGCTCGCCTTGTGCGCATGACGGCAGCCAACGTTGGTGCCCTGTGCTCTATGTCTGTCGATCGCATCGAGGACATCCGCATGGCTGCTGAGGAGGCTTTCATCTTTGGTTGCACCGCGGTCGACTGCGATGACATCACCATCAAATTCGATGTCGATGAGACCCACGTTGGCATGACTATTACCTTTGGCGACCAGGCTACGGTCGATGAAGACGACCAGGCTGCGGTGTATGCCGAGCTCATCCTCGCGAGCGTGTGCGACTCCTACGAAAAGACTACGGCGCCCCTGACGCTTTCCCTCGACCTCAAGGCGGATATCTAATATGACCGAACGTTCCAGGAGCGGCAAGACCGCTTGGGACAAGGAGAAAACCCGCGAGCTGTTTCGTCGTTACAAGGAGACCGGTGATCCGGACGCCCGTGAGCAGCTCGTCATGTCCCATATGAACCTGGTAAGGTTTCTTGCCAACAAATTTAAGAATCGCGGCGAGCCGCTCGACGACCTCATGCAGGTCGGCTATCTGGGCTTGCTCAAGGCTATCGACCGTTTTGATCCCGAGCGCGGACTCGAGTTCACGACGTTTGCGACACCCACTATCCTGGGCGAGATCAAACGCCATTTTCGCGACAAGGGCTGGAGTGTGCGCGTACCGCGTCGTCTGCAGGAGCTCTCGGCCAAGGTCAACCAGGCTACTGACAAACTTACCAACGAGCTGCAGCGTTCGCCCAAGGTTGAGGAGATCGCTGAGTATCTAGATGTGACTGTCGATGAGGTGCTGGAGGCCATGGAATCGTCTTCGGCCTATACATCGGTGCCCATTGAGGCTCCTGGTGCGTCCGATTCCGACGATGCCCCCTCGATTCTCGACCGTTACGCCGACGACGACAACGAGCTCGACTTTACCGATGACCGCCTAGTGATCGAGGAAGCCATCCGTGATTTCTCACCGCGCGAGCGCGAGGTGATCGAGCTGCGCTTTGTGAAGGGCATGACCCAGATCGAGATCGCCAAGAAGCTGGGTATTTCTCAGGTGCAGGTTTCGCGTCTGCTGCGCCGCACGCTTAAGAAGATTCAGGACAAGATCGACCCCGACGGAGTGATGATTCGTTCATGAGTGAGCACCCCCAACAAACCGATCGCGTGCTGCGCGACACCCGCATTCTGACGCTGCGCATTTGGGCTGTTGTCGGCTGCATTGTTATTGCTGCTGTCATCTTTAACCTTATGGGCATCCTGGCACCGGTTATCGAGTTTCTTGCCGTCGGCTCCATCATTGCTTTTGTGATGTCCCCGATCACCAACTGGCTCGAGCACCATGGTGTGAATCGCGGCGTCGGTTCGCTTATCGCACTTATTGTTGTTGTTGCCGTGCTCGTCGGTGTCGTTTGCATCTTGTCGCCGATTCTCTTTGGTCAGATCATGGAAGTCCTGAGCCGCCTGCCCGAGCAGCTTCGTGTTGCGGGTGGCGATCTCAATGAGATGATCTCGCATGCCAAGACGCTCAATAACACGCCGCTCAAGGAGTATTTGGACGATAATCTTTCGTCGCTGGTTACCGTGGCATCGAAGTATGTGTCTCAGATCGCTGCCGAGCTTGGCCGCGGTGTGTTCCCGCTCATCACCAATACGGCCTCGCAGTTGTTCGTGATCTTCCTTGGTCTGGTGCTTGCCTACTGGATGGCCTGCGACTACCCTCGCATGCACCACGAGATTTGCACCATCATCGGTCAGGAGAAGGAGACCTCGTACCGCTTTATGGTCGCCATCCTTTCTCGCTCTGTCGGCGGCTACATGCGCGGTATGGTCGTGACGTCCATCTGCGGTGGTTTCCTCGCCTTTATCGGCTTCCTGATCATCGGCCATCCGTATGCGGCGCTCATGGCTATCTTCACTGGCATCATGCATTTGGTTCCGGTCGTCGGTCCTTGGGTGAGCGCAGCAATCGCCACGGTGCTCGGTTTCATGTTCAGTCCCATGTTGGCGTTATGGACGCTCATCGTGACGATGGTGGCCCAAAACGTCACCGATAACGTGATTTCGCCTAAGGTCATGCAGAGCTCGGTGCAGGTGCATCCCATCATGAGCCTCACGGCGCTCGTTATTGGCTCGGCATTCATGGGTCCCATCGGCATGATTATTGCCATCCCGCTGTGTGCGGCCCTCAAGGGTATCTTCGTGTACTATTTTGAGAATGAGACCGGCCGCCAGCTTGTGGCCTATGACGGCGCCGTGTTTAAGGGCACACCGTACCGCGATGCCGATGGCAATCCGGTCGCCGCCTACGACGCGCTCGGCGACGACACTTTCATCTACGAGTCCGATCTCATCGGCAACGAGACTGCGCCCGAGGCCAAGGCCATGCCCAAGCCCGAGCTCGATAATCCCTGGATCAAGCTCTCGGGTTTGCAACCCGATGCCACGGGCTTCTTCAAGAACCCCTTTGCCAAGGACGATGACTCCAACTCGGACGACGATACCAAAACCGGCATCGACGGCTCCATGGACGATGATGACAACTAGCGGGGTAATTCGGATTAATATTCATACGCGCTAACATGCAATTTCGCTGAAGGGCCGGCATTGTGCCGGCCCTCTTTTTTAGAGGCTTTAGCCTGTGCGGGGCGCGCAGCGCGCCGCATCAGAAACCACCCGCTATGCGGGTGGGGCCAAACGGCTTTACAAAGCCGCCCCCTCGCCGGACACTTGCGATTGTTCAGGCCGCAAGGAATCCGAGTCG
>JAXJCG010000032.1:0-30106 GCA_036302525.1 Collinsella sp. | reverse complement strand
GAGACAGGGTACCTTACGCAGCCTAGCCGAAACGCACCGAGCAGACTGAAGCCCACCGGCCTAATGGCTTGGCGTCAGCATGCCGCGATTCGGTCGCACGGAGAGCATTTCCCAATTGACAAAACTATAGGAACACCCCCCTGAACAGAATCGCCGTTACCGGTTGACGGTGCGGCGATTGCCGCCAGCGGCGACATGAGCGGCTGAGCGATGAGGCCCGCCGTCAAAACGGTTGCGACGGCGCGGTTAGCAACGCCCTTGACGTTGACAGTCTTGGCCCGAGGCTCAAAGTGTTGTGGACTGTAGTTTGCCATGGCTTTCTCCCTTTGACACGGATGTATCCATACGTATCAAACGGTAGCTGTCGATTTTTGAATTCTGTTGCGCAACATTGGCGACCAGCGTATTTTTTGAAATTTACGCTCTCGTGCTTCACAATTTCGTCACATATGTAGGAGCTGGCGCATCATATTCTTGCGGGATCGAATTGAGCCTGTGATTTGCATTTGCTCCCGCGTCATCTGCCCTATCGAATCCCACATCCAACAGACGCCCTGCCCGCCACGGTGTAGAGTTAGGACAACGGGCGCGTTGCGCGGACCGCGCTGGAACGAGGTGGACATGGAACTCGACAAACAACAGATCAAGCGACTACGCGAACGCCATCACCGGCGCCACGGCATCCGCCCCGCCCATAGCGAGGCCATGGAGAACGCCACCCGCTTCCTAAAGCGCGCATTCAACATTCGCGAGGGTCGCGCGCCCTACCACGTAATCCGCAAGCGCTTTGTAAACGGGGCACGCCTGACCGGCTCTCACCTGTGCATCCTCATCATCGCCATGCTCATCGCAAGCATCGGCCTCGATATCGATTCGGACATCGCCATCGTGGGCGCCATGCTCATCTGCCCGCTTATGGGATCGGTCCTTGCCATGGCATACGGCATCGCCACGCTCGACCGCGAGATTACCGTCGAAGCCATCGCCAGCCTTGCGCTGCAGATGGCCTTTTGCCTGGTCACGTCCACGTTGTACTTTAAGCTCTCGCCCCTTGGCACCGCCACGGCCGCCATCGTCGACAACTCGACGCCCACCGTGTGGGACCTTGCCGTCGCGCTCGCGGGCGGCTTTGCGGGCGGCCTGGGCAACTCGCGCGACCAGGAACCCGCCACGCTCATCGCCGGCGTGGCCGTGGCAACCGCGCTCATGCCGCCCCTGTGCGCGGCGGGTTATGGCATTGCCATCGCGAGCGGGTCGCTGTTCCTCTCAGCCCTCTACGAGTTTGGCATCAACGTCGTCTTTATCGCGCTGGCGGCCGAAGCCGTATTGCTTCTTTTACGTGTACCGCTCAAGCGTGATCTCAACGGCGACGGCATTGTGACCGCCGAGGAAAACGCTGAGGTCAACGAGCTGTCACGCAAAGTGCGCCGCCGCATTATTGTGGGCACGGTGATCTTTGCCATCCCCTGCATCGTTATGACCGCGGGTTCCATTGGCTCGGCGCAGGCCGGCGTGCAGGACGGCTACGGCGTCACCGAGACCACACGCGAGCTTGCCGCGGTGCTGCCGGGCTTTAAGGATTACACCGTCGCCGTCGAGACCTCGGCTACCGAAGGCGAGGAGGAGGGCGTCGTCGAGCGTGAGATTGTCGCCCATGTGACGACAGGCGAGGCGCTTGGGGCACACGACCGCCACGTCGCCCGCAAGCTCATCGACCTCAACGTGCCCGAACTCGACCGCGTGGAGTTCGATGTGAAGTGATGCCGGCGCGGGATGAATGCCTGCACGGACGCAAGTTACGACGAGGCGCAGATGCGATACGGACACGAGCAAATAGCGGGGTGCAGTTCACACCCGCGCCCCGCTCGCTGTTTTATTGCCGTGAATCAACTGTCCAGATCGACATCGCCAGACTCCACCGTAAACGCCGGATCGGTGCTCACAAGATAAAATCGGGTCACCTTAGTATCTCTAATTAGGTAAATCTGCCCCTGATTGCGTCGGCGCGATATATACGCAACGTGAACCGTACCGAATTCTTTGCCGTTTTCCTTCTTTAATACCAGGATGTTGGGGTCATCCGTACGCTTAAACTGCCCGTCTGTGCAGATTCCGTCTTGGTCGACCAGCTGCCATCGACAGTTGTCCTCCTCAAGAAAAGCCAGGGTTTCCAGACTCGTTTTGTCATCCCGATAGTAACCATCAATGGCAAACCCTTCGGAAGCACATTCCTGCATATAGGACGTTTCTCGGCTTATAGCAAACAGCCCTGTAGCGCCCAAGAGCACAGCCAGGCAGACCACTGCAAGGGTTATCGAAATAGCACGGCGACCCATGTTAGCCCAACCGATAGTTGTTTAACGGAGCACGAAACATACCTGGAACCTCCGATATCAGGGGGAACGTCGCCAGCAGGCTGGCGACAACTATATGTTTCTGATATCAAACCATATGGCTGCTACTCGCGGAGGGGGCATCGGCGAACGGCGTGTTTTCATACTCCATTGGTCAAACCTAAGCGCGGCCCTACAGCTCGTACTTGTACACACGGTAGATGTACTTTTCGGCTTCCATCTCGTAGGTGGCGATGGCCAGACCGTAGCGGTCGTCTCGTCGTTTGGCAGATAGGTCACACCGTGCTGGCCTGCGTTGAGCGAAAAATCGCCTTGGGCCTGCAGCAACTTGTCCTCAAAGCCCGAACCGGCCCAAAAATCGGACAAGCCCACGGAAGGCTGTAGCAAGGTCATTTACGCAACATATGTCCAGAAAAAGCGGGTGGTAGCCGGTGCAGCCACCACCCGTTTGTCTCATATCTAGCCCATAGCAGGCAAACTACTTCTTAATGCCGCGTCCCAGGCGCTTGGCGACCGATGCAACGGCCTCCTCACTGGCCGGCCCGCAGCTCACGCAGCCGTCATGGGCACGCATCTGGCCGGTGACCTCGTCCATCGCGAGCGGCGCCACCTTCTCGAGCTTAAAGCCCTTACCGGCGCGCATGTTTTCCTTGGCCACGCTGATCATGAGCTTAATGCGGTTGAGCTGGTTGACCTCAGACGCACCGGGGTCGTAGTCCACCGCAACGATGTTGCTCTCGGGATGTTGACGGCGCAGCTCCTTGATCACGGCCTTGCCCACCACATGGTTGGGCAGGCACGCGAAGGGCTGCGTACAGATAATGTTGGGCGCACCGTGGTCAATCAGATCGAGCATCTCGGCCGTGAGCAACCAGCCCTCGCCCATGTTGTTGCACACCGAAAGCACCGTACGGGCCTTGTCCGCCATGGTGCCGATGCGCTCGGGCGCCTCAAAGCGGCGGGACTTTTCGAGCATCTCCTCCACCGGCGTACGCATCCAGTCCACAAGTTTGATGAGCGCCTGCATACCAGCGCGCGTGGTAGCAGAGCTTCCCAGCTCGTCCTTCTGCAGCTCGGCGTTGCTCATGGAGTACAGGAAGAAGTCGAGCAGGCCCGGTACCACGGCCTCGCAGCCCTCGCGCTCGATAACGTCGACCACGTGGTTGTTGGCCGTGGGGTGGAACTTGACCAAGATCTCGCCGACCACGCCCACGCGCGGCTTGGTGCCCTCGCCCACAAGCGGCATAGTGTCGAACGCGCGGATGGCCTCGCGGCACAGCTTGGTGTAGTTATGCCTGTTGAACTTGGGCGCCAGTTTGCGGGCGCGCGCCATGTACTCCTCGTAGAGCGCGTTGGCGGCGCCGGTCGTGGCCTCGTACGGGCGGCAACGATAGAGCATCTGCATCATCACGTCGCCAAAGAGCACCGCGTAGACTGCCTGCTTAAGCAGCGCCGGCGTAATCTTAAAGCCAGGGTTGTCCTCGCCGAGCGCCACGGCCGAAAGCGAGATCACCGGAATCTCGGGGTGGCCGCTCTCGCGCAGTGCCTTGCGGATGAGCGCGATGTAGTTGGTGGCACGGCAGCCGCCGCCGGTCTGGCTGATAACCACGGCCGTCTTGGACAGGTCGTACCGACCGCTCTCGATGGCCTCCATAATCTGGCCGGTCACCAAAATGGACGGATAGCAAATGTCATTGTTCACATAGCGCAGGCCGGCCTCGACGGCGTCGTGATCGGTCGAGGGCAGCAGCTCCAAGTTGTAGCCGGCACCGCGGAACACCTCTTTGACCAGGTCAAAGTGGATCGGCGCCATCTGCGGGCACAGAATAGTATAGCCCTCCTCGCGCATCTGCTCGGTAAAGGGCACCTTTGGCCACGCGGTCGATGCGCTCTCACGCTGCGCTTCGAACGTGTACTTGCGGCTCGCGAACGCGGGGGCATCCGTGGAGGGCGACACCGGCGCGGCATCGCCCTGCTCGTAGGCCTCGCCCGCGGCCGTGGCATCGGCCAGGCGCTCGGCCTCCTGGTCCTTGAGCGCTGCCATGAGCGAGCGGATGCGGATGCGCGCGGCGCCCAGGTTGGACACCTCGTCGATCTTGAGCACGGTGTAGATCTTGCCGCTGGCCTCCAGAATCTCCTGCACCTGGTCGGTAGTCAGGGCATCGAGACCACAGCCGAAGGAGTTGAGCTGGATCAGATCCAGGTCGTTGCGCATCGTCACAAAACGGGCGACGGCGTACAGGCGGCTGTGGTACATCCACTGGTCGACGACGCGGATGGGACGCTCGGGCTTCACCAGGTGCGCGAGCGAATCCTCGGTAAAGACCGCAAAGCCAAAGCTCGAGATAAGCTCAGGCAGGGCGTGGTTGATCTCGGGATCGTTATGGTAAGGGCGACCGGCGAGCACGATGCCGTGGCCACCGTGGTCCTCGACCCACTTAAGGGCCTCCTCGCCCATGGTCTGGATGTCCTCGTGGAAGCGCGCATCGGCCTCAAAGGCGGCGTTGACGGCGGCATCGATCTCGGAGCGCGTGATCTTGGGACCGCGCACGCGACCGCGACCGGCCTCAGCATCGGCCACGCGGTCGACGGCGAGCACCTGGTACAGACGGCGCTTGAGCTCGGTCTTGTCGTGATAGGGCACAAACGGATACAGGAACTCGATGTTCTGCTCGCGAATCTCGTCGATGTTGAGTGCCAACGCCGTGGGGTAGCTCATGACGATGGGGCAGTTGTAGCAGTTACCGGCGGTCGGATCCTCCTTGCGCTCCCAGCGCACGCACGGCATCCAGATAAAGTCGACGTCACGGTCGATAAGGTTCATCACGTGGCCGTGGCTCATCTTGGCCGGATAGCACACGCTCTCGGACGGCATGGACTCGATGCC
This sequence comes from Collinsella sp., assembly GCA_036302525.1. Classification (GTDB taxonomy): domain Bacteria; phylum Actinomycetota; class Coriobacteriia; order Coriobacteriales; family Coriobacteriaceae; genus Collinsella. The sequence goes on along the minus strand of JAXJCG010000032.1, from coordinate 24,865 downwards.
CGCCTGGTAGGTCTTTTTGCTCGACTGGTCGGACAGCTGCACGCTAAAGCCCAGGCGTGTAAAGAACGCGTGCCAGAAGGGGTAGTTCTCGTACATGTTGAGTGCGCGCGGGATACCCACGGTGCCGCGCGGGGCCTCGTCGGGACTCAGGACCTCGCGGTTAAAGAGCAGCTCGTTTTTCTTTTTGAAGAGGTTGGGGGCCTCGGTCTTCTGCTTTTTGTGGCCGGCGCCCTTCTCGCAGCGGTTGCCGGTAATGAAGCGTCTGCCGCCGCCAAAGTCGTTGACGGTGAGCTGGCAGTTGTTGGAGCAACGGCCGCAGCGGACATGCTTTTGCGTCACGGTGAGGTGCGCGATGTCTTCGGCCGAAAGAATGGTCGAAGTGCCGTCGGCGCCGGCGCGATCGCGAGCGAGCAGGGCAGCACCATAGGCGCCCATGCAGCCGGCGATGTCGGGACGCACGGCATGAACGCCGGTAAGCTGCTCAAACGCACGCAGCGTGGCGTCGGACATAAAGGTGCCGCCCTGAACGATCACCTGGCTGCCGATCTCCTTGGGATCGCGCAGCTTAATGACCTTGAACAGGGCATTCTTGATGACGGAATAGGACAGGCCGGCCGCGATGTCGCCCACCGTGGCGCCTTCCTTTTGCGCCTGCTTAACGCGCGAGTTCATAAAGACCGTGCAGCGGCTGCCCAGGTCGACGGGGGCCTTGGCATGGATGGCGGCATCGGCGAACGCGCGCACGTCCATGTTCATAGACACGGCGAAACTCTCGATAAAGCTGCCACAGCCCGACGAGCAGGCCTCGTTGAGCATGATGTGCTCGATGACGCCGTCCTTGACGCGCAGGCACTTCATGTCCTGACCGCCGATGTCCAGGATGAACTCAACGCCGGGCAGGAACGCCTTGGCGCCGCGCAGATGCGCGACGGTCTCGATCTCGCCGGAGTCGGCCTTGAGGGCTTCGATAAGCAGTGCCTCGCCGTAGCCCGTGGTGGTCACGTGGCCGATGGTGCAGCCTGCAGGGATATGGTTGTAGAAATCGGCCATGATGACCTTGGCTGTGCCTAGGATGTCGCCGTTGTTGTTGCCGTACCAGGTGTGCAACAGCTGGCCGTCCTCACCCACGAGCGCGGCCTTCATGGTGGTGGAGCCGGCGTCGATGCCGATGAACACGCGGCCGGTGTAGCCGTCGAGCTTGCCCTTGGGGACGACTTCCTGGTCGTGGCGGGTCTTGAACTCGGCAAAGTCCTCGTCGGTGGCAAAGAGCGGATCCAGACGCTCGACCTCGGCACCCTGCGTGTCACCCAGGCTGTCGATAGCCTCGATGAGCTGCGGGAACGTGCTGAGCTTGTTGGACTCGTGCGCCATGGCGGCGCCGCTCGCCACGAACAGGTGAGCGTTTTGGGGCACGATACGGTGCTCCTCGTCCAGGTTGAGCGTGAGGTAGAAGCGGTGGCGCAGCTCGGAGAGATACTGCAGCGGGCCGCCCAGGAAGGCGACGTTGCCGCGGATGGGACGGCCGCACGCCAGGCCCGAGATGGTCTGGGTCACGACAGCCTGGAAGATGGAGGCGGCCACGTCCTCGGGGCGGGCGCCCTCGTTGAGCAGCGGCTGCACGTCAGTCTTGGCAAAAACGCCGCAGCGGCTGGCAATAGGATAGATGGTGGTGGCGTTGGCCGCGAGCTTGTTGAGGCCACTGGCATCGGTGTGCAGCAGGGTTGCCATCTGATCGATGAACGCGCCCGTGCCGCCGGCGCAGGTGCCGTTCATGCGCTGCTCGATGCCGTTGTCAAAGTAGATGATCTTGGCGTCCTCGCCGCCCAGCTCGATGGCGACGTCGGTGGCCGGGATGAGGGTCTCGACGGCACGCTTGCTGGCGATGACCTCCTGGACAAACTCCAGGTCGAGCCACTGGGACAGCAGCAGGCCGCCCGAGCCGGTAATGGCGCAGGTCATCTGGGCCGTCGACAGCACGGTCGCAGCGCCCTCGAACAGGTCGCGGGCACAAGCGCGGACGTCGGTGTGGTGGCGCTGGTACTTGGCGTAGACGATCTGGTTGTCGTCGTTGAGCACGGCGAGCTTGACGGTGGTGGAGCCCACGTCGATGCCCAGGTGCAGGTTGCCACGAGCGTTCTCGGGGTTGAAAATCGCGCCTTCGGGGGCGTGGGCGGCGGTGACGGCTACAGGCTCAGCGGCGGTGGCGGGCTCGCTAGCGACGGACGTCTCCCCTGCCGCGTTCTTGGCATCGGCAACTGCCTCAGCAACTTTCTCGGCAGCCGCGGTCGCCGCCTTCTGCGCGGCGTCCACCACGGCGGGCGCGGCCTCGCGTGCGGCAGCGACCATGCGGTCCTTGATGCCCTCGACGAGTTTGCTCATCTGTCTCTCCTCTTAGTTGTTGGACTCGACGGTTGCGGCGGTGTCGGCCGCGTCCTCGAGCTGCAAGTTCAATAGCTTCATGCCGTATTCCGGCACGTTGATATCGATGGGTTGGCCATACAGGTCACCAGGGCGCACAAAGGCGATAACCGTCATGATGCGCGCCATGGTCTCGGGCGATTCGGAAAGGTCACGCTCAAACCAACGTTGGATCATGCCGACCTCGGCACTCACGACATAGGTGACGTAGTAGTCAAAGAAGGTGCCCAGCGCCAAGCCCAAAATGCCCGTCTGTGCACGCGGCACCACGGCCTCGCGTGCGGTATCGATGATCTTTTTAATAAAGGCGGGGTCGCCGCCCGGGCCCAGCAGGGCCCCGATAAGGTCGCGATTAGCCGCAAGATAGCGAAGCAGCTCAACCGAACCGGGTGCCGGCTCGAGCTCGTCGATGTTGCGGTAAAGATCGGGTAATTGAGCTGCGGTGATAAGCTCCACCCGCTCGCGAATCTCGGCAAGCAGGCCGTCCTCGATCTGGCTGATAAAGTCGGGGATATCGCGGTAGTGCGAATAGAACGTGCGGCGCGTAAGGCCGGCACGCTCGGTGAGCGACGCGACGTTAATGCGCGAAAGGTCGCCGCTTTCGGCAAGCTCGCTGGCAAGTGCCTGGCGAAGGGCACGCTGCGAGCGAAGAGACCGGCGATCGCATTTCTCGAGCTGGGACAAGCGTCCTCCTTGTTACTCAGCCTGTGCGCTATTGCACAGTGCGAGTATTATTGCACACCGTGTGCATCAACACGTAAAGGCAATATTTGGGATGTGACAAAGGGGCTATCCCTTTGTCACATTATTCGATGACGGTGCGGGAGTTTTGCTTGCGCATGGTGGCGAGCATGTGTTTGGGGACGGCGTGGACCATGCAGCTACCGATAGTCGCGCTCGCGGCGGCCTTGGCCGCGTCACTGCCATTCTTGGTGGCATAGCTGTGACGGAAACGCTTGAGCATGGCGATGTCGTTGCCGCCGTCGCCGTAAACCGCGACCTCGTCCTCGGCAATACCGTAGTAGCCCGCCAGCCAGGCCACGCTCTCACCCTTGTTGCACGCCACGTCCGTGATCTCGAACATCACCGGATCGAACGGCGCGTTGACCACACGGTCCGAGCGCTCGGCCAAATACGCCTTAAGGTCGCGCTCCAGCTCGAGCGAGGTCACGCGGCAGTTGATTTTGCACACGTCATGACGCAGGATGTCACCGATCGACTGGTCGAAATACTGTTCCTCGTGATACCCGCCACGTGCACGCATGCCGCGCATCACGATGCGCTTGATAGGACTGTCCTTTTTAAAGCCCGCCTGGTGCATCTCGAACGAACCGCTCGAGAACATGCCGTCGGGCGTGGAGCAGTCGAAGCAAATGTCCGGGAACGCCTTGAGCAGCTCCTCGGTAACCTGCGGGTCGATGGTCCAGGTCTTGAGCACCTCACCATGGCTGTCGCGCGCGATGGATCCGTTGGAGCAGCAGGCGTCGAGTGCCAGACCTGTGAAGCCATGCTCGCCGATCGGCAGCGTCGAGCGTCCGGTCGCGGGAACCACATGCAGCCCGGCTTCGGTCAGCTCGCGAATGGCGCGGCGGATGGTTCCGTCGGCCTCGTGTAGGGCATTCAGCAGCGTTCCGTCTAAGTCACTCGCAAACATCTTGATCATGGGCATGCCTCTCCTTCGTCTGCACGATATTGTAGACGAGAACGGGCGCGCCCCAAGAGAGGCACGCCCGTCAGGCGAAAGATTGTCCTACACCGCGGCGGGGCCATGTTCGCCGGTGCGGATGCGGATAACCTCCTCGGCCGGCTCGACCCAAATCTTGCCGCCTCCAACGGCACCGCAATCTTGGAAACGGCGCGGCAACGGGCGCGAAACCAACGGGAAATACGCGAGCAAGGAAGCCGCGAGCGCGCCCGTCCCGGCTAGCGCCGGAACAGCTCGCGGGCTCGGTCGCGGAGGTCGGTAGCTCGGATGACGCCCTCGTAGCGGTTGATACGCAAGCGCGGGAAGGCATTGAAGAAGCGCAGGTCGCGGCGGCTGAGTGACACGCTCGGCACCGGACGGCTTATGCCCTTGCCGGCAAGGCGACGACTGAGCGACGGACGCGGCATGCTCGGTGCGGCATCGGCCACGCGGCGGGCGGCAAGCGCCAGGCCGCGAGCACCATCCGAGATAAACGTCGGCATCGAAGCCTTCTCGCGCAGGGCATCGAGCGCCGCGTCGCCCAGCTCGACCAGCCACGCGTTAACGGCACGGCCGCGGATGTGCGTCTGCGCCACCGAGTCGATCGCCGAATCGGGAATACGTTCGAGCATGGAGTCGGACGCATCGGCAAGCGACTCATTGATGCGGTCGGCAAGGTCGGCCCGGACGCGCTCCAGCTGATCGGACAGACGCCGCCAGCTCGCCAACGAGCACAACGCGTCGACCATCATCGCGACCGCGACGATAAAGGCGGACAGCCGCACAATCAGCACCGGCAGATGGCCAAGCAGCCCCAGCAATGCCGGCTCCACTAAACGGCAAATACACAACGCACCCAAGCCAAACGCGCAGGCCCAGTACAGGCAAATGCGTCCGTGCAAGTTAAACGGCAGGTGCGAGTAATCCCAAAAGCGAGCGCCCGTTGTTTTTTCCAACAGTACGCCTACGCTGTACTCAATCACGCTGCATACGAGCGCTGCAGCGACAAACTGGCTTGAGGCATCCGGAATCCCGCGCAACAGCAGCCAGCAGGCAATGCCGCCCACACCATAGATAGGACAACACGGCCCCAGCAAAAAGCCGCTGTTGGCAAATCGTCCGTGATTGAGCATGGCGCAGACCGTCGACTCCCACGCCCAGCCGCAAAACCCGTAAAAGGCAAACGAGAGCACCAGTGCCGAAAGCGGGCAGACGGCAAGCGTCGCGCCGCCAAACGCCATATCAATCGCGGTCCCCACCGTCTACCCTCTCCTCTTTTCGCTCGATTCGCCACTCACGCCATCGTCTGCCTCGTCCTTGCGCGGCAGACGGCCGGCGATCGTCTCGCGCAGAGCGCACCATTTATCCGCCAGGCACACAATCCATGCCTCACGACACGTCGGCGGCACCGGCACCAGCGGAAACATATGGCGCACGATAATATTCCGCTCGCGCGGCGTCAGATCAAAATCTTCCTCCGCACGCGCCAGGGCAAAAAATGGATGCCGAAATCCGTGCAGTCGATGGCTTGGGTCGGGATCGTGCCAGTCATAGAGAAAGTAATCGTGCAGCAGGGCCCCGCGCAACAACGAGGCGCGGTCGATCGAGACACCGACGCGGCCCAGGCGCTCGGCAAAGGACAGACTTGCCCGCGCCACCGAGGTCACATGCGCATACACCGTCACGTCGCCATGCTGGATAAACTCGCGCGTCAGGTCCAAGCGGCCCGCCTGGGCGAGCTGGCGGGCGGCATCGTCGACCTCGTGCGCGATTTTCTCGGCACGAACGGCATCGGACATGCTGCCTCCTTCCAGCGGCTCACGGCGGCAAGCCACGGCCTGCACGTATTGAAAAAATCATCATCGAATCTATCAGTATGGCATCGGACAAAACGTTTTGCCCCACCAGTTGGCGAATTACCGCGCCGCCGTCACATATCAAACGCCAAAATGTGCGAGACTGTCTTGTGCAATTGTGTCGGCCGAGGGAGCGCCGGCACTCGATTCGCATGGAGTAACCCACAACGATGCTGCTTACGCAAACGACAACGCCCGAGGACGTCAAGGCTCTTAATCGTGCCGAGCTCCCGCAGCTCTGCGACGAGATTCGCCACGCCATCCTCGAAAGCTCCGCCGCCGTCGGCGGGCACGTTGCCCCCAACCTGGGCGTCGTTGAGCTTACGGTCGCGCTCCATCGCGTGTTTAACTCCCCTATCGACAAGATTCTCTTTGACGTTTCGCACCAGACCTACGCCCACAAGGCGCTGACTGGGCGCGCGTACACTTATATCGATCCGAAGCGCTTTGGCGAGGCCTCTGGCTTTGCCAATCCCGACGAGTCCGAGCACGACCTGTTCGCCATGGGCCATACCTCCACGTCGGTGAGCCTGGGCTGCGGCCTGGCGCACGCTCGTGACCTGGCGGGCGATGCGTACAACGTCATCACCATCATTGGCGACGGCTCGCTTTCGGGCGGCCTGGCGTTTGAGGGCTTCAACAATGCCGCCGAACTCGACAGCAACCTGATCATCATCGTCAACGATAACGACCAGTCCATCGCCGAGAACCACGGTGGCCTCTATCGCAATCTGGCCGAGCTGCGCGCCAGCAACGGCACCTGTGAGCGCAACGTTTTCCGCGCGATGGGACTCGACTACCGTTATTTGGACGCCGGCAACGACGTGTTGGCCCTAGTCGACGCGCTGCAGGAACTGCGCAATATCGATCATCCCATCGTGCTGCACGTCTCCACCGCCAAGGGCAAGGGCTTTGAGCCAGCCCAAAACGACCCCGAGCGCTGGCACCACGTGGGTCCGTTTGACATGGCGACCGGGCGCAGGCTCTGCCCGGGCCATCCGAGCGAGCCTGCGCCGCGCACCTACGCCGACATTACGGGCGAGGCGCTCAGCGCCGCCATCGAGCGCGATCCGCAGGTCGTGGGCATCACGGCCGCCACACCCTACATCATGGGCTTTACACCCGAGCTTCGCGCCGCCGCCGGCAAACAGTTCGTCGATGTGGGCATTGCCGAGGAGCACGCCGTGACCTTTGCCACCGCGCTTGCGCGCTCGGGCGCCAAGCCAGTCTTTGGTGTGTACGGCACGTTTTTGCAGCGCGCCTACGACGAGCTGTGGCACGACCTGTGCCTCAACGACGCCCCCGCAACCATTTTGGTGTTTGGTGCGTCAATCTTTGGCACCACGTCCGAGACGCACCTTTCGTTCTTTGATATTTCCATGCTGGGCGGTCTTCCCAACATGCACTACTTGGCGCCGGCCTGCATGGAGGAATATCTGTCCATGCTGAGCTGGTCGCTCGACCACCGCGAGCATCCCGTGGCAATCCGCGTACCGGGCATCGGCCTGGTAAGCCGCCCCGACCTTGCGCCCGCCGAAGACACCGACTACAGCGCCGTTCGCTACAACGTGGTGCGTCAGGGCCGCGACGTTGCCGTGCTCGCGCTTGGCGATTTCTTTGAGCTGGGTGAGCGCGTGGCAAACCGCTTGGCCGCCGAGTACGGTATCGAGGCCACGCTCGTCAACCCTCGCTTTGCAGCCGAGCTCGACCGCAAGTTCCTCGACAGCCTTGTCGCCGAGCATCGCGTTGTCGTCACCCTCGAGGACGGCATCTTGGACGGTGGCTGGGGCGAGCGCGTCGCGTGCTATCTGGCCTGCACGCCTGTGCGCACGCGCACCTTCGGCATCGCCAAGGGCTTCCCCGACCGCTACGACCCCAACGAGCTGCTCGCTCAGAACGGCATGACGGTCGAGAACATGGCCGCCGAAGCCGTAAGACTACTCAACGAGTAAGAAAACCTCCGCAAGGAAAGCACCCCTGCGGAGGTTTTTATTTTCGCGACGCGATTATCTCAATCTGTAACATCTAGGGTCCGAATTTCCGTCTAACTGTTACAGATCTGGATAAGACGTCCTAGTCCCAGACCTTTGTCTCAATCTATAACAGATAGAGACCTTTTGGCCGTCCAGATGTTACAGATTGAGACATTCGAATTCCCCTGAAGAGAAAATCTCGATCTGTAACAGTCGCTCGGCAAAAACGGCTGCAGATGTTACAGATCGAGACAAAGCAACAAGGCATGCCGCCGCATCGGCCAAAACCACCACGAAGGTGCCTGTCCCTTTTTGGTAGGTAGAATTACCCATAAGACGAGTATGTTTCTGAGTTATTTCGTGTTGACCCATTTGAGCGGGATAGGGTATAACTCTACTCAACCGCTAGGGATTTTATTGAGAAAGGTGTTCTCCCATGAGCAAGAACCTCTCCCAGCAGGTCGTTCTCGACCGCCGCGGCTTCGTTGCCGCCACCTTCGCAACCGTCGCCGGCCTTGGTCTTGCCGGCTGCTCTGACACCAGCGCCGAGGCCGACAAGGGTTCCGCCACCGGCTCCTCCAAGGGCTCCGAGGATACCGCGGCTTCCACCACGCTCGATGCCAAGGCATTCGACAAGCTCGTCAACGACGGCCCCAAGGCCGATGACGACGCCATCGCCGCCAGCACCTGGGCGACGGCCGTCAAGGACGCCGGCGTCTTTAAGATCGGTGGCGTTCAGACCTCCACGCTCTTCTCCCTCCTCAACGAGAAAGACGGTCAGACCCGCGGCTTCGACGCCGGTATCGCACAGCTCCTGTCCAACTACATCCTGGGCGAGAACAAGGTCGAGATCACCCAGGTGACCTCGGACACGCGCGAGTCCGTTCTGCAGAACGGCCAGGTCGACGCTGTCTTTGCCACCTACACCATTACCGACGAGCGCAAGAAGCTCGTCTCCTTTGCCGGTCCCTACTACTACACGCAGCAGGCCATCCTGGTGCTCGCCGACAACGACGACATCAAGAGCGTCGACGACCTGGCCGACAAGAACGTCGCCGTCCAGTCCGGCTCCAACGGCCCCGCCATCCTGGAGGAGTTCGCTCCCAAGGCCAGCCAGCAGGAGTTCAAGACCGACGAGGAGGCTCGTCAGGCCCTCCAGCAGGGTCGCGTTGACGCCTACGTCATCGATAACAACATGCAGCAGAGCGCCCTGGTCCGCGAGCCCGGTAAATACAAGATCGCCGGCAAGCCCTTCGGCAGCAAGGAGCCCTATGGCATCGGTCTACCGCTCGATTCCGACGGCGTCGCCTTTGTCAACGACTTCCTTAAGAAGATCGAGGACGACGGCACCTGGACCGAGCTGTGGCAGATCTGCATCGGCGACCGCACGGGCGACACCAATGTTCCCGAGCTGCCCGAAATCGGCGCCTAGGCAACGAGCCTGGTAACGGCCGCAACGAAACCATATGGAAACGCACGATGCGCTTTATTGCGGTAAACTGTTTCCTCACAGAGTTGTCGGGGCTTCCGTACACACGGGAGCCCCTTTCCTTATCGGCGGGAGGTCCGCATGAGTCTCTCCGAGCTCTGGTCGCTCTATGGCCAGAACTATATCGACGCGCTGCTAGCAACCTGGGGCATGACGCTTGAGTCGTTTGCCATCGCCATGGTGCTGGCCGTCGCCGTCACCGTGATGCGCGTGTCGCCGCTCAAGCCGCTGCGCGTCTTTGGCGACCTGTATGTTCAGGTCTTCCGTAACATCCCCGGCATCGCGCTGCTCATCATCGTCGTCTACGCACTGCCGCCGCTCAAGGTTGTTCTGCCCTACCGTACCTGCGTTATCGTCGCCACGGTCCTTTTGGGCTCGGCCTTTGGCTCCGAGAACTTTATGAGCGGCATCAACACCGTCGGCGTCGGTCAGGTCGAAGCCGCACGTTCGCTCGGCATGAGCTTCAGCCGTATCCTCGCCAAGATCGTGATTCCGCAGGCACTGCGCTCGAGCGTGCTGCCCATGACCAACCTCTTTATCGCCGTCATGCTCACCACCGCGCTCGGCAGCCAGGTGCCGCTTAAGCCGCAAGAGCTCACCGGCGTGGTGAGCTACATCAACACGCGCTCGCTCGGCGGCGTCGCCGCGTTCTTTATCTCGGCGCTCGGCTACCTGGGCACTGCCTTTGTGGTGAGCCACATTGGCAACTACATTGATAAGAAGGTGAGGATCCTCCGATGAGCAAGCATTCCACCTCCGCGCTCACCATGCGCGATGCGCTCTACGAGGCTCCCGGCCCCAAGATGCGCGCCAAGATTCGCATCGGCACCGCCATCTCATTGGTTGCCGTGGCGGCGCTCATCGCCTTGGTACTGCAGCGCTTTTATGTGACCGGTCAGCTTTCGGTCCACTATTGGTATTTCTTTACGCACCTCTCCACCTGGAAGTTCTTACTTGCCGGCTTTGAGGGCACCGTTAAAGTCGCACTCACCGCTGGCGCCATCGCGCTGGTACTGGGCTTAGCCCTTATGCTCGGCCGCACGAGCGATATTAAGCCGCTGCAGCTGGCCTGCCGCGTGCTCACCGATTTTTTCCGCGGCGTACCGAGCCTGCTGTTCATCTACTTCTTCTTTTTGGTGCTGCCTCAGTACAAGATTGCGCTGCCGTCGTTTTGGATGCTCACGCTTCCCGTCGCGCTCGCCGCAGCCGGCGTGCTGGCCGAGATTTTCCGCGCCGGCGTCAATGCCGTGCCGCGCGGTCAGGTCGAGGCAGCCCAGGCACTCGGTCTCTCCAAGGCCAAAATCACCTTTAAAATCGTGTTGCCGCAGGCTATTCGGTTTATCATTCCGTCCTTGATTTCGCAGCTTGTGGTCGTAGTCAAGGACACCACCGTTGCCTACGTGGTGAGCTACCCCGACCTCATGCAAAATGCCCGCGTGCTCATTACCAACTACGACGCCCTCGTATCGGTCTACCTGGTGATCGCGGTCATCTACATCCTCATCAACGTCGCGATTAACAAGGCCGCTGTCTATGTTTCGCACAAGACCGGCGCGACCATCATCCGCTAACGCTTTACCATTTCGAGTCATAAGGAGCCGAGCACCATGGCACAGAGCACCTCTTCCACCGGCAATCAGCCGCTGATCGAGCTCAGGCACGTCGATAAGCACTACGGCGATCTGCACGTCCTCAACGACATCAATCTCTCGGTCGATCGCGGCGAGGTCGTCGTTGTGATCGGGCCCTCGGGTTCGGGCAAGTCGACCATGTGCCGCACCATCAACCGCCTGGAAACCATCGACTCGGGCGAGATCCTCATCGAGGGCGAGCCCCTGCCGCAGGAAGGCAAGGATCTTGCCCGCATGCGCGCCGAGCTGGGCATGGTGTTTCAGCAGTTCAACCTGTTTGCACATATGACCGTACTGCAGAACGTCATGCTGGGGCCCGTCGACGTGCTGGGCGTGTCCAAGGAAGAAGCTCGTGAGCGCGCCATGGACCTGCTGAGCCGCGTGGGCGTGGCCGAGCAGGCCGATAAGGTGCCCGCACAGCTCTCGGGCGGCCAGCAACAGCGCGTAGCCATCGCCCGCTCGCTTGCCATGCAACCCAAGGCCATGCTCTTTGACGAGCCCACAAGCGCCCTTGACCCCGAGATGATCAACGAGGTGCTCGAGGTCATGGTTCGCCTGGCCCAGCAGGGCATGACGATGATCGTCATCACGCACGAGATGAACTTCGCCCGCCGCGTAGCCGACCGTGTCGTGTTTATGGCCGACGGCCAGATTGTGGAAACCGGCACGCCCGACGAGTTCTTCGACCACCCCCAGACCAAGCGCGCCCAGGACTTCCTCAACTCCATTAAGGGCCACTAACCAGACCGCCCACCCGCCAGCCATGCCCATCCAAACTCGAAAGTTACACCTATGATCGGAACCCACACCTCATCGTCCTACACTCCGCACGTCGACGTCGACCCCGCTGACCGCCCGCTTATCCTGGTAGCACCACGCTGGGAAGAAGCGAAGCCCTATTTGAGCGAGACGCTCTCCCCCAACGAGGAGATTGCGAGCGTATTTGTCGACGCCATTCTTGCCGCCGGCGGTCTGCCGCTGCAGATGTCCATTACCGAAGACGTCGACGTTATCCGTCATTACGTGGAAATCGCCGACGGCATCGCCATTCCCGGCGGCCCCGATGTCAATCCCAAACGTTGGGGCGATGATCGACCCTACGACCCCACCCTCTGCTGCGAGATCCGCGATAGTTTTGAGTTTAAGCTGGTCAGCGAGGTGCTCCGTGCCAAAAAGCCGCTCTTTACCACCTGCCGCGGCACGCAACTGCTCAACGTCGCCACCGGCGGCACCCTGTGCATGGACGTGCCGAGCCTGGGCGCGCGCGAGGGCCGCACGCAGTGGCGCCATACCCACGTGCTCAACGACCCTGTGCATCCTGTCGAGGTCGTGCCGGGCTCGCTGCTGGAGCGCGCGGTTGGCGGGCACAGGCTGATCCAGACCAACTCCGCACATCACTGCTGCGTCGATCGTCTGGGTAAGAGCACGCGCTTGGTCGCCAAGGCAACCGACGGCGTTCCCGAGTGCATCGAAGTCGAAGGCCAGCCGTTCTGTCTGGGTGTGCAATGGCATCCCGAGTACACCTGGCAGACGCTCGAGACCGACTTTAACCTGTGGAAGTCGTTTGTCGAGGCGGCGGCCAAGGTAAAGCAGACCCGCTAGTTCGCGAACCGCATAACAGATAAGGGCGCCCCGCCGGCCACATGGTCCGACGGGGCGCCCTGTTACCTATATGCTGCCGGCACACAGTCCAAGGCTCGCAAGCCCTTATTCGGCCGCCTCGCGCAGGGCCGACATCGTAGCCGCATATTGCTGCTGCAGCGCATGCATCCCCTCGCGAGCGCCGTCAACGGCATCGGCACCACGCAGTGCTTCGGTTACCACGACCGCCGGCTCGTACAGATTATCGAATCCCAGGTTCTGGCTCACGCCCTTGAGCGTGTGCGCTGCCATAAACGCACCTTCGGCGTCTCCCGCCGCCATGGCGGCCTCCAGCTTGTCCATGCTCTCGTCATCCAAAAACTTGAGGGCAAAGCGGGCGAGCATTTCCTCGCCCATCAGCCGAGCACACGCGTCATCATAATTGGCGCCGATCTTCTCATACGCCTCACGCATGGAAATCATGGATTAAAAACTCCTTTGGTCAAACTAAATCGTGGGAAACGCGACGACGTCAGCGGGGCGTGCCAACGTCTCGGCAATTTGGTCTTGCACCTCGAGCAGACAATCGAGCAGCAGCGGGTTAAAGGTGCCGCACTTACCGTCCAGGATCATCTGAATTGCCTCCTTGTGCGGGATAGCGTCCTTGTACACGCGCACGCTCGTCAGAGCATCGTACACGTCGGCCACCGAAACCACCTGTGCGGCAATGGGAATTTCGTCGCCCTTAAGGCCATCGGGATAACCCTTGCCGTCCCAGCGCTCGTGATGCCAACGCGCAATCTGGTACGCATATTCCATAAGCGCATTGCCGGCGTGATGGCTACCCAGCTCAAGCAGCATGTCGGCGCCGATCGTGGTATGCGTCTTCATAATCTCGAACTCCTCGGGCGTAAGGCGCCCGGGTTTGTTGAGAATCGCATCGTCAATCGACATCTTGCCGATATCGTGCAGCGCCGAAGCCAGAGCAATCGTGGAGCGCTCCTCATTGTCGAGGGAGATCGCGCCGCTACGCTGGACCAGACAGCCGAGCAGCAGCTCGGTCAGCTTTTCGATGTTCGTAACGTGCCTGCCGCTCTCGCCGTTGCGAAGCTCCATGACGCCGGCCATGATGTCGATGAGCATGCGACTGTTCTTGACACGCTCGTTGTACTGCTGGGACAGCAGGCTCGTCAGGCGGCGCTGTTTGGCGTATAGGCGGATGGTGTTGCTTACACGGCGGCGCACGACACGGGAGTCAAACGGGCGGTTGATATAGTCCGAGGCGCCTAGCTCGTACGCGCGCAGAACCATATCATCGGAATCTTCGCTCGAAATCATGATGACAGGCAGATTGTCACTAACCGATCGGCGCGACAGACCGGCCAGCACCTCAAAGCCGCTTATGCCCGGCATGACAATATCCAGCAGCACGAGCGACAACTCATCACCATAGCGGTCGACCATGTCGAGCGCCGTACGACCGTTGTCGGCCTCGAGGATGCAATACTCGTCCTTGAGCATCTCGCTGAGAATGACTCGGTTCATCTCGGAGTCATCGACAATAAGTACCAAAGGCTTTTCGCTTTGGAAGGCCTCGATGGAATCGGCATCGGTCACGACCGTACCGGCTTTTGCCTTAGCGCGGCTCAGTAACTGGACAGCGCGGCCAACGCCCTCATCGACCGTCTCGCCATGAATGCGAACGCCACCAACACATGCCGTCAAGCTCACGTACTCATGGCCCGGAATAATCGTGGAACGAACGGCATCGGACACCTGATGCAGGCGACGGGTGAAGTCATCGGAGGGAATATTGGGCATGACAACCACAAACTTGTCGCAGCCATAGCGCACAAGCTCGTCAGTCGAACGGATTCCGCTGCGCATGGCTGTCGCCACGGCACCGAGCGCAAGGTCGCCGGCATGACGGCCACACGTATCGTTGAAGACCTTAAAATCATCAAGGTCGATCATCGCAACGCCGGCATTCATGCGGGCGCTACGGAGCTTTTCCTCGTAATATCGGCGATTGTGCACGCTCGTCAGCACGTCGGTGTAGACAAGGTCCTCTTTTGCAGCCTCTTGCCCATCGATCGGACGCACCATCAGCAGGACATGAGGCTCGCCCTCGACCTTCAGAGGGCGCAGATGGGCGCGGTACTCAACGCCATCGTTGAGCAGTTGCTCCGACACCTCATCGGAATCTGTCAAGGCCTCAAGACTTGCCTGGCGCAAACAAGGGCAGCGATCACCGGCGAGCAGGCAGTTAGGCTCGCTCTTAATCTGATCGGCCGACAGCAAACGTACCACGGGGTAGGTCTTCGCGACACGGGCGACCTCGGCGGCAGCCTCCTCGTCGGTTAGATTGACCTCGTGATTATTGAGCATATGGGGCCCTTTCGATAGCTTCGCATGGTAGCGGTGGGTTCCAAATGTTACAAGGGTAACACCTTGCCGATGCAGGTAAGCACGTAAATGCTGTTACATTTTTATGAGTTGGCAGACGGCGCGATTGAAGCCGCAGACGTGAGGTTTTGAACACATTTGTTAACAATGCCGAAACGTTTGCGGGTGAAGTCTGCTTTGGCTATTGCGGGTGTTAGAGCCCCAGGATGCCACGGACAGTCTGGGCAGCCGCTCCCGGGCGATCGCGCAGGCCGTTGTGCGCGCCGGGAACCATTACGAGCGGACAGTCCAAAAGCTCAGCCGCCACCCTCGTGCCCGCCTCGCGAGGCGTGCCAATCGAGAGCTCGCCCAGGAGCACGGCGGCCACCGTTTTCGACGCACGGACGCTATCCCAATCGGGAACGCAGGTCATAGTAATCCCGTATTCGTTTGCCATGAAGCTGCGGCCGTTGCGCAGGGCATGCTTGGCTTCTGCCTCGGTTAACTTGGGGGCCTCAGGGTCCGAATCGCCGATGGCGCCCAGGAAGGCCCGTAATGCCCTGGAGACCTTTCCCGCGGCGATCATCTCGAGCAAAACCGGGGCCGCGCCCAGGCCGGCGCCCCCATCCGTCACGGCGGGTTCATGCAGAATCGCACGCGAGATTATGGCGGGGTTTGCACGGAGAAGCTCCAGGGCCACCAACGTACCGGCACTGTGCGCGAGCACGTTTGCCGGAGTGCCAATATGCTCGATAACGGCCTGCAGGTCCGCGGCCTGGACGGCGAGGTCGTAGCGTCCGTCTGCAGCGTCGCCGCTCTCGCCGCAACCGCGCCGGTCGTAGGTAATGACGCGATAGTCACAGGCGAGCTCGCGGGCGATGGCGTCAAAAAAGACGCCGTCGACGCAGGCACCGTGCACGCAAACCAAGGCGGGTGCATCGGACGATACAACCGGGCCGGCATACTCGCGGCAGGCGATCGTAGTGCCCGCATTCTCGACCGTAAAATCCATACTGTGTTCCCATCGTCAACACCACCAGGCCGTGCCGGGATACGGCTTGGCCAGATGGCGTCATTTTGTGCGTACATGAATGCGTTTACTGTACCCGGCTCGCGCCCCTTCATGACAGGGTTTCGAAAACTCACCCGATTGCAAGGTTTCTGCCTAAACAACAGTGCCCAAACCCGCGACCCGCATGAAGGCCGATGCTATGCTTAAGCTCAACTGTCCCAAGGAGCATATGCCTATGTCTACGTTTTTAAATGCCAGCCCCATCTTTGGGCCCGTCCGCAGCCGTCGCCTGGGCCTTTCGCTCGGTGTCAACATGATGCCGGCGAGCGGCAAAATCTGCACGTTCGACTGCATCTACTGCGAGAACGGCCTCAACGCTGAGCGCCCCTGCCACGAGCCGTATAACACGGCTGCCGTGGTGCTCGATGCACTCGAGGCCAAGCTGCACGAGATGGCAATCGAAGGCGAGCTCCCCGATGTAATCACGTTTGCCGGCAACGGCGAACCCACCGCCGCGCCGGAGTTTCCGCAGGCCATCGCCGGTGCCGTCGCGCTGCGCGACCAGCTGGCCCCAAACACCAAGATTGCCGTGCTTTCCAACGGCACGCGCGCCGACCGTCCCCAGGTGCACGATGCGCTCATGATGGTCGACGACAACATCCTCAAGCTCGATACGGTCGGCCCGGCATTTATCCAGCTGCTCGACCAGCCCGTTGGCCCCTACGATGTAGAGCACCAGATCGAAACGTTCGCGAGCTTTGACGGTCACGTTATTATCCAAACGATGTTTTTGAGCGGCGAGTACCGGGGCAAGTCTCTCGATAACACCGGTGAGGAGTACGTTGGTCCTTGGCTCGCGGCGCTCGAGCGCATTCGCCCGCAGGAGGCGACCATCTACACCGTCGCACGCGAGACGCCGGTCGCCGGCCTTGCCAAAGCAGCGCCTGAGGTACTCGACGCCATTGCCGAACGCGTCCAAGCCCTCGGCATTCCCTGCCAGGTGAGCTACTAGCAAAACCACGCAGCAGCCAGTGCCCGCCATCCCGCCCCATCAGTTGCGGTGATATAGTTCCTATTTGTGCTGTTAAACCGCTTAAATCGGAACTATATCACCGCAACTTTTATGGACGCGTGGGTGGGCTATACTAGCTGCGGATGAAAGGAAGTTAGCCATGTATGACAAAGGACCCGTGCCTGGCCGCAACGACGCTTGCTGGTGCGGCAGCAGCAAGAAGTACAAGAAATGCCATAGCGCCTTTGATGAGCGCCTCGAGCGCCTGTGGGAAGAGGGCTGGGAGGTTCTGCCCCGCACGCTCTACAAGACGCCCGCCGATATCGAAGGCATCAAACGCTCGGCAGCCATCAACGTGGGCGTGCTCGATTACGTAGGCGAGCACATCGCCGCGGGCATGACCACCAACCAGATCGACCAGATGATCTACGACTACACCGTCGAGCACGGTGGCACGCCGGCCGATCTCAACTACGAGGGCTATCCCAAGAGCGTGTGTACCTCGATCAACGACGTCGTCTGCCACGGTATCCCCTGCGATGCGGATGTGCTGCACGAGGGCGACATCATCAACGTCGACTGCTCCACGATTCTTGATGGCTACTTTAGTGATTCGAGCCGCATGTTCTGCATCGGCGAGGTCTCTGCCGAGCGCCAGCGCCTGGTCGACGTCACCCGCGCCAGCGTGGAGGCGGGTCTGGCAGCCGTCAAGCCATGGCTGCCGCTGTCCGTTATGGCCGAGGCCGTGCAAAAGACGGTCGAGGACGCCGGCTTTAGCGTGGTGCGCGAGTACGGCGGACACGGCATTGGCAAGGAGTTCCACGAGGACCCGTTTGTGGGCTTTACCACCGAGGCACCCGATGTGGACACTATCATGGCCCCGGGCATGGTCTTTACCATCGAGCCCATGGTCAACGCCGGAGCGCCCGACATCAAGATCAGCAAGGGTGACGGTTGGTGCGTGCGCACCAAGGACGGCAGCGATTCGGCCCAGTGCGAGGTACAGCTCGTGGTGACCGAGGACGGCTACGAGCTGCTGAGCTGGTAGCCGCAGATGCGCCGGATGCTGACGGACAAGCCCGCTTTGCATCCAGCGTTTTATTTGAACGTTTTGCCTGATAAAACCTGCCAAAATAAACCTGTCCCTTTTTGGCAGGCTGAGCGGAGAGGACTGCTTGTGAACATCCTGGTTTTGCTGCCCGTCAACGACCGCCATCGCGCAATTCTTGAGTCGAGTGCTCCGGGCGAGGACTTTATCTACACGAGCTCCGACGCCATCACGCGTGAGCAGGTCGCCAACGCCAACGTGATCTTGGGCAACATAGACCCTGCCTTGCTTACCGCATGCGAGCATCTCCAGCTGTTGCAATTGCAGACCGCCGGCTATGACGATTACTTGGCCGCCGGCACCGTGCCGGCTGAAGCCAAGCTGTCTTGCTCGATCGGCGCCTACGGCCAGGCCGTGAGCGAGCACATGTTTGCCATGGTCCTTTCCATGATGAAGCGCCTGCCCGGCTATCACGACTTGCAGCGCGAGCATCGCTGGGAGGATTTGGGGCCGGTTACCTCGCTCAAAAATGCCAACGTGCTGGTGCTGGGCGCGGGCGACATTGGCGGCCACTTTGCCACGCTCTGCCGCAGCATGGGTGCGCACGTCCGCGGCATCAAGCGCCATCCGCTCGTCTACCCCATTGTGTTTGAGGACATGGACGGCATGGACGCCCTACCTGAGCGCTTGGCGGAGGCCGACATCGTCGCATCCTTTATGCCGAGCACACCCGAGACCCGCGGCCTGGCGAACGCCGAGTTCTTCGCCGCGATGAAGCCGGGCGCCTTCTTTGCCAACGGCGGCCGCGGCGATCTTGTGGTTGCCGACGATTTGGTTGCCGCTCTGGAGTCGGGACGCCTCGCCGGCGCCGCGGTCGACGTCACCGACCCCGAGCCGCTGCCTGCGACAAGCCCCCTGTGGGATGTGCCCAACATGCTCATCACACCGCACGTCTCCGGCTGGTTTCACCTGGCCGCCACGCTCAACAACGTAGTCGACATCGCCGCGGAGAATCTGCGTCACCTGCAGGCCGGCGAGACGCTGCGCTGTTGGATCGAGCACTGATTGTTCCGGCGTTTTACCAAACGCCGGAACCCCTCGACGCTGCGAGCCCCATGGGTTCCGCCGTTCTAACGAACGGCGGACCGGTCGACGCTGCGAGCCCGCCGTTTGGCCAATCTGCCGTTCAATTTCAAAGGCGCGACCAGAAGGTCAGCGCCTTTTCATTTCACGGCACCTTGGCTCAAACGGCAGGCTCTCGCTGACTTTTGCTCAACCTGTGGGGTCTTCAAATTGTTAGAGCGTTGCTAAGTAATTCTTTGCGTCTTCTACGCTCATTGCTGCGACAGGCGCGTGTGAACAAAGTTTGACATCGTTGGTGACCAGTAAATCTGCTTGGGCGCGCATCGCTGCCGCAATGATTAAATCGTCTTCGTAATCGCTATGGAGCTCACGCTGCCTGCTCGCCATCCATATATCGCTCAGGTCACAGGGCACTGGCGTGGCAAGCTGCGACAGCACGCTAAGACAATCCCATGCAAGCGAAGTCGCTGCCGTAGCGGCATACTGGGAAAGCGAACCGTGCTCTCGCCGATACCATGCCTTATGTTCGCTTGAAATCAAATAGAACAGGTCTTTGGACGATGTCGCCGCATACAGCAAATCCACCTGTGCCGTGCATGCATCGCGTAAAAACTCAATCGCCACCGAACGACCACGTCGTGAGGGAATGAAGTAATCGAGCCACACGTTGGTGTCAACCAAGATGCGCTTTGGAGTCTCACTCATAGAGCCAGCTCATCTCCTCGCCATAGCGATCCGCATAGGCATTCCGTTTGAGCTCTTCGTCGTCCAATGGCTGAGCCTTGACCATATCGATTCCCGACTCACGGCAAGCGGCAGCGAACAGCTTCGACCCCTGATCCATGAGCTCGAGCTTACGTTTGGCGGCCTTTTCGCGCTCGCGCTGTTCCGCCCGGGCACGACTGGGCAGCAGGATATCCTCGAGCGCACCGGGGCGATCGGCCAGCGACGCTGCAAGCTGCCAGAGCGCTCGCACCGCTTGGCTCGGCGTCATACCGGCCCTGGAGAGAGCGGCGTCCCCACTCCTTTTAAGATCGGCATCGAGACGCACGTTGATCTGAGCGGCTGTTGTGGTCATGACCCCTCCTTAATACTTCAAAACTATCATAAAACTCTATGGTAGATACGTAAAGCATGTATAGCATTTATAAGTATTAGCCGTGCTCTGTACACAAAAAGCCGCCGAGGCACACTGCACCTCGGCGGCCACGTATCACAAATCTAGTTCGGTTTCACCCTTTGCATTCGCCCAGATAAAACCTGCCAAAATGAACCTGTCCTTTTTGGTAGGTTTTAGAGCCCCACGCTTTCGGCGCCGTTGATGGTTAGGTTTCGCTCGTAGAAGGCGGTGAGGGCGCGGATGGCGTACATAACGTCGCGCACGCCGCCGGTCTCGTAGCTCGAGTGCATGGCAAGCTGCGGCAGGCCCACGTCCACAGCATGCATGCTCGCCTGCATATTGGACAGATTGCCGAGCGTGGATCCGCCGGCCATATCGCTCTTGTTGGCGAAGGCCTGCGTGGGCACGTCGGCGTCATCGCAAATAGCTTGGAACACCGCGCGGCTAAAGGCATCGGTACAATAGTGCTGGTTGGCTGCCTCCTTGATGACGATACCGCCGTTGAGCACCACCTGGCTGCGGGCGTCGCACTTCTCGGCGTGGTTGGGGTGCACGGCATGCGCGTTGTCGCAGCTCACGAGCATCGATGCGGCAAGGGCGCGATGATACGACTCGTCGTCAAAGCCCAGCGATCCGTTAATGCGGCGCAGCGCGTCGGCCAAGAACGTCGACATGGCGCCCTGCTTGGTCTCGGAGCCAACCTCCTCATTATCAAAGCAGCAAAAGACCGAAACGTCGTGCGCGTTCTCGGCACCCAAAAATGCCTGCAGCGAGGTATAGGCGCAGGCCAGGTCGTCGAGCTTGGGCGTCGAGATAAACTCGTCGGCCCAGCCCCAAATGCGCGCATCCTGACGATTGACCAGGAACAGATCGCGGCCCAGAATCTGATCGGGCTCAACGTCCAACTCGTCGGCGATCAGAGCATCAAAGTCGCCCTGCTTAAGATCACCGGCGCTGATGAGCGGGCACAGGTCGACGGCGCGGTTGGGCGCAAAGCCCTCGTTAACGCCACGATTCATATGGATGGCAAGGCTCGGAATGATAGCGACCTCGCGCTCGGTGGCAAGCAGGCGGCTCTCAATACGGTCGCCTTCGCGCACCAACACGCGGCCCGCGAGCGCCAGCGGGCGATCGAACCAGGTGTAGTCGATCATGCCGCCGTAGGCCTCGGTGTTCAGGCGCAACGTCTCACCTGCGCCATCGAGCTCGGGCACAGCCTTGACCTTAAACGTCGGCGAATCGCTGTGCGACGCCGTGAGCTGAAAATGATAGTCACCGGCAACGCCGTCCTCGCCCCACGTCGCGGCCAGGTCCTCGCCCACCTTAAAGGCAACAACGCTCGAGGTGTTGCGCTGCGTGTAATAACGCCCGCCCGGCTCGATGTCCCACGCCGCGTTCTCGGGCAGGTAGGTAAAGCCCGCCTCGTCGAGCTCGGCCATAATGGTCGCCGCCGTATGGAACATGCTGGGGCATGCCTCGATAAAGTCGATAAGGTCGTTGGCGGCCTCGATATCGTCGGCCGTCACATGCGCGCGCTCGGGCGTTTCCTGATCCGTCATGCTCTCCCCTTTCGCTGGGTTGATGGTCCCTTCCAGCATACCCCGCCGCGCCAGCGCTGCACTCTTCATTCCGTGTTTAATCCCGCACCGCTCACCAAGTTGAGCTATCATGCCCGCGCACCTTTTGCGACAATTACGCTAACAGGACGAGAGGAGCCGCCATGAAGCCACGCAACATTGCCATCGCCTGCGGTGTCGCGGGAGTCGCCGTCGGCCTTGCCGCTGCCACCGGTATCGTTTATCACAAGCAAATCAAGTCCGCCGCGTCGCTCAAACGCTTGACCGGCTACGCGGATGGCTATGACCTGTACGCAATCGACATCGCCTACGACTACGATCTTGATCGCATCATCGCCGCTGGCGTGCGCGACGACCAGACCTACATCGATGTCGTGGTGGCGCAGGTGCTGCCCGGTGTGCCGGTACATGTCCAGGCGCCCCAGTTTGCCTGCAGCGCTTTTGTCGCCGTAGATGCCGAAGGCCGCGTGCGCACCGGTCGCAATTACGACTTTAAAGACGACACCTCGGCGCTGCTGGTGCACAATCACCCACGCGGCGGCTATGCCTCCATCGGGTTTGCCGCCCTTAACAACCTGGGCGCCAACACTCCACTTGACTCCGTCGCCGGACGCGCCGCCGCACTCATGGGCCCGTTTGCCCAGCTCGACGGTGTTAACGAATGCGGCGTGTCCATTGCCGTACTCACCCTGGATTCCAAGCCCTGTGACCAGGACACGCAACGCCCCGTCATCAACACTTCGCTCGCCATCCGTCTGGTGCTCGACCGCGCGGCTACCACGCAAGAGGCCGTCGACCTACTTTCCGCCCACGACATGCACGCCATGGCCGGACGCGATTACCACTTCTTTATCAACGACGCCGCCGGTGACGCACGGGTGGTGGAGTGGGATCCGCGCGATCCCGACCGCGCATGCAAGGCGACGCCCGTGCGCCAGGTCACGAACTTCTACGCCTGCTATGGTGACGAAGTGCTGCCCAACCAAAAGAATGGCGAGCTGGGCCATGGTAAAGAGCGCGCCATCGCAATCGCCGATGTCCTTGACGCCCATGTCGGTGCCCAAGACGAGGCAGTCGCTTGGAAGGCCCTACGCGCTGCAGCGCAAGAACCCAATCCGAAAGACATCACCAGCAATACGCAATGGTCGGTCATCTTTGACAATACCGAGCCCGCTGCCGCCATCACGCTGCGCCGTCACTGGAGCGACGTCGACGCCTTCGCACTGTAAGGAGCTGGCACCGTCGTCCTTACGCCCGCCTGACGTTGTTTACATTTCTATACGCTTGAGCTAACACGTTTTACCCCCGCATCAACAGTGTGCGGGGGTAAACTTATGCGCATGTTATAACTTGCCCGGAAGGATTCACCATGCTTAGGATCGGTCTTCTTACTAGTGGCGGCGACTGCCAGGCGCTCAACGCCACCATGCGCGGCATTGTCAAAACGCTTATGACCAATAGCGAAGAACCTATCGAGATTTATGGCTTTGAGGACGGCTATCAGGGCCTTATCTACAGCAGGTTCCGCGTCATGACGCCCGCCGATTTTAGCGGCATCCTCACCCGCGGCGGCACCATCCTGGGCACGAGCCGCACACCGTTCAAGCGTCTGGATACCCCCGAGGCCGATGGTGTCGAGAAGGTGCCGGCGATGGTCCACACCTATCATAAGCTGCAGCTCGACTGCCTGTTTATGCTGGGCGGTAACGGCTCCACCAAGACCGCCAACCGCCTGCGCGAAGAGGGCCTCAACGTTATCGCGCTGCCCAAGACCATCGATAACGACACCTGGGGCACCGAGCTGACGTTTGGCTTTACGAGCGCCATCGACGTCGCCACCAAGTGCATCGACGACATTCACACCACCGCTTCGAGCCACGGCCGCGTGTTCGTTATCGAGATCATGGGCCACAAGGTTGGCTGGATTCCACTGTACGCCGGCGTCGCGGGCGGCGCGGACGTCATCCTGATTCCAGAGATCCCTTACGACATGGAAAACGTCATCAAGACCATCGAACATCGCATGGAGACCGGCAGCCGCTTTACCATCGTGGCCGTCGCCGAGGGCGCTATCTCCAAGGAGGACGCGGCTCTGTCCAAGAAAGAGTACAAGAAGAAGCTCGCCGAGCGCACGAGCCCGTCGATTGTCTACGACATCGCCAAGGAGATCGAAGCCAAGACCGGTCGCGAGACCCGCGTCGCCATCCCCGGTCACACGCAGCGCGGCGGTCAGCCCGACGCCCAGGACCGCATCTTTGCGACCCAGTGCGGCGTCGAGGCGGCTCTCGGCTGCCTACGCGGCGAGTTTGGCTACATGATTGCCCTGCGCGACGGCAAGATGTGCCACATGCCGCTCGAGGATGTCGCCGGCAAGCTCAAGTATGTCGATCCCCAGAGCGATCTGGTGCGCGAGGCCAAGGCGTTGGGCATCAGCTTCGGCGACGAATAGCCTCGGCCGAAACTGCTCTCATCGGAGGCCCCAGGGCTTACCTCCCAAATCGTCCTCGGACATGTCAGGATCCCGCCGTGTGCTTCGCGCGGCGGGATCCTTCCGTCCTGCGGAAAGATTTGGGAGGTAAGCCCTGGGGCCTCCTGCGGTAACTAGGGAGGCCGTGGCTATTCGTCTTCTTGCTGCGGGTGCCTGGTCTGAAATTAAGTTGCGGTGAAATAGTTCCTGCTTAGCCCGCAAATGGCTGAATCTAAGAACTATTCCACCGCAACTTACGAATGATCGGAGCGGCTACAGCACAAGCGTCGGCGTTCGTTTGATGGTCCGCCACGAAAAGGAGCCATCTACTACGTTTAACTCGATGGGGCCAACCATGACCGCATTTTTCGAAAAGCGACAGGCCTTCTACCTGCACTGATAATTGTTCTCGGGGGAAGCGGGCACTGCGGGGCGCGGCAACGGCGCGCGATTTCCGCGTCGCAGCGCTACCCTGATGCTGAATGCCGGGACGATGACCCACTGACCTGCTGACGCCTCTTCGGCCGTC
>JAXJCG010000031.1:0-253514 GCA_036302525.1 Collinsella sp. | reverse complement strand
GCTTGACGCCTACGGCGTGGAGGACGTGCCGCTCGGCGAGCTCGACCTGACGCCGGGGCTGATAGGGCGGGCGCGCGCAGAGAGGGGCGATGCCCCGCTGTCCTAGCCTGAAGGGAAAACGGAATAGACTGACCGACCGTCCGGCTGAGTCTGGGAAGAGGTGCCGGGCGGAGGGCGGAGCATGGCCACCGGACCCATCGAAACACATCTCCACCGTTCCTTCAACTGGGAAAATGCCGCCCCCGGGGCCCGGATGGGGCCTCGGGGGCGTTCGGCTAGCTGCGGGAACGGCCTGTCCGCCTAATGTGTTCGGCTGAGATCGGAAATCAACCCGATGAGTTCGACCGTGCGGAGCATCTCGCGCTGACGGCATCCGCGACCGTCGACCGAAACCTCACCCATCTGGTTATCGTAGGGGTCCTCGCGCATGCCGTCAAAGACAGGTTCAAACCCCGCCTGGAACCGACAGTTTGCCACCATGCGCCACGGGTCGAGATTGCCAAAATAGTGGCGGCGGCGCCATTCCTCCCCCATCCTGCGAGCAGAAGATCCAAATGACACGTCGGCGTTGAGCCAACCGGTCTGCGGCGTATAGAACTCTGCCCAGTCGTGCGACCCCACCGAATCGGGCGCAACGTACAGGCCGCTCTGCCAACGGGCAGGCACGCCCACGATACGGCACATGGTGATAAACGTGAGCGCCATAACGCCGCAATCGCCGCGGAGCGAATGCGCGCAGTCATCGGCAATAGATCCCAAAAGCAGGTACGGTGGCTGATAGCGATAGTCGATATGCTGTGTCAGGTAATCATAGATAGCACGAGCGCGATCGAGCGGATCCTCGAGGCCATCAACGACATGCTCGGTCAGCTGTTGCAGATACGGCGTGAATGCAATGTGCGGACGGTCCTCGGAAATATCTTCGGGCAGCGGCGCGTCCATACACGGATGCGACGGAAGCGCACCCCCATAAATATCGCGATAAGCGGCATCGATGTGATAGCGATAGGTCACCGAGAATGAGCGATCGGTCGAGGAGACCCACGAGGCAGTACGCGCCGAGGCGCTCGCAGGAGCAATGGCCCCCTCCGGCGTCATATCAAGTATCTCGACCTGGGACTGCTGGCGGCAGGCGGCGGCAACGGGAAGCCACGCGCGAACGGTCTCCCCCTCCAAAGCACCGGGGACAGATACGCATGCCTTAAGCGTGATGGAGCGAGACAGCCCGCCCCGTGACTCCATCTCCTCGAGCATCTGGTTGCGCAGCGTAATTCCATCCGCAGAATCGGGACGCAGACCCGGAACCTCCTTGGGATACACGCGCAAAGAATCAAGGAAGTTGTCAAGAACGAACAGTTCACCATCGATAAAGCGGCAATCGATACGCTTGCGGTCAATCAGGTCGTCAAACTGCTCATCGGTAAACTCTGGCCACTCCTCGCGAATCATCTCGATAGCCCGATCGCGCGACACCGAAAAATGAAGCGGCGTCTCGATCATGCGATACCGCTCGGCGCGAACGCAGGCAGCCAGCGAAGGCTCAGGGTTCTGCTCCAAAAGGCGATCGCAGGCAGCAACAGCCTGCGTCAAATACCCGGCATCCTTAAGACGAAGAATCTCAGGCGGCAGTCCAATATCGAGATAACGAAAGTCATCACAGCAAACATCAACAGAGCAACCAACAGGACCCTCGTCAATAACCTTCCCATCCGAAGGCAGCACATTAATAACAGCCATACCAAACTCCAAGTCATTAGAACTCTCGAAGCCCATTGTAGCGAGATAAAAAGAAAGCCCCAACAAGGGAGCCATCAACACCGCCGAACGGTAGCAAAAATGAAATCAGCCCAGTAACCCTGCGGCGTTAAACGAAGGAAGCCCCGTCCCCCGGAACTGTTTCCTTGGCGCGACTTCTGGCAAAGCCAGTAGCCATCTTAATTCAGCCCAGTAACCCTGTAGCGAGTTAACGAAGGAGGCCCCGTTTCCCCGGAGCTGATTCCGTCGCGCGACTTCTGGCGAAGCCAGGTGAGCGCGAGGGAAACAGCGTAGGGGAAACGGGGCCTCCGGCGGGAAGTTAAACCGCTACTTACGCCTTGTTGACGGAGCCAAACTCCTCCATGAGCTCCTTGGTGCGGGCAACGATGTTGTCGCGACCAGGCTTGAGGAGCTTGCGGGGGTCAAAGCCCTTGCCCTGCTGATCCTTGCCAGCCTCGATGTACTCGCGGACGCCCTTGGCGAAGACGAGCTGCAGGTCGGTGTTGACGTTGATCTTGGAGATACCCAGGGAAATGGCCTTCTTGATCTGGTCCTCGGGGATGCCGGTGCCACCGTGCAGGACGAGGGGCAGGTCGCCGGTCTGGGCCTTGATCTCGCCCAAACGCTCGAAGGAAAGGCCAGCCCAGTCGGCAGGGTACACGCCGTGGATATTGCCGATACCGCAGGCAAGGAAGTCGACGCCCAGGTCAGCGATCTGCTTGCACTCAGCAGGATCAGCGAGCTCGCCGCTAGAGGTCACGCCGTCCTCGGTGCCGCCGATGCCGCCGACCTCGGCCTCGATGGACATGCCCTTGGAGTGGGCAAGCTCAACGAGCTCCTTGGTGCGGTCGAGGTTAAGCTGGAAGGTCTCCTCGTGAGAGCCGTCATACATGATGGACGTGAAGCCGGCCTCGATGCACTTGAAGCAGTCCTCGTAAGAACCGTGATCGAGGTGAAGGGCGACGGGAACGGTAACGCCCGTGGCCTCGACGGCAGCCTTGACCATGTCGGCGCAGACCTTGAAACCGCCCATCCACTTAGCGGCACCAGCGGTGCACTGAAGGATCAGCGGAGACTTGGCCTCCTCGGCGGCCTGGAGAATAGCCAGGGTCCACTCGAGGTTGTTGGTGTTGAAGGCACCGAGACCGTACTTGCCGGCCTCGGCCTTCTTGAGCATGTCTGCTGCGTTGACGAGCATAAAAGAAACCTCCTGTAAGGTTGCTCCGATAACGCCTGTGATTTTACCACGGCGCACCCGAGCATAAACGTTCGTTTGTTCACGAATATCGCCCAAACAGACTTTTTTGACCGTTTGCCCTACGAAATTGACCCGTTGGGGAAAAATAGCTTGACGTTTGGACGCTTCTCGTGCTTCAAAAGCCGACTATAAAGCTACACCTGCATGAAAGGGTTCTGCATAAGCTCGCGTGCCACAGTGGTCGAATCGCCATGGCCGGTTAGGCAAACGGTATCGGGCGGGAGAAGCCGGGCGAGCTTGGAGAGCGAGCACAGAATCGCCGCCTCGTCTCCGCCGGAAAGATCGGTACGGCCGTGCCCACCCGGAAACAGGGTGTCGCCCACAAAGGCAATGTTCCCCTGCTCGGTGGCAGCAAACAAGACAATGCCACCCGGTGTGTGACCGGGCGTCGCAATCACCTGCAGGCAGATATCGCCCACCTTGATAGCATCGCCCTCGGCGAGCAGACGCGTCGGCTCCCCGGGGTCGGGCGTCTCAATGCCCCACATCGCTCGCTGTTCCTCGATGTTCGCATGCGGCACCGCCACATCCTTAGCACACAGCTCATACTGGCAGCCCTCGCCAACGGTGGTTCGCACGCCGGCAACACCCCCAACATGATCGGCATGGCCATGAGTGCATACGGCGCCAAGCATGCGTACGCCGGGATGCTCGGCTCGAATATGCTCCACCAAGCGCTCGCCTTCCCATGCGGGGTCGATAATCACGCACTCATTGTCCGAAATAACAGCATAGCTATTGGTCTGAATGGGACCGTTTACGAGCGTCTCGATCTCGACCGATCCCTTGGGAGTTAAATCCAAGGACACAGCATTCATGTCCCTCTCCTCTCAATAGAACTCGAGGCATCAAACGATGCCTCGAGTGTAGCGAATATCGATAATGTGGCACGTTCGTCGCGACTAAACACGGCGCTTGAGCTGAGCTCCGCCTTCGCCGGGCATAAGACGGCGAGCGTCGTAGACCGAATCGACACTGCTGATGGAAGCCAGCAGCGGATCCAGACCACTCGCGTCCGAGATCTCGACCATAAAGCGCAGGGTTGCAATACCCTCGCGGTTGGTCGACGTGGCGGCAGAAAGGATATTGCCGCCCGCATCGCCAATGGCAATGGTGACATCCTTGAGCAGGCCCATACGGTCCAAGCACTCGACCACGATCTCGACCTGGAAGAGGGTGTCGGCAGCGCCGTCCCACTCCACATCGATCATGCGCTCGGGATGTTCCATAAGACCCTTGACGTTGGGGCAGTTGGCGCGATGTACCGAAACGCCACGACCGCGCGTGATGAAGCCGACGATGTCGTCGCCCGTCACGGGGTTGCAGCAATGAGCCAGACGGACCAGCAGGCCGCTGTTGCTCTCGCCCTTGACGATAATGCCGTTACTTGCGCTCTTGCCGCGCTTTTGCGGCTTGCGGTTGGAGCCGCGAGCAGGCTGTTTCACGACCTCGGCGATAGCCTCGGCCTTGGTGAGCTGTTCCTCGGGCTTGGGGTCCAAGATTTGCTCGACCTTATTGCCCACAGCGCGCGGGGCAACCTTGCCGGCGCCGACGGCGGCAAACAGGTCCTCGAGCTGCTTGAAGTTAAACTGCTCCGCTACGGCGTTGAGCGCACGCGTCGAACGCGGCGTAGAAATACCATAGCCACGCTTCCGCAGGTCCTTGGCCAGCATATCGCGGCCGGCAGCAGCGTCGTCATCCTTGGTCGCAGCGGCAAAATAGCGGCGGATCTTTGACTTGGCGGAAGGCGTCTTAACGATCTTGAGCCAATCACGCGACGGCTTGGAACTCTTGTTAGTCAGGATCTCGACACGGTCACCCGTCTTAATCTCGTGCGTGAGCGGAGCCACCGCACCGTTGATTTTGGCGCCGACGCAATGGTTTCCCACCTCGGTGTGAACGGCATAGGCAAAGTCGAGCGGCGTGGAGCCGGCACGAAGCGCCATGACCTCGCCCTTGGGCGTAAAGACGAAGATCTCCTGATCGAAGAGGTCGACCTTCAGCGAATGCAGGTATTCCTTGGCGTCGGTGATCTCATCAGACGCAGCCCAATCGAGCGAATGCTTGAGCCAGTTGATCTGGTCGTCCAAACGTTGAGCGTCATTGGTCTTGGAAGCAGACGATCCGCCCGACTTCTTGTATAGCCAGTGGGCGGCAATGCCGTACTCGGCCTGCTCATGCATCTCGTAGGTTCGAATCTGAATCTCGAGCGGACGGGCCGTGGGGCCGATGACCGTCGTGTGGAGCGACTGGTAGTTATTGACCTTGGGCATGGCGATATAGTCTTTAAAGCGACCGGGCATGGGGTGCCACAGCGTATGCACCGCGCCGAGCGTGGAGTAGCAATCGCGCACCGAATGCGTGATGACACGCAGTGCCACCAGGTCGTAGATCTCGGAGAATTCCTTGCCCTTGCGCTTCATCTTTTGGTAGATGGACCAATAGTGCTTGGAACGGCCGTTAATCTGGAAGTCCTCCAGGCCAATGCGGTTGAGTTCGTCGGTGAGTGTCTTGATGGTCTCGGCCAGATAGCGCTCACGGACCTCGCGCGACTCCGCCACCATGCGCGCGATGCGCTGGTAGGCGTCGGGTTCAAGGTAGAAGAAGGACAGGTCCTCGAGCTCCCATTTAATGGAGCTCATGCCCAGACGGTCGGCCAGGGGCGCATACACGTCCATGGTCTCGCGAGCCTTAAACAGGCGACGATCCTCGCGCAGGGCTGCCAGCGTTCGCATGTTGTGCAGACGGTCGGCAAGTTTAACGATGATGACGCGGATGTCCTTGGACATGGCGAGGAACATCTTGCGCAGCGTGAGGGCCTGCTTCTCGTCCATGCTGTCGACTTCGATGTTGGTGAGCTTGGTCACGCCATCGACGAGCTCGGCCACCGTATCGCCAAACAGGCCGGAAACATCGGCAAGCGAGGTCTCTGTATCCTCAACGGTATCGTGCAGCAGCGCGGCGCACACCACATCGCAGTCCATCTTGAGATCGGCCAAAATGATGGCAACCTCGACGGGATGGTTAATGTACATCTCGCCCGAGCGGCGCTTTTGGTTGCAGTGCTTCTCGGCGGCAAAGCAGTAGGCCTGCTCCACCTTGGAGAAGTCGTCCTCATTCATATATTTGAGGCACAGGCGCTCCAGCTTGTCGTAGCTGTCCGCCACAATCTCGGGCGGCAGCTCATCGGCATGCTTATAGTGCTCCATCTCCGAAAACGGCTGGAGGGTGGAATCATGGGCGGTACGGGCTGCGGCATCCATCGAGGTCCCCTTCCCCTAGGCCCGCGGTACGATCGGGCGGTTAACTTTGGCTAGCATATCAGAAGCGCACGAATCGAGCGCCCAGCTCCGGAAAGCCGAAAACTCCATGCGCGAGCGCAAGCCCTCCAAATAGCGAATTGACCTACTCAATTGCACGCGGCCGGGGTTTTCGGCCATCGCGATGCGACGGGTGTCGTCAAACCCCGAAACTCGACAAAAACCAAGCTCTTCGAAGATTCCCAGGCCGCTTTCCACCGAACGCTCGTCGACCGGCGTGCGAGCATCGATGGCAAGGCACATCTGTGCGATGTCGATATCGCTCGCGCTAAAGGAATCGTCCCCGGTTTTGCCGCGGTTGGAGCGCCACATGGTCTGCAGCGCGCGATAGAGCGTGACGAGCTCGTCGCGCTCGGGCGCATAGCAGTCGAGTAGGCGCTCGTTAATGCGGGCGTCGCGCGACGAATAGAGCAGATGGATCACGGCGGGCTGGCCATCGCGACCGGCACGGCCGCTCATCTGGTTAAACTCAATGCCGCCAAACGGCATGTGATAGAGCACGACATGGCGAATATCGGGAAGGTTGACGCCCTCGCCAAAGGCAGATGTCGAGACGATGCAGCTGAGGCTTCCGTCTCGGAATGCTTCCTCCACGCGACGGCGATCGGAACGCGCAAGCCCCGCGTTATAGAACGCGATATGGGTTGCGCAATCGGGCACACGCTTGCGCAACGTCTTGGCGAGCGCCACAGACTGGTCGCGCGAATTGACGTAGATGACGGTCTTTTCCCCCGTCGCCACAATCGACACCAAACGGTTCTCGCGACTTGCAAGATCACGGTCGTCCTCGAGCCGCAGGTTCTCGCGCACCGTCTCGTCGACCACCGTGCGAGTGATTGGCAACATGCGGGCAAGCTCGGCCACGACCGGAGCCGTCGCGGTGGCCGTCGCAGCCATAACGACCGGGTCGCCCAGGGCTTTGAGGATATCGGGCATGTCGAGATAGGCGCTGCGGTCGCCGCCCTTGGCAAGGCCAGCGTGGTGCGCCTCATCGATAACGACAAAACCGATGCGCCCCGAACGCGCAAAGCGGTCGCGGTGAATGGACAGGAACTCGGGCGTCGTGAGCACGATGCCGGTACGGCCCGAAGCCAAGCCGGCAAACACGTCATCGCGCGCCGCCTCCACGGTCTCGCCGGTCAGCACGCCAACGCCAATGCCAAGCGATGCCATCGTCGACGAGAGGTGATAGGCCTGGTCGGCAACGAGCGCACGCAGCGGATAGACAAAGATGCTCGCACGTCCGCGAAGCACCGCCTCACGCGCGGCATGTACATGGAAGATGAGCGACTTGCCGCGCCCCGTTCCCATAACGGCCAGAACACTTTGGTGATCGGCCAGGGCATCGAGCGCCTCGACCTGCGCGCGGTGCGGCTGGTTCGAGCCGATAAAGCTATGGATAAGCGAGCGCGTGAGCTCGGTATAGGAAAGCTGGGCGAGCGTCTCGCGCTTGCGCGACTCCAGGCGCAGGCCAGAATCCGCCGGCTGCACGCCACGACGAAGCTCGCATGCCGGATCGTCGACGCCGGGCAGCGTGGTATCGCGGACCAGAACATCCTTGATCATGAGCTTGGGCTTCACACGCCCCTGCCAATGCTCGGCAACGGCCTCAAACACCAAGTCGACAGCGCTATCGCAGTTGATGAGCTTATCGATTTGCGGCACGCGGAACATAATGGCCGGCACGCTCGCGGCGCCATCGGTCGCCACAAAGCGCATGTGCTCGCCGGTCTTACCCACCACGGCGCGATCGCACATCGTCACGCCCTCGGCAGCCAGCAGCGGCACCTTATTACCCTGGCCAAACGGCTCAAGGCGGGAAATCTGCTCTATAGTCTCGATATTCAGCTCGGAAAGGTCGACCGTGGCGGCAACCTCGTCGATGTCTTCAAAGTCCTCAGCGGGAATCTCCGATAGCACGGCGGAAAGGCGACGACGGAATTCATCGAGCTTGGATGCCTCGATGGTCACACCCACCGCACCGGCATGTCCGCCGCGACGAATCAGCAGGTCGGAACAGCGCTCGACGGCGTCAAACAGGTTAACTTTGCCCACCGAGCGACCAGAGCCGCGCGCGATACCGTCCTCGATCGAGAACAGCAGCGCCGGCACGTGATAGCGGTTGGTCAGACGGCTTGCCACGATGCCCTTGACGCCCTCGTGCCAGCCTTCGCCGCCCACAACGATCGCGCGCCCGCCGTCATAGGTCTCCTCGACCTTTGCCATGGCATCGCGCGTGAGCTCCGCCTCAATCTCGCGACGCTGGCGGTTGATTTCCTCGAGCTCAGCCGCCAGCGCGCTTGCTTCGATGGGATTGCGGGCAAGCAGCAGGTCGAGCGCCAGCTTGGGATCGGCCATGCGGCCGGCAGCGTTTAAGCGGGGAATGAGCGAGAATGACAGGCCATCCGCCGTAATGCTCGAAAGGTCCGCCTTGGCAAGCGCGGCAAGCGCGATATAGCCGGGGCGAGCGGTTACGCGCATCTGCTGGATGCCCTCGGCAACCAGCGCGCGGTTCTCGGGCGTGAGCGGCATCATGTCGGACACGGTGCCCAGCGCCGCGACCTCGATTAGCGAACGCCAATACGACGGCTTGCCCAGGCGCTCACCCAGGACTTGCACCAGCTTGAGCGCCACACCAGCACCGGCAAGCTCGCGCGAGGGGCCCTCGTCCTCGAGCTTGGGGTCGGTCAGGGGCACACCCTGCGGCACCTGGTCGGAGGGCTCGTGATGGTCCGTGACCACCAAATCGATCCCCAGGTCCTCCAAATAGGAAACCTCTTCCTTGGCGGCAATGCCGTTATCGACGGTCACGATCAGCTGGGGGCGAGCGAGCTCGTTAACGCGGTCGAGTGCCGCGCGCGAAAGACCGTAGCCCTCATCAAAGCGATGCGGAATAAACGGCGTGACATCGGCGCCAAACGTGCGCAGCGCCTCGGTCAACAGGCAGGTCGACGTAATACCGTCAACGTCAAAATCGCCAAAGACTGCAATGTGCTCGTGGTTGCGAATAGCACGCTCGACGCGGTCGGCAACGACCGACATGCCCGGGATAATGAGTGGATCGGCCCAGTCGCGATCGAGCGAAGGCGTCAAAAACAATTGGCCCTCTTTGATGGAGCCAATGCCGTGCGCGACCATAATGCGCGCCACCAGCCCGGGAATGCCCAGACCAGCCGAAAGCTCCTTTTCGAGCTCGGGGTTTTGCTGAGCGACCGCCCAGCGATGCGTCGTCTTAAGCGATGACATAGGCGCCCACCCCCGATAGGGGCAGGTCGCCGCGATACCTCTCACGGTTCATAGCGATGAGTCCTCTGTGTATGCCCGCTTCGGCAGGCAGATCTGTTGAACGGATTTATTATACCGTGCGGCGCGGACGCAAATCGCCGCAGCACGCCGCGGTTTCGGTAAACGATGCCGGTAATAGCCTCGAAATAATCGAGCGTTTCAGCCGCACGGACGCATACGAGCGTCTAGCATATCCATACAAACGAGTTCGCGGATAAAGGGAGTCACGGGACATATGAAGCAATGGACTGGACTGGGAAAGTTCCTCGCGGGGCATATGCAGGTCATCGTTCCGATTTGCGTGGCGCTCGGCGTGCTCTTTCCCCAGCAGATTGGCGTGCTCAAGCCCATTGTTCCCGCCCTCTTCGCCTTTATGACGTTTCAGGGTGCGCTCAGCAACACCTTCCACCAGGTAGCCGAGGTGTTCCGCCGTCCCCTGCACCTGATTTTGGCACTGCTCGTCTCGGCGGCGCTTATTCCCATCGCGGCCTATGCCATGGGATCGTTATTCTTTGGCTCCAATCCCAACCTTGTCTGCGGCATCGTGCTCGAGTACAGCGTACCCGTGGCGGTCACTGCCTTTATGTGGATTAGCATGTTCGGCGGCAACGGCCCGCTCGCGCTCACCATCATCCTGACGTCCTCGGTTATCTCCCCTGTGACGATTCCGCTCACGCTGAAGCTCTTGCTGGGCGCCACCGTCTCGATCGATGTGCCGAGCATGATGCAAGACATGGCCTTTATGATCGCCATCCCCGCCGTGCTCGGCATCGTGATCAACGAGCTCACGCGCGGATGGGGGCACGAAAAACTCTCCCCCGTGCTCTCGCCCGCCTGCAAATTCATGATGATGGGCGTTATCGCCTCCAACTCCACCGCCATGAGCGAGTACGTGCTGCACATGAACGCGGTGCGCTTGGAAGTCGCCCTCTTTATTTTGGTCTTCGCCATCAGTGGCTTTGTCGTCGGTTTTCTGGTCGCCCATACGCTGCATCTGCCATATAGCGAGACGACCACCATGTGCTTTACCTGCGGCATGCGTAACATCTCTTCGGGCGCCGTCATCGCCACGCAGTACTTTCCGGGCGAAGTCGTGTTTCCCGTCATGTGCGGAACGCTGTTTCAGCAGGTACTCGCCTCGCTTATCGGGCATCTCTTTGAGCGTCTGACCGGCGAGGAGCGCGCCGCCCAGCGCAAGCGCGTCGAAGCCGGCCGCGACGCCATGGCACGCTAGACTGTCCGCATTACGCGGGTGTTAGTCTTGCTATACGAGCGTTTCCAGATGCGCACGCAGGCGCTCAGCATCGATATCGAGCGTTGTCTCAGCATTGACCTGGGCCAAACGATAGCCGACAAAGTAGGGCGAAACCACCCAACGTGGCAGCGCCTTGGCAATGGTCCGACCGCCCAGGTGATAGAAGAACAGGTTGTACGACTCTGCGCGACCACCGTGGTGCTCGTTCAGGATATAGCGCAGAGCTACCTGGATCGCATCGGCGAAGAGATCCGCCTCGGCTTGGTCTCTCGTGTCATCGCTGGCAGCGATTCCCTGCGGGGCTGAAACGTTGATCTCAAAGAACCCCATGATCGGTTCGGTTGAGATGTCGACCGAGATTCTCCCCTGTTGCCAGACACTGATGCCTTCAAAGTTGGCTGAGGCCAGCGCCGCATAGCCGTCCTCCTGTTCCAAGCCCACAATCTGCATGTGTGGATGGACGAGGCTGCCGCCCGAAAGCGGGCCTTTGTTCTTGTACATGAGCACACTGCAGTACTGTTGGGAATCGATCATCTGCTGCCAACAGCCCAGGGCAAACCGCATCACATGATGCAGCTCATCCGGTTCATAGGTCACCAGGTCGGCGTCGTGATTGGCTGACTCGATCAATACGGTCTGACGTGTGGCCCGCAATGTCTTGAACTTATTCTCGAGCCAGATGCAGTCACCATCGCGCTGGATGATGTTGGCAAGCCCCTCCGTGTCGCAAAAGGGGCACGCGGTGCCAGGGCGACGATTATCTTCGGGCTTACCGCTCGCCTGCTGGACATCGAATACAAGTGCCACGGGCTACACCTCCAGCGGCACAATCTTGGTGCCATGGAGCTCGGAGACGCCCAGTGCCGCCGCCACGGTATCGCGGTTGACCGTGGAAATGCCGCCGCCGGGAAGGATGGTCAAGCGGTCGCCCGCATACTCGATTAAGCGGGCCAGGTTTTCGAAGTTGTCCTCGATCGGCGTACCGGCAGCGCCACCATGCGTCAGGATGCGTGTGATGCCGCAGTCGGCGAGTATGTCAATCGCGTCGAGCTGAGCCTCGGGCGAGAGCTGATCAAACGCCATGTGGAAGGTGATGTCGATGGGCTCACGCTTGCATTCCTCGGTCGCGCAGCCCGCGGCCATCACGAGAGCGCCCAACGTAAGCTCGTCGAGTGCCCATCCGCCAGCGCGGGGCTTGCAGCAGCCAAAGACTAAGCCGTCAACGCCGGCGCTCACGGCAAGGCCCAGGTCCATCTCCATCATACGCAACTCGTCCTGGTTGTAGTGAAAGTCGCCGCCACGCGGGCGAATCATGCACATCACCCGCGCATCGTGCTCGTGTGCATAGTTGGTCGTAGCGCTGATAACGCCGGCCGAAGGCGTGGTGCCACCAACGGCAAGGTTGTCGCACAGCTCGATACGCCTTGCACCGGCATCGATAGCCGCCGGCACCCGCTCAAAGTTCTCGGCACAAAACTCGTACAGCATAGATAGACCCCCAAAGACAGCAGATGTTTTCCGACGGGCATTGTCACACACCCCCATGAAGTTGCGGTGGAATAGGGACTCTTTTGGCCTCTGGAGCCCGTATTCAGTCCCTATTTCACCGCAACTTAAAAAGGGGCGCTGACTGAGATAGTCAGCGCCCCTTTTGTTAGGTGGGTTAGCCTCCGAGGTAGGCTTTGCGGACGTTGTCGTCATGCAGGAGCTCTTGGCCGGTGCCGGTCATGGTGATCTTGCCGGTCTCGAGCACGTAACCGCGTGTGGCGATGGAAAGCGCCATCTGCGCGTTTTGCTCGACCAGAAGCACCGTGGTGCCGGCCTTGTGCAGGTCCTCGACAATCTGGAAGATCTGTTCGATCAGAATCGGTGCCAGACCCATGGAAGGTTCGTCGAGCATAAGCAGTTTGGGGTTACTCATAAGGGCGCGCCCCATAACGAGCATCTGCTGCTCGCCACCTGAAAGGGTGCCGGCGACCTGGCGACGACGTTCCTTCAGGCGCGGGAACTGCTCGTAGACGCGCTCCAGGCCCGGAGCAATTGTGGACTTGGGCTGTGTATAGGCGCCCATCTCCAGGTTCTCCTCGACCGTCATCTGCAAAAAGGCGCGACGACCCTCGGGAACCTGAGCCAGGCCCTTACCAACCAGCTTATCAGCGGGCGTATGGGTAATGTCCTCGCCCATAAACTTGATGGAACCGGTCTTGGAACGCAGCAGGCCCGAGACGGTCTTGAGCGTTGTGGACTTGCCGGCACCGTTGGCACCAATCAAGGCCACGATCTCGCCCTCGTTAACGTTAAAGGAGATGTCCTTAATGGCGTGGATGGCGCCGTACCAGACGTTGATGTTGTAGACGGAAAGCATCGGCTCTGCCATTTAGTTCTCCCCCTTATCCTGCTTGCCCAGATATGCCTCAATAACAGCGTCGTTGTTCTGGATTTCCTCTGCCGTGCCCTTGGCGATGACCTTGCCAAAGTTAAGCACGCAGATGCCCTCGCAGATGTTCATAACGAGCGACATATCGTGCTCGATAAGCATGATGGCGATGCCGAAGGTGTCACGAATCTTAACGATGTTCGCCATGAGTTCTGCGGTCTCGGACGGGTTCATGCCGGCGGCAGGCTCATCGAGCAGCAGCAGCTTGGGGTTGGTGGCAAGCGCGCGGACGATTTCCAGACGACGCTGGGCGCCGTAAGGCAGCGATCCGGCCTGTTCATTTGCCAGGTGCTCCATATCAAAAATGGACAGCAGCTCCATGGCGCGCTCGTGGGCGGCCTTCTCGTGCTTCCAATACGTCGGCAGGCGCAGCACGCCCTCAAAGCCGGAGTAGCGCTCCTGGTTGTGCAGGCCGACCTTAACGTTGTCCTCCACCGTCATGGTATTGAACAGGCGAATGTTCTGGAACGTACGGGCAATACCCATGCGGTTGACCTGGTAGACCGACTTGCCCGAAGTGTCCTCACCGTCGAGCAGGATGGTGCCGTGCGTGGGCTGGTACACTTTGGTGAGCAGGTTGAAGACCGTAGTCTTGCCGGCGCCGTTGGGGCCGATGAGACCGGCGATCTCGGTCTTGCCGATGGTTAGGCTAAAGTCGTCGACTGCCTTAAGGCCGCCGAATTCAATGCCCAGGTGGATGCACTCGAGCGCCGGGCGCTGACCCAGGTCGCGGTCGGGAACGATGGCGCCAGAAGGATACGGGACCATCTTGCCCTTGCTGAACTCAAACTTACTGGGCATCGGCTGCCACCTCCTTCTTGGAAGCAAAGCGGTCCTTAATGCGTGCGAAGAACGCCTTGAGCTGCGGGTTGTTAGTAAAGACCATGACCAGAATCAACACGATGGCGTAGATGAGCATGCGGTAGTCCGAGAACTGACGGAGCAGCTCGGGGAGCACCGTGAGCAGCGCCGCGGCGATAACGGAGCCGCGCATGTTGCCCAGGCCGCCCAGGACCACGAACACCAGAATGAGGATCGATGTGTTGAAGTCGAACTTAGTGGCGGAAAGCTGCGAGAAGTTACCGCCAAACAGGGCTCCGGCAGCACCGGCGAGGGCAGCGGAAACCACGAAGGCGATCATGCGGTACTGGGTGACGGAGATGCCCACAGACTCGGCAGCGATCCTGTTGTCGCGCACGGCAATAATGGCACGACCGGTACGGCTGCGAACCAGGTTGAGTACAATCACGAGCGCGACCATAACCAGGATGGCGCCGGCAAGGAAGGTCGAATAGGTCGACACGCCCGATGCGCCCTGCGCGCCCTTGATGATGGCGGTGCCGTCCTCGAGCAGGTGCAGGTCGTCGATCGTGGAGTTACCCGTGATGTTAAAGATCACATGCAGGCCGCGGGAATCGACGCCCACGATGAGGCAGGTGACGACCTCTTTGATGATCTCGCCAAAAGCCAGGGTCACAATGGCCAGATAGTCGCCGCTCAGGCGCAGGACCGGAATACCGATCAAGAAGCCCAAGATGGCAGCGGCGATAGCGCCAACCACAATGCTGATGATCAGACGCATGGGATCGGACGGAACGGCACTCTCCAGCGCGACGGCGGTGACGATGCCCGTATAAGCGCCGACGCTCATAAAGCCCGCGTGGCCCAGCGACAAGTCGCCCGCAATGCCGACGACGAGGTTAAGAGAGATGGCCATGACGATATAGGCCGTGATGGGAACCAGCTGACCGGCGATCATGCGCGGAATCATGTGGTTCGACTGCATAAAGAACACGATGGCGAAGGCCACGATGCACATGGCGTACGTAACAAAGTCGTGACGCGTCTGCTTATCTTTAAGAAACTTCATAACGCTCACCTACACCTTCTCGGGGACGTACTTGCCCAAGAGGCCGGCAGGCTTGACGAGCAGGACGATGATCAAAACACCAAAGACGATGGAGTTGGCAAGGCTCGTGGAAATGTAAGCCTGTGCCATCGCCTCGATGATGCCGATGAGAATGCCACCGACAAAGGCGCCGGGGATGGAGCCGATGCCACCGAAGACGGCGGCGTCGAAGGCTTTGATGCCAGGCATGGCACCCGTCGTGGGCTGCAGCACCGGCGAGTAGGAGCACAGGAGCACACCGGCGATGGCGGCAAGGGCAGAGCCGATGGCGAACGTCATCGAGATGGTGCGGTTGACGTTGATGCCCATGAGCTGAGCGGCGGCCTTGTCCTCGGACACGGCGCGCATGGCTTTGCCCATCTTGGTCTTACCTGTAAAGAACATCAGGCCGGCCATGATAACCAGGCAGGCGACGATGGTGACGAGCGAGACGGCGCTTACGTTAAACTTGGCCAAGAACTCCGGCACCGGGAAGGTGACGAGCGAAGTGAAGTTCTTGGGCGTGGCGCCCCACAGAAGCTGCGCGGCGTTCTGCAGGAAGTAAGACACGCCGATGGCCGTGATCAGAACGGCCAACGGGCCCGCTTGGCGCAGCGGCTTGTATGCCAGACCCTCGATGAGAACACCGAGAACCGTGCAGACCACACAAGAGAGAACTACAGATGCCCAGCCCGGGAGGCCGAGATACGACGTGGCGCAGAACGAGACATAGGCACCGACCATGATGACGTCGCCGTGAGCGAAGTTGAGCATCTTGGCGATACCGTAAACCATGGTGTAGCCCAACGCGATGATGGCGTAGACGCTGCCCATGGACAGGCCGTTGACCAGGTATTGGATAAAGACCGTCATGTTCCACATCCCCCTTTCGAATAGGTTTCCAGTTAATGTATGAAACAGGGACGTTACACTGTCCCTAGATACCAAGCAAGCAGGGAAGGCCAAAACCTCCCCTGCTTGGGATCAAAACCGCTCTATGTAAGGCGGCCAATTAGGCCTGTACGTACTTGCCGTCGGTGATGACGTACGCCGTGGGCTCCTTCTGGACCTGGCCCTTATCGTTCCAGGTGAGCTTGCCGGTCAGACCGTCAACGGTAATCTTGAGCATAGCCTTGGACAGCTTCTCGGCGGCCTCGGTCGGATCGGCGTCGACACCAAGACCGGCCTCCTTGACGGCCTCGGCCACCGCGTGCACGCCGTCGTAGGCGTCGGCGGCAAACTGGTCGGGGGTATCGCCGTACTTATCCTTGTAAGCGTTAACGAAGTCGGCGTTCTTCTCGTCGTCGGCGGAGAACGGGGTCATGAGCAGCAGGCCCTCGGCAAGAGAGGTATCGAAGCCCTCAACGCCCAGGATGCCGTCCATGCCGTCGCAGCCCATCATCTTGACGTCGTAGCCCATGTCCTTGGCGTTCTTGAGCAGGACGGACGCCGGCGTGTAGTAGATCGGCGCAAAGATCATGGTGGCGCCGGCCTGCTTGGCCTTGGTCAGCTGGTTGGTAAAGCTCGTGGCGGAGTCGTCCTTAAAGGTCTCCTCGTCAACAATCTCGAGCTTGGACTCAGCGGCCTGGGCCTTAAAGGAATCTGCGATGCCCGAAGAATAGGCGTCGCCGGAGTTATAGAACAGCACGAACTTCTCGTCCGCATACTTCTGCGCCAGGAACTTGGCAGCGTTGACACCCTGGTTGGGGTCGGTGAAGCAAACCTGGAAGACGCAATCCTTGCCGTCGGTGACGTCCTCGGAGGACGCGGACGGGGTGATCATGAACGTCTTGGGGTCGTTACCGCACTCGGCGGCAACGGCAACCGACGCACCCGTGGTGGTCGGGCCGACGAGGGCCTGCATGCCCCAGTCGAGCAGGGTGTTGAAGGCGTTGACGGCCTTCTCGCCGTCGGCCTGGTCATCCTCGGCCTTGCTGGCAAGCGGCAGCTCCTTGGTCGAGAAATCCTTGCAGCCAAGCTCGACACCCTGGGTAACGGACTTGCCGTAGGACGCGTTGGCGCCGGTCAGCGGGCCGATGGTACCGATCTTAAACGAAGCGTCGCTCGAAGCGGAACCGCTGTCGCCGCCGTTGGAGGAGCAGCCAGCTAGAATGGACATCGCCCCCAGACCTGCTGCGCTCGCGATAACGCTCCTGCGATTCATAACAGGGTTCAATGACTTACCGGTGAGGCTCGACATGCGGCTCTCCTCTCAAATCTCGTCGGGTTTCGGTTACCCGACAGGCCATCCTTCGCCGTGTTCGGCGTTCGCAAAATACTAGACGCTTTAGTTAAGGAAAGTGGCGATTATTTCAACTTTTCTTTTGTTTTGCCCATTTATCCATATTTATGCGTATTTCTATTACTTTATGCAGTAATGCCACTTTATTGTGTAAAAGTAATGTTTCCATTCTGTTACAGGCGTCCTTACCCTGAATAAAACGGCCCCACCGTTCTCGTTGCATATGCACTTAGGCGGCAATGTACTTGCCGTCCTGGATCACATAGGCTGTAGCGGGCTTTTCGACCTGGCCCTCGTCGTTCCACGTGAGCTCGCCCGTCAGGCCCTCGATTTTGATCTTGCGCATGGCACGGGCAAGGTCTCCGGCAATGTCGGCACCGTCGGCCGTAATGTCAATCCCCGCCTTATCGATAGCCTCGGCAATCGCGTGGACGCAGTCATAGGCGTCGGCGGCAAACTGGTTGGGCGTCTCGTCGTAGGCGTCCTTATAGGCCTTGACGAAGTCGGCATTCTTCTCGTCGTCAGCCGAAAACGGGGTCATGAGCAGTACGCCCTCGGCAAGAGAGGTATCGAAGCCTTCCACAGAGAGCAGGCCGTCCATGCCGTCGGTACCCATGAGCGTCATGTCGTAGCCCATGTCCTTGGCGTTCTTGAGCAGGACGGATGCCGGCGTGTAGTAGATCGGCGCAAAGATGAGCGTGGCACCTGCCTCTTTGGCCTTGGTCAGCTGATTGGTAAAGCTCGTGGCGGAATCGTCCTTAAAGGTCTCGGTATCGACGATGTCGAGCTTGGATGCCTTGGCCTGCTCGGCAAAGGCATCGGCAACGCCCGAGCTATACGTATCGCCGGAGTTGTAGAACAGGGCAATCTTGGCA
Source organism: Collinsella sp. (assembly GCA_036302525.1). Lineage (GTDB taxonomy): Bacteria > Actinomycetota > Coriobacteriia > Coriobacteriales > Coriobacteriaceae > Collinsella. The sequence continues at coordinate 235,199 of JAXJCG010000031.1, read as the reverse complement.
TCTGCGTACTTCTCGGCCAAAAACTTGGCAGCGCTGGCGCCCATGGTGGGGTCGGTAAAACAAACCTGGAAGACCGTGGTCTTATCCTTGGTGACGTCGAGCGACGAGGCCGAAGGCGTAACCATGAGTATGTCGTCGGCGATCTCGCCCGAGACGGCGACGGCGGCACCAGTCGTGACGGGGCCGACGAGAGCCTGCATGCCCCAGTCGCACAGGGTATTGAAGGCGTTGATGGCCTTCTCGCCGTCGGCAACGTCGTCCTCGGACTTAAGCGAGAGCTTGAGGTCCTTGGTCGAGAAATCCTTGGCGGCGAGCTTGGCACCCTTCTCGGCCGAGACGCCATAGGTTGCCGCGGCGCCGGTCAGAGGTCCGATGACACCGATCTTGAAGGTCTTGCCGTCATCGGCGGAGCCGCCGTCCAAGCCACCCGACGAGCAACCAGCGAGTGCCACGGTGCTGCCGAGCGCCGCGGCACCGGCGAGAAAGTTCCTACGGCTGAGCGTGCTGTTGATGTTGAACATGGTGTCCCCCTTTTCGCTGGCCGCAGTGCGGCCGTCTTGCGGTACGAGGCAAACCTTATGGCGCAAACGTTGACAGTTTGTTACGGAGTTCCGTTTGTAGCGAGCATGTTTCCAATGTTTCCGCAGCGTTTCGGGGGTGCCGTTTTGTGCGACTCCTGTTGCCTGGCGAGCACGCACCCTCGGTTCACGCTAGAATGCACTCAACCTTTAAGCGGTTAATCCATCCATAAGATGCACGAAGGAGCTATCTATGAGCGAACCCCTGCGCACCGTGAACGTCGGTCTGATCGGTCTGGGAACCGTCGGCGGCGGCGTGGCCCGTCTGATCAAGAGCCACCACGATGAGTACCTGGCAGCCTACGGCATCGACCTTAAGCTGACCCGCGCCTGCGCGCTTGCTTGGGAGCAGGCCGAGGCGGCAGGCATTGAGCGCGAGGCCTTTACGAGTGACTGGCACGACGTCGCCACCGACCCCGCCGTCGACATCGTCGTCGAGCTGATCGGTGGCGAGCACCCCGCGACCGAGATCTTCACCACCGCCTTCGAGAACGGCAAGCACGTCGTCTCTGCCAACAAGGCCTTGCTGGGCCGTCATGTCGAGACGCTCGCCGAGAAGGCGCGCGCGTGCGGCGTGCAGATTAAGTGCGAGGCCAGCTGCGGCGGCGGCATCCCCATTGTGAGCACGCTCGAGCACGACCTGGTGGGCAACAAGATCCTGACCATCGCCGGCATTCTCAACGGTACCACCAACTATATCCTGTCGCGCATGGACGCCGAGGGCGCCGATTACGCCGACGTGCTCGCCGACGCGCAGGCTAAGGGCTATGCCGAGGCCGACCCGTCCGCCGACGTCGACGGCTTCGATGCCGCCAGCAAGACGGCGATCCTCGCCTCCATCGGCTTTGGCACCCGCGTTACCACCGACGATGTGTACCAGCAGGGTATCCGTACCATCGGCGCCGAGGACATCGCCCAGGCCCGCGAGCTCGGCTACACCATTAAGCTACTCGGCATCGCCCGCAACACCGACGCCGGCGTCGACGTCCGCGTGCATCCCACGCTGATCCCCGCCGATCACATGCTTGCCAAGGTCAACGGCGCCATGAACGCTGTCTACGTGGTAGGCGACGCCGTGGGCGAGACCATGTTCTACGGTGCCGGCGCAGGCTCCTTCCCCACCGCGAGCGCCGTCGTAGGCGATATCCTGTCGCTCTCCGAGCAGATCAGCCGCGGCGTAGCTCCGCTGCCCGAGATCGAGCCCTATGGTCACAACCTCGCCTTTAAGCCCATGGACGAGCTCCAGACCAAGTACTATGTGCGTCTGAAGGTCGCCGACCGCGTGGGTGCCCTGTCCGAGACGGTCGACATCTTTGCCAAGCACAACATCTCGATCTCGCTCATCAACCAGGTCGAGGACGGCAAATCGGGCGTCAGCGATGCCTGCTCGGTCATCTTCCTAACGCACCGCGCGCTCGAGAAGGACGTCCAGGCTGCCGCCGCCGAGCTTGCCAGCGTCGACTGCGTAGCCGAGGTCGCCAACGTCCTGCGCATCGAGGACGTCGATGCCTGGACCGAAGGCGTCATGGCGAACTAGTTCGGTTTACACCCCACAACGCATTTGCTCGAAGGGCTCCCGTCCGATGTGGGATGGGAGCCTTTTTGTCTCCTGCCCTAAGCACAACGACAGGGCACATTTGCGCGAGCCGCTCATCGGTAACGCGGGCTACCGTTCACCGATATGCAAACACGGCCGATTCCGGTTACGGCTACGCTGTGCTGCGAATGTCCGCCCGCGATGAGAGGAAATACCATGTTGCTCGAGGGCAAGAAAGCAATCATCACCGGAGGCACGCGCGGTATCGGCTATGCCATCGCCTGCCGTTTTATCGAGGAGGGCGCCTCCGTCACTGTCTTTGGCTCGCGTCAAGAGACCGCCGATGCGGCCGTTGAGAAGCTGACAGCCGCCTATCCCGACGCCAAGGTCTGGGGCCGCTCCTGCGACCTCACCTCACTCGAAGCCGTGACCGAGGCCTTTACCCAGGCTGCATCCGACATGGGCGGCTTGGACACGGTCGTCAACAATGCCGGTATCTCCCAGCGTTCACCCCTCTTGGACTACACGGCCGAGGAGTTCGCAAAGGTCATGGACCTTAACGTCGTCGCCGTCTTTAATGGCCACCAGGCTGCCGCCAAGATCATGACCGAGGCCGGCCACGGCGGCACCATCACTACCACAAGCTCGATGGTCGCCAAGTACGGCCAGCCCTCCGGCGTCGGTTACCCCACGTCCAAGTTTGCCGTCAACGGTATGGTCCAGTCACTCTCGCGCGAGCTCGCCCCTATGGGTATTCGCGTCAACGCCGTTGCCCCTGGCGTGACTAAGACTGACATGGTCGCCAACCTGCCCGAAGAGGTCATCAAACCCATCATCGCCACTATCCCTCTCGGCCGCATGGGTGAGCCCGAGGACGTCGCCAACGCCTTCGTTTTCCTAGCGAGCGACATGTCCTCCTATGTCACGGGCGCCGTGCTCCCCGTCGACGGAGCCGCCCGCTCTTAAGGGACCACAAGCCTCAGCTCCCAGCCTCAACATAGTCCAACAAAGAAGGCGCGCCGTCTGCATCAACTGCAGGCAGCACGCCTTCTTCTGTTTGAAAGGGAAGCTGCGTCCCGGTATTTCAGCTCAGAACGGGACATGGTTTCCCCCCAGACCCCCTTGCGGAAACTGCGCCCCGTTTCGAACGCCGATTCTGGGACACCGTTTCCGCAACGGGTCTCTCGCGGAAGCTACATCCCAATCTGGACATTCCGGGACACAGTTTCCCGAAGGGCGGTTTAGTCATGCCATCCTAATCAAAACGAAACTGTATAGCTCCCCTAAGATAACCAGCTCTCATGCTGGAGCAAGCGCATCAGGCAGCACGACCGCTCACCGACATGCAATTTGTTGCACAGTAAAATCGGCTAGTGGCACCCTTATCCTTTATTTAGCGTATAGGGTCAAGGAAGGGAGAATATCATGCCAAGACGGCAAACACCGCTCGAGGTCATGTTCTCCCTGTTCAAGACTTCATTTACCCTGAGCCATCGCGCACTTGCTGAACTGTTACTATCCGATCTGCCGTTAACAAATGGACAGCCTACCGCCCAAATGGCACAGGATACCAGCTGGCTTTCGCGCACGATTGTGCACTCGCAGCCGAGCTCCCTAGAAGATCGCTACTTTGCCGACTGGTCCTGCGCATCGAATCAAATCCTGCACAAGCTACAGGAAAAAGGGTATTCGAACGCCGACATCTATACCATGATTGCGGCAGCGACTGACGCGATGGCTCAAGCGCTCAGTGCCTGCGGGCGTAATGGGCTCCTTTACCGGAACGCCGCCTCGCGCCTCGTCAGCTGCCAGCAAGACAAAGATGACAGGGCTCTTATCTCAATCACGCTCGTTGTTTCGACCGCCTGTTGGTGCGATCCGGCCCGTGCTATCGCGTACATCAGGAACCGCTTTGAATTCGCAGGGAATGCCAGGTCGTTTACCCCCTCAAGTATTTCTTTCTGTCCATGCGATTTAAAACAAACGGGCACCGAACATGCGATCGGCCTTATCAGGATCGATAACGAACTCGTCATCGGCGGCCCTTATGTCATTGAGCCTTCTGCCATGGGCTCCATCATCGGAGCGCTCGCACTCGAAGACGGCGCTGTCACCGATGTTGGGCTGGATGTCTCCGCCAGGCATCTCCGTATCTTCGCCGAGAACAATGCTTGGTACGCACAAGACCTCGGTTCGACCAACGGCACGCATCTGATTCGAACAGCCGAAAACAACGAACTCGACATCAGCTCCGGAGCGCCCGCCCAGCTGTACCCCGGCGACATCCTGCGCCTGGGTCTCAGCACCACTTTTGCCGTCGTAGCAACGACGGCTATCTTAGCAAATCAACATTACTAACCATGGAAACAAGGTGACTATGAGCATCACGGATGTAATCAAATATGAGGGCAATAACCAAACTTTTATCTGGAAACACCCCTCAGAAGACTTCAATACGGGCTCGCAACTCATTGTTCACGAGACCCAAGAAGCAATTTTCTTCCTTAATGGACAGGCCCTGGATTCGTTTGGACCAGGCAGGCATGAACTTGAGACTCAAAATCTACCGTTACTGAACGGCATTTCGAAGATAACGACCGGTGGTGTCAGCCCGTTTCACTCAGAGGTCTACTTTGTTAACCTCATCGAGCAAATGGGCATCCGCTGGGGAACCAATTCCAAGATTCAGTTCATGGAACCGACTTATGGATTTCCGCTCTCGCTCGGGGCGTCCGGAGAGATGGCTCTTGCTGTAAAAGAGCCCCGCAGGCTCCTTCTCAAGCTTGTTGGAACCGAAGCCTTGCTCTCCCAGGACAAGCTGATCAGTTATTTCAAAGCTTTCCTGCAAACTCGAATAAAAACTCATCTTGCACAAGTAATTACCGAACAAAAACTCTCCATTTTCGAACTTGATGCACACCTTGAAGAGTTATCCGACTCGCTTAAGAACAAGCTGCTTCCCGACTTTGCCGCATACGGTCTCTCATTAACGCAAATGCTGGTCACCGCCATCGTCAAACCCGAAGGTGATCCGGTATACGAGAAGTTTAAGGACCTCCATTTCAAGCAATATGCCGACGTATGCGAAGCACAGATAAAACAACAGGTCAGCATTATCGAACAAGAAACTGCGGCGCAGCGCACCGTAATCTCCGCAAAAGCACGCGCAGAAAAACGGCAAATCGAGGGCTATACCTATCAACAGGAACGCAGCTTCGATGTTGCCGAAAAGATGGCCCAAAACGAAGCGACTGGCGAATACGCAAACATGGGAATTGGCCTGGGCGTAATGGCCGGTGTCGGCGGGACCATGGGGTCAGTTATGACCGATGCACTCTCACAAGCGACTGGCACGTCTGCGACGCAGCCCATCCCTACGGATACCAATTCGCAGCAAAGTGCTGCAAAGTTCTGTTCCGAGTGTGGATATCGCTTCTCTGGAACCGAGAAGTTCTGTCCCGAATGCGGAGCACGGAGGTCATAATGAAGAAGACGCAGGCATATATTGCAGCAATCCCCGTAGCCCTCTTCATAGTTATCGAAAGCGTGGCCGTACTTTTATTTGGACCCTCAACTACCTTTTGGATTGAGAGCGCATTCTCTTTGGTTGCGCTCTCCTTGTTGGTCGCAGTCCTCCTTCATGACCCCGTAAAGAAACTAAAGCTGGTTGGTATTTCCAAGACAGTTCTCATGGGGGCTTCATTTGCAATCCAGCTGACCCTAGTTCTTTTCGGAGCAGCGCTAAAGACCGATGCGTTGTCCGTTCTTTCGGGTTTCAGCATCCTTTTACTTGGCACGTCAGTAATTACGTTGTGTGCAGCAAATGCATCCGAGAGTCAAACCTCAGATGTCGAGGAACATGTCTCGACACTTACCAATTCAATGAAATCAAACAAAATCAAACTCGAACTGCTCCTAGAAGAAGCACCTAGCGATCTGAAACCGGCAATCGCAGACGTTCTGGAAACTATGCGCTACGCAAACCCCGTTTTAGATAAAACTGGAAACCGGCCCCTTTCAAATTTGATACCTATCGCTATCGAAAATCTCGACAAAGCGGTAAAAGCAAATTCGCTCCCCGACGCCCAAGATACTTGTAAGCAACTAAAAGCATATATCCGTCAGCAGGAAATCATAAATAAGCGCTAAAGGAAGCCGGGTATGGGAACCAATAAATCACACGTCAATGAAAACTATCAACACTCCTGCAACAGCACTAAATTCAAACTCGAGGGTTATCGAGCCCCTCTATCAGATTGCTTTACGCCAGACGAGCTATCAGAGCTATTTCGGTTCTACGTTTTGCAAGCACCCATCGCAAAAGATAAGACCGCTTTGTCGACGCAGCGAACGTTGACGTCTTTAGGTTGGAACGGACCCTCCATCAAGATACTAGAGAGAAAGCTATTAAAGGAGTCCGGGATAACCTCTTTCATTTTCATAGGAAGCCAGACCATTGATGGAACTCTGGAGAACATGGCCCTAGATAAAGAAATATGCGCCGAACACCCAAGAGCGGTCCTACACAAGGATGTCAAACTAACGCTCCGAGAGGACAACTCCATCGAGCGCCGCAGCGGTGATGAAAACAGAATGCAGTGCCTATTTCGCCATCTTCGAAATGGGATTGCACACGGACAGACATATCTGTTTCCAACCGGTTTGGTGCTAATCGAAGATCGCGACGGCAAAAGAATTACTGCCCGGATTCTCATTCGCAAAGAAACGCTTCTTGCATGGATATATATCGTTGAAAAGAAAGAGGTCTAGCTTCATGAAAGCCCTGAAATGTGAACTTTGCGGCGGTACCGAAATCGTCAAAGATGGGGATTTCTTCGTCTGTCAAAACTGCGGTATGAAATATACGCTCGAGTCCGCAAAGAAAATGATGGTTGAAGGCGTTGTTCAAATCGAAGGCACGGTGAAAACAGACAAGACGGCCGATGCAGAAAGGCTGCTCACGTTGGCCAAAACTGCATGCAAAACCAGAAACTTCTGCGAAGCCGAACGATATGCGAACAAGGTGTTAGAGATTGATTTGGACAACATTGATGCTTGGGCAATTAAGTCAATAGCAATCGACTGGCAACTGACAATTAAAAACAATCGCCTTCGCGAATCTTCGGACTGTTTTCTCAAAACCTTTCAACTGCTTCCAAATGAAGTAAAAACCTGTGAAGGCCTAATTCATGCGTGGAGCGTCATCAAAAGTCTAAAACTGCACCTCGATGATATTATCGAAGCAGTTAGCTCCTTGTATGCCAAGCCAATAATCAACACACCATCAGATGATAATCTCGCGTTGATTGCAGGCACGCTGGCATCCCATCTCGAAATAAGAAAAAGCCAATGGGAAGCAATCGGCAAACTTTCCTTTACTTTTTGCAAAGCAAAGAAAGAAATGCTCAAGTCTCCGGATATTTCCGACAGCCAACGCCACGCTTTAAATGATACAGACATGGAGAAGTACCTCTTTACTGAAGAGATACCACGAATGTATTTTACGGCAGCAAACATCATCGACAGCTCTGTAGTAGACGGTGTAACCAAATGGCGAGACAAGTGGGAAAACAACAACATTTTTGATTACTTTCTTGACGGCAGCGGCGTCGACCGGTCCGCAGAAGAGGACGCTTTCGACATGTGCACGCTCGTATACAATCGATATGAATTAGCGTTGAGAACCGCGATTAAATTCTTAGAGACAGAGACTGAGGGCCATTCGATTACAGGTCTTATCTTGGCACCCGAGTTATTGTTCAATGTGTGGTCAAACTTATGTGTAATTGAAGAGTTGAACATAGGACATAAAACCTATACGAGAGCCCACGGCGCATATGTGTCAAATAGCGTGAAGGAAGGCTTTTCACTAAATGCCGAGGCGATCACGTTACGAAAGGAACGCCTCAAAGAGGACATGGCAAAGCGTGACGAATACGACTCCGAGAAGAAGAAGGAACGTGAGCGCGCTGAAAAAGAAGCAGAGCTCCAAGCCAAATACTGGTTAGATAATCCTGTTAAAAAGACGCAAAAACAAGCGCTCGAAGATGAATTTGACCGGCTGGAGAACGAACTTCGAGAGCTTAAGAGCAGACGTTCCTTTTTCAGCCCGTTCGAATTCAAGGCAAAACGAGAATGTGATGCAAAAATCGAACAGGCTCGCGAGCGCAGGCGGGAAATCAAGAACTCTCTGAAGGCCTTAGACGATGAACTCCTGGCGTATGTGACAAACGAAATTGAATCATAGCTTTCACCGCTTGCCGCAACAGTCCATTGGCAACCTCAAAGGCGCCTCAATGGGATAAGAGCGATTTCACACCATGGAGGAATGGCGGGCAAACGCTCGGAGTGTTCATTTGTCTGATAACCGATGTTCACTCTAGCCCGAGCAGATTAAGTCCCGCCACCGTCATCTTGCACACGAGCGGCCTTGCGGACACTTTTTCTAAATATCCGGCAGCGATTAGGCTCGACAATGACCTACTCGCTGTCGGCTTTGTCACATCGAGATAGCCCGACACACCATCAAGCGTAGATTCGCCAAAGGCACCGAAGATATGCATCTGTGCCGCATAAAACAGAATATCTTTTGCCCTTTCGGTAAACGTATCGTCGAGCTCATCGATCGCCCGCTTGAGATCATCGAGTTGTACGCGCTTTTCGGCCAAATCGCTCAGAACGGCATCTTGCGCTTGCTCGACCAAATCAAGAATCATTGCAACAAACGGAGTAGCCTCGCTACCGTTAAGGGGCCTCTCCACCACGTCAAACGCCTTGTAATATGCGGTTTTATTCTCAGCAATCGTCCTAGAGAGCGACAACACCGTAGGCTGCGACAACGTCTCGTTCAGGCTCAACGCGAGAAGGTACCTCCCCGTTCTCCCGTTACCGTCATAGAAGGGGTGAATATACTCAAAGAGAAAATGGCAGATTGAGGCTGCATAGAGGCTTGGGACATCTTCGCGATTGCCCAACTCTATCATCTTGCCAAGGAGGTCAATGATTTCGGGCTCCGAGGAAACACCCTGATGGAGAATCTTGCCCCGACTGTTCTCAATCACAACGGGACCCAAACGGAACATCTTGCCATCCGGACGGTCCTTCGGGTCAAGCACGCCCTTAGTGACGGCATCGAAAATCTCGCGGATATCCTCGGGTTTGCCGGGACGACTTGAACCATCCACCAGCTGAAGGTAGAGGCGAGCGAATTCAATAAAAGGAGTGTGCTCCTTTTCGGCGGCACCGCAAAGTTCGGCCGCAGCATCCTCCGCAGACTCCAGCGCCGCTTCAATCTGGCGCCGCGTGCTGTGCACACCCTCCATCTCGTTGCTGAAAACAACCTCCTCAAGCACCAGCGAACGAATCGAGGCCCCCAAAGCCACATAAGGCAAGCTGTTCCACAGGTTGGAAATCTTTCGCTCTTTTCTGAGGATCCGCTCGCTAGCAACGGACAGGTTCAAAGGAACACAAGCGAACAGTTCACCATGCTCAAGGTGAATTCCAGTCCGCACCGTGCCGTCGGCAGTAAGGCGCTCGCGCAGCAGCTCGTCATGGCAAGCATAACGATCGGAGCTTGGATCTGCATAAAAGAGTTTTTCGAGCGTCTTGTACGCCATCGCTTCATCGCTCCTTTGAAATCAAATAGCTAAATCGTCTTTCATTATTTCGAATATATCCGATATTTGCAATTAAGACTCAAGAAATGCATTGTCTAATTTCAGAATTTGAAGTATTGGCAATTAATGTTTCCTAATCTACATAGCGAGCTAATTTCAAGCCTCAGCAGAGCTTTATGCAAGAGGCGCTGCCTGCATCAACCGCAGGCAGCGCGCTTTCTCTTGTTATGAAAGGGAAACTATGTCCCAGTATTTCGGATCAGAACGGGGCACGGTTTTCCCCAGGACCTCCTTGCGGAAACTGCGTCCCGTTTTGAACGCCGATTCTGGGATACCGTTTCCGCAACGGGTCTCTCGCGGAAACTGCATCCCACTCTGAGCGCCCATTCCGGGACACAGTTTCCCAACGGCCCCCGTTTCGGAAACCACATCCCGTTCCGAGCCTTCAAAGCGGGACGCGGCTTCCCCGAGAGAGTATCGACTACTTGCCGTCGTCGTCCTCGGCTTCTTCTCTTGCATAGAGCTCCAACATGCGGCGGCGGTATTCGCGCACGGCGAGCTTGGCGCGCTCCAGGCGGCGACGCTCGCGCGGGGTCAGCTCGGACGGGTCGATCTCGTCGCCATAGGTCTTATCGGCAAGAAGATGCGCCGCGTCCACGATGCGGGCATCGATGTGGCCGCTCGCTGCCTCGGCGGAAAGACGCTCGGCAATCGTATCGAGCGTAGGCAGGCCCTCGAATACGCGACCGTGACCATGCGAGGTCAGCAGCTCGTGCTCGCGTGCGAGCAGGCTCGCCAAATCGTGATGGGCACGCAGGATGTCGAGCGCATCGGATGGATGCTCGGCAACCTCTGCCACGGCAGCGACCGGTGCGGCGTCGACCACGCGGTAGAAGAGTTGTGCGAGCAGCGGCATCAAGAACACCGTGATGGCGCCGGCGGCAACCATGACCGACGCAATATCTTGCGACAGCGCGCCCGCGTTGACGGCAACGCTCGTCACGGCAACGATAATCGGCAGCGCCGTGGTGCAGTACAGGGCCACGGTAATGCGACCATACGCCGAAACGTCGCGCGTCGCAGGACAAATGCTCATAGAGATGAGAATGGGCACGGCGCGAATGATCAGCAACGCCACGATAAAGCCCGCGAGCAGCCCGGGGCGCGACGCCACGGCCGTCAGGTCGATCTTTGCGCCCGATACAGTAAAGAACACCGGAATCAAAAAACCGTAGGCCAGGCCGTCGAGCTTGGTCTCGAGCGTATGGTTGCCCTCGGGGATGATATAGCGTAGGACAAAGCCGGCGGCAAAAGAACCCAACACGATGTCGAGATCAAAGACGGCCGAGAACGCCACGAGCGTGACCAGGATGAGCACCGTCAGGCGCACGAAGGTCTGCGACGTGGTATCGGCACGCTCCTCGACAAACGCAAAGAAGCGGCTGCCGACGCGCTTGGAGCGGCTTGGGACCACGGCCAGCAACACGCAAACCACCGCAAACAAGCCAAGGATTACGAGCGTTTGGATGCCAGTGCGAGCAGACAGCAGCACCGACATGGCGAGCACGGGACCGAGCTCGCCCCAAGTGCCATACGCGAGAATCGAGTCGCCCACACGCGTGCCGGTGAGCGAGCGCTCACGCATGATGGGCACGAGCGTGCCGAGCGCCGTAGAAGTGAGGGCAAGCGTCACGGCGATACCGTCGAAATGACTGACCGAGAACCACGGGGTAAAGCGCACGGCAAGCCAGGCGATACCAAACGTGACGACCCACGTCGCCAAGCCGTAGCGTCCCTCGACGCCCGTGATGCTCTTGGGGTCGATCTCAAAGCCGGCAAGCAGGAACAAAAAGGCCAGGCCGAGCTCGGACACCAGCGAGACCTCGGCATCCACATGGATAAGGCCGAGCATATGCGGGCCCAGCACCGCGCCGAAGACGAGCAAAAAGACCGTTTCGGGAACGGGTTTTCCGGGAATCGCTGAGGCGATGAAGGGGCTTGCAAAGGCCACAAGCGCGATGATGGCGAGTGAAACGAATGCCATGTGATGCCTTTCTCTTGTTTGCGCTTCACTGTAGCACCCTCGCCGTCCTCAACGCGCCGCGAGCTGTCGTATCATAGTGACGTTTACAAACATGTGGCTCAAGGCGACCGCAGGGCAGACCCCGTAAACCGACCGCTGCCGCATACCGTACCGTACGCCCAACCGATCAGGAAGGCAGGAACCAATGGTCTCTCGTATCTACGTGGAGAAGAAACCCGGGTTCGACGTCGAGGCTCAGCAGCTCAAGGGCGAGCTGACCGAAATTCTCGGCATCAAGGGCATCGAGGCCCTGAGGATCATCAACCGCTACGACGTCGAGGGCATCGACGAGGAGCTTTTCCGCTCCTGCGTGCCGACCGTCTTTAGCGAGCCCCAGGTCGATGTGACCTATGACGAGCTCCCCGCAAGCGATGGCGCCGTCTTTGCCGTCGAATTCCTGCCTGGCCAGTTTGACCAGCGCGCCGACTCCGCCAGCGAGTGCGTGCAGCTCATCAGCCAGGGCGAGCGCCCCGCCGTGCGCTCCGCCAAGGTCTATATGATCTCGGGCGCTCTGGACGAAGACGCCATCGAGGCCATCAAGCACTACGTGGTGAACCCCGTCGAGGCGCGCATCGCCTCGCTCGACCTGCCCGAGACGCTGTACATGGAGACCCCCGAGCCCCAGCCCGTCGAGGTGCTCGACGGCTTCCGCGAGCTCGACGAGGCCGGCCTTGCCGCCTTTATCGCCGATCGCGGCCTTGCCATGGACGAAGCGGACATCGCCTTCTGCCAGCAGTACTTCCGCGATGAGGATCGCGACCCCACCATCACCGAGATCCGCGTGATCGACACCTATTGGTCCGACCACTGCCGCCACACCACCTTCGGCACCGTCCTGGACGACGTGACGATCGACGACGCCGTGGTGCAGCAGGCCTTCGACCGCTACATGGAGATGCGCCACGAACTCGGCCGCGACACCAAGCCCGTCTGTCTCATGGACATGGGCACCATCGGCGCCAAGTATCTTAAGAAGACCGGCGTCATGACCGATGTCGACGAATCCGAGGAGATCAACGCCTGCACCGTCAAGGTGAAGGTCGATGTCGACGGCGAGGACCAGGACTGGCTGTTCCTCTTTAAGAACGAGACCCATAACCACCCGACCGAGATCGAGCCCTTCGGCGGTGCCGCCACCTGCGTGGGCGGCGCCATCCGCGACCCGCTCTCGGGCCGCAGCTATGTGTACCAGGCCATGCGTGTCACCGGCGCCGGCGACCCCACCGTCCCCGTCTCCGAGACGCTCGAGGGCAAGCTGCCGCAGCGCAAGCTCGTAACCACCGCTGCCGCCGGCTACTCCAGCTACGGCAACCAGATTGGCCTTGCCACCGGCCAGGTCAACGAGCTCTATCACCCCGGTTACGTGGCCAAGCGCATGGAGGTCGGCGCCGTCGTGGGCGCTACCCCGGCAAACCACGTGCGCCGCGAGTGCCCCGCCCCCACCGACAAGATTATCCTGTTGGGCGGCCGCACCGGCCGTGACGGCATCGGTGGCGCCACCGGCTCCTCCAAAACCCAGAACACCGAGTCCATCGAAACCTCGGGTGCCGAGGTCCAGAAGGGCAACGCCCCGGTCGAGCGCAAGCTGCAGCGTCTGTTCCGCCGCGGCGATGCCTGCCGTCTGATCAAGCGCTGCAACGACTTTGGCGCCGGTGGCGTCTCGGTCGCCGTGGGTGAACTTGCCGACGGCCTGTATGTCGACCTGGACACCGTGACCAAGAAGTACGACGGCCTGGATGGCACCGAGCTCGCCATTTCCGAGTCCCAGGAGCGCATGGCCTGCGCCGTCGCCGACGGTGACGTCGAGGAATTCATGGGCTACGCCGCCGAGGAGAACCTGGAAGCAACCGTCATCGCCGAGGTTACCGCCGAGCCGCGCATGCGCATGGCCTGGAACGGCGTCGCCATCGTCGATCTGTCCCGCGAGTTCCTCAACTCCAACGGCGCGCCCAAGCACCAGGTCGCCCACGTCTGCGCCCGCAGCGTGTGGCAGCCCAGCTGGGCCGGCACCACGCTTGCCGAGCGCATGACCTCGCTCGTCACCGATCTTAACGTCGCCTCCAACAAGGGCCTTTCCGAGCGCTTCGACTCCACCATCGGTGCCGCGACCGTGCTCATGCCCTTTGGTGGCAAGACGCAGCTCACTCCGAGCTCTGCCATGGTCGCCAAGTTCCCCGTGGACGGCGAGACCACCACAGCGAGCGCTATGGCATGGGGCTTCAACCCCTATCTGATGGAGGCCGACCAGTTTGCGGGCGCCTACCTGTCCGTGGTCGAGTCCATCGCCAAGCTCGTGGCCGCCGGCTTTGAGCACAAGCGCGCCTATCTCTCCTTCCAGGAGTACTTTGAGCGTCTGCGCACCGAGGCCGAGCGTTGGGGCAAGCCCATGGCAGCCGTCCTGGGCGCCCTTATGGCCCAGGTCGACCTGGGTGCCGGCGCCATCGGCGGCAAGGATTCCATGAGTGGCTCGTTTGAAGACGAAGCCGGCGAGCTCAACGTTCCGCCGACCCTGATCAGCTTCGCTGTGGCCGTGGGCCGCGCGGCGCGCGCCGTCTCCCCTGAGTTCAAGGGTCTGACGCACCGCGTCGTCCGCATCGCCCCCGCCACCTACGGCGAGGACTACCGCCCCGACGCCCAGCAGCTGCTCGCCGCGTTTGACGCCGTCGAGGCGCTCACTGCTACCGGCAACGCCCTGGCCATCTCCACGCCCGGCTACGGCTGCGGCGCCGAGAGCCTCTTTAAGATGTGCGTCGGTAACCAGATCGGTATCGAGCTTGCCGAGGACGTAGACGTGGAGAGCCTCTTCACCCCGCTCTACGGCAGCTTTATCGTCGAGCTCGCCGGGGACGCCGAGCTGCCCGAGGTCGCCGACGGCGTTGTCGTCGAGCCCCTGGGCACCACCGTCGAGGGCTATGTCATCGACACCGGCTCCGAGGTCATCGAGCTCGCCGAGCTCCAGGAAGCCTGGGAAAGCGGCATCGAGGGCGTCTTCGCCTACCGCAGCGCCGGCGAGACCCCCGAGGTCGAGACCATCGACTTCCGCGCCAAGGACATCCACGTGTACGGCGGTGCCAAGATCGCCCGCCCGCGCGTGATCATCCCCGTGTTCCCCGGCAACAACTGCGAGTACGACAGCGCCCGCGCCTTCCGTGCCGCCGGTGCCGAGGCCGACACCTTCGTGATCAACAACCTCACGCCCGAGGCCATCGCCGAGAGCACCCACGAGCTTGCCCGCCGCATCCGCGCAAGCCAGATCGTCATGATCCCCGGCGGCTTCTCGGGCGGCGACGAGCCCGACGGCTCCGCCAAGTTCATCACGGCGTTCTTCCGCGCTCCCGAGGTCACCGAAGCAGTCCGCGACCTGCTCCAGGCCCGCGACGGCCTGATGCTGGGCATTTGCAACGGCTTCCAGGCCCTGGTCAAGCTCGGCCTGGTGCCCTACGGCGACATCGTCGACGCCACACCGGATGCACCCACGCTGACCTTTAACACCATCGGCCGCCACCAGAGCCGTCTGGTGCGCACTCGTATCTCGTCCAACCTGTCCCCGTGGCTGTCTCAGTGCAGCCTGGACGACCCCTACACCGTCGCCATCAGCCACGGCGAGGGCCGCTTTGTCGCCAATGATGAGGTGCTCGCCCAGCTGATCGCCAACGGCCAGGTCGCCACGCAGTACGTGGGCGAGGACGGCAAGCCCAGCATGGATCTTTCCGTCAACCCCAACGGCTCCGCACTCGCCATCGAGGGCATCACGAGCCCCGACGGCCGCGTCCTGGGCAAGATGGGCCATGCCGAGCGTCGCGGCGACAACCTGTACCGCAACGTGCCCGAGCATGTCCCCGGCGACAAGTTCATGCCAATCTTTGAGAGCGGCGTAGCCTACTTCGCTTAATACGTTCCCATCGGGTACAATCCCCTCGGGTAACAACACCCGCCACCGGCACGCCCGGTGGCGGGTTCTTTTTTGCTTCGCGCATGTAGGAAGGACATCATGGAAAGCCGCAAGCCGTATCTCGCCACCCTGCCCGGACTCATCTTGGGCTGCCTCGTTTGCTGCGCGCTCTGGGGATCGGCCTTCCCCTGTATCAAAATCGGCTACGCACTCTTTGGTATCCCAACGCACGACGGCGCCTCGCAGCTGCTCTTTGCGGGCTTGCGCTTCACGCTTGCCGGCGCCTTGGTTATCGTTGGGATGAGTGCGGCCCAACGCCGCCCCCTCATTCCGCAGGCTCGCGACATCAAGCCCATCTTTGTCTTGTCGCTCTTCCAGACTATCGGGCAGTACTTCTTTTTCTATCTGGGACTCTCGCACGCCAGCGCCATGTCGAGTTCCATCATCGAGGCCAGCGCCAACTTCCTCGCAATCCTCTTTGCCGCCCTGGCGTTTCACACCGAGAGGCTCAATACGGCCAAGGTGCTTGGCTGTGTGCTGGGCTTTGCCGGCGTCGCGCTCGTCAACCTTTCGGGCGCGAATGGCACCTTTGGCTTTACGCTCGACGGCGAGGGATTTATCTTGGCTTCCACTGTTGCGGGCGCCCTGTCGACCTGCCTCATTGGCATCTTCTCGCGCGAGCATGACGGCGTCTTGCTCGCCGGCTGGCAGTTTTTGGTTGGCGGCCTGGTCCTTACCGCCATCGGATTTTTGATGGGCGGCACGTTGTCCCCCACCGAAATCGCCCCCGCCATCGCGCTCATCATTTATATGGCACTCATTTCCGCCGTCGCGTACTCGCTGTGGTCCCGCCTGCTCGCCGTCAACCCCGTCAGCCGCGTTTCGGTCTTTGGCTTTATGAACCCGGTCTTTGGCGTGCTGTTGAGCGCACTGCTGCTCGGCGAGGGCGCTGGCACGAGCCCCGTTACCGTACTTGTTGCCCTGCTCTTGGTCTGCAGCGGCATCATCATCGTCAACAGGCCCAAAAAGGCCTAACGAGCTGCCCTTATTTAGCAGAAGGGATTCACATACTTTAGCTTAATGGAGTACATCGGTGAGCCGAGGGGCGCCACGCACGCCAGCGTGCGCCCTTTTCCTAGCGTATCTGGACGCCGGCCTTCTTTTTCTCGGCCTTGACGCGGTAGAGCTCCGCGTCGGCAGCGCGAAGCAAGTCTTGCCAGGTATCGACGCCGTCACCGACCCGTGCGTAGCCGATGGACATCCGCAACAGATACGGCACCTCGGCGCGCGCGAGCTCGTCGTTGATTGCCGCGCACAGACGTATGATGTCCTGTTCCGCTGCCGCCTTTTGAAGGACTACGAACTCATCGCCGCCATAACGTGCGATAAAGCTGCCAGACGCCGTGCAGACCTTTTTGAGCGCAGCAGATAAGACCTGAAGAGCATGATCACCCTCCACATGTCCATAGCGATCGTTAATCTGCTTAAAGCCGTCAGCGTCCATCATGAGAAGATACACATCGTCCGTATGACCAACATTTGAGAAGAGCGACAGCATATAGGTCTCAAAACGGTTGCGATTGTTGAGGCCAGTCAACGGGTCGGTCGAGATGAGCTGCTCCTGGCAGATGATATAGAGCAGCAACATGCTAATCATTATGCCGACACAAAGGCCAGGCACCGAGTATACGATCTGAAAGGTACCGCCCACCAGGGCCGGAATGGCGAAAAATGCTAAGGTTCGATAGATAGCCTTCGTCTGCAGGCTCTCGACCCTGCGAGATTGCACAAACGCATGCAGGGACGTATGTATAACGTAACAGTAGCTGACAATGGGCTGGATCATATAGGCAAAGCCGCGACGATACACGCCCTGCGAATCGATATAGAACAGGGCGTGCGTCCAGTAACTGGTAAAAGCCAGCACGACCACCAGAGCCGTAGGCAACGTTACAAGCACCACCCTATAGCGCGAGGTCACAAGGTGAGAACCCTGCATCGTCTCGGAATAGATAAACCAAATGAGACACGCGATGGCGAAGAGCGAAAACGAAACCGCGTTGGAAATCCAGTTGGCTGCAATGCCCAACGTGCCGTCCACACCATCCGAAAGCGTCCAGATCATATCGAAGAAAATGTAGGCAGCAGACGTGTAGCCCAGCATGCTAAACAAAAGCTGCTGGGTGCTCGAGAACAGGGAGCGACGGCTTCGTACGGCAAGCCCGATAAGAACAATCATGCATAGCAGGAATATCTCAATCTTGAGTGCCTTAACCACTAGACGCCCTCCCTTCAATATCCAAGTGGTCAGAATCGCCCGATTCGTGTCTGGGCAATAAACGCCCCTTTCTCCGCAGGGGTAAGGGGAATAATAGCAGAGCGCCCGAACGTCACTGCAAGACAGCTCTCGTTCGGGCGCTCAAACGGCGCGAGTTGCACGCCGGAATCATTGATGGGTATCGATTGCTACTCGCCATCGATGTCGGTCGCGACAGCCTCTTCGATGGCCTCGACACCGGCAGGCGACAGGTCTTCCTTGCCCTGGCAGAACTTCTTATCGACCCAGCCGGTCAGAATCGGGGCCATGATTGCCGTGATGATGACGGCAGTGGCGATCTGCGCATACGCGGTGGGCGCAAGCTCGGCATAGCGCGGAGCGACCTCGGCGAGGGCGACCGGCGTGGTCATGACCGTGCCGGCAATGGTGGAACACGCCACAGCCGCCTTACCATTGCCGCCACACAAGCGCTCGAAGGCAAAGGTAATGGGACCGACGATAAAGAGCGTGATGAGGCCCAGCAGGATGCCCGAAATACCGCCGGCGATAAAGCTCGAAAGGCTCATGGACGCACCGAGCTGAAAGCCGATAACGGCGATCGCGGGATTGGCGCCGGGGACCAGCAGGTTCTTGATAAACGGGAACAAGTTGCCCAGGACCATGCCGATAACGAGCGGCAGGATGGATCCGATGATGGTGCCGACGGGGATGTTGGCGAGACCCGAAACACCAAGGATGATCATCGTGACGGCGGGGCCGGCCGTAAAGAACAGGATACCGACAGCGCCCTGCTCGGACTCATCGCCGAACTCGCCCATGATGCCCGTATAGAGCGCCATGTTGCAAAACGTAATGCCGCCGATGATGGAAACCGAACTCAGGCCTAAAAAGTTATCGTTAAAGAAGTACGCGACGCCCAGACCCAGCGCGGCTGCCACTACAAGCTTAGGAATCAGCACGACAATGCCGGTCTTGATGGCGCCCGGCGTGGACTTAAAGCTGATACCGGCGCCCACGAACAGCAAGATCGCGGCAACGATGGTGTTGGAGCCGCCGCGGCAGGCAGCCGTAAAGAAGCCGCCGACCTCAAAGACCTGCGGGCAGAAGGTATTGAGCAAAAGGCCGACGATCATCGGATAGATCATGATGTCGCCCGGGATACGCGGGACCTTGAATTTCTTTTGCTCGTTGGCGGTCGCTTCCTGTGCCATGAAACCCCCATTTCCGCTGACGCAGAACAAAAGCCCACGTCACGCTTTGCTACAGTAAAGTTTGACCATGGTACCAGAAGAAGCAGACCGCCTCGGTGAGAAATTCGATTCGATAGGCCGGGACGATAACGCGTCCTGCTCCTATACGAGGCTCAAAACGATATAGAACACGATGCCCGAAACGCAGCACCACAACATCGACTTTGTCTTGATTGCCACCGCCACGACGCCGGTGGCCGCAATCCAGGGAACCAAGGCAGGCCAGAGTCCCGCGTCGAACGCGCCGGGGTTCACCAAGTCGTTGGCGACCAGCGCGGCAAAGGCAGCGGGCGGGATATAGCCCAGGGCCTCGGTAATGCGGGGCGACAGGGTCCGCCCGCGCAAGGCGAACGCCGGCGCGATGCGAAAGAACGCGATAGCAGCCCACGACGACAGCCACAGAACCAAGAACTCGTTAGCGGGCATCGCGGGCACCTCTTCCGTCAAATACAGCATCGCACGCCAGCGCAATGGCAATGCCGACCACGACGCTTGCCGGCACGGCAATATTCGCGAGGCCCAAGAACTTGCATACGGCGACGGACACCGCGCCCGAAACCGCCGCGACAACGTTACCGCGCGATAGCCGCTGCGAAAAGAGCAGGCAGATAAAGAGCGAGGTGCAGACAAAGGCTGCAATGGCGGTGGGAACATCGACAACGGCGCCGACGATGGCGCCCATCGTACACGAAACGCCCCATGTTGCGATGAGGATCACGTTGAGCACAAAGGACTCGCGCGGGCCCCAATCCTCCCCTTCAACCAACTTGGCAAGCGAGATGCCATATGCCTCCTCGGTAAGTGTCGCGGCAACAGCCAGCGTCTGACGCTTCGAGGCACCCCTCAGATGCGGTGCGATCGATGCCGAGTAAAGCGCAAAACGCGAGGAGATGGCGGCAACGCTCGCGACGATCGATGCTGCAGGCACACCCGCCAGCCACAGGTTGCAGATCATAAACTGGCCGCTGCCCGTCACAAACGTACTGCTTAGAGCAAAGACCATCCAGGGCTCCATTCCCGTCTGCCCCATGATCATTCCGCACGGCGCGCCTATTGCAACATAGGTAAGCATCACTGGCCAGACGGTTCTAACGATTTTGAGCACCATACGCTTCTCATCCTGACAAGGTCTCCGAGCCGCATGTAGCGACACGGCAGAATCATCATCCGGCAGCAACCGAGTTCACCTACAATTGCCACCGGATCGAAAGACACAACTTTTTAGGAAGTCATTATGACAGCTATCGATCGAGACCGGGCGCGCGCGGCCTTCAAAAGCTACACCGATGCCTACGACGCCACCAACCCACGCATCGCGCTCAAAATCGAGCATACGTACCACGTGGCCGAGGCATGCGATGCCGTAGCGCGCGAGCAGGGCTGGTCGTCAGAAGATATTGACCTGGCATGGCTTTGCGGCCTGCTACACGATATGGGCCGCTTTGAGCAGCTGCGACGCTGGGACACCTTTAAGGACGCCGAGAGCATGAGCCATGCGGCGCTGGGCATCGAGGTCCTCTTTGGCGAGAATCCCGCCGATGCACCCGCCACGACAAGCATCCGTGACTTTATCGAAACCGGTGCGCATGACGAGCTCATCCGAGCGAGCATCGCCTATCACAGCGACTTTCGCCTGCCGGCACAACTCGACGAGCGTACACAGTGCTTCTGCGATATCGTGCGCGATGGTGACAAGATCGACATTATGCGCACCATCGCCGACAGCACCGTCGACACTATCCTCAAGGTGGACGAGAAGACGTTTCTCGGCAGCCGTTTCTCGTCGCCGACACTTGCCGCCTTTGACGAGCACCGCTGCGTCGCACGCGATGAGCGCGATGAGCCCGCCGACTTCTTGGTGGGGCTTATCTGCTTTATGTTTGAGCTCGTCTATCTAGCAAGCCGCGCGCTGGCGCGCGAACAGAGCGATATCCACCGCCTGCTCGACGCGCCCTTTGGCATTACGCGGCCCTTTACCGACCCCGCCACGCAGGCAACCTGGAGCCGCCTAAAGGACGAGATGCGCGACTGGCTGGCGCGCGCCTAGCGCTCAAGCTGGGCCAGCAGCTCCTCGACGACCTCGACGGCATCCCCAACAACCTTGTACTGGGCAGCACCGAAAATGGGGGCATCCGGGTCCTCGTTGATGGCGATAATGCACTCCGCCCCACCGATGCCGGCAAGATGCTGAATGGCGCCCGAAACACCGATACTCACGAGAAGCTTGGGCGAAACCGATACGCCCGTCTGGCCAATCTGATGGCGATACTCCAACCAGCCGGCCTCCACGACAGGTCGCGTGCAGCCAAGCTCGGCTCCCAGAGCCTCGGCGAGCCTTCGCATCAACGGCAGGTTTTTCTTGGAACCAATGCCGCGACCCACCACGACCAGGCACTCGGCATTGGCGATCGAGGCCTGCTGCCCCCATTCCTCGGCGGGAATCGAGATCTCGACACGAGCCTTAGCATCATCCGCAAGCGATATCTGGGTGATCGTGCCGGAGCGGCCGTAGTCAAAGTCGGGCGCCTTAAAGATGCCGGGACGAACCGTTGCCATCTGGGGACGATGATTGGGGCAGACGATGGTGGCCATTAGGTTGCCGCCAAACGCCGGACGCGTCTGTTGCAGCAGTCCCGTCTCCGTATCCATCGAAAGTACGGTGCAGTCAGCCGTAAGGCCCGTCTGCAAGCGCACGGCAACGCCGGGTGCCAGTTCGCGGCCAAAAGCGGTCGCACCGTATAGGATGGCCTCGGGTTTGCGTTCGGCTACCAAATCGCAGATCAAGCGGGCGTAGACCTCCGCATCGTTTTGGCGCAGGCGCTCGTCGCGACAGGCCAGGACTTCGTCGGCGCCCGCGCAAACCAGATGCTCCAGGTCGCCGAGAGAACCCTCGGGGCCCATGCCGGCCAGTGCCACCAGACGGCAGCCACGAGCATCGGCAAGCTCGCGGCCCTTGCCCATGAGCTCATAGGCAACGGGATTCACCGTATCGTGCTCGTCGGTCTGCGCGAATATCCAAATGTCTCGATATGCATCAAGGTCTGCCGCGCCGGCAGCTTCGTCTCGCTCGATCGAGATAGCGTTGACGGGACAGGCATCGACGCACCCGCCGCACAAGATGCAGCCTTCGGTCACGCGGGCGCAGCGATTGGGACGCTCGCCCTCCACCACAATGCCGCCCGAGGCGCAGGCGCGAACGCAGCGACCGCAGCCGATACAGGCTTCGCTATCGATAATCAGTCCGCTCATCTATGCCATCCCCTCGATAATCTTGGCAAGTTCTACCGCCTGCTCGGACGCCGTCCCCTCAACGGCCTCGCACGTTTGGTCACGGTCGGGCACAAACGAGCGCACGACCTGTGTCGGCGACCCGGCAAGACCGCAACGCGCGGGGTCGGCGTTCACGTCAGCGGCACTGACCACGCACACGTCCGCCTCCTCCGCCGCGCGAATACCGGCAATACTCGGCATACGCAACTGGCCAATCTCCTTGGCAGTCGTCATCGCGCACGGCATCTCAAGACACACCGTCTCCTCGCCGGCATCGCATCCGTGAACGAGCGCCAGCGAGCCACACGTCGTAAAGCCCGCGCTTTGCACGCAGCTCACGTCGGTCACGCAGGGAATCTCAAAGGCACCGGCGAGCTCGGGACCAATCTGGGCCGTATCGCCATCCACCGCCATCTTGCCGCAGATGAGCAGGTCGAAGTCCTCGTCGAGCACCTCGATGCCGCATTTGAGAGCATAGGTGGTCGCCAGGGTATCGGCACCTGCAAAGGCGCGATCGGTCAGCAGCAGCGCGTCGTCGGCGCCTCGAGCGATGCAGTCGCGCAGCAGCGACTCGGTCGCGGGGATGCCCATCGACACCACCGTCACGCGCACATCCATGCCAAAGCCGATAAAGTCGTCCTTCAGCGCCAGCGCGCATTCCAAAGCGCTCGCATCAAAGGGATTAATGACCGCCTGCTTGCCATCGCGCACGATGGTATTGGTCTTGGGGTCCATCTTGACCTCGGTGCTGCCCGGCACGGCCTTGACGCACACCACCATATGGAAATCGCTCATCTTCACGCGCCCCCTTTCTGGACGAGCTCATCCAAGAGCTTCTCCGAAAACAGGTTGCCGCGACCCAGCTGCCCGTCGGGATCGAGCTGGAGCTTGAGCCGCGCCGACTCGACCATGGCCTCGTGACCGTACATCGTCTCTAAGAAGCCCGCTTTGATCTTGCCGACGCCGTGCTCGGCAGAAACGGCACCGCCCATAGCCGTTACCTCCGCAGCCCACTGGGCAAACAGCTCGCCACCGCGACGGTAGTCCTGCGCATCGCGCGGCAGAATGTTCACATGCAGATGGTTGTTACCGATGTGCCCCCAAGCAGCAGATTCAAGCCCGCTTTCGGCCAGTGTGCGGCGATAGAGCGCAACGACATCGGCAAGGCACGCGTTGGGCACCGACATGTCCGATCCCAGTTTGGTAATGGTGGGATCCGTGCGGCGACGCTCGTCGATAAGCATATTGACGCTCTCGGGGACCGCATGGCGGAAGAACCGCTGGCACTCGCGATCAACCTCGGTGCGCGCGACCCATGTCGCATCGTCGCGGCCACCCGCAAACTCGAGCACCCACCCCAAGTGGTACAGTTCCTCGGTCGCCTGGGCCTCGTCATCGCAGTCGAGCTCCACGTAGACACAGACCATGGCCTCTTTGTCGAGCGCCGGCAGCGAGGCAAACGCCGTCGACTGCTCGCGCTGACGACGCAGGATATCCAGAGCGCCCGCATCGAAATATTCGATGGCAGCCGCGTGGGAGAGGACGGGACGCACAGAATCGGTGAAGGACACAGCCTTGTCTTCGCTGTCAAAGAAGCAGCTCACGCCCCAAACGACCGCAGGCGCCGCCTGCAGGGCAATCTCGAGCTCGGTGATGACGCCGAGTGTGCCACACGCACCGATAAACAGATCGATGGCATCCATATCGTCAGCGACGAAATAGCCTGAGGCATTTTTTGTCTTGGGCATGGTATAGCCGGGAAGATCGAGCTCGAGCGTACAGCCCGCTGCCGTCACGAGCGACAGGTGGCGGCCCTGGGCAAAAGCTTCGCCGCGCTGAAGCTCAAGCAAATCGCCATCAGCCAGCGCGACGTGGAGTCCCGTGATATGTGGGCGCATGGGACCGTAGGCGTAGCTGCGGGCACCGGAGGCGTTACATGCCGCCATGCCGCCCAGACAGGCAGACGCCTCGGTGGGATCGGTGGGAAAGAACTGCTCGGGGGCCTCTTGGAACTCCTCGTAGGCCTCAAGCGATGCCTGGTCCCAACCAGCAGTCGGCAGCACCTTCTTGCTCAGCTGCTTGCGCAGCTCCGAGAGCACAACGCCCGGCTCCACGCGCAGCAGAAATTGGCCTTGTTCATCGCGGCGAAGGCCCAAGTAGCGATTCATACGGGAAGTATTGAGGATATGCCCGCCGTGGGGCACGGCACCGGCGGCAAGGCCGGTTCGGGCGCCCTGAACCGTTACCGGGACACGCTCGGCATGGAGCTTTTCCAAAATGGCACGGACCTCGTCTTCCGTTGTCGGAAACGAGATGCTCGAGGCCTCGCCCGATGCGCGAGACTCATCGCGACCATACTCTTCGAACTCGTCGGTGAAGGGTTTGATGGTTGCAGACACGCGAACTCCCCCTTTAGCTAACTACAGTGTTTGCAGGGAGATGTTACCGCATCGTTTCGTCGACGTGTTCGAGACCGTCTCCATAATTGGCGATTTTTACGTTCGTGCAATTCGGCGAGCGGCTTGATTTCCTCGGCAGACGATGCTTTTGACACATATGGCCCCGCCGTCGCCGACCGCGCGATTGTCACTCGAAAAAAGTTGGAGTATTTTTTGCCGCCTTTTACCTGCGGAGACACCAATCCGTCAAGCATTTGGTCAGCAATTGGTCAAGTAGCGGCTGATACCGTCGGCATCGACAGCCAAAACCGACAGAAGTTTTGGCCCCAGAAGCAGGGAGGTTCCCATGGCATATTACTGGCCCCAGTACGGCATCGCCATCGAAGTCGACGACGATCCCCATCTCCTGCCTTTCGACGAAGAGGCATTCCCCGATACGGCGGTCTACCACGTTACCACCGATGTGATCTGCGACCCCGAGTCGTTCTCGGCGCTCGCCCACCATATCGCGCATATCCACGACATCGAGCTCCCTCCCGACTTCGAAGAGCTCGTCTACTCGCGCCGTCTGATGCTTCACATGCTCTTTGGAGCGGACCCGTCCACCTTTGCGCGCATCTATACCGCCAAGGATGCCGCATGAGCGCGAAGAAGCCACCCCACTTTGCAGGCCTGGGTCGTCGCAAGAAGCTCATCGCTGCCTGCCTGGCCATCGTCTGTGCCCTTGTCGCCGTAGGACTATACGCTTGGCAGTCGCAGCCCATACCCGAGGCGGGCGCTTCGGTCACGACGGCCGAGGGCAAAACGCGTCAGGAAATCCAAGATGAACTCGACGCCATCGTCCGCGACAACATGATGACGATTTCGGTCGCGCCGGTCGCTCAGCTGCAGGAGGACGGCAAGCTGCGCGTCAACGTGCAAAACGTCCAAGACAATAAATTTCCCCAGCGATTCCGCGTCATCCAAAACGACGAGACCATGTACGAATCCGGTGTGGTCGAGACTGGCAAGACAATCGAGACGTGCCCCGCCGGCGACATCAAAGAAGGCGAGGCGTATATCGAGATCCAGGCGCTTGACGCCAAGACCTATGACAGTCACGGCAACCCGACGCGCGTCAAGGTACGGGTTGAGCAAGCCGAGAACTAGCTTTTCCGGCCGACGCGACACCGCGCGCAATTCACCAGCATTCGTCCAATCATCGCGGGGACGGCCCCGCGGCGAATAGAAAGGAACGACCATGGACATCACCAGGAACATGAACGGAGCCAGAGCGCTCGTCGTGGGCACAGGGCTCGCGCTCGCGCTCGCAATGGGCGCCGCCCCGACGCCAGCTATGGCAGCCGGGCGCGTTGGAACCACGAAGGTAATGGTCAGAACCGAGATCGACAACGTTGAGTTCAAAGTTCCGACGGTTATTCCCTTCGTCGCCAAGGCCGACGGCACGCTTCAGAGCCCCTCAGAAGACGCGACCACCATCGACAATCATTCGGCCTACGGCATCCATGTCACCAACATGAAGATCGACGCCATGAACACCTGGACCATTGCCGCCGACGCCAAGGCCGGAACCGCGCAGAACTCCATCGACTTTAAGGTCGGCCCCGACGGCGCGCTCCAGAACGCCAGCGCCGCCGCGCAAGGGACGGGCCTCGATCTTTCCAAGAATGCAGCCTTCGACATGGGCTACCAGGGCATTGCCGGCGGCACGGACAAAATCAAGCTCAAGACAAGCGGAAACGTCGCCCGCGTCACGCGCGGCATCTTCCGCGTAACCGGCGAAGGCGATCAGGTTGCGACGATCACCTGGACGGTCGAGCCCGGTGCGCACACGGCATAAGGCCGTCGCCCTGGCCGCCGCCGTCAGCATCCTAGCGTTTGGGCCAGCCATGGCCTTTGCCCAGCAAGAACAGGCGCAGGCCGCCACGCAAGTGACGGTCGACCTCTCGGAGCTCGACCGCGGCGACCGCGAGGAACCGTTGGCGCAGACAGGCGACAGACGATGGCTCTTGGCAGCAGGCGCCACAGCAGCAGGCGCGGGAACCGCCGGCCTCGGTCTGCACATCAAACGCAGCCAGAAACAAAACACGGACAGGCCGCACTAAATTAGCTAAGGAGACCCCATGGCATCGAAGAACCTTTTGCCCGTCGTCGCACTCTGCGGCGCGCTCGCAACCGGAACGCCTGTCGCCGCTTGGGCGACTCCCGTCATGGCAGACTCCTTACCAGTAGCCCTAAGTTCCGCACCAAATCCGTCGAGCGCCATTGCGTGCGAGCGTTTTTCGATCGCACAGGCCGTGATCTCAACCTCGGGATGCCTTCGTCGTAATACGGACGGCTCGATAGTCGTGGATATCAAGCGTTCGAACAAGGCAAACGGCTCCCAGGCGGGGTGCGCCGTCTGCACGTGGCGCTCGGTTGTGCTCGATGCAGATGGCGATCCATGCAATTTAGAGCTGCGCATCGACATCGCTTCGGTCGATGACTCGGCGAACGGAGCGAAGGTCGCCTTCGACGGTGCGTTTTTCGAGAAAGGAGGCGGTATATGTCTGGGCTGCGCCGCCGCGAATGCAGACGATGCGCAGCCCACCCTCTCATTCACGGCATCGTTGCGGCTGACCAAAGCCGGTACCGATGTTATCGCGGCGGGAGAAGCGTCCCTGCTGTTCTACGCCGTCAGCACCAAAGACACAGACGCTCATTTCGAGAAGCCAGCCGGATCACTCAGCCTTACACGAGGGATAGAGGCAGGCCCTATTGAAATCGATGCCCACGCGCAAAGCAGGCAACGCATTCTTGCCGACCCGGCGCTTCTCGAAATGGAGTGGAACGGATCCGGAGCCATCGGAATTCTCCCCTCCGCGTTTGACGCCAAGACGCTCCCCCCAAACGACGAACCCATCAACGCAACCATACAAGAAGAGAGCGCGGACAAAGAAGCAGGTGCGGGCGACACGCCGTCGCCGACAAACAGCGTCCCAGCTTCTCTCGAAGCGCCGAATGAGCCCGCTGCCGATCCAAACGATCCCGAGCTCGCGGACAGTCTGGGGCTTGCTGATCCTCAAGAGATCGATGAAGGTAACTGCTGCGTGCTTGCCGCGCTCGACCACACAGAGGTCATCGACGCTGCGAACATCGAAGTTGCCGCCGCCAATCAGCCCGTCCGCAAGTCGGCTATCATCGCATTTCCTGAATCCATCGAAGTCGTCTTTTTGCCATCGGGCGAGGTCGTGGCCCCAACACTGCTCACCTTGTTGGGCGCCAAGAATACTCGAAA
This sequence comes from Collinsella sp., assembly GCA_036302525.1. Taxonomy (GTDB): domain Bacteria; phylum Actinomycetota; class Coriobacteriia; order Coriobacteriales; family Coriobacteriaceae; genus Collinsella. The sequence continues at coordinate 207,019 of JAXJCG010000031.1, read as the reverse complement.
CGAAATTAAAAAGGTCACAGTTGTCGACCCTGCAACCACCGCCAAGCTGCGTCTATACGCCGTTGCTCCAGACGGAGGCAAGACCTTGGAATTCGATGGCGACACACTCCTGGCCTGGCGACGTCTGGACATTATGCAAGACGTCTCGTATCAGATCGAACTCGAAGGGTTTGATCGTGCCCGCGATGCCAATATCATCGCCGCGGCTATTGAATCCCCACAGCGGCTTATGACACTGCGCTTTGAATACTATCCCTATGTCCCGACAACCACCTGAGGCTTAAATGCCGCGCATCATTCCTAATACCACTTATATAACGTATTAGATGAGTCGCGATGTACCTCGCATTTCGTTCTGCTACGATTGCCGCGTTGGCATCAATACAGGAGGGCTCATGCCGGGCTTGGGAACAATCATCAACGTTGTGCTTTTAGTTGCGGGCGGTCTTTTAGGATTAGCGGGCGGCCGCTTCATTACACCGCGTATCCAAGACACGCTCATGAAAGCATCGGGGCTGTGCGTCCTGTTTATCGGCCTGGGCGGCACCATGCAAAAGATGCTCATCATCGATGGAAAGGCGCTAGCGACCACCGGTACCACCATGCTCATCGTCTCATTTGCGCTCGGTTCGCTCATCGGCGAGGCCGTCAACTTGGAAGCCGCCATCGAGAACCTTGGCGAATGGCTCAAGCGCAAGACTGGCAGTGAGGGCGATAACGAGTTCACCAACGCTTTTGTCTCGACTTCACTCACCGTGTGTATCGGCGCCATGGCCATTGTGGGATCGATCCAGGACGGCTTGCTCGGCGACTGGTCCACGCTTGCCCTCAAGGGCGCGCTGGACTGCATCATCGTCTGCACCATGACGGCGTCGCTTGGCCGCGGCTGCATTTTCTCCGCCCTGCCCGTCGCCGTGTTCCAGGGGACGATCACGCTGTTTGCCGGCGCACTCTCCCCCATCATGACTACGGCAGCCCTCGACAGCCTTTCGCTCGTAGGTTCCATGCTCATCTTCTGCGTCGGCGTCAACCTCATCCGTCCTCAGACCTTCCGCACGGCCAATATGCTTCCCTCCGTCGTCATCGCCGTCATCTACGCCCTCCTGTTCTAAATCTATCTACGCAGCAGTATCTCGAACACCTGTTTGATGCTGTGCTATGATATGAGGTCACCGAAGCTGCGTTAGGAGAGGAGAAGCGGTGGCCGACCAGGACATCAAGATGCTCATCGAGCGCATTATGGCCGAGGCCCGGACCCATCAGTCTGCCCGCTTCTCAAACGAAATCTACGCAGACGAGCCGATTCTCAAAACCGGCCGACAGATGCAGAATTTCCTCCCCGACCAATACCGCAAGATGCGCGAGATATCGCGCTGGCAGGATGACCCCAAAGGCGGCGCAGGTCGCTGGCTTTCGGAAGCCGAGCTTTTCTACCGCCAAGGCTTGCTGATGGCCGATTTTGAGGACGACTGCCCCTACAGCGGCACCTTTAAGTCGTACTTTCCCACCTACAACGCCATGAGCGACCGGCAGCTGCGCGGCTACTTTACCTGGCGTGCCCAAGTGCGCCGCGGAACCGTCGAGGAAACGTCTACGTCCTTTGCCTTTCTGTATCTCTATGAGCTGATTTGTGGCATTGGCGTAGATAATCCGCTCGATGGTTTTAACAAGATCAAGGCTTTTTGGGATGTCTATCGCGCCTTCGAGCCCGGCATCGACCGGTTTGCGCGCGTGTGGCTGCAGGATTACGCTGTGTTCCATGGGCTCGACCCCAAGCTGCTTCGTGACTCTAAAACCGTCATGTTCGATAACGCCCTTATCGAGCTGCGACGCGCGGCACAAGACCTTGTACCAGCACCGGCACCGTCCGGCCAGACCCCTAAGCGTCGCAAAACCTCCGAGCCCACGCTCCCCCTTCCGCCCGATGAGGTGCGCGAGGAGCGACTCATGGCCGCCATCAACGCCCTCTCCACGTACAACCTCAATAACTCGCGGCTCGACCGCAGCCACCACCGCGATCTGTGCCACGTGGCATGCGCCGTGTATGTCCGCATGGCGCGCTACTATGACACGCACCGAAAGACCGGCATCGTGGCGAGTTTATTTGGGGAGGAGACGGCCATGCCCTACACCATGTTTGCCTCGGCCGTATTCTTTGCGCCCGAGCGCCACGAGGACTGCGAATACCGCCTGGATCCCATCCATATCTACCGTTGCCAAAACGGCTTTTGGGAATGCATGCGTATCCATGGCAGTAGGCAAAAGAGCAGCAAGCTCGGTGAAATGATGCGCGCCTGCGACCAACGCCTGCGCCTGGCGCTAGACCCCGCCCATCCCCTTAAGGAAGAAAAGGTCCCCAAATATCTGGCCAAGATTATCGATGACGAGATCATGGCATGGCTTTCGTGGGACGCCGCACACCAGCCCGTCAAGATCGATATCGATCTGAGTCAGCTGGGGCACATTCGAAGCGCCGCCGCGCAAACGCGTGAAGCGCTTTTGATCGATGAAGAGCGCGAGGACAGCGCATCCGCAGAAGCCGAGGCAGCGGACTCAGGGCAACCGGAAGCCGAGTCTGCGCCCGGCATGACTGCCGAACCTGGCGAGATGACCATACAGCAAGACGAACCCGACGAGCCGACCGTCTCCACCGAAGAGTTTGGCGTCGTGGCACCGCTCCTCGTGTCTGCGCCCGCACCCGTAACGCCCGCGCCCATCGAAGCTGCGAACAAACTCGCGCCTGCCGCAACCGCGTATCTGCGCGCACTGCTCGAGCAGAACACGGCACAGGCGACATCGGCAGTAGAGAGGTCGGGACAGAGCGAGGACATGCTCGTCGATAGCATCAACGAGGCGCTCTTTGACCTGGTGGGTGACACCGTAATTGAATTTGGCGCGGCAGGACCGCGCATTATCGAGGACTACGAAGCAGACGTGAGAGGATACCTAGACTATGAGTGATATCGCATCCGCAGCACCCCGCGTGCCCAAGCGCGTCGCCGCCGTCATTCTCAACTCACTCAAGGGCGGCGTGGTCCCGCGCATCGGCCTTCCCTACATCACCGTAGGGCGCGAGGTCGAGATCCGCGCCCTGCTCACCGATCTGAGTCTCATCGCCGACGGTGGCGCGAGCTTCCGCTTTCTGGTCGGTCGTTACGGCGCCGGCAAGAGCTTTTTGCTCCAGACCATCCGCACGCACGCCATGGGCGAGGGATTCGTCGTCGCTGATGCCGACCTGTCGCCCGAGCGCCGCCTGCAAGGCGGTCAGGGGCAGGGCCTTGCCACCTACCGCGAGCTCATCCGCAACATATCGACCAAGACGCGCCCCGAGGGCGGTGCGCTCAACCTTATTCTGGATCGCTGGGTCGCCTCGTGTGCCGACGTCGACGAGTCAGTCGTCAATACCCAACTGGCCCCGCTCGAGGAGATGGTCCACGGCTTTGACTTCACCCGCATGCTCCGCCGCTATCGCACGGCCGTATCCGAGGGCGACGAAGAGGCCATGAGCCGCGTGACCAAATGGATCCGCGGCGAATACCGCACCAAGAGCGAGGCTCGCGCCGAACTGGGCTCCTCGACCATCATCAGCGATGACGACTGGTACGACTACGTTAAGCTCATTGCACGCTTTTTGGTCTGCAGCGGATACAAGGGCATGCTGGTGCTCATCGACGAACTCGTGAATCTGTACAAGATTCCCAACGCGATCACGCGCCAATACAACTACGAGAAGATCCTGACTATGTACAACGACACGCTCCAGGGCAAGGCGCAGTACCTGGGCATGATCATGGGCGGCACTCCAACCTCCATCGAAGACCGCCGCCGAGGCGTGTTCTCCTACGAAGCTCTGCGCAGCCGACTCGCTCAGGGCCGCTTTGCGCGCGAGGACCTTAAGGACATGCTCGCGCCCATCATCCGCCTGCAGCCGCTCACCTATGAGGAGTTGCTGGTGCTGATCGAAAAACTCATGCAAATTCACGCCGGCTACTTTGGCTGGACGCCCACGCTTACCGAGAACGACTTGGTGGACTTCCTCAAGATCGAGTTCGGTCGTGTGGGAGCCGACACGCATCTGACGCCGCGTGAAGTTATTCGTGACTTTATCGAGCTGCTCGACATCCTATGCCAGAACCCCGACGCCAACGTAGCCGAGCTGCTGCAAAGCGTCGGCGGTGACGCGCTGGCGCCAGCAACCGCAACAGGCGACACCGATACCGCAGGCGGCGACCGTAACTTCGCCGAATTCACCATCTAACCTGCCAAAAAGGGACAGGTTTATTTTGGTAGGTTTTATCTGGGCGAACGTTGAAGCAGTAATGCAGCAAGCCACTGCTCGCCACGTTGAGAGATTCGCTTTTGAAAGGAGGCCTCGTGAACGCCTTTGACCGCTACGCCCCGTTTATCCAAGACTTCATCTACTCCCACGATTGGGAGAGCCTGCGCTCCGTTCAGGTTGCGGCGGCAGATGCCATCTTTAACACACAAGACAATGTGCTCCTGACGGCATCCACAGCTTCCGGCAAAACCGAAGCGGCCTTCTTTCCCATCCTGACCGAGTTTTGGGAGAACCCGCCCGCAAGCGTGGGCGCCCTCTACATCGGCCCCCTCAAGGCACTCATCAATGATCAGTTCGTCCGCCTCAACGACCTATGCGAAGAGGCCGATATCCCTGTCTGGCACTGGCATGGCGATGTCTCGCAGTCACACAAGGCCAAACTCATCAAAAAGCCGAGCGGCATCTTGCAGATTACGCCCGAGTCACTCGAGGCGCTCTTAATCCATAAGCACATGGCGATCCCGCGCATGTTTTGCGACCTACGCTACGTGGTCATCGATGAGGTCCACTCGCTCATGCGCGGCGACCGTGGCGGGCAGACACTCTGCCTTATCGAGCGTCTTTCGCGCATGGCAGGCGTGCAGCCCCGCCGCATCGGCCTTTCTGCCACCATCGGCGACCCCGAGCGCACGGGCGCCTTTCTCTCACAGGGAACAGGACGCGATTGCATCATCCCCCGCTTTGAGGAACCGCGACGCGTGTGGCGCATCTCCATGGAGCACTTCTACAACTCGGGTCCCCAGGCACAGCAGCGGGGATTCGAGAGCACGGGTCCTCAAGAGGCCGAAGTGCTTGCGTGCGAGCGCATCGAGGCGGCATCCGCGGCACTGCCCGCCGGCGCCCAAGACATGCGTCACAGCGGACAGCTCACACAAGAGGAGCGCCGTCAACGTCGTGAGCGGGCACGGGGCAAGGCCGCTCCCAAAGACCGTCGCACCTCCTCGGCCCCCGAGGGCGAAGTCGACATCCCACGAGCGACCGAGCAGGCGCTTCTCAACCCCACCGACATGGCGCCCGACAACGCCGACCCCGGTATGGGCTATATCTTTGAGCATACGCGCGGCCGCAAGTGCCTGGTCTTTGCCAACTCGCGCGAGGAGGCAGAGGCTGTGTGCTCCATGCTGCGTAGCTACTGCGAGAACCGGCACGAGCCCGACCGTTTCCTCATTCATCACGGCAATCTTTCGGCATCGTTGCGCGAGACGGCCGAGGAACTCATGCGCGATGAGGAGCAGGCGCAGACAACCGTCACCACCTCTACGCTGGAGCTCGGCATAGATATCGGCCGCTTGGAGCGTGCCTTCCAGATCGACGCGCCGTTTACCGTCAGCTCCTTTTTGCAGCGCATGGGCCGCACGGGACGCCGCGATCTTCCGCCCGAGATGTGGTTTGTCATGCGCGAGGAAGAGCCCGAGCCGCGCACGATGATGCCCGAGACCATTCCGTGGAAGCTCCTGCAGGGCATCGCGCTCGTACAACTCTATCGCGAGGAAAAGTGGGTCGAGCCACCCGAGCTCGATCGACTACCCTACAGCTTGCTCTATCACCAGACCATGTCGACCCTCGCCAGCACCGGCGAGCTCACGCCGGCCGAGCTTGCCCAGCGTGTGCTCACGCTCAGCTATTTTCACCGCGTCTCGGCCGATGACTATCGCGTACTGCTGCGTCACCTCATCAAGATCGACCACATCCAGGTCACCGAGGGCGGTGGGCTCATCGTAGGTCTCGCGGGCGAGCGCATCATCAACAACTTTAAGTTCTACGCCGTATTCCAGGAAAACGAAGAGTTTACCGTTCGCAGTGAATCGGCCGAGCTGGGCACGATTGTCAACCCGCCACCGCTCGGTGAGCGCATCGCCATCGCCGGACACTGCTGGATTGTCGAGGAAGTGGACTGGAAGCGCCATACCGTCTTTGCCACGCAGGTCAAGGGCCGTGTGCCGGCCTACTTTGGCGACTGCCCCGGTGACATTAACACACACGTACTCGAGCGCATGCGCAAGGCGCTCAACGAGCACGCGGCATATCCGTACCTTATGGGTAACGCACGGGCCCGCTTAGCGCAGGCTCGCCATACGGCCGAAATTTCGGGCGCGGGGACCAAGCCGCTCATCAACCTAGGTGGCGACACCTGGGTGCTCTTCCCCTGGCTGGGCAGCTACGCCTTTTTGGCGCTCGAGCGCATGCTCAAGATTAAATGTGCCGCGGAGCTGGGCCTTCGCGGACTCGACCCGTCGCGCCCGTACTTTATGCAGCTTAAGATGAAGGCCAACGAGGAGACGTTCTTTGAAGTGCTCGCCGCCGAAGCCGAGAAAGACTTCGACCCCATCGACCTCGTCTATCCCGGCGAGGTGCCTTACTTTGATCGGTACGACGAATTCGTTCCAGAAGAGCTCGTGCGCAAAGGCTTTGCCGAAGGCGTGCTCGACATCGAAGGCATGAAGCAGCGCGTTCTCGGCTGGCGCGACCACGCCTAAGACCAGTCTTTTTGGGACGGGGAGACTTATTTGTCGTGAAGGACGGTACCGAGGAAGTCGGTGTCGAAGGGCACGGCTTCGGCAAAGGCATAGTCGCCGTCGCTGGCGATGAGCAGGTAGTTCTCCTCGCCGCCGAACTTCGCATCGCCACATGGGACCACCCAGGCGTGGGCGAATACCTCGAGTGCCGTGGCAGCGCAATCGCGCAGGAACGTCACATCGCTCCCCTCGCTTGCGCTCACGATATTGGCAACGTAGACGCCACCGACATTTAGGCTGCCCCGCACCAAACGCAACGCTTCAACCGTCGCCAGCTCGCGTACGGGCTCGGCACCGCCAAAGCAATCGCTCACGACCACGTCGTAGCGGCGATGGCCCACACTCGTCACACCCAGATACGAGCGAGCCTCAGCAGTAATCACCCGCAAGCGGTCGCCCACCGTGCGCTCCAGCTCGTCCAGATAGAACCAACGGCGCGCCAGGCGCGTAATCTCTCCGTCATACTCGATGACGTCCATGCGCAAGTCCTCGTGCGACATCAGAGCGAACTTAGAATAGGCAAACCCGCCGCCGCCCAGCATAAGCATGCGGTCGATGCCGTGGCCATAAGCGTCGCGCATCGCATCCTCGGCCTCAAACACGTCGTCAAACGCGCGATAGTACGCAAAGACGGGCTCCGCCCAACGCTCGCCAACGTAACTCGCGCTTTGGTAGACGCCGCCTTGCACCAATACGCGGACTTCGTCGCCGCCCTCATCGTGCACGCGTTTCACACGCGCCAACCCATTGCGGGTTCGCGCAACCTGCAGACAGGCAGCACGAACAGCGACAGCGGCCGCACCAAGCGCCGCGGCTCCCAGAGCAACGCCGGCAACGACGCCGGCAGAAACACTTGGCTTGTTCATCTAGAGCTCCTTTTGCAGATAAAGGCCATGGTCATAAAATCCAAGATGGCGATAGTACTCGCGCGTACCGATCGCGCTGATCACGTTGATGCGCGCATAGCCGGCATCCCGGGCAATCTCGCACGCACGCTCTACGAGCAAACGCCCCAACCCGTGATGCTGCGCCGCCTGGCCCTGGTCGCCCACGCGTGCCGCCATGCCATACACGTGCACCTCGCGAATCATCGCCTCGTCCGGCGTCGTCGGCAACTCGTCCGCATGCGCGGCAACAAACGAATGGTCGGGTAGCGACAACCGCAAAAAGCCCGCGATCTTGCCCTCGGGCGTCACCCACTGCAAAAAGCGCTCGCGCGTCACCGGGGTCTCGTATGCGACCTCATCAAGAGATAGCTCATCCAACTCGGCACCCGCCGTGCTGATTTCGCGATAGCGAATCTCGCGCACCACTGCGCCTTCTCCACGAGCCGCCAAGCGATTCTCGACGAGCTGACGCAGGTTGGGCTTCTTGTTGCCCACCATGATGTCATCGGAACTAAAATCGCGGATCATGCGACTGATACGGCAGAACGCCGGCGTCACCACGATGTCGTCGGCTAACACATCGAGCAGCTCTTCCTCGGTATAGGGGCGCCACTCGCCGCGCTCGTAGCAGCCCACCAGACGCGAGCCCTCGATGAGCGCACACGGGTAGACCTTGACCTCGTCGGGCATAAAGGCCCCCTCAGTCATAAAGTGCTCGTAGTCGCGCTTGTCCCCCTCGGGTGTGGCGCCCAGCAAGTTGAGCATAAAATGCGCATGGATCTTAAAGCCAAACAGGCGCGCAAGCGAAAACGCCTGCTCGATCCGAGCCACCGAAATGCGACGCTCGTTGATATCGAGCAAATGTTGGTCGAGACTCTGAATACCCATCTGGATCTTGGTGCAGCCCAGGCGGCGGATGAGCGTAAGCGCCTGCGGCGTTACGGCATCGGGGCGCGTCTCGATAACGAGCCCCACCACGCGATGCTTCGCCGTCTCGTTGATGCGCTGCTGACGCTCAAGCTCCTCCATCGTTGCCGTTTGCCACTCGGCAACCTCGCCCCACGGCGTACCAGGGCCGTACAGCCGACGCACCGCACGGTTATAGCCGCCCACGGCAGCATCCACACGCCCCTGCTCGCCGGCAACACCTGCTGCAAGCTCGACCTCGTCTGTCGCAATGCCGGCAGCCCGATAGCGCTCGCGGCGCTCTGTTACCACCGGCGGCAGGGCATCAGCGGGAGCGTCATCGAGCAGGCGCCCCGCCTCGGCACGGCTGATGCCCGGACGCGCCAACATGGGGTTGGCCGCCACGCCGGCGACGGCATCGTCATTGAGCGCACGGAAAAGTTCCGACATAAACCACGTCTGATACCCTTGCGGATAGTCGCTCCAGGTGCCACCGAGCACGATGAGCTCTATCTTGTCGGTCGCATGCCCCATCTGCGAAAGCGCCGTCAAACGGGCACTCACCTGCAGATACGGATCGAAGCAATTTTGCTCCGCACGGGCACACGCCGGCTCAGCGTGCAGATAGCTCTTGGGCATGCGCAGGTCGTTGGGGCAAAACAGGCAATCGCCCGAGCACGGCCACGGCTTGGTGATGACGGTAATGGTCGCCACGCCCGAAGCCGTGCGGCGCGGCTTCATGCGCAACACCTGCAGCAGTTGACGCTCCAGATCGGAATCGACGTTCCACCCAGCCCAACGTGCCGGCTCCTCGCGCTTCACCCGCTGGTAAAACGGCAGCAGGCGGCGCTTGGCCAAATCGCGTTTGTCGGCACCCTCACGACGCGCCTCGGCATGTATCAGTTTGACGAGCGCTTTGTCGTCCACGGTCTCGCCGCGACGCAGAGCCTCGAGTATGTTCAAGATAATCTGTTCCATGCCCCCATTGTAAAGGCAAAGGCGCCGGAGCCAATCTCGGCTTCGGCGCCTTCATCAAACAGCGCGTCTATATCTTCGCCTAGGCTTTCGTCTGCCTCACTACTCCGAATCAAACGACATGTCGCCCGAACCAACCTCAAAACGATACGTGGCAGACTTGTCACCGTTATCGAATTCAAGATTCAAAATGGTCTCGCCGTCGTAGCCAAGCGGAAGGAAATCGCTCTCGAAGTCGCCGCTGCCCAAGGTGAGGCTCGCCTTAAAGCCCGTCGAGTTCGGAACCGTCATCTCCACATCGCCCGAGCCCACACTCACGTCCATCGACTTCGCGGGGGCCTGGTAGAGCTCGAACGTTACATCGCCCGACCCGACCTCTGCACTAAGCGCATCAATCACGCTGCCCGCAAACTCTACATCTCCCGCACCCAGGAAAAGGTCGAAACCATCACAGGTGACACCGGCAATCTGCAGACCACCCGAGCCCACGTGCGCGTTGATTCCCTTCAGATGTTCGGCAACACGGCGCGGCAGCTCAACCGTAACCGAGCGGTCAATTGCCTTACCGTCATCACTTCCAAACTGAGAAACCTTGAGCGTCGAGTCCTCGACGGATGCGATGTTCTGCGTCGCGGCCTTGGAGACATCCATACCATTGGCAACGCGTCCCCGCTCGATAACGCGAGCCTTGTTGCCGTCAACAACCTTGACGTCCACCGTAGCCGCATCGATATCGAAATCGAGGTAGCGGAACTCATCGGCATCAAAGGTCGCACTCGAAAGCTGCTGAGGCCGAGCGGAATAGTTACTGCTATCCAAGAGATCATCGTCGTCAAACATATCGTCAAAATCAGACAAATTGCCAGATAGAATACCGGTCGTACGCACCATATCGGAATGAGCCAATAGCCGCGAAATGCCAAAGACAAGCCCAATGATGAGCACGAACGCTCCGATGCCAACGCCCAAGCGTACCTTGGATTCATGCGAAAGCTTCATCATTCATCACCCTCTTTGGCAATCGGCTCAGCGGTAGTCGCGGTAGCCACGTCAGCATCAACCGAAGCGGAAACATTCTGAGCCCTAGTTGTCACCGGTGCCGGACCAACCTGAATATCCCCGCGTACCCAATCACCATCGAGCGCACGCGCCACCCAGTGATAGATGGGAATCGTAAAGAAGATCAGCGCGGCAAAGGGCCCGGCACCAAACAGGAACATCAGCAAAAAGAACAGCAGCCAGCACACGGCCCAATACGGGAACGACTGGAACGGACCCTTCACCGGAGTCGAGCCAACCGCGGTGCCACTCGTCGCCTGCGCCGTAGCGGCATTTGCGGCCTGTGCACTCCAACTTGCCGCTTGCGCCGCCTTGGCGGCGGCGTCACTCGCCTGTGTTGCCGCCTCGGTAGCGCGTGCCGCCGCCTCATGGGTACGAGCACGCTCTGCCGCCTCGGCCTCGCGCTGGCGGGCGCGGTCCTCGTTCTCAAACTCGATATCGTCCTCAATCTCATCGCTCGGATTGAGCAGCTCGTCCAGACTCACACCATAGAGCTTGGCGAGCGAGATCAGGTTCTCGGTATCGGGCGAGCTCTCCGCACGCTCCCATTTACTGACCGCCTGGCGCGACAGCCCCAGCTTTCGTGCCAGCCCTTCTTGGCTAAAGCCTTTGCTGCGGCGAAGGTCGGCGAGCCGCTGCGCAGTTTCTACATTCATGGTTCCTCCTATGTGATGCCAGCCGTGCCGCCGGACCGTTTTTGTTCTTAAGGCGCCTTGCACAGTTAAAAATCTATCCGCCACCGCCAAAAGCATGCCACCTATTCTAGTGAGATTTTTGACAACCGGCGGTTGCGGGCACATATGAGCTGCGGAAATGTGTCCAAACAAAGCAATGACCCGCAGTTTGGTTGTCCCCGTTGCAACGTTAACGGTAGTATGGTCGTACTGTTTATTCCGCACCGCCAACGGAGGGAGTCCCGCGCCGTGAACCGCGATTTCGCCTCATCGCTCATCCAGCTCAACAACACGTTCTATCGCGAGCACTCCGCCTCCTTCTCCGATACGCGCCAGGCCCCGTGGCCCGGCTGGGTGCGCACCATGGATATCGCGCTCGAACAGCTCGACGTCGCCACGATCGAGCATCCCGTCCGCGTCTTCGATCTTGCCTGCGGCAATATGCGATTCGAGAACTTTGCCGCCGGCGGCGCACTTGCCGCCAAGGGCGTCGATGGCGCAAACCCCTCGGCAGATGCCAGCTGCCCGTTTGAGTTCTATGGTGTTGACTCGTGTCAGGATTTGGCTATCGATGCGCACGGTCACGCCCTGCGCATTCCCAACCTGCACTTCCAGGAACTCGACGTGCTTGACGCCCTCATGAAGCTCAACCCCGCCGAGACGCCCAACGTGCTTTTCGACGCCCCGCTCGCCGATATCTCGGTCTGCTTTGGCTTTATGCACCACGTGCCGTCGTGCGAGTACCGCGTACGCGTGCTCGACGCCCTGGTGCGGCAAACGCGCCCGGGCGGCATCATCGCCATCAGCTTTTGGGAGTTTATGAACGACGAGCGCATGGCGCGCAAGGCCGTTCGAGCCGAAGCCCGCGCCGAGCTCACCCCGCCGTTTGAGGGTTACGATTCCGCGCAGTTTGAAGCCGGCGACCACCTCATTGGCTGGCAAAACGACCGCCACGCCTACCGCTACTGCCATCACTTTGACGATCAGCAGATCACCGACCTGGTGCGCGGCGTCCGTACGTTCTACAAAAGCGGCGAGGTCCCCGTGCGCGAGCTTGAGCGTTTCCATGCCGACGGTCGCAGCGGCGAGCTCAACCGTTATGTGATCCTCAAGCGCCTGTAGGCATCGACGACTCGCCGCCGAGCCGTGCCGCTTCTTTCGGGCAAACTATGCCCACCCTTTTCAACCCATTGACGGAACGCGCAGCTATGCGTTCCATATTTATGACCAAGGAGCCTCATGGGAGCCGTCCACGTTCGCACGCCTAAGAACTTTGTGCTCGAGGAGCGCCTGGAGCGCTACGCCGATGCGATTGAGACGAACCCCGAGGCCTATGCCGGAGATTGGCGTGAAGTCTGTGCGCCAGTTGGCAGCAAGCCATTCGAACACCTTCACCTGGATCTTGGCTGCGGCAAGGGAACGTACCTTGTAGAGCGCGCGGCCCACGAGCCAAACACGCTCTTTATCGGCATGGACCAAGAGCCCATCTGCATCGCCTATGCCGCACAGAAAATCTGCGAGCATGAACTGACCAACGCACTCGTTCTGCCTCGAGGCGCCGCATCGCTGCCGCAGCTATTTGCCACAGGCGAGCTCGATGCCATCACCATCAACTTTCCCACGCCGCAGCCCAAGGCCAAGTACGCCAAAAAGCGCCTCGTCCATGTCGACCATCTGATGCTCTATCGCCCGCTCTTTGCAGCCGGCGCCACCGTAACGCTGCGAACCGACAGCAAACCGTTGCGCGATTACGCCCTGGGACAGTTTGCCGCAGCCGGCTACGACACGCTTTGGGTAAGTGACGACGTCCGCCGCGACCATCCCGAGCATCCCGAGACCGAATATGAATGCCGCACGCGCGAGATGGGCGCCGCCGTCTATGGCATTTGCGCTACGCCCGGCGCGGAACCCATCGAAGAGCAGCTCGCGGCGGGCCGCGCGCAGGAGCAAAGCCTTGCCTGCTACCTGCCCGAAAACCTCGATGAGCTCACCTACGTGCCTCTCGGCATGGAAGAGGCCGTCGAGAACTTCAGAAACCGTGCCCGCAAGGGCAAGAAGCGCCTGCCGCAAGAGTCCTAGGGGCTTCTGATGGTCGCGGCGTCAGCAAATAAGCGCGAATAGGCGCCAGCAAACAACCCTCAAACCTAAGTGAGTAGACTTTTTTGCAATAGCCAAGCACAACCCGCATAACGAAAACTAAAACCGCAGATAGAACCCTTGTGCAAAATCCATGTGCTCGCGACATCGCAAAAAGTCTACTCACTTAGCTGGCAACTGCACCAAACGGCCGGGCAGAACGCCCATTTCCTGCATTTTCTTGCCTGCAAACGCATCGATGCGCCGCTACGCCATAATAGTTGGCGGACAATCGCGAGAGAAAGCAACCACATGGCACAGACCACGACAGATACCGCCGCCAGCACCGTCTCCGGCGCCGGCGCCGCCAGCTCATTCTCGGGCGGCACGGGAACCGAAGCCGAGTTTGGCTCGCTCGGCGCGCTCTCCCCCACCTGGTGGGAGCCCGAGGACGGCAGCGAGCCCGAACCGTGGCTCACGCCCGATCAAGCCTTCGAACGCTTCTTTGAATGGACGAGCGATCGCGGCATTGAACTGTGGGATCACCAAGAAGAGGCCCTCATGGACCTGGCTGCCGGCGATCACGTCATTTTAGGCACACCGACCGGATCGGGTAAATCGCTCGTCGCGCTGGGCATGCTCTTTATGGGCATGGCGCAGGGCAAGCGCTGCTACTACACGGCTCCCATCAAGGCTCTGGTCAGCGAGAAGTTTTTCGACCTTGTGCAGGTGCTCGGCCGCGATAACGTAGGCATGATTACCGGCGACACGCATATCAACACCAAGGCACCCGTCATCTGCTGCACGGCAGAGATCCTTGCCAACGACGCACTGCGCGAGAGCGAAGATGCCGACGTGGGCTGCGTGGCCATGGACGAGTTCCACTACTTTGCCGACCCCGACCGCGGTTGGGCTTGGCAGGTGCCGCTGCTCACCCTGCCCCACACGCAATTCATGCTCATGAGCGCCACGCTCGGCGATGTCACTGCCATCGCCGCCTCACTCGAGGAACACACCGGTGCTACCTGCGACTTGGTCGTCGATGCCCCGCGCCCCGTGCCGCTGAGCTACGACTACGTGACGACCTCCCTCGAGGGCACGGTCGAGCTCGCCATGCGCCGCGGCGAGGCCCCGCTCTATATCGTGCACTTTAGCCAGGATGCCGCCCTTGCAACGGCACAGTCGCTCGCCAATTTTGGCATCGCCAGCAAGGAGCAGCGCGAGGCCATCAAAGAAGCGGCAAAGGGGACGAGCTTCTCCACGGCCTTTGGTAAGATTCTCAAACGCCTGCTTGGATGCGGCGTCGGCGTGCACCATGCCGGCATGTTGCCGCGCTATCGCCTGCTGGTGGAGCGCCTGGCGCAGCAGGGCCTGCTGCCCGTCATCTGCGGCACCGATACGCTCGGCGTCGGCATCAACGTACCCATCCACACCGTGGTACTCACCGCGCTCACCAAGTTCGACGGCTACAAGATGCGTCGCCTGCGCGCCCGCGAGTTCCATCAGATTGCCGGTCGCGCCGGCCGCTCGGGCTTCGATACCGAGGGCATGGTCATCGCCGAGGCCCCGGAGCACGAGATCGAGAACGCCAAACTCATGGCCAAGGCGGGCGACGACCCCAAGAAGCTCCGCAAGATTAAAAAGAAGAAGGCCCCCGAGGGCTTTGTCACCTGGAACAAGCAGACCTTTGAGCGCCTGATCGAGACGCAGCCCGAGACGCTCAAGCCGCGCCTTCGCATCACGCACTCCATGGTGATTAGCGTGGTCGAGCAGGGCGGCGATGCCCGAGTCCGCGTACACGACCTCATCGAGACGAGCTTGCAGACCCCCGAGGAAAAGGCCAAGCTCGAGGTTCGCGCCGACGAAATCTTCGCCACGCTCATCGATTCCGGCGTCGTCGTTCGCACCGAGGTGCCGCCCGCGCCCGACGCCCCGACTGACGCCGCGCCAGACATCGACTATGCACTGACGGTCGATCTGCCCGAGGACTTTGCGCTCGACCAGCCGCTCTCGCCGTTTTTGCTTGCCGCGCTGGAGCTGCTCGACCCCGAGAGTGAGACCTATACCATGGATCTGATCTCAATGGTCGAGGCTACGCTCGAGGACCCCAAGCAGGTGCTGCGCGCGCAGGAGCGCGCCGCGCGCGACCGCGCTATGGCCGAGATGAAAGCCGACGGCGTCGAATATGAGGAACGCTTGGAGCGCATCCAGGATGTCACCTACGAAAAGCCGCTCGAGGATTTGCTCGATGCCGCCTTCGACAAGTACTGCCAGGAAGTACCTTGGGCCAACGACTACCAGCTCTCGCCCAAGAGCGTCCTGCGCGACATGTTGGAGAGCGCGAGCGACTTTAAGGGCTATATCCAAAAGCTCGGCATCGCCCGCTCCGAGGGCATTCTGCTGCGCTACCTAGCCGAGGCCTACCGCTCCCTCGATCGCACCGTGCCCATTGAGAAGCGCGATGAGCGCTTGCGCGACATCATTTCGTGGCTCGGCTTTGTGGTGCGCTCGGTCGACTCGAGCCTGGTGGACGAGTGGGAGAACGCCGGCAACCCGGCGGCCCTCGACGCCGCGCCGCCGCAGGGCATCGACGAGGTCGTTGCGGACCGTCGCGGCTGCACGCTGCTGGTGCGCAACGCACTCTTCCGCCGCGTGACCCTTGCCGCCCGCGAGCACGTTCGCGACCTGGGCGAACTCGACGAGGACTGGGGCATGAGCGAGGTCCGCTGGCAAAAGGCGCTCGATGCCTACCATGAGCAGCACGAGGAAATCCTCACCGACGGAGATGCCCGCAGCGCCGCGATGTTTACCATCGACGGGAGCGACGAGAAGACCGATCACGTGTGGCACGTGCACCAGATTTTTGCCGACGAGGATGGCGACCACGACTTTGGCATCATGGGCGATGTCGACCTGGATGCCACGCAAGACGGCGGCGAGGTCATCTTCAAAAACTACCGCGTCGGCTTTATCGAGGACCTGCTCGAGGACTAGCCGTACATACTGGAACGAAGCGGGGCCGTTGGCAATATCGCCAGCGGCCCCGCTTTTGCACTATACGCTATCCCCTACTCGGCATCCTCGACCTCATACGAATCCGCCTCGGCGGGCTCATCGTTTGCCCCTGTCGCAGCCCCGCGCGCCTCGTCAAACGCCGCCTTCATGGTCTTGTTGCCCCAGGTGAGCTTGCGAATGGTAAGATCGTCGGCCTTCTTGTTGGCTAGACGTAAATTGTTCTCGGAGGACAGCAATGCCTCCTTGGTTTTCTGCAGATGGCTAATCGTCTTGTCAATCTCCTCGATCGCCGTCTGGAACTTACGGCTCGCAAGCTCATAGTTGCGGCCGAAGTCGTTCTTGAACTTCTCCATCTTGGCCTCGAAGTTCGTGACGTCGATGTTCTGTTGCTTGTACTCCGCCAGCTCCTGCTTATAGCGCAGCGAACCCATGGCGGCGTTGCGCAGCAGCGTGATCATGGGAATGAAGAACTGCGGGCGGATCACGTACATCTTCTCATAGCGGTAACTCACGTCGACTATCCCTGCGTTATAGAGCTCGCTTTCGGGCTCGAGCAGTGTGCAGAGCACCGCGTACTCACAGCCTTTCTGGCGACGATCGTGATCGAGTTTCTTAAAGAAGTCCTCGTTTTTGTGCTTGGTCGCGGTCTCGTCGTTCTCGTTTTTCATCTCGAACATAATCGAAATGACCTCGTTACCGCTTGCGTCGCACTCGCGGAAGATAAAGTCGCCCTTGGTGCCCTCGGACGCATCGTTATCCTTCTCGAAGTACGCGTTAGGAAACGCCGTCATGCGCAGACGGTTAAACTCGGTCTCGCAGTGCTGCTCGAGCGACTCGCCCACCATCTTGGTGGACAGGCGGACCTTCATGTCCTTAAGGCGCTCAATCTCTTCGTCCTTGTAGCGAATCAGGTCATCGCTCGCGCGCTTGGCCTGCGCAAGCTCGAGCTCGTGTGCCGCCTTGACCTGTTCCTCGCGAGAATCGCGCACCGCCAGCTCGCTCGTCAGTTTGGCACGCGCCTCATCGCGCTCTCGCTCCGCCGCGGCGACCGCCTCTGACAGGTTCATTTTTGCCATCAGTTCCTGCTCGCGCAGCTGGGCACGCAGGCCCTCGGCCTCTTGCTCGGACTGAGCCTTTGCGGCGGAAAACTTCTCTTGCACCTTCGCGCGATAGTCAGCAAACGCGCGCTCGGCCTCGCTGCGAGCGGCATCGAGCTCACGCTGCGACTCTGCCGCGGCAGCGGCAAGCGCCATCTCCTGGGCCTTGTCCGCCGCGGCAAGCCTGGCCTGCAGCTCGGCAATCTGAGCGTCGCGTGCAGCTAAATCGTTTTGAGCAGCGTTGCGCGCCGCCGACTCGGCAAGCTTTGCTTCGTCATCTTTGCGCCCAAGCTGCGCACGCAGGCTATCAATCTCACGCTGGAGTTCGGCATTCTCTTTTTGAGCATTGGCTCGTGCCTCAACCGCCGCGCGCTGGCTTGCACTCTCGCGCTCTGCGGCAGCGCCCTCGAGCTTAGCGCGTAGCTCGGCAAGCTCAGCATCGCGCTTGGCAACCTCTTGCGCCAGTTTCTGATCCGCAGTGTTCTTCTGCTCGACAAGCTGAGCGTCGCGTTGAGACTCCGCCTCCTGCAGGGCAGACGCCGAACGCGAACGCTCAAGCTCCAGCGCCTGCTCGCCCTCGCGTCGAGCCGCCGCTACGCGCTCATCAAGATCGCGCGAGAACTCGGCATCGCGCACTTGCTTGACGATATCCGCATAGCCGGACGCATCGACCTTAAAAACTTCGCCGCAATGCGGGCACTTGATCTCGTTCATAGCAGCTCCTCGATGGACGCAAATTTCAACCGCCTACACTCTACCGCGCCACGCGGACAAAAAAGGCGCCGCCGCCATAATGGCAACGGCGCCAGAACCACCACAAAGGTGCCTGTCCCCTTTGTGGTGGTTCGAGAATTACAGTCCAAAGAAGCCCAGGATTTGATCGCGGCTTACGGGTCTGTAGTCGTTGGCATCAAGGCCAACGTCATAGCGCAGGATCGGGCGCTCGCGATCGCGGTTGCGTGCGTTGGTGCGGTCACCCCTGCTGTGGATATGCCCATGCAGCATAATGGCGCCACGTGCCTTGCCGTTCCAGCTGAGCATGGGGTAGTGGCTCATAACCAGACGATGGCCCTTGGCATAGCCGGGAGCAATCTCCAGGTAATCGCGCACGTCTTCCCAAATCTGCGGTACGTCGGGATCTTCCCAGTCGCCGTCATGGTTACCACGAATGAGCGTCACGTTCTGACATTCGATACGCTCGCGCAGGCGCACCGCCTCCGCCAGGGGCAAACGATAGGTAAAGTCTCCCAAGATATAGAGACGGTCGTCCGCCGCTACGCACTCATTGACGGCATCGATGACCTTGCGGTTCATCTCCTCGACCGAATCAAACGGCCGATCCATATCGTGCAAGATATTCGTATCGCCCAGGTGCAGGTCGGCGGTAAACCACATCATCGTCTATGTCCTCATTTCGCAACGTGTTCAACTCGTGCTAAGTATACAGACGTAGCGATGCGGCGGTTATCCAAAGAGCCCACCGAACAGTCCGCGGCGGCGCTTGTCTCGCTTTTTCGAAGCGTCACTCTGAGTTTTCTTGTCCTGCCGTTTCCTACGGTCCTGCTCCAACTCATCGTCATCGAGTAGCATATCCCACTCAAACGGATCATCTGTCAGATCGAACAGGTCATCGTCATCAAACATGGCAGCCTCCATTGCCGACTAGCGAGCATCCACCACATAGAGCCCAACGCGCACCTGATGCCACGGGCTGCGCTCGGGAGCAACCTGTTGCACACGGGCCTCAAATACGTCCTCGTGGCCGTAATACATCATCAGGGACAGTGGGCCGACCTCGTTTCCCGGAACGTAGCCAAGTTTGGTCTTGCCATAGTAGATCGCAACTGCCTCGGGGTCATGGGGATTATCGCGCTCGGCACACAGCGTCAGTTTATCGCCCGCTTTAAGATCGCCTAGGACCAAAGCACCGTCGGCATATTGAAATCCTGCGATGTGAAACGACAGAAGAACACGTGAAGGCTCGTACATAGCAACTCCCCTAACGGCCGGATAAACCGGTGTGTAACCTTATTGAGAAGTCTACGGTCCCGTGCGGACACAAATACATCCTGTCTGCGTCCTTCAATCGTTTGCCTCAACGCTTGCGCGACAGAACGCTTGCAGATAAGATAGGAACACGGATGGCACCCGTTGCCGCGGGTCTTGCCAACTCCGATACACGTTTTCATCGTGAGAAGTGGCCGTCTTCGCTTACGCGGGGGCGGCTATTTCATTCGGCCGATAAACAGACCGAGTTCGATAGCCGCAATCAACAACGCCAATAACGAAATAACATCGCTTACGTTCATACCAAATCCCTTCTAAAGGGAGTTGGCCCATCCGTGCTCCATAACAGTAGTCTAACGCAAAATGCAGGTAATAGGAACACTTGTTCGTATTACCTGCGCCCTTTTCTAATGCACAAACATGCGCACGAACTTGTGCTTCCAGCTTGCGTAGGGCGCATACCGAAACGGCACGTCCAGCCAAGTTGCCTTGTTCACGATACTCTTCTTGTGGCTAAACGTATCGAAGCTCTCGCGTCCATGGTACTGCCCCATACCGCTCGCGCCCATGCCGCCAAAGCCCATATGGCTCGTAGCCAAGTGCATGATCGTGTCGTTGACACAGCCACCGCCAAAGGGCACGTAACGCACGAAGCGCTGCTGAACTGCGCGATCCTGACTAAAGATATACAGGGCCAGCGGCGTCGGACGATCCGTAATAAACACTTCGGCCTCGTCTAGGCTCTCAAACGTCAGCACCGGCAAGATGGGACCGAAGATCTCCTCCTGCATCACGGCGTCATCGGGGGTCACGCCGTCTAGGATCGTCGGCTCAATCTTGAGCGACGACTCGCGCGCCGTGCCTCCCAGCACGACCTTATCGGGATCGATCAGCCCGCGCACGCGCGCAAAATGCTTAGCATTGACGATATGCCCGTAATCCTCGTTATCGAGCGGATGCTCGCCAAACATACGGCGGACCTCTTCCTTGATGAGGCCCAGCAGCTCGTCGTGCACGCGCGTATCGACCAGCAGGTAGTCGGGCGCCACGCAGGTCTGCCCTACGTTGAGCCATTTGCCAAAGGCGATACGCCGTGCCGCGACCTTCAAGTTTGCCGTCGCATCCACGATGCAGGGGCTCTTGCCGCCCAGCTCAAGCGTCACGGGCGTGAGGTTTTTACTCGCGCGCTCCATGACGAGCTTGCCGACCGGAACGCTACCGGTAAAGAAGATCTTGTCCCAGCACTCATCGAGCAACGCTTCGTTCTCGGCGCGCCCGCCCTCGACAACCGTCACCAGGCGCGGATCAAATGCCTCTTCACAGATTTGCTTGAGCACCGCGCTCGATGCCGGAGCATAGGCACTCGGCTTGATGACCACGGTATTGCCCGCGGCAAGGGCGCCGGCGAGCGGCTCGAGTGTTAGCAAAAACGGGTAGTTCCACGGAGCCATGATGAGCGTGACGCCATAGGGCACGGCTTGCGTTTTGCACGCGCTCACGGCGTTGGCAAGGTCACACGGACGCAGGCGCGGACGACTCCATCGAGCCACGTGAGCGATCTGATGACGAATCTCGGAAAGCGACGTGCCGATCTCGCACATATATGCCTCGTCATGCGACTTTCCCAAATCGGTCTTGAGTGCATGGGCAATATCGGCCTCGTGCGCCCGTACCGCATCGCGTAAACTCACGAGCGCGCGACGTCGGGCATCAACATCAAACGTAGCGTGCGTTTTAAAGTAAGTGCGCTGATCGCCGACGATGCGCGCAATTTCCTCGGTGTTCATGGCACCCTCCTAGTTCTCGTCCTCAAACATACCACCCGCGACGACCTCGTACATACGCTCGAGCTCCAAGCGGTCCATCAAAAGCGGAACGGGGTACAGCGGATTGGCCTCGGCATCGGCATGCGCCGCCATCTCGGGAATGTCGGAGCGGCGAATGCCCGAGACATATTTGGGGATTCCCAGGATCTCGTTCATGCGGTCGACCCAATCGATAAAGGCCTCGGCCGCAAGACTATCCTGCGCGGTAGCCGGCGCAATGCCCGCCATGCGAGCAAGATCGGCAAGCTTGGGGGCGGCGGCGTCACCATAAGCGCGAAGCATGTGCGGCAGGATGATCGCGTTGGCCAAACCGTGCGGAATTCCGTATCGGCCGCCCAGACTGTGCGCGATGGCATGCACATATCCGACATAGGAGCGGGTAAACGCAACGCCCGCCTTATACGCCGCCGAAAGCATATTGCGACGAGCGCGCATGTCGTCACCATGCTCATAGGCCTCGAGCAAATTGTCGTGGATAAGCTGCACCGCCTGTCGCGCCATCTTGCGCGTATAGGGCGTGGTGCTTCGTCCGATAAAGGCCTCGACGGCATGCGTCAGGGCGTCCATGCCCGTTTGCCCCGTAATGGAGGCGGGCAGACCGCGCGTAAACTCGGGGTCGTGCACCGCAAAGCGCGGGATGAGCACAAAGTCGTTAATGGGGTATTTGTAGTGCGTCCCGTCATCGGTAATTACCGCCGCAAGCGTGGCTTCGCTTCCCGTACCGGCGGTAGTGGGAACGGCGATGAGCAGCGGCAGGCGACGATGAATCCGCAGCAGGCCGCGCATCTTGTTGATTGGCTTGTTTGGCTGCGCAATGCGTGCGCCCACGCCCTTGGCACAGTCCATGGCCGAGCCACCGCCAAAGCCGATAATGGCCTGGCAGGCGCTCTCTCGATACAGGGACGCCGCTTCTTCCACGTTTGAAACCGTGGGGTTTGCACGCGTTTCGGCATAGACCGTAACGCCAATCCCCCTGGATGCGAGCGCCGTCTCGAGCGGTGCCGTGAGCCCCAGACGGGCAATGCCGGGATCCGTCACGATAAGGACCTTCTGGATCGAGCGCTTTTGAAGCACCGCGGGCACATCCTCGGCATGCTCTAAAATGCGCGGCTCGGTATAGGGCAGGATCGGCAATGCAATGCGAAAAACCGTCTGATATGTTCGGCACCAGGCACGACGGGCTAGATGCATAAAGGAAACTCCTTCATTTGTTGATAGGTCAACATTTGCTCGCCCGATTGTACTCAGCGGCGGTCAAAGACGGCCTGCCAATCGTTAATCAATCAACATCTTCATATCTCGAAATTGTTTTATTAAAAATCATTCCTAATAGGCTTCACATTTGGTTGCATTTATGGATAATAGAACTCGTCAAGACGCACGTCCGGAGAGGGCCCTTACGGGACCGGACGAGCGCACAATCGCCATCGATCGAAAGGATCGAATCATGAAGTTTGTTTGCCCCGTTTGCGGTTATGTGGAAGAGTTCGACGGCGACCAACTGCCCGAGGACTTCAAGTGCCCCCAGTGCGGCGTTCCCGGTTCTCGTTTCCTGAAGCAGGAGGAGGGTCAGCTCGAGTGGGCTGCCGAGCACGTCGTGGGCGTCGCCAAGATGGAGGGCGTCTCCGAGGACATCGTTGCCGACCTGCGCGCCAACTTTGAGGGCGAGTGCTCCGAGGTCGGTATGTACCTGGCCATGGCTCGCGTCGCTCATCGCGAGGGCTATCCCGAGATCGGCCTGTACTGGGAGAAGGCTGCCCACGAGGAGGCCGAGCATGCCGCCAAGTTCGCTGAGCTCCTGGGCGAGGTCGTGACCGACTCCACCAAGAAGAACCTCGAGATGCGCGTTGAGGCTGAGAACGGCGCCACCGCCGGCAAGACCGATCTTGCCAAGCGCGCCAAGGCCGCTGGCCTCGATGCCATCCACGACACCGTGCACGAGATGGCTCGCGACGAGGCCCGCCACGGCAAGGCTTTCGCCGGCCTGCTCAAGCGCTACTTTGGCTAAGCCAACCGCCTGAGACATAACCTCAAGCTCGATGAGGCCCGGACCGTATTGGTTCGGGCCTTTTTCGTGCCTCATGAACTTGTTAACGCCCTGAAATAGGACTGCCTTCGGCATCGGCTTCTCGTCAAAAACTAAGTGAGTAGACTTTTTGGAACTTGCCGAGCACGCCATCCATATTGCTTTATAAAGCCGCAGGTAAATGACTTGTTGCAAAACGGCTTGGTCGCCAAAGTGCCAAAAGTCTACTCACTTAGAACCGCAGCCGTCCACGATCGAGCCATTTTGTGTCTAGCGGGCATCTTTCCGTCGATTACTCCCAATTTTGTCCAGTCAATGAATAGTTCAGACCGGAGTAATGCCTCAGCCCTTTGCTCATCCGAGCTTTTATCACGATATTCAGCATCGAGCATCCTGCATACGGCCTTAACGATCGCGCGGAATCTATCCTCATCCGATATCTGTCTGTGTGTAAGGAGAAGCACATCGTAGCCCATGGCCTGAAGGGCCGTCATGCGGTCAGCGTCACGCAAGCCATCCCCTGCGCGTCCGTGCGAGGCCTTTCCCTGACATTCAATGGCCACCTGTCGCCTACCGTCCGGCGAAGAAAGAAGTAGGTCGATATATACACGGGACTTTCCCACAATCGCTCGAGCACTTGTGCTTAACGTCACTTCGACATTGAGCTCTATGCCGCAAAACCCTTCGCCTCCCAGGGCTCGCGGCAGTCCAAGCAACAAATACGCCTCGACCTCAAAAGGCGACGCGGCACCCAATGGAACGAGTTGCGATACCGCCATAAATCTATTGCCGTAACGCATCCCGCAAACATCTGAACAAAAACGGTCAAGGTCTCCGCCCAAAACCAAAGCGTCTCGACGCCATAAATTTGAGGCGGTGCCGTCCTCGGACGGGCAGCGCACCCAACCGAACGTTGTCGAAATCGCGCCCGAATCAATTGCACGCGAAAGCTCCGCCTCAAGTGCCGCTGGCAGGGCACACACCGCAAACAAGCCACACATCTCCGCCAATACCAAAAGAAGCTGAAGATCCGTCAGATGCCGCGACATGATGAATGTCGTCAGTAGAGGAGACGTAACCAAAAACCCATGCTCCGTTTCCAGCACGGATTCCCTGGGGAGCTCACCAAGAAACAGCCGCTGCCTAATGCTGGCAGGACAAGTCCGTTTGTTTCTCGTCCGAACCAATGTATACAACGGAAAACCGAGCGCGACCGCAGCCGTCGGGTTACGGGCAAGGTCATATCGCTGCCGGTCTTCTTCCGGCCGTGGAAGCGGCGGACACAAAGCGCGGACTTGAGGAGGCAAACGCCAGTACCTAAAAGCCGATATGTCACAAAGTAGATCCTTCATAGGCACAGGAAAACACGAATTTCAACCCAGTCAGTCACGCATTGGCGCGAACGCACCAAAAATGGCGCCGAACGGACTGCCAAGTTTTCAACAGCCCTCCCCAACTGGCCAAAAGCTTGCCGAGAGCTGGACGAAGCCCTGTTGAAAACCCCATTTTTTTCTCATGCAGAAGCTTTGCGCGGCAAGTGAGTAGACTTCTTTGAACATCCCGAGCAGACCGGTCATCCTGCTTTTCAAAACCGCAGGTAGATAGCTTGTTACAAAACTGCCTGGTCGCCAAAGTGCTAAAAGTCTACTCACTTAGGTTGCAGAGTGCCCCCCATTAGCTGTAATTCCAAGGTTGTTAGTACTTTTGGACTCAGATCGTCATACTGAACAAGAATTTGAGTTGAGTTTTCAGGTACAGATGCGCCATCGGCACACCAAAAACAGTCACCGATATCGATAAAAGGGATGCTCGAGCGCGTGAGGGCCCGTACAAAAGTGCTTCTGCCCGTTCCACGCTCCGCAACCACGATACAGTAAAGGCCCGCGTCTGCATGCTCGATCGAGACCTCTCCTGCCGGAAATACCTTCCGCACAAGCGCCATCAGGCCATCACGCGCCTCGCGAGCACGAACGCGCACGCGGTTCACATGTCGCTCGTAATCACCCGATTCCAGTAAACGCGCCAAAGCAACCTGGTCAACAGAGCTCACCGACGAGGCGTAAAAACCAAGGTTGCGCCTAAACCGCTCCATTAGTTCATCGGGCAACACCATGTACGCTAGACGCAACGCCGATGACAGGCTCTTCGAAAACGTGTTGGTGTAAATAACCGACTGGGCGGCATCGATCGATGCGAGCGCAGGAATCGGCTTGCCGGCAAGGCGAAACTCACAATCAAAGTCATCTTCGATGAGATACCGACCTGATCGCTCGGCGGCCCAGCTCAGCAGCGCATAGCGACGCGCAATGCTCGTCACAAGACCGGTGGGATACTGATGGGACGGCATAAGGTGAAGGACATCGGTCCCAGCTTTCTGCAGAGCGCTCAGGTCCACGCCGTCATCATCCAACGGGATATGTCGAACTTTGCAGCCCATAGCCTGATAGATACGCGTCAGACGCAAATAGCCCGGATCCTCAACCGCATACACCTTGTCCGCGCCAAGCAACTGAACCAACATGGTATCGAGCAGCTGGGCGCCCGCACCGATAACGATGTTGTTGGGGTCGACATTCATACCCCTTGTCCCGTGCAGATGGTGAGCAATTGCGCGTCGCAGCCGAGCAGTGCCCTGCGCCGGTGCGGGCGAAAAGATTTCGCGCTCGTCTTCGGATGCCAGCGTCGCCCGTAGCGCGCTTTGCCAAAGCCGCGCCGCCTCCAAAGCAGAAGGAGAAAGCGCATCGAATCGCTCGACCTGTCCGTTGACATCATGCACGCTGGGGCCCACAGAGACGGCATCTCGGTCGATGCCCTCCGCAGCCGAAGCCAAAACCGGTGCATCCGGAAGCTCGCAAGCGTAGTAGCCACGACGTGGTATTGAGCAAATATAGCCCTCAGCGAGTAACTGGCTATATGCATTCTCGATGGTAATAACACTGATTCCCAGATGACTGGCAAAGGCGCGCTTAGACGGCAAATGCTCCCCCGCCGCAATGCGTCCAGCAACGATATCATCTCGAATTTGCTGGTAAACATACTCATAGAGCGATGCTCCGCCGCGTTTTTCCAAATTGTAGTCAAGCATGAGCCTATCACCTGACCTTATTAAGTCATTCAATCTGGTATTAGTCTGACCTTGTCATTATCTCGAAATCTGAGTATTTCGCCATACCCAGCTCCCCGATAGGATGTTCCGTCAAGCAATGCACATGCCAACCAAGGGAGCAACCATGGCAGAACAGACCAGCAAGGCCGATCGCGTCAAACTCAATCGCGAGCTCGCGCAGATGCTCAAGGGCGGCGTCATCATGGACGTCACCACGCCCGAGCAGGCACGCATCGCCGAGGAGGCGGGCGCCTGCGCCGTCATGGCACTCGAGCGCATCCCGGCCGACATCCGTGCCGCAGGCGGCGTCTCGCGCATGAGCGACCCCAAGATGATCAAGGGCATCCAAGAGGCCGTCTCCATCCCCGTCATGGCCAAGTGCCGCATCGGTCACATCGTCGAGGCGCAGGTCCTTCAGGCCATCGATATCGACTACATCGATGAGTCCGAGGTTCTCTCCCCCGCCGACGATGTCTACCACATCGACAAGACCCAGTTTGACGTCCCGTTTGTCTGCGGTGCCCGCGACCTGGGCGAGGCGCTGCGCCGTGTTGCCGAGGGCGCCACGATGATTCGTACCAAGGGCGAGCCGGGCACGGGCGACGTCGTCCAGGCTGTGCGCCACATGCGCAAGATCCAAAAGCAGATCCGCGACGTTGTTGCCCTGCGTGACGACGAGCTCTTTGAGGCTGCCAAGCAGCTGCAGGTTCCGGTCGAGCTGGTACGCGAGGTCCACGCCACGGGCAAGCTCCCCGTCGTGAACTTTGCCGCCGGCGGCGTAGCAACCCCCGCCGATGCCGCGCTGATGATGCAGCTGGGCGCCGAGGGCGTCTTTGTCGGCTCGGGCATCTTTAAGAGCGGCGATCCCGCCAAGCGCGCCGCTGCCATCGTTAAGGCTGTGGCCAACTTCACCGACGCCAAGCTCATCGCTGAGCTTTCGGAGGACCTGGGCGAGGCCATGGTGGGCATCAACGCCGACGAAATTGAGATCATCATGGAGGAGCACGGGCGCTAGTCCAGCAGAAAGGATCGCACATGAGCGATTACGCAGACCAGACGGTCGCCGTGCTGGCGGTCCAAGGTGCTTTTGCCGAGCACGAGGCGAGGCTGTCCGAGCTGGGCGCACGTTGTATTGAGCTGAGGCAGGCGGCTGATTTGAAGCAGGACTTTGACCGTCTGGTACTTCCCGGCGGCGAGTCTACCGTTCAAGGGAAGCTGCTTGATGAGTTGGGCATGCTCGAGAAGCTTCGTGCCCGCATCTCTGATGGCATGCCCGTCCTGGGCACCTGCGCCGGCCTGATTCTGCTGGCTCACGACCTTGCCGCCCATGACGATAAGGGCACGCCGCGTTTGGCAACCATGGATGTACTTGTCGAGCGCAATGCCTACGGCAGGCAGCTCGGCAGCTTTCGAACCAAGGGGCAGGTAGCCGGCATCGACGGTGAAGTGCCGCTGACGTTTATCCGCGCGCCCCGCATCGTCGAGGTCCACGGCGACGCCAAGGCCTTAGCGAAAGTCGACGAGCGCATCGTCGCCGCCCGCCAGGGCAACCAGCTCGGCGTAACCTTCCACCCCGAACTCGACGAAGACACCCGCCTCCACGAACTGTTCCTACAAATGTAGGCATCGAAATCAACAAACGAAACGAGAGTGGATAATCTCCCACCTTGAGCATGAATATGGGCTCAAACCGGGAGATTATCCACTCTCGTTTTTTGGTACAAATGATCCCTTGGGGATGCCGATGTTTTGGTACCGACAGCGAGCGCCCACCAGAGCGAACAAATTGGCATGAAAAGAGGACGGCATAGACCTTCTGGTCATGCCGTCCTCTTTGAATGACAAGTTGTCGCTCTGGTGGGCGCGCAGCGTCGAGCCGTTACGCGGTTTGGTAAAACCGCGTAACCCAATTAGAAGCGATTGCCGCGGAAGCCGCCGCCATTGCGGCCGCCACGATCGCCACCGCGACCGCCGCGGTCGTTACCACGGTTGCCGCCAAAGCCGCCACGGTTGCCGCCGCGGTCGCCATAGCCACCACGGTTGCCGCCAAAGCCGCCGCGACCACCGCGGTCGCCGCCACGGTCACCAAAGCCGCCACGGCCACCGCGATCGCCGCCGCGACCGCCACGGTCGCCGCCGCGGCCACCGCGATCGCCAAAGCCGCCGCGACCGCCGCGGTCGCCGCCGCGGCCACCGCGATCGTCACGGCCGCCGCGAGGACCGCGGTCCTCGTCCAGGCCCATGGCGACGAGCGGAGCGATAACCTTATCGAGAGCGGCCATCAGCTCGGTGGCCTCCTCGTAAGAAAGCTCGGGCAGGAGTTTCTCCTTCTTGTTGGCAAGCTCGACCAGGCCCTCAGCGGCATCCTCGGCAGCGAAGACGACGATCTTGCGCATATCGCCCTCGGCGTCGTCGATGCGGCCGACCAGATCGGCAGCCTCGGCCTCGGCCATCAGGCCGTCGAGCTCACGGAGGCGCATGCCCAACAGGTCGGACATTTCCTTCTGCTCCATCTTGGGCTTGAGGTCAAGAAGCTTGATGGCGCGCTCGATGTTCGCCATGCGCTCGGCCTTGGCCTCCTCCTCCTTGGAAATAGCAAAGCGACGGCTACGCAGCAGGCGGGCGGCCTTCTGCATCTTGTCCATCAGCTCTTCGTCATCGTAATCAACGGCGGCCTCGACAACCTCGGCCTCCTCCTCGGCGGAAACCTCGTCAGCAGCCTCAACCTCGGCAGCTTCGGTCTCCACGGTCTCGACTGCCTCAACCTCAGCAGCCATGGTCTCGTTCTCGGTCTCGTTCATGATCTCTTCGTTCTCAGACATGAGACTCCTTCTTGGCCCTCTCGGGCATCATCGCCCCATTCGCGGGGCCCGTCGCGCACTCTTTGCGCTTAAAACATTCATGCCTCTCGGCAAAACGTCCATTAGTTTATGGTGTCGCCCGCTAATCTAGCTGCAGAATCTATGTGCACACATTAATGCGACATGTGCGACTCGCGGCGAGCGTACACAACCGATACCACAAATCCGACCAAGGCAATTACAGCCGCCACACGCACGGCTGTCGCAAATCCAATCGCCTGGGCAACGTCGGTCGCAACGCCAGCGGCGCCGGCAGTCGCCGCAGAACTCGAGAGCAGGCCGATAAACAGCGACGGGCCAAACGATGCGGCGATCATGTTCCACGTGTTGAGTAATGCCGTTCCGTGAGGATGCTCAGCGGCGGGTAGCGTCTCCAAGCCGGCTGTTTGCGAGGGGCTCAGCACCAAACCGACTCCGGCATACACCACAACGGTCAGCGCCACGACGACGCCGATGTTCATGCTTGCGGCCGTCATCGAGATGGCAGTCTGCCCCACGGCGATCAGGGCAAAGCCGACCGGCAGCAGCGGCCATGCGCCACGGGCGTCCATCACGCGTCCGCCCACAATCGAGGTCACGGCATTGCAGGCAATCGCCGGCAAAATGAGCAAGCCCGCAACGAGTGCGGTCATGCCGTATGCGCCCTCAAAATAGAGCGGCAACAAAACGCTCATCGAGAACGTCGTCATCATCGACACCACCACAAGCAGGCACGCAGGCCAAAAACGAACGCTCGCCATGGGACGTACGTTAAGCACCGGATGCTCGAGCTTGAGCTGGCGGGCCGCAAACAGGCCGAGCAGCACCATGGCGGCGAAGAGCGTCACGATGCCGGCAATCAGATTGGTCGAGAACTCGCCTACGGAATACACAAATGCCGTAATGCCGGCGGCGAGTAAAACAACCGACAGAATATCGAGCGTGGTGTTCGAGCGCTCCCCGACATTCTGAACATGCTTTACGCCCGCCGCAGCGACCACAACGCCGCCCACCAGCGGCACTACGAACACCGCCCTCCAGCCAAACAACGTGCACATAAGACCGCTGATCACGGGTCCAAACGCCGGCCCTAGCGTAATGCAGGCACCGCCCAGACTCAGATACAGACCAAGCTTCTCGCGCGGGGCGCAAGACAGCACCACGTTCATCATGAGCGGAAACAAGATGCCCGATCCCGCAGCCTGCAAAATACGGCTTGGCAGCAAAACGCTAAACGACGGAGCGATCAGACACAGGACTTCGCCGGCGGCCATACATCCGCATGCGAAAAACAACAGCTTGCGCGTCGAGAAACGGCCGGACAGGAAGGCCATGATGGCCGTAAAGATCGACGTCACAATCATGTAGCCCGAGACGAGCCACTGCGCCGTGGTGGCACTCACCGAAAAGGCCGCCATAATGTCGTGCAACGCCACGTTAATGATGTTCTCGTTAAACGCGGCAACAAAGGCCGCAATATACATAACGACGAGAATCGCCGCAGTGGCCGATGGCGTTGCTTGGACTTGTTGCTGAGATTTGCTCCCCATGCATTTCCTTCCTCTTGGAACGACAGTCGCATCGCCCCAGAGGAACAGTCCAGGGCGAAAAATGAGCCCTAGACTTACGCCAGACGCCGTACACGACGAATCTGGCAACATGGTCCAACGTTGAAAGATTGTAACGCGGACGCGCAGCTTTCCTTCCGCGCTATTATTAAAAGTCCACGAAAGCATAAGACATGAGGAGCCCGCCATGATTAAGCCCATCATGAAATCC
Organism: Collinsella sp.; assembly: GCA_036302525.1. Lineage (GTDB taxonomy): Bacteria > Actinomycetota > Coriobacteriia > Coriobacteriales > Coriobacteriaceae > Collinsella. Next base: position 175,891 of record JAXJCG010000031.1, on the reverse strand, counting down.
GAGTTCTTTTTGCGCCTGCCTTCCGAAGACGCGGGACCCGACGATGCCGTGACCGGGCAGGATCTCCTGGATACACTCCACGAGCATGAGCACGAGTGCGTGGGGCTCGCCGCCAACATGATCGGTGTGCGCAAACGCATCATCTGCGTAAAGGACGGCAACAGGACACTCCTGATGTACAACCCTCAAATTCTTGAGCAGGTCAATGCCTATCAGACGAGCGAAGGATGCCTCTCGCTGATCGGCGAGCGTCCCTGTACCCGCTATCGCCGCATTAAGGTGGAGTATTTGGACGAGAACTTCGTCCACCGCATCAAAAACTTCTCGGGCTACACCGCCGAGATCATCCAGCACGAAATCGACCACTGCAACGGCGTCGTTATTTAGTTCCGCCGTTCTACCGAACGGCGGACCGCTTGACGCTGCGCGAGCCGCATTCACGCCAATCTGACGTTCAATTTCGAGGGCGCGACCAGAAGGTCAGCGCCCTCTCATTTCACGTCACCTTGGCGCAAATGCGGCTCGCTCGCTGTCGTATGTCTATCCTGCGACGCCTCGATTCTTGCGGCGGCAGATACCTAATCCCCTACGCCTGACGGTAATGGTCAAAGAAGTCGGCGAGGTCTTCGAGGGACTCTTTGAGTACTTCCATGCGCGGCAGGTACACGATACGGAAGTGGTCGGGCTCAGCCCAGTTAAAGCCGCCGCCGCGCGTGATCAGGATCTTCTTCTCGTGCAGCAGGTCAAGGGCGAATTGCTCGTCATCGGTGATGTTGAACTTTTTAACATCCATCTTGGGGAAGATGTAGAACGCCGCACGCGGCTTGACCACCGAGATGCCGTCGATCTTATTGAGCGCCTCATACACAAAGTTGCGCTGCTCGTAGACACGGCCGCCGGGACGGATGTAGTCGTTGACCGACTGATGGCCACCGAGTGCCGTCTGAACGATCGACTGAGCCGGCACGTTGGAGCACAGGCGCATGTTCGAGAGCATGTTGACGCCCATGATGAAGTCGCTCATGCAGCGCTGGTTGCCCGAAAGCACCATCCAGCCAATACGATAGCCCGCGATCATGTGCGACTTGGAAAGGCCGCTAAAGGTGACGCAGGGCAGGTCGGGGGCGAGCGAGGCAATCGAGACGTGCTCGTAGCCGTCCATGCACAGGCGGTCGTAGATCTCATCGGCAAAGATCATCAGCTGATGCCTGCGTGCAATCTCGACGATGCCCTCGAGCACCTCGCGCGGATAGACAGAACCCGTGGGGTTGTTGGGGTTGATGATGACGAGGGCTTTGGTCGCGCTCGTAATCTTGGACTCCATATCCTCCAGGTCGGGATACCAATCCGCCTGCTCATCGCACAGATAATGTACGGGATGACCGCCAGCAAGGGTTGCGCACGCCGTCCAGAGCGGATAGTCGGGGCTGGGGATCAGAATCTCGTCACCATTGTCGAGCAGCGCGTTCATCGAAAGCTGAATGAGCTCGGACACGCCGTTGCCCGTGTAGATATGCTCCATCTGAACGTTGGGCAGGCCCTTAATCTGCGAATACTGCATGATCGCCTTGCGCGCGGAGAACAGGCCACGCGAGTTGGAATAGCCTTCGCAGTCGGGCAGCTGCTGGCGCATGTCCTTGATGACCTCATCGGGCGTGCGGAAACCGAAGGGCGCCGGATTGCCGATATTGAGCTTGAGGATGCGCTCGCCCTCGTCCTCCATGCGGGCAGCCTCGTCGACGACGGGACCGCGCACGTCATACAGGACGTTATCAAGCTTGGTGGATTTAGAAAAAGTACGCATGGTGGTGCTCCTTGGAATTTGAGCTGAGGGATGGGGTTCGGGCTTGGAATCGTTGCGAGGCGATGATGTCTCGCCTTGATCGGCGTCACCGGCAAGCAGCCAGGAAACATCGACCTCCAAAATGCAGGCGAGCAGCTCTGCCACATCGCGCCGCGGAATCGTCTTGCCACTCACATATTGGCTCATCTGACTCTTGCCGAGTTTTTTGCCGAGCATCTCCGATGCGCGGATTACGTCCGACTGGCGAACGTCTCGATCGGACATGGTCTGTCGCAGGCGATCGCTAAACGTCTCTTGGGCCACAGGAACCTCCTTGCCGGCAAAGTTCAATTTATAGAACACGAATTGAACCAAGGTTCAATTTAGCAAGCAGTATAGCGCGGCGCATTATCTGGAAGTTCAATTTCACAAGAAAATGTACCGAACCCCGAGAATCGTCCCGAGGTGGACAACGGGCACGCGCTTTTAGAGATATTCGAGGAAACGAGCCGCCGCGAGCGAAACGTCGGCGGTGCGGTATATGGCGTTGATCTGCCGATGAGGATGTCCCTCGAGCGGGCGCACGGCAACATCGAACTGGCAGCGGCGCAAGATGAGCGCGGGAAGAATGCTCACGCCCAGGCCGTCCTCGACCATGGCCATAATCGCATAGTCATCCCAGGTCGACAGCTTGGAGCGCACCGTCAGCCCCGCCCGACGGAACAGCGGCGTAATCTCGTCGTCGCTACCGCGTTCCAGCAGAATAAACTGCTCGTTGGCCAAATCGGCAAGGGAAACGACCTCCGCGGTGGCAAGCGAGGAGCCCGCTGGCACCACGGCCATCAGCTCGTCTTGTACCAACGGCCGCGACGCCATGCCGGCGCCGCGTGGCTCGCGCGGAATAAAGCCCAGGTCGCAGCGGCCTTCCGCCACCCATTGCTCAATCTCGGAGTAATCGCCCATCAGCAACTCATAATCGACGTCCGGATGATCGGCGCGAAACCGCGCGATCACCGGCGGCAGTACATGGGTCGCCACACTCGAAAACGTACCGATACAGATCTTGCCACGCATGAGCCCTCGCATCTCGTCCACGCGTCGCTGCAGGCGGCCGAACTCTTCGCATAACGCCTCGACTGCCGGCATGACCTGCCGCCCGTCGGCAGAAAGCACCACGCCCTCGCGGCTGCGGTCAAGCACCTTAAAACCCCAGTCTGCCTCAAGGTCGCCCACCATGCGGCTCACGCCCGACTGCGAATAGCTCAACCGCTCTGCAGCACGCGTAAAGCTGCCGGCACGCACCGTCTCGAGCAGCACTTGCATCTTTTGGATATTGGTCTCCACGGCACGCCTCCACCTTTGCGTGAGTTTTTGTCATGTTTGCCATGCATTATATTCGCTTTTCTTCTAAAGCCAGTTCACCCATAGTGAACATGCTCGGATATAGAGGGGATGTCAGCGCATGAACAACGGACTGTTTACGTATCTAGCAGCATTGCTATTGTTTGGCTCCAACGGCATCATCGCCGCTGCCATCGCGCTGCCGAGCTCCGATATCGTGCTCCTGCGCACGTTTTTGGGCACCCTCTCGCTTGTCGCCGTCCTCGCCATCACCCAACGCCATAAGTTGCAGGCGCCATCTCGCCCCCGCGAAGCCGCAGCCCTTCTCCTCTCGGGAGCCGCGCTGGGCGCCAGCTGGATTTTTCTGTTCCGCGCCTACCAGACGATCGGCGTCGGCATATCCTCGCTGCTGTACTACTGCGGCCCCATCATCGTTATGGCGCTCTCCCCGCTCATCTTTGGCGAAAAGCTGACCGGCGGCAAAATCGCCGGGTTTATCGCCGTCGCCTGCGGCGCCTTCCTCATCGCGGCCCAAGGCCTCGGCGGCAATATGCCCATCGCGGGCATCGTGTGCGGCATCGCCTCGGCCTTCTGCTACGCGTTGATGGTCATTGCCAGCAAGGGAGCGCCACATATCAAAGGTCTCGAGAACTCCACGCTCCAGGTGAGCGCCGCCTTTGTGACCGCGCTGGTCCTTACGCTCCTCACGCAGGGCGCCCCCTCATTCCTGTCCGCCGGCGTCGCCGCCAGTATTGATTGGCGCGCCGTCGTCATGCTTGGCGTCGTCAACACCGGCATCGGCTGCCTGCTCTACTTTAGCGCCGTCGCCAAACTGCCCGTCCAGACCGTCGCCGTCGTCGGCTACCTCGAGCCGCTTTCGGCGGTCGTGTTCTCGGACGTCCTTTTGGGCGAAGCCATAACACCGGTCCGTCTGATGGGCGCCGTGCTTATCATCGGCGGCGCGATTTTTTGCGAACTCGCCGGCAAACGCGCAAACACCAAGGCTGGCATCGCCCAGACAGCACGTGCTTAATAGCCCCTGCTCTGAAATACTACCTGCGTATATGAATAATCCCCAGATGGGGATTATTGTCTAAAACACCCCGATGTGCCAAACTGCTCTTATATGTATAAAGATGGCATAAAGGTCTGCTGCTCGTGGCAGAGGCCAGATGTCCAAGGGAGTCCACGTGGCACACAACAAGCTGGAGGCAAGCCTCCAAGACCAGCGTAGTCAAGGCGGACATGGAGCCATTCCCCTCTCCGCTGGCATGCTACTCGTAACGCTCGGCGTCGTATACGGCGACATCGGCACGAGCCCCATGTATACCATGAAATCAATCGTCGCCAACAACGGCGGCATCGGTACCGTCAGCGAGGACATGATCTTGGGCGCGCTCTCACTCGTCATCTGGACCATGACACTCGTGACCACGGTCAAGTACGTGGTAATCGCCATGAAGGCCGACAACCATAACGAGGGCGGCATCTTCGCCCTGTTTAGCTTGGTGCGCAAAGTGGCGCCTTGGCTGATTCTTCCCGCCATGATCGGCGGCGCGGCGCTGCTCGCCGACGGCATCCTCACCCCCGCCGTCACGGTTACCACGGCCATTGAGGGCCTGCGCACTATCGAGTGGGGCCACGCGCTATTGGGTGACGGGCAAACCAACGTCATCATTATTACCATCATCATTATCTGCGGCCTATTTGCCATGCAGCGCGCCGGTACCTCGTCGATCGGCAAGCTGTTCGGCCCGCTCATGACACTGTGGTTCCTGTTCCTGGCAGGCGCCGGCCTGTTCAACATGCTCGGCAACCCGTCCATCTTGCGCGCGCTCAACCCCATCCGCGGCATCATGTTCCTGTTCTCGCCCATCAACCACTCGGGCATCATGGTGCTCGGCTTTGTCTTTCTGTCGACGACCGGCGCCGAGGCCCTCTACTCGGACATGGGTCACGTGGGCAAGGCTAACATTTACGCATCCTGGCCGTTCGTAAAGGCGGCCCTCATCCTTAACTATCTGGGTCAAGGCGCTTGGCTGCTTGCCAACAATTCCAATCCCCAGATGCTCGCGATGGACATCGTCAACCCGTTCTACATGATGCTCCCCGAGCCCCTGCGCCCCTTTGCCATCGTGCTTTCGGCCGTGGCGGCCATCATCGCCTCGCAGGCGCTCATCACCGGCTCGTTCTCGCTGGTATCCGAGGCAACCCGTCTCAACCTTATGCCGCATCTGCGCATCCACTACCCCAGCGACACCAAGGGCCAGCTCTACATTCCGCTCGTCAACAACATCATGTGGGTCGGCTGCATCTTCATCGTGCTGCTGTTCCAAAACTCCGAGCGCATGGAGAGCGCCTATGGCCTCGCCATTACCGTGACCATGCTCATGACCACGACGCTTTTGACGAGCTATATCGCCGGCATTCTCAAACACAAGCTGGGCGCCTGCGTCTTCGCCCTGCTCTTTGGTGCCATTGAGCTGTGCTTCTTCGCTTCGTGCCTCACCATGTTCTTTGACGGCGGCTACGTCATGATCTTCCTGGCCGCGCTGCTGTTTGGCCTTATGTATGTGTGGCGTCGCGGCACCGCCATCGAGCGCACGCAGACGATTCTGCTGCCCGTCTCCAAGTACATCGATCAGCTCAACCGCCTGCGCAACGACGAAACCTACCCCGTGCTCGCCGACAATCTGGTATTCCTCACCAACAGCCCCGATCCGCTCACACTCGACCGCGACGTGCTCTATTCCATCCTGGACAAACATCCCAAGCGCGCTAAGGCTTATTGGTTCATCAACGTGCACGTTACCGACGAGCCCTATACGCACGAGTATTCCGTTGAGACCTTTGGCACAGACTTCCTGTTCCGCGTGCGCTTGGACCTGGGCTTTAAGGTCAATCAGCGCATCAACGCCTACCTGCGCCAGATCGTTGGCGACCTGATGGCATCGGGTGAGTTGCCACCGCAGCATCACACCTACTCCATCTACAAGACACGCGGCAACGTGGGCGACTTCCGTTTTTGCATGCTGCGCAAGATGCTTGCCCCCGAAACGGACATCAACCGCAACGACCATCGCGTCATGGCCATCAAGTACGCCGTCCGCCGCGCCTGCGGAAGCCCGGCACGTTGGTATGGCCTCGAGAACTCGGCCATCATCATCGAGTACGTGCCGCTGTTTGCCCGCATGCGCCCGGCCGTTAAGCTCGTGCGCACCCAGGTGCCGCTCGAGGTTCAGATCGAAGAGGCCGAGGAAATGGAAGTCGACATCTTCTCGGACGACCTGGTCAACGGCAACGAGGCCGGCAAGAGCATGAACGTCGATCCCACCGAGCTGCTCGAGAGCGTCGCCGATACACCCGAGCAACAGCAACTCGACGGACTCGAGAGCACCCAGCTCAACGACGCCAACTTCTAGCGACGTCATAAATCAACGACAGCGGCCCTGCACCTCACGAGAGACGCAGGGCCGCTTTGCATTGAAGTAAAGCTAACGGCTACGAACGACGCGGCTCGGGAACCACGAGCCTATCGGGGCTTGCGCCCTCGGCATCCATCAGGCTCACGTAGCGAATCGACGGATCCCCATACATCGCGTAGTAATAATTGCCCGTGCGCGCGCTAAAGCATCCGGTATAGATAGTCTTCTCGAACTTGCCATCGCCCATCCTGGACGCCCCCTCGATCATCACCACGCCCTCGAGCGAGCGGAACATGCGGACGACGTTTTCGGTCTCGCTCTCCTTTTGCGGGTAATTGGCATTGAGGTACGCCGCCTTTACAAAACGGCTCGGCGAATAGCAATCGCCCGGAATGCCGCGCATGCCGGCACCCGCGCCATAGGGCTTGAGCTCGGCGCCACGCCATGTCGCCGTCTGCGGAAAATCGCTTGTGGCGGTGATATAGGTGCGGAGGTTTTCCATGTGCCACGGGAAGGTCGGCTGGTTGGCAAGGGTGTCGACCGGATCGTCGTATACATGCAGGCCGTCAGCCATCATCTCGACCACGATGCTACGCTGGCTGTCGCCGATAATCCAATGGAGCAGCGACACACCCAGCCCCTCTCCGGCAGATTTGGCAACAATCACCGTGTCGCGCAGCGCGGCCTCGACCTCATCGACCGTCGAGAACGTCGCTGCCACCCACAGGGGAAACTCATAGGCCGCGATATTGGTCTTTCCATCAACCGGCCCCTCGGCATACTCGGCATAACCCGGGAAATTGAGACCCGCCACGGCGAGGCCCGCATCGTTGCCGCAATCGAAGAACATAGGGTAGTTCTTGTAATCGATGCACATACCGATCACCGCGTGTGCCGCTGTCGCGTCGTCGATAAACGAATACGGAATGTTAAACCCGCGCGGCATCACGCGAACCTGTTGGCCGTAGTCAAAGCTCCAGTCGAGATTGCGGCCCAGATACATGTGACCAGAATTATCGGTAAATCGAATGCTCGTACACATAGCGCCTCCTAGCTTTACGTTCTTGCTAATTTCATTGTCTCCAAACAAAGGGGCGCTAAACAAAAAAGCCCGGACATGACAACAATGTCATGTCCGGACTATTCAAGCTGGATAAACTCAACCAAGTTAACCCCGCAGGTCGTCTAAGGGGTCAAAGTGCCGCAGATTGCCACGAAAGAGGAGCGCCGCGTACTAACGGTACGCAAGCGACGATTGAGCGGCAAGGTGCGGTGCTTTGATCCCCTTAGACCAACTTGCCGAGACAGTGGTCGATCATATGCTGGACCATTTGCGCCTCGAAGCCGACGAAGTCCTGCTTGCGCTCGCGCATCTTGCCGTCGGCGATCACGTCATAAGCGACCTTGCACTTGATGTAGCGCGTGGACTTGGTGACCTCCTCGTGCGTCAGGCAGCTCTCCTCCATCTTGCTGGCGCCCAGGCCAAACACCAGACGGGGGTTGTAGAGCACATGGGGCTCGCCGGCATCGTCCAGGTAGACGCAGACCTTCTTGGTGACGCCGATCTGGTTGGCGGCAAGGCAGCCGGCATCGTCGAGCGACTTGATGGTATCGATCAGGTCCTGTGCCACCGACTCGTCCTCGACGGTCGCGACCTCGCAACGCTGGGACAGAACAGCCTCGTCGTGGCAGAGCTCTTTAATCATACGTTCCTCCATAGGGGTCGTTGTAACTGCTTAAGTATACGGTACCCACACATTTTCATGCGAAAAATACCGTCCGTCTGCTACAAAGCGCCGAACATCAACATGCGAGGAACAACAGCGTCGTAAAGGGGCTATAGTGGGTGAGTTCGTGTCAATCGGCCTAAACTCGGGGCCGAACAAGGAAAGGGTATGCATGGACGAACTATTTCACGTCAGCGAGCGCAAGTCCACAATCGGGACCGAACTTCGCGCTGGCCTGACAACATTCCTGGCGATGGCCTACATCATCGCCGTCAACCCCGCGGTGCTCTCGGGCGCTGGCATCGATGCGGGAGCGCTCGCCTGCGCCACCTGCCTGGGCGCCGGCATCATGACCATCTGCATGGGCATCTTCGCCAACCGCCCGCTCGCCTGCGCGTCGGGCTTAGGCGTCAACGCGATGATCGCCGGAATCACCACCACCGTCTGCGGCGGTGACTGGCACGTGGCCATGAGCGTCATCTTCCTCGAGGGTATCGTCATCTTGCTGCTCGTGCTTTGTGGCCTGCGCGAGGCCATCATGGACGCCATCCCGGTTGTCCTGCGTCACGCCATCTCGGTGGGTCTGGGCCTGTTCATCGCCATGATTGGCCTGTGCGATGCCGGCATTATCACCGCTGGCGCCGGTACACTCGTCGGTCTGGGCGACATCACCTCCCCCACCTTCATCGTCGGCATCATCTCCATCCTGGTGACGGTCGCCCTCGCCTGCCGCAACGTCCCCGGCTCGCTGCTCATCGGCATCGTCGTCGCCGTCATCGCCGGTATCCCCCTAGGTGTGACCCAGGCTCCGACCGGTATCATCGCCCCGCTCGACTTCTCGAGCATCGGTGGCCCCATCGCCGACGCCGGCGGCGTGCCCGCCATCGTCAAGGTCCTTACCGACCCCGCGCTCCTCGTCATCTCGTTCTCGCTGCTCATGAGCGACTTCTTCGACACCATGGGCACCGCGATGGCCGTGGCCAAGCAGGGCGAGTTCCTCACCGACGACGGCAACGTCGAGAATATCAAGGAGATCCTGATCGTCGACTCCGCCGCCGCTGCTGTGGGCGGTTTCATGGGCGTCTCCTCCATCACCACCTTCGTCGAGTCCACCTCTGGCGCTGCCGACGGTGGCCGCACGGGCCTCACCTCCGTCACCACCGGCGTGCTGTTCATTCTCGCCGCGTTCTTCTCCCCCATCGTCACCATCGTTTCCAGCGCCGCCACCTGCGGTGCTCTGGTCTACGTCGGCTACCTCATGATGAGTGAGGCCTCCGAGATCGACTGGTCCGACGTGTCGCAGGGTTTCCCGGCGTTCATGATTGTCGCCGGCGTGCCCTTCACCTACTCCATCTCTGCCGGCATTGGCCTGGGCTTTATCGCCTACGTGGTCGTCGCGCTCTTTAAGGGCGAGGCTTCCAAGATCAAGCCGCTCATGTGGATCGCAGCCCTCGCCTTCCTCGTCTACTTCTTCGTAGCGTAGCGGCAAAGCTGCCAAAGCAGAACACCAAAGCGCGGAGTCGCATCGAGCGGCTCCGCGCTTTTCTTTTAAAGCCAGGCTACGCACGGACGCGCGATGTATTGCTTCCCAAGTTTTGGACATTTTGCCCTCCAAACGGCACTACCGCCGGCTACATCCTGCAGATATGCTGGGCTTAATCGCATAGGCCCTATGAGGATGGGAGTAACCATGGCCGCCTTGTTCACGACCCCCAAGCGCAATGACAAAACCTCTGGAGCCCATTTTGTCGAGCCCGACGTGCGCCGTCGCACGCTGCTCGCACACGGAAGCTGGCGCCGCGTGACACGCCGCATCGTTGTAGGCGCCGTATGCGCGCTTACGGTGAGCTCGCTGCTCATGCCGAGCGTCTCGCTCGCGGCGGAGTGGGTGGACGTCGGCGGCGTCCGCCACGAAGCGGCCGCGGGGCCCGCGGGAGACGCCGCCGGCACCTGGGCCTGGGACGGCGCCGACGACATGAAGCTCAACGGCTATAACGGCGGTGCAATCCAGGCTGCGGGCAAGCTCAACATTGCCTACGAGGGCAAGAACACCGTGAAAACCGAGCCCGATTACACCGGAGCCGCCATCAAGACGCAGGATGGCACTAGCCAGAAAGCAGAGTTGAACATAACGAGCTCGAATAGCACGGATGAGCTCAATGTGACAGCCGAGGCCGATGCAATTAAATCCACAGGCGACCTCTCCATTTCTGGCCCAGGCACCGTGAACACCACAAGCACTACTTCCGACGGAATTGAGGCAAAGGGCGACCTCTCTATCACGGGCTCGGGCACCGTGAATGCAACGGGCGGTACCGAAGGCATCCAATCCAAGGGCAAGACCACCATCGATTCCTCTGGCACCGTGATCGCTAAAGGAGGCGAAGGCTATGGCATCGCCGCGGGCAGTGACCTCATCATCAAAGGCGGTGGCAAGGTAGAAGCAAGCTCGATAGAAGAAGCGGCGATTTGGGCTGAAGACGGCATCAACATCTCAGGCGGCAGCCAGGTCAAGACGAACTCCGAGGGAGATCTTGCCGTCGACACTGAGGGCAGTCTCGCGGTCACGAACGCCTCCCTTGACGCAAGCGGTGTTGAATATGGTGTCTATGCCTACAAGGGCGTTACGCTCGATCACGCGACCGTGACGGTCCGCACAAGCGCGAGCGGCAGCCAGGCCATCGCCCTCATCACTGACGGGGACGACATCGTCATCAAGAATGGTTCCATCGTGGACGCGTTCGCGGAAGGCAAATTCTCGGTTGCAATCTCTACCAGAAACCACCAGCCAAACGTCGCTGGCGGCCACATCTATATCAGCGACTCCGTTGTTAAGGCTATAGCCCGCTATGTCGAGACCGGTGGCGATGGCCCCGATCACTACAGCAACGACCAAAGCGGCGGGGTCATCCCTGAGCCTAGGGGTCTGAACATCGGTATCTTCGCCCAGACCTACGAGGGCATCACGCCCGCGAGTATCTCGATCGTCCGCAGCAAGCTCACGGCCGAGGGAGACACGGCGGCAATCTTCGCTCTTGCCATAAGCGAGGATGGCAAGGCGATCGGCACCATCAAGATCGAAGGCGCTCCCATCCAGACGCCCGCAGGCGGCAAGATCATTAACTATTACAACGAGGAAGAGTACGGCCCCAGCATCTCCTACGAGGCAGGTCAAACCATCGGCACGGGCGACGCCACGATCGACTCCCCCTATGACGCCGCTGTCTCCAAGAGCACGGTCATCGTGCCTCCCGAGGAGATCAAACCCGAGGAGAAGCCCGGCGAGACCAAGCCTGAGGGTTCCAAGTCCGAGGGCACGAAGACGACCAAGACCGTTGCAGTTGCAGCCACGGGAGCCAAGACCACCGGCAAGCTCGCGGCAACCGGCGACACCTCGGGTGCGGCCATCGTGGCAACCGCCCTTGCAGGAACAGCCGCCATCGCCGCGGGCGCCGTGGTGAGCCGCAAGCGCTCGTAAACACTTTTTCGCACGGGACGGGTGGATCGCGGCCCTTGCCTTCCTCGTCTACTTCTTCGTAGCGTAAGGGCAAGGCTGCAAAAGCTGAACAATAAAGCGCGGAGTCGCCATGCGGCCCCGCGCTTTTCTTTTAGCGCCGGTCCCTGCGCCGGCGTGCGGCCTATTTCTCCCCCATTTTGGCCATTTTGCCCTCCAAACGGCACTACCGCCGGCAACATCCAGCAGATACGCTGAATCTAGTCGTATAGGCCCTATGAGAACGGGAGCAACCATGGCAGCCTTGTTCACGACCCCCAAACGCAATGACACTACCGCCGGAACCCATGTTGCCGAACCCGACGTTCGCCGTCGCATAGGACTCGCGCACGGCAGCTGGCGCCGCGTGACGCGCCGCATCGTCGCGGGCGCCGTGTGCGCGCTCACGGTGAGCTCGCTGCTCATGCCGAGCGTCTCGCTCGCAGCGGAATGGGTCAAGGTCGGCGGCAACAAGTACAACACCGCGGCGAGCGACGAGGCCGGTACCTGGTCGTGGGACGGCGCCGACGACTTGAAGCTCAACAACTATAACGGCGGCGAGATCCAGGCCGCAGGCAAGCTCAACGTGAATTACTCGGGAACCAACATCGTCACCGCCGAATGGATCGAAAGCATCAACGTTTCTCATGGCACTAACGAGAATGCCGAGCTCAATATCCAAGGCGACGAGGGCGGCACGCTCAGCGTGACATCTACTGAGGACGCTATCCTCTCCACGGGTAATATCAACATCGACGGAGCCGGATCCGTCAACGCCACGAGCACTGGGTTTGATGCCATCAATGCCGGAGGTGATCTCGCTATCAAAGGTTCGGGCAACGTCAACGCCACGGGTGCATCGGATGGCATCAGGGCAAACGGCAATATCACGATTGACGACAGCGGAGCCGTCACCGCCAGGGCTACCAAGGACAAGGGTATTGGAGCCGACAAGAACCTCACCATCAAGGGTGGCGGGACGGTCGAGGCAAGCTCCGAGAAAGACGCTGCCGTCGAGGCCAAGGGCAGCCTCGCAGCCACAAACGCCTCCCTCAACGTAAACGGTGTTGAATATGGCGTCTATGCCCACAAGGGCATCACCCTCGATCATGCAAACGTGACGGTCCGTGCAAGTAAAGGCAGATACGGTGGCGCCAACGCCCTCTTCACCTACCAGGACGACATCGTCGTCAAGAACGGCTCCACCGTGGACGCGTTTGCGGAAGGCGAGGTTTCGGCTGCATTCTCCACCAGAAACGATCGACCCAACGAGAAGGGCGGCCACATCTACATCAGCGACTCCGTTGTCAAGGCCATAGCCCGCTATGTCGAGAACGGCGACGGCCCCATCCCCTACAGCGAAAACCAAGATGGCGAGACGAGGCGCGAACCCCAAGGCGAGAACATCGGCATCATCGCCCAGACCAGCGAGGGCGTCACACCCGCAGTCATCTCGATCATCCGCAGCAAGGTAACGGCCGAAGGAGATACAGCGGCAATCTTCGCCCGTGCCATGAGCGCTGACGGCAAGACAATCGGCACCATCAAGATTGAGAACGCCGCCATCCAGACGCCCGAAGGCGGCAAGGTCATTGACTATCGCAAGCTCCGTGACGGCATCTACGAGGCAGGCCAAGCCATCGGCACGGGCGACGCCACGGTCGACTCCCTCTATATCAAAGCAGTCGCCAAAAGTACGACCATCGCACCTCCCGAGGTAGCCAAGCCGGAAGACCCCAAGCCCGACGAGACCAAGCCCGCAGAAAGCAAGCCCGCGGAGTCCAGGCAGAACCCCAAGCCTGAGGGCTCAAAGCCGACCAAGGCCGTTGCGGCTTCAACCACGAAAGCCAAGACTACCGGCGTGCTCGCGGCAACCGGCGACACCTCGGGTGCGGCCATCGTGGCAACCGTCCTTGCGGGAACAGCCGCTATCGCCGCAGGCACCATGGCGAGCCGTAAGCGTTCTTAGACGCCTCTGCGCACATGGCAGCTCCCGCGAAGGCCCCGAGCCCCAGCACCGTTTAACAACGCCACCGCCGAGCTCCCCTCCGGCGGTGGCGTTTTCCATATGCGTCCGCAGGGGATGCACGAGATTGTCTTTGGTCTAGCCCAACCGGCATACGCTGGCGTGCGACAATTGGGGCTGCCGATATCACAACACTGAGAGAAGCCCGTCATGGAAGCGCATCAAAAGCAGATAACCGTTTATTCGAATCATACGGAAAGCGCGCCTGTCATCTACCTTCCTGTGGTCGTGGGCGACGGCAGCGAGGTTTATAAGTGTTGCCGAGAGCTCGACTGTCCGCCATTCGCCCTCGTCACCATTGGCGGGCTCGATTGGAATCGCGAGCTGAGCCCCTGGGCATGCGACGGGACCGTACGCGATGCCGAGCCTTTCGGCGGCCAAGCTGCCGATTTTCTTGATGAGCTGCTGAATCAGATAATCCCCCAGGTCGAGTCGTCGCTTCCTCAGCCGCCCACCTGGCGCGGCATTGCCGGTTACTCGCTCGCGGGCCTCTTCGCACTCTGGTCCCTCTGGCAAACCGACGCCTTTGACCGCGCCGCGAGCGCATCGGGGTCGCTATGGTTTCCCGACTTTGTCGACCGTGCCAGCACGGCCCCTTTTGCCGGCAGCCCGCAAGCCGTCTACCTGTCACTCGGCAAAAAGGAAACCAAGACGCCCAACCGCATGATGCGGCATGTACTCGACGACACACGCGCGATGGAAGCGTTGCTCGTCGAGCGCGGCATCCCAACAACGATGGAACTCAACCCCGGCAATCACTTTACCCAAACCGACTTGCGCATGGCCCGCGGCATCCACTGGATACTGACGCATTAAAAATGGCGCCCACGCGTACATACGCATGGGCGCCATTTATTTTGTTTTAGCTGAACGCAACTACAACTCAGCAGCCTCCTCGAGCTCGGAGACATCAAACTCAAAATCATTACCCGGCAGAATCGCGTTGAGCACGATACCCACCAGCGAGCCCACGGCAAGGCCGGAAAGCGAAATCGTCACGCCGCCCAGCTCCAGCACGATGGCACCGGCGGTGCTATAGGCAATGCCGAGCGATAGCACGAGTACCAGAGCGGCCACAAGCACGTTGCGGTTGTTCTGGAAATCGACCTGGTTCTCGATGAGGTTGCGTACGCCCACGGCACTGATCATGCCATAGAGCACGAGCGACACGCCGCCGATAACGCATGCCGGCATGGCGGCGATTACGGCAGCGAACTTGGGGCAGAACGAAAGCACGATGGCACAGCACGCGGCAATGCGAATCACGCGCGGGTCGAACACACGCGTCAGGGCAAGCACGCCGGTGTTCTCGCCATACGTGGTGTTGGCCGGAGCGCCAAAGAGCGAAGCCAGAATCGTGGCAAGACCATCACCGAGCAGCGTGCGGTGCAGGCCGGGGTCGGCGATGTAGTTACGCTCGCAAGTGGAGCCGATAGCGGAGATGTCACCGATATGCTCGATCATGGTCGCAAAGGCCAGCGGCATGATGGTGATGATGGCCGTCGTGGCAAGACCGCTATCGAACTGCGGCCCAAAGAGCGAAAACACGGTGTTATCCCACACGATGGGCAAACCAACCCAGGGAGCGGCTGCGACGCCAGAAAAGTCGACCTCGCCCAGCGCAGTCGCAACGGCATAGCTCACCGCAACGCCCAGCAGGATCGGCACAATCTTGACCATGCCGCGGCCCCAGATGTTGCAGATGACGATCACTGCCACGGCGACAACGGCAACAAGCCAATTGGTCTGACAGTTGGCGATAGCAGAGCTTGCCAGAATCAGACCGATGGAAATGACGATGGGGCCCGTCACCACCGGCGGGAAGAAGCGCATGACGCGCTTGGCACCAAACGCACGGAAGAGCGCCGCCAGCACCGGGTAGAGCAATCCGGCGCAGGCAACGCCCAGACAAGCGTAAGGCAATAACTCGGCCTCGCCGTTGGGCGCGATTGCGGCATAACCGGCAATAAAGGCAAACGATGAGCCCAAAAATGCCGGCACCTTACCGCGCGACAGGAAGTGGAACAGCAGCGTGCCCAAGCCGGCAAACAAAAGCGTTGCCGATACCGAGAGGCCGGTGAGCACGGGCACCAGCACGGTGGCGCCAAACATGGCAAACAGGTGCTGTAGGCCGAGCAGGAACATGCGCGGGCGGCCGAGCGACGATGCGTCGTAGATGGCATCGCTGACGGCGGGCGTCGAGGACTGGGACATGGATGTCCTTTCGAATGGAAGGGCGATCAGGCATATCGGATAACCTGCCCGAACGATACGATCCGAACCATTGTACGCGATACACTATGCCTCGCACGCGCCGGCGCCTGCAAACACTAGCGCTATTTCCAAACGCGCTCGGCAATGCGCTTGACCAGCGCGATCTTTGCCCATTGCTCATCCTCGGTCAGCTTGTTGCCAATCTCGCAGCTGGCAAAGCCGCACTGAGGCGACAGATACAGGTTCTCGAGCGGCACGTACTTTGCGGCTTCACGGATGCGCTCGACGATAACATCCTCGTTCTCGAGCTCTGCCGCCTTGGTGGTTACCAAGCCCAGCACGACCTTCTTGCCCGGGGCAACGTACTTGAGCGGATCAAAACCGCCGGCGCGCGGCGTATCGAACTCCAGGTAAAATGCATCGACATCCTCGTTTGCGAACAGGTACGGCGCGATGGGGTCATAGCCGCCCTCGAAGGCATAGGTGGAGTGGTAGTTGCCGCGGCACACATGCGTGTTGATGACCAGATCGTCGGGCTTGTCCGCAATGGCGGCATTGTTGAGCGCCACGCCCAGCTCGCTTACCTTTTGCAGGTCGACCGGGCTCATGCCGGTTTTGGCGACAAAATCGGTGTCGCAGTAGATGCCCCAGGTGCAGTCATCAAACTGGATGTTGCGGCAGCCTGCTGCGTACAGGTCGGCGATCACCGTGCGATAAGCGGCTGCGATGGCGTCGGCAAGTTCCTCATCGGTCTTATAGACAGCGCGCAGGCTCTCCTGCTGGCCGTCGCAGCGGTCGAGCGTGACTTCGGAGAACGTCTGGATCGGCGCCGGAATGGTTTGCCGCGCGACCTGGCCCTCCCCCTCGAGCGCCTTGACAAATTTAAAGTGCTCGACGAACGGATGGTTCTCGCCGCTAATGGGGCCGGTTACCACGGCGGTGTCGGCTGTGGTCTCCTCGTCGTGGAACATATAGCCCGTACGCGAGGTACGGCGTTCAATGCCGTTGAGCCCCCACATAAAGTCGAGGTGCCAGTAACTGCGGCGAAACTCGCCATCGGTAATCACCTGCAGGCCAGCGGACTTTTGCTTGTCCACCAGGTCGCGAATGGCCTCATCCTCGACGGCCTTAAGACCGGCGGCGTCGAGTGTGCCCGCAGCATAGGCGGCACGGGCGTCCTTTACGGCCTGTGGACGAAGAAAGCTGCCGACGATATCGGCGCGAAACGGCGCGTTCAGCGTGGTTAAAGCACTCATAGATATCTCCCTTTGCATTGGTTGCTTTACTGGGACAAAGTATGAGCGCTCATATAGCCATCGTAAAATATACGTTTATAACAGTTTGATATAGATGCTTCCTATATCAGTTGGGACTGCCATGAAGAGATTTGACCTGTACAGGACGCAGCAGTCTAGATATGCTGACGGATCGCGTCGATATAGGCTTGACCGTAGCGCGTAAGCGTCGTGTTCTTGCGCGTGATGATGCCGATCTCCATGTACTCATCCACATCGAGCGGAATCGAGATAATGCCGGGGCCGTTGAGCTCGTGGCTGATCACGCCCGAGCATACCGTGTAGCCGTTGAGGCCCATGGCCAAATTGAACAACGTCGCACGGTCGCGCACGCGGATATTTTTGCGACGCTCGAACGTCGAGGTCAGCTCCTCGGAATAGTAAAACGAGTTGTAGCTGCCCTGCTCGTAGGACAGGAACGGGTAGTCTTCCAGATCCTCGAGCGTCACGCTGGAGCGGTCCGCCAGCGGATGGTCGGCGCAGACGAAGACATGCGGCGTGGCGCAGAAGAGTCCTTCGAACACGAGCTCGTTGGCCACCAGCATGCGCTCGATGACCTCGCGGTTATGCTCGGATAAGTACAGGATGCCCAGTTCGCTTTTCATATGCGCGACATCCTCGATAATCTCGTGAGTCTGCTCCTCGCGCAGGGTGAAGTCGTAACGCGCGGCATCGAACTCGCGAATCACGTCGACAAACGCGTTGACGGCAAAGGAATAATGCTGGCAGCTCACACTAAAGTGCGGCACCTGCTCGGATGCGCCCTTGTACTTGCCCTCGAGCAGGTCGGCCTGGTCGAGTACCTGGCGCGCATAGCCCAAGAAGGTCTCGCCTTCCTCGGACACAATGACGCCCTTGTTGGTGCGCTCAAAGATGTGCACACCCATCTCGTTTTCGAGATCGCGAATCGACGCGGTAATCGAAGGCTGCGACACAAAGAGACGGCGCGAGGCCTCGGTAATGCTGCCGCATTCGGCAACTTTGACGACATACCTGAGCTGTTGGAGCTTCATAGCTTTCTCCCTAGACGTTCGTGACGTCGAAACCCGTCGTATCCATCTGACGCATAAACGGCGGCATCTCCCCCGTCGCGGCACAGGCGGCAATCTGATGCAGAGCCCCGGCAACCGCATCGTCTACCGCAGCGCCGATATGCCAGCGCGCGGCAGCCGTGACGGCCTCGTTGGCATTGGCGACTGCAACGGAGTTGGGAACGGCATCGATCATGGGCAGATCGTTATCGGAATCGCCAAATACGGCCACCTCATCGGGCGTCAGGTCCAAAGCGCGCGCCAACTCCAGCGCAGCGCAACCCTTGTCCCAACCTGCTGGAAGGATGTCAAACAGGCGCACTCGGTTGTTGGGAAACACAAGCGAGAGTTCCGGCACCTCAACGGCAACGCGCTCGCGTAGCTCCGCGAGCTCCTCACGCGAACGGGCACTCCAGATATTCGCCTTGAACACCGGCACTTCATCAACGACGGGACGGCACGGGGCCTCTTCGCCTTTGAGCCATGCGTTGCCGCCCGACTCCATGGCGCGACGAACGCGCTCGGGATCACTCGTCACGCAATAGGCATCGTTGCCCCAAAAGTCATCGCCCAGGCTATAGACTTTTAGAAATGTATCGTTGGTCTCTTGCTCCAGATAGTCGGCCAAACGTGTCAGAGCATCGTTGTCGATTGCGCGCGAGGCGACTACTTCGCCGTCGACAAACATCACCTGGCCGTTACAGAACGCCCCGGTCGAGAAGCACTCGGAACGATTTTTGAACATCCAGCCCATCGCGGACGGCTGGCGACCCGAAACCGGGCCAAAGTGCAGACCCGCCGCCTGCATGGCATGAATGCCCTCGATGGCGTAGTCGCTGGCGCCGTCATGCCCAGCTGGAATCAGCGTATCGTCCATATCGGTCAGCACAAGTTTGATCATGAGGTCCCCATTCGTATCGGTCCTACCTATTGTAACGACCTGCCAAAATAAACCTGTCCCTATTTGGCAGGTGCGTTAGTATAGGGAACAACAGATTCGATGCGGGAGTGCCGGCGGTGCAAACCACAAGGCTGAGAGGGCATGGGGCCCAATCCTTTGAACCTGTCAGTTAATGCTGGCGTAGGGAGCATGCCGCCTTTACAGGGGCGCTGTCTATGCACAGCGCCCCTTTTCTATGCCAAGGAGGCATGTGCAGTGATTGATTCGGAACAGCTTAAGCAACATATGGTCAAGGCCGTGGATGAGATTCGCGCCACCAATCCGATGGCCGGCTCCATCACCAACACGGTGACGATCGACTTTGTCGCCAACGCGCAGCTCGCCGTGGGCGGTTCGGCCGCCATGGTCTATCTGCCCGACGAGGGCGAGGCGCTCGTTGCCGGCGGCGGCGCCATCTATCTCAACATGGGCACGCTCTTCCCCATCTACGAGCAGACGATTCCCCGCGCGGCCAAGGCGGCACACGACGCCGGCAAGCCCTGGGTGCTCGATCCGGTGGGCCTGGGCATCGGCAGCCTGCGCACCCAGCTGGTAAACGAGCTCAAGCAGTACAAGCCCGCCATCGTACGCGGCAACGCCTCCGAGATCATCGCGCTCGCCGGCCTGTGGGGCCTTGAGGGCGAGGCGGCTGATCTGAGCCGCGTGCGCGGTGTCGATACCACCGACACGGTCGACGCCGCCCGCGATGCTGCCGTGGCGCTCGCTCGCTACACCGGCGGCGCCGTAGTGGTCTCGGGCGAAGTCGACCTAATCACCGACGGCACGACCGTGGCCAAGTCCCACGGCGGCAGCCCGCTCATGTCCAAGATCACCGGCTGCGGCTGCTCGCAGGGCGGCGTGCTGGCCGTGTACGCCTGCGCTGCCGATCCGTTTACGGCAGCCGTCTGCGGCACCGCCGTCTACAACGTTGCCGGCACGCGCGCCGCCGCTGTCGCCGATGCCCCGGCAAGCTTTAAGGTCGCCTTTATCGACGAGCTCTACCGCGCAACCGCCCAGGACATTGCCGATAACCAACTCGAGCTCGAGGAGGCATAGGCCATGTCCGAGCCCACAACCAATGCCGGCATGAACACGCTCGTCGCCGTGGCCATCGCCCCGTGCGGCACCGGCGATGAGCTCTCCGCCGAGGTCGCCGAGGTCGTGCGCGTCATACGCGAGAGCGGCCTTCCCAACCGCACCACCTCGATGTTTACCGAGATCGAAGGCGACTGGGACGAGGTCATGCAGGTCGTGCGCGACGCGACCTTTGTTCTGGCAAACAAGGGCATCCGTACCGAAGTCGTGCTCAAAGCCGATATTCGTCCCGGATTTACCGACACCATGACCGGCAAGCTCGAGCGCATGGAAGCACAGATCAAGAAGCAGGAGGAAGCACGATGAGCATCCGCGACAACCTTGATATCTCGGCCTATCTAGTACTCGGCCCCGAAAACACGCTGGGACGCCCCGTGGGCGATGTGGTGGCCCAGGCGCTCGACGCAGGCTTTACCTGCATCCAGGTGCGCTCCAAGGTGGCAAGCGCCCGCGAGATCATCGCACTGACCGGCGACGCCGCGCAGGCAATCGCACAGGCTGGCAAGACCGGTCAGGTCGCCCTGTTAATCGACGACCGCCTGGACTGCGTACTCGCCGCGCGCGAGCAGGGTATTGCTGTCGATGGCGTGCATGTAGGCCAGAGCGATATTCCCGTCGAGGTCTGCCGCAAACTTTTGGGCCCCGATGCCATCGTGGGCCTTTCGGCCCGTTGCGAGGAGATGCTCGAGTACGTCAAGACCGCCGACATGAGCCTGGTCGACTACCTGGGCATCGGCCCGCTCCACGAGACCGAGACCAAGCGCGACTGCGGACGTGCAGCCGATGGCTCCATCATCACCAAGAGCTTTGAGGATCTGGCCGCACTCCACGCGGCAAGCCCCGTGCCCATCGTAGTGGGCGGCGGCGTCAAGACGGCCGACCTGCCGCAGCTCAAGGCCACCGGCGTCGATGGCTTCTTTGTGGTAAGCGCCGTCTGCAGTGCCGACGACCCCCACGCTGCCGCCAAGGAGCTTGTCGACACCTGGCAGCAGGCATAAGCCTAGGCCGAGCAGCTGCTCCGCAGCCTCATATCTTCAATAGCGGAAAGCGCATCCCAGTTTGGACCTCCATTCCGGGATGCGCTTTCCGCATGCGACCCTTACCCCGCCAGATACGCTTCCAACGCCGGCAAAGTCGCCTCCGCATCGCGGCGGCCGATCTGATAGATGCGCTCGAGCTCATCGGGCTCGCGGCATAGCGACGGCACCTTCACCGATTCGCTCGGACGCACCACAAAGATATCGCCGGCAGCCTCACGACGTGCCAGGTCATCGAGCGTGGCATTGTAAACCTCATGCCGATGCTCAAGCGCTGCGACAAACTCCGGATAGTGACGGAACACGCGATGCAGCATGGGCATCACGCTGTTGGGCTGCTTCACAAAGCCTACCGGCTGCGTGAGTACCACGATATTGCGGTCATACCCCTGCGCAAACAGCCATGCACTGGGAATAGAATCAGCCACGCCACCATCCAGATACTTATGCCCGTCAATAGCAACGGGACGCGTCGCCACAGGAATCGCCGACGATGCCCGGATCCACTCGATATCCCGCTCGTCGCCATAAGGCAAATCGTGATAGACAGCCTTGCCCGTCTCGATATCGGTACACACGCACGTAAACCGCATGGGGCAGGCGCGATACGCCTCCAAGTCGATGGGATCGCGCTCGATAGGCACCTCGTGATAGGCAAAATCGGCATTGAACATATCGCCGGTCCGCAGCCAGCTTGCTACACCCGCATAGCGCTTGTCGGCACAATAGGCCTTGTTATAGCGAATGGCGCGTCCGATCTGCCGCGATTTAAAGTTGTAGCCAAACGCCGCGCCCGCCGAGACACCCACCATATGGTCGCAGGTCAAACCGTGCTCCATCCAAACGTCGAGCACGCCCGCCGTATACATACCGCGGTAGCCGCCTCCCTCGAGCGCGAGCCCCACCGTGCGCGTCGTATCCGGCTGTGCCATGCGACCATCTCCGTTCCTGCGTTTAAAACCGGAACAAGTATACCCGTCAACATATACCACCCCAGTCGCATTTTTATCGGACATCGCATCGTCGCGCTACCGTTTGTCGAATAATAGCCGCCCACAGCATGTGCACCCATATATAATTCTGCACTGTTGTTTATACTACTCAGTAGTAATCAACAGCGAACATTAGCCGGTAAATTAACCCAACAACGCAGCGAGGCGGGGCCTGGATACACGCAAAGCGCCGAACAACAACGCGTGTGCACAACGAGCTCGCCCGACGCAATTCGCCCGACCTCAGAAAGCCGCTTACGACATGGATACTGTCAGCAATTACACCGAAACGCTCGAAAAGACCGTTCGCGACCTTCTCGAGCGCCAGGATGATCTGATTAGGACTGCCTTTACCGACCAGCTTACCGGGCTTGGCAACCGTGGCGGCTTTGCCCGTTCCCTCGAGGAGCTCTGGGAGCAGGACACCCCCGTTACCATGGCGTTCATCGATATCGACAATCTCAAGCACTGCAACGACGTCTTTGGGCATGACGAGGGCAACCGCTATATCTTGCAGGTAAGCCTCTATCTCAAGCTGTATATGAAAGTGGACGAGGCGGCGTTTCGCATAGGCGGCGACGAGTTTGCCATCCTGTCTACGATTGCGACCGAGGACGACCTCGCCGAACGTCTGGAACACTGCCGAACGGTCCTGCTCAAAAACAACGATTCCGAGATGCCCCACTCGTTTAGCTATGGAGTGTCGCATGCCGACCCCGCCCTGGGCGAAGCCACCAACCGTATGACACTCGATGCCGACCATCGCATGTACGACTACAAGCTACGTCATGCCGTGCACCTCGATCGACGTAATATCACGCAAGTCCACGCCGACGACTTCGAAATAAGCGATCGTATTTTCGACGCCTTTTCGATGCTCAACGAAGGTCGTTATTTCTTTATCGAGAACTTGTACAAACATCGCACCCTTTGGTCACAAGGTGCCTTGCGCGATCTTGGCCTTCCTTCGGAGCACATAGACAACTGTCGCGATTACTGGAAAACGCGCGTCCATCCCGACGACCTTGAGGCCTTCGTCAACGACATCGACCAAGTCTACAACGGTACCAAGCACCGTCGCGTCATGCAGTATCGTGTGCGCAACGCCGTCGGCGACTACGTCCTTTGCCGTGCTCGCGGGTTTCGTATCGACGGCGACGGAAATGTCCCCTCGCTCTATGTCGGCGAGCTCGTCAACCACTCACTTGCCGAAACCGTCGACGCCGCCACAGGCCTCGGAACGCAGCGCATGCTGGTCAATGCCATCGATACCTGCCGCCTCGACCGTTGCAAGACAGGGCTTATAGCGGTGCGCGTTCGTGGCACGACAAAGCTCAACGAGCTCTACGGGGCCGAGGCTGTCGACAACATGCTTGCCGAATACGCGGGCCGCATGCTGTCGATCACCCGCGGCAGGAGCCGGGTCTACCGTTCACGAAGCGTCCAGTTTGTCGTGCTCAGCAACGATTTGGACCACGAGGCATTCGAGCAACTGACCCGCCACCTTAAAGAGGCCGTTTTCGCTCCTGTGCAAATCGCAGGCGACACCATTGCTCCCGTCTGTCTTGTCGTCCCAACCTTTTACGAACGCCTGGACTCCCAAGCATCGACTGTTTTGGGCGAACTCGATCGTCGCCTTCGCACAGCTGGCGGGCTTGTCCCCAACGACAGCCTCCCTATACCCGAGGTCGAACGCAAAAGCGCAATCGCCGAACGCATCGATATGCTCACGGGCCTCTATCGACCCAGCGAGTTTATGCGGCGCGCCAACGCATTTCTCGAGGCAAGGCGCGACGGCACCTGGTGCATCGCCACGGTCGACATGGGCCACATGCGCCTGTTTAATGAATGGCACGGCCAGGCCGAGGGCGACCGCGTACTCGCCGATGTGGGCACGGTCCTCAAGGACATCGAGAATGCCGATATGGGCGTCGCAGGGTACTGGGGCCAAGATGACTTTTGCGTACTCATCCCTTTTAAGCACATCACCGTCCATCAAATCTACAACCGCGTTCGCGAGGCCGTAGCCAGACATGATGATGGCGTAGGCTTCTGGCCGTCCATGGGCGTTTACCCCATCGACTCCAATGAGGAAATCACTATCGACGCGCAGGCCAAGGCCATGTTTACCAATCGACGCGCCAAAAACGACTTTAAGGAGCGCATTGCCGTTTTCCGCCCCGAGGAATATGAGCATGAGGTTGCGTTCCACCACACGCTAACCGAGTTCCAGTATGCGCTCTCAAACGGCCGCATCACGTACTACCTGCAGCCCCAGGTCGACATGGAAACCGGCGAGATCATTGGCGCCGAGGCACTCACGCGCTGGATTAACAAGGACGGTTCTCTCATTTCGCCCGCAACGTTTATCCCCGCACTCGAGGAAAGCGGCTTTGTGGTGACGCTCGACAAGTACATTTGGCAGGGTGTCGCCTCGTGGCTGCGCGAACGCATCAATCGAGGACTTCGTGTGGTTCCGGTTTCGCTTAATGTGTCGCGCGTGGATATCCTTGCCTGCGACGTTGCCGAACATATGGGGGCGCTTGCTGCCCAATACAACCTACCGCCCGAGCTCATGCGTATCGAGATCACCGAGACGGCTTATACGGGAGAGTCCGAGGCCGTGGACAAACTGACAGCCGACCTGCACACCCGCGGCTTCTCGACCTATATGGACGATTTTGGCACCGGTCAGTCCACGCTCGCGATGCTCAAGAACGTCAACGTCGACGTCATCAAGCTCGACCGCGCCTTTGTACCCACCGACCGTGATCAAGGCCGCAGCACGCAAATCATTTCATCGATGCTCGAAATGGCGCAGTCGCTCCATCTGCCCGTCGAGGTCGAAGGCGTCGAGACAAATGAGCAGGCGAACATGCTACGAAAAATGGGCGCCCGCTACGCTCAGGGCTTCCTCTACTACCGCCCCATGCCGGCGAAGGATTTTGAGGCATTGCTCGATGGTGGCAATAACAACTGATACGCTCGCGCGCAAAACGCCACCGCCGAAGGGGGAATTTGCCTCCATTAGCTAACTTATATCCCCAATTCAAACCGAATTGGAGATATGATACAAACCATTGTTCCGCCCAAGGAGGTTATCCATCATGAACGAGTCATATCGCCTGGGCGAGCAATCGATTATTGCCTATCTTCAGCGACTTGCGAATGGCATCTCGACCGCCGAACTCGATGTTGCCGCGCTGCCTGCTGAACTACGCGCCGTTGGCGAGCAACTGCAAAAGACGCATGCCATCCTGCAACAAGAGCGCCGGCTGCTTGAGAGCAACGCCTATATCGACCCGCTCACCAACTTGGGCAACCGCAGCGGACTCGACCGTCACGTCGAGCAACTCTGGCGCAAAGGCGACCCCTTCACCTGCGCCTATATTGACATCGACCATCTCAAGCATTGCAATGATAGGTTTGGCCACGCCGAAGGCAATCGCTATATTCTGAGCATCTGCCGCACGCTCTCCGAAACCATGGAGCACGATGAGATGCTGTTCCGTATCGGTGGAGACGAGTTTGTGCTTATCTCCCTCTCCGCAAACGAGACTGAACTCGAGCAGCGCTTGGAGCAGATACGCGCCGGGCTGGTCGAGGCGAGCTCAGGTGGCAAGGCACCCATGATCGCCAGCTTTAGCTTTGGCTGCTCGCGCGTCGATCCACTTGCTGGCGACACGCGTCGCCAGATGACGATGGATGCCGATCGCAAGATGTATCGCTATAAGCTTATGCATCGTGTGCAGCAACCGAAAGACGATGACGCCCCGCAACGCCCAATCGTCGATCAGCTTCCCTGCAACGACCGCGTATTCCAAGCGATCTCCATGAGCTCCGAGACGCGCTATCCGTTCATCCTTAACCTCGATACTGGAGAATCGCAATGGTCGGTCAACGCTGTGCGCGATTTTGACCTGCCTTCCCAGCACCCTTTTAATTCGGTCGATATGTGGCTTGCCCGCGTTCATCCCGAGGACCGCGACAACGTACGCGCCGAGCTCGACATGGTGATAAACGGCACGTGGCACTTCCACTACATGCAGTATCGCGTAATGGATGCCACTGGAAAATACGTGCTTTGCGACTGCACGGGCTACCGCTTGGATGGAACCGATACCGAGCCCAACATGTATGTGGGCATTATCATCAACCGAAGCTTGGCAGATACGACCGATTCCGTGACCGGCCTGGGCGATATTCACGCCCTGGTCAACGCCATTGGCGAAATGCGTCGCGTGCCGCGCAAGGCAGGCTTTATTGCCATTAAGGTCGACGATATCGCCGAAGTCAATGCCCGCTTTGGATTCGATGCAGGCGACCGCGTGCTCGCCGAAAGCGCCGCCTGCCTCATGGATTGTTCGCGCGGCAAGGGTCGCCTGTTCCGCTCGACGGGACCAATGTTCGTGGCGCTTTTCGATGAGCTCGGCCCCGAGGCAATCGACGAGCTCGCAAACGAAATCGAACGATTCCTGGGTTCTCCCGTGCTCATCGGCTCGCTTGAATATCAGCCGCCCATTCGCGTGGCCACGCTCCATCTGAACAGCGTTGACCGACAGCCCGTTTCCATTTTGAACGAGCTCAAAGCGTTGCTCGGGAAAGCCGTGCAGGTGCCAGGTACCAAACTGGATTAGCACCGCGCCCGCGCCGCCTCCTCCATCGTGCGATAATCCTCTGCAGAAGTCACCAAAAGCAGAGGGAGTTTGTGATGAAGGTTCTTTTGGTCAATGGCAGCCCCAAGGCAAACGGCAACACCGCCCGCGCACTCGCCGAGGTCGCCGAGCAGCTCAATGCCGAAGGCATTGATACCGAGGTGTTTCAGCTGGGCGCCAAGCCCATTCGCGATTGCATCGGTTGCGGCCAGTGCGGCAAGCTTGGCGGTCGCTGCACCTTTGACGATGACGTAGTGAACGAGCTCATCGCTGCCGCCGAGCAGGCAGATGGCTTTGTTTTTGGCTCACCTGTCTACTATGCGCACCCCAGCGGCCGCATCCTTTCGGCCCTCGATCGCGCCTTCTATGCCGGCAGCAAGGCCTTTGCGCACAAGCCGGGCGCTGCCATCGCCGTCGCCCGTCGCGGCGGTACGTCGACGACCTTCGACGTACTCAACAAGTACTTCACCATCAACCAGATGCCCGTGGTTGCCTCCACGTACTGGAACAACGTGTTTGGTCGCGTGCCCGGCGACGCCAATGGGGACGCCGAGGGCCTTGCCACCATGCGCAACATCGGCAAAAACATGGCCTGGCTCCTTCGCTGTATCGAGGCAGGACAGGCCGCCGGCATCAACGCACCCGAGGCAGATCGAGCAACGACCAACTTCATCAGGTAGAACGGCGGAACAAATACATGAACGTGCAGATTTTTGGCACCAAAAAGTCCTTCGATACCAAGAAAGCACAGCGCTTCTTCAAAGAGCGCCGCATTAAGGTGCAGTTTATCGACCTTAAGGAAAAGGAGATGAGCAAGGGCGAGCTCACGAGCGTGATGCAGGCGGTCGGCGGCATCGACAAGCTGCTCAACCCCAAAGCCAAGGACGAGGAGACGCTCGCGCTCATCCAGCACCTCACCCCTAGCCAGCGCTTCGACAAGCTGCTCGAGAACCAGCAGGTTCTAGCCGAGCCCATCGTGCGCAACGGTAAGAAGGCCACCGTCGGTTATTGCCCCGATGTATGGGGAGCCTGGGAGTAGCTTGTGTTATTTGCCGGCGCGTGGGTATAAGAGCAGGCGTTTGGCATAAGATTCAACTGTAAGCCATGTCTAACAAAGGAGGGCACATGCCCAACAAACCCGTGAAGATCATCATGCTTACCGGATACCTCGGTGCCGGCAAGACCACGCTGCTCAACCACATCCTCGCTAACGACGGCGGCATCCGCGCCGCCGTGATCGTCAACGACATCGGCGAGATCAACGTCGACGCCAGCCTTATCGCCGACGGCGGCCTTTCCGAGACCGATGACCTCATCCCGCTCACCAACGGCTGCATCTGCTGCACGCTTTCGGACGACCTTGCCAACCAGCTGCAGGGCATCGCCGATTCGGGCAACTTCGACTACATCATCATCGAGGCATCGGGTATTTGCGAGCCTATCCCCATCGCCTACACCATCTCGAGCTTCTGCGACGAGGCCAAGGTGGGCGGCGAGCCCAAGCTCGCGCTCGACAACATCGTGGCCGTGGTCGACTGCGCCCGCATGTACGACGAGTTCAACGGCGGTCGCGACCTGCTGGCAGAGGATATCGACGAGGACGACATCGAGAGCCTGCTCATCCAGCAGATCGAGTTCTGCTCCACGCTGATTCTCAACAAGACCGATACCGTGAGCCCTGAGCAGATCGCCGAGCTCAAGGCCATCGTGCGCAGCCTGCAGAAAGATGCCGTGATCGTCGAGGCCCAAAACGGCGAGGTCCCCATGGAGGAGCTGCTCGACACCGACCGCTTCGACTTTATGCGCGCCTACAACTCCGCCGCCTGGATCGAGGCCATGGAGCATCCCGAGGAGCACGACGACCCCGAGGTGCTCGAGTACGACATCGAGACCTTTGTGTACTCGCGCCGCAAGCCGTTTGACCTGCAGAAGTTCACCGATTTTGTTGAGCAGGAGTGGCCCGACGAGGTCATTCGCGTCAAGGGCCCGCTGTGGCAGACCGGCGATCCGGACATGTGCTACATGTTCGAGCAGGCCGGCCACCAGATGCGCCTGATGGAGAACGGCCTGTTCGTTGACTCGGCCCCCGAGGGCGAGAAGCAGAAGATCATCGACGAGAACCCCGAGATAATGCAGATTTGGGACGACGAGACGGGCGACCGCATGACGAGCCTGTGCATCATCGGCCGTCACATGGACAAGGATGCGCTCATCGCCTCCCTCGATGCTTGCCTGACCGACTGGCACCGCGCCTAGGTTTATCCAAGCGGGCATTTTCCGCCCACGTAACCGCCAAACCACCACGAAGGTGCCTGTCCCCTTCGTGGTGGTTTTTCGTTCTGAGCCAAGGAGATTCATGTTCAACATTGTGCTGTATGCGCCCGAGATTCCGGCCAATACGGGCAATATCGGCCGCACCTGCGTGGTCACCGGCGCCCGCCTGCATCTGGTGGAGCCGCTGGGGTTTTCGCTCGACGACAAGACGGTACGTCGCGCCGGTCTGGGCTACTGGCAAAACTTGGACGTGACGACCTATGCCGGCTGGGAGGATTTCCTTGCGCGCAACGATCTCTCCCCCGCCGATGGTCGCCTGCATCTGCTGACCAAAAAGGCACGCCGCACCTATGCGCAAAGCACCTACCGCGATGGTGACTACTTGGTCTTTGGCAGCGAGAGCTCGGGCATTCCCGAGCCACTGCTTGCCGCGGCGCCCGAGCGTTGCGAGCGTATCCCCATGCTGCGCGATTGTGACTCGCTCGATAACGCCGAGGCTTGGGAAGCCCACGAGGAATCGCTCGGACATACCGAGGACAGCCACGAGGCCATCCTTCAACAGGACATCTGCGGCAACTTCGTCAACCCGGACGACTACCGCATCAGCGCACTCAACCTCTCCAACAGCGCCGCCATCGTCCTCTACGAGGCCCTGCGCCAGGCAGGCTTTCCGGGAATGTGACAAAGGAACTATCCCTTTGTCACATTCAAGCGCCACGCCGATGGCACACATGCCTAATTGATGCTCTAGATAAAGAGCCTAAAGAGCCCTCACTTTTAATCAGAATTAACTAAAGTAAAATGAAGTTAAACGGCGGTGTGAAAGGAGAGCCTTGTGGAATATCTCGAGAACCCGTTTACCCCCAGTTTTGGCGAGGTTCCTGCCCATCTCGCTGGCAGACAACAGATTATTCGGGATCTGGACCGTGCCTTCTTGAGCCAGCGCAGGCGCCCAGAATTGACCTCGATCTTCTCAGGCGCGCGTGGAACCGGTAAAACCGCTCTCATGTCGTCGCTCGCGACAAGGGCGGAATCCCACGGCTGGATTGCCGTAAAGACGACCGCGCTCCCGGGAATGCTTGAGGAAATCGAGTTCGGGGCGAAACGTGCCGCAGCCCATCTCATCGACTCGTCCAACCACTTCGAAGTCACCGGTCTCGGAATTGCACCGCTCGGCAGCATCGAGGTCAATCGCGTTCACAATGCCTCAACCTGGCGTTATCGTATGAACGACATCATAGACCAGCTCAACGAGGCTGGCACCGGTCTGCTCGTCACGGTTGACGAGGTGGACCCGACACTCAACGAAATGATTCAGCTCGCAGCGACGTATCAGCACTTTGTGACCGATGGGAAACGCGTCGCCCTACTCATGGCGGGACTTCCCAACAACGTATCGACGCTGCTGAACCACAAGACGGTCTCGTTCCTTCGCCGCGCCCAACAATATCATCTGGGTCGCATTGCCGACTATGACGTACGCGAGGCCTTGATTCGCACAATCCAGGAAAACGATCGCCTGGCAGATGCTGAGGGAATCGATAGAGCCGTTCGCTCGATCTCTGGTTTTCCCTTCCTATTGCAACTCGTAGGCTACCGTGCCTGGGATCTCACAAGCGATTCGAAGGAAATCTCGTCACGCGACTTTGACCTGGGAATCAAAATCGCGCGCGACGAGATGGACGACCGAATCCTCGCGGCAACCTATCGGGAACTCACTGCAGAGGACAAGCGATTCCTCATCGCCATGCTCGATGACGAGGAAGAGTCCACCACTGCTGACCTTGTCGAGCGCCTTAAGCGTTCGCCGCAGCAGGTCTCCCGCTACCGACGCCGCATGATAGATGCCGGCATCATTGGAGAACGCGGGCGCGGAATCGTCGCTTTTGAATTGCCATTCTTCCGCGACTATCTTGCGGCTCAATGCGTGAAATAGGCGGCATGTGGCAAAGGGACAGTCCCTTTGCCACGTTGCCTATAAGTAGCGGCCGGTGATGCTTGCGGAGCAGGCTGCAATGTCGCCTGGCGTGCCGGCGCAGACGATTTGCCCGCCCGCATCGCCACCGCCCGGGCCCATGTCGATCACGTAATCGGCGTTACGGATAAGGTCGAGATCGTGTTCGATCACGATAACCGTGGCGCCCTTGACAACAAGGCCGTCGAACACATTCAGCAACACCTGAACATCGAGCGGATGCAGGCCGATCGTGGGCTCGTCGAATACGAATACGGCATCGTCCTGCACGCGGCCCATCTCGCTCGCGAGCTTAAGACGCTGTGCCTCACCGCCCGAAAGCGCCGGCGTGGGCTCACCGAGCGTGAGATAGCCCAAGCCCAGGTCGTGCAAGGTCTGCAAGCGCGCCTGAACCTTCTTGAGTCCCACCGTGGCGTCGAGGGCCTCGTCCACACTCATGTCCATGAGCTGCGGCAACGTAAGCAGGCTCCCGTCCTTGCCCTCGCGATGGATATGCGAGGCGGCCTCGGCGTAGCGCGAACCGCGACATGCCGGGCAGACGATCTCGACATCGGGCAAAAACTGCACGTCGAGCGATATAGAGCCCGTGCCATCGCACGTAGGGCAGCGCAAGGCGCCGGTGTTGTAGCTAAAGGTGCCCGCCTTGTAGCCGGCTGCCTTAGCCTCGGACGTACGGGCGAAGGCGCGGCGCAGCTCATCATGGATGTCGGCATAGGTCGCCACCGTCGAGCGCACGTTGGCGCCGATAGGTGTAGCGTCAATCAGGTTTGCGCGTGCGATACCCTCGGCGTCGACCCAGCGCACATGGCTTGGCAGGCGCTCGCCAGTTGCCCGAGCCTTGAGCGCCGGGATGAGCGTCTCGAGCACCAACGTCGTCTTGCCCGAGCCCGAAACGCCCGTCACCGCAACGAGACGGCCGCGCGGGATATCGACTTCGAGCGGTTTAACGGTGTGGATAGCATTGGTCGCCATACGGATATGGCCCTGGTCGAACATTTCGTCGTCAGTCACCTGCGGACGCAAGCGCTTGGGCTCTGAGCGCAAAAACGGCGCGATGCGGCTGCTCTGCGATTGCTCGACCTCGTCTACCGTACCGGCAGCGATCACGTTACCGCCGCCTGCTCCGGCGACGGGGCCCATCTCGACCAGGTAGTCGGCTTCCGCCAGCACACGCGTATCGTGGTCGACAACAACTACGGTGTTGCCGTCATCCACCAGATCGCGCATTACGCCCACCAGGCCGTCGACATTGGCAGGATGCAAGCCAATCGAAGGCTCGTCCAGCACATAAAGCACGCCTGTCGATCGATTGCGCACCACGCGAGCAAGCTGCACGCGCTGGCGTTCACCCGTGGAGAGCGTGGCACCGGCGCGGTCGAGTGAAAGGTAATCGAGACCCAGGTCGACCAGACGACGGGCCGCGCCCAAAAACGAATCGCAGATATCCGTCGCCATGGGCTGCATCTCGGTCGGCAAGGATGCGGGCACCCCGCGCACCCACTCAATCGCATCACCAAGCGTCATGGCCGCGGCCTGCGCCAGATTGACACCACGCACCTGGGGCTGGCGCGCAGCCTCGGAAAGACGCGTGCCGCCGCAATCACGGCATGGCCCCTCGCGCAGAAAGCGCGCAACGCGTTTTAAGCCCTTATCGTCCTTGACCTTGGCGAGCGCATTCTCGACGGTATAGACGGCGTTGTAATAGGTGAAGTCGAGCGGCGTGGCGCCCTCGCCATTTTTGGGAACGTAGAGAATGTGCTTCTTAACCGCCGGGCCGTGGAACACGATGTCGCGCTCTTGAGGAGTGAGCTGGTTAAACGGCACATCGGTGCGCACGCCCATCTCGCCAGCCACCTGCTTCATCAGATCCCACATGAGCGTGCCCCAGGGAAGCACCGCGCCCTCGTTGATGGTCTTTGACTCGTCGGGCACCAGGCTCGCTTCGTCCACCTCGCGCATGACACCGGTGCCGCCGCAAGTAGGGCACGCGCCGCCGCTGTTAAAGGCAAGGTCTTCGGCGCTCGGGGCGTAGAACTCGCGGCCGCATGTCGGACACGTGAGCGACAGGCCTGCGGCCACGTTAAGGCTCGGCTCCACACGCGCCCCGCAATGCGGGCACACGTGATGGGCGCAACGGCTAAAGAGCAGACGCAGGCTGTTGTTGAGCTCGGTCATGGTACCAAAGGTCGAGCGCACGCCCGGCACGCTGGGGCGCTGGTGCAGCGCGAGCGCCGCCGGCACGTGTAGCACCTCGTCCACCTGGGCGTGCTCGGCCTGCGTCAGGCGACGTCGAGTATAGGTGCTGAGTGCTTCCAAGTAGCGACGCGAGCCCTCGGCGTAAAGAACGCCCAGTGCCAGCGAGCTCTTGCCCGAACCCGATACGCCGGCAATACCCACCAGCTTTCCCAGCGGAATATCGATATCGATGTCCTTGAGGTTATGGACGCGCGCGCCACGCACCTCGATAGCCTGCGGACTCATCTTCTGTTCCGTCACCTTTATCACCCTACTCATGCCATAAAACGCGATCGCGAATGTACACGCCCAGCATGGGCACGGTAAACCGGACGAGACCGTATCCGGCGGCCTCGATGACGCGCTCGCGAATCAGGCTTGCGCGATATTTACTCGCCCAACTCTGGGTGCGATCGCAACGCTCAATGATATCCGCCATGCGCGTCGGCTTACCCTCGTCAGCAGCCATGGCCTCGATAAAGAGGCGTTGCGGACTGCGCAACCCGTAATACAGAGGCGCGTCGACCGCTTCGTAGAACTCGGAGACGGCATCCGCATGGCCATCCTCGACATCGCGCCTTTCGATGACCTGCGAGCCACGCCGGACAGCAGACCGCCACATGTAATATCCCACCAGCTGAACCATATAGGGATGCCCCATGCTCTTGCGCGCCGCAAGGTCCGCCGTCTCCGCGTCAACGCAAAGACCAGCGTCTTTGACCGTCTGGATATACGAATCGCGCACCTTGGGCAAAGATATCGCCCCCAACGTACGCTGCTGGGCACGCCGCAAAAACGTCACGCTCGGCTCTTCGAGCAGATCGTCAACCATACTGGGTAAGCCGGCGAACACCAGCGCAAGACCGCGCTGGTCGCTATCGGACAAGCCCGTAACGTCCTGGTCTCCGAGCACCTGCTGATAGAGAACGGCAAGAGCCGCCAGCTCCTCGATAGACGCAGATTGCGCCTCGTCAATCGCAAACAGTATGCCCTTGCTTGGACCGAGCTTCTTGAGGCGCTCGTTGACCAGTCCTCGCAACGTCTCGCCCTTTGCCCGCGCCGCCTCGACCGACATCCGGCCAAACGACGGCCCGAACTCCATTGACGTCACAACGGGTTTATTCGAGCGAAGCGCGTCGGCCAAGCGGTCGCATAAGCCAAGCGAAGCGGAATCGGAGATAACCGCCCATCCGCGCTCGCTGGCTAGACGTTGCAGCTCCCGCAGGAGAACCGTTTTGCCGCAGCCGCGGTTTCCCGTAATGAGCATGAGCCTACCCGGCGCTCCGGCTCCGTTGTCGAGTCCTTCCTCAAAATCTTCGATGACCGACTCTCGACCGATGAGCATCGGAGGCCGCTTGCCTGCCGTTGGCTTAAAGGGATTTGGATTCATGTCGGCCTCCTCGGATTGGCAAACCCTGGTAATAGTTATACCAACTTGTACCGAGTTATACCAATAGCATCTGACAAAGGAGATGCCCCTTTGTCACATGTGGCCGAAAAACTCGGCGTCTGCTGCTCGCCAGGGGCAGAAGGTGGAGGGATCGACCTTTACGTGGGCTGCCTCGGGGACGTCATACCACTTGACGGTGTAGCCAGCGCCGTGAGAGCAAAAGACCGAATCGGGCGTGTTGGGCAGATCAGCCTCGGGCTCATAGGCGGCCGTCTCGATGACGCGCTCGGCATCATGGCAAGACGCATAGCCGGCGAACTCTAGGTACAGATGACCACGGCCACTCGTGTAGGCAGCCACCTCCAGGGCATAGTCCTGCACCTCGGATGCCGGCACGCGACCCACAAGCTTCGCCCGGTCTCCCGCCATCGTCGGCGGCTCGTACTCGGCACCCATGCGCGTGGCATCCGAGAGCGCCCGGCCCACACACTCCCCCGGCACCTCGAGCTCAAAGTGGTACCACGGCTCCAGCAGCACGTCTGTGCCGGCCTCGCGCGCCTGCATCAAACCCTGGCGAATCGCGCGGTACGTGGCCTGGCGAAAATCGCCGCCCTCGGTGTGTTTGGCATGCGCACGGCCGCCCGTGAGCGTAATGCGCACATCGGTGACGGGCGAGCCGGTCAGCACGCCCAGGTGATCGCGCTCCATAGCGTTGGTGAGCGCCAGACGCTGCCAGTTAAGATCGAGCTCGTCGGTCGAGGTAACGGTGCCAAACTGCACGCCCGAACCCGCTGGCAGCGGCTCCAAGCGCAGATGCACCTCGGCATAGTGGCGCAGTGGCTCAAAGTGGCCCACGCCCTCGACCGGCTGCGAAATAGTCTCCTTATAGAGAATGCCGCCGGGCTCAAACGCAATCGAAAGGCCAAAACGATCTGCCAACACCCGCTGCACGACCTCGAGTTGCACGGCGCCCATCAGCTGCAGGTGAATCTGCTCGAGATGCGTATTCCAGCTTACGCCGAGCATGGGATCTTCGTCCGCCAACTCAGTCAGTGCTTTGAACACCGCATGGACATCGTGTTCGCCCGGAAGCACCGTATAGGTGAGGACAGGCGCAATGACGGGCGCATCGCCCGCGGTCTCCGCGCCCAGGGCGTCCCCCGGGCGAACGTGCGCAAGACCCGTCACGGCACAAATACCGCCAGCAGCAACTTCTTGGGCAAGCTCATACTTTTCGCCGTTATAGATGCGTACCTGATCGACCTTCTGCTCCCATGCCTCGGCACCGGAGCGTCCGTTGATCACCTGTTTGGCATGCAGCGTGCCGCCGGTCACTTTAACCCAAGCCAAGCGCTCACCGCGATCCCCACGGCTGACACGATAGACGCGCGCGGCAAACTCCGGGCACCATGCCTGTTCGCGCATCAACGCGCATATTCCATCCAGCAGTTCGTCCACGCCTTGGTCCTTGAGCGCCGAGCCGGCAAAACAGGGAAAGAGCTTGCGCTCGGCAACCATGCGCGACAGCGTTGCGACGGAAAGCTCACCCGCTTCAAGAAACTCCTCGAGCGCTGCTTCGTCCAACGCAGCAGCGTCCTCCTGAACGGCCTCGCCCGCCAACAGTTCGCCGGCATCCAGGCAGCCCTCGGAAAGACGCTGCCCAAGCTGTGCCAGCAAAGCATCGCGGCCGGGATTCTCCAAATCGATTTTGTTGATATAGATGAATGTCGGAATGTCATAGCGCGCAAGCAGTCGCCACAGGGTTTCGGTGTGCCCTTGCACGCCATCGTTGGCACCCACAACCAAAATCGCATAGTCGAGTGCGCGCAGCGTGCGCTCCGCCTCAGCAGAAAAATCGACATGCCCCGGCGCATCCACGAGCATGACGTGGGTATCGCCATGGTCGAGCACGGCTTGCGACGAGAAAATCGTGATGCCACGTTCGCGCTCGATCTCGTTCGTATCCAGATGCGAATCGCCATCGTCCACGCGGCCGCGCTTGCGAATGCGACCCGCGTTGAACAGCATGGCCTCGGCCAGCGTGGTCTTGCCGGCATCGACATGCGCCAAGATTCCAACGACCGCTTGCTTCGACATGGCTCTCCTCTTATTACAAGCCCATCGCACGCGGCAACGGGCACTCACGCTCCACACTGGATGATACAATTTACGGGCCGGCGGGCGAAGCGGGCCCTATCCCCCGACCGAGCTCATCGCCCCGCGTTGCCGCGCGGCGATTTTCGTAGGTTCGCGCCTTGCGAAAGCCGGCTCGCAAAACAGCGCAGCGAACGAAAATGACCCCACCCGGGGCCATTTTCGTTCGTGCAAATTGTTGATACGCGTCCCCGCTCTTATGTCTCGCGCAGCCAATCAAACGCGACGCGCGGCGTACCGTCCGACACATATACGATACCGGCGCGCTTAAACCCGGCCTTGGCGATGGCGCCCTGCATAGGCAGGTTGTCTTGGTGCGTGTCGATACGCAGATGGTCGATACGTTCCTTGGCAAAGGCAAACATCGCAGCCGCGATACCGTGCACGGTACCGTCGGACGCCACACGGTGCAGCACGGCGTACGGAGTGTCGCTACGCCATTGACCATCCTCAATTACGTCATAGCACTCGTCCGGACCCGGTAAAAAGGCAAACGTCGCAACCACGCGACCGTCGACTTCACACACGTAACTACCACCAGCGGCAATATCGGCAGCCAGTTGCTCGGCCGAAGGCGTGCCCTCGGGCCACTGCGTGGTGTTGCCATGCGCGCGCATAAAGGCGCGGGCGGCGTCATAGATGGCCATAACGGCGGGAATGTCAGTATCGAGGGTTTTTCTGATCATCACGCGGCGACCTCACGTTTATTGGTATCACTTTGGTTGAGCAATGATACCAGCGTTTGGAGAGAGGCGCGAAGCAGATGGGAAGCAAAAAGCGAGCCGCCTGGTCAAAGGCCAAAAGCGAGTTTTTGGGCGCTGCTACCGGCGGCGATATGAGCGACCTGTTTGCGCGCGAGGACGAGCGCCGCGACGCCCTGGACGCCGAGCGCGATGAAGCCTGGCGTTACAAGTCGTGCGAACGCAAAAACCGTTACGACACACGCGCCGAGGCCGAGGCAGTTATGGCCGACTGCGAAAACCGCGGGCGGCGTGGTTTGGCCTGCTACAAATGCGAATACTGCGGCGGCTGGCACCTGACGTCGCACCCATAGAAATAGGCGCCGTATCGGCACGGCACTGACGGAGCACCAGCTATCGCGCGCAAGCTACGGGCGCGGCGGCACCAAAACATCGTAACGAACGGCCTTGCCCGCAAGCTGATAGCTCGGCTTAACGCCGGCAAGCAGCGGTCCCTTCACCGGCCGCTTGATAACGACCTTGCGCGGGTGCACCGCAAGCGCCGCCTCGACCAGCGCCTCCTCATCGGCACACGGCTGTTCCAAATGGTGCAAGAGTTGGAACTTCTTTTTCACCGCCGCGCTCTTGGTGCGCTCGGGAAACATGGGGTCCAGGTACACCGCATCGGGAGCGGCAAGCTCGCCCCGCCCGATCAACTCAGCTGTATGGCGAAGGCCGGCAATGCTGTCCTCGCCCGCATGCAAGCGCATGCGCGCCACGGCTGTCGCAAGCGCCGGTTCATCTGCCGCGCGATCCAAAGCATCCTTGAGGAGCGCCGCGATCACGCAATCCTGCTCATACAGATCGACGGTAAAGCCCGCGGCCGCCAGCAGCAGCGAATCCTCGCCAAAGCCCGCCGTGGCATCAATCGCCCATGGTTGCTCGATGCCTTTTGTGCGCGCAGCCTTTACCAACAGCTCTTGCTGCAGACGGCCCCGCTTGAGCCGCGGAAGCATGCGGGTAAAATCGGCACACAGCTCCATCGTGCCGTCGGTGAGCGTGAGACCCTCGGACTTCCCGATCAGCTCAAGCCCCGCGGCCCGAGCAACAGAAAAGGGATCGACGACGCCCATGGGCACTCCTTAGCAAGCAAAACGAACACGTGAGCGCCGTTTGTGTCGGCACCCAACCGTTCGCTATTGTCCCACATGCGACATGGTCCACAGCATCGCAATGCAAAGCACCGCCATCAATCCCGTGCACACGGCAGCGATCACAGAATCACCCATGCGCCTTCCCAACGACCGCGGCTCACGCACTTGCCCTGCTCCGTACATCATGACTCCTCCTTGAGACCAGCTCCTTGTTACGGCCTCATCATCGCAGCGCCGCACATGGGCTGCCATCGATTTGGCTTACGTCCAGCTTTCCTTTTTGAAAGGTTGAACCGTATAGGCAAGAGACGCTTTCAAACGCATGCATCGCCCCGTTGAACTACAATGTGCTTCACGATATGTGCCGCAACCTGGGTGCGACAGATTCTCCGCGCCCGCATCGAAAGGACCAGCTATGAGCGCCGCTCGCAAGACACTCAAAATCCTTGCCCTGATTTATTTTGTTCTGGGCATCGCCAGTCTCGTCATTGGAATCGCCGGCATCGCGACCGGCAACCTCGATTCCACGTACGGGTCGAACGCCATGCTCGCCGCGGTCGTGCTGGTCGCCAAGGGCCTTGTCGACCTTGCCGCAGGTGTTGCGGGTATCAAGGGCGCCAACAAGCCTTCGCAGGTGGATGGCGCGTTTAAGCTCGGCATCGTCGCCGCGGCAGCCACGCTCTTCCAGGCCGCGCTCACGCTTCCCGCGCTCGGCGGCAGCTCCGTCAATATCGTCGCCTTTGTCATCGTGGTGTACGACCTGTTCTTTGTTCAGCAGGCGCACGCCGTTAAGGCCGAGAACAAGGACCGCCTGTGAGCACTCGCTTCTCATAAGCTCTGCAGCCAAGCAACTAAAAAGGGCCGATCGCGCATCTCCGCGGTCGGCCCTTTACGTTTGCCCAGACAAAACCTACCAAAACAAACCTGTCCCTTTTTGGCAGGTTGTTAGCTGTGGCAGTACTCAGCGATGATGAAGTCGATGTCGGTTTGAAGGGTGTCCAAGTTTGCCAGGCGCTCTTTATCGGCAGGGCGCGTGCGGTAGTAGTACGGCGTCATCTGGAACACCGCCTCGATGTCGGCCTGGGTTTGGAGCGTAATGTTCGCAGACACCCGCCGCGTTCCGACCAACTCGAGTTCGGTGGTCTGCGGCAGCTTCTCGTCATTAAGATATGGCGTGTCGTAGAGCACTTCCTTAAGCCCAAACAGGTGACGGGCACCCGGCACCACGGTATAGAGTGAGCCCTCTGGCGCCAGTACGCGGGCAAACTCACGCTCGTTAAAGGGAGCAAAGAGCTCGGTCACCATATCGAAGGCGCCATCGGCCACGGGGATGTCCTTCATGTTGGCCACGAAGTAGGTCGCATCGCCGCGCTTGGCGGCCAGGCGCACCATTTCTTTGCCCAAATCAAACCCGTAAGCGTCCACGCCCGGCACCGCGCCCATGGCGCTGGTGTAGTAGCCCTCGCCACAGCAAATATCGAGCAACGTCATGGGACAGTTCGTAGACGCGGCACGTCCAGACACCCGCTCGCGCACCAGCTCAACCATCGCATCGCGCAACGGCGCATAGTAGCCGCGGTTCAGAAAGTCACGTCGGCTGCGCGCCTGCGACTTGGGATCGCCCATGGAATCGCCGCTCTTGGACGAGCGTAGGAGGTATAGATAGCCCTCGCGCGCACGGTCAAACCGGTGTCCGCCCGCGCATGCAGCACCGCGCTCATTGTCCGCCAACGGCTCATGGCAAACGGGACACAACAACATGGCAACTCCTTAGCGCGAACAACACAACGCCCACCATTGTCGCACGCCTTCCCCACCTAGTCATTGGGGACGTTCTTAAATGACTAGTCGTTTAAGAACGTCCCCAATGACTAGTCGATTAGGAGTATCATCGTCTGCGCAAATAAGCATGAATTAGCATATTAGAGATTGAGAGCGTATGGCTGATACCGTATCTAAGCACATTGACATGACCACCGGCTCGCTGTGGCGCAATATTCCCCTGTTCGCCTTCCCCGTGGCCGCCACGAGCATCTTGGAGCAGCTGTCGAACCTCATCGCCACCGTCATCATCGGTAACTTTTCGGGCGACCAGGGAACCCTCGCCATGGCGGCGGTCGGCTCCAATGTTCCGCTTACCAGTCTTATGCTCAACCTGTTTATTGGCATATCGCTTGGCTCCAACGTGGTCATCGCCAACGCTATCGGCCGCAACGATCAGAACATGGTCAAACGCGCCGTCCATACCTCAATTTTAATGGCACTCGTGGGCTTTGTCGTCATCGCTCTGGGCGAGATCTTTGCCGAGCCCATGCTCGCCGCGCTCAACGTTCCCGCCGAAACCATGCCGCTCGCTTCGCTCTACCTACGCGTCTTTTTGCTGAGCATGCCCTCAATTTTGCTCTACAACTTTGAGGCCGCGATCTTCCGCTCCGTCGGCATCACCCGCATGCCGCTGCAGGCGCTTGCCGTGTCCACCGTCCTCAACATTGGCCTGGACCTCATCTTTGTCCCCATACTCCACTGGGGCGTCGCGGGCGTCGCCATCGCCACCGCCATCGCCTACACCGTCAGCGCCGCTACGCTCTTTGTCCGCCTGCTCAAGACCGACTCCGTCGTCCGTGTCACCCCGCGCGACTTGGCTATCGACCCCGTCGCCCTCAAGCGCATCGTCAAGATCGGCCTGCCCGCCGGCATCCAGAGCGCCGTCTTTGCCGTCGCCAACATCATCATCCAGTCTGCCATCAACAGCCTGGGAACCGAGGTCATGGCAGCATCGAGCGCCGCCATGAGCCTGGAGTACGTGTGCTACAACCTGCTCAACAGCTTTAGCCAGGCCTGCACCACCTTTGTGGGACAAAACCACGGTGCCCGCCAGATCGACCGCTGCACCAAAACGCTCAAGGTCTGCCTGGTCGAAGGCGGTATCGTTGCACTCACCACGATTATCGTTATTGTTGGCCTGGGGCGCGAGATCCTATCGCTGTTCAACAGCGACCCCAACATCGTCTCGATCGGCTATATCCGCGTATGTTCGATCTTCCCGGCGTACGCCTTTAGCATGTTCTACGAAAACATGTCGGGCTACCTGCGCGGCTTTGGTATCTCGCTCACGCCCGCCCTCATCACCATGATCTGCGTCTGTGGCATCCGCTTCTATTGGGTGTTCTGCGTGTTCCCGCACTTCCGCACTTTTGCGAACATCATGATGGTCTACCCCATCAGCCTGGGCACCACGGCGTTCTTTATGGTCGTGGCGGTGCTACTTTGCCACCCGGCACGCACCTATCGCGCCACCCAAGCCAAAGCGACAGCCCGCTAAACACCGCACTCAACGCCACGCCAGTCATTAATTGACAATATGCGAGCTCATATAGTCGATAAAGCGCCTCGTGGCGATGGGCATGGTGTCCCAGCTACGCCAGGCGGCCACCACGTCGCGCGAGGGGGCATGCACGATGGGCCGCACACGAATATCGGCCCGCATGCCCTCAACGGTACGGCGATACAGCATGCTCACGCCTAGACCCTCCTCCACCATCGCCATGATGGTATAGTCGTCGGTCACCTCACTCGTCACGTGCGGCGACAGCCCATGCGCCGCGAATGCATCGAGCACCAGGCTCTGTTCGCCCTCATCCAGCAACACAAACGGCTCGGACGCCAGATCGGCGAGCGTCACCTTTTCCTTTGCCGTCAGCGGATGCGCAGCCGGCAACAGTGCCACCAACTCGTCGTGATAGACCACGCGCTTCTCGAGCCCCGCGGTAAACCCGCGTGCCGTAAAGCAAAAATCCACTACGCCGTCGTGCA
This sequence comes from Collinsella sp., assembly GCA_036302525.1. Taxonomy (GTDB): domain Bacteria; phylum Actinomycetota; class Coriobacteriia; order Coriobacteriales; family Coriobacteriaceae; genus Collinsella. The sequence continues at coordinate 133,162 of JAXJCG010000031.1, read as the reverse complement.
CCCACTGGGCGTTGCGCGTGTAATCTCCCTGCTTGAGGGTAAAGTGCACGCCCGGGTGCAGCGCTCCAAAGTCGCGGATCACACGCGGCAGCACGGTACGACTCACGTTGGTAAACGTCGCAATGCGAATATCAGTCGACGAAAGCCCCAGCAGCTCCTGGCGCTTGCCCTCGAGCTCGGCCTCGGCGGTCACAATCTGGCGCAGGTACGGCAGATATTGTTTACCGTCGCGCGTAAGCGAAACGCCCTGCTTTCCGCGCTCGATAAGCGTGGTACCCAGCTCGCGCTCGAGCGCCTTGACGGCCTGGCTCACCGCACTTTGCGTATAGCCCAGCTCGTCCGCCGCGCGTTTCAGGCTGCCGCAATCGACCACCATACAAACAATCTGATACCGCGATGCCATCGTGCCTCCACATCGATGTATCCGTAAAACGTTTTGCCAGGGCTTTTCGCATCTACTTTAGCGTTTCTTAATCATACTGAAGATACATTCGCTTTACTACATCCAAATCTGGGAGCAGAATCCTTTTTACGAAACCGTTCTGCAACAAAAGGAGCCCCATGGATCGCAAAAAAGCAATCGCGCTCTCATTTTCCGTTCCCGTCGCATGGGGCTTTTCGTACCCCCTTATGAAGATCGGCATGGACAGCATGAACGCCACGAGCATCGTCGCGCTACGCTGCATCATCGCCTTTGTGGCCTGCCTGCTGCTCTTCCACAAGCGCGCGTTCCGTATCAACCGCGACCTTATGGTCCGCGCCGCCATCATCGGCGCCATCATGGCAATCGAGCTCACCTGCATGTGCTTAGGCTCTAGCCTCACCTCCGCCTCCACCGCCGGCTTTTTGCAGAGCCTGACGGTCGTGATCGTGCCGTTTGCCAACGCCGCCCTGCTGCGTCGTGCCCCCGAGCGCAAAGTGCTCATCGGCACCGGCATCGTCACCTGCGGCATGCTGCTGCTCTCGGGCGCCGACTTCACCAGCCTGAACCCGGGCGCGCTCATCATGCTGCTCTCCGCCTTTGTCTATGCCGGGCACATCATTGTCGCCAAGCGCTTTGTCGAAGAAGTCGATCCGCTTGCTCTGGGCGTTTGGCAGCTGGGCTTCGGCGGCTTGTTCTCGGGCATCGCCGCATGCGTCTTTGGCGGCTTCACGCTTCCCAGTACGCCCAGCGAGATCGTGGTCGTCGTCGCGCTCGCACTCATCTGCTCTGCCTACGGCTTTATCACCCAGACGCTCGTGCAGCCCCACGTGCCCGCCGAGACCACCGGCTTCGCCTTCTCGCTTGAGCCGGTCTGCTCCGCTGTCTTTTCGTTCTTCTTGGTTGGCGAGATCCTGAGCCCCATCGCCTTCTTTGGCGCCGCCCTCATCCTAACCGGCGTCATGGTGGCAACCGTCGAGCTTCCGCGCCTCCGCACACATGAACAGGCTCGCATGGCGGGAGCGCCCGAGCGCGTCTCGTAGACCCCACTCTTCATACAGCCGTGGCGTAAAGGCAACCGGTGCGCCTTTACAATAGATACCGACAGAGTATCTGACGTAAAGGAGCCCCATGGACGCCGCGACCCGCGACCGCAACATAGCAACTTGGTTGGGCGATGCGCCGCAGCCGGTACGTGACACTACGAACCAGCTGCTCGAACGCATCGCCCTTTTGCGTGCCGAGCAGACCATCTACCCTGCACAAGACGACATCCTCAATGCCCTCGCCTACACGCCGGCCGACCAGGTCAAGGTTGTCATCTTGGGTCAAGACCCCTATCACGGACCCAACCAGGCCATGGGGCTGTCGTTCTCGGTCCCCGCGACGCAAACCAAGTTGCCGCCGAGCCTGCGCAACATTTACAAGGAACTCAATGCCGATCTGGGTTGCCCCATTCCCGCCACGGGAGACCTAACGCCATGGGCACAACAGGGCGTCCTGCTCCTCAACACCACGCTCACCGTGCGCGAGCATGCCGCGAACTCGCACGCCAAGCTGGGCTGGAGCACACTCACCGACTACATCATCGAACGCTGCTGTAGGCTGCCCCAGTCGGTTGTCTTTTTGGCATGGGGCCGCTTTGCCCAGCAGATGGTCGAGGGCAAGCTCGCCGCAACTGGTGCGGGCAAGGCAACCGGTAAGTTCTGCCTGGCCTCCACGCACCCCTCGCCGCTTTCGGCCAACCGTGCCACGGCAGAACTCCCCGCCTTTATGGGGTCGCGCCCCTTCTCGGCAGCCAATCGGCTACTCGAACAGCACGGCTCGACCCCCGTCAACTGGGCTTGCCTCGGCTAAAAATCGATACATCAAAAACGCGCCCGACGGCTTTCCATCGGGCGCGTTTCCTATTCGGGCCAAATAAATTGCGTACGGCCGGCCTCGCCGCCATCGATTAGCAGACTCTGCCCGGTCATAAACCGGTTGGTCACGCCCACAAAGTAGATCCACTCGGCGATCTCTTGGGCGGTGGCCCAGCGCTTAAGCGGCGTGAGCTCCATAATCTGGTTCCACAGGTGTTCGTCTTCCATCACGCAACGGTTGAGCGGCGTGATAACGCCACCCGGGTCCACACTGTTGGCGATGGCCTGCGGCGCCAGACGGTTTGCAAGGTTCTTGGTGTAGGCGATAACGCCGCCCTTGCTGGCGGCATAGGCGGGAAACTCCGATCCCGTATGCCCACTCGCCGACCCCACATTGACCACGGATTTGACAGCCGGCGCCGGCTTGGCGGCGAGCCCCTCCCCCACAAAGGCGTAGCGCTCGGTCACGTTGATGGTGCCACACAGGTTGGCAGCGATGTCGTCGGCCGAATCCTGCGTACCGGCAACGTTCACAATTACCTGGGGTTCAAGATCGTCTGGAAACGAGTCCGGCTCGCGGACATCAACGATCAGATGGCGGTAGCGCTCGTGTTCGATCGCCGCCGGCAAAAGATCAAAGCCAACGACCTCGTGGCCCTCGTCTAAAAAACGCTGCACGCATGCGGCTCCGATACCGCCCGATGCGCCCGTGATCAAAACCCGCATACTTGCTCCTTAGGCGGTTGCGTGGCGCTCGAGGTACTCGGAGCCCACGTTCTCGCGCTCCCAGCCGCGCACGACCTTGTAGCCCACGGGGCTCAGGAAGACCTCGCACAGCAGCTCGGCGACAGCGCCGGTCAGCGAGCACATAAGGACCTGCACCCAGGTCCAACCAAAGAACGTGTGGCTCACCACAATGGCAAAGACCAAGTTGTCGATAAACTGGCCAACACCCGTAGACACATAGGAGCGGAAGGCAAAGCTCGCAAAGTTATTCTTTTTGAGCATACGGCCAAGCGACTGGTTAAGCGTGGAGTTAACCACGGCAGAAACGAGCATGGCAAGCGAAGAGCCCAGCACCACGTACCAGGTGCCGCCGATAGTGGCGTTAAGGGCGGTGTTGACCTCGATCATGCCCGTGTCGTAGTAGGCGCCCCACATGCCGGGCGTGAGCGAGCATGCCCAAAAGCACAGGCTCACGGCCAGGTTGACCAGCAGCGCGAGGATAGAGATTTTGATGGATGCCTTGGCGCCAAAGCGCTTGCAGATCATGTCCTGGCACAAAAACGAGACCCAGCTCACCACAAAGCCGCAATCGAGTGCCAGATACGGCAGGCTGATGAGCTCCTTGTTGGCCAGCAGGTTCATCATGATGACGCTCACGAAAAACAGCGAAACCGTTGCCGCGGGAATGCTCCGCAACAGGACCTTGTAGTCCTCCATGACCTTCTTGATCATTATGTACTCCTTTGGTTTTAGGTTTAACGAGCAGGATATCGGACGCGAACTGCTCGGACGCCCCGGTCTTGAGACGACGGTGGGTATGATAGCCGCTCACACGGCATCAGGCAAGCAAACGGCGCGGCAGCCCCGCAGGGCCACCGCGCCGATGCGTTAAAAGGCTACGTTGCCAAACTCCGACAGGATAAGGTCGGGGTTGTGGTCGGTTGCCCAATCCACGTTCCACGGGCTCGTGAACAGCAGCAGCTTGCCGCCGCGCATGTCCTCGACGCGCAGCGTGTCGCGCGTGAGCGAAAGGCCCGGGATATCGATGGTGTCGGGGTCGTTCTGGATCCAGCGGATGTCCGTATAGGGCAGCGGCTGGCGACGAACCTCAACACGGTACTCGGCCTTGAGGCGGCGCTCGAGTACCTCAAACTGCAGGACGCCGACCACGCCCACGATGACGCTCTCCATGCCGGCACCCAGCTCGCGGAAGATCTGGATGGCACCCTCCTGGGCAAGCTCCTCCATACCCTTGACGAACTGCTTGCGCTTGAGCGTGTCGACCTGCGTAATGCGAGCGAACATCTCGGGGGCAAACGTCGGGATCTGCGGATACTGCACGTGGCGCTTGCCGGAGCACACGGTGTCGCCGATGCTAAAGATACCCGGATCGAACAGGCCCACGATATCGCCCGCGTACGCCTCGTCCACGATGGCGCGGTCATCGGCCATCATCGACGTGCCCGTGGCAAGCTTGAGCTTGCGGTTGCCCTGCACGTGGAAGGCATCCATGCCGCGCTCGAACTTGCCCGAGCAAATGCGCACAAAGGCGATGCGATCGCGGTGGTTCTTGTCCATGTTGGCCTGGATCTTAAACACAAAGCCGCTAAAGTCATCGCGGCAGGGATCGACCGGCTCGCTGGCGAGCGTATCAGTATAGGCGCGCGGCGTCGGAGCCAGGCGCAGGAACTCCTTGAGGAAGGGCTCAACGCCAAAGTTGGTGAGCGCCGAGCCAAAGAACGCCGGGCTCAGCTTGCCGCAGGCCACAGCATCCAAGTCGAGCTCGTCGCCGGCACCATCGAGCAGCTCGATGTCGTCCATCAGGTTCTTATGGTTTTCCTCGCCGATGAGCTCGTCCATGGAAGGATCGCCCAGCTCGGCCTCGACCTCGGCGACCTTCTTGGTGGCGTTGGCGTGACCGTCGCCCTCGAAGGCGATAACGCGACGGGTCTGACGGTCGAACACGCCGCGGAAGTTGCGGCCGCTGCCGATCGGCCAGTTCATGGGATAGGTGTTGATGCCCAGAACGTTCTCGATCTCTTCCATGAGCTCAAACGGGTCGCGAGCCTCGTGGTCGAGCTTGTTCACAAAGGTGAAGATGGGAATGTGGCGCAGCGTACAGACCTTAAAGAGCTTCTTGGTCTGGGCCTCGACGCCCTTGGCGCCGTCGATGACCATGACCGCGGCATCGGCGGCCATAAGGGTACGGTAGGTATCCTCCGAAAAGTCCTGGTGGCCGGGGGTATCGAGGATGTTGACGCAGGCGCCGTTGTAGGTGAACTGCAACACCGAGGAGGTGACGGAGATACCGCGCTCCTTCTCGATATCCATCCAGTCCGAGACGGCATGCTTGGCCGAGCTCTTGCCCTTGACCGAGCCGGCGGTCTGAATGCTGCCGGTATAGAGCAGCAGCTTCTCGGTAAGCGTGGTCTTACCGGCGTCCGGGTGGCTGATGATCGCGAATGTGCGGCGCGACGAGATTTCATCCGACAGGCTTGCCATGCGGATCCTTTCTTGCATTAAGTGCATTACGTCGATGTAACCGTACTATTGTAGCCGCGAAATCTCGGCATAGGGCACCTATCAGGACAAATTCATCAGTTGGGGCCTAGGGTAGCAGTCGATGGCGACACTCCGCAGCAGTTTGTCTCGATCTGTAACATCTAGACGGTTTTTGAACCTCTTCCTGTTACAGATTTAGACAAACAGGTGGACGTCCCAGAAAGATCTCAATCTGTAACATCTAGCCACTCAAAACGGGTCCATCTGTTACAGATTGAGATATAAGGATAGACGGTTGGACAATGTCTCGATCTGTAACATCTAGCAGCCAAAATCTTCTCGAGTTGTTACAGATTTAGACAAACAGGTGGGGCCCGCCAGCAAAATCTCAATCTGTAACAGGTAGCCGTCCAAATCGGTTCCAGATGTTACAGATTGAGATGGATGAACGAACGGACAATCCCTATTTGCCTCTTGCGTAACTGTGCATAGTGTATATATGCTGTGCTTACCGGTTATATACACGTGTAGCCCAACAGCTAAGGAGCCGCTGTGGACATCATCCTATCCAATTCGAGCGACAAGCCCATCTACGAGCAAATAGCCTCGCAGGTCAAAGCTCAGATCCTTTCGGGCACACTCGCTGCGGGAGCCAAACTCCCCAGCATCCGTGCACTCGCGAGCGATCTTGGCGTGAGTGTCATCACCACCAAGCGCGCCTACGCCGACCTAGAGCAACTCGGGTTTATCTGCACCGTGCAGGGCAAGGGCTGCTTTGTCGCCGAGGGCAACCAGGAACTCTTGCGCGAAAACCAGCTCTGCCATATCGAAGAGCTACTTGCGAAAGCGGCGAGCCAAGCCGAAACCCTGGGCGTCACGCGCGACAAGCTGCACGAGATGCTCGACCTGGTAGCCCCCGAAACTATGCAGTAGCCATCTGCAAGAAAGGCTATGCCATGCAAAACCTTTTAGAACTCAAAGGTATCTCACGCCGTGTGAGCGACCGTTTTTCGCTGCGTGATGTCACGCTTACTGTGGAGCCTGGCCAGATCGTCGGCTTTGTTGGTGCCAACGGTGCCGGCAAAACAACGACGATTCGAGCTGCTCTCGGGCTTGTAAAGCTCGATGCCGGCGAAGTGCACCTGTTTGGGCAGCGCTGTGGCGCCGACGCGCCCGATGAAACGCAGCGCCATCTACGCTCCCGCGTCGGTCTTGTCCTTGACACGTGCCCCTTCCCCTCCACGCTCAAGGTGGGCCAGATCGAGTCGCTCGTAGGCCCGGCGTACCCCACGTGGGACCGCGAAACGTTCGCCGGATTCATCAACCGATTTGGCCTCGATCCCAAGACAAAGGTCAAGGACCTCTCCCGCGGCATGGGCATGAAACTGCAGCTTGCCTGTGCACTCAGCCACAATGCCAAGCTGCTCGTTTTGGACGAAGCTACCGCGGGCCTCGATCCCATGGCACGCGAGGAGCTGCTCGATGAGCTGCTTGCCTTTGTCGCCGACGGCCAGCACAGCGTGCTGCTCTCGAGCCACATTACGTCCGACCTCGATCGTGCCGCCGACCGCATCATCTGCATCGATAACGGTTCGATTGTGTTTGATCTGCCGCGCGAGGACATTACCGACCGCGCCGGCATCGCCCACTGCACCCAAGCACAGGCCGCCGAGCTTATGGCTTGCGTCGAAGGTGCCCGTGCCGCCCACCACGCCTATAGCGTGGACGTGCTCGTGCCCAACCGTCGCGAAACGCTCGAGGCCTTCCCCGAGATTCCCTGCGATCGGGCAACCATTGACGACTATCTGCGCCTCATGCTGAAAGGGGCTTCGAAATGAAACGCGCCTTTATGTCCGAGCTCGCTATCGTTCGCACGCTCGTCCCGAGCATCGCGGGCGTCGGCCTGTTCATATTCGTCGTGCTGACCCTTGCCAACGCATCGGACGGCGATTCCGGCATGAGCGCTGGCGCCTGCGCGGTCAGTGCCATGTCACCCATCATGGTCATGAGCTCGCTGGCCGGCTTCGACAATCAAAACGGTTGGGAGCGCTATCGCGCAACGCTGTCTCTCTCGCGTAAAGACATCATCTGCGCACGCTACCTGAGCATCATTGTCTTCTCGGCTGTCACGGCGTGCGCCGCCGCGCTTCTGAGCATCGTCTCCTTCCCGCTCTTCAACAGCGCGGGTATCCCGTTGACGGGACAGATTGTCTTTGAGATTGCAATAGCCTCAGCAGCATCAATGCTCATCTCCCTCATGATGGTGTTTTTGGCGCAGCCGCTGTTCTTTCGCTTTGGACACATGGAAGCGCTGCGCCTATCCGTTGGTCTGTTTGCCATGCTCGGATGCCTTGCCATGGCCACGCTGAGCTCCTCCAACCCCATCAGCAACTGGCTCATGTCGATTGCCGGAGCGAATCCCGATCCCGCCGTTCTGGGCTGTCTGTGTGCAGGCATCGCCGCACTTACCCTCGCGCTATGTGCAATCAGTTGCGCAGTCAGCACCAAGGTCTATCGGGCACGCGACCTGTAATCGACAGCCAAAGGGCTTGGGCTGCACGCCACCTCATTTACTAGATAAGACGAAGCAACAACAACGCCGCCGCCCTTCGAAGCATGCCGTTTAGATCTTGGAAACCAAAGAGAAGTCGACAGCATATCGACAATTCGAGCCTTCACCAAATGGCTCCCCGGAACATAACCCCCGTCTCGCCGCGGCCATATCAAACCTTCATGGTGGGGCGGTATCCTCATGTCCATAAAACTCGCAGGATAAACCCATTATCCAAGGAGGCACCGCACCCGTGTCGTGGGTTGTCGCAGCATTTGCGTCAGCATTCTTTGCCGGCATCACATCCATCTTGGCCAAATGCGGCATCAAGCAGACCGACTCCGATGTCGCGACGGCCATTCGCACCTGCGTGGTGCTCGTTTTCGCCTGGGCAATGGCGGGCATTTCTGGATCCATTGGAACCATTGGCAGCATCGAACCCAGATCCTGGCTCTTTCTCGTCCTCTCGGGACTCGCTACCGGTGCTTCGTGGATCTGTTACTTTAAGGCGTTGAGCATCGGAAATGTCAATAAGGTCGTACCGGTCGACAAGATGAGCACCGTGCTCGCCGCGCTGGTCGCCATCGCGCTTTTTGACGAGACGAGCAACCTTGCGGTTAAGCTCGTGGGAACCGCTGCCATCACCCTCGGCACGTTTTTAATGATCGAGAAGAAGCAGTCCGCCGAACCCGAGCAGCAGCAAGACCGAACCTGGCTCGCTTACGCCCTCGGCGCCGCCGTGTTCGCGGCACTCACCTCCGTCCTCGCCAAGATCGGCATCGAAGGCGTCGAGTCAAACCTGGCCACGGCAATCCGCACCTGCGTGGTACTGGTTATGGCATGGGCAATCGTGGCAGCCAAGGGAAAACTGGAGCAGGTCACGCACGTTGACCGGCGCGAACTCACATTTCTCGCAACATCGGGCATCGCGACTGGAGCATCGTGGCTGCTCTATTACTATGCCATCGCTGCAGGCCAGGTGAGTGTCGTGGTGCAGATCGACAAACTATCGATTGTCGTATCGGTGCTATTTGCGCGCCTGGCATTCAACGAAAAACTCTCCCGCCGCAGCGCCATCGGTCTCGCCCTCATCGTACTGGGCACCGCCGCGCTTGCAATTTGGAAGTAGCGCCGATACCGAACGAAATCCAGTCCACCCGCAAATCCGTGACACAGCGCCCGCACCGGACTTGAGATGTTTGTACTGACTGCGCGCTACCGTGCTACTTGCGCAGCGGCTTGGGCAGCGGGATGCCGGCGGCGATGACGGCCGCGATAATCATGCAGACGATACCCTTGAGTGGGAAACACATAAGCAGCAGGCCCACAACCATGACAGGCTGGCGCATGACGGCGCCCATCGTCGATGCCGTGCAGACGGCGACGCAAAAGACCGGATCTGCGCCGGTGAGGATGGCAAGGCCATAGCCCAGGCTTACGCCCGAGAAGATAACGGGGAAGAAGTGGCCGCCGCGCCAACCAAGGTTGATGAGGGCGGGCGTCAGCATGGCCTTAACAAGACCGGTCGCGATAAGCACGCCGGCGGGAATGGTGAGGTAGGTCTCCATAAGTACATCGGCCTGGGTCTCGCCGGCAAACATGGTGTAGGGCAAGACCGTGCCGCAGATGGCGAGCGCCAGACCAGCCAGCATGGCCTTGACGACAGGACGCTCCCCTATTGCATGGGACAGCGCCTCGCTCGCGTGCTCCGAGACAAAGTACAGCCAGCCGCAAACGGTGCCAACCAACGCCAGCGGGATGAGCCAGGCAAGCTCCAGGTTGCCCACCTCGGCGGCCTCGAACCTGGGCATGCCCATGCCGCCGCCCACAAGTTGGCCAAGCAGCAGGTAGGTGCCCAGACCGCCAGCGATCGCGATACCGTAGACCACAGTCTTCTGTGCCTTGGGCAGCTTGATGGTGATCTCGCCGGACGCGGACCCATCGTCGGCGTCTTCGCCCTGGCCGTCGGCACTACCGGCAAGCGGCGCCACAAAGCCAAAGACGGGCGCGGTAAAGAGCGCCGTCAGGGCAGCCTGGGTACCCAGCAGCGTGAGCTCCCTAAACTCGGCGCCAAAGCGACGCATACGGTCGCCGACCCAGCTGCACAGACCCGCGATAACACCGGTCAGGCCGGCCTCCGGTCCAATGCTTCCGCCAAACAGCAGCGGCAGCAATGCCGCGAGCGAAAGCTTGCCCAGGTTGTCGTACGGGTAGCGCCCGTCTTGCTTAACCTTAGCCATCACCTGGTTGAGGTCATCGGTCTTGGTGCCTGTCATCTTTTCGTACAGACCGATTAACAGGCCGCCCAGCAGACAGACAAAAAACGGGTACGGCAAAAAGCCAAACGGGCCGCTGGCAAGCTCGGGCGAAGCGACGCCCAGCGCGTGCGGAATCTCGGTCCATAGATAGTCGATACCGTGCTCCATCGCAAAAAAGAACAGCCAGACCGCGGCACCTGCGAACGCACCGGTCACGGCAACGCTAAGTAAAAACAGCGCGCGGTTTTTGGGTTTGGCAAGGTTATCCATCGGGTCCTCCCGCGGTCAAAGTCGACATAGTTACGTTTTATTGTAGAGCGAGCGTTGCCCGAACGAGCCAGCCGTCTGCGCCGCGAACGGCACCATTGGGAGCCATAGTGGGGCAAGCTCAAGACTTATCCGTTGATAATCGAGGCAATCTCGCGCAAATCGTCGGCAAAGTAGATACCTTGCTGGCGCTGCGGGCTCGATAGGCCCTTATCAATCATGTGCCCGAGCAGCGCCTTGAGGTCGTTGTAGTAACCGTCCAGGTTATACAGGATGCACGGAGCACTCAGGTGCCCCAACGACACAGCGGACATGACCTCGGCAATCTCCTCGAGCGTGCCCGTCCCGCCGGGAAAGGCGATGAACACATCGCCGAGCTCAATCATCTTGGCTTTGCGCTCGGCCATATCGCTCGTCACGATAAGGTCGTCGATGCCGTCATGTTGAAACTCGGCCTCGATAAAAAAGCTCGGCTCAACACCCGTCACGTGTCCGCCGGCATCGAGCACGCTATCGGCGAGCGCGCCCATCAGGCCCGATTTGGACCCGCCGTATACCAGCGCGTGTCCGTTGGCGCCAATCCAGTTGCCCAGCTCCTGTACCGCGGGCAGAAATGCCGGGTCATTGCCAGTGTTGGCACCCAGGTACACGGTGATGTTCATATTTGTCCCCCTGTTGTGGCGCACGACGTTCGTCTTAGCGCTGGCGTCGACGATACTCGCGCACGCGGCGTGACAGATCGGCGAGCTCGTCACGATCGAGCTCTTCCAAATGCTCAAGATCGTCCATAAAACGAGCCATGGTGTCCTTTTGACGCATCTTGATAAGCGTATTGCAGTAGTTCACCGCCACGCCCGTGAGCATGGCGATGTAGAAGATGCTGATAACGCTCAAGACGACGGTAATGGCGCGGGCAACCGGTGTCTCGGCCGGAATGTCACCAAAGCCGATGGTCGAGACCGTCTCAAAGCTAAACCACAGGCCATCGCCAAACGTGAGGGTCGTGGGCTCGGACAGCCAGACGGCCGTCGAGCACAGCAAGTAAAAGACGAGGAATAGCTCCGTAATGCGCACGAAGCCCGCCTGGCGTAACACGTCAGCAAGCGTCCTGAGCTTTTTCATCGCGACCCTTTCCACGGACAACCAATCACGTTCGCTCGGTATTGTCCCACGCCTCCCCCGCAAACGGAACTAGTCATCGGGGACGTTCTTAAATGACTAGTCAAACAAGAACGTCCCCGATGACTAGTCGTTTAAGAACGTCCCCAATGACTACCAGCTGCCGCCTGGGCAGGCTGAGCTGGTATCCTTATGCGGTAATGTCTCGATTCGTTAGGATTGCATGTGAGAGCTGCCACTGTCCTTCGTTCAGTTATATGTCGCACCCTGGCCGCCGCGCTTACCGCGCTCGCCGTACTGAGCGCCGTCGCGCCCGCCCCTGCCTTTGCCGCCGACTCCGATCAGCAGGTCAAAACGGTCCGCGTCGGCTGGCTCGTCAACAACGGGGGCTTCCAGGACGGCACCCCCGGCGAGCGTCTCTCGGGATGGGGTTACGAGTACCTCCAGACCCTGTCGTACTACACGCCCGGCTGGCGGTACGAATACGTCTCCGGCACCTTCACCGAGCTTATGGACATGCTCGAGGCAGGCGAAATCGACCTCATGCCCAACATCTCCTACTCCGAGGAACGCGCCCAAAAGCTGCTCTTTTCCTCGAACCCCGAGGGCACCGAGCGCTACTACATCTACGCCAAGCCCGATCGCGACGACCTGACCAAGGGTGACCCCCAAGCGCTCCAAGGCCTTACCATCGGCTACAACCCCGACGTTATGCAAACCTTCGTTGGCCAGTAGTGGCTCGCCAACGAAGGCATTACCTGCACATACAGGGAGTATGACGGGGGACCCATGCTCTTTGACGCACTCGCAAACGACGAAGTCGATGCCGTCATCATGAACGACACCATTTCGTCGCCCGATGCCTCCCCCATGTTCTACGTTGGCTCGAGTGATTACTATTTTGCCGTCCCCAAAAGCCGCCCCGACCTGATGGACGACATCAATGCCGCCATGTCGGCAATCGCCCGCGTCAACCCACGCTATATCGACGAAGTCAAATCTAACTACTCGGCCCAAAACAGCGGTTCATCATCGCTCAACGGCCCCGAACGTTCCTGGCTCAAAGCAAATGACAACACCATCACGCTTGGCTACATTACGGGCAAACTCCCCTACTGCAACGAAGACGAAGACGGCAAAATGGAAGGCTCGCTCGCATCGCTTGCGACGACGTTGCACGATAAATTTGGCATTACGGTCAAAACCGTCGCCTTTGATAGCTACAAGATGATGTCAAAGGCCCTGTCAAAGGGAAGCATCGACGCTGCGCTGCCGGTATACCGAGATTACTGGTTTGCCGAGCAATCTGGCGTTGTGCAGTCGGTATCGTTGGGAACCGTGTCCCTCACCGCCATCCACACCGGCGGCAACCTGAACAAAGACCTTCAGAACATCGCCTGCACCAAATCATCGTTTATCAACCAAAATGTACTTGAAAGTCTGTTCCCCACAGCGACCGTGACCGAATACCAATCCGCCGATGAAGCGTTCGACGCCCTCAGGAAGGGAACGGCACACTGCATCGTCGCTCCCAGTTCACGTGTAAAAACCATCGGCGACCGTTATGATCTCGAAGGCTACGAGACGACCGAGCTCCCTGACACCTGTGAGCTCTCGTGCTGGATTTCGCGCGGAAAACCCGAGCTGTTGGGAATCATCAACAAGGGCATCATCAATGCCGGAGAATCGCTCTCCGCAAGCAATTACTCCTCCACGTCGTACACGGCCCAGGAATCCAACACGCTTCAATTCCTTTATCGCAACCGTGCCGCCGTTGCAGCTGCCCTCATCGGTATGTTGTCGGTCGGCATCGTCCTGCTCATCTGGGCACTCGTGCGCGCTCGAACCGAGCGCAAAAAAGCCGATGCCGCCAACGCCGCTAAGACGGCATTCCTCACGCGCATGAGCCACGACATCCGTACACCGCTCAACGGTATCCTGGGCCTTATCGAGATCGAGGAATTGAAGGAAGGCGATATCCAGGTCGCCCGCGAAAGCCGTGCCAAGGCGCGCGTTGCCGCCAATCACCTGCTCTCGCTGATCAACGACATCCTCGAGATGGGCAAAATCGAAGACCGCAAGCTAACACTGGAGCATACGCCTTTTAACCTCAAAGAGCTCTGTGACGATACACTGGTGCTGTGCAAGCTCCGCGCATCCAGTAACGGCATCACAATGCAGGACAATAGTCTGCCGTACGCCGCGGGGCCATACATGATCGGCAGTCCCACCCATATCCGACAGATCATGATCAACCTGTTAGACAACAGCATTAAGTACAACAAGCACGGCGGCTCCGTCACCTTTAGCTCAAAGACCAAGCCACTCGATAACGGGCGCGCGCTCTTTTGCTTTAGCGTTTCGGATACCGGCATTGGTATGACTCCCAAGTTTTTAAAGCATATCTATGAGCCGTTTGCCCAAGAAGGTGACGATGCGCGCAGTAAGTTTCAAGGAACCGGCATGGGCATGCCAATCGTCAAGTCGCTTATTGAACTGATGGGCGGCACGATTGAGATTTCGAGTGAGGTTGGCGTAGGGAGTACGTTCAACGTCCAGATTCCGCTCGATATCGACAAAGACCCTCAGGCAAGAGAACGCGCGGACGAGCAAGCAGACAGCTGCTCGCTTGCCGGCATGAACGTTCTTTTGGCAGAAGATAACGAGCTCAATGCCGAGATTGCCCAGGCGCTGCTCGAAAGCGAAGGCATTGTCGTAACTCGCGCCGCCGATGGCAACGAAGCGGTCGACCTATACGTTGGCCGTCCCGCCGGCAGCTTCGATGCGATCCTGATGGACATTATGATGCCGGACATGGACGGTTACGAGGCGACCCGCGCGATTCGTCTGAGCGAGAAGGTCGATGCAGCCGATATCCCCATCATCGCGCTCACCGCCAATGCCTTTGCCGAGGACGCCAAGGCGGCACACGAAGCCGGCATGAACGCCCATCTGTCCAAACCGCTCGACTTTAACAAGCTCAAAAACATACTCGCCCGCATCAAGAAAAACGGAGCTGTTTCGCTATAGTTTGTGCTCAACAACCATACGCAGTAGAAAGGACGCCAACGATGTTTAGGCCCTTACGTCGAAAGAAACGCGCCATCACCGACGAGGAAGCGCGCGAACTGCTCGCTACCTGCAAGCGCGGCGTCTTTGCCGTCAACGGCGACGATGGCTACCCGTACGCCATTCCCGTCAACTACTTCTTTGACGCCGAGCACGACAAGATTTATTTCCATGGCGCCAAGGCCGGCCACAAGGTCGACGCACTCAAGCGCGATGACAAGGTCTGCTTTACCGTTTACGGCAACGAGTGGTACAAGGACGGTGACTGGGCTCCCTACGTTATGAGTACCGTGGTCTTTGGCCGCTGTCGCCTGGCGAATGACACCCCCGCGTTTATCGAGGATAAAGTCCGCCAGCTCGCGCTTAAGTACTACCCTTCTGCCGAGGAGGTCGAAGAGGAAATCGCCAAGGACATTAAGGGCGTCCAGCTCTACGAGATTACGATTGAGCATCTCTGCGGCAAGCAGATTCAAGAAAAGTAAGCCTCAAAAGCAAAACTCACAAATAGCAATATGGCCCGGTTCCAACCCACCTTGGAACCGGGCCATATGCTTATGAAGCGTCGGCAGCTATGTGCGCAAGCGCCTCGACGAGCTCTTGCGAGCTCACGGGTTTACTCAGGTGCGCGTCCATGCCCGCCTCGCGCGAAAGTCTGCGGTCGTCGGCAAAGGCGTTGGCACTCACGGCGATAATCGGCGTGGTCGCGGCATCCTCGCGATCGAGTGCTCGAATCCGACGCGTGGCCTCAAGGCCATCGATGCCAGGCATCATGATGTCCATCAACACCACGTCGTACTCGTGCGGTGCGCTCGCGGCAAACGCCTCAACGGCAGACTCGCCATCCTTAGCATGCGTCACGACGGCACCGGCACGGCTGAGTGTAAACTGCGCGATCTCGGCATTCAGATCGTTATCCTCTACGAGCAAAACGCGCAAGCCCTGGAGCGCATCGCCATCACCCGCATCCACGCGCACTGCCTGAGGAATCTCGGAGCGCTTGCATTTCTCGAACGGCAGGCGGATGGTAAACGTCGTCCCCTGCCCCTAGACGCTCGTAAAGCTCATGGTTCCGCCCATAAGCTCGACCAGCTGTTTTGCGATAGGCGCGCCCAGGCCAGTTCCCGACGAAGCACCTTCCACCCGCTGCTCCTCGCGGCAAAACGGCTCGTAGAGGTGCTGTTGGAACTCCTCGCTCATGCCAATACCGTTGTCGGCGATCGTGTATTCATAGACGGGGACGCCATCCGTTGGCTCCACCTCGCGGCACACCAGGCGAACATAGCCGCCCTGGCGGTTGTACTTGACGGCATTGCCGACAATATTGAGCAACAAGCGCTTGAGGTGCGTCACGCTCACCCGCGCATAGGGATGAACAAGGGTTCGTTGGTCACAAATAATTGTAACCAGACGCTCCTCGGCCTGGCGCTCCAGAATATCGCACACCTCGCGATTGAGGGCCACCAAATTTGTGGGTACGAGGTTCAGGTCGACCTGCCCGCTCTCCAGGCGACTCATATCGAGTGCCTCGTTGGCAAGGTCGAGCAGCAGTCCCGATGCCGTCCAGATTTTCGAGCGGCACTCAGTCTGCTTTTGCAAATCGTCCGCATTGGCATCGCCAACCTCGACCATGCCGCGAATGCCGTTGATGGGCGTGCGCAGATCGTGGCTCATGCGACGCAGAAACTCTGTCTTTGCCGAATTGGCAGACGAGGCCTCACGCGCCGCCTTTGCCAGCTTGTCGCCATAGTCGCGCTCCTGCTGCAGCAAGTCCGTCAAACGTCGGCGATCAGCGCGGCGACGCACCATCACAACAACGGCTATAAAACCGCTGTAGAGCGCCAGCACGCCGGCAGCAACAGCCGCGACAACCTCAAAGTAACGCCGCGCCGGAGCATAGGTGTACACATAGAATTTGTGCGCTTTTCCAAATGTGCCCAAATACCACTCGCCGTCGGCGTTAATCAATTTGACCTTACCGGCCAGGCATCGATCCTTAATACCGTCGACAATGAAGACGTCCGTCGCAGGCAGATCGAATACGCCCAATACAGTGGGTTCAACGGCATTGGTCGCAACGACCTTGCCGTCGCTTTCGATCACGATATTGCCGCTATCGATGGTTTCATAGCCTTCGAGCAAACTCTGCAGTTTGAGTGTATTGCTTGCAACCGCCTTCGCGCTCTGATGCCTGACCGCGATAACGATGCCCTCGCCATCCTGCCGAGCCACGCAACCAATGTCTGCAACCGAATCATCCGAAAGCGTAATGCGGGCGGTATAGGACTTAAGTGGATGGGTTGCCACCTCCAGCACGGGCGCTTCCTTGAGATACGTAGCGAAAGACTCGTAGCCCACATCGCCCGTCGAGGACTCGGACACCAAATTGCCCGATGCGTCCGTCACAATCAGCGCGCTCACGTTGAACTGGTCGGCATATTGCTCCAGCATGGCGTTATCCACCGAACCGTCGCGCTCCATATCGCGCGCTGCCGCTCCGGCAATCTCCATAACGCGTATCAGGTTTTTGGTCGTATAGGCGCTATTGAATGCATCGTAGGAAAGGCCCTGCGTCGCCACGTAATCGACAACGTCGGCAAAGCGCTGCTCGGCTTGGGCCGTCATGTAACCGTAGCTCATCATGCCGGCAGCAACCGAGAGCACTATCCCCAGCAGAGCGACAAGGAGCCATGCCCCTGCCGAACGATTGCCCCGCTCCTCTACGGCGTGGTCAGGCGCATCGATCATGACAGGCCCTCCATATTCAAAAATGGCGAAGGGTCATCAAAGTACTTTGACACTAGGCGTTCCATGGTGCCATCGGCAAGCATTTCTTGGTAGGCATGAGTGAGCTTGACGTCGATGCCGCGCGTATCGTTGATATCGAAAGCGGTGCCCAAACCAACCTCTAGCAGCGGCTCATCCAAAATGCGATATGTCACACCATAGTCTTTTTCGTAGGTGAGGAACGAGGACTCATGCGCGGCGATAGCGTCGACCAGGCCCTCGACGAGCGCCGGGTTCAGATATGAACCGTCCGAAAAGCTGTAGAGCTCCTTGATCTGCGGAACGTTTTCATTTGTGCGGTTGAGCAAAATGCCCTCGGGCTTGGTGGTGGACTGAACCGCCACGATCTTATCCTCAAGATCGGCAAGCGTGTAGATATCGCTCTGGGGATCGACCGCGACCACCTGGCGGCTCGCAAGGTACGGGCCGGCCCAACGATATTCGTTTTCGCGACCCGTCATACTAAAGCTGCCCATGACACAATCGAGTTCGCCGCTCGCCAGCAGCTCTTTCTTCTTTTCCCAATCGATCATCTGGTATTTTGGCTTGTAACCAATGCGGGCCAAAGCCTCGGTTAATATCTCGACGTCCAGGCCAACGATATCGCCGTACTCGTCGGTATACACAAACGGTGGATAGAGGTCACTGCCGACGTTGAGCGTCTTAAGGTCGTCGTCCTTTACCTGCGTGGCGTCCGGGCCTTTTGATGCAGACACCGAGGCTCTGCCATTCGACCCGGAGCAGCTGGCTATCGCTACGACAAAGGCACTCGCCACTGCAAGCGCGACAAACAACGATATGGACACCGAGCGGCGAGGTCTTTTCATCGAGCTCCAGAAGATCCTGTTTACAGACTAAAATGCTGAAATAATAGCAAACAAAACCGGTCGATCGCCCAATGGTTACAGACGTTTTACCATGCGGGACCTTCCAGCCGGCTTGGCAGAAGGCCCCGCATGCAGTGCTCACTTACCGTGCATTAAAAACGTAGCGGTCCAAGCGGTCGCACGCTTCCCTTACGCGCGAAAGCGGCAGCGCCAGATTCACGCGAATGTGGCAGGGCCCGTGGAACGGGCGGCCGTCCTGATACCCCACGCCCACGCGCGCCCCCTCGTCGAGCAGCCACTGAATATCGCGGCCATGCTCGCGGCACCACTCGGTGCAGTCCAGAAACACCATGTACGTGCCCTGCGGACGCGAATAGGACACGCCCTCAAAATGCTCGTCCACGTAATTGCAGAAGTACTCGATATTACCGGCAAGCACCTGGTTGAGCTCGTCCACCCACTCGTAGCCCTGCGGCTGGTAGGCACCGATAAGCGCATGCATGGAGAGGACGTTCATCTCGTTGTAGTGGGTCTTGTTGGACACGGCGCAGATGCGGTCACGCAGCGTCTCGTTGTAGACAATGTGGTAGCTGCCGACAAGGCCCGCCAGGTTAAACGTCTTGCTCGGCGCATAGAGGGCAACCGTGCGCATGCGGGCATCCTCGCTCACCGACTGCGTCGGGATGTGCTTGTGCCCCGGCAGGATGATATCGGACCAAATCTCGTCCGAAATCACCACGCAATCGTGCTGGCGATAGATGTCCATGGCGCGCTCGATCTCGTCGCGTTCCCATACGCGGCCGCAGGGATTGTGCGGCGAGCAGAACACCGCGGCATGGATGTGGTTTTGGGCGAGCTTGTGCTCCATGTCCTCAAAGTCCATACGCCACACGCCCTGGTCGTCAAGCTTAAGCGGGCTGTGGACAATGTGATAGCCCGCGGCCTCAATGGACTTGGTAAAGCCGATGTAGGTAGGGCTGTGGACCAGCACCGCATCGCCCGGCTGGACATACGCGCGCAGCGTCGACACGACGCCGCCCAGCACGCCGTTTTCGTAGCCGATATGTTCAGGGCTCAAACCTTCGACGCCATTGCGGCGGTTCTGCCATTCGATGATGCGATCGAAGTACTCAGCGCGCGGGTTAAAGTAGCCAAACATGGGGTGCTGGGCACGCTGAATGATGTGTTCCTGGACCGTGGGCACCGTGGCAAAATTCATGTCGGCCACCCACATGGGGATGCGGTCGAAGCCCTCGTCGGGTGCGTTCGGGGCCATACCGGGGATCTCACCCCAAGAGTCAACAGCGATAGAGTCCATGCCGTGGCGGTCGATAAGCGAGCTAAAGTCGTATTTCATGCTGAGCCCCCGTGCAAAGTTGATTGTTTTGGTAGGCGTTATTGTCCACCAGCGTGGGCGGTTTTGGCGCGGGGTTTGGCGCTTAATTTGACGGGTACGGACGAATGGCTGGTTAGTCTTGCGCGTCGTTGACGGCAACTACGGTTAGCTGGGTTTCATCGACCGCAAACGATATGTCGAGCCCGGCGTAAGCCAAGTGATAAACGCGGTTTGGCTCGTGCTTGCTGCCTGCGCGGCGTGGATCTTGGCGAAGGACCTCGACCAAGCCGGGGAGCTTTGCGGGCGGGACCATATCCTGCAGCGCTTGCGGGAACTCAACATCGAGCTCTTGCCACGGAGCATCCTCAATCCAGCCGCCCGTCGCATCCGGGTGACAGTCGGCAAATGGAATGTAAGGCTTGATATCGTAGATGGGCGTGCCATCGCGCAGGTCGGCCCCCAACACATGGATGATGGGGCCATCGTCGGTAAGCTCCACGCGATCAAGCTTGACGCAGGTGAGCCCGATGGGATTCGGGCGAAACGGACTGCGCGTGGCAAACACTCCCACACGTTCGGCTCCGCCCAGACGCGGCGGGCGCACGGTTTTCGACCATTTTGCGTTGGTGCCGGACCTGTCCTGCGTTTTAGCGTCGACGGCAATATCCTTAGCCGTGCCGCCGGGCGTTCCGTTTTCGAAGCGCCACAGCAGCCACAGGTGAGAGAAGGAGTCCAGGCCCTCAACCGCTGCATTGGAGGCAAATTCCGGCTCAAAAAAGATTCGTCCCTGCAGATGGGGCGCCAAAAAGCTGTTGCGCGGAATGCCGAACTTCTGCGGCAGGTCGGTATGTATGCGTGCGATAGGTTCCATGCCGGTCATTGTACGGCATGGAGGCGTGGGGCGTTGCGCGCAATTCTTCGCCGCGGTCCCCCGTCGTGCAACCAACGGTTGCTTGGAAGGGCGCCTGCCGCCGCGTATGCTTAAGCCATCAACCAGCAGAAAGGAGCCGCTATGGCCTTTGCAGAAAAGCTCATTGCTGTCCGTCGCGCCCATCACCTTACCCAAGAGCAGCTTGCCGCTAAGCTCTTCGTCACACGCCAGGCCATCAGCCGGTGGGAGCGCGGCGAGGTCACACCGGGCATCGACATGATGAAGCTCATCGCCGCCGTAACCGGAGAACCGCTGTCCCACCTGCTCGAAATGCCTGAGCACTATTGCCAGAGCTGCGGCATGATACTCACGCCCGACGACTGCGGCACCGATGCCACGGGCACCGCGACCGATCATTACTGCAAGTGGTGCTACGACCACGGCAAGTACACCTATGACACCACCATGGAGGCAATGATTGAGGATTGTGCCCCGCGCCTGGCACAAAACACCGGCATGTCGCTCGACGAAGCCGTCTCGCTCATGGGCGCCGTCCTGCCGCAACTGGAGCGCTGGCGCACCGTGCAGGAAAACGAGGCGCGCTACGGTGCCGAGGCGCGGGCGCGCTACGGCGATGAGGCTATCGATGCAGCAAACGAAGCGTTGCTGGACATGGACCCCGAGACATGGAACGACATGAAGGAACTTGAACGCGCTATTCTGGGCCAGCTCTCGATTGCCATGGGCATTGGCGACTCAGAGAGCAACGAGGCTCGTAAGCTTGTCGCGATGCATCGTCGCTGGATTGCTCTCAACTGGGGATGCGAGCCCCAGAACGAAGCGTATCTGGGCCTCGCCCACGGCTATCTTGCCGATCAGCGCTTCATCGACTACTACGACAAGCCCTGCGGCACCGGAGCCACAGCGTTTCTGGTCCAAGCCATCGAGTCATCGTTGACGCGCGCATAGACCGCGGCGGCTTTGGGTATTTCAATCAAAACCTCAAACGATTGGAGACCTATGGCTACTGATCACGAGCTCGCGCTGTACGTTATGACCGGCTGCCCATATTGCATTAAAGTCAAGCGCTTTTTGGCCGATAACGGCGTGACCATTCCCGAGCGCAACATCTCGACCGATGCCGATGCCGAACAGACACTCGTCGCCATCGGCGGAAAGCGCCAGGTTCCCTGCCTGTTCATCGACGGCAAGCCGCTCTACGAATCGAGCGACATCATCGCGTGGGTGCAGGAAAACCTGCTCTAGTACGCACGCTCTGTCCGTCCAGGGCCCCAACCCATACGACCCAAACATGTACACCAGCATCCAAAGTCGACATTTTTCGACATCTTTGGATGCTGGCGTACAGCTTTTTGGTAGTCATGGACGCTCTTGGCCGGCTAATTGTTTGAGGAGACCTTTGGATTATGGCTGTTTGACGCCTCTGGAAAGGTTTCCGAGAGGGCTGTGGTCAAAAAAGGGCAAATATGAGTACTGCTACCTGTTTAGTAGCAGCGATTTTGATCACTTCAGGAACTATTCAACGTTCCACTCGTCCGCAGACGACGTTATTTCTCCTCATATGTTCAATAAAAGTAGCTCTTAATGGGAACAAATCTCATCAGGAGCTACAATTTATAGCAAATAAATGCAACCATAATGGCAACAGTACTCATATTTGCCTTTTTTGACCACGACCCTCCAGAATAGTCGCTGAGAGCGACACTAAATGACAAAATCCGACACTTGAACGTTCTTATATGAGTAGCCATTGAAGGACACCTAACGACTACTCCCATTCGCGACACACTGTGTCGCGAATTAAGCTGGCCCCATTACCGAAGACCAGTGAGAGCTCCTGCCCAGAATCTCAATAGCTTAATAAAGGGCTCCCCTCCGGAAGTTCAATGAGCATCCAAATTCCAAGCTGAAAAGCAAAGGAGTATCGAAGCCGTCAATGCTCATTTCCTATCGAACAGGCAGGTCAAAACAAGCTAACTAGCCCGATGAACTGCTTGTATTTTTGTCTACAAAATTGTATACAAAAAGAGAATCCGAGAACCGGCGCTCGACATTATGTCGATCGATAGGAGGCGCCATGGATGCTAAGCAGCTCGAAAAGATGATGGGGTTTGCTCCCGGAGAGTTGAAGAAAGCCGCGGAAGCCTACGAAAAAGATGAGTGGCCGAAAGGTCGCACCATCAAGTTGGGAAGGCCACCAATCTCCGATGAGCCGAGCGTCGTTATATCAGCACGTGTGGGCGAATCGATTCTTGAGGCGTTTGACGAAAAAGCCAAACGCCATGGGCAAACACGCACGGAGCGGCTCAGAGAGCTCATTACACTTGATGCACTGATTGCCTAGGCCCGCTCCCCCGTCGGACCCAAACATGTACACCAGCATCCAAAGTCGACATTTTTCGACATCTTTGGATGCTGGTGTACAGCTTTTTGCTACATAGTCGTTGGGTGTTCCTATAGTTTTGTCAACCGTCGGGGCTACTCCCGGTAGGGCACCCGGTCGCGCATCACGGCGTATATCGCCCTGAGCCGCTTCCTCGCGACGGCCTTGAGCGCCCGCCCGTGCCCCATGCCCCGTGCCCTGCAGGCCCGGCAGTACTCGCCGTAGCGCCCCGACGACCTGACCAGGCTGTTGCACGAGAAGATCAGCAGGGACTTGAGCCTCGCGTCGCCGCGCCTGGACGCCCTGACCGACCTAACCGACGTGCCGGAGCTCCTCACCCTCGGGGCTATGCCGCAGTACGAGGCCAGGTGGTCGTGGTCCGGGAACCTCCCGATGTCGACCGACACCGCGAGCTGCGCCGCGGTCCTCGGGCCGATGCCGGGCACGGTGAGCAGGCACGCGTAGGTCTCGTCGCCCTCGAGCAGCGCCGCCGTCTCGGCCTCGAGGGCCCCGGCCTCGTCGAGGGCCTCCGATATCCGGGCGGCCAGGAACCTGACCTGCCTGTTCTCGGCCTCGACGAGCGCCGGCGGGGGCGCGGTGGAGGCGGCCGCGGCATCCCCGGCGGCCTCGGCCCGCGGGCCCCCGGCCCCGGAGCGGGCGATCCCCCACGCCCCGCCGAACCCGGCGAGCAGCTCCAGCCACCGCCGGTCCGACAGGTCGACCGCGGCCTCGAGGGCCGGGCAGGACTCGAGCAGCACCGCGCGCAGGCGGTTCTTGTCCCTGGTCGCGCAGGCGACGACGTGGTCGCGCTGCGACGAGAGGGCGCGGGCGGCCTCGAGGGCCTCGCCGCGGCCCGGGACCCCCGACAGGGAGCCCGGCACGCCCAGGGCGGTCCGCGCGATCACCGCGGCGTCGCGCTCGTCGGTCTTGGCCTCGCCGGCGAACAGGCCCGCGGCGCGGCTGGCGGCGAGCCCGGGCAGGTAGGCGACCCCGAGCCCCGCGGCGCGGGCCCGCCTCACGGCGAGGGACCCTATGTTGCGGAACTGGTCGACGACGACGAGCGTGCCGGCGGGCGCGGAGGCGAACAGCGCGTCGAGCTCGGCCTCCCTGTTGCGGACGGGGGCGCTGGCCAGCACCTCCCCGTCGCGGTCGATCAGGCAGGCCCAGTGCGACGACTTGCCGACGTCCAGGCCGAGCACGGCCGCGGGTCTGGTGGATGGCGCTTTCACGGTGGTATCCTTCCGGTAGTCGTTCGACCGGATGGCCTCCCCCTCGGCACTCACATTACCAGCCGCG
The DNA here is from genome assembly GCA_036302525.1 of Collinsella sp. GTDB lineage: Bacteria > Actinomycetota > Coriobacteriia > Coriobacteriales > Coriobacteriaceae > Collinsella. The sequence goes on along the minus strand of JAXJCG010000031.1, from coordinate 108,869 downwards.
GCACCTGCCCGGCACTTTCCTATCAGCCGTCGGGGGCGGCGCGCCCCGCGCCGGCAGCACCCAACAGGCCCTCTCGGGGGCAGGGACGTTCGGCCGTGCGCGGGCGCCCGGTCGGCGGCCCGTTCTGGGCGCGCCTCAATCGTAACCCGAGACGGTCCCGGGCTGACAATTTCGACTGTAATGGACGTCCTTAAATGACCAGCCATTTAAGAACGCCCCCGATGACTAGTTAGCCGTGGAAGCGAGCTGTGGGTGCAAGCGGCTGTTCACGAAAGACGCGCTCGACGGCAGCGCGGTATTCGTCGACCTTTTTGGTCTTGCGTACGATCTTGTGGACGGTAGCGGGATCAGCGAAAGCGCACTTGGCGTAGAACCACCACTCCTTCATGCGGAAGACCGCATTGCCGCCAATCTCTTCTGCATATGCCGCAAACAGCGTGTCGTGGAAGCGCTGCAGCTCAGCAGCCGTTGCAGCAGGGCCGCCCTTGACCATGCGAGCCAGCACGGGGTTCGCGAGCAGGCCACGCCCTAGCATTACATGGCGCGTGTCGGGATAGGCCTCCGCCAGCGCGTCCATATCCTCAAGATCAAAAATGTCACCGTTATAGGCCACGGGGAACGGCGCACGCTCCAGCGTCTCGCCATAAAACTCTTTGCGCGGCAAGCCCGTATAGCGGTCCTTCTGTACGCGCGGATGCACGATCAGCTCTGCCAACGGCATGCGGCAATACAGATCGAGCACGCGCTCGTATTCGTCGTCATTCTCCAGCCCCAGCCTGGTCTTTACCGACACCGGCAACGGCGACCGCTCGCACACATCGCTTAAGAACGCCTCGAGCTCGTCGAGATTGCGCAAGAAACCCGAGCCCTTGCCCTTGGCGACAACCGTTCCCGAAGGGCAACCCAAGTTGAGATTGACCTCGCGGTAGCCCATGTCGGCGAGCACCTGTGCCGCCCACACAAACTCGTCCGCGTTCTTGGACATCAGCTGAGGCACCACGTTGAGCCCCTGGTTATTGGCAGGATCGATCTCCTTAAACGCCTTGCCGCCAAAGCGGTTTCCCACCCGCGGCGGCGGCAAAAACGGCGTGTAATAGCAATCGAGCGCACCGAAGCACTCCGCATGCACGCGACGGAACACATGCCCGGTAATCCCCTCCATAGGGGCCAGCGAAAGGATCATCTACTCTTCTCTCATATCAACACAACAAAGGGGCCGTCCCTTTGTCACATGCATTATGCCTTGCGCTTCAGGCAATTCACAAGGAAGAGGTAGCTACTGAACGATGACCACCCTCCAGCCGCACCCCATACAACGAGGTTTAATACTTTTCCCGAGAAGTGAACGAGTGAAAACGGGCCCCCGAAGCATCGGCACTTTCGAGATGCAATTTCCTGCGGTTTTGCCAGCCAAATCCTGCGGGTTTGACGTCTAAAAATGTCGATGCTTCGGAGGTCCAAGTATGGCCGTTCACTTCTCGGAAAAGTATTAGACCTCGATTTACATGCCACTCAATGTGACAAAGTGGCTGCTCCTTTGTCACATTCGATGAAAAAGGGCACCGATGTTAGTCGATGCCCCAAAGCGGCTGCAGGTTAAGCCCTACAGCGTATGTCTAAGACGAATCGAACTATTCGTCCCAGGAGAGGTTCTTACCAGTCTTTTTTGCCAGCAGCAAGAACAGGCCGATAATAACGTTGCATGCGATGCAGAAGATGAAGACGCCCTGGAAGGAGCCGACAAGCTCATAGACCTTCATCATAACGGGCATGCCAAAGGCGCCGACGATATAGCCCACGGAGCAGATCAGCGCGAAGATGCGACCGAAATCGCGGGAGCCAAAGACATCCATAACCAAAACGGTCAGGGCAGTGCCAGCGATGACGTACATTACGTCGTTCACGCCTGCTGCGAGGATGCTGAGCGTCGAGTTGCCGCTGCTCATCATGAGCATGACAAAGGAGAGGATGGAGACAGCGAGCCAGCCCAGAATGGCCTTCGTGCTGCCGAACCTATCGCAAGTGGTGCCGACGATCGGATTGAGGAACAGATCGAAGAGCGATGCAGCGGATACCATGAAGCCGCCCACCATGGGGCTAAAACCAACCTCGGAAGCATACGTCGGGAAGAGCTGGTTCATGCAGCAAGTGAGCTGAACGAGACAGAGGAAGCCGATGCAGAAGAAGAAGGCAGGCGACTTAATGGCGCGCGCATAGCTAACGCCACGCGTGCTATCCTCGGTCGTCTCCTCGGTCTCGGTGACCGTCTCGCCCTCGACGTAGCCATAGGGCAGCATGCCCTTGTCCTGAGGCTTATAGCGAATAATCAGGACGGAAGCGGGGAGAATGAGCACGGCGGAGACGCCAGCGAGCACCAGATAGCCAGTCCTCCAGCCAGCGGCCTCGATGACAGAGGTGATGACGGGGCTCATGATGAGCATGTAAATCGAGTTCACTGCCCAAGCGAGACCGATTGCCAGGCCACCAGATTTTTTGAACCACTGGTCAATAACGTCGGACATGGCGACGCCGGTGGTGAAGGCGAAGCAAACGCCAATCAGGGCGCCAGCGGCGATGAACATCCAGACTTCGGTGTAGAAGGCCATGCCTGCGCCGGCAGCAAGCAAAATAAGCTCGACAACGGGGAGCCAAACCTTGCCAACGACCTTGGGAATGAGTTTTCCGACAAACGGAAGAGCTGCCGCAAGACCAATGAGCGTTGCGGTGAAGTAATACGAGAAGATGGAATAGTCAAACCCGAACTCCTCGCACACGGGTGCGACGAAGGAGCCCGCGATGACGCTATAGGATCCGGTCGTGCCGGCAGACATAAGGCCGAGCGCGATTACGAGAACCCATGCGTAAACCTTGCTGCTCTTTAACTTTGCATTTTCCATTGATACAGCTCCTAGAGACCCAGAAGGGCACACATAACGGCCTTGATGGTGTGCTGACGGTTCTCTGCCTCACGGAAGATGACCGAAGCGTTGGCCTCAAAGCACTCGTCGGCAATCTCAAAGCCCTCGGTGATGATTTCGCGATGGAGGTCGTTCTTGCACTGGTCGAGGAGCATTTTGCCGACACGGTGATCTGCGTTATGGACAGAGGGAAGCTCATGCATGCAGAAGATGTCGGGATTGTTGGTGCGCTTGCACAGCTCGCTGGTGACGCGATAGGGGTACAAAGACTCGGCATCGCCCAGCCAGGAGTTGTAGTCGTCGGGATCCAGAACCTCTTCGCCGCACTCGGGGTTGATGTAGCGCCACTCCTCGGTAACGATAACGTCAACGCCATCCAGGGCATCGAGGTCAGAGGTGATGGTAAAGGTCCTATTGGGAGCGTACTTGGCGTAGCAGGCCTCCACCTCTTCGATCATTTCCTTGCACATCTGATGACGGAGGTCGTCGGGGCCGATGGCGAGGAAGTCCATGTCGAGCATAGCGCACAGACGGCCATACCACACCGGGGCGCCGGCGCAGTTGCCAACGAAAGCCATCTTCTTGCCGCGGCTCGTACGCAAACCGCCCCATTGCTCTTCCATCGTAAGAGCGTCAGCGAGCATCTGAGTCGGGTGATCGCCGAGAGTAAGGGCATTGATGACCGGGATGTCAACCAGGTCGGCGACGTCATAGAGGAACTGCTCGTCCTTCTGTGCGCGATAGACGATGAGATCATACATGCCGTTAAAGACGCGCATGGCGTCCTTGACGGTCTCGCAGTCACCCATGTGGGAGTTGGTCAGATAAGTGAAGCCCATGCCCAAATCGTTGCAGGAGGTCTCGAATGCGCAACGAGTACGGGTCGAGCCCCACTCAAAGTTGGCGAGGACGTTTTTGCCGGGGAAGTAGCGCTGGTCGACACCAGACTTCTTCTGAGCCTTAAGGTTCCAGGCAAGATCGATGAGATAGCGGAAATCCTCGGAGGAGAGATCATGGATGTTGATGTAGTCGCGACCGCGGAGGCTGTTGTTCATGCCTATTTCCTTTCGAATTATTATCAAAATTATTGTTGAATGTGTCCCCGAGGAAAACACGGATATCCCTCGGGGAGCGGTACATGTGGCGCCTAAGCCAAAGAGCGCAGGCTCTAAGGCTCACTAACGACTGGCCGCCACGTCCTTAGTCCAGCAGTGCACGCCGCCGCCGGACAGGTTAAGCGCGAGGGAATCAATCATGATGACCTTGCGATCGGGGAAGCAGCTCTCAAGAACTGCCTTGGCCTGCTCATCCTTCTCTTTCACGACCTCGCTCATGCCCTCGTGGTAATAACGCTGGCCAAGAACGACGCCGTTGCAAATCAGGAAGTTGCAGTAGCTCGCTGCGGCGTAGAAGTGGACGGGGCCCTCGGGCCAGGGGGTGCCATCCATAAACTTGCCGCCCATTTCGTCGATGAAGCCCTTATAGAGCTCGTAATCTTCATCGCCAGGGGCGATAACGACTTCAATAGGCTCGGCGGTGGGCATACGAACGATCTCGAAGGGCTTGCCCTCCCAGTCCGTTTCGTTGCTCAGGATCTCGTAGGCTGCCTCAATGCGGCGACGAGACTCTGCTCCAGCCTTGCTCGAGGCTGCCTCTTCATCGGACACCTCGGCAAGAAGAATCTTGTTCGGAGTGATAAAGCGACACATCTCATCAATGTGAGCTGCAAAGCTCATGCCAAAGACGGGAGTTCCGTCTTCCTTCTCGTCGAGGATGCCCAGTCGATAGTCGTCGTCCTCGAGCATAGGCTGCGGAAGCCAGATAACCTTGTTGAGGTTGTAGATGCGCTTATACTCGGCCTCTATTTCCTCTTTCGTGAACTCGGGATTACGCTTGCGGCATTCCGTGTCCTCGATGGCGATCAGAGTGCCGTGACCGTCAAACTCGCGGTCGCCGCCCTCCGAAACCATTTCGGAATTGACGATATCGAAGCAACCGAGCGCAACCGCCATGTGAACGGCTGCCTTACGTGCGGACTGGCACTCCGGGGAGTTCTTGTCCCACACGCCGTAATAGGTCCAAGCGGGGTTGACCATATAAGAATGGCCCTTGTCGTCGACCATGATGCTGGGACCGTTGTCGCGGACATAGAAGTTGGAGTCTTCGAACTGCGTGATCTCGATGCGATCGAGATCAACCCCCTCCTCCTTCAGGCGCGAGCAAGCCTCCTCATAGGAGCCGGGGGTGCCGCAATTGAGGTTGACCGTAACGTCGCCATACTCGAGCAGAGCCTTGATCACGTCAACGCAGGGCTGGCGGTTATCGTAGCCCTCTGCACGGATGTAATCGGGAAGCCATGTCACATAGACGTTGGAGCGCTTCTCGAACTCGCCCGGCATACGATAGTTCTCGTACATGGTTGGTCCTTCCGTCGGGTTTCCCGCGATGCTGTCCGGCCGCGACAATAGCGGAGTTTCACCTGCTATAGTACTACTATACCTACCGTTCGGTAGATAATTTTGAATAATTGCCGCTCGCCTACTGATACATACCGTTCGCCGTATATAGTGGTCATGTTTGGACACGAATTGATGTTCCGTTGCCATCCTTAATAATGTTGGTAGTGCGGAAGTGATTTGCAATGGAGAAATGCAGCGTGAGCACAAGAAACAAAATATTGGACGCAATGTACGATCTTGTGGCAGAAGTCGGTTATGACAAAGCGTCTATCGGAAAGATTTGCGACTTTGTCGGTATATCCAAGCCGTCGGTGTACTACTACTTTCCCTCAAAAGAGGAGATTTTCACTACGCTCTTGGACAGCATGTTTCCGACCATTGACTATCAGCGCGACTACTCGCTAATAGTCGATAGGGACGGGTTCAAGGCCGCGCTTATCGAGCTCGGCAATTCAGTTATAGGTGGCTATCGAAGCGATGAAAAGCGCCGGCGCGTGCTGGCCGAGGTTAGCGTTCAAGCAAATCGAATTCCTGCAGTTCAGGAACGTCAAGCGACGGCGACCAAACGAACCATGGATGCGCTTAAAGACATCCTTCTTCATGGTGTAGAGATTGGCGCGTTTTCCGATAGCGCCGACGTAATGCTCTACGTACAAATTCTTTATACCGTTCTAGAGGGAGCAAGCAATACGGTCGCTCAAGGTGAGGATATTGATGAGAAAGCGGTTTGGGCGGGAATAGTCGAGCTTATGTTCAAATAGACCAGCCAAGCTGAAGCGCATGTTGGCGCCCATGGTGCCTGCGGGCAACCTTTAAAACGAAAACAGGGGTCGACTCCAATCTGGCTTGGAGTCGACCCCTGTTGCGTGGCAATCTATGCCGGTGCAATCGGCGCTTATTACTTTTCAGCAGCCTTATTGAGAAAGCCGGAAACGATAGCAAACGCAGCAATCATAAGGTTGCAGGCAATGCAGAAGATAAATACTCCCTGGAATGACCCTGCCATGCCGTAAACCTTCATCATGACCGGCATTCCAAAAGCACCGACGACATAGCCCGCTGAGTAAACGATCGAATAGATCCTTCCAAAATCGCGTGATCCAAAGAGCGAGAGGAGAAGCATCGGCATTGCGGTTCCAACGATGGCGAACATGACATCGTTTACACCAGCTGCAATGATGGAAACGGTCTCATTGCTTCCGCCAATGATAAGAAGCAGGAATGAAAGAATGCTGACACCTGTCCATGCGACCGTTGCTTTAATAGCGCCAAGCTTGTCGCATGTTTTGCCCACGAAGGGATTTAGGAAGATGTCGGAAAACGAAGCTGCCGAGACCATTAAGCTTCCTACGATGGGATTGAAACCGACCTCGCTTGCATAGGTTGGAAACAACTGGTTCATGCAGCAGGTGAGCTGCGCCACGCAAAGCAAGAGGACACAGAGAATAAAAGACGGCGTTTTCGCGGCATCGCGGAGTGCCATGCCCGAAAGGACATCTTCCTGCTCATCGGCGCTGCAGCTCTCATGGGTTTCGGAGGCGGTCTCTCCGTACGGAAGCATATTGCGATCAGAGGGGTTAAGGCGAATGATAAATGCGCTTGCAGGCAAAATCATAGCTGCAGAAACGGCCGCAAGCACGATGTATCCCGTACGCCAGCCTTGCTGCTCGATGACCAGTGTAATGACAGGACTCAATAACAGCGTGCAGAGAGAATTAACGCCCCAAGCGAGGCCGATGGCGAGACCGGACGATTTGCTGAACCATTGGTCAATGACATCGGACATGCAGACGCCCGTTGTAAACGAAAAGCAGATGCCGATCACTGCGGCGGAGACGGTGAACATCCAGACCTCGGTGTAGAACGCCATTGCGGCGCCGGCGGCAATAAGGACGAGTTCAATGCAAATATGCCATGGTTTGCCGATTACTTTTGGAATGAAGCGACTCAAAAGCGGAAGCCCAAGCGCAAGGCCAAGAAGAATCGCGGTGAAATAGAAAGAAAAAGAAGTGTAGTCAAAGCCCAGATCTTCACATACTGGAGCAACGAATGAGCCGGCAATAATGCTATATGTGCCAGTTGTTCCGGCGGACATTAAGCCGAGCGCAATAACGACGACCCAAGCAAATGCGCCGCTTTCACGGAGACAATCTTTTTTGGCTGGTGTGGTGAGAGTCATGGTTGCTCCATTTCTATCGGCAATACATCCTATATGCCTACCGATAGGTATATAAACCAGAGGACTCTTCGTCAAGCATTAAGCGGGGAGAGGGAGTTCTTAACCTGCCGAACGGTAATTAGACCCCGTTTTCGCAAGGGTCTCAATGTGACAAAGGGACTGTCCCTTTGTCACATTATTCGGAGCGCAAGGCTTCCACGGGGTCCTTTTTGGACGCGCTGCGAGCGGGCAGCAGGCCGGCAACGACCGTTAGCAACACAGAAATCGCAATGAGCACCAGCGCATCCTGCACGGGCAGGCTCATCAGATTGGGCACCTGTTTGGCAGCAAGCGCCCAGGCATTAACCGGGAAGCTCACGGCCACCACGACGACAATGGCAAAGACACCGGCGATAAGCCCCTCAATAAAGGTCTCGGCATTGAATACGTTGGCCACGTTGCGCTTCGACGCGCCAATCGCGCGCAGGATGCCAATCTCCTTTTTACGCTCCAGCACGCTGATATACGTGATGATGCCGATCATGATGGAGCTCACCACCAAGCTGATGCTCACGAATGCGATGAGCACCAAGCTGATGGTGTTCACGATGTCGGTCACCGAACCCATGATGATGCCCATGTAGTCGGTGTACGAAATTGCCCGATCATCATGGCCAGCGGCTTTGACCTGCTTGTTGTACGCATCGATGTGATCGAGTACGCGCTCCTTGGCCTCAAAGTCGCGCGGGAAAATCTTGACCGAGATGGGATCCGCCTCGTCCGCATAACCCAACGTGGTCAGATTGTTGTCGTAGGTAAGCTTCGACGCCTTCGCATAGCTCATCATGAGCGAGCTCAGGTCCTCGGCGTCCATGTTGAAATGGATGGCATGAGCAAAGGCACTCGCATCCACGCGCATGGCGCTCGCCAGGTTAGCAAAACTCGACGACATCTGCGTCGCCATCTGGCCCATGAGCCCTGCTGCGCCTGCCCTGAGCTGAGCTGACACCGTCGCCGCAATCTGATCGCTGATCGACTTCATCACCTGATCCATAGCCTGCTGCAGATACGGAGCCAGCTGCTTTTGCACATAGTCGGTCATCGCCTGCTGCAGGCGCTCGGCCAGGGCATCGCCGCCGAGCGCTTTGAGCTGGGCCAGGATTTGCTGGGCTGCCGTATCACCCTCAAGATACGCCGAGAATGCGGAAGCAAGCTTTGACGCGTCCTTAAGATCTTCGGGCGACAGCGCCTTAAACTGATCAGACCGCAAAAAGCCCTCAAACAGCTGGTTGGCTAGTGTTCCCACCTGCTGCATTTGCTCGGGTGTGAGTTCCAGGCCGTCAAAGATGCCCGAGAAATCTGGGGTTGGCGCTTTGGCCATGATGTCGCCAAAGTCGATGTCCCTACCAACGCCCGAAAGGTCAATATCCAGCCCGGACAAATCAAGACCCGACAGGTCCATACCGCCGGCCGCACCCGAGAGTGCAGACGTATCGAACGAGAACGCGCTCTTCAGCGCCGCCTCGTCCACGCTGAACATGCTGCCCAGATCCACGCCCTGTTTTGCCTCGCCCTGCAGTTCATCGAAAGACTTGCCCGTAAAGACATCCGTCTCGGGGTGGGCGAGTTGCTCCTGCACAATCTGCGAATCGGCGGCGCGCTCCATAAGCTGGCGAGTCAGCGCATGAGTGTAGGCAATGCCCGGGGACAACGCGCTCGCGTTGGCCGTCTCGTTTGGTCGCACCACGCCCACAATGTGCACGTCGATACCGTCGGCAACCTTGGCGGCCATAAAGTCGGTGTCGCCAGACATGTCAGTCCACATGCCGGTCTCTTCGTTTTTGCGATAGGCATCGGCCGGCGACAACACCTTAAACGTCGTGGACAGCGCATCGTCGTAGGTAAAGTCGGCGCCGGTCTCGGGCGTCTCGACCCCACCGTCAGCCGTCATGGCGCTGTTAACCAGATCGTTGAGTTCATTGATATCCAACGCACCGATGCTGTAGAGCGTGTAGTCGCCCACCGTGCCGCGACTCGAAAGCACCATCACGGCTTCGTTAGCAGACGTAGGCCAATGACCGGCGACGACATCGTACTGGCTGTCGAGCAGGCGCTGGTCGTCAATCATCTCGTTAAAGACCGAGGTTCCCATGGATTCCATGCTCACCGTTGCCGCCGAGCTCGCGCCTCCGCTCATGGCCTCGGTCATGGCGTTGGGCACCAGCCGGACAGGCTTCTCATCGCCCTTGCCGGCACGATAGACAACCGGCGATACACCGTAGCCGTACTGGATAGCATTGACTTCTTTGTCAATACCGTCGCCACCGTCGTCAAGCCATGCCTTAAAGCTCGTCATGTCGTTAGACTTAACGCTCGCAAACATATCCTTTACGGCCGTAACCACGGGAATCTTATCGGTTCCCTGAGCCTTGCCGCCGGCACTGTCGTCGGACGAATCCTCGCTCTTGGACGTATCGTCGCCCGTGGCCCCCTGACCGCCCATCATGGACGACAGGTCGTAATCCTGCTTGGAAATGGTGAGCGGGTAGCTCGAGAGCGTATCCTCCTCGACCTTTTTGATGTAGCCGTTTACGCCGTTGGACAGCGCCAGAATCGCCGCGATACCGATAATGCCAATCGAGCCCGCAAAGGCAGTCATGGCCGTGCGGCCCTTCTTGGTCATGAGGTTTCGGGCAGAAAGCCCCAGCGCCGTCACAAAGCTCATCGAGGTTTTGCGCGTAGGCTTTGCCTCGCGACGCGCGGCCTTGGCAACATCGAAGGGGTCGGAATCGTCGGTGATCTTGCCGTCCGCCAGGTTGACGATGCGCGTGGCATATTGGTACGCCAGCTCGGGATTGTGCGTGACCATGATGACCAGGCGGTCGCGCGCCACATCCTTGAGCAGGTCCATGACCTGTACGGATGTCGTTGAATCCAAAGCGCCGGTCGGCTCGTCTGCCAGCACAATCTCGGGATCATTAATCAGGGCGCGGGCGATGGCCACGCGCTGCATCTGTCCGCCCGAAAGCTGACCCGGGCGCTTGTTAACGTGCTCGCCCAGGCCGACTTTCTCCAACGCCTTGCGCGCACGCTCGCGGCGCTCGGTATGGCCCACGCCCGTGAGTGTAAGCGCCAACTCCACGTTTTCCAAAATGGTCTGATGCGGGATGAGGTTATAGCTTTGGAACACAAAGCCGATGCGGTTGTTGCGGTAGGCATCCCAATCGCGATCGTGAAAGTCCTTGGTCGATATGCCGTCGATCAGCAAGTCACCGGAATCGAAATGATCGAGCCCACCGATAACGTTGAGCATCGTAGTTTTGCCCGAGCCCGAGGGACCCAGAATGGCCACGAACTCGTTATCGCGAAAAGACAGGCTTACGTTGTCGAGCGCCACCTGCGTAAACGACTGCGTAACGTACCTTTTGCAAATACCTTTGAGCTCCAACATGGACGGCAACCTCTCCCACGCGGGCGCACTCGCCCGCTCTCCCCCGCCGTTCGTATTCGACGCGTTTGTCCTACTCTATCCCCATTTTTTACCGGCGCTAGTGAGGAATGTAGGGAACCGCATCAAAAAACGAACGGGACGACGTCCAAAAGAAGAGGTCCCGAGCGGGACCTCTAAATGGTGGAGATTATCTTGAAAGGCAGCAGACTACTCCGCACAGCGGTGCACGATCATCGCCATGCTTTACGCGTTTTCTACTGCTCGCTATTCGCAATCGCCTGGTCGATAAGCTTGTCGAGCGCTGCGCGCTGCTCAGCGGAGCTGATGGCGCCCACGATGGGCTCCCCTACGATGTTGCCATTCTGATCGATGACATACGTCGTCGGGAACGAGAACAGATTTGACGTAAACTTGCCGGCCTCGCTATCCGACTTGAACCAGATGTTCTTATATGTCACGCCCTTCTTGCTCAGCACGTCCTTGGCATCTGCAATCTCGCCCTTGTTGCCATCGAGCGTAAAGGAATTGACGCCCACGACCTGGCCGCCCCTCTCGGCAAGCTCCTGATTCAGTTTCTCAAGATCGCCCAGCTCGCCCACGCACGGCTTGCAAGTGGTGAACCAGAAGTTCATGACGGTGACCTTGTTCTTAGAGAACAGCTCGTCGCTGCTCACGTCGTTGCCATCCAGGTCCTTGCCCGTAAAGCTGGGGAACTTCGTCGCCTCGCTCGAAGCATTGGCGCCGGCCGTCATGCCAGCGGTCGAAGCGTCGACGCTCTCGCCTGCGCTCGGCGTGCTTCCACAGCCGGGGAACTCCTTCTCCAAGCTCTCGAGCTTGTCTTCGATCTCCTTGATCTGCTGTGCACCGGCCTTGAGCGTCTTAAGCTCATCCGCCGTGAACTCATCCTTGGCACCGTCGATGGTCTTGAGCAGGAAATCGCCGTAATTGCTGCCGTCCTCAATCATTGCCGAGTCTTTATTTGCCGCATTGAATACCTTTTCCCACAGCGCGTTATCACTCGAAAAGATCTCGTTCTCCTTCTGCATGAGCTTCGCATACAGCTCGGCGGCCTCGTCGGCATTGGCCGGCTTCTGCGCAGTGAGTTCTGCGATCTTAGGATCGGAGCTCGCAGATTCGCTCGCATTGCCACCGGGCGCCGAACATGCCACAAGGCACAAGGCCAGCACCGGCACCATAAACAGGGCCGCAATCTTAGAAAGCTTCATGGTCATTCCTCCGTTTTGTCGAAGCTTGTTTACTTTTTTTCGGCGGTCAAGGGAAGCTTTTCCGCCGACACATCCAGGCCATAGCGATAGCTGATGGCATCGACAGGACAGGCCCCGATGCACTTTCCGCACCGGATACATTCGGCATGATTGGGCGCGCGGACCACATCAACGTCCATCTGACAAACCCTTGAACACTTGCCGCACGAGACGCATTTGCACGCGTCGACCTGAATCCCCAACAAGGACACCCTATTCATCAGCGCATAGAATGCGCCGAGCGGGCAAATCCATTTGCAGAAGGGGCGATAGAACAAAACGCTCAGCACTACCACGGCAATGAGAACGACAAGTTTCCAAGTAAAGAGCTGTCCCAACGCAGATCGAATGCCGGCATTGGCAATGGCCAGCGGAATGGCGCCCTCGAGCACACCCTGCGGACAGATGTACTTACAAAAGAACGGGTCGCCCATGCCCACGTCGTTAACCACCAAGACGGGCAGCAGCACCACGGCAAACAGCAGCACGACGTACTTGATGTACGTGAGCGGCTTAAGCTTTTTCGTGGAGAACTTTTTGCCGGGAATCTTGTGAAGCAGTTCCTGCAGCCAGCCAAACGGGCACAGAAAGCCGCATACAAAGCGTCCCAGCAGCACGCCGAGCAAAATGAGCGTACCGGTGACGTAGTAAGAAAAGTTGAACTTGGATGAACCTACCACCGACTGGAACGACCCGATGGGGCACGCACCCGATGCCGCGGGGCACGAATAACAATTAAGTCCAGGTACGCAGACTGTTTTTCCCGCGCCCTGATAGATGCCGCCTTTGGCAAAGTTTGGCAGGTGAATGTTGGTGACCAGCGTCGCCGCCGCCTGAATGAATCCGCGAAATCGGACCAAAACATGCGACGCAGTGTTTTCTCTTTTATCCAATTCCGATACACTCCAAGCACAGCCTAATCGCTTTGGCCAGCACGGCATCCGCCTCGCCACGCATAACACCAAAGCACACCATGGTAATTCCGACGATCAACAAAGCGACCTGTACCACGGGTTTTACCGCTTTGAACAACCTGACCACTCCTTTCGTTACGCGACCATTGGACCATATCGACTATAAAATCCGTGTTAAGTGCGATTTGGAATGTGCAAGGAGACTGTTATGCGTATTTTGATCGTCGAAGACGAGCGAGCGCTGTGTGACGCAATCGCGCGCAGCTTGCGAAACTTGGCATACAGCGTCGACTGCTGTCACGACGGACAGGAGGCGCTCGACCTGCTGGGCGTCGAAGTCTTTGACCTCGTGGTACTCGACCTCAACCTTCCCCGTATCGATGGCATGACCGTGCTCAGGGAACTTAGGAAAACCGACTGCGAGACCAAGGTACTGATTCTGTCCGCACGTGGCGAAGTATCAGATAAAGTCGCCGGACTCGATGCCGGCGCCAACGATTACCTCACCAAGCCGTTTCATCTGGACGAGCTTGCGGCAAGGATCCGCAGCCTCACCCTCAGACGCTTCGCACAAAGCGACATAGTATTAACCTGCGGAAAGCTCAGCTTTGACACCAAGGCGCGCATCGCTTCCGTGGACAGCGAGGCTTTATCTCTTACGCGCAAGGAAACGGGAATCTTGGAATACCTGATGCTTAATCAGGGGCGTCCGGTAAGTCAAGAGGAGCTTATCGAGCACGTTTGGGATAGCAGCGTGAACAGCTTTAGCAACGCAACCCGCGTTCACATCTCGTCACTCCGCAAAAAGCTACGCAGCGCTTTGGGATACGACCCGATTCGCAATCGGATTGGAGAGGGCTACGTTATGGAGGATGGAGAATGAAAGGGCTTTCGCTGCAATGGCGCATAACGATTATGACGGCACTGCTCACGTGTGCGGCATGCGTGCTGACGAACTGCCTGGTCGGCTATACGGGTATGCGCTACATGGATGCCATCGGCAGTAACATCTCGGCCTTTAACGCAACCGGCGAAGATTCGCCCCAGGCGTTCGACCCAACGAAAGCGACCCCCGATGACAAGGTCACGATCGTCGTAAACGACGCACAGGAGTCTTTTGGCACGACGACCTGGTACATCACGGCTGGAGTCACACTTCTTGGCGGCGCGCTAGCATACTTTGCGAGCGGCCGTGCACTCAAACCGCTACGGGCTTTTGCAGCCCAGGTTGAGCGTGTGCAGCCTGACAACCTAAGCGAAATCAGGCTCAGTGAAGATGTGCCCACCGAGCTACAACAATGCAGCGCCTCTTTCAACGACATGATCGCCCGTCTTGGCGAAGGGTTCTCTGCGCAGCGTCAGTTTACCGGCAACGCCGCACACGAGCTGCGAACCCCGCTCGCCCTTATGCAGGCACAGATCGAACTGTTTGTCTCCGAGCGCTCCAACTTACAACCCGAAACAGCCGAGTTGCTCGGCCTGCTACAAGAACAAACTGAGCGAATGTCGCGGATGACCAAGGTGTTGCTCGAGATGAGTGAGCTCCGCAGCGTTCCTTGCGAGGACGATGTGGAACTTGGTCCCTTGTCCGAAGAGGTCCTCACCGACCTTGCGCCACTTGCCGAAAATAAGGACGTAACCCTCGATTGCGCCGGAGACGCTTTGGCAATCGGAAGTGATACGCTCCTCTATCGGTTGGTGTTTAATCTGGTCGAAAACGCCATCCGTTACAGCCGCCCCGGCTCAACTGTCAACGTCTCCATCAGCGACAGCGACAACCATGTGCTCCTGCGAGTCAAAGATGAGGGACCGGGAATACCCAAGCAGTACCGAGAAAGCATCTTCCAGCCGTTCTTTCGTCTAGACAAATCCCGCAGCAGGGCATACGGCGGCGCAGGACTCGGACTAGCGCTCGTTTGGGAGATTGCAGCGCTTCACGGTGGCACGGTAGAGGTCGAAACAAGTTCCGAGAACGGGACCACCATGCTCGTAAGCCTTCCAAAACGATCCGCAGCGTTAACCGAACAGTAAAACGAAAGGGGTCCCGAGCAACAGGGGTACAATTGTTGCATTGTTGCCACCTGATGGGAGATGGAAGATGGACTGCGATGGCTACCCGCGCATTCCCATGCCGTTGATGTGCACTGCCTTTGTGCCGGGGCAGATTGACGCTGCGGTTACAAGCATTTCCGACCCCGATTCACGCACCATCGCCACGGCAGAAGCGCTGTACTTTCGCGGACAGGCCACCCTCGCTGCCAAGACGACACGCCCCTATCTTGACGCCACCGACCCCGCACTGCGCTATTCCGCATGCCTTATCTGCGGATATGCCAGTCTATCGCTCAACCGTATCGCCGATGCCCGCCGTTGCCTTGCAGGCATCCTCGATACGCCAACTGACGAGGAATCGTCCGCCGTCCACGCCACGCATATCCTGTTCGCCTCCGCTGCGAGCGTCCTGCTGCACTTACCTTCCCCGCATTCCGCCGAAGAGTTTTATCCGCTTGCGGCGCATCTGCCCGAAGGCCTGCGCCTGTTCGCCAGCTACGTGATGGCGCATGCCCTGTACCTACGCGGCGAATATGGCCGCAGCCTGGGCATGGCGGAAAACGCCCTGATCATGAAACAGGGGAGTTATCCCATCTCGGAGCTGTTCCTGCACCTGTCGGCTTCCATGGCATGCATGAGCCTCAAAGACGTCGACGCCGCAAAGGCACACTTCGGAACCGCTTGGGACATTGCGCGTCCCGACGGCCTTATCGAGCTCATCGGCGAGCACCACGGCCTTTTGCAGGGGCTCATCGAGGCGTGCCTAAAAACGCAATACCCTGACGACTTCGCGCGCATCATCGAGATCACGTATCGATTCAGCTACGGTTGGCGGCGCATCCACAACCCCGATTCGGGCGAGGACGTGGCCGACGATCTAACGACCACGGAGTTCACCATGGCCATGCTCGCCTGCCGTGGGTGGACCAACGCCGAAATCGCACGCCATATGGGCGTGTCGCCGGGCACCGTTAAAAACCGCCTATCCGGCGTATACGCAAAGCTTGGCATCGGCACACGCGCCGAGCTGGTCGCGCATATGTTGCGTTAGCAACCGGGCTGCCAAGCGCACCGAACGCGTTCCGGAACCCGGCGCTTCGCTCAATCAATTTGGACATTTTGACCCTTGAACGGCACTACCGCCACGTGGCGCCTTCTCGCAAAATTGGATTATTTCCACCGATACCTGCGGGATGGGAGCCAAAGATGCTTGATCGCCGTTCGTTACTTGTTGCCGGAGCGTCCTCGCTGGCAGGCATCATGCTGCCTCGCGTGCCGGGAAGCAAAAATGCATTCCTGCTGCCGTTCGCCCCCACCGAGGCATACGCCGACGAAGATGATCCCTTCAAGGTCTTGGTGCTCTCGCGCACCATGTTCGGTGTGGTCGTGGTCGACGTCGCCAACAAGAATATGCCCATCAAGGGAGCCCAGGTCACGCTCGCGTCGCGTTATGCCGCGGGCAAGCAGCTCGCCGCCACGACCGATGACGAAGGCACCGCCATCTTTGAGATCGCCTCGCTTTCGGAAGGCTACGTAGACGAGGCAACGCTCCTTGACGCGTACGACTTTAACGGCGGCATCTCCATTAGCATGGCGGGCTACCGCGATGTCGAGATTCCCCTCGCGCGTGTCCAAGGCGGCACCGCCATTACCGCACCCACACGTCCGCTTTCCGACGGCGAGCCGTACTTTCGCCAGCTCACATTCGACGAATGGGACATCCAGTACGCCGACGCCACGTTTATGGCAATGCCAGCGGACGAAGCAGCAAACGACCAACCCGACACGCACGCCTTTACCGTGCAGGCACATCTGCCGCAGGGTGGACAGGCAACGCTGCACATCAACAAGGTAATGCCTGCCGCGGGCAGCTCACCCGAAACCGTCACGCAAATTGGCCAAGTCAAGGCCAGTGCATCGGGCGCGGATAATCTTGCGACGTTCACGCTCGAAGACACGTTCCTCGATGCAGCGTCAAACCTTCTGGAAGAAGGGTGCAAGCTGCGCTTTGTGCTCGACTACCAGGGCAAAACCTACACGCTCTCATCCCCCATGGCCGTTGTCACCGCGCCGGCCGCAAAGGCGGAATCGGGCTCGACCACTATCGTCCCCACTACCATGGACCAAGAGGTCACTCCGTTTGATTTCCCAGCGGCGTTTCCCGGCATCGGCGGCAATAAGTTCACGTGCTGGATGCCCTCGTTCCCCATTTTGTTCGATTTCTCTTTTGCCGGGTACGTGCTGTTTGGCGGAGGATACAAACCGGTCGGCTACATGAACGATTCGGGCAACCCTGATCCGGAATACTGGAAGAAATCGCCGCGCGAGTCGGGCGCCAAGCAGGCAAACCGCTACCTCGACGAGATGAAGGGGAAGTGGAATCAGTACAAGAGTATGAGTGCCGGTTCGGGAACCGATCCAAGAAATACCAAGCTCCTTCGCCACCATTGCACGCCGCTGTTCACGATGGATATCGCCACACAGCTGTATGGCTCGCTCGCCTACGATTGGGTGGGCAAAACCTGGGGCAACAACAACGATCCCGCATACGGCAATATTAAGGCTCTCTTCCAGGTAAGAACCGACCTCAATTGGACCGAGCAGTTTACCCTAGGACCGGTGCCGTTTTTCCTAAACGTCAACCCCTGGGTGCTGGCGAAGCTGGCGCTCGCCGTGGGCGCCCACACGCACGGTAGCGGCGCGGCGTTTTTCAAAAACATATCGCTCGACTATTCAAACACCTCGGGCTCGTTCACCATCCAGATCGGGCTTGCCGTCACCTTTGGCGCCGGCGTTGCAGGCGTCGCTTCGTCCGCCGTGCGCGGCGCCGCATCCCTCACGCTGTTCATTGGGTACGAGAAGGCAGATGGACACCAGCTTCCGCGACTGCGCGTAGGTGCAGACGTCGATGTCGATGTGATACTCCAGTTCGTGATGTTCAAGTGGACCACCAAGGCTTGGTCGGGGTCGTGGCCCACACTCCTCGATTCGTGGAATATGTCGGTGAACAACGGCGACCAGTATGTACTCCAGCGCTCTGAGCTCGCATTGGGTGGAGATACGCCCTATACACTAGATGCCCGCTTCGGCTCAGCCGGCAACGCCGAGGCGGGCGGCGTTCCGCAATTTATCGCATCGGCCACCATTGTCACCAACGCCGAGCTGCTCGCGCGCGCCGAGGTTAAAGCCACTGCAAGGAATGTCGCGCCTACCGTACGCGATTGGGACCGGTCGGTCACGCGCATTGAGCTCGAGGCGGATGCAGAAAGCGACGACACGGGACAGATCGAGCATTTCGTCCACGCACTGATAGAGAACGACGAAAACGCCGCGCCGATGTACGAGTACACCTATATCGGCCAGGCGACGAACGCCGTTGCAGACCCCAACGCCAACTCTGCCGGCGTGTCGGAGGACGAGCGTGGCGGCATCAAACCCTCGAGCGACAACGTGCTGTTTGCTGGCGTGCTCAGCGAAGCTCACATGAAGCTGGCAATGATTGCCGGCGTAGAATGCCTGTTCCGTATCGCCTCGGTGCGCTACGGCGACAATGGTCGCTCGCGCCTGGTGGTGCACACAAAGGCAAACGGCACGTGGTCCGCTCCCACGCCTGTGGACTTTCCCCTTGGGTTTGGCGAGGGCGACGTGGAGCGCGACGGCATATACGATTACGACTTCGACGTGGTGGAATATACGGACGGAAGAGAAAACCAGGACGCCTACGTGTTGCTGGTCTCGGGCGAGCGGCGTGACGGCGACGACACCCTTTTCGATACGGCGAGCACATCCGGCATACTGTCCGTTGTGCGCCTGCGCATAAGCAACGACGGAGTTCGCGTGATATCGCACACGTCGTGGCGCAGCATCTCGCGCGGCCGCCTTCAGGAGGATGGCTACCATTGCCTGCAGTGCCCACGCATCACGGTGGGCAAGACACTTGTCGACGGGCGCCTGTCGGGCGCCTACCTCCACCGCCGCGGAACCACCGCAGAAAAGGCGCTCGGCAGCGAGGCCGAGGTTGCGCTGGAGTGCTTTACCCTGTGGTCGGACGTTTCGGGCGACAGCCTGACGTTCCGTCAGGTCCTCCGCTTTCCGCAGGCACCGTCGAGCATCGAGCTCGGCGCGCCCGAGAATATCAACGGCAAAATGGTGGTGCCCGTTGCATACGAGACCACAGACGGTTGTGGCTGCGCGTCGTACGCCGTGATCGGCCAGTCCATCGCGGGTTGGGGCGTTATGTCGCCAGATGCCACAGTACCCCACGCGGTGCCGTGGCCGCAGCACACGGGCTTTTTGGCAACCGTCAACGAGCAACTGCAGCATATTACTTGGACGCGAGGCGCATCGGCATTTGCAACGCAGCCCGTGGGTGCCGCAGGCTGTGGCCCGGCATCGTTTAGCGTAAGCAACAACGGCAGGTGCGTGCTCTATGTAGAGAACACCGATGGCAAGGTGGGACAAACCTACGACGAAGAAGGCAACCCAGTAGCAGTGATGGGCAAGCACTTCCGCATCTTCGCCAGCACCTTGGCAGGTGATCTGTTCACGGAGCCGTTCGTGATGTGCGAGCTGGACCATCCCGTCGATCAGATAACGACATTTTTGACGTCGGGAGGCATGCTCTCCGCACTCGCCACGCACATTGTGAGCGCGGAGAAGAGCGAGGCAGAGCTGCACGGCATCGAAGTGCCCTTGGTGGCGTGTGCCACTCCGACGGGCGCGGTCGCCACCTCGGGCGCGGTGGTGCCCGGAGCAGCAGGCGAATCCTTCATGGTCACGGTGCGAAACGACGGCAACACCTTGCTGACCGCCGGCACGATCGATCTGTACCGAGAGGGCTCCAGCCAGCCGTTCTCCAGCGCATCCATCGGGTTCGGCGCGAACGCACGCATGGCTTCGATCTACGATCCAGAGCTTGCCGAGGACGCTTCGGCCAACGATATGGCACACGTGAAGTACGCGCTCGAGACGCTGGGCGCACGTTTTGCAACGCACCCGCTGGTAGCCGACAACGGCAACGCCGTGCTGGCACCGGGTTGCACGGCACAGTTCCGTATGAGCTTCGCCATCCCCGAGAGTTGGAGCGACGAAGTGGGCAAACGCGTAACGCTGTATGCGAAGGCGCGTAATCTGGTGGCGCTCGATCCCGTAACGCTCGAAGAAATTCGACCGGGCGCGAACTCGGCGCTGGGTGCTGTACTGCACGAGCTCCACGTGCCCGACGCGGCATGCGAACGCTCAGAAGTTCAGGTCGGCGTATGCGACAGCGCGGATACGATAGGACTTCACGACGCCCCGATGACAGCAGACGGCGATGGTGGCTCGAGTGGCGGCGGTACTGACAAGGGCGGCGGCTCCGGCGGAAGCAGCTCCGGCAGTGGCAAGGACCACGGCAATAACAAGCGCTCCGGAAAAGCGGGCGCGCTTGCGGGCACGGGCGATGCCAACGTTCCCCTCACGGCAGCCGCTGCAGCACTCGCCGCGGCAGGCGCCGGCCTCGTCGCCTACAGTGCCCGCCGCACGGCGCTCGAGATCGACACCGCCAATGAGGCCAATTCGGATAGGCCTCGCTAGCTCCTAGTTACTTTTGTGAGAAACGCCGACTCGGCTCATCGAACATCAAATGGGCTGGTTCTGAATACCCAGAGCCAGCCCATTTCGCATTAGATATCATCAGGGGAGTCGAGTTCTGCCTCGAGCTTGGCACGGCGTCTTTTCGCCAACAATCCGCACGACATGTCTTCGACAGCGTATCCAACCGCAAACGCAGCAAGACACATTCGGCCGTCTTCAAACTTACTCGGACAGAGCCGACTCGGTTTTGTCCGAGTAAACGAATCTCCATCGAACTCCGAACGATTGTTCGATGGATTTCATGTTGGTTGGAATCGCCTATGGGCTGGGCTATGCTACCTTGACTATCTATATGACTTAAACGCAGCAAAGGAGCACCGAGAGAGCGAGTATGGCAAAAAACACCGCAAACTATGGTAACGACAGTATCCGCCAGCTCAAGGACGAGGAGCGCGTACGCCTGCGCCCCGCCGTCATCTTTGGCTCGGACGGACTCGATGGCTGCGCGCATGCCGCCTTCGAGATCCTGTCCAACGCCGTTGACGAGGCACGCCAGGGCTACGGCAAGCTCATCACCCTTACCGCCTTTCGCGATGGCTCTATCCAGGTAGAGGACAATGGCCGTGGCTGCCCGCTCGACTGGAACCCTTCCGAGAAGCGCTTTAACTGGGAGCTCGTCTTCTGCGAGCTCTACGCCGGTGGCAAGTATAACAACAACCAGGGCGGCGACTACGACTTCTCGCTCGGCACCAACGGCCTGGGCTCCTGCGCGACCCAGTACGCTTCCGAGTACATGGACGTCACCGTCTGGCGTGACGGTAACAAGTACTCCCTGCACTTTAAAAAAGGCAAGGTCGTCGGTGCCAAAAAGAAGGCACTCGAGATTGAGCCCAGCGACGAGAACCGCACCGGCACCACCATCAAGTGGCGCCCCGATCTTGAGGTCTTTACCTCGATTAGCATTCCCCACGATTGGTATCGCGAAACCATGCGCCGTCAGGCCGTGGTCAACGCTAACGTGACCTTCCGCCTGCGTATCGAGGGCGACGATGGCGAGTTTTCCGAAGAGGATTTTTGCTATCCCAAGGGCATCGAGGACTACGTGCTCGAGAAGGTCGGTACCGACTACCTTACCGAGCCCTTCTTTATCGAGGCCGACCGTCGCGGTCGCGATCGCGAGGACCTGCCCGATTACAACGTAAAAATCACCGCGTGCATGTGCTTCTCGCGCACCTTCATGATGCAGGAGTACTACCACAACTCATCGTGGCTCGAGAACGGCGGCTCACCCGAGAAGGCGGCCCGTAGCGCTCTGACCAGCGCCATCGATGCCTACATCAAGCAACAAGGCAAGTACAACAAAAACGAGAGCGGCATTAAGTGGCAGGACGTCCAGGACTGTCTGGTGCTGGTGACCAACTGCTTCTCCACCCAGACGTCCTACGAAAACCAGACCAAGAAGGCCATCAATAACCGCTTTATCCAGCAGGCCATGACGGCCTTCTTTAAGGAGCGCCTCTCGACCTACCTGATCGAGAACAAAGACGCCGCCAACAAGATCATGGAACAGGTGCTCATCAACAAGCGCTCGCGCGAGAACGCCGAGAAGACGCGTCAGAGCATCAAGACCAACCTGCAGCAGAAGACCGACATGGCCAACCGCGTGCAGAAATTCATCGACTGCCGCTCCAAGGACAAGAGCCGTCGCGAGATCTACATCGTAGAGGGCGACTCGGCAGCGGGCGCCATTCGCACCTCGCGCGATGCCGAGTTCCAGGGCGTTATGCCCGTCCGCGGCAAGATTCTCAACTGCCTGAAGGAGGACTATCCACGCATCTTTAAGTCCGACATCATCATGGACCTTATGCGCGTGCTGGGCTGCGGTGTGGAGATCAAGGACAAGCGCATCAAGAACCTGGGCGCCTTTGATCTGGACAACCTCAACTGGAACAAGGTCATCATCTGTACGGACGCCGACGTCGACGGTTATCACATCCGCACGCTCGTGCTCACCATGCTCTACCGCCTGGTGCCCACACTTATCGACGAGGGTTACGTGTATATCGCCGAGTCGCCGCTCTACGAGATCAACTGCAAAGAGAAGACCTACTTTGCCTACACCGAGCTCGAGAAGAACGGCATCCTCAAAGAGATCGGCGACCAGAAGTGTTCCATCAACCGCTCCAAGGGTCTTGGTGAGAACGATCCGGACATGATGTGGCTCACCACCATGAACCCCGAGACGCGCCGCCTGATCAAGGTGGAGCCCGAGGACGTCACCAAAATGGAAACCATGTTCAACCTTTTGCTTGGCAACGACGAGGCAGACCGCAAGCGCCATATCTCCGAGCACGGCAAGGAATACCTGGACCAGCTGGACCTGCAGTAGCAGCAAATCGATAACGACGGCCCATAAGAAGTTCAAGAGGAAATCGTGGCAAAGAAGAAGACGAAGAACCAGCCAAAGAAAAAGCAGGTCAACGCCGAGAACGTCATCGGCCTGCACTCCGAGGTCACCGACCAGCCGATCACGCAGACGCTCGAGGTCAACTACATGCCCTACGCCATGAGCGTCAACGTCTCGCGTGCGTTCCCCGAGATCGACGGCTTTAAGCCCTCGCACCGCAAGCTGCTCTACACCATGTACAAGATGGGTCTGCTCAAGGGCGAGCGCCAGAAGAGCGCCAACATCGTGGGCCAGACCATGAAGCTCAACCCGCACGGCGATGCCGCGATCTACGAGACGATGGTGCGCCTGGCCACCGGCAACGAAGCGCTGCTTGCGCCCTTCGTGGAGTCGAAGGGCAACTTTGGCAAGTACTATTCGGGCGACCTGAGCTACGCCGCATCGCGTTATACCGAGGCCAAGCTCTCCCCCATCAGTGCCGAGATCTTCAAGGACATCGACAAGGACCCGGTCGACTTCGTCGACAGCTACGACGGTGCCATGAAGGAGCCGCGCCTGCTGCCCACCACGTTCCCCAACATCCTTGTCTCGGCCAACAAGGGCATCGGCGTCGCCATGGCGTCCGACATCTGCGGCTTCAACCTCAACGAGGTCTGCACCGCCACGATGCACTACCTGCAGGATCCCGATTGCGACCTGCTCGAGTACATGCCCATGCCCGACTTCTCGACCGGCGGCGAGATCATCTACCGCCGCGAGGAGATGGAGAAGATTATTGAGACCGGCCTGGGCAGCTTCCAGATCCGCTCCCGCTGGCGTTGGATTCCCGAAGAGCGCATCATCGAGGTCTACGAGATCCCCTACACCACCAAGACCGATGTCATCATCGAGCGCATCGTCAAACTCTCCAAAGAGGGCAAGGTCAAGGAGATTGCCGACATCCGCGACGAGACCGACCTCTCGGGCCTGCGCATCGCCATCGACCTTAAGCGTGGCGTCGACCCCGACAAGCTCATGGCCAAGCTCTATCGCTCGACCACGCTGCAGGATTCGTTCTCGTGCAACTTCAACGTGCTCGTCGACGGCTATCCCCGCGTTATGGGCGTGCGCCAGATTCTGCACGAGTGGGTCAAGTGGCGTATTGAGTCCACGCGCCGCCGCATTAACTTTGACCTGGGCAAAAAGTCCGAGCGCCTGCACCTGCTGCACGGCCTCGAGGCGATTTTGCTCGACATCGACAAGGCGATCGCCATCATCCGCGGCACCAAGCTCGAAGCCGAGGTCGTGCCCAACCTTATGAAGGGTTTCGACATCGACGAGACCCAGGCCGAGTTTGTTGCCGAGCTTAAGCTCCGCAACATCAACGAGGAGTACATCCTCAACCGCACCAAGGACATTGCCAAGCTTGAGGGCGAGATTGCCGAGCTTGAGGAGATCCTCTCCAGCGAGGAGAACATCAAGAAGGTCATCAGCGACGAGCTGGCCGCGGTCAACAAGAAGTACGTGATGCCGCGCCGCACGGGCAGGATCGAGCCCCATGAGGTCATCGAGGTAAGCCTGGAGCCCGAGGTCGAGGAATATCCGGTTACCATCATGCTTTCGCGCGATGGCTACCTTAAGAAGATGACGGACCGCGTACTCAAGAAGGCGGCCACGCTCAAGTACAAGGACGGCGACAAACCCTTTATCGAGTTCCCGTCCTCCAACACCCACGAGCTGCTGGTCTTTACCAACAAGAGCCAGGTGTACAAGTGCAAGGTTGCGGCGTTTGAGGACACCAAGTCGGCTCAGCTGGGCTCGTACCTACCGACCGATCTTGAGATGGAACCCGACGAAAGTGTCATCTGGGTCATCGACCCCGAGGACTACAAGGCCGACGTGCTATTTGTCTTTGAGAACGGCCGCGTGGTGCGCGTCGCGCTTTCTGGATACGTCACCAAGACCAACCGCAAGCGCCTCAAGAACGCCATCTACGGTGGCAGCAAGCTGCTGTATGCCCAGGTGCTCAAGGAAGATCGCGACATCGCGCTGGTCTCGAGCGACTACCGCCTGATGAACTTCAACACGTCGCTGCTCAAGACCAAGACGACTACCAACACGCAGGGCGTCCAGGCTTTCACGGCCAAGAAGGGCCGCTCGGTCACCACCGTCGGCACGACCGAGGAGATTCTTGGCGCCGGCGCCTCAGCCGAGAAGTTCACCGCGCAGAGCCTCCCCTCCGCCGGTGCCCTCATGAAGGAAAACGACATGCCGAGCCTGTTTGACTAGGACGACGGCAGAACCGCCATAAGCTCTCAAAACGGTGGGGCCCGGAGCGCAGCAACATCGCGCTCCGGGCCCCGCTCGCTGCAACGTAGTCGGAATAATAGGAATCCCCGTTTTTCACTCCCGCAATCCCGCGGCACAAGACATGTTAAACCGTTAGCAAAACTTGCAAAAATTAGCAAAAGTTGCAAAAACTAGCAAAACCTGCAAAGGGGCCACCATGGACCGCAGCAAATGTCTCCGCCATGCCAGGCATGCTCGAAGATATTATCGAGCGAACCAAAGAAGCCGCAGATAGCTACCTCTCACAGCCTCACGCGCGCAAAAACGGTGTTCAAATTGGCCCAGTGGGCATCGATTGGACATATGCTCAAGAGGCTCAGGGCAACTGGCGCACGCGCATGAATGGCGTCTTCAGGCAACTCGAGAAGCATGACGTCGGGCTTCTCTCGAAACGACCTATCGGGAGCTTACCGATAAAGACATTGAGTTTTTGCTCGCGATGCTGCCCGATTCTGGCCCCAGCAGGGTCTCGGAGATAGCCAAACGCATGGGCGTCGCCAGCAACTACGCAAGCCAATACAAACGCCGCCTCCTGGAGGACGGCGTCATCGGAGAGCGCGGGCGTGGTCTCGTTGGCTTTGACATCCCCGCGTTCAGGGAATTCTTGAACGAGAAGGCGTTTTAGCACACCGGAATTGTCCGCTGGAGCATCGTTGCATGGCAATCAGCATTCCTCTCGGTAAGGACAGCAAGCATTTCCACCAACACCGATTGCCATGCGTTCTTCTTGTCCTTAGGCGAGCTTGCGAGCGAGCTCTCGCACCTCTTCCAACTTGGGCGACGATGCCATGCTGTCGCGCTCGATCATACCGCTGATGGTGACAATGCCCTGGTCCTCCCACTTGCAGTACGCGCAGGTTGACTTGTACATAGCGATCGCCGCATCATAGACGCCCTCGCTGTGGCTATCGAGCAAAAGGGCCGTCTTGGTGAACGGGAAGCCCGTGGCACCGAAGGCGTACAGGCGGTCGATGGCGGCCTTCTCCTGCGCAGTGATATCAAACCAGTAGATAGGCGAAGCGAAGACAACCATATCGGCGCCTTTCAGCGACTCGATCACGTCGGCCATGTCATCCTTCTGCACGCAAGTGCCCTCATGGGCGAAGCAATACTGACACCCCAGACAACCAGCGATCTTCTTGCTGGCAACGCGGATGACCTCGACTGTATGGCCGGCCTCGCGCGCGGTCTCGGCAAACGCCTCGACCATGGTGTCGGTATTGGCGCCCTTACGCGGACTGCCGCTCAATACAACGATATTCATAAGAATCTCCCTCCTTCATGCCGCAGGCGCGCGGCATATTTTTTGTTTTAACCAAAACAGATGGAGCTATGCAGTCGCCTCGTTTCAGCTACTTCCACTTAGTAATAGGAGCCACTGGTCAAAAGCCTGTCAACATCAAAACAAGTTTTCAATCTATCGATTCTACGTGAGGCAATGGTCCCCATTTGATGCCCGCACTGTTTGCGCACTAGGGAGCAAAAGAATCTGGCCGCCGCTCAAATAAGATCACCGCCATCTTGCATAAACGACGCCATGTTAAGGTGCCTGACGCCATCCCTCTCCTGCAATAGAGGATCAAGCGTGAACAAGTAGCGCGGATACCCATCCCTGATGTGGCCGAACGGCCTGTACTCGCGCTCCTCGACGCCTCTGTCGGCAATCGACATAGAGACCTGGATGTAGGCGTAAGCATTGCGCCTACGAGCGATGAAGTCACACTCGAGCTTCCCAATACGGCCCACAGAAAGCTCGTACCCGCGCGATGCAAGATAGAGGTAGAGCACGTTCTCCAACGCCGGCCCGTAGTTAATCCTCGCATCCGTGTTCATGGCGAAATAGAAGCCGGGATCAGCCAGGTAGTACTTCTCTTCGCGGATAAGCGATCGCCGAGACTTGAGATCGAACCTCGAGCAGCGATAAAGGATCTTCGCGTCAACAAGAATCTGGATATACCGATTGAGCGTTTCGCGCTTGATGGGAATCTTCTCGACATCATTGAAGTACGCAAGGAGGTTCTTCAGGTTCGTCGGCGCACCAAAGTTGTTGATGAGATACGTCTGGACGGCATCGAAAACCGAGACATTCTTGATCTTGTTGGAGTGTTTTACGTCCTTTTCAAAGATCTCATGAATAACACTCTTGATATAGGTGCGCTTTTCATCCTCGCCCTCATACTCCAACGCTTTGGGAAATCCTCCAAGGGTCAGGTACTCGGTAAACTCTCCCACGAGAACGTCATTGACAGGCTTGCCGAGAAAACGCTTCATATCGATATATTCCGCAAAGTCGAGTGGGAACACCTCGAACTCGATATAGCGACCCGTCAGCTTTGTAACAAGCTGCCCAGAAAGCAGATATGAATTCGAACCGGTAATGAAGATGGACCAACCGCCATCTGTCCGGTAGCCGTTGATGAGCAGCTCGAATTCCTCTACGTTCTGAATCTCATCGATGAAGAGGTACTTCGTCCCCTCAGTGTCTGCTGGGGTCGACATGTCAATCAGATTTTCGAGCTCATCGGTCGTCTTGACCTTCCTGTTCTCCCGTGAGTCAAGGTCGATATAGATGATGTGGTCGCTCGCTACACCGGATTCCACAAGCTCGTCTGCGATTGATTGCATGAGACAGGATTTACCGCATCTGCGAACACCGGTAATCACCTTGATCATCCCGTCATCGTGGTAGAAACCACGCATTCGCTTCAGATACTTTTCACGTCGGTATATACGCAAGATGCACCCCTTTTTTTCAGCGCCCATTTTATCAGTTATGGGGGTACTTTTTTACATTTTATAAAAAAGCGTACCGATAACTTATTCTCACTTAGTTTCGAAAGTCGAGCAGGCGGTCGCGGTAGTACCCGTACTGCGCCCGGCGTACCTCGATTTCGGCGGGGATACCGTCGGTGAGCGATTTCGTTAGGGAGTCGAAGCGGTCGAAGATGTCGACGACCTTCTGCTGGGTGCCGATGGATGGGGCGGGAATCTCGACCCTCGATAAGTCCACAGGCGCGGCTTCGATTACCTTTTTCGATTTAGCGTATTGCTCTTCAGATCATCGTAGTGTGCTCCTAGCCGCGCTCCACGAGGAGCCGCTCGGCAACGTCGAGAATCTTCTCGACCGTCTCCTCCGGGTACTTATTGCGTGCCACGGGCACCTCCGTCCTTGTTATCGCGATAAACATACCATGAGTGACGTACGGGTCGAGAAGGGCTGGCGCCAAAAGAGCCCAACGGCCGTTACGGCTTCGTTAGAAACGCGCCCCACCATGGATGGTGAACCCGAAAGGTAAGGCGCGCGGGCGCGGCGACTCGGCCCGCGCGCCCGGAAGAGAAAGGACGAACCCATGGGTTACATGCTCGAGACGCGCGGGCTCACCAAGCGCTTCGGCCGCGGCGACCAGGCGCAGGACGCCGTGGCCGACGTGAGTCTTCATATCCGCGAGGGCGAGGTGTACGGGCTGCTCGGCCCCAACGGCGCCGGCAAGTCGACAACGCTCAAGATGATCTGCGGGATGCTGCGGCCGACGGCCGGGGAGATCCTCTTTGCCGGGCACGCCTGGAGCCGCGAGGACCTCTACGCAATCGGCAGCCACATCGAGGAGGCACCGCTCTACCCCAACCTCACCGCGCGCGAGAACCTGCGCGTGCGCACCACGCTGTTGGGCCTTCCCGAGAGCCGCATAGATGAGGTGCTCGCCGCCGTGGACCTCGCGGACACCGGGAAGAAGCGCGCCGGGCGCTTCTCGATGGGCATGCGGCAGCGCCTGGGGCTCGCGCTGGCGCTGATCGCCCGGCCACGCCTGCTCGTGCTCGACGAGCCCACCAACGGCCTCGACCCCATCGGCATCGAGGAGCTGCGCGACCAGATCCGCGGCTTCGCGGCGGCGGGCACGACGGTGATCGTCTCGAGCCACATCCTCTCCGAGGTGCAGCAGATGGCGGACACCATCGGCATCATCTGCGGGGGGTGCCTCGCCTACGAGGATGCGCTTCGGCCCGGGCAGGACCTCGAGGAACTCTTCATGAGCTTCTGCCGGGAAGGGCGACGAGCGCGCGGGGAGGTGGCGGCATGACGGGCGAGAAAGGCGGCCTGCTCGCGGGCCTGCGCGCCGAGGCCCTGAAGTCGCGCCACGCGGCACCGGTTCGCCTGGCCGTGCTCATGGCGCTGCCGATGCCGCTGCTCGGCGCGATGCCCTACCGGGGCGTGCAGATCTTCAGCGCGTGGAACTACTGGTATGCGCTCTTCCTGCCCGTGTCTCTCTCGCTCGTGGTGGCTTGCGTCGCGCGGGCGGACGCGCGCACGCGGATGCGGGGGCTTCTAGGCCTGGGCTTCCCGCTCGGGCGCGCCTGGTGGGTCAAGGCGCTCTGGTGCCTCGCGCTCTGCACGCTCTCGAACCTCGTGGTCTTCGGAATCTACCTCGCGGGCTCGGCGTTCTCCTCGCAGGGCCTCACGGCCGCGGGCACGCTCACGATGCTCCTCTGCGCGCTCGCCAACACGGTGACCGCGGCGTGGATGATCCCCGCAGGGCTCTTCCTCACGGCGCGGCTCGGCATGCTCGCGGGCATCTTCTGCCCGCTCGCCGCGCAGCTCGTGGGTGGGTTCGCCTGGTCGCTGGTGCCGCTGCCGCAGCTCTTTCCGCCGTCGGCGAGCATGGTCATCCCCACGAGCTTCATCCCCGTGCTGCCGAGCGGCGAGCCACTCGCGGCGGACATGGCGCTCGGCGGGGCGCTCACGGCGGACGGCATGCTCACACTGGCGGGCCTTGCGGTCTGCGCGCTCGCGTTCGCCGCGCTCACGGCGGCGGGTGCGGCCTGGTTCGCGCGCTCCGAGGAGAGGTGATGGCCATGACACGACTCTCCGACCCGACGCCGCGCATGACTCTCCCGCGGGCCCTGCTCTCCGAGGCCCTGCGCCTGGCGCGCTCCCCGCTCACGGCGGTGCATCTCGTCTGCGGCCTGGCAGCCGGTCTTGCCTGCGGCGAGTACTTCTCCATAACCCGATGGGACCCGGCGCTGGGCGCGGACGCCTACGCCCAGTTCCTCGGCGCCCTCATGCCGCTCATGTCCGCCATTGTCTGCGGGCTCGCCGTGGACGAGGAGCGCGCTGCCGGGCGCCTCGCCAACCTCACGGCGGTCCCCTCGCGCGGGCGTGCCGTCGCGGCGAAGCTACTCGCCCTTGCGGCGCTCGGCGCGGGCGCGCTGGCCGTGGCGCTCGGCGTGTTCGGGGCCGTGCTCGCCGTCGCCGGGCGCCTGCCGCTCGGGCCCGCTCCGCTTGCGGCCGCCTGGGCGGGCATCGTGCTGGGCAGCCTGCCCCTCTACGCGCTGGGGCTCGGCGTGGCCCTGCGCCTCGGCCGCAACGCCGCCATCGGCGCCGGCGCGGCGGGGATGCTCCTCGCGTTCTTCTCAGTGGGCGGACTTGCGCACGGCCTCATGACCGGCGAGCTCACCGGTGCCCTGGCGACGCCCCTGAGCTGGGTGCCGCTCGCCTGGCCCGCGCGCCTAGGGTCGCTCGGGGTGGAGGCCTTCATCGACGCCGCACGCGCGGCGGGCCCTCTCCTCACGACTGCGCTCGCTGGCCTCGTGCTCACCCTGGCAGCCGCCGCCGTCCTTATCGCCTGGTTCTGCCACTTCGAGGACGGGAGGGCAGATGCGTAGGAAGCCGCTCGCCGCCGTGCTCGCCCTCCTCTCCGCAGCGCTCGTCCTGGGCGGGAATGCCCTGCTCGACGCCGGCTGGGGGTCGGCGCTGCGCTCGATCGCCGACCGCGTGCTGCCCAACCCTGAGATCACCATGTGGACGCCCGCGCCCGAGCCCGGCAGCCACGCGAGCTCCTACGCCGACGCCACCGGGGCGGGGGCGAACTACGTCTACCTGGTGGACGCGGCGGACGACAGGGGCAATGTCCGAGAGCTCCAGCTCATCTTCTTCGGACGGGAGTCGGACGGCGAGGGCTGGCTCGAGATCGAGGCGCGCGGCGGCTCAGGCGTGCGCTACCGCGCGTGCGACGTGGCCCGGGCACCCGCGGCTGCGCGCAGGGCTCTGGACCGCTGAGCGCGGCGCTAGTACAATTCCGACGGAAGTTTCAGGAGGTCGAATATGGCGAGGATACTGGCAGTGGACGATGAGCGGGCGATCCTCGACGCGCTCGCGCGCGTCCTCGGCCGCGACGGCCATGAGGTCGTCAAGGCAGCGGACCCGACGGCGGTCCCGGGGATGGACCTCTCGCGCTTCGACCTCGTGCTCTGCGACGTCATGATGCCGGGGCTCGACGGCTTCGAGCTCGTGCGGCAGATCCGCCCGGACTTCGACGGGCCCATCATATTCCTGACCGCGCGCGTGGCCGAGGAGGACGCCGTGGCCGGCTACGGCCTGGGCGCCGACGACTACGTCCGCAAGCCCTTCGGGGCCGCGGAGCTGCGCGCCAAGGTCGCGGCCCATCTACGCCGTGAGCGCCGGCCGCGCTCGCACGCCCTCTCCTTCGGGGAGGTGCGGATCGACCTCGGGGCGCGCGACCTCGCCGTGGGCGGCGAGGCCGTGCCGCTCACGCCCACCGAGTACGCCATCTGCGAGTACCTCGCCCGCCACCCCGGGCAGGTCATGAGCCGCGCGCAGATACGCGAGGCGGTGCTCGGCTGGGAGAGCGACGCCGACGACGCGGCCATATCCATGCAGGTCAGCCGCGCCCGGAGGAAACTCTCCGAGGCCGGCGCCGATCCGATCGCGACCGTCTGGGGGATGGGGTACAAGTGGCAGCTCTGAGGACCGGGGCGCGAGGTCGCGGGGGCATGCCGCTCTCCTTCGTCATCGCGCGCTACTTCGCCTACGCGTTCGCGGCGGTCGCCGCGGCGTGGCTCGCCTCGTTCATGGCGCTCTCCGCGGCGATCAACGCGGGCTTCGTCTACGAGGCAAGCTGGGGGCCGGCCAATGCGCGCGAGGTCGCGGAGGGCCTGGCACGCGACGGCGTCTGCGGGCAGCAGGACGTGCCGACGGCGTACCGCTACCTCATCCTGAACAAGGACGGACACGTGCTGATGACAGACCTCGAGGGCACGCGGCTCGAGGACGCGAAGGAAATGGCCCGTGCGGCACTCGCCGCGGATCCGGGCACAGTGGAGATCGAGGGCGGGGGCTCGGGCCTCACCTACGCCGCGTTCCCGCTCAAGGACGGCGGGGCCTGCGCACTCGTCAGCGAGTACCTGCCGCAGTGGGTCTCGCGCGACCTCGCCGGCCTGCTTCCCAACCCGCAGAGCCTCATGCTCGTCGGCGCCGCTGCGGGAAGCGCGCTCGCGCTCGCGCTCGTGGCGCGCCGTGCGAGCCGCGTGATCTCGCGCAAGATGGCGCCGCTCGCGGAGGCGGCGGGGCGCGTCGGCGCGGGAGAGCTCGACTTCGCGGTCGGCAGCACCAACGTGCGCGAGGTGAACGACGTCCTCGCCGCGATGGACGCCATGCGGACCTCCCTCGCCGAGTCGCTCGAGGCCCGGTGGGCCGCGGAGCGGGGGCAGCGCGAGCAGGTGGCGTCGCTCGCCCACGACCTCAAGACGCCGCTCACCGTGCTGCGCGCCAACGCCGACTTCGTGGCGGAGGAGCTGGAAGACGAGAAAGACGCCGACCTCGCGGCCGCCGCGCGCGACATAGCCGGCAGTGTCGAAAGGCTCGACGGCTACGTGCGCCTGCTCATCGAGGCGTCGCGCGGGTCCGGCGGGGCGGAGAGGGCCCCCATGCGGCCGGCCGAGCTCTGCGAACAGGTCCTCGCCGAGGCCGCCCAGATCGCCCGGGCGCGAGGCGTGACGCTCGACGCGGCCACGGGCCCCGCCGTCGCGGGCGCGCCCGAGGCCCCGCTCGACCGAACCGCCCTGGCGCGAGCCGCCGCGAACCTCGTGGCCAACGCCGCTGAGCACGCACGCTCGCGCGTGGCTGTCTCCTGCGACGTCGCGGGCGGGCAGCTCGTCATCGAGGTTGCCGACGACGGACCGGGCTTCTCTCCCGCCGCCCTCGAACGCGGCTGCGAGCGCCTCTTCACAGACGACTCCTCCCGCTCCTCGCGCGACGGAGGCCGCCACTACGGGCTCGGCCTCCACGCCGCCTCCGAGGCCGCGAGCGCCCACGGGGGCTCCGTCTCGCTCGCCAACAGCCCCTCGGGCGGCGCGGTGGCCACCATCGCGGTCCCCCTGTGAGGGCCTAACGACTCAGGCCCTTGATTCGCGATTTCGGGAATGACTCAATTGATTCGCAAAACCTCAGGCCGCTCCTTTAATCACTCCCTGGTTTCCGCCGGGGTTCGTAGCGGGTGGCGTGAAAAGGGGTGATTCAAAGGGTCGGAGAGATGCGTCTTAGCCGAGAATAAGGTTAGCCTTATCTTACTGCATGATTCGTGTGTTATAGTTAGATGGCTCTAACTGTTTGGGGGCGATAGCCATGCACGAACGCAAGGGCTTCTGGGACAAGAATGCCGGTCGGTACGACCGTTTCATGCGAAACGACTGGGCGGCGTATGAGAAGATGTATGAGCTGATCAGGCCGGTGGTAAAAGCAAAAACCGTGCTGGAAGTCGCCACCGGCACGGGGCTTATCGCAAAGAGCATCGTGGATGCGGCGGCGCACATCGAGGCTACGGACGCCTCTGCAAAGATGATCCTTGAGGCAAAGCGGGGTAATCAATCCGCAAAGCTGCACTTTTCCGTACAAGATATGTTCCGCCTGCCCTATGCACAGAAGTCCTTCGAAGTGGTGATCGCGTCCAACGCACTTCACATAGTGCCGCATCCGGAAAAGGCCCTGCAAGAAATCAGGCGGGTGCTGAAGGACGACGGCGTGCTCATCGCGCCAACCTTCACCCACGCGGGGAACTCGGTTTCCGGCAAGGCAAAAGCCTTCTTCATGAGTATGGCGGGATTCCCCCTCCACAACAGATGGACAAGCGAGGAATACCTGCGTTTCCTGCGTCAAAACGGCTGGGCGGTGCAGAAAAGCGCGGTGCTGAAGGCCTCGTTCCCGTTGACCTATGCGGAATGCACGAAATCGGAGGGGCCAGATGTCGTTCTTTGAAAACACCCGCAAGCCCGTGGGCCTCGGCGGAAAACTTATGGTTGCCATGATGAATCTGGGCCACGGCCCTGTGGCGCGGTGGGGACTTCGATTTCTGCGACTTGCGCCAAATGCCAAAGTGCTGGATTGTGGCTGCGGCGGCGGGGCGAACATAAAACGGCTGCTGAAAAAATGCCCGCATGGCGTCATCAAGGGCATCGACTATTCGCCCGTCAGCGTGGAGAAGGCTAGAAAGCTCAACCGAACTGCAATTCGGGAGGGGCGTTGCGCCGTTCTGCAAGGCAGCGTGGCGGATATGGCGTTTGAGGACGCCATGCGGGCATTTTTGCATCCATCCTGTACATGGCGATAGGCATGACGGTCATAGCGGCTGTGCTGGCGGCAATTATGACAGTTTTTATTCACCGAGGAAGGAACCTATGAAATGTAAAATCGAGAAAAACACCGTGCAGGAGACGCTGATCCTCCCGCTGTATTCCCGGAAGCTGTGCACGGAGCTGTACCCGAACCTTTACAGGGATGAAACAGCGGTTCGTCTGCTCGACCAGATCGACTACGACTTTTCAGAGGCAGAGAAAAACTCCCGCAGCCTGATACAGCGCTTTGGTGCGCTGGAGGTGGCAATGCGGCAGGGTGATCTTGCTTTCGAGGTGCGGGATTACCTGAAAGGCCACCCCAATGCGGCGGTGGTCAATCTGGGCTGCGGGCTGGACAACACCGGCAGAACCTGCGACAACGGTAGATGCAAGATCTACAATCTGGACTTCCCGGATGTGATTACCTTGCGGCAGCAGCTACTGCCCGCCGGGAATCGAGAACAAAATATCCCCTGTGACCTGAAAGACACCGCATGGTTTAACAAAATCGATGCCTCCGGCGGGGTGGTGTTCTTTGCCTCCGGGGTGTTCTATTACTTTCTGACTCAGCAGGTCCGGGAACTGGTGCGGGGGATGGCGGACGCTTTCCCCGGCGGTGTGCTGGTCTTTGATGCTGCCAATCGGATGGCAGTAAAGATGATCGCAAAAACATGGCTTAAGACTGCAAAAATCAAGGATGTGGGGGCATATTTTGCGGTTTCGGATGCCGCCAAGGAAATCGGCACGTGGGACAGCCGTCTGCAGGTCACAAGTCGCGGCTATATGCTGGGTTATAACGATTTGAGAGACCCTTCTGTCAGCGGCTTTTTCCGGTTTCTCGCAAGGGTCGGTGACAACGGGATGAAAATGCAAATCGTGAAAATAAGATTTTGAGAGACAAAAATGCAAAAGACAAGCACTTCTTGCCGCTCAATTGGCAAGAAGCGCTCGTCTTTTCTTAACGCGTTGTATGGCGGAGAGAGCGCAAGTTACGCGAGCGCCCTTCTTGCCAGCTCGGCCGCGCCGAGGATTCCTTGGTCGCCGCCGCAGCCCGGGGCGCAGATGTAGCTCTCCATGTCCTTAAGCTCAGCGGTCTGGATGTAGCCACCCAGATATTCGAGGGTCTTCTTGCGGACGATGCCGTAGAGCTGCTCCTGGTGCATCACGCCGCCGCCGAGGACGATGCGGTGAGGCGAGTACATGAGCACGAGGTTCGCACACATCTGCCCCAGATAATCCCCCTCGAGCATCCACACCTCATCGTTGTCCGCGAGCTCGGCCGCGGGCTTTCCCCAGCGCGCGGCGATGGCGGGGCCGGAGGCGAGGCCCTCGAGGCAGCTCGCGTGGCTCGGGCAGACGCAGCGTCCTTCCTCGGTGGGACGGGTCCTTACCAGCATGTGGCCGGCCTCGGGGTGCAGCATGCCGTGAAGGAGCCTGCCCGCGCACATGACGCCCGCGCCCACGCCGGTGCCGATGGTCACGTAGACGGCGTCCTTGAGCCCCTTGCAGCAGCCGAAGACCGCTTCGCCGAGGCAGGCAACGTTCACGTCCGTATCGTAGGCCACCGGAATCCCGAGGGCGTCGGCGAACGCGGCGCGAAGACCATAGCCTCGCCACGCGAGCTTGGGCGTTTGGAGGATGGAGCCGTAGCGCTCGTCGGCGGGGTCGACGCAGGTCGGGCCGAAGGCGCCGATGCCCAACGCGTCCACATCGCGGGCGGCGAACCACTCGATCATCTGCGGGACGGTCTCGGCGGGCGCAAGCGTCGGGGTCTCCATACGGTCGAGGACCTCGCCGTCGCCGGACACCACGGCACAGACCATCTTGGTCCCGCCGGCCTCGAGGGCGCCGAGCCTCATTTGCTTTTCGCTCATGTGATCCTCCTTACAAAGGGACGCCCGCAGTCATGGTCAACCGCGGACGCCCATAACGTTGGCTTGTTTCGAGGCGACCCTACCTGGGCACGCGGTCCTGCCTTGCGGCAAACGGGGCGAGCACGGCGTGCGGCTCGCTTTGGTACCAGTAGGCGACGGTGGAGATGTCGTCCTCGCGCTCGTAGAGCTTGATGTCGTCGTTGCCGAGGTCCTGGAACGTCACGCGCAGGTCCTCCTTGAACGAGATCGGGTCGGGAAGGTGCCACCTGTAGAGGCCGTGCCTGGGCAGCGCGTCGTCGTTGGTCGCGAGCATCGGGTTCGGGTTCGGCTTGCCCGCGCTGAAGCGGTCGCGCGTGGCGTCGCGCGTCGAGCGGTACGGGTAGCCGGCGAACAGCGTGTTGAAGCACTGCGCCTCGGGCAGCGCGTGGGGCGGCCTGTCGAGGAAGGCCCAGGCACCGCCGAAGTAGTCCTCGGCTCCCGTCGAGGTGACCGTAGGGAACTCCTCGTCGCCGTCGAGGAAGAACTTCATCTCGCCCTCGCCCCACCAATAGCGCTCCAGGGCGCACAGGGCCATGTAGGTGCCGACGTAGTAGCCCTTACCGCGCACGCCGTCGAGCACGGTGTAGTCGACGCCCCTGCGGGTGCTGCGCTCGCGGTTAAAACGGGCGTGGAAGTACATAGCGTCGTCCGGCACGTCGGTGAGCGCGTAGTTGAACGTGTAGAAGATGTACTTAATGAACCCGGGGTGCTCGCTCGTAAGCGTGACCTTGGCGTGCTTCCTGAAAGGCATCTCGAAGTAGCAGTTCATGCCGCCCGTCGGGTTCACGCAGATGGGCATCGAGTTGACGATGGCGCGCTCACCGAAGCCGTTGCAGAAGAAGTCGCCGACAGGGCACTCGACCGAGGGGGTCTCCTCGTCGTCCCAGTAGAAGCGCAGTACGAGGTCGCGCATGACGAAGCTGCCGGCGGCGGTCTTGTCGGGGACGGTCATCCAGATGTGGCGGATGATGCCGGGGCCCTCGATGTCCGCGAGCGTGATGGTCTCGCCGGACTCAAGGGGCACGCAGCACGAGCCCTTGCGGCCGACGCCGAGGTGGCTGGCCGACATGGCGGCGCGGCCCTTCTCGCCCGTGATGTTCTCGGGGGTGATGGCGCGGCTTTCCTCACCGCCGTGCATCCACACGTCCTTAAGGAACTCTCTCATCGTCGACCTCCTCTATTCGTCGTCTTCGCACTCGGCGGAACTGGCACCGTTCACGTAGACGATCTGCTGGCGCGCCTCGTCGACGAGGGCGTCGAAGTCGAGTTTCTCGTCGGGGCGCGCGAGCGCGACCGTCATGGCGAGCGGGAGGTTGACACCCGCGATCACGTGGATCCGGTCGGAGGCGAAGCGGGAGAAGCGTTGGTTCACGCTGCCGCCGAGCGCGTCGGTGAGGACGACGACCTCGTCAGTGCCCGAAAGCGCCGCCTCGACCGCCGCGTCGAGCCCCTCGCCGTTGTCGTTCACGTAGGCGCACACGGCGTTGATGGCGTCGCTCTTACCCGTAAGGAACTCGAGGGTGTCCTTGAAGCCCTTGGCGAGAAGGGAATGGCTCGCCACAACTATCTTTCTCATTGATTCACCAATCTCTTGGGTCGAAGCTAGGCGAGGATGCCGGCGGCGGAGGCGACCATCGCGAGGACGATCACCACGAGGATGAGGGCCGTCATGCTCGCGTTCTTCTTGGTAAGAAGGTAATACGCGCATCCCGTGATGGCGGCGGGGATCATGGCAGGCAGGATCTTGTCGAGCAGCGGCTGAATCTCCATCGAGACGTCGCCGAAGCTGAAGCTAATCGGGCAGGTGACGCCGATGACCGAGGCGATGAGGCAGCCGACCACGGTGAGGCCGAGCACGGAGGCGGCGGCAGTGAGGTTGGGAAGCTTCTCGCTGAAGTCGGTGACGAGCTTCACACCCTGCTTGTAGCCGAACTCGAGGGCGTGCATGCGGACCCAGAAGATGGCCAGGATGAGCGCGAACCAGATGCCGGCTCCCACGGGGTTGCCCTCGATGGCCATGTAGGCGGCGATGGAGCCCATGATGGTCGGGATCATGGTCATGAGCAGGGAGTCGCCGACGCCGGCGAGCGGTCCCATGGTGCCGATCTTCAGGTCTTGGACGGCGTCCGCCGCCGCGAGGCCGTCACGCTCCTCCATGGCCACGCAGGCGCCGAGGATGATGGCGGCGAGCCAAGGCTGGGTGTTGTAGTAGCGGAAGTGGTTGTTGAGCGCTTGCTTATAGTCCTCGTCGTTCGTGTAGATCTTCCTCAGGATCGGCGAGAGGGCGTAGGCGACCGAGGCGCCCTGCTGGGTCTGGTAGTTGAAGGTGCACACGCTCATGAGCCAGCGCCAGTTCGCGTTGCGCAGGTCCTTCTTGGTGACCTTATAGCCGGAGGGCTTGCCCTCGGCGACGGCGGTGATGTTCTCGTTTTCCATGGTTACTCATCCTCTCCGATGAAGGCGTCTGCGGAAGCGTGGGCGGCGAGCT
Organism: Collinsella sp.; assembly: GCA_036302525.1. Lineage (GTDB taxonomy): Bacteria > Actinomycetota > Coriobacteriia > Coriobacteriales > Coriobacteriaceae > Collinsella. The sequence goes on along the minus strand of JAXJCG010000031.1, from coordinate 69,537 downwards.
CGGTGTCCCTCTCGGCGCGCTGGTAGAACGCGATCGCGAGGGCAACGCCGACGATGGCGGCACCGATGATGGGCACGTTCAGGAAGGCCGAGAGGAAGAAGCCGGCGAGCAGGTACTGGAAGTACTTAGCGGTGGGCATGTAGCGAAGCAGCATGGCGATGCCGACGGCCGGGAGCATCTTGCCGGCGAGGGTGAGGCCGGAGAGGAACCACTGGGGCATGACCTCGAGGAGCCAGTTGACGGCGGGCTGGCCGAGCGTCACGGAAACAAAGACGGGCAGGGCGGCGCACAGACCGAAGAGCGCGGGGCAGACCCACAGGATGGCGTTCATCTGCTTGAACTTGCCCTCGTTGCAGAGCTTCTGGGACTTCTCCACGACGAAGCCGTTGAGGATCTTGGCAATGACGTCGAGCTGGATGCCGAGCATGCCGACCGGCAGGCCGATGGCGAGGCCCGTGTCCGAGCCCAGGGTCACGCCGTAGGCGGTGGCGATGATGGCCATCGTGCCGTAGTCGGGGATCGAAGAGCCGCCGAAGCCCGCGACGCCGAGCTGCATGAGCTGGATGGTGCCGCCGATGACGAGGCCGGTCTGCCAGTCGCCCATGACGACGCCGGTGATAAGGCCCCAGAAGACGGCATAGTTGACGAAGATCATCGGGATGCCGTAGTAGTCCACGTGCTTGATGAAGGCAAGTAGGGTCAAAAGGACGACCTGCAGGATAGTGAAGTTGACCATGATCCCTCCTTAGATGAGGTCGGCGACGGAGACGGGCTTGTCGGCGGGCACGAACTGTGCCGTCACCTTGACGCCGCGGGCGATGAGTGCCTTGTAGCTCTGGACGTTCTCGGCGGAGGCATAGGCGCGCTGGGTGAGCTGGACGCCGTCCTCCTTGACAAGAGAGCCGCCGACGATCAGCGACGGGAACTCGACGCCCGACTCGGCCAGGTGAAGCATCGTCTCGGGCTCCTTGGCGATGACAAAGACCTTCTCGCGGTCGTACTTGCCCGCCGCGAAGTTCTTGAGCGCGGTCTCCTCAGAGATGATCGAGACGGCCATGCCCGCGGGGCGCGCCATCCTCATGGTGGACTTCAGGACCTCATCGCCGGCGACCTTGTCGTCGACGACCATGACGCGGGTTGCGCCCGACACCGGGGCCCACTGCGTCACGATGATGCCGTGAAGCAGGCGATTGTCGATTCGTGCCATAACAACACTCATGTTTGCTCCTATCAAATCAAGTCTTACGTTCGGTACTGCCTTGGCGCTATCCGGATTCGCGCCGGGCAAGGGGTTATCGGATTATTGAAGGCGCGCGGTCAGCTCGTGACGGCGCGGGGAAGGTCACTCGTCGAGCAGGAGGTCTGAGGAGCCGAGGCGCTCTTCTCGCGCCGGGGCGGCGCTCACGCTTATGTAGTCGAAGACATATGCGATCTCGCTTACGGGAACCTCTACGCGATAGCGCGTCGAGATGCTCGAGAAGCTCTGCCTGAAGGACTCGATGAAATCGGCGCGTTCCTCCTCGAAGCGGTCCTGGCCAACGTAGGTCTCAATGGGGTTTCTGGTAACAAGGCGCTCGACGAGACAGCAGAGGTGGACGTAGAGCCCAATGATGGCGTTGCTGCCGATCTTCTCGCCTGTCCTGCGCTGAAGCTCGTGCACGGCGCTCTCGATCTCATGGAATAGCCGCTCCGGGTCGAGGATGGTGATGGAGCGGATGACGTTCTGCAGCGTCATGTTCGAGAGCAGCTTCTCGTGGAAAGAAGAGAACTCGGAAGCGTCAAGCCACCTGCCGAACACGGCATCGACCTTAGAGGCGGACGCCGTCGACATGATGTCCTCGAGGGCGACGAAGGGGACGGAGGCGACCCCGGGGTCTCCCGTGCCGATGACGGCGCAGGCGCGGTGCTCGGAGAAAACGGCGTCGTTCGACCCGTTCGCGACGAGCTGCTTGAAGGGCCTCGTGAGCAGGCGCGCGCCTATGGTGCGCGGGAGGCTCTGCGAGACGAGCTGGCGTATCCTCTCCGCGGCGTCGACCCCGGACTCGGAGCAGAAGACGATGGCGTCCTCACGGTTGACGCGCTCGATCACCTTGCAGTGCGTCACGCACGCGGCGGTCGCATCGCCAAGAACCTCGGCGATGGACTTGCCGCCGAGCAGCCCGACCCCGATCTCGAGCGCAAGACCGGTAGAGACGTTGTTCACCACGCCGATAGTGGAGTCGGTAACGTTCTCGAGGGCCTTATAGGCCTCCTCCAAGGAGCCCATGTCGACGAGGAACACGACCCCGGTGCAGTAGGAATGGCGGTCGACGAGGCGCTGGAGCGGACCGACGATGTCCTTCAGCTGCTGGTCGTAGGGCATGTCGACCGCCTCGTACACATGCATGCCGAGCATACGGTTCGCCGCGTCGGCGATGCTCGTCGCCGTTGAGTAGCCGTGGGACAAGATGACGCAGAGCGTTCGAAGGGCCTTCGCGTCGCGAGACTCCGATGCGACGCACAGCGTCAGAAGCGTCTTCGTGAAGTGATCGAGCGAGATTCCCAGCGCCCCTTCCACGTCTGCGGCGACCTGATCGGAGACGCTCGAGGCAAACGGTAATTCGGAGGTCACGGCACCGAGGAGATGGGAGATTTGCTCCGCACAGGCAGACTTTCGCTTAGCCAGGCCGATGCCCGGCCACAACTGCAGGCAAATCTCCTGGGCCAGTAGAAAAGCGACCTTCCTCGAAAGCTCGATGCCATAAGAAGAGCCTGCGTCGGCAAGGACCGCGCCCACGATGCGCTCGAAGGCGCGCGACCTCGAGGAGGTAACGCCGCGGCCGAAGATCAAGTGATCCTCAACGCCGCGCACAGCGGAGACAGCTTGCGAGACGAGCTCGGAGACAGAGAGCTCCCCGGCGCAGAATCGCTCATCGAGAGAGCACAGGGCATCGAGCGCCTGCTCGACCGGCCCTGTGCTCTCGGCGGCATCCAGGGACGCGTCGATCAGAACGCCATCATCGGGCTGTTGATCGATCTGCACGGAGGAGAGGAGCCCGCTGGGAAGAAGATACGGGCGAACGACGACGTAGTCGCCCTCGCGATTGAGGAACGCTTTGGCGCAGCAGTTCGTCACGCAGGCGCGCAAGCCGGCGATGTTATCGGAAAAGTCCGCGTTCACGAGGCAACGGTATGCGCCGCGGCTAATCTTCACATCAGAACCGATTCGGCACCCCTCGCTGCGCAGGAAGCTCAAGATGAGATCCTCGCGCTCCTCGGGGGTCCGCTCCTTGAGTGAGGGGACGCGGGCACAGATGGGCATTTTGCTGTAGGCCGAGGAAACCTTCAGGTCATCGGCGGAAAGCGTCGTCGAAAGAACGAGGCGAGCGCGCGGCGCATCCTGGGAGGCATCGAGCCCGAGGGCCGTCGCAAGGCAGCGCTCCATCGCAGAGGGAGAGAGTGCCTCGATGCCGTTGACAAAAACCACACCCCCGCGCGATTTCGCGATCGACTCGTCAAGAAGCCCGTTGAACGAGGCGGCGTCCGGGACCCCGGCGCAGTCGATGCGCACATAGGAGGAGTCGCGGGACAGCAAGCCCTGGTTCTTGCCGTACTCGTACACAAGACGAGAAAGGAAAGACTTGCCGACACCCACGCCGCCGCTCAAGAGGATGGGCAGGCCGAACGGAGGGTACTGAACCGCAGCCTTGCACTGCTCGACAACGGAGCTGAGGCTCAGGTCGAAGCCCACGGCACGCGCGAAGTCACGGTGATCGGCGATTCCCGTCGCCTGGATGAGGTCGGCGAGCGAGGCGTACTCGCTTGCAGAGAGCTTTACCTGAAAACGCTTCTGGAACGCGCGGCGATGAAAATAACGGACAGGCCTGCCCGCCACCTTAACCACAAGGCCGGCGCGAACAAGGTCGTTGAGGTACTGGCTCGCCAGACTCCTGGAGATGATGAGCGTCTCGGCGATGTCGGAGGTGGACAGACGGGCAAGGTCGTCGAGCGAGACGGCAGAGGTGAGGGCCTCGAGATGCTCGAGAATCCTGTCCCTCATGTCGACGGGCTTCTTTGCCAAGCTGTCCTGTGCGGTCTTGTCCATGACTTCTTACCTCCTTGTACAAGGAGTATAAGGGGAACACAGAGAACGGAAGGGGGCGCGTGGGGGAATCAACAGCCCCGAGGAGAAGTTCACCACTTGAGGGGCAGAAAACAACGGCCATTGAACATTCAGGGCCGACGCTCAACACTTCGGCTCGACACTTCGCTTTGGAAAGGGCCCTGCGCGATGGTGCAGCCCTCCATCTCGCAGCACAGGTCGCCGAAGGTCGCGAGGATGCGCTCCTTCTGTTCCGTGGGCGAGACGGCTCGGTGGGCAAGGTCCTCTCAAAAGGGGTCGTCCGACGCCGCAAGACCTCGATGACCGACTACCGCCTCGAGCAAGTGGCGGATTACCTCTGCACCATCGAACTTGCCTTGGTCAAGTGCGAGGCCAAGGAGAACGGTGAGACGTACAACAAGTTCTTCGGAGGTATAGGCTCTTTCAAGAGGAACTGGCTCAAGCAAGCCCGCAGCAAGCAGATATAGGTGGTTCCGTAGTCTCATAGGGAACGGCCATCTTTCCTCCGGCGAGGAACTCCGGGCGACGTGCTTCGAGCAGCGGAAGCTGAAGCGCAAGCAGAAGCAGCGCGGGCATTGATCGGTGCCGACATGGGCCCAGACGTGAACAGTGCTACGTCCCCTGTTCACGGGGCGCGAAACCATAAAGGTTGTCCAGCGGTTGCCAAACGAAAAGCCCCTGACCTGTTTGTGCAGGTCAGGGGCTCGGAAACGCTAAATATCAACTACTCCCACTCGATAACGGGTGCCGCAGGTAAATGAGGCGCTCGTTTTACCTCAGTCCGTTCTATCAGGCATTCTCCCATCGCCGTTTGATACTCATTTGGTCCTCACGCCGGCTAATCTGACCACAATTAGGGCAGGGCATACCCCTTCTTAAATCGCTCGTCAAAGGGACAGAAATCGCTATAGACATAGCCGTCAATAAGCGATGAACCGTTCGGTTGGCGTATCTCATGCTGCCGGAACTTCTCGACATAGCCATCGGACTTATCGTGCTCGAAATAGTCGAACTGATCAAGCCACTCGTCGTATTCATCGGCCTGCTTCACGCGCGTTTCGTACCTCTTCGCCCATTCAAAAAGAAAAGAGTCGGGAACAGGCGCTCTCGCTAGAAGCGCCGGCCCCTCTTCCAGTTGAAGCGGAATCAATCCATATGAAGCCGAGAGCTGAAATAGCGCATGAGCAGCTTGAACAGGACTACCGAAATCGGTAAATACAAGCGCTCCCCTCTTCACCTCAAGAGCGCTGGACAGTTTTTGAAGCGCCGCATATTTCGGCACCCTAGCCCCCTGTTCATACGAACGTAGCGTTGCGAGGGAGAGATCAGCCTCTCGGGCCAAATCCAGCTGGGTCTTTGCAGGGGTACACCGCGCCCTTAGCTCGGGCAGCTTCTTGGACTGCATCCTATTTTGCCAAGGCGTAATCGGCACCCAAGAATCTCGTGGATCATATTCGTATCGGAGGGGGAACTGGGACGGATCAAAGTCGGCTGAGAAGTTGTCCTTCCATCTTTCATAGTCGTCTCGATCGGAGTCGCTCTCAATTTGAGCATACTGAGCTGCCCACTTCTTTAGAAAAGACTCCATGAAAGGCGAAGTCGGCTTGAGCGCTGAATAGCGCTCGTTTGCAACAGGCTCGAACCCATATGTCGCGGCAAATTGGAAAAAAGCCTGAGCAATCAGGTCAGTATCGTTGAAATCATAAAAATGGAGCGCCTCAGCCCGTATGCCATAGGCGTTCGCAAGCCCCTCCAAATGCTCTTCCTTCGGGGCAGACTTCATGAGCTCGTAGTTCCTCAAGGCCGACTCCGAAATGCCTGCCGCCTGAGCGGCGACCTTTCGTGTCCATTTTCGCGCCGAACGGAGGCGGAGCAGTTTCTCGGACAGCCGTAGCCTTCCCCAGCGCTTGCTCGTTTGTTCCCACTCCCTATCGGCCACAAATGACGTCAGGGTCTCTTTGGCAGCACCGATGCGATCGACGGCAGTCATCCAGATACACCTCCGAAGAAATACTGTTCTCAAGTCTACATGCGAAATCTCATGCATACAAAAAATGTAGGAGATGTGACTTAATCTGCAAAATTACACTTTCCGTAGTAGGTCATACGTTTTTTGGACATAATCAAGACGAGGGGCAATCGGTGCCCCGCTCTGGAAAGGAGACTACATATGACACGTCAGCTTATCGGCGCGGAGGAGGTTGCCGAGATCACGGGCATGAGCAAGTCTTATGCGTTCAAGCTGATTAAGACCTTGAATGCAGAACTTGCAGCTCAGGGAATCATGACCATCCCCGGGAAGGTTCAGCGCTCGTACTTCGAGGCACGGCTTCTCTCCGCCCCTTCCAAGCAGAGGGCGGCGATGGCCCATGTCAGTTAACCGAGACAAGAAGCGCGGGACCTGGACGGTCGAGGCTTGGTACCGCAACTCTTTAGGCGAGCGCCACAAAAAGACGAAGCGCGGATTCGCTTCCAAGAAGGAGGCCGTCGCTTGGGAGCGCAACTTCCTCGCGTCCTGCAACGAGCGCGTCGAGATCACCGTCGAGGCCTTCGTCAAGACCATGTACACCCGCGACGTCTACCCTCGGCTGCGCGTTGGAACCAAGCTCACCAAGGATGCCATCATCGACAAGTACATCCTCCCGGTCTTCGGTAAGATGCGCCTTTGCGACGTCAAGGCCGCAGACGTTGTGCGTTGGGAGAATTGGCTCCTTGAGCAGGGCCTGTCGCAGAGCTATCTCCACACCATCTGCAACCAGTTCTCAGCCATTTTCAACCACGCCGTCCGCTTCTACCGCTTGCCCCAGAACCCCATGCTGGCGGCGGGAAAGGTCGGCTCCAAGCGTCCCGAGAAGGAGATGCTCTACTGGACCCCTACCGAGTTCAAGCTCTTCTCCCAGGCCATCGAGGATAAGCCCCTCATCTACCTCGCTTTCCTGACGCTCTATCTGTCGGGTTGCCGCGAGGGCGAGCTCCTTGCCCTTCGTCCGGAGGACATCGACTTCGGGCTCAACGTCATCCGCATCCGCCGCTCCTATGCCCGCGTCAAGGGCGAGGACGTTATCGGCCCACCCAAGACGCGAGCCTCGAAGCGCGACATTGTCATGCCGAGCCTCCTTCGCGAGGAACTGCGCGACTATCTGGCAGCACATCCCGAAATCGTTCCTACCGACCGACTCTTCCCCATCACAAAACATGCGTTGTCGCATGAGATGAAGAGGGGTTGCGAGCTCTCGGGCGTGAAGCGCATCCGTATCCACGACATCCGCCACTCCCACGTGAGCGCCCTCGTCAACAGCGGCTACTCGCCCACGGCGATCGCCGATCGCATGGGCCACGAGACCGCCGAGGTCACGGAGATGTACTCGCATCTCTTCCCCTCGACGCAGCACGATCTAGTGGAGGCCCTTGATGGGATGATGTCGGATGTCTAAGCCGATTATGGACGCCAAGGGGCGCCGCCGCTGCAAGACCATCGCCTTCCGCATGTCGCCCGCAGAGGCGGACCAGCTCGACCTCCGCGTCGCCCTGAGTAGCCTGTCAAAGCAGGAGTACATCACGAAATGCTTGCTTGAGGGCACTTTCACCGTGGTCGCGACCACCCGCATGCGCAAGGCGGTCAAGGAGCGCGTGGGGCCCGTCGTAACGGAACTCCGGCGTATCCGGCGCGCGGCAGACATGGACGACGAGCTCGTCGAGTCGCTTGAGACGCTTGCCGCCTTCGCCGAATCGTTCGCGCCCGAGCGCTCCCCCGTGGAACTCGAAGACGCACTTATCGCAAACCTCGGGATAGACGACGGCCTCCCCGACCAAAGCTCGGCCGTCGCCCAAAATCATGAGTCCACACATAAGGAGGACCCCATCGATGAATCTTAGCATGATGAATTCCGCCCGGCGCCGCACCATCCTGCGCGACCACGGCCTCGACCATCCCCTGACAGAGGAAGAGCTGGTCGAGCGTCTGGTCGACACGGAGCTTCGCCTTAGCCGGCTCGAAGTGCTCGTCTTCGGCAGTGCCTGCCCCATCAACGGCCCACGACGCCCCCAGTCTCGCGAGGAGGTGGCCTGATGGGTGCGCAGAAGCACGACGACGTCCTTGGGCCGCAGCCTCCAGAGCGCCGCTCCCCGCCGACGGTCAACGAGATCGTCGAGGAGCTCAAGTCCCTCCCCTTGAACGTCGGCTACAACCGGCTCGCAAACGAGCTTTTCAAGACCGGCCCTCTGCCCTGGGACGCGGATGCGAGGGAACGCCGGTGGCGCGACAGCGACGACGCGCGGCTCTTCGCCCTCCTCCAGCAGACCATCTCCCTCCAGAAGGAGAAGTTCATGTTGCTCGCATTGACCATCGTCGCCGAGGACAATGCCTACGATCCGCTCGTCGCCATGCTCGACGCCCTCACCTGGGACGGCATCCCGCGCGTAGGGACGCTCCTCAATGTCTACCTTGGTGCGGAGAGGAGCATATACGTCTCGGAGGTCGAGCGCATCTTGTTCTGCGAGGGCATCGCCCGCGCCTACAGCCCGGGCTGCAAGGCCGATTACATGCCCATCCTGTGCGGCGCCGGGGGTATCGGCAAGTCGTCCTTCGCCCGAGGCCTCGCCATCCGCGACGAGTACTTCACGGACTCCGTGATCAACCTCGGCGACGTCAAGCTCACGGGCGAGCAGAACCGGGGCAAATGGATCGTCGAGGTCCCCGAGCTCAACGGGATGTCCGAGCGCTCTATCGAGAGCGTGAAGGCTGGGGTCACCCGTCAGGTCGATGAGTTCCGAGGGGCCTATTGCCGCAGGACGGAGGCGTTTCCCCGGCGCGTGGTCTTCGTCGGTACCACGAACGAGGCAGACTTTATACGCGAGCGCTCAAGCGGCGCAAGGCGCTTCCTCCCGTTGCTCTGCGGCATCGAGCGCACTGAGAAGTCCGTCTTCGATGAGGACTTCCCGGCCGCAATCCGCCAGGCATGGGCAGAGGCCCGCACGTGGATGAGGACGGGCGATGTCCGCTTTTCGACCGTCCTAACACCTGAGATGGAGACCGAGGCGGCCGCACAGCGCGGACGCTTCGTCGAGGAGGACCCCTGCGTGCAGAAGGTCCTCGCGTATCTCCCCGGCAACACCGACCGTCCCATGTGCACGTTCGAGATTCTCGACAAGGCCCTCCACCTCGAGAAGACCAAGGCCAACTGCAAAATGGTCAGCCGCATCCTGTCGTCGCAGTGCCCGGGATGGGCCCCGGGCAACAAGCGCCTCTGTCCCCCGTACGGAAAGCAGCGCTGTTGGGTGTACCGGGAGACGGATTAGGGCCGATAGAGGTGCCGCAACATGCCGTTGCGGCACCTCGGTCGCCCCCCTCACCTGCAAAGTCTCTCGATGGTGCCAAAGGTGCCATAGGCCCAGAAACTCTTTCCTGTTCTTTGGCACCTTCGGCACCGCAACGTTTCGCCGCAGCTAGAAGCATCATCAGCAAAGACCCTCAAATGAACCACCGGTACCCATACGGCACCGGCAGAGAGGAAAACCATGATGGAACTTGTCAAGAAAACCAAATCGCATCTCGACGACCTCCTCGGGACCGTCCCCAAGCACAAGGACGACGCCGTCGGCTCCGTGCTCTCCCATCTGCTGGAGTCCGACCCCGACCTGGGCTTCGCACGCGCGGCGCGGCCCGTCGAGCATCCGGGCTTCACGCGCATCGTCCGTGCAGGAATCGCCTACTACGCGAAGCCTGATTTCAAGATTCTGAACCCGTTCAAGGAAGGCGGGAACGGCGTCTACTTCGTCAAAGGCAGCAACGACGACCCGACCGGCATCTTCTTCACCGATGCCTACCGCGTCAACGATGCAGAATACGGCGACGCCATCGAGGCCTACCTCTTCGCCTACGGCATCCCCCGCGATGACCTCGCCATGATGCCCGTCACCTTCTGGCCTAAGACCTACGAGCGCACGCCCGAGAACATCGCCGCCCTCCGCGCTGTCGGCGCGCCCCTCCCGAACGAGGGACTCTAAGATGGCCATCGGAAAAGACGGGTCGAAGGTCATGAGCCTCCGACTCCCTAACAAGGCGTATCGCCGCCTCCACGCCTACGGGGTTTCAAAGGATCTTAGCGACAGTGCAGCCGCCCGCGAGCTCATCGCCGCTGGGCTCGCCTCCGACGGCCTGGCGCTCTACTCCACCGAGCTCGGAACCTATCTGCGCGGCGTCATGCAGCCACTGCTGGAGCAACTCGACCGCACGCTCGGCGAGCGCAACGCCGAGCAGGAGGACCGCATCGCGCGCGTTGTGCACCGCGCCACGCGCGCCTCGATCGTCGCAGCAATCGCCGCCGTCGAGATCGAGAAGGGCACGTTCAATGGCCTGGACGGCGTGAGCGCCTCGGACATCTACGCCGCCTACGACAAGCAGGCCGGCCTCATGCAGCGCGGCATGACGCTCTCGGAGGCGAGGGAGCGCCTTTCAGATGGCAAGTCGTAGCAGCCTCGTTGTGAACGCCCGTGTGCACCTCTCCGGGTCGCGCGGGCGTTCCGCCGTCATCACCAACAACGTCGAGTACGTCGCCACGCGCGAGGGGGCCGACAAATCCGCCACCGTCGACGATCTCAGGCGCTCCGAGCTCGCCGAGAGGATGGGGATCGTCGGCTACTGCGCCGAGAGGCCCGGGTCGACCGCGCTCTTCGACCAGAACGGGGCCGTCCAGCTCCGCACGGCCCGCAGGGAGCTCGAAAAGGCCGACGGTGCGATTGCCACCGTTGTGCTCAGCGTCCGCAGGGACGAGGCGTGCGAGCTCGATCTCGCATGCAAGGAGGACTGGCAGCGCTTCTGCCGCCGAAACCTCACGCCGGCGCTTGCCGAGGCAATGGGCATCCCCGAGTCCAGCGTCCGTTGGGTAGCCGCCGAGCACGAGAACCACCCGAATTCCAAGCACGTGCACGTTATTGCCTGGTCGTCCGACGGCTCGTTCGATTCGCTCATGGCCCGCAACAGGCTCGACCGGGCAAGGAACGCGCTCACCGACGCGGCCCTGGTCCCGGCGCTCGCGGCCGAGCACGAGGCCCGCGACCTCGCGAGGTCGCGGGCGGTCGACGCCGTCCGCCATATCCCCGCCGATGAGATTGGCGTCACGCTGCCTGCGGACGGCCGCATCTCCTACGCGCACCTCCGCCGCTGGCACCCAGATGTCGCCAAGGCCGTCGATGCCGCAATCGAGGAAGCAGGGTCGAGGCACCCTGAAATCAAGGAGGCGAGCGCGGCTTACCGCGAGTCCGTGGAGCGCTGCGCCGGCCTCAAGGGGCTCGAAGGTGTTGCGCAGGACCGCTACTTGAACGACGCCATGCACGAGCTACGCGCGCGCCAGGGCAACGCCCTGCTGAGGGTCATCGCACCCGACCGGGCAACGGACCCCGAAAGGGAACCGATAAGGTCCGCAAGGCCGGACGACGGGCCCGCAACGGAGCGCAAGCGCATGAGGCCGCTCGTCGGCGAGGTCCGCGCCTGCGTCACCGGAAAAGACCTGGAGGGCGCGCGAGAAGCCGTCCGCGAGCGCGGGCCCATCCCGGAGAGATGCCTCCGGTCGTGCCCGTCCTACGCGCTTTCCATGGCAAAAGCCCCCGTTGCTGTGGGCAGGGCCCTTGCCAAAGCGCTCGCGTCCGCAACAGAGGGTCCCAAAGGCAAGAAGGACCTGTCAGACGAAGTCGGCCAGAAGGCCGAGCGCGCGCTCGCGAGGGCGCTCGCAGCCGCCGTATCGGCCGCGATCAGGGGCGATGCGGCGGGCATCGTGCTCGACTCAGCGAAAACAATAGTGAAGGGAATGATTCTATGAGCAAGCAGAAGAGCTTCAACGTCGACAAGGGCGCGCACCTCAAGCGCTGTGTCGCCGCCGGCGCGGCCGCTGGGGCCGCGATCGCGCTCGTCCTGCTGCCGGCGGCATGGCGCTGGCTGGAAGCATGGGTCGTCGGCATCGCCGCGACGCTCACGAGCTTCGGGATGGCCGCAGTGCCCGAACTCCCCGGCACCATGTTCCAAAACCCGCTCGAAGTCCTGCCGGAGCTGATCCGGGACGATGTCTTCCTCGTGGGGTGCGCGGCAACCCTCACTGTCTCAATAGCCGTCGGCATCTGGAGCCATCTCGACTGGTCGCGTTGGTTCCACGACGGGACCTGGGTCGGCGGGCGTCGTGCGCCGGGCGCGCCCATCCACGGCGACGCGAGGCTCGTCTCGGCGCACAGCGAGCTTAAGCGCAGGAGCGAGTCATGGCAGGAGGGCGGCAAGCCCTCGGGCGGCACGTTGGTCGTGGGCGAGATCGGGAGGAGCGTCAGGCTCATCGACTCGGTCCATGCCTGCGTCCTCGCCGAGAGCGGCGAGGGCAAGAGCCGCCGCGTCGCCATTTTGTCAGCCTTGGCAAACTTTGAGCAAGGCCGCTCCCTCATCATCAACGACATCAAGGGCGAGCTCAGGGCCTTCCTTGAGCCTGTGTTCGAGAAGACGGGCACTCACCGCATCGTCGACGTGATGTTCGACGTGCCTGCATCCTCAGTACGATTCGATCCGCTCGAGAGGGCAAAGGAGGCCTTTGGGGCGGAGGGGGCCGGCGGCTGTGCACGGGAGCTGCGTGAGCTCGCACGCTGCATCGTGCCCGCGCCGTCGAAAAGCCAACCGTTCTTCTACGACGGCGCTCGGAACCTCTTCGTCGGTATCTCCCTCGCCCTCATCGAGGACGCGTCCATCCCGGAAGACGAGAAGACCGTCATGTCCGTCGCTGCCGCGATCTCGCCGTCGGGCGACCAGGGACCGCTTGACCGCATCGCCGCCCTGGCGGCGTCTTTGCCCGCGGAAGACCCCGCGCTCCCCTTCCTCGGCGGGCTCAACGGTGAGCACGGGGGCGGGCCCGGCATCGTCTCGACCTTGAGCAACTGCCTCACCGAGTACGTCGACGGCAACGTGGCTCGGATGCTCCACGATGACGAGTGCGGCCTCGGGGGCATCGGCGAGGAGCCCACGGTGGTCTTCATCTCATCATCCTCTGCAACGGGCAACTACAAGCGACTCGTCCAGACGTTCGTTTCCCAAGCGCTCTCGGCGCTGCGCTCCTGCGCCGCGGGCCATGCCGGGCGCTGCCCCGTCGAGACCGTCCTCCTCCTCGATGAGGCGGCCTCCCTCGGCCGCAACGAGAGGATCGTCCAGGACCTGGGAGAGATGCGCTCGGAAGGCGTCCATGTTCTCTGGTTCTGTCAGTCGCTCCTCCAGCTCCAGTCCGTCTCCGGCTACAGCCGAGAAGAGGCCGAGACGATTCTCGACCTCCTCAAGGACAAGGTCGTTCTCTCCTGCTCCAACCTCGACACCGCGCGCAAGCTCTCGGAGTCGATGGGCTCCTACACGGCGGTCGCGCAGTCCACGAGCCGAACTAAGGGAACGAACACCGGCTCGACGGGCACGAGCGAGGGACTCGTGCGCAGGCCGCTCATCACGCCCGACGAGCTCCAGCGTTGGACCGGCCGCGAGACGGGAGCCCTCGTGATCCACGACGGCGTACCCATGGCCTTCCCCAGCAGGGACGTTACCGAGACTTTCGTGGGACCCATGCTCGGGATGACGTCACCCGATGCCGAACGAACACTCATGGAGCGATCAACCGCTCGCCGCAAGATCAGGAACGAGACGGCACCGAGGGTTTGGCGGGGCCCGACCGCCCCCGACGCCACGTCGACAGCGCCGACGAAGCCGAAAACGGCCGCAGGTTACGTTCCCGAGGGCTTCTAGCCGCGTAATCGCCCATATCCAGCGGAAACGCCCCAATCAACTACGCACCCGCGCCCGCGCGCTACACGTGGATGCGGGTGTTTTTCGTTTTAGGCGCAGGCATCTACCTGCGCTTTCGAACTCGGCTCGCCGAGTTGCGCCGTTTGCCTCCGGCGAAACGTAGTGGAGCCTTATCCTGCACCGCCGATTCGTGGCGGAAATAGAAGTCAACAGGTCTCGCGATATTCGAATAGCATAAAGAGAAGCAGCACCGCGCATCCACAGATTTTTTCAGCGATCCGTCACCGAGTCACCCCGTAAACAGGTCGGAATCGAAAAACTCCCTTAGAGAAACACCAAGGCCCCTTGCTATGCGCTCTATGTTCTCGATCGAGATGTTCCGTTTCCCGGTTTCGACCTCGGCAAAATAGGTTCGAGACATCTCTATCGAGTACGCAAGGGCTTCCTGGCTGTATCCAAGAGCGTTTCTCAATTCCTTGATGCGAAGTCCGACTTTCATTTTTGCATCTAGCTGAGTCATTGGTACCTCCCGACTGGTGGTGCCAATGATTTGAGTCGGACCTATATGAGTCACACCTATATAAGTGACAATTTGCAATACAATGCTCACGTGGCCCTTTTCCAGGTTGAAGGGATCGCCGTAAGTACCATCTATGAATCAAAGGAGAACTGCCATGGCGATGAATGTATCCCGGCGCGGCTTTTTGGGCGCTGTCGGACTGATGTCGATTGCCGGATTGAGCGGCTTGAGCGGATGCGGACCGACGGGAGTGAAGGGAAAGACGCTCTATTACATATCGGTCTGCGACAACGTCGCCCTCGGGAAGATGACGAATAACAAGCTGGGTTCCGAGACGACGATCACCTTCGACGACGGGGACGGCTGGCATTACGCAGGGTCGTTCGAGTCCTCGGGAACGTGGAGGCAGGAAGACGAGAACATCGTATTGAGCTCAAGCGAGCTCGGTACCCTGACGCTCAAGAAGGCCGACGATGCGGATGCCTATATCCCCTCTGGCGACGAGGAGTACGGCGAGCGCTATTTCCTGAGCGAGGACGATGCGAAGAAGTACTACGAGGACTACACCGGCAAGGCGGTCGCCCGCGTCAAAGAGCTGCTTGAATCGCAGGAATGGGAACGCTCGAACCGGCCGGAGTCCATGGCGAGCCCCGAGGAGATCAACTTCGACAGCGGAAAGATCGCATTCAAGAAGGCGTCGTATAACCAAAAGGGCTATCTGTTCACTCAAGGTCCCAGTGATGACGAATGGGCCGCATCGGACCATTCGGGAAAGTACAGCCTCACGGTCAAAGACCAGAGGGCGAAGGATACCGACTCGACACCGCGCCCGCTCGTTTACAAGGGCGAGCTGACGGCCGATGGGGCGTCGGTGGCCTATACCCTCGAGAAACGTAACGACAGCCTGGTTCTGAAGCTGGGAGAGACGATGTATGACCCGGTGTTCACGAATGGAAAATAGCGGTCGAATCAAGCTCTTCGGGCGCGAGTTCTCCCGTAAACAGGTCTGCGCGGCTGGTGCAGGAATCCTCTGTGCGGCGCTTCTCATCGGCTGCGGGGCTTACGCTATCTCACATGCCAGTTGGACGGGAGATTCCAATGCCCCTGCGGTGTCGCAGTCGAAGGACGATGAGGAGCAGGACATGGTGCTATCCCTTGAGGTGAAGGCTGACGGCTGGGATGCGGACACCTCCACGCCCGTCATCGCCCATATAGAGGATGCGGACGGGGAAGTGGACTTCTACACTGCTATCGCCGCGAACAAGCAGGTGACCGTGAAGGTCGGTGAGTCCGGTACCTATACCGTCACATTCATCTCACCGGTGAACGCCGACGGCTCAATCTATAAGGTGCCATCGAAGAAGGTTACCGCCGGAAAAGCCGACAAGACAGTTGCCACAGGCGTGACTTTCGATAAGGTGGATGCGGACAAGGTAACGAAAGATGACCTGACAGCCATCGCCAAGGACGTTGCGGAAGCCGTGAAGAAGGGCGATTCCACCCTGACCGGTGACAAGGGCGCTGAGGTTGTGAAGAAGTTCGAGAACAACATCAAGAAGAACCCGAATGCCGATGCCGGTGCCGTCGAGAAGGAGACCGAGAAGGCGCAGGAGACCGCCAAGGAAGAGAAGTCCGACGCGAAGACCCCGGAAACTTCCGACAGCAAGAAGAGCGATTCAGGCTCATCCAACGGCTCCAAGAAGGATAATGGGAACAGCGGGTCCGACAGCAAGCCGAGTGGAAGCAACAATAGCAACTCCGGTAGCTCCTCGAAGAAGGATGACACCCCGGCGCATGTCCATAAGTATGATATCTACCATCCCGCAGTGACCCATACGGAGAAGGTGTTCCATCCCGCAGTGACCCATACGGAGACCGTGCATCATCCGGCGGTGACTCATACGGAGTCTCGTTCAATCTGTAATGGATGCGGTGCGGATATTACGGGTAACGAGCGGAGTCATGCGAAAAGTGCCATGTTGGCGGGGAATGCAGCATGTGGAGCATGGCATTCGGAGCCGCGTACCGTGACGGATTCCGCAGCATACGATGAGACGGTTACGATTACAGATTCTGCGGCATGGGAGGAAACGGTTACGATTACAGATTCTGCGGCATACTACACTTGTTCCTGCGGTGCCACGAAGTAGCGGAAGCCGCCGAATTCTAGGCCGTAGCGGTCAAGCATCAGGTTGAGTTCTGTTGATGCCGCCGGACGCACGCGCTCCGGTATCCTCCATGTCCCCCGAGCCACCTTAGCCAAGGTTCCAAGGGGCACCGCCCCTTGGCGCGCAGGGGCTCGGGGATGGCGCGAGGCATCCCCGGAATAGCTGGCGCGGGCACGCCGATGGCATGCCCGCGCTCTCTGTGTACGCTTCACCCCTCTTCGGCAACGTGCACGGTCCGGCCGCTCTCGCAGTCGATGCTCTCCAC
The DNA here is from genome assembly GCA_036302525.1 of Collinsella sp. Classification (GTDB taxonomy): domain Bacteria; phylum Actinomycetota; class Coriobacteriia; order Coriobacteriales; family Coriobacteriaceae; genus Collinsella. Next base: position 52,728 of record JAXJCG010000031.1, on the reverse strand, counting down.
GTCGCCGAATCCGATTCGGACGGCAGCCCATCCGCCCCCGTCCCCCACCAAGGCGTCGGCCTCGTCGCATGCGTCCGAGACGAGTCGCCCGAGTTCGGGCGACCCCTCCAGAGCTGTGCCCATCTCGAACGCCCCGCCCTCGCCACCCGACTCAAACTCGACGACGACAGTCAGCCCGACGGCTCCGCCCGGGGACTTGCCGAATCTGCCCACGGCGTCAAACTCGTCCATCTCCATGGAGCTACCTCCCCCTGACGGCGCTGAGCGACTTCGGTTCAAAGTGCTCGTCGCGTTCGATGGCGGCGAACCCCATCTGGCGGTTCAGCTCGGCCATCTCCTTGATGCTGAAGTAGCCGAGCTCGTCGTCATAGCCCTCGACGAGGCCGAACGCCTCGTCCGTGCCGTCGAACTCGAGCAGCCACCAGTCCCATCCGTTCACGCACGAGAAGTAGTGGACGTATACCGTGGGGTCTTCCGTGCCGTCTTGCTCATAGAGCCTCGGCAGCCCCTCCGCAATCTCCCCCGTCATCAGCTCCTGCATGTCTTCCTCCGTTTCCGGGCACGCTGCCCTGAACATCTCGCCCTTGCGGGCAAAGCCGAATGGCGACGCCGCGCGTCGTCGTCGGCTTTGCTCCCTGCAAAGCCGCACCGGAGCGAAGACGGGTCAAGGGAGTCCATGACGACCTCCACCAACCGGAGCGGAGCGGAGGTTTGTGCGGGGTCTCATGGGCCCCTTGACGCAGCGTAGCGGAGGTGCCACCCGCGTAACGGATACGAGGTCATGACCGGCGAATGCCACCGAAACGTTGGAAAACATGGGTCAAGACTGAAGAGAGGCGGCCATCCCTAACGGATGGCCGCCTTAGCGTGCCTTACTATTTCTCTTCTGGTATATGGCCGAGACGTCTGCCGGGCAAATCCCGACGATCCTAGTGATAATCGTTTGCGAAGGAACCGTAGAAGAGCGCCTTACAGTCGACATCGCTGTAGGCCATAACGGCATCCTGGACCTCGGGGCGCAGGAGGTTGAGCACCTTGTACACGCCCTCGCCCATATCACCGACGAAGAGTACCTGCTTGAACACGTCGGGATAATCGCGCAAGTAGGTTACATAGCCTCTGAGCTTTGCCAGCGTGTCACCGAGGAACTCGCCATGCGGGTCGACGATGGACGGTCTGATGACACCCTCAGCATCCTTCACGAAGAAGAGGAAGTCTGGATGCAGGGCCTTGCGTCCCACCGAAGACATGTACGGGATCGAAAACGCCTTGGCAGACATGCTGCCCGACGGATTGCGATAGAAGGCAACTGTGCGATTCTTTGCCAATTCGTTCCTAACGATATAGTCTTCCGCCGGGTTCAGGTCGAGCGGGCAGAGGCCGTCCTCTTTCTGCACGATATGGCACGGATACTTAGCGAAGTCGTCCGACGTGCTGGTAGACGTGGGCCACTCTATCTTTGTGAGACGCTTGCCCTCGGTTTCACGGGCCAGCTCGTCGTAGCGTTGCTTTGCCACGTCGTTAAGGTAGTCATAATCGCCAGATCCATCGACCTTATCGAAGTATCCCTTTCGGCATTGAGCCGCCCAGCCCTCGAGCGCATCAACGATGGCCTGCGTGCGAACCGCTGCGGCAAGGCGCAGGTCGCACTCGGGCCGCCCAAGCTCCTTGAAGTTGGCGCGACGATACTCATTCGCAAACTCCTTAGTGAAATGCATGTCGGCGTCGCGAGCGGCCTTTCTGAGACCCTCGGCGTCCGTGCGGGCCTCCTCCTGCTCCTGGTCCTCGGTCTCGTTGAGCTTGTCGAGCGTGATCTTGACGGTCTCGGCAACCTCTACGTCGTGTTTGGTTTCGCGGTACTCGTCCTCGTTAGCAACGATGTATCCCTTGAGCTTCTGGACGAACTGTTTTTTCACGTCGGCTGCGGCATTGACATCGAGGCCAGTCTCGACAAGCAGAGTCGCCGTCTTAACCAGGCTCTGGAATTCGTTTCTAGCCTTCTTCGGAATGCGCTGGACGGGGATGGAGTCGAAGGCTGTGCGGATGCCCTGCCACTCCTGGTGCGTGAAAGACTGCTCGCGCTTGGTGGGCGGCTTGGGCTTTGCCATGGGCACGGGTTTTACGACCGAGACGGGCTGGGTCGACTCGGTCTGCGTGGAACTTGGCTCAGGGGTCGCAGGTTGCTCCGGGGCAGGCGCTACAACGTAGTTGCCCGTTGCGGGCTGAGGCGTCAGCTCCGCTTCTGGCGCCGGTACGTCGACGGGCCTGACCGCCGAGGCAAGCGAGGGCTGCGTTCCCTGCATGTCCAACGGCTCCTGAATCGCGATGCCGGCAAGCGGCGCCTGGTAGCCGGGTTGTGCCTGCCGCGTCGCCTCGATGGCCTTCTCGTTCTCCTTGTACGCCTTGAGCTCCTGTTGGTAGTCGGCTTCGGACTTGGGCACAGCCGCCGTGATAGTCACGGGGTTGAGAACGATGTTCTGCTTGCCGATGGAGCTCTCGCCCATGTCGTCCTTGCGGCCCATGAGGTAGTCGACCACGTCCTGAGTGCTCTCGGGATTGAACTGGGGTAGGTAGCAGGCGACGGAGTTCAAAAGATCATCGGATTCGATGCGCCGCGCAAGTGGAGTGCGTACCATACGTCCCACGAGTTGTGCGATATAGGTCGAGTCCGAACGCCTGCGCTGCGAGAAGATGACCTCCGCTCGCGGGCAGTCCCATCCGTTGGAGACAGCCTCCTTGGCGAAGAGCACGCGAATGCGCGAGGTGTCCTGAACGAACTCGGGCTCGACATAGGGAATGAGGTATTTTCCCGCCGCGATGTCCTTATGCTCGCCGAAGACGTTGGCAAACGACATCGCCTCGGAAAGACCGGGGACCAGGCCCGTAATCTGGTCGCACATCTCAGCCAGGGCCGAGTTGCTCACGTTGTCCGCCGCTTGGATGAGCAGCAGCGGGTTGACGGGACTCTCGCCCTCACGGGCACAGTACTCGCCCCACTCGCGGCAGGCCAGGGCATAGCGCTCGCACGCCATAGTGAGGTACTGGTGCTCGACTGGGTCGTCCTTCTCTGGCACGCGCAACTCGATGATGTCCTTGAGCAGACCTGACTCCTGGACCTCGCGAGGGGTCACAGCGACCTTTGGCATACGCACGCGATCGGCGCGCTGGTCCATAGCTGCCTCGAACCTCTGCGGCGTGGCGGAGACACCAACGACAACGGGCATCGCTGCACGACCATCCAGGCCATCAATTAGGTTGGCGTAAATCGTCGCGGTGCCGGGCTCACTTGACGCATTGGCCCCCAGGCCGCGGTGGGCCTCGTCTATGAACAGATAGAGGTTACGCTCCGGGTCCCTGATGGTGCGGTCAAGGATATCCCAGAACACGCGGCCGGAGTTGGCCTCACCACCCTTGGTGAGCAGGCCGTTCTTGCTAAGTAGGTCCTTGCTGAGGAAATAGACGTGGCGCGGCTCGAGAATGTCGTGCGCGGCTCCGAAGTCGTTGGTAATCGTGACCAGATGGCGCCTGTCGAGGATGCTGTCTGCCAACTTGTCCGCCACGTTGGAGAAACGCACGCTCGTCTGCTCGTTCAGGCTCGGGGAATCCGAGAGCCAAAGAACAACGGCATTCTCGTCGGGCATGAGGCCCAGATCATCGTCTCCGAAGAAGAGTGCTTCGATCGTCGCCGCGCACATGACCGTCTTGCCCGAGCCCGTGGGAGATGCGAGGCACACCGAAGACAGTTCGCCGTCCTGCTCATAGCGTCGACACATCGACTGCAACTTGTTTGCCAGGGTCGCGACTGCCCCGGCTTGGAAATCCTTAAGTTCGACTCTCATGCTTACCTCACCGCATCCTCGGCGGCAATCTTGAACGATTGCAGGTAGTTCTCGTACAGACGGACAACGTCGAGCCCGGGGAGCTGAGTCTTGACGGAGGCATATCGAGCCGTGTCGTCCGTGATCACATAGGCGCACCTTATGCTGGCATTCTGCTTGACGGCGTCTATGAAAGAGCCAACCGAAGCAAAGTCGAAAAGGACGGCATAGGCGTCGGCCATGGCAAGGCCCGGCTGCTCGTGCTTGATGATGCTGCCACGCGAACCAGCGCGCAGCCAGAGCAGAGGCGCGATCTCCTCGAAGGCCACGCCCAGCTCGACGGCGTCTGGATCTTCGTAGGTGAGGTCAAAGAAGACGGCGTTTTCCTCGAAGCCGTCGGCCATGGGGAACTCGTCGGTGAACTTGTAGTCACCCTTGATGGGGTCGCCCTCGGGCGTCTTGCCCGTGATGGCCGCCGTGACGCGAGGTTTGGTAACGTACTGGCAGATGCCCAGCGCCTCCCATTCGGGGTCGCCCTGGCGAAGACCGCGCTTGGTGAGCTTTTTGGATTCGTCCTCTGAGACCTCGTTGTTCGTGATGCTGATGGAGCGCCTGCGCCCGCCGTCCTGATGGTTCAGGCGCATGACGGCGTGCGCCGTGGTGCCCGATCCTGAGAAGAAATCGACTACAAGGGCGTCGGGCTTGTCGGCAACAACGGAAGCGATTGAGAGCTCGGTCGCATAAAGGGACTTTGGAAATGTGAAGCGCCTATCGCCGATGAACTTTTTGATATATCGGCTCCCGTATTCACCGGCAGAGAACTGCGCGCCACTCCAAACGGTTGTTGGAATGGCAGAGCGCTCTCCCTGCTCTTCGAGAAGCAAGGACCCATCCTCAGCCTTGCCAATGAGTTTAATTTCTCCATTCTTGAGACGCTCCTCTTGGGAATCTCCTAGGTAAAGGAGGGAGTACCGATCACTCTTTTTGTTGTACTCACCTACTTTTGCGCACCCGCGATCAAGCTTGGCCTGTAGAGCATTCTGGGAGATCCTCCAAGTCGCCTCTCGGCCATCGGTCCTAATAGGCCAAACTGCCCTGAGACCCGTTTTTGTCGGTATCTTTGTCCAGTCTTGTTCAAGGGGGAGAGAAGCGCCGAGCTCCTTAATGGTCGCGGTCTCCTCATCGATATAGATGGGATAAAAGAGGTTCGGCCTTGCGGTGCGGGCGGCATTGGGACCGCCCCTCAGCAGCCGCTCCCAACGTACCTTACGTTGGGAGCGGCTGCTCGACGCGTCATCAGCCACTTTTTCCTCAAGTTCTCCGAACTCGACGGAATAGAGCCTGCGGTCCACTTGGCACGGCGCGGCGGTACCAAAAAAGCAAAAGACAGCGTACTCGTCAGCCCTCTTGAACTGGTTGCCACGGGCAACCCCGTTCTTGTTTATGGTGATTGAAACCGTCTGGATACCGGTCGCGTTGGGAAAAACGCTCTCTAAAAGAAGCTCAAGCCTTGCGTACTCCTTCTCATCGATCGTCACGATGAGTACTGAATCGTTGGGATTGAGCAGCTGCTTGGCGAGCTTGAGGCGGCGCTCCATGAAGGCAAGCCACTTGGAGTGGCGATAGGCGTCGGAGCCGTCGACGTAATCATTGTTGTATTTCCAGTCGCGGGCGCCAGTGTTATAGGGTGGGTCAATATATATACAGTCCACTTTGCCTGCATAGGCAAAGGCTAAGGTTTCAAGAGCATGGTAGTTTTCGCCGTTAATGACAACCTGATAGGGCTTATCGCCACCGCGCTCAACACGCCCAGTCTCTTTGAGGCCGGCATAAATCGGCTGGTCATATTCAGCGACAGGCACGACATCGTCGACAGCAACGGGGCGGGGCTCGCATTCGTTTTCGTCATATGAGGGCGATTGATATGGCTTTAGATCAGCAACCCCCCCCCCGAACGGTATTTACCAACCATAACAGTTGGGAGTTAGAGTCCTCTTTTCTACCACGCTCGGGAAGTACCTGTACGACATCGCCCTTCATGATAGGTTTGCCATAAAGGCGAAGTCGTTCTGGACGGTTGTGTTCAAATACAAGCCCAAACTGGCGCTGCGCAGCAAAGGCGCGGATGTCGGCAGCGAGCTGACGATCGCCCAGTTTGACAGCGCGATCAACAAGGTTCTGAACGACTGCTTGCGCCGTCTGGGACATCACTTCTCCCCCTTGCACTTCTCGTCAATCCATTCGCGCAGGACTTTAGCCACTGTCTTATCCTGGCGCGCGGCATAGGACTTAAGAGCCCGCTTATCCTCGCGGGTTATCGAAAGCGTGAACTTATCCAGCTCCCTTTCGGCATGAACAGCCTGATCTTCCTCCATGGTCGCCCCTCCGAATTGACCTGTTCTACGTTCCTTAATTGGCCGAAACCATTTTACTTCAAAATACGTAATTACGTAATTACGTAATTACGTAGATAATTTGAGCCATGCAGCACTCAATCACTAGTCAATATTCGTTGAGGAATCGTTGGGGATAACGAATATATCGAGGTAGACACCCGTTTTTGCCGTCTGTGAGTACCTGCAAATCGATACCCAAAACGTCGTGAGTACATTTTGAGTACCAGTCCGAGCGGCCTCTTGCGGGCGGACGCAATCTGCCGGTCAGCATTAATTAGAAATAAATTGATGACGTTGCTTCGGTAATTGAAAGCACTTTAAAACATACCAGCAAACAATAATCCCAGCTAAACAGCTTGAGAGATTGCGTGGCTGGTTTGCATGTACCACATACACCACAATGCATAAGCACCCATGGCACGCAAATAAAAAACGAGGGAGGCCGTTTCCGACCTCCCTCGCAAAGGGTCTCTGATTATTCCCACTCGATGGTCGCGGGCGGCTTGGACGTGATGTCGTAGCACACGCGGTTGGCGCCAGGGACCTCGGCGACGATGCGGCCGGAGATGCGGGCCAGCACGTCGTAGGGCAGCTTGGCCCAGTCGGCGGTCATGGCATCGCTGGACTCGACGGCACGCAGGATGATCGGGCGCTGGTAGGTGCGCTCGTCGCCCATAACGCCGACGGACTTAATGTCGGGCAGGACCGCAAAGTACTGCCAGCAGCTGTGCTCGGAGTTGCGCTCGCCGGTCTGCTCAAACAGACGCTGGTTGTAGGCGTCGAGCTCCTCGCGCACAATAGCATCGGCGTTCTTGAGAATCTCGAGCTTCTCCTTGTCGACCGCACCGATGATGCGGATGGCCAGACCCGGGCCCGGGAAGGGCTGACGGAACACGATGTGAGCCGGCAGGCCCAGCGCCAGACCAAGCGCGCGGACCTCGTCCTTAAAGAAGTGATCGAGCGGCTCGATGAGGTCGAAGTGCACGCCCTCGGGGAACGGGATCAGGTTGTGATGGCTCTTGATGGTGGCCGTCTTGCCGCCCGTCTTGCGAGCGCCAGACTCGATGATGTCAGGGTAGATGGTGCCCTGAGCCAGGTACTTGACCGGCTTGCCATCGGTCTCGAGCTGCTGAGCAACGGCGAAGAACTCTTTCCAGAACTGCGTACCGATGATGCGGCGCTTCTCCTCGGGCTCGGTCACGCCGGCCAGAAGCTCGGCATAACGGTCCTCGGCGTGAACGTGGATGAAGTCGACGTCGAACTGCTTGGTGAAGACCTCCTCCACCTGCTCGGGCTCACCCTTGCGCAGCAGGCCGTGGTTGATAAACACGCAGGTCATCTGCTTGCCCACGGCGCGAGCGCCCAGCGCAGCTACGACGGAGGAGTCGACGCCACCGGACAGGGCCAGAATCACGCGGTCGTCGCCGACCTTCTCGCGGAACTCGGCCGTCATGGTCTCGACCAGGTTGTCCATGCTCCAGTTGGGCTCCAGGCCGCAGATCTCAAACAGGAAATTGCTCAGCAGCTGCTGACCGTACTCGGAATGCTTGACCTCGGGGTGGAACTGCGTGGTGAAAATCTTGCGCTCGGGGCACTCCATGGCGGCAACCGGGCACACGTCGGTGCTGGCGGTAACGGTAAAGCCCTCGGGCACCTCGGAAACGGCGTCGCGGTGGCTCATCCACACGGTCTGCTCCATAGGCGTGGAGTTAAAGAGCTTGGCGCCGGCCGTGCGCGTGATGGTGGCGCGGCCGTACTCGCCCACCTCGGAGTGGCCGACCTTGCCGCCGAGCGTCACGGCCGTGATCTGATGGCCGTAGCAAAAGCCCAGGACGGGAAGGCCCAGGTCAAAGATGGCGGGATCGATAGACGGAGCGTCCTCGGCATACACGGAAGCCGGGCCGCCGGAAAGGATGAGCGCAGAGGCGTTCATCTCGCGAATCTCGTCGGCCGAGATGTCGCAGGGGACGATCTCGGAATACACGTTGAGGTCGCGGACGCGACGGGCAATGAGCTGACCGTACTGCGCACCAAAGTCGAGTACGAGGACCTTTGCGGAAGCCTTTTGATCCATGGTTCCCCCTCTTGTTGGCGGGGAGCCGGTGCCCACCCGCGTGAATGAACGAAAATAACCTCCATAGTGTACACGTTATATGGGGTTTCTCGCCCCTCGCAGCCATCAGCGCACGGCAAACGCACGACCTGGGCCCCTATTTGACGGCAATTGAAGTGTTTTCAAACGTTACAGATGATGTAATACGTTTGAACATTGGACGCCCTGTGCCACAATACTGCCGAACGACTCCGCCTCTGCGGCGGCAAATACGATAGGAATACCAGCATGAAGCGCATCCTTCTCATCGCCACGGGCGGCACCATCGCATCGACCGAGGACGGCAACGGCCTCTCCCCCGCCCTGACCGGTGAGGAGCTCGCCCAGAGCGTCCCCGAGATCTCGGGGCTCTGCGAGCTCGACGTCGTGCAGCCCATGAACATCGACAGCACCAACATGCGCCCGAGCGACTGGATGCGTATCCGCGACGTCATCGTCGAGGGTTATGCCGACCACGACGGCTTCGTGATTCTGCACGGCACTGACACCATGAGCTACACCGCAGCAGCGCTTTCCTACCTGATTCAGGACAGCCCCAAGCCCATCGTGCTCACCGGCTCGCAAAAGCCCATGGGCAATCCCTTTACCGACGCCAAGCTCAACCTGTACCAGAGCCTGCTCTATGCACTCGACGAGCATTCGCACGATGTGTCGATTGTGTTTGGCGGCGTCGCCATTGCCGGTACGCGCGCCCGCAAGCAGCGCACCATGAGCTTCAACGCATTCATTAGCGTCAACTATCCGCCCATTGCCTACATCCGCAATGACCGTATCGTGCGCAACGGGCTTCACGGCACGCATCAGGACGAAAACCCGGTGCATTTCTACGACAGCATCGACCCGCGCGTATTTGTACTCAAGCTTACGCCCGGCGTAAACCCGGGCATCCTCGACGCCCTAGCCGATAGCTACGATGCTGTAATCCTTGAGACCTTTGGCATTGGCGGTATCCCCGAGTTTGGTGAGTCGGGCGAGTCGTTCCAGGAGGCGATTTTCCGCTGGGTCGATTCGGGTCGTACTGTCGTTATGACCACGCAGGTCCCCGAGGAGGGCCTTGACCTGGGTGTTTATGAGGTCGGCCGCGCTTACGCCGATCATCCGGGCATCCTGCGCGGCGATGACATGACCACCGAGACGCTCGTGGCCAAGACCATGTGGGCACTCGGCCAGTCACGTGATGCGTCAGTAATTCAGCGCCTGTTCTACAGCCAAGTCAACCACGACCGTATCCCGATGGTGTAACCACCGGTCAATAGGCATCTTCTATTCAATGCCCTCGAGAAGCTCTGACACCGTCATGCCGAGTGCGGGTGCGATCTTAAATAGAACCTTGAGCGTGAAATTTGCCGTCCCATCTTCGATTCGGTCGAGGTAGGGTCGGCTGATTCCTGTTGCCACACAAAAATCAACCTTGGAGATACCAAGGTCTCTGCGTGTCTCTTCGACCCGCCTGCCAAGAATCTGTTTCGCACGTTCGTCCATGCAGCCGAGTTTGAAATGGAGCCGAACATAAACGTAAACTATAGTTTACGTTTTGCCGAATACACAGGAGTTTTCTATGTCGGGTTCTTCGGTCCGCATGTACCGAGCCACGCTTCGCACAAACAGCGCACCGCTCAAGCTCGTCGTCGTTGAAGCAGAATGCCTTTCGCCCGATGAGCGCACAGCATTTGCATTGCTATCAAGTCGCGTCGCCGCCGTTCTGGTCCCTTGCCCGGCGCAAGGTGAACTTGCTATCCAATGCCAGGCGCACAGCTGCTCGCTCAATCAGGCTGCCGTGATCGCAACCAGCCAACGTGGCCTGCCCCTTCTCCTCGAAGCCGGTATCGCACTCGCCCTTCGCGGCGCCGGATACGAAAACGAGGCCGCCGCCGATATGGTCTTTAAACCACGATCGAGCGGCGGCCTCGCAGCAGCCATTGAATATGCGTGCAGGCTCGTTGCCTAAAAGGACAGGCTAGAAACCAAAGCCAAAGCCCGTTCCGGTAATCGCCGAGTACATAAAGTAAACGTTGATCACGTTGAGGAACACACCCGTGATGCAACCGTTGCGCAGGTAGCGCTCGCACACGATGCGCGCCATGGCGGCGGAGTCATCATTGTTTTTAGCCTGACGTCCCGCCGTAAAGTACGTCGCCACGCTCAGCAGCAGGTTGAGCACCGGAAGCGCTAGCAGCTCATAGCTCTTGCCCCAGCGCGTCACCTCGCCGGCGGCGTTAAACTTCGTTGCCACCTCGGGGCCAATGTTGGGGATTACAAACGCCGCTACCACCAGCGGAAGCACCGCAAGCACCAGCAGCGCAATACCCATGTAGCCAGCTTTTTTGCCATATTTAAACATATGCGTCGCCCTTACACGTTAAAGCGGAAGTGCACGACGTCGCCATCGGCCATGACATAGTCCTTGCCCTCAATACGCAGTTTGCCGGCGGCCTTGGCGCCCTGCTCACCGCCGAGCTCGATGTAGTCGTCATAGCCAATGACCTCGGCCTTAATAAAGCCGCGCTCAAAATCGGTGTGGATGACGCCGGCGGCCTGCGGGGCGGTCGCGCCCTGACGAACCGTCCAGGCCTTGACCTCCATCTCGCCGGCCGTAAAGAACGACTGCAGACCGAGCAGCTTATAGGCCGCCTGCGCGAGCACGTCCAGACCGGGCTGTTCCAGGCCCAGGCTCTCCAGGTAGTCGGCGGCGTCCTCGGGATCGAGCTCGGAAAGCTCGGCCTCAATCTTGGCGCAGATGGGCAGCGGCTTGACGCCGTCGATGGGCGCCAGGTCCTCGTTGAGCATGTCCTCGTCCACGTTGGCCACATACAGGATGGGCTTCATGGTGAGCAGGAACAAGCCCTTGGCAGCGGCGCGCTCCTCGTCGGTCATCTCCATGGACGCGGCGCGCTTGCCTTCGTTGAGCCAGGCAAGCAGGCGCTTGGCGACCTCAAACTTGGGCATGAACTCCTTGTCGCGCTTGGCCTCCTTCTCGAGCTTGGGCAGCTGCTTCTCGAGCGTGCCCATATCGGCCAGGATAAGCTCGGTCATGATGGTGTCGGCATCGCCGGCGGGATCGACGAACTCGCCCGTGCGGCCCACCTCGCGCATAACGTTGGGGTCCTTAAAGTAGCGCACGACCTCGCAGATGGCGTCAGTCTCGCGGATGTTTGCCAGGAACTGGTTGCCCAGACCCTCGCCCTCGTTAGCGCCCTTCACCAGACCTGCGATGTCGACGAACTCGACCGTAGCCGGCACAATGCGGCCGGGGTTGACGATGTCGGCGAGCTTTTGCAGGCGGCTATCGGGCACATCGACGATACCCACATTGGGGTCGATCGTGGCAAACGGGTAGTTGGCGGCAAGGCCGGTCTTTTTGGTAAGCGCGGTGAACAGCGTCGACTTGCCCACGTTGGGCAGGCCCACGATACCGATGGAAAGGGACACAACAGCTCCTTTTGGTACAGGTACTTCAAACTTCATAAGTATAGCGCCGCCGCAGCATCCGGGCGAATCCGGACACCGCGGCGGCGCAAATGAAGCAGAGATTGGGGTCGCTGACTAGTCCGCGAGCTTCTCCACCTGGTCGAGCATCTTGCCAAGCTTAGCCTTTGCCTCGGCCTTGACCTTCTCAGCTTCTTCGTGAGCCTTCGCCTTCTGGGCGGCCTTTTCCTCGGCCTCGGGATCGACGACGACCAGATTGGACGCATCGTGCTCGACCAGCTTGAGCGCATGCTCGGGACACACCTTGACGCAGGCTCCGCAACCTAGGCAATACGTGGACTCCAGTGCAAAGCGGCCGCTTCCCACCAAATCGCAGGCAAACGTAGGGCACACGTTGACGCACTCGCCGCACGACGTGCACTTGTCAAAATCGCATTCCGGCGTGCTCACCTGCATGTTCTGAGCAAGCTCGGGGTGGTTTTGCAACGTTGAGAGCACCAGCTGGCGACCGTGCGTGAGCGAACGGCGACGCTTGGTCGTCGTGGTACCGCACATGGTGTTGAGCGTACGCTCGAGCTGGGTAATCTGGTGGCGGTGAGCTTTGAGCTTCTGCGTCACCGAGGCCAGTGCCGCCGTCGCCGGGTTGAGCTTGGTCACGGTAAGGCCCGTGGTGCGGGCGATCTTTTCCATGTACTCCTTGCGCTCGTACTCGCGGCGCTTATGGCACTTGAGGCTCTTGGGATCGACCTCCAGACCCATGCCCGTGCCCGCCCACTCCTCGGCGGTAGCAATGGCCTCGCCCAGGATGTCCTCGCCACCGGTGTTACGGCACTTATCGCACACGCCCAGCGGCAGATACACGCTCACGTTGGGATAGTCGGCCAGCACTGAGAACCAGGTCTCGGCCGTAATATCACCCACGCAGGCAACGACGACTTCGTTCTCGCGCGGCATGCGCTTAAGGGCACGCGTGCAGGTAACGTAGGCGGTCTCGTGGCTCGTAGCCGCCGAGACAATGTCGTCGTAAACGTTTTTGGGTGCAAGGCGCGGAGAGATGATCGCCTCCGTCGGGCAAGCAGCGGCGCACAGGCCGCACTTGCGACAGGAGTCGAGGATCTCGATGGCGTCTTCCTCGACCTCGATAGCGTTGACCGGGCACGTGTCCATGCACGCGGTGCAGCCGCTCTTTTCGTTTTTGCAGGTCAGGCACGGAATGGTGTTGCCGCGCGGACGCTCTTTATAGTCGGCAGGATTCCACTGCGGCGCCGATGGATCGAGTGCATCGGTCACGCCGCCAAGCGGGTTTTTAAGAAAGTCGAAACCCTTGCTGATCTCGATAATGTCATCAAACAGATCGTGTTCCTGCGCCATGCGCGGCCCCTCCCTGAGCAGTGCAAACAAGCAAGAGATAATGATACGCTATCGGCCCACGCCTCGGGCAAATTACACGCGGAGCACCTTTGAGGCAAATAGTCTATGGCCTATCGCCGTCTCGATCGCACAAGGCCGATCAAACGCCAAACTATGCCTCGCACATGAGCTGCACGAGCTTTTGCCTGGTCACCTTTGTCTGCTCGTTGGCCATGTTACGCTCGTTTCTAAAGACCGCATTTGCAACACCCTGCAGATCGGCATCGGAAATCTCGCCAAGGCCCAGCCCCTCGAGCGTCGTCGGCAGACCGACGCGCTGGCAAAACTCGAGCACCTGATCAAGCTCGGGGGCACGCTCCAAGCGCAGCTGCACCACCAGACCAAATGCCACGGCCTCGCCATGCATGGCCTTGCACTCGGGCAGGATCGTCAGACCGTTGGCGATGGCATGCGCCAACGCCAAGCCACCGCTCTCAAAGCCGACGCCCGAGAGCAGAATATTGCACTCGATCAGGCGCTCAACCGCCGGCGATGTACGGCCCTTTTTGAGGTCGCGCTTGGCAGCGACGCCGCACTCCATGAGCGTGTCGTAGCAGGCGCGAGCCGCGACCAGGGCCAAGTGCCCCGGCGCGCCACCGTGCTCGTTGGTGCCGTGCGCCGCGGCGCACGAACGCGCCTCGAAGTACGTTGCCAGTGCGTCGCCCATGCCGGCGACCGTCATACGCAACGGGGCCGCCGCGACCACGTTGGTATCGACCACGACCAGATCTGGATTCTTCTCGAGCATCAGATAGCGGTCGAACGACCCATCCTCGTGATACAGCACCGAAATCGCGCTGCACGGACCGTCCATCGAAGCCGCCGTGGGGCATACGCACAACGGCAACTCGGCATAAAACGCAACGGCCTTGGCGATATCGAGCATCTTGCCGCCGCCAATACCCACCACCATGTCGCAATACTCGGCCTGGGCTTCCTTAGCCATTTCGACAACGGCCTCTTCCGTACACGGACCGTCATAAATCTTAAAGAACGGCTCACTCAGATCGTCGTCCAGAAATCCATCGACGATCTGCTTGCACAGCCGATCCTCGGTACCCTGGTCAAACAAGACATAGGCAGCGCAGCCCAACCATGACAAATACCTGCCCTGGCGCGAGAGCTCACCCGGCCCCTGAACATACCGGCCGGGACCGCCATAAACCATGGGAAGCGCCATACGAGAATCCGCCCTTCATCAAACAACGATTGGTGCAAAGTAACCTGCCCACTGCACCAACTTGTGCATTGGAGACAGGTCACTTTGCACCATAGCAAAAAGGGGCAAAGCCATCTGTCGGCTTTGCCCCTTCCTTAGATATGTTTTACTCATCCATAAGGTAATAATGACCCAGTGCGTCGGCACCCAAAATGGCGTTTGCAACCATCTCGGGCGTCACCTCAAACGGCATGTTGCACATGGTGTCATCGGGCGCGCAGGCAGCCTCGGCAACAATCATGGCCTGCTCGCGCGTAAGCTCGGCAACGCCAAGTTCCTTCATCGTGACCGGCAGGCCCAGCTCAATGCAGAAGCCCAAGACTTCCTCGAGCTTCTCGGTCGGGGCATTCTCGAGTACCAGCTGGACGATGGTGCCAAAGGCGACCTTCTCGCCGTGATACATGCCGTGGCACTCGGGCAGCATCGTCAGACCATTGTGGATGGCATGAGCAGCAGCAAGGCCCGAGCTCTCAAATCCGATACCGGAGAGCAGCGTGTTGGCCTCGATGATGTGCTCGACGGCAGGCGTCAGCGCACCCTTCTCCAGCGCGACCTTGGCCTTGACGCCATCGGCCATAAGCGTCTCGTAGCAGAGCTTGGCGAGCGCCAGGCCGGCCATGCCGCCCTTGCCGCCGGCGCAAGTGCCGCCGTCGGCATCATGCGTCGCCTGGGCCTCAAAGTAGGTTGCGAGCGCATCGCCCATGCCGGAAACCGTCAGGCGCACCGGGCTCGCCGCGATAACCGTCGTATCCATCAGGACAATATTGGGGTTTGCCTTAAGGAAGAGATACTTGTCGAACTGGCCGTCGTCGGTGTAGAGCACCGAAAGTGCCGAGCACGGAGCATCGGTCGAAGCAATGGTGGGGCAAATGATGACCGGGGACTCCAGGTAGTAGGCAACGGCCTTCGCGGTGTCGAGGATCTTGCCGCCACCGACGCCGACGATGATGTCGCAACCGTTGTCGCGAGCGAGCGCAACCAGACGATCGACCTCGCCCTTGGAGCACTCGCCGTTAAAGTCCTCAAACAGCAGCTCGGCCTTGGCCTCGGCAAAACCGCCCTCGATCTTGGCACCGACGCGCTTCTTGCCCGAAGGCGTCACGATGACGAGGGCTTTAGCACCGAGCGGCTCGACATAGGAGCCGAGCTTTACGAGCTCGTCCGGACCCTGGATGTACTTGCTGGGGCTATTGAAAATTGCAGCCATAACTATCCCATTCTCTAATAATAAAAAAGAAAGGGGCTCCGTACGGATACGTGCGGAGCCCCTCGTTACGATAACAAGAGTCGATTAGAAATCGATGTCGGTGTCGTAGTAGCAGGCCTTGAGAATCTTCTCGAAGTCGGCAGCCTTGGTCTCACGCGGGTTCTCGGGCGTGCAGGCGTCGGTCTCGGCGTTCGCGGCGATCTCGGGAAGCTTGGCGAGGAACTCCTCCTCGGAGACCATCTGCGGGTTCTCGGCGTCGACCTTCACGCCACCATTCGCGTAATCCTTGATGGACTGCGGAATGTTGAGCTGGTCGTTGAGGTCGCGAATCTTCTGGACGAGCGCGGCGATGAGCTCCTCGTTGGTCTCGCCGGGAAGGTGCAGGATCTCCTTGGCCACGTAAGCATAACGCTCGGCAGCACGGGGATCCTTGGAGTTCCACTGGATGACCTTGCCCAGGTACATGGCGTTAGCAGCACCGTGGATGATGTGGCCGTTCTCGAAGGCAGCACCGGTCTTGTGAGCCATGGAGTGAACGATGCCGAGCAGGCCCGAGGAGAAGGCGATACCGGCGATGCACTGAGCCTCGTGCATGTGCTGACGGGCCTCATGGTCGCCAGCATAGGACTTGGGCAGCCACTCAACGATCTCGCGGATGCCGTGCAGAGCGTTGGCGTCGGTGAACATGGAAGCGCAGGTGGAAACGTAGGCCTCCATGCAGTGGGTCAGAGCGTCCATGCCGGTGTGAGCGCACAGCTTGGCGGGCATGGTGTAGGTGAGCTCGGGGTCGACGATGGCGACATCAGGGGTGATGTTGAAGTCGGCCAGCGGGTACTTGATGCCCTTGGCGTAGTCGGTAATGACGGAGAAGGCAGTGACCTCGGTAGCGGTACCGGAGGTAGAGGAGATGGCGCAGAAGTGAGCCTTCTGACGCAGCTCGGGGAAGCTGAACGGCTGGATGATGTTATCGAAGGACTCCTCGGGATACTCGTAGAAGACCCACATGGCCTTAGCGGCATCGATGGGCGAGCCGCCGCCGATGGCGATAATCCAGTCGGGCTCGAACTCGCGCATGGCCTCGGCGCCCTTCATGACCGTCTCGATGGACGGATCGGACTCGACGCCCTCGAACAGCTTGACCTCCATGCCGGCCTCTTTGAGGTCGGCCTCAACGTCCTGCAGGAACCCGCCGCGGCGCATAGAGCTGCCGCCAGAAACGATGATGGCCTTCTTGCCCTTGAGGTTCTTCACCTCGTGGCGAGCGCCCTCACCAAAGTACAGATCGCGAGGATTGGTAAAACGTCCCATACTGTGCCTCCTAAACAAGCCCCTCTTAGACTTGCGTATATAACGGAGCACCCGATTGGCTCCGTTAGGACCGTTTTGCGCGTTGCCGGCGATGACAATGCGCGATGTCTAAACGTCTCAACGCTCAGACAAACATTATTCTACCGTTCTGGTTGGTCAGTTATTCACCTAAAGCCGACAATGATGAAACGTTTTTTCTATCCCTGAAGACCCTTGTGGGGCATTCATACTCCCAAGCTGGGCAAACGTTTTATCAAGGTTGACCACATATCCCGGGCAGGACTGTGGCCCTCCAAAATGTGCCCCGTTCGCCGCCAAAAATCGACCGTTTGCGGCATCGTGATACCACTCAGTCGTCCAAGGTGCCGACATTTGTGCGACATCCGTCTTCGTGGTGCAAAGGTGCATGTCCAAGTGCGGCACCCCCGGTGTGCCACATGCGGGTAAACTAGAACCTTATATAGAGACATTTGAACCCTAACCGCAGCAAAGGAGGCCCCATGGCATTCGATCCCATTCAAGAGGATTGCCATCGCCTCGTTCTTGAGGCCTTGCGCCGCGACAATATCCCGCTCACCGACGGTGCCGCCGTAGAGCGTCTGATGGAACAATTCACCCGCAACCCCGCGCCGCTCATCGTGCACGACCGCGACCGCGCCGGGCACCTCATTGCCAAGGTGGTCGAGGCTGTCGACTACCGCATTCCCTTTATCCCTGACGATACCCAGGCAGAGCAAGAAGAGGCCGCTGCCGAGAACATGCTTCGCGAGGCAGCCGCGCTCGACCCCACCAACTGGGATGCCCAGCGCATGCTGACCGCCCTCACCGCCAACTCCAACGAGGAGTACGTACAGTACCTGGTATCCAAGCGCGATGAAGTCGAGCACGACCTAGCACTCAAGATCGCCTCGGCGCAGGACCCCTACGAGCGTGAGGCCGCAGGCGACCTTATGCGCCGCCCCTACCTGCGCTGGCTTGCCGCCTTGGCATCGCGCGCCCTCATTAGCGGCCGCTATCGCATGTCGCTCGAAGCCGCAAACTGCAGCCTCGACTTTGCCCCCAACGATCCGGCCGGCGTCCGTCACACCGCGATGCTCGCCATGGCGAAGCTCGAATACCCCGCTGAGGAGCTCAAGCGCTTTCGCTCTGCCCACTCCGTCCCCTATCTTGCCAACACGCCGCTACGCCGTCGTCCCAAGGACGCGGAGCGCGACTTGGACCCATGGACGCTCATCGCGCTGATGAGCGCTGCCTGGCGCGAGCTGGACTACGAGGGTGCCGAGCACTACTTGCGCATCCTTGCACGCTCGTGCCCACACGCAGCCGAGGCGCTCTATTTCCAAACCGAGTTTCCCGATGGCGTCTATGCCCGCGTCAACGTGGGCGTGGGCTCCACCGACGAGCTTGTCCTTGCGCTGTCCGAGGCGACGCCGGTACTGCAAGAGGGCTTGGGCGCCCCCGACAACGCCAGCTTTGCCGCCTGGGTCGCCACCAACGATATCGTGCGTTCCCAGATTGACGAGCGCATCCTGCGGGCGGCCGAGCAGGGCCTGCCGTTTAAGGGAGGAGACCTCTAATGGATCCGAGCGTCTACATCCCCGCCTACCTGGAGCGCGCCTACCTTGCGTCGCACCCCGAACTCACCGATGCAGCACGCGAGCTTGTCCATAACGACGTGAGCGTCAACCCTCATAAGTATGCGCAGACCGAGCATGCCCAGGCACTGCTGTCCTATGCCGGCGTCCACCGCCACCTGCTCGACGAGCTCCATCGCATCGAGGACATGGGCAGCGACGAGGAGTTTGAACAGACGCGCAACCACCTGTTCGACGATACGCGCGATGAGCTGCTCAAGATCGTCCGCGTCGACGCGCTGGCCGTCGATGCCCAGCTGCTCGCCATCATTTTGGCGGACACGCCCGTCGACGCCTGTCTGGGCGACCTGATGAAACTCGAGGCGACCACGACCGATTACCTGCAGCAAAGCGTGCCCGGGTTCGACATGGAGGCCCCGCACTACTGGGCCAACAAGGTGCTGGCAGACGGCGTGACGGCGGCCGATCTCACCGTAAGCGAGCCGGCTCTTATCGGGTGGCTCCACACGCTCGAGGCCATCTCGCAGCTGTGCATGGCGAGCGCTCGCTACCGTGCTGCCGCCAACTACGCCCGCCGCGTCCTTAAGGCGGAAGGCTATCCCACCCGAGCTGCAGGCACCGTGCTACTCGCCCTCGCTCGCCTAGAAGACGAGGACGGCTTTTTTGCCCTGGCCCACCAGCTCGAGGAGCAGATGGGGGCCGATACCCTCGAGAACTCCCCCTGGTACCTGCTCGCCCGCACGATCTTGCTGTTCAAAACGAACAAGATGCGCCCGGCGACACGCGCGCTGCGTGAGTTTGCCAACCGCTGCGAGGGCGGCGCGTTCTTTTTGCTGAACCCCATGTATCAGACGCCGTACCTTCCCTGCCGGCCCGAACCGCACGACCCCTGGGACCTTTCGCATCAGGCAGTTTGGGAGGCCGACGGCATCATCTCGGATACTCCCGACTTTGCCCCCTGGGCCAGCGCTTGCGAAGACGTATCGCAGCTTGCCCAGGAATTTGCGCGCCGCTACGGCTTTTAACGGCACAAACGTCACGACCATGTCATTCACGTTAGGAACGGCTTCATGAACTTCCGCTCATCTCTCGCCTGCACCTCGAGCGATATCGCCCGCTGGGGACTGCGCTCCGTCCTTAAGCGCCAGGGCGGCGTACTCCCCGGCCGTATCGCCATGAAGATCGACCCCGAGCTGCTAAGCGACCTCGCGGGCCTTGTCGACCGCAGCGTGGTGATCACCGGCACCAACGGCAAGACCACCACCTCCAACCTCATCGCCGATGCCGTTGCCGCCAGCGGCGCCACCGTGGTATGCAACCGTGCCGGAAACAACATGGAGCCGGGCGTGGTGGGCGCGTTGCTCGAGGCGCGCGGCAACCTTAAGCGAACCGCCAGCAGCAAGCGCGTAGGCGTCTTTGAGTGCGACGAGCTCTACACGGTGCGCGTCCTGCCCAAGCTCAAGCCGACCTACTTTGTGCTGCTCAACCTGTTCCGCGACCAGCTGGACCGCTACGGTGAGATCGACCACACCCAGGACGTCATCGCCCACGCGCTGGAGCTTTCGCCGACAACGACGCTCATCTATAACGCCGACGACCCGCTGTGCGCCGCGATCGCCGCGCGCGTTCCCAATGCAAGCATCGCCTTTGGCATCGACGGCGCCACCGACACCGAGTCTGACCGCATTAGCGACTCGCGCTTTTGCTCGCAGTGCAACACCCCGTTGGAGTACGACTACGTGCAATACGGCCAGCTCGGCGCCTATCATTGTCCTTCGTGCGGCTGGAGTCGCCCAGCGCTGCTCCGTCGCGTGACAGGCGTTGAGCTCACCTGCGACGGCTACGGCTTTGACCTGAACTTTGGACCCAATACCGACGCACCCGCAACGCACATCGCCACGCGCTACAACGGCTTGTACATGGTCTACAACGTTGCCGCCGCCTTCTTTGCGGCGCGCGAGCTGGGCGTGGACGCGGCGCATCTGCAGCCCACGCTCGATGCCTACGTCCCCGCCGGCGGGCGCATGGGCCGCTGGGAAATCGCTGGCCGTACCGTCGAGGCAAATCTGGCCAAAAATCCCGTGGGCTTCGATCGCCAGATCCAGTCCATTAAAACGGCAGGCGGCAGGCTCTGCGCCTTCTTCCTGAACGACAACGACGCCGACGGCCACGATGTATCGTGGATCTACGACGTCGACTTCGAGCGCATCGCCGATACCCCAGGTCTTATCGCCTTTGTCGGGGGTACACGCGCGCACGATATGCAGGTACGCCTGAAGTACGCCGGCATCGACTCCGCCATCATCTCGAATATCGAGCAGGCGATCGGTGCCGTGGCGGACGAGGAGGCTGGTGATACTTTCTACGCCGTCGCCAACTACACGGCCTTCCCGCCGCTGATCAAGGAGCTCGACGAGCTTAAGAGCACCGATGCGAGCTCGGTCGCCTCCCACGCCGTAACGCGCGCCGATGGCAGCGCTGTCCCCACCGACATTGCGCCGGTCGAGCTTTCGCGCCCGCTACGCATCGTCTACCTGTATCCCGATGCCCTTAACCTCTACGGCGACGGCGGCAACGTCATCGCCCTCGAGCGCCGCTGCGCCTGGCGTGGCATTCCCGTGCGCGTGGACGAGGTCCGTATGGGCGAAACGCTTGATTTGACCGATGCCGATATCGTCATGATGGGTGGCGGCTCCGACCGCGACCAGCTAGCCGTGGCACACGAGCTGCTCGCCCAAAAAGACAAGGTCGCGGCCTATGTTGAGGATGGCGGCTCACTGCTTGCCATCTGTGGCAGCTATCAGCTACTCGGCCGTTCGTACTATATGGGCGAAAATCGCATCGAGGGCCTGGGCGTCATTGCCGCCGAAACCGTACGTGGCTCCGATCGCCTGATCGGCAACGTAGCCGTCAAAACCGATCTGGCACCTGAGCCCTTTGTGGGATTCGAGAACCATGGAGGTCGCACCCTGCTCGACGCGGAGGCAACGCCGCTCGGAACGTCCGTCGTCGCGGGCACCGGCAACAACGGCGACGATGGCCTTGAGGGTCTGATCTACAAGGGCGTCATCGGCACGTACCTGCACGGGCCGGCGCTGCCCAAAAACCCCGAACTCGCCGACTGGCTGATCGCCCATGCCCTCGAGCGCCGCGGCGATGCGCAGGCCACGGCCCTGCTGCCGCTCAAAACCCTCGACGACACCTACGAGCACGCCGCCCACGACGCCGCCATGAAGCTCCTCCCCTAGCACCTCACCACCACAAAGGGGACAGGCACCTTTGTGGTGGTTTTTCAGTTTGCCAACGATATGTGAACGGCTAAAAAAGTCTGCTATACTCTTTCCCGCTGTCCCCATCGTCTAGCGGCCAAGGACGCCACCCTTTCAAGGTGGATATCGCGGGTTCGAATCCCGCTGGGGGCACCATTTGAATTGAAGAGCCCGTTACCCTCGCGGTAGCGGGCTTTTTGCTACCGATATGCCGGGATTCGAACCCGACAGGGTGCGAAGCTGAGGAAACGCGCAAGCGTTTTCCAGCGCAGCACGCAAGGAGCGGAGCGACGCAGCGGAAGCGGGCGGCGCCAGCCGCACGCGGACATCCCGCTGGGGGCACCATTTGAAACTAGAAGCCCGTTACCCCCGCGGTGACGGGCTTTTTGCTACCGATATGCCGGGATTCGAACCCGACAGGGTGCGAATCCCGGCATCATCGCAAGGCCTGTGGTCAAAAAATGGCAAATATGAGTACTGTTACCATTTTAGTTACAGCGATTTCATGCCTTCAGAAGGCGATTTAGCCGTCGGGCGTCCTACGGCGGAAAAATTGCAGACGTTTATCGGCTAAGTACTTGGACATATGTTGCGTAACACTACATATTTTGCAAATAAATAATGTTACAGGACTTGTGACAGTACTCATATTTGACGTTTTTTGCCCATAGCCCTTTATACCTAGGCACATCGGCGGCAAAACGGGCTTCAAAGCGTCCTTCGCAAACAAAAAGCCGGGGCCCGCGCGATGCGGACCCCGGCTCAATACCGTGACGATATGTCAGTTACGTTCTACACATAGAACAGAATGTCGTCGTAGGTCGGAACCGGCCAGTAGTCGGCGGCCACAATCTCCTCCATGGCATCCACGGCGGCGCGCAGCGTATCCATAGCGGGAACGACCTCGTGCGCGTACACGTTGGCCTGCTCCTGACCATCGAGGGCTTCGGCCTTCTGATGCACGGCATCGAGCGCCTTGATGGAGTCGTTGATGGCGGTGATACCGTTGCAGAGCTTGTTGAGCGTGTTCTGCTCGCACTGCATGGCGGCCTCCGCACCGGCGGCACGAATAGTCTCAAGGCCCTTAGCGACCTTGGTGGCATAGGCGGTAATGACCGGGCGATAGGTACGACGCGCCTCGCGAACCATCGTGGTGGCCTCGATGTTCATGAGCTTGTTGTACTTCTCGAGCTTGCAGTCGTAGCGGCACTGGGCCTCGGCCTTGGTCAGGACACCCGTCTCCTCAAAGAGCGCAATGGCCTTATCGGAAACAAAGGCGGGCAGGGCGTCGGCCGTGGTCTTGTTGTTGGCAAGGCCGCGCTTCTCGGCCTCAACGGGCCACTCGTCGGAGTAGCCATCGCCGGAAAAGAGGATGCGCTGGTGGTCGGTCAGGACCTTCTTGCAGTACTCGAGCGCGGCGTCCTGGAACTCATCCTCGGGCGTACCCTCAAGCGCGTCGGCGAAGGACTTGAGCGACTTGGCCACGGCGGCATCGAGCACCAGGTTGGAGTCGGAGACGTTCTGCTCGGAGCCGCAGGCACGGAACTCGAACTTGTTGCCGGTGAAGGCAAACGGGGAGGTGCGGTTGCGGTCGGTGTTGTCCTGCATCAGCTTGGGCAGGGTATCGGCGCCCAGGTCGAGCACGCCGCGCGTGGCATGGACGGAAGCCTTGCCATCGATGATCTTCTCGACGACCTCGGTAAGCTGGTCGCCCAGGAAGATGGACATAATCGCCGGAGGAGCCTCGTTGGCGCCCAGACGATGATCGTTGCCGGCCGAGGCAACGGAGGCACGCAGGAGCTCCTGATAGTTATCGACGGCCTCGATCACCGCGGTGAGGAAGACGATGAACTGCAGGTTGTCGAGCGGGGTGTCGCCCGGATCGAGCAGATTCTCGGACTCGGTGCCAAGCGACCAGTTGTTGTGCTTGCCCGAACCGTTGATGCCCTCGAAGGGCTTCTCGTGCAGCAGGCAGACCAAGTCGTGGCGGGAGGCGATGAGCTTCATCTTCTCCATCATGACCAGATTCTGGTCGATGGCCTCGTTGACCTCGCCATAGACCGGTGCGAGCTCATGCTGGCAGGGAGCAACCTCGTTGTGCTTGGTCTTGGCGGGAATGCCAAGCGCCCACAGTTCATCGTCCAGGTCCTTCATATAGGCCGAGACGGTGGGGCGGATAGCGCCAAAGTAGTGCTCCTCGAGCTCCTGGCCCTTGCAGGGAGCAGCACCAAAGAGGGTTCGGCCGGTGATGACCAGGTCCTTGCGCTTGCGATAGGCGTCCTTCTTGATCAGGAAGTACTCTTGCTCGTCGCCCACGGAAGGAACGACCTTCTTGGGGGTCTTGCCAAACAGCGCCAAAACGCGCTTAGACTCACGCGAGAGCGCGGTCATGGAGCGCAGCAGCGGGGTCTTCTTGTCCAGGGCCTCGCCCGTGTAGGAGCAGAAAGCCGTGGGGATGCACAGGACATCGTCCTTGATAAAGGCGGGGCTAGTGGGATCCCAAGCGGTGTAGCCACGGGCCTCGAAGGTAGCGCGCAGGCCGCCGTTGGGGAAGCTCGAGGCATCGGGCTCGCCCTGGATGAGGTTCTTGCCCGTAAACTTGGTAATGGCGGTGCCGTCGTGGTTGGGCTCCAGGAAGCTGTCGTGCTTCTCGGAAGTAATACCCGAAAGCGGCTGGAACCAGTGCGCGTAGTGCGTCGCGCCCTTGGAGATGGCCCAGACCTTCATGGCGTGGGCAACGGCGTTGGCCACATCCAGGTCGAGCGGCTCACCGCCCTCGAGGGTTGCAGCAAGGCGCTTCCAAATGTCCTTGGGGAGGTAGTCCTTCATGACTTCCTCAGAGAACACCATGGTCCCGAAGCGGTCAGTAAGTTCGGCCATACGGAACTCCCTTCGTATCGGCACCGCGTGAGAAGCGGTGTTGATTACTAACGAACGAGTCATAGCTTAGACTCGCCGTGTTTCCGCGACATTACCGTTATGTTGCCGTCGCGAAACCAATCATTGAGGTTACCCTATCGAGGCGGCGTTGCCACCCTCAACAGCCAATCAACTGCATAAATTGCAGACCTCTCCCCATGGTTTAAGGGTAGCCAATTTGGGACGGGGCTTTATTAACTGGTATTTCGCATCAGATACCATTCAATATAGCCCCATCCTACATTGACTGCCCTGTTATAGGAAATGACGATAGCGAAGCATTTTCGATTGGTATCACCAAATCGCGAGAGAAATTCCATCTTGGCGCAGTGGTGCTGTAGAATCCTTGCAACAAAACATCGCACCTAGGCATCTAAAGGAGCACGATATGCGCGTCGACGAGGTTTTTAAGCAGGCAGCATCCCAGGGCACCGCGCCCGTTTCGTTTGAGATGTTCCCGCCCAAGGGCGAGCTGACCCTCGATACGGCTCACGAAGTGGCAGGCAATCTGTGCAAGCTTTCGCCGAGCTTTGTCTCGGTCACCTGCTCGGCCGGCGGCTCGGGCAACGGTGCCACCACCGCCCCCATCGCGCATATGATTACGAGCGAATTCGATACGCCCTCGGTGGCGCACCTCACCTGCGTGGGCCGCACCCACGCCGACATCGCCGCCAAGATTGACGAGTATCGCTCGGCCGGTGTGGAAAACGTGCTAGCCCTGCGCGGCGACCTGCCCGCTGGCGCGACTGAAGATGACAAGCCCGCCTCGGACTACGCCTACGCCTGCGACCTCATCCCGGAGCTCGTCGATGCCGGCTTTTGCGTGGGCGCCGCAGCCTACCCCGAGGGCCACATTGCCTGCGAGGATCTCAACCTCTCGGTCGAATACCTCAAGCAAAAACAGGACGCCGGCGCGAGCTTCTTTGTGACGCAGCTCTTTTTTGACAACGAGTGCTTCTACCGTTTTCGCGAGCTTGCCGACAAGGCCGGCATCACCGTGCCCATTACCGCGGGCATCATGCCGTTTATGGGCAAGTCGCAGATCAGCCGCATGGTCTTTATGTGCGGCGCGTCGCTGCCCTCCCCCGTCATCAAGATCCTCGCCAAGTACGAGAACGACCCCGAGAGCCTGCAGGCAGCCGGTGTAGATTATGCCGCCCGTCAGCTTTGCGACCTCAAGGAGCACGGTGCCGACGGTCTGCACCTGTACACTATGAATCGTCCTGCGATCGCCGCAACCATTATGGAGCGCCTGGGGTAATGGAAAAACCGCACATCGATACAGCTTTTGGTGAAGTGCCGGCCGACCTTGCGTCGCCGGCGCTCTACCGTATCGATGCTGCCCATCGCCCCCGAGTCGACCGTGCCGAAATGCTGCGGTATCTGGGCTACGGCGGTCAGCAGATTGAGCCCGAGCTGTCGCAGCGTATTGAGCTTGTCGTTGAGCGTTTGGAACTGGACATTGAGCCCCGTGGCGTGCGACGCGTGTTTGCCGTCGATGCCACGGGCGTCGACGAGCAGGGCGAGCCTTGCATCCGCCTGGTCGGCACCAACGTTGAGCTGCGCGGCCGCGATATCTATCGCCACCTCAAAGACGCCCGCTTTGCCGCACTCATGGCATGCACCCTCGGCATGGACGCCGAGCGTCGCCTGCGAACCACGGGAGCCCAGCAGCCCCTAGAGGGAGCCGTGCTCGACGCCGCATGCTCTGCCTATGTAGAAGCCGCCGTCGAGCAGATGGACCAACAGGTCAAGGCTGCGGCCGCCGCACACGGACTCGCCGGTAACTGGCGCTTCAGCCCCGGCTACGGCGACTGCCCGCTTACGGCCCAGCACTCAATCGTGGCTGCGCTCAACGCCACGCGGCTCATCGGGCTTACCGTCACGCCGACCAGCCTGCTCATGCCCACCAAGAGCGTGACCGCGGTGATCGGTCTGTTTGATGGCAAGGTCCGCGACGCCCAGAGCCGCCCCACCTGCAATATCTGCCGCATGCGCGAGCACTGCCGTTTCCGCGCCGCCCACACCACCTGCTATTCCAGCCATTAGGAGCCCTCGATGTTTACTCCGCTTATCACCCATGATTCCGACGGTACCGCGCTGGCAGCGCCCGTCAATACTGCGCGTTGTAACGGCGCCACGTACAAGACGCGCACGATCGGCGACCTTCGCATTAAGGACGATCGCCTGCGCGCCGCCATCGAGGGCACGGGACACCTCCTGTTCGACGGCGGCATGGGCACCATGCTGCAGGCGGCCGGCATGAAGGCCGGCGCCCTGCCCGAGCTGCTCAACTTTGAGGAGCCCCAGGTTATCACTGATATTCAGCGTCAGTACGTCGAGGCTGGCTGCGACGTAATCACCGCCAACACCTTTGGCGCCAACGCCCACAAGCTCGACGGCGCCGCCACCGTGGCAGATGTCTTTGCCGCCGCCGTCGCCTGCGCCCGCGCGGCCGGCGCCCACTATGTCGCCGGCGATATCGGCCCCATCGGCGCACTGCTTCGCCCCTTGGGCACCCTGAGCTTCGACGAGGCCTATGACCTCTTTGCCGAGGAAGTGCGCGCCGGCGTCGACGCGGGCGTGGACCTCTTTATTATCGAGACCATGACCGACCTTGCCGAGATCAAGGCTGCCGTCCTTGCCTGCCGCGAGAACTCCGACCTGCCCGTCTTTGCCACCATGACCTTTGAGGAAGACGGTCGCACGTTCCTGGGTACGAGTCCCGAGGTGGCCGCCGTCACGCTCGACGCCATCGGCGCCGACGTTTTAGGCATCAACTGCAGCCAGGGACCGGCCGAGCTCCGAGGGCTCGCCGCACGCATGCTCACCGTTACCGACAAGCCCGTTATGGTGCAGGCTAATGCGGGACTGCCCCGCGTGGACGATGACGGCAATACCGTCTTTGACATCCAGGCACCCGAATACGCCGAGGCCGTCGCCGGCATGATTGAGGACGGCGTGAGCGTCGTGGGTGGCTGCTGTGGCACCACGCCCACGCACATGGCGGCACTTCGCACCCTCATCGACAACCACACGCCCAGCCCACGTCACCGCAAGCCCAGTATGTCGGTCACGAGCGCCCAGACGGTCGTGGACCTTCCCTGTGACGGTCACAAGATCGCCGTCATCGGCGAGCGCATCAATCCCACCGGCAAAAAGCGCCTGCAACAGGCCCTGCGCGACGGCGACCTAGACTACGTCGTGAGCCAGGGCATCAGCCAGCAGGAACAGGGCGCCGACATCCTGGACGTCAACGTAGGCCTGCCCGAGATCGACGAGGTCAAGATCATCCAACAGGCGACCGAGCAGCTCCAGGGCTCCACGCTGCTGCCGCTGCAGATCGACTCCACCGATCCCGCAGCCGTCGAGGCAGCCGTGCGCCGCTACGCCGGCAAGCCCATCATCAACTCGGTCAATGGCAAACGGCAAATCATGGACGAGATCTTTCCCCTAGTCGCCCACTACGGCACCAACGTTGTCGGCCTCACGCTCGACGAAGACGGCATCCCCGATACCGCCGAGGCTCGCTTCGCCATCGCCGAGCGCATCGTAACCGAGGCTGCGCGCTACGGTATCGGACCGGACCGCATCCTCATCGACTGCCTGGTCATGACCGCCTCGACCAATCAACGCCAGGCCGAACAGATTCTGCGCGCCATGTCCCTGTGCAAGGAACGCCTGGGCGTCAAGTGCGCGCTCGGCGTGTCGAACATCAGCTTTGGCCTGCCTGCCCGCCCGCTGCTGGGCTCGGTCTTTTTGGCCGCCGCCTTTGGCGCGGGCCTCGATGCCCCCATCATGAACCCGGGCTCCAAGCGCTTTATGGATACCGTCTACAGCTATCGCGTCCTGAGCGTTGAGGACGAGGGCTCGACCGGATACATCGAACGCTACGCCGGCTGGACCGATCCGTACAAGATCGCCGCGAACCCGGCGGCGGCTCAGGCAGTATCGACCGACACCGCGTCCGCTGCTGGCACCGCCGGCACTGACAGCAACGACGACCCGATTCGTCGCATGGTCTTCTCGGGCCGCAAAGGCGAGATCGCGGCCGAGACCGAGCGTCTGCTGGCAGATCACGACGCCATGGACCTCATCAACAATCACTTTATCCCCGCCCTTGACGAGGTTGGCGTCCTCTTTGACCAGGGAAAGTTCTTCTTGCCGCAGCTCATGGCCTCGGCCGAGGCCGCGCGCGTGGGCTTTGACACCATTAAGCGGCTGATGCCCGCCGGCGAGATTGCCGACAAGGGCAAGATCTGCGTGGCCACCGTCAAGGGCGACATCCACGACATTGGCAAGAATATCGTCAAGATGCTGCTCGATAACTACGGCTATACCGTCTTTGACCTAGGCCGCGACGTCGACCCGCAAGAGGTGCTCAAGACCGTGAGGGAGCGTGACATCAAGCTCGTCGGCCTCTCGGCGCTTATGACCACCACGGTCGTCGCCATGGAGGAGACCATCAAGCTGCTCCATGCCGAGGTTCCGGGCGTCAAGATCATCGTAGGCGGCGCCGTGCTCACCCCCGAATACGCCAAGCAGATCGGCGCGGACTACTACGCCAAGGATGCCGCCGAAAGCGCGCGCATCGCCGAAGAGGTCTTTGGGCAGTAACACAACGGAAACAACCGAGCACCAAAACGTGCCGCATGTGCCACTTGGCACGTGCGGCACGTTAGAATAGACAAGACTATGCTCGTTTTGGCAGATAGGAGTGCAAGGATGGCGATCACGCCCGCAGAAATCGCGGAAACCCGCGGCATGGTTGAGGAGCAGAACCTCGACATCAGGACCATCACCATGGGTGTTTCGCTCATGGGTTGCGGTGACGAGAACCTCGACCGCATGTGCACGAAGATCTACGACCACGTGACGCACACGGCTGAGCACCTGGTCGAGACCGCCGAGAACCTCGAGCGCGAGTACGGTATCCCCATCGTCAACAAGCGCGTTTCCGTCACCCCGGTGGCGCAGATCGCCGCGTGCTGCAAGGATGAGGACCTCACCCCCATTGCGCATGCCCTCGACCGCGCGGCCGAGACCCTCGGCATCGATTACCTAGGCGGCTTCTCCGCGCTCGTCCAGAAGGGCATCGGCGACGCCGACCGCCGTGTCATCCAGTCCATCCCCCAGGCGCTCGCCGCCACCAGCCGCGTCTGCTCCAGCGTCAACGTCGCCAGCCTGCGCGCCGGTATCAACATGGATGCCGTGCTCATGGCGGCTCAGACCATCATCGATGCCGCCAAGCTTACGGCCGACGAGGATTCCGTTGGCGCCTCCAAGTTTGTCTGCTTTGCCAACATGGTCGAGGACTCCCCGTTTATGGCGGGCGCCGTCCACGGCGGTGGCGAGGCCGACGCCGTCATCAACGTAGGCGTCTCGGGCCCCGGCGTTATGGCCGCAGCCCTGGAGACGCTTCCCGATTCCGCATCGATGATGGAAGTCGCCGAGAAGATTAAGCAGACCGCCTTTAAGATCACCCGCGCCGGCGAGCTCATGAGCCGCGAGGCCGCCCATCGCCTGGGTGTCGAGAAGGGCATTGTCGACCTGTCGCTGGCACCTACGCCTGCCATTGGCGACTCCGTCGCGCGCATCCTCGAGATCATCGGCGTGGGCACCTGCGGCGGCCCGGGCACGACCTGTGCGCTCGCCATGCTCAACGATGCCGTCAAGAAGGGCGGCGTCATGGCCAGCTCCAGCGTGGGCGGTCTCTCGGGCGCCTTTATCCCCGTGTCCGAGGACGCCGGCATGATCGCTGCCGTCGAGGCCGGCGCGCTTTCGCTCGAGAAGCTCGAGGCCATGACCTGCGTGTGCTCCGTTGGCCTGGACATGATCGCCATCCCCGGCGACACCCCGGTCGAGACCATCGCCGGCATCATCGCCGACGAGATGGCCATCGGCGTCATCAACAATAAGACCACGGCCGTGCGCGTGATTCCCGCTATCGGCAAGGGCGTGGGCGACTGCGTTGAGTACGGCGGTCTGTTCGGCCGTGCGCCCATCATGCCGGTGAACCCCAACGCCGGCACCGTGCTCGCCCACCGTGGCGGACGCTTCCCGGCGCCGCTGAACTCGCTCAAGAACTAGCTGAGGGGGACTGGCGAGGAGCCCCGGGGAGGGCAAATATATAAGGTCGCCTGCTCGGACAGTCCTGACTCGCACGGAGAGCACATTAAGTGCTCTCCGGCTCGTGCGGAACTCGCGATCGACCTTATATATTTGCCCTCCCCGGGGCTCCCGCACAACGGGACCTCGATTGAGTTCTATCCCGGTTGCAGTCGCTTCGCTCCTGCACCACATGGTCGATACGGCGGTTTGGCGTTGGATCGGTTCTTTCTGATATATGCTGGTTGCGGCTCTTCTTTTGGGAGGAGTCGCTTTTTTGTTGCTAGGAGGTTGGCCCGTGGTTGATGGGGATGCTCGCTCTGAGCTTCTTTCTGCTGATTGGAATGACGAATGGATGCGCTTGCAAGCTGATCGGCATCGGGCTGATGATCCTTTTGAGTGGGATAAGCGGGCTCGGCATTTTCGGCCATTGGAGACTGCCCCGTATGCTCGGGATTTTATAAAACTGCTGGCGCTTGAGCCCGGCGAGTCGGTGCTCGATATGGGGTGTGGGGCTGGGTCGATTGCTATTCCGCTTGCTCAGGCTGGGCATCCTGTGATTGCAGCCGACTTCTCCCCCGCTATGTTGGGCACCCTTGATGCCGGCGTTGAGTATTACGGGCTCGAGGATCTTATTACACCGCTTGAGCTTGCTTGGGATGATGATTGGGATTTGGTTGGACCGGTCGCAAAAGCGGTGGATGTTGCCTT
Source organism: Collinsella sp. (assembly GCA_036302525.1). Lineage (GTDB taxonomy): Bacteria > Actinomycetota > Coriobacteriia > Coriobacteriales > Coriobacteriaceae > Collinsella. The sequence continues at coordinate 21,229 of JAXJCG010000031.1, read as the reverse complement.
TGCCAGTCGCTCTGTCACCACGACCAACCTAAAAGGCGCACTTGCCAAGCTTGATCGAACGGCTCGTCGGCGTTGTGCCGTTACGATGGTCGCCAACTCGAGCCCGCGTTATGACCTGCACTTGATGAATGCCATCGGCGCCTCGGTTACCTGCAGCAATGGTTTTGTGTACGCCTTTAACATCCTTATTCAGATGGGTGCACTGCCACAGGTCACGTATTTTGAATCACCCCGCCGCGACACCTTCGATAGTCTCGAGGCAGGCGTGGCAGACTTTTCTCGCATGCTCGAGCACAGCAACGAGGACAAGATCGACCGCCTGCGCAACTATATCGCCCACCACATGATCGAGAACCCGCATGCCGGTGAGCCGGGATCCAAGGGCGTACCGCAGGGACGCTACATGCTCGACCACATCCGCAAAGTCCGATGGGCGTTTATCGCCTGGGAGCCGGTCTCCGTACCCCGCCCGTAGCCCATCTAAAGCTTGCATCGTCTTCCCGCCCGGCATCCGCATTCTTTGCGAACTGGGCAAACATGCCCCACACCGTGCCGTTCCTGCGCTATCGTGGGACAGCTCACGTAGATTAAGGCCCCATTGCGGGGCGCCCCATACATAGAAAGCGAGAACCCATGGCACTGACAGGAGCCCAGGTCAAGCAGCTTCGCAGCATGGCCCATCACCTCAACCCCGCCATCATCATCGGTAAGTCCGATGTCAACGAGGGCACCGTCGAGCAGACGGTCGCCTACCTGGAGAAGCACGAGCTCGTTAAGTGCTCCGTGCTGGACGGCTCCAGCCTTTCTGCCCGCGAGGCCGCCGAGGAGCTCGCCGAGCGCTGCCACGCCGACGTCGTTCAGGTTATCGGCCGCAAGTTCTCGCTGTATCGCGAGTCCTCGCGCAAGGATATCGAGAAGATCAAGCTCGTCTAAGAGCCAATAATCCGGCGAGCCAACACATAGCAAGCTTACGGGTGCCCAAGTACTTCGGGCGCCCGTTTTTTATCGCTCGACCAGCACGCGATTGAGCCGCCCCTCCACCAAGCGCTCGTATAGACGCCGCGTCTCGGGCTCGGGCACGCCATTGACCTGCTCCCTCAGATGGTGCATATGCCCGCTGTACAGCTCGACGATATCGCGCCGTCGCCCCGCCGCACTGTAGACGCGCATGGCGCAGCGCACCATATCCTCACGCGCCGTTTCCTGCCGAAGCCCCGACTCCGCCAGCCAAATCGCCGGCTGCAGATCATTTTCTTCTAGAGCGGCATTTGCTCCCTTAATCATGCAATCGATGTACTTTGACTGCATAATGCGCCGCATGCGCAAAAAGTAGGTGGGATTACAGCCATTGGGAACATACAACGGTCCGGCATAAAGCTGCTCAATCTTAAGGCACAACTCGATCAGATGGGGCCCGCGCGCACCCGTGCGATTTCCCAAAACCTCGCGGCTTATCTGGTCAAACAGCCGCACATCGGTCTTGACGTAGTCGCCGTTGAGCCCAATGCATTCATTTTGGATGAGCACACATGACTTGCCATCCGGCGTCGGCCCCAAAGCCGACCGCAAGCGCGATATCGTCGAGTACAGGTTGTTGCGGGCGCTATTAAACTCGGCATGGGGCCACAGCTCCATGGCCAGCGTCTCACGATCGACGAGCGCATCCATGCCCAGCGCAAGCCGCTCGGCAAGCGTCGCCGCCTTCTTGCGGCGCCACATTTTATCCGTGATGGGAAACCCGTCGCGCTCGGCGCGAAACGCACCAAACATGCGAATCTCGATATGGTCGATGGTATCAACGGCTTCAACCTCGCCAGTCTGGAACAGACGCTCGCCCTCCCCTTCCAAATCGTCGCGCAGCGAGTACCGCGACAGTTCGCGCACGGGAAGCTTCTTGCGTATCCTGCCCGCTGGCTCGCCCAGACAATGCATGGCAAGGCGCGCAAAGAGCCGATACGATGGCTCTAGAATCCCCGCACGATTCATGGACATCCAGGCCGCAAGATCGCTGTCTCGGCCCGCACAGGCCAAATGCAGCGCCACCATCCAGGCCTCCGCTCCACCAACCTGCGTCTGGCTTATATCGAGCAACTCCGCTTCCTCGCGTACCGAAACCATCGAGGTGTTACGTAGATATGCCGCGCGCTCCAGCAGCAATGCGTTATCGCGCATGTACGCAATCGACTCCTCGGCAAGTTTGAGCACTTGGACCGCACGGAACTTTGCATTAACCGGCCGTCCCTCTGCCAGCGACTGCCAGCCTTCTAGCAACAGGCCAAACAGCTGAATCTGGTTGTCGCGCATGCGCACGGCAAAACGATCGAGCTCGTTGAACGCCGCGTCGTCGGTTACCGGCAAGCCGGAAAGGAGCCGCCGCGCCGCCAACACCATGCGCACCCAGATAGCCATCGCCTTAAGCCCACGTACGTCGAGCGCCTCCCGCACCAGCGCCATCTCGTCGTCGCGTTCATCGGTTCCCGCAAACGACCCGTCAAAGAGCTCCACCAGCATACTATCGGCCCGTATAACAATCCCCGCGATGTCGAGCTCGCAGTCGTAGGCCTTGCTCGTTTTGAGCTGCTGTAGAACGCCGCCGTCATCTCCCCGCTCGGTCAGGCATCGCTTGACCTCGATATGCGCAGACAACATATCGAGTGCGGTATGGGATGCCTCGATTTCTGGTACGGCCAGGTTCGTAGGAAGCCCAAGCCCGTTGTCCCCATAGCAAACAGCCGTCAGCGTCTGGGCCACCCTCCATGAAACAGGGTCTATTTCGCAGGCCGCCCGTTCGCCCCCGCGCTCGATAACCGATGCCATATAGCGAGCGAGCTTTGTATTGGACACGCTGACCGCTGCCAGATATACGCCGAGCGCCTCGGCGGGCGTTGGCTCTGGAGCCGGATCGTCGGCATCGATCGTACCCAACGCTGCTCGGCAGATATCGGCCCCGTGCCCCGTCAGAGCAAGATCGACCCCATACTGTCCAGCAAGTTCAAGGACCGCTTCACGGTCCAAAAAGGCGTCCGCCAGGCCCATCGCCGCATCGCATCTACCCGCCTTAAGCAAAATTCGGGCCGCCCTCGGAACAAGTTCGGGGCGAACCTCGGCCACCAACTTGCGCAAGCGCAAGCGTCCGTTATCCTCCGTGCCCAGACACGTAAAACTCCGCTCGGCGGGGTCCAAGCCAAAGATCGGGTAGTCGCGTACAAAGTAGGACTGGTCGACCATCGACAGCCTTACCCCGCAAGCCTCGAGTTCTGCGATATTGCCCTCGCCCATCAAAACCATGAGACATGCCACGCAAAACAGCGCATTATTGTCGAGCGAAGCCAGATCGACAAGTGCCGCGCCATATACGTTGACAATCTCGTTTTCGAGCAGACCGGCCACGTCGCCTTGGCCATACAGGCCCGTCTGCAATGCCGAAACGAGCTCGGGCACGCCCTGCGTGAGCTGATAAAAGTCGAGCGATGTGCTGATCGAAAACGCCGATGCCCATGCCGAATACTCATAGGCATGCACCTTGAGCATCTGCGCATTGATCTTAACCGAATCGCCCAGCCCATGAATCAGCTGACGATTTGAAGGACGGCAGGAGATAAAGACCCCTACCCCCATAGCGCGCAGGCCGCGAATCCTGTCGATGAGGTCTTCGGTATCGTGCTGATCGAGGTTTGGCACATTATCAATCGCGATAAGGGAGTGCGGTTTGTCTTTGAGTTCTTCGGTAACCACCTCGAGCTGCATAAACACCTCGCGCCCAGTGGCGCGATCGGCCTCGATAATCCGCACGGGGCCTCGCGTCGGGTCGCATTTAACCTCATGGGTGTACTGCAGCAGCACCGAGGTCTTCCCAAACCCGTCGGGTGCATAAAGAACCACGATGCCGGCCTTTCGGCCCTTGGCGATAAGCTCATTCATCAAGCGTTCGCGTCGCACCATATAGCCTCCGCCCAGCGGCATCAGCTCGAGGTCGTCTATACCGCTCAAATCATTTACCATGCCCGCTCCTCAACTCGACCGTATGGACACTGTAGCCGCAAGACCATACAAGCCGCGCTATGAATAGAGCGACCTTGTGTTTTAGGTTGTCTTTTGGTACGCAAGCGGCAAGTTTTTGTACAGCGAGGGCCGATTGTTATTAATCCCCCGACTAATCGGTCTTTAAGCAGGTAAATGAGCTTGTCAGCTTGTCCCATCTAAGCGGCAGTGTAACGCAGATGAACAAGGTTCAGCCATGTCATTCAACTCGCCTAGCACCCGCTACCGTCTACGACCTTTTAGTGGCATTTTTGCATAGAATCTGGTAAAGAATGAATCAAGCTGTTGGACATCCGGCATTCGTCAAGCTTGCGGCAAGTTTTTGGTCAAGTGGGCAAAAAGGGATAGCAAAAAGGCCCCCGCAAAGCGGAGGCCTTAGGCAAGGCTATGTCGAGCTGCAGGATTCGCGCTACTCGCAGAGCGAAAGGGCGGCCTCGTCGGCAACGACAACGCAGTTGGTGTGCAGCTGCAGGATCGAAGCCGGGCACTCGGGCGTAACCGGACCATAGCACATGTCATGCACGGCCTGAGCCTTGGCCTCGCCGTTGGCGACGACCAGGATCATGCGGGCATACATGATGGTCTGGGTACCCATGGTGTAGGCCTGACGGGGAACATCGTCGATGCTGTCGAACAGGCGGCTGTTGGCCTGAATGGTGCTCTCGGTGAGGTCGACGCAGTGCGTGCCCTTGGAGAAGTGGTCATCGGGCTCGTTGAAGCCGATGTGGCCGTTGTTGCCGATGCCGAGCAGCTGCAGATCCGGGTAACCGGCGTCGGCGACAAACTTGTCGTACTCAGAGCAGGCAGCAGCGGCGTCGGGGTTGGAGCCATCGGGCACATGCGTGTTGTTCAGGTCGATGTTGATGTGATCGAAGAGGTTCTCGCGCATGAAGTAGTGATAGCTCTGGGGATCGTCGTGCGAAAGGCCGCGATACTCGTCCAGGTTGTAGGTGCTGACCTCGGCAAAGTCGACGTCGCCCTTCTCGTACCAAGCAGCGAGCTGCTTGTAGGCACCGATCGGGGTGGAGCCGGTGGCAAGGCCCAGTACACAGTCGGGCTTGAGGATAACCTGGGCCGAGATGATATTGGCGGCCTTGCGGCTCATATCCTCGTAGTCTTTAGCTTTAATGATCTTCATTACGCGTCCTTTCTCGTACAAGAGAGGCAAGGCTCCCTTACAAGCACTTGCCCGCGGCCCGCGTCGGCCGCAACCAACGTGTGCGGCCACCAGGGCGAGGTCGCGTAATGTATGTGTCTCGTGTCTAGCCGCGTCGAGGCCCCTGCCCGTCCACGGTGACCCGAAGCTGTTTAGCTTCGGACAAAACCCATCTTGCCACGGAGGGCGCCCTCTTTCAAGGGCGCCCTCCGTAAACGTGTTTGAATTGTAGGCTAATGGCCACGTGCACTTGCTAGCGCTCGCGAGCAACGATGAGCTGATCCATCTCTTCGACATGCACGCCAACGGAGCCCTTGATGCTCGAGAACTCAACGGAGTTGCACACCAAGATGGGAACCGTCACATCGTAGCCCTCGGCAGCAATTGCCTCGCGATCGAACTCAATGAGTACATCGCCCTTATGGACGATGTCACCCACTTGCGCATGTACGGTAAAGTGCTTACCCTCGAGCTGAACGGTATCCAAACCAACGTGGATGAGCACGTCCAGACCATCGACCGTGTTAAGCGCAACAGCGTGTCCCGTGGGAAAAATGGCCTCGACCTTGGCATCATCCGGTGCAATCACACGCGTTCCGGTGGGCCGAATCGCCACGCCCTGGCCCAAAAGGCCGGTAGCAAACGTCTGATCGTTTACCTCGGAAAGCGGAATGACGTCGCCCGAGATGGGAGCATCCAGCGTAAGGACTCGACCACGCATACCAAAAGACCTTAGGACTTTAGTGAACATGCTCCCCCTCGGACATACCAATCAATCAAAATAACCTTAACAGTTTACCACTTGGCAACGGTTTTTGACCATTAGGGAAGTTCGCGCTTGACAACCTCGACGATGTCGTCGACAACGCGCTGGGTCAGCTCGTGCGTCTCGGCCTCGGCCATCACGCGGACCAGCGGCTCGGTACCGCTCGGGCGCACCAGAATGCGGCCGCGGCCGTCAAGCTCCTTCTCGGCAGCAGCGACGGCATCCCAGATGGGCTGGCAATCGTCCAGACCAGCCTTGTTGTCGGAATGCACGTTGACGAGTACCTGCGGGTACTTCTTCATGATACCGGCAAGATCGGTGAGGGTGCGACCGGTGCGCTTGAGCACGGCCAGCAGCTGCAGAGCCGTCACCAGGCCGTCGCCGGTGGTATTGTGCTCCAGGAAGATGATGTGGCCGGACTGTTCGCCGCCGATGACGGCGCCGTCCGCGAGCATGCGCTCCAGAACGTAGCGGTCACCCACGGCGGTCTGAACCATCTCGAAGCCCTGCTCCTTCATAGCGATGGAGAAGCCCAGGTTGCACATGACGGTCGAGACGATCTCGGAGTTGGCGAGCTTGCCGCGAGCGGCAAGGTCAGAACCGCAGATAGCCAGGATGTAGTCACCGTCGATCTCATTGCCCTCGCTGTCCACGAACAGTACGCGGTCGGCGTCGCCGTCGTGGGCCAGACCGATGTCAGCATGGGTGCGCAGCACGAGCTCGCGCAGGGGCTCGAGGTGAGTGGAGCCGCACTCAACGTTAATGTCAGTGCCGCAGTAATCGGTGTTGATAGCGTGCACCGTGGCACCCAGGCGCTGCAGCGCGGCGGGCGTAGTCTGGCAGGAAGCACCGTGACCGCAGTCGACGGCAACGACCAGGCCGTCGAGCCTCAGGCCATCAAGCGTATCGATGGCGTGGTCGACGTATGCCTTGCGGGCGTCCTTCATCTTGATGATGTGGCCCACGCCGGCGCCAGTCGGCAGCGTGTCGGCAGCCATGGCTTCCTCGGACATGACCCAGGCGCTGATCTCTTCCTCGACAGCATCGGGAAGCTTCATACCCTTGCGGCTAAAGAACTTGATGCCGTTGAACTCCGGCGGATTATGCGAAGCAGAGATGACGATGCCGCCGTCGAGCTCGTTTTGAACAGTGAGCAGCGCCACGGCAGGCGTGGGGATGACGCCGCAGCAGTGAGGACGGCCGCCCTCGGCCATGATGCCGGCGGTCAGAGCGCTCTCGAGCATGGTGCCCGAAAGACGCGTGTCGCGGCCGATGCAGATATCCGGACCAAGGAACTTGGTCGCCGCGCGGCCCAGGCGAAACGCGAGGTCGCACGAAAGATCGGCGTTGGCGACGCCACGGACGCCGTCGGTACCGAAGATATTCTGGGGCATAGGATCGCTCCTTCCCTAGCAGGCGATATGCAACCGCCCACCCTAGTCGAAAAAGAAAAGCGAGACCCGCCGAGGAATCGGCAGGCCCCGCTTGTACATTGTATCTCGAAAGGAGATAAAACCTTAGCGCTTGGAGAACTGGGGAGCGCGGCGGGCCTTCTTGAGGCCGTACTTCTTGCGCTCGACCACGCGAGCATCGCGCGTAAGGAAACCGGCCTTCTTGAGGTCAGCACGGTAGTCGCCAGCGTTCAGAAGAGCGCGAGCGATGCCCAGGCGCAGAGCGCCGGACTGACCGGAGATGCCGCCGCCATCGCACAGAGCGATAACGTCGAACTGACCGGCGGTGTCGGTCACCTTGAAGGGAGCAAGGGCGTTCTCAACGAGCTGATGACGGCCGAAATACTGCTCGGCATCACGCTTGTTGATGGTCACCTTGCCGGTGCCGGGGACGAGACGGACGCGGGCGACGGCGTTCTTACGACGGCCGGTACCCTGGTAGACAACGGTGTTCTCAGCCATCTTTAAGCCTCCAGCTCAATCTTCGTGGGGTTCTGGGCAGCATGCGGATGCTCGGCACCAGCGTAGACCTTAAGCTTGGTCATCTGGGCACGGCCGAGGGTGGTCTTGGGCAGCATACCGCGAACGGCGCGCTCGATGACCTTCTCCGGGTGCTTCTCCATAGCCTGGCGGAAGCTCTCAGCCTTGAGGCCGCCGTTGTAGCCGCTGTGGCGATAATAGGTCTTCGTGTCGGCCTTGTTACCGGTAAGCTGGACCTTATCGGCGTTGATGACGACAACGAAGTCGCCGCAGTCGCTGTTGGGCGTGAACTGGGGCTTGTTCTTACCGCGCAGGATCATTGCGATCTGGGTGGCAAGACGGCCCAGGACAGCACCATCGGCGTCGACGAGAACCCAGTTGCGCTGGACCTCGCCCTGCTTGGCGTAGTGAGTCGATTTCGAAATCACTTAGACTCCTCCATGTACAGTACGTGTTGTTACAGAGATTCACGGGGCTCTGCAAGTAACCCGTCCATATTACCCCGCTCGCCGTACGAGTCAACAGGTATTTTGGCTCCGACCAGAGTTTCTGCACATGTCATCCACGAGCCGCGATTTTCCAGCTCTTTAGCTGTTGCCATTTTTTGAGGGTTCGCCGTCGCTAGCGTTCAACGAACTCTTGGATTTCCGCGAGCAGGCGCTTTGCCTCCTGACGGCCCTGGATATACAGGTCCAAAAGCTTTGCCGAATCGTGCTCGACATGGCCGACCTCGACCGGCTTTTGCGGAGCGACGACCAGCGCACGGCCCTCGCGCTCATACTTCCACAGGTGCATGCGCTGCATGTTGTAGCGGTCGTGGCGCGTCTCGATAGCCTCGAGCAGATAGGGGTAGTCGGCATAGCGGGCACGCGCGGCAGGCATAAACTCGTAGGGCTTTTTCTCGTACGAGCGGTCCTGCGTAACGATGACAACCGCACGGTCGAAGCCCGCCTCCTCGAGCACATGCTCGATAGGAACCGAATCGGCTACGCCGCCGTCGACGTATTTGTGCCCGTCAATCTCGACCGGCGGCGTCACCAGCGGCAACGAGGTCGAGGCGCGCACGGCGTCGAGATCGAGCACGGCGCTTTTGACCGGGAGGTACGTGGCCGTTCCAAACAGCATGTCCGTCGCGACGGCGTACATCTCGATGGGGCTCGCGTCGAACGTCTCGTTGTCAAAGGGATCCAGGCGGTCTTGGACGTCGTTGAAGATGAAGTCGTAACCCACAATGGAACCCGTGGACGCAAACGATGCAGCGCCCATGAAGCGGCTGTCGTTGCAGAAAGCCAGGTTGATGCGGTTGGCGCGGCCGATCTGGTGCGACTTGTAGTTCACGCCGTTGAGGGCGCCGGCCGATACACCGTAGACAGCCGGAATCTCGACGCCGGCCTCCATGAGAACATCGAGCACGCCCGCGGTAAACTGCCCGCGAAAACTACCACCCTCCAAGACGAGCGCGACCTTGCCGGCGTTCTTTGCCTTATCTTCTGCAGTCATATTGACCTCCTGCGATTGCGTTTTGGCTTTCTTCTACCCAGTTTTGGGATGGCGAGCGCACGGGTTTTGGAGTTAAGGGGGCGGGACGGTCGGCGGGAAAGCGCGTCCCGTTCTCAGAGCAAATTCCGGGTCGCATTTTCCGCTGAGCCCGCCATCCGGAAAATGAATCCCATTTCGAGCTTAGATTCCGGGATGCGGTTTCCGTTTGAGGCGTCATCCGGAAACTACGTCCCAGTCTGAGCGTGGATTCCGGGACGTGCTTTCCGCCTGGGCTGCCATCGGGAAAGCGCGTCCCACTCTGCGTCACTGAGGCGTTTTCTTTACGCCCGCGCCCTGCATAGAGTTCGATTCTCCGCGGTTTGGGGGATCCGTTGATGGGTTGAAACCGGGGCAAGACGCCCGATCGACATCGCATCGATATTGGGCTGGAGCTTTGCGCGGAGAATCTGCGTATTTGCTTCGCAAATACGCACCGGCTTCGGCCGCCTGTCGGCGTCCTCGCCCGCGGGCTAAAAACGCTTGCGCGTTTTCTTTACGCTCGCGCCCTGCACAGAGTTCGATTCTCCGCGGTACGGACTAGAAATAAAAAGGCAGGTAGATACGAATATCTACCTGCCTGTTGCTTATGGTGGAGGCGCGGAGAATCGAACTCCGGTCCACGAAAGCCCCCTGATTGGCATCTCCAAGCTCAGTCGCTGGTTTAGTCTCGGACGCTTTGCGCGCAGCGACACGCTCGCGGCATCCCAACCGGTTCGGTCTTAGCCCGCGCCATACCGATTACGTGCGCGGGAGCATTCCCCTAAAATGACGTCGCGCCGGTGTCGGGGAAATCACCGGGTTGACGCGCCGCTATAAACTAAGCAGCGAGAGCCATAGGCTCAAAAGAAGAGTTGTTGTCAATTCAATTTGACGGTACCCCTGTTTAACGAGGCGAGGAGACCTCGGCTTGCTTCCTCTCTCAGAGCTATCGTGTCGAAACCAGTCGCCCCCGAATGTTGGGAAAGTCTGGATGGCATTGGGCACGAGCGCCCAACACCCGTCGACTTTTCAAGGAACATGCAGGGCGAGCCCCGCTTGTGGAGTGTTATCTTACCACGTTCTGAAAGCGGACAGCTGTTCTATGCACGAGCTGTGAAGACCCCAATGTGCGCCGCACTTCGCACTTTTGCTACCGATCGCGTCACGTATATTTTCGCCAAGCAAAATTGACCCGTCGAAAGGACCGTTATGGATACCAAGCAGCAACTTGTCAATGCCCTCGCAGGCCTGGGCTCAACCATTACCGAAGCTATGGATGTCATCGAAGGCTTTGTCCCCCTGCGGACATCCCGCCCTCACGGTTTCGAACGCCCTTGTTGCGCTGGACGCTGACGATGATGCAGCTCTCGCCCAGCAGCTTGAGACCGTCGAGGGCTTTATCGACCACGTGAGCGAAAACCGCGGCGTGACCGCCTACCACGGCGTCGAGGTCGAGCTCGCGGGTCCCAAAGCCGATCTGCTCGCAGCAATCCGCGAGGTAGGCGCCCTTATGCAGACCGCAGGCGTCAAAAACACCCAGGTCAACGAGTGGGTCTACCGCAGCCTGGCAGCACTCGACAGCTCCGACGAAAAGGCAGCCGAGCAGCTCGCAGAAAGTCCCGCCATTAAGGCCGAGCTTTTGTAAATAGCAGACGCGGGCCCCTTGGCGCATCGTCGTCCAAGAGGCCCGCAAACAGTTCGCGTCAACCGATAGCCGCGCCGCCACGTTCGGTCAAAGCCAGAATTGGCATCATTTGGCGCGGGGTCTTTGCTGCAAGATCGGCATGTTCGAGCAGCTTACGATCGTTGGTCACCAAGTAATCGACCTGCGCGCGCTTGCACGCGGCGAGCACCAAGTTGTCCTCGTAATCGCGATGGAGCGCTAAGTATTTGTCGGCCAGCCAAAGGTCCGACGCATCTGCGCCCACGGCCGTGGCGTTTTCGGTCATGTTCCGAACAAACGCCAACGCCGCATCGCCAATTGCACGGGCAGATGCCTCGTCGAGCGCTCCCCCGCTGGCAAGAACGCTGCGCTTCAGTTCGTGTTGGACAACGTACAGCACGTCCTTGGCGATATGCACCGGAAAGAACAGCAATGCCCCCGCCTCCGTCGCCTGCCCAATAAACGCGCGTGCGGCAAGCGACTCGGCATGGTCGGCGCAAAACGAATCGACCCATACGTTGGCATCCACCATTATTTTGAGGGGAGCCCCGCTCACAGGATCATCCCCTTTTGGCGATAGCGCTCGTCCATGGCTTCGGAATAGATTGTGTCCCAATCGCGATCGTCGGATACAGGCGACGCAGCGATGCCCATATCTGCATAAAGCCGGTCTGCCACTGCCCACGACGCGGCGAACGGAGTATCGGGCGCGACGGCCTGCTGCCGGTCGTCGACGGCCGCAAGCACTTCCTCGCACTGCCCGCCACCCTGCGCGACCTTGGCCACCACCTTTTTGATGAGCTCGGGCAGCGACCCGCCCGAAAGCCGCAGCGCCTCCTCGGCACGGTTCTTGACCTGGCGATCCACGCGAACGTTCACCTGCGCCATGCCGCTAACAGCACCCACGTCGATCCCGCTCCCTTCAATTGCTAGCCATGCTAGCAACACTATATCGAGAAGCTAGCAAATGGTCAAATGCAAAAGGCCTGCGCCCGGACGACACCGATGCCGTCTGGGCGCAGGCCAGATAACGTGCGCGAACACGTCTGCTAGCGCAGGTAAGCCTTCGCGTTGCCCAGGCTGTAGGCAATCGTCGAGCCGTTGTGCAGCAGTGACGACGTCTGCGGAGTGATCATGCCGGTAATACCCAATGCCAACAGCGCCGAGTTGGTGAGCATCACCTTGGAATACGAACTCGACAGACGGTCGATAAGCCCCTGACTCATGCGGCGCAGGCGCACGATTGCGGCCAGATCTGTATCGGTCAGGATGATATCGGCGACCTCCTTGGCGATGTCGCTTCCACCGCCCATGGCCAGACCCACATCGGCCAGACCCAGCGCCGGTGAGTCGTTGACGCCGTCGCCCACCATGGCAACGTGGCGCCCCTCGCCCTTAATGCGCTCCACATACGCGTACTTGTCCTCGGGCAGCAGCTCGGCCTTAAACTCGTCGACACCTGCCTCGCGAGCAATGCGCTCGGCCGTGCGCTCCGAGTCGCCCGTGAGCATGACCACGTGCTTAACGCCCAACGCGTGCAAGTCGGCGATGGCCTCGCGGACCCCGGGCTTAAGCGGGTCCTCGATACCGAGCACGCCCACAACGGTGCCGTCGACCGCCAGATACAGCGGCGACAGGCCCTGCATCTGGGACTCGATGCGCTCCTTTATGTCGGACTCGAGCTGCGCGCCCTCATCCTCAAACACAAAGTGTGCCGAGCCGATAATCGCGCGACTTCCTTCGATGGACGAAGCGATGCCGTGTGCCACGATGTACTCGACGGCAGCATGGCGCTCGCGGTGCTCGAGCCCGCGTTCGCGGGCGGCGTTGACCACGGCACGCGCCACCGGATGCGGGAAATGCTCCTCCAAGCAAGCGGAAAGGCGCAGGACCTCATCCTCGCTCCAGCCGTCGGTCGTGAGCACGCAAGCTAGGCGCGGCTGGGCCTCGGTCAGCGTACCGGTCTTGTCAAAGACAATGGTATCGGCCTTGGCAAACGACTCAAAATACTTAGCGCCCTTGACCATGACGCCCATCTTGGCGGCGTCGCTCATAGCAGTCATGACGGCGACGGAGCCCGTGAGCTTGAGTGCGCACGAGTAATCGACCATCAACGCCGCCGAGGTCTTGATGAGGCTGCGGGTGGTAAGCGCAACCAGGCCCGCGAGCAGGAAGTTCCACGGGACGATCTTGTTGGCAAGGTCCTCCATGTGCGACTGACCCTCGGACTTGAGCGAGTCGGCCGTCTGCACGAGCGAGACGATCGAGCGCAGCTTGGTCTGCGCCGTGTTGGCGCGCACGCGCACCAAGATGCTGCCGTCTTCCACGACGGTGCCGGCGGACACGTCGTCGCCCACGCTGCGCTCGACGGCCAGCGGTTCGCCGGTCAGGGTCGCCTGGTTGACCATAGCGCTCCCCTGCTCGACCACGCCGTCGATGCAGATAGACATGCCGGTGCGCACGGCGACCAAATCGCCGGGCTCGAGCTCGGTCGCAGCAACGGTTACCTCGGTGTCGCCGACGACCTTTTGCGCCTTGTCGGGCACATCGAGCAGCGAGTTGATGAGCTCGTTTTCGCTCATGGCGCGGGTGTAGTCCTCGAGCAGCTCGCCCACGTTGAGCAGGAACATTGTCTGGCCCGCGGTGTCGACATCACGCTTGACGAACGAAATGCCGATGGCCGAAGCGTCGAGCACAGGAACGGTCAGGCGCGGCTGCGCCAGCTCATGAAGGGCAGCGCGCAAAAATGCCATGTAACCGGCCACGACAAACACCGCACGCAGAGGCGTCGGCAAGAACCAGCGGCGCGCGTAGTGGGCGCCGATAAGTGTGGCAAGATCCATGACGAGTTTGTGCTTGCGCGGCTCGAGTTGCATCACGTAACCCGTCTTTGCGTCGGCAATGGCCTGGGCATCGAGCGCACCCAAGGCGTCGAGCACGCTTGCGCGGCGCGGCTCGTCGTACTCCAGCGCCATTTGGCCAATGCGGCCGTACACGCGCACCTTGTGCACGCCGTCGATATCGCCGCTGAGCTTAAGAAGTGCATCGAGATCGCTCTCTGGCACAGGACCCGCCAATTGAAGACGGGTCCTGCCGGGGATCTCGCTAATAATCGAGAATCTCATAGTTTGTGCCTGGGAGCGTTACTCGACTGCCTCGTCAGCAGCGGCCTCGCTCTGGGTGATGTAGGCCGCCTCGGCAACCATGTCGTCGACATTAGCCTTGGCCTGCTCGACCATGTCCTGGTAGCAGTTCTTGACGCGCATACCGCACGCGATGCCCTGCACGCAGGCATTCTTGACCGGAGCGCTGGTGAGCAGCTTGATGCCGGCCGTGCCAAGCAGAAAACCGCCACCGACAAGCAGGGTATTGAACGTCGACTTCTTCATGTTGCTTCTCCCTTTTGCCGCATTGGACGCGGCACGGTGCCTCAGCACCCGAGTAAACAAGTTTGCTCGAGCACACTTTTGGAAAATAGTTTAGTTTATCTAACTATTGAGGTCAACAAAGGTTAACTCTTTGGAAATCTTAAGGTGCGGAACAGCCGGCTTCTGGCGATCCGCCCGCCGCGATGCACATCCGTGACGCCAAAGAGGAGGCCCTCTTCCCTCCAGCAAATTGAAGGTGAATGGTTTTCCACGAAGTGAACGAGCAAAATCGGACCCCCGAAGCATCCGTATTTTTTCGCAGCAAAACCGCAGGAAACACTCGACAAAACCGCAGGAAACCGAGCCAGAAAAGTGTTGATGTTTCAGGGGTCCAAAATAGATCGTTCACTTCGCGGAAAAGTATTCACCTTCGTTTTCAACATCCATAAAGAATGAGGGCGCCAACGGCGCGCCCATTCACTCTATTCCATTCAGCCTACCTGACCCGAACGGCCGAGTCGTCTGGCCGGGGAAGCCCCGAGTCGCCGGGGTGTTTGCTCCAAATGAGTTCCGCACGCAAAGAAGGCCACTTAATGTGGCCTTCGTCTTGCGCAGGACTGTTCGATATTTTGAGGAAGTACCCGCCCTGCCGGGGCTCCCGGGTTCCCGTTTACGAGAGCGACGTTCTCAGCAACTCGTTGAAGAGTTTCGGGTTGCCCTTGCCGCGGCTCGCCTTCATGCACTGGCCCACCAAAAAGCCGATGACCTTCTGGTTGCCGTCACGATACTGCTGCGCCTGATCGGCACAGTTAGCCAGCACCTCGTCCACGATCGGCTGCAGCGCGCCGGCATCGCTCACCTGACGCATACCACGCTCGTCGACGATCTTGTTGGGGTCGTCACCGGTCTGGGCCATGGCCTCAAAGACCTCGTGAGCCTGGTTGGAGCTGATGGCATCGGTCGCCAGCAGCTTGGCAAGGGCTGCCACCTGAGCCGGTGCAATACCGGACTCGGCCAGCGAGACGCCCACGCCCTTAAGGTAGGCGATCATCTCGTTGACCAGCAGGTTTGCGACCGTCTGGGCCTCCTTACCGGCCATTCCGGCAGCAGCGGCCTCAAAGAAGTCGGCAAACTCGGGGTCGCCGGCAATCTGCTCGGCATCGGCCGCCTTAATGCCAAAGTCGGCCTCAAAACGGGCGCGCTTGGCATCGGGCAGCTCGGGAATCTCGCCACGGCAGCGGTCGATGAACTCGTCGTCCAGATCGAACGGCGCCAGGTCGGGATCGGGGAACAGGCGATAGTCGTCGGCCGTCTCCTTGACACGCATGACTACGGTGCGCTTGCGACTGGGCTCCCAGTGGCGGGTCTCCTGATAGATGATTCCGCCCTCCTCGAGCACCTCGGCCTGACGGCAGATCTCGTAGGCAAGGCCATCATGCAGGCTCTTAAACGAGTTGAGGTTCTTAAGCTCGGTCTTGGTGCCCAGCTTGGTCTCGCCACGGCGGCGCAGCGACACGTTGCCGTCGCAGCGCATGGAACCCTTCTCCATGGAGCAGTCAGAAATGCCCAGCGTCACAAAGATGCGACGGAGCTTCTCCATAAACAGGCGCGCTTCCTCGGGCGTACGCAAGTCGGGCTCAGTCACGAGTTCAATCAAAGGCGTGCCGCAGCGGTTGTAGTCGACGAGCGACTCGGTCGCGGCGGTAATGCGGCCCTCGGCACCGCCCACGTGCACCATCTTGGCGGCGTCCTCCTCCATGTGGATGCGCAGGATGCGGATGGGCACCGTGTAGGAACCATCCTCGCGGCGCTCGGGCATCTGTAGGTTGGACGCGTCGTAGCTGGCCAGATGACCGGCACGCTGATTGCCTTCGCGCATGGTCGACGTCATGGACGTGGACAGGCCCTCGGCGTTGGCCGAAGCGCTCGCCAGGCTCTGGGCCTCGGCCTCGCCAAATGCGCAGTCGGGGCGCTCGGCGGCGCCGCGACCGGTCACGTCAAGATTCAGGTGACCGTGCATGGCAAAGGCGACCGGACCCTGCGTGGTCTGGAAGTTCTTGGCCATGTCGGGATAGAAGTAGTGCTTGCGATAGAACATCGAGTGGCGCTGGATCTCGCAGTTGGTGGCGAGACCTGCCTTGACGATACTCTCGATGGCGCGCTTGTTGGGCACCGGCAGGGCGCCGGGCAGGCCCAGGCACACCGGGCACACGTTGGCGTTGGGCTCGTCATCGTGGCTGAGCTTGCAGTTGCAGAACATCTTGGTATCGAGTGCGGTGAGCTCGGTATGGATCTCTAGGCCGATCACGGCCTCCCAATCCTGCAGGACCTCGGAAAGCTCCTTCATTACAGCTCGCCTCCCTTCCCGGCAAAATCGGGCGCGACGGAAAGCGCGGGCGCACCCGTGGCGGCATCGGCAAAGCCGCGCTCCAGGGCGCGGGCAAACGTGAGCAGCTGACGGTCCTTAAACGCCGGACCAACCAGCTGGGCAGAAACGGGCAGCTGAGTATCCACGCCCAGGCCCAGCGGCACCGAAATACCGCCGTTGCCGCAAATGTTGAGCGAGATGGTGTACAGATCGGAGAGGTACATCTGCGTGGGGTCACTGATCTCGCCAAACTTAAAGGCCGTGCGCGGCGAGGCGGGCATGAGGATGATGTCCACCTTGGCATACGCGGCGTCGTAGTCCTGCGTGATGAGCGTGCGGGCCTTTTGCGCGGCGTAGTAGTACTTGTCGTACACGCCCGAGCTCAGCAGGTAGGCGCCGAGCATCTGACGGCGCTTGGCCTCGGCGCCAAAGCCGTGGGCGCGCGACAGCGAGCTCTGATCGGACAGGTTGGCGCAGCCCTCCTCCTGATAGCCGTAGCGAATGCCGTCGAAGCGGGCCAGGTTGGAGAACGCCTCGGCAGGGCCGATGACGTAGTAGGCGGCGATAGCGGCATCCAGGTGCGGCAGGTCGACCTCGACCAGCTCGGCGCCCTGGTTCTGCAGCTCCTGGGCGGCGCGCTGAACAGCGGCCTTGACCTCGGGCGTCAGGCCCTCGGCCTCCATAAACGCGGGGATGATGCCCACGCGCTTGCCCTCGATGCTGTCGTTGAGATGCTCGGTAAAGTCGACGGCGCAATCCTGGCTGGTGCAGTCGTACGGATCGTGGCCCGCGCCGGTAAGCGCGTTCATGGCCAGCGCGACATCCTCGACCGTGCGGCCAAAGGGGCCCACCTGGTCGAGCGACGAGCCAAAGGCGACCACGCCGTAACGGCTCACGGCGCCATACGTGGGCTTAAAGCCCACCACGCCGCACAGCGACGCCGGCTGGCGAATGGAGCCACCAGTGTCCGAGCCCAGCGAGAGCGCGACCTCGCCCGCGGCGACGGCGGCAGCGGAGCCGCCCGAGGAGCCGCCGGGCACACGCTCGATATCCCAGGGGTTGTTGGTACGGTGGAAGGCCGAGCTTTCGGTAGAGCTGCCAAAGGCAAACTCGTCCATGTTGGCCTTGCCCATGGGCAGGCAGCCGGCATCGAGCATGCGCTGGACGCAGGTAGCGGTGTAGACGCTCTGGTAATCCCCGAGCATGCGGGAAGCGCAGGTGGTGCGCGTGCCCACGAGGTTCATGTTGTCCTTGATGGCCAGCGGCACGCCCGCGAGTGGGGGCAGCGGCTTGCCTGCGGCACGGTCGGCATCCACGCGCGCAGCGGCCTCGAGCGCGAGCTCGGGCGCCACCTGCAGGAATGCCTGGACCCCGCCCTCGCGCGCCTCGATAGCGGCAAGGGAGGCCTGGGCCACCTCGGTAGCGGTAAAGTCGCCGGCGGCAACGCCCGCGGCGATCTGGGCGGCGGTAAGGGAATCGAAACTCTGCGCCATTACTCGCTCTCCCCCTCTCCCAAAATGGACGGCACGCGGAAGTAGCGGTCGCGCGCGCTGCCGGCGTTTTCAAGCGCAATATCGAGCGGCAGGTCGCGCTCGGACTCGCGCAGGTCATCGCCCATCACGTTGGACAGGCTTCCGATGGGATGGAACGTGGGCTCCACGTCGGGCAAGTCATATTGCAGGACGGGCTCGAGCATCTGGACGGCGTCGTTCAGGTAGGACGTCATCTGGGTGAGCTCGTCATCGGTCAGTGCGATCTTTGCGTAGTCGGCGATGCCGCGCACGTCTTTCTCGCTGAGTGCCATAGGCGCTCCCTTCCGCATAACAGATAAACCGCTCTAGTATACAAGGCAACGCCGCTTGGAGCAGGCGCTTTACCCAAATGCAGCGAAAACGTAACGAGGGCGGCGGGTTGGCAGGCGGCAGGCTGGCGGTTCTGGAGGATGTCTTATGCCGAGGCCTTGGCCTTGCGGCGCTTGCGGACCGCGTGGATCACGATGTCCAGCAGCAACAGCACAATGGCCACGACCACGATGAGCACGGCAAACTCGCGCTTGCCCCAGTGGCGGCCGGCCAGCGACTTTTGCTTGTCGACGTCCTTCTTGTTGTACTTGGTGCGCACGCAATGCACCAGCAGGCGATGATCGTTCACGCCGTAGGGTGTGCATGTGACGAGCGTCACCTTGTCGGCGCCGGGCTCGATGGTCAGCGACTCCATCTCCTCGGGCAGCACGACCTCGGAGTCCACCATCTTGTAGGCGAGCGTCTTATTCATGGTGTGCAGCAGTACCAGGTCGCCGGGCTCCAGCGAGTGGATGTCGTCGAACATGCTCAGGTTGCGCATGCCCGAGTGCGCGGTGAGCACGCAATGCGTCGAGGTGCCGCCCACCGGCAGGCTCGTGCCCTCCAGGTGGCCGACGCCCGCCATAAGGACTTCCTCGCTCGTGCCGTGGTAGATGGGCATGCTCACGTCGATGGAGGGGATCTCGACCCAGCTCATCATGGGGTCGCGGTCAAAGATGAGCTGCTGGGCGTAGGGCTCGATCTGGTCGGCGGGGAGCTCGGTAGCCTCGCCCGCCAGCTGCTCGTTAAAGGAGCGCGCCTGGAGCAGGATGTGCTCGCGCTCCTCGGCAGACAGCGCGTCCACGGTGCTGGACACCGTGCTGATCTGGTTGAACACGCCCGAGGCCTCGAGCCGGTCCAAGATCCACGGCCAGGTCATAAGGCCCACGCCAATAAGGATGATGACGATGGTGATGAGCCGATCGGCCCAGCGCGGCAGTCGCTTTCGACGGCGCTTGGGCTTTTGTTGAGGTTTGGGCTGAGGGCTTGAGCCGCCGTTGTCCGCGGCGTTATTGCTCTTCATGTGTTTGGCGCCCTGCACCATCGCCAGTCACTCCTCTACAACTCAAGTTGTCTAAACAAATAATAGCCGATTAGCGAACTTCTGCCGCGGGTAACGCAGCTAGGACCGAAACGCCGCCTACGGTTCGAATTCTTGAAGGCCTTCTACAGCGCTTCTTGCCATGGATATTCCTTTCCAAACATGCGATCGACTTCGAGCTGAATTCGCTCATCGTCGATTGCCGCCAAAGATAGCGCAAGCGAAATGTCGTCGACGCGGGAGGAGTCGGCAAACACGGGCGCATAGCGCCACACTTGGATCATCGCCGTTTCGTTATCCGGCAACTCCCCGTCTGCGACTTCGAGATCGCCCAGTTGACGCCATGCTCTTCTTAAGACGGCCTTTTGTTCCATGCCCGGCGCAGCGAGCATGGAACGCGCAGCGAGCGCCGTCTCCCCGGCGTCAACAAGATAGTCGATCTGCGGCGTCTTCCTTGCAAAAAAGACCTTCGAGACAGGCGAGGAGAGCTCTGCCATGTGCTCGCTGAGCAGAAGATCAACGGCAACAGGAAACACAACGACACGTCGCTCGCGACGCTCGCGCCTCGCGAGCCCCCTGTCAACAAGCTCGGTTATGGCCTCACTCGCACGGCTTGCCGAGATCCCAAGCGCACGACAAAGGTCATAGGGGCGATATGGCTCCTGGGCTGCTCCCCAGATTGCGGCAGCCTGCGCGTTGGGTGACATCTTGGTCGCGTGATTGTGAAACCAGGCACCGCCCCTCTCCGTGCAGGCTGTGCCCATAAATGGAAGAAAAGCCTGTCTACCTGGGCAGACAAAGGGAATCCCTTGTGCAACTAATGCTTTGCGCTGACGTGCATCGGCATCAGGAAACGAAACGACAACAGGAGTCTCCGCGCGCAAGGATAGCTGACTATAGACTCTCTTAGCCTCGGGAAGCCCGACGCCAGTAGGCAAACTTGCAAGCAAAAACGAAAAACCGTTTGCGTCAACAGCGCGGACCTCAATCGCCCGCAGATGCAGCGGCAAGCGTGCGGATCCAGGCCAAATTTTGGCCTTGGCGGAGAGGCCTAGTGCTTCTTGTAAGTAGATTAGCGCTTCGTTCATTTCCATCGTTTTCGTTTGATTCCAGTTTATATTGGAATTATACATAATTTTCGGAATTAATGAGATTCCGTTCGTGCCTAAGCCTATATTTGGGTTGATTTCCGATCTCAGCCGAACACATTGAGCTGATGGCTCGCTCCCGCAGTTAGCCGAACGCCCCCGAGGCCCCATCCGGGACCCGGGGGCGCCGTTTTCCCAGTTGAAGGAATGGTGGAGATGTGTTTCGATGGGTCCGGTGGCCATGCTCCGCCCGCCGCCCGGCACCTCTTCCCAGACTCAGCCGGACGGTCGGTCCGTCTATTCCGTTTTTCTTCCAGGCTAGGCCAGCGGGGCATCGCCCCTCTCTGCGCGCGCCCTCTCGATGAGCCCCGGCGTCAGGTCGAGGTCGCCGAGCGGCACGTCCCCCACGCCGTAGGCGTCCAGCAGCGCCGCCGCGTCCTCCCCGAG
>JAXJCG010000030.1:0-2827 GCA_036302525.1 Collinsella sp. | reverse complement strand
TTTGCTGGGGTTAGATAGCGATACTTTTTACATCTACCATGTTGCGGCGGTCATGGTTGACAACTTGCGTCGGCTCCTGCTCGGTATCAACCTGTCCGACAAAGCTATAATGGATTTCGATTTTCCGGGTGTTGGTTTCCCGGTCTAATTCATGTATCAAAATACGGTCGATAAACTCATGGACGTTTTCATAGGTCAATTCCTGTATGTCGCTGTATTTCCCGACAATCTGAATAAACCTTGATATATCCCTTTTTCGCTCGGTAACGGTTGCGATCTGCTGTTGTAACTCGTCTATCCTTGCGGCAAGGGATTTCTTTTCGTCCTCATAGCCGGAAGTTAGAAACACAAACCGTTCATCTGTCAGTCTGCCTAATGCGTTGTCCTCATACAGCTTGCGGAAAAGCGTGTCAAGTTCGGTCATACGCGCCTGTGCTTTGAAAAGTTCCTTTTGCTGCTGCGCTAATGCCTTTCTCGCTTCCATGTCGCCGTACTCGGTAGCTTTACAGATAAAGTCCTGTTCGTGTTCCTTAACATACCGCAAAACCCGCCGCATATCTTCCAGCACTAAATCAAGAAGTACGTTTTTGCGGATATAATGAGAGGTACACTCGCTGCCTGTCCTTGCCCTGTTGCGCCATGCGCCGCAAGAATAGGAAAACTTGCGCGGCTCGATATTTACGCCCTGTTGGTAATACATCTTATGTCTGCAACCAGCGCAAAACAGCAAGCCGGAAAAAATATCAATCTCCGCTGCTTTTGTCGGGCGGTGGCGGGTAGCAATCCGCTTTTGCGCAAGTTCAAAGGTTTCCTCGTCAACAAGCGGCTCATGGGTGTTTGGGAAGAAATAGCGTTGTTCTTCTTCGTTCTTCCGGGTCTTTTTCGACTTGTAGGATACCTTGTGAGTTTTCGCGGTTATGGTATGCCCTAAATATTCCTGCCTTGCTAATATGTCATAGAGCGTTTTGTCCGGCCAAGTATAGGGGGCGATCATTGCCCGCTGATACCGCGCCTGTCCTGTACGCTGATAGCGCAACGCTCCAATCGTCAAGACTTTGTTTTCCGCAAGCCATTTTTGGATTTCGCACATACGCACGCCGCTAACAAACATAGCGAAAACCTGTTTGACAATCGGCGCGGTTTCCGGGTCGGGTATAAGGTGGTGGCGGTTGTTCGGGTCTGGGATATAGCCGTATGGATATTCCCCGTTGACGCGCTCGCCTTTTTGCGCCTGTGCCTGTTTAACTGCGCGGATTTTCTTGCTTGTGTCGCGGGCGTAAAACTCGTTAAACCAGTTCCGCAAGGGGGTAAACTCGTTATCCTCCCGCGCTGTGTCAACTCCGTCGTTGATCGCGATATAGCGTACTCCGTTTTCGGGAAATACAATCTCTATGAGTTCGCCCGTTTTCAGATAGTTTCTGCCAAGACGGGAAAGGTCTTTGGTAATGACCGTCGCCACTCGTCCGGCTTCCACTTCCTGCAACATCGCTTGCAGCCCCTCGCGCTCAAAACTCACGCCGGAAAATCCGTCGTCCACAAAAAACTTTGTGTTCAAAAAATGGTGTTCGTCCGCATAGCGTTGAAGTATCATTTTTTGGTGCTGTATGCTTCCGCTTTCTCCGGCTTGCATATCCTCTTGACTTAAACGGCAGTAAAGGGCGGTGATTTTATTCGACTGTAACATTAGTCCTCCTTTCCGACAGCCGAATAAACAGGTATAATGTGTTGCTATCATTATACCATATCCCGCCGCCTAATGCACTACTCGGACGCTAAAAATCCCGGATTTCCGGGCTTTTTCTGCAAATCCTTTACAATGAGTTTCTCAATCTTTTTATGGATTGTATCGGTTGCCTTTTCACTCGGCAACGCTTGAACAAGATAGGTGATTTTCCCTATTTTGCGTTCGGTTGTAATTGTCTGTTTTTTATCCATTAGAAAAACCTCCTTTTCCTGTATGGATAAACTATATTCGTCAAAAGGCAAAAACGGGCGGTTGTTAGCTGCAACCTCACGGGAGTTTCACCCCGGCCCATGCTTATGGGTGCGCCGCGCAATACTTTGAGGGTGTTCAACGCGGGAGTATCATTGTGCCGCCTTGTATGTCGTCGCCCACAAGCTGCTAAACCTGTTTTACGGCGCGGTAGTTCTCGCTCGGCTTTTCCCCTATGGGGAAAAGCTGTCATGGCGTACCCGCCGACTGGCTCGGTACAGACGGAATGTACCCGTTTGCCTGTTATGCTGCGCACCAAAGGCCGCTTTCTTTGTCAAAGAACAATAGGCTTTGTCGGCCTGCAAAAGCACATCAACAGCGGATATGCTTTTGCGGAACGACAAATAGCCCATAACGGGAAGCGTGGAAAGGGGACACGCTCCCCGCATGGGCTAAAAGATTATCCTACATGAAAAGCAAGGGTGCGGGTAATAAGGCGCACTTGCAGCCTGTTACGCATTTCCTCGTCCACATAGGAATAGGTATTGCCCGCGTCGTCTTTCAGCGTGCGGGTACAAAGTTTCGCTATGTAACCCTCGTAGTGCTTCAAGATCGCGCACATGGCGGTTGTGTCGCCGTTTGCCGCTGCGGAAATGACAGGGAACGGCAACAGATTTTCAGACTTCCTAACGGTATTCATCATCTGCTTTTCCCTCCAAATACTGTTTGATTTTCGCAAGCGCGGATTTCCTGTGCCGGAAAACCGTCGTGCGTACAACATTCAGCAGTTCGCCAATTTCCGCGTCGCTCATATCCAAGAAGTAGGACAAAAGGATAATGTCGCGTTTCCTTTCGGGCAAAGCGTTAAGGGCTTCGGCAAGCAGTTCATTTTTG
>JAXJCG010000029.1:0-3355 GCA_036302525.1 Collinsella sp. | reverse complement strand
TTCGCTGATCGGTTCCGTTCGATTCATATGGTTCTAGTATAGGAAAAGGAATTTCTCGGGGCCGCCTCTCGGCGGCCTTGCGAAAAACAAATCCAAGTTAGACCATTTCAAATGGTTCGATGTCTGCCCGGATGCGACACTGAAGTGAGTGTCCATCCTCGCAGTATCCGGTTCTCAAGGTGCACGCCTGCGCGGGTTCCCGGTCCGACCGGGCCGCGCGGCAAGGAGATATATTGCCAGACCGGAGGGGCCCCGGGGGCGGGAATCTGGGACTCCACGGTTCCTACACAAATGAAGATGGGACCCTCTCTGTGAGAGCCTAGAAAGAACAGGGCCGCGGCCCCCTATTAGAGCGGCCTTTCGGTTTTCCAACGGTTAAGCTTCGGCCGCATTAATGGCTGTATACCCATTAGAAATGGGACATAGCAGCGTTAACGAGTTCAAAAACGATTAGTCCAATAAGAGCCGCTGCGGCAAACTTGATGGCATTCGCAAGCTGTGGATGCTCATAAGCCCAGCCCGTCCTCGTCTCTTCGCTGTCCGCCTTCTTTCCGTCCAAGAAGTCGGATATCTCTTGATACGTCACCAAATCATTCTTCTTCTTGATATGTTCCGCTGCAAGCGCGCAGCACATTGCGCCAGCACCAAAGACGCCTGCCAACACCATCGTCGGAACGCACTGGACCATCCCCCACCCGTGGTTTTGTTGCCACATGAGCCAGGCCATAGAGACGGTAAACGCAAGAAGCCCAGCCAACATCCCCGCACCCAAGCGATAGAGCGTGCCCCTATCGCGTTCAACCCTTTCTCTAATTATTGAAATGTCGCCTTTAACAAGCTCGTCAATCGTTACATCCAGTTGTTCAGACAGCAGTAGGAGACTCTGGATGTCGGGGTACGTTTTACCGCGCTCCCAATTACTGATGGTCTGACGTGTTACAAAAATGCGCCTTGCAAGATCCTCCTGGGACAAACCAGCATCGAGTCGATACTGTTTAAGGTGTTTTGGCAGCTGCATGGCGTTCCCTTCGAATGCATCTCAACTCTTATTGGGCGGCTACACAACGGAAGCCGGCAAGCAAAGCGTAATCCCAAAATCAAACCCATACGGATGGCTGCGCGCAGATTAGAGTGTCAAAAATCTTTGACACATACGCTACCTGCTCTTTCTTGCAACTCGGACGCTATCGAATTGATCGGTTTGGCTACGTCCCAAATCGATCACATCCCTAATCAATCAAAAAGGGGCGCTTCCGGATTGGAAGCGCCCCTTTAAGATGCAAGAAGCAATTAAGCCTCGAGAGCCTTCTTGGCGATGGCAGCCAGCTCGTTGAAGGACTCGATGTCCTCGTAAGCCATCTGAGCCAGGACCTTGCGGTCGAGCTCGATACCGGCAACCTTCAGGCCGTGCATGAACTGAGAGTAAGAGATGTCGTTCAGGCGAGCGGCAGCGTTGATGCGGGTGATCCAGAGAGAGCGGATCTCGCGCTTCTTGTTGCGGCGGTCACGATACTGATACTGCAGAGAGTGCTGGACCTGCTCTTTAGCATGCTTATAAGTACGCGAAGCGGCACCGTAGTAACCCTTCGCACGGTGCATAACGGTACGGCGCTTCTTCTTGGCGGCAACAGCGCGCTTAATACGTGCCATGTTCTATCAACTCCTAGACGGTAAAACGAAAAACGGGAACGCGAACTTAGGCGAGACGCGACTTGATGACCTTGCGGTCGGCAGCGGCGATCTCGGTCTCCTGACGGAAGCCACGCTTACGCTTGGTGGACTTCTTGCTCAGGATGTGGCTCTTGAAAGCCTTGGCGCGCATAAGCTTGCCGGTACCAGTCTTGCGGAAACGCTTCTTGGTGCCGCTGTGGGACTTCATCTTAGGCATGAAATACTCCTTAATCGGTTACAGAACACTAGTTACTTGGTATCGCTTGCCGCTTTATCCTCATCAAAGGCGCCCTTAATCGGGGCGAGCAGCATAAGCATGTTACGGCCTTCCATCTTAGGCTTGGACTCGACCGTAGCGTAAGGCTTGAGATCCTCGGCGAGACGCTCGAGAACGTTAAGACCCTGCTCCGGGTGAGCCATCTCACGGCCGCGGAACATGATGGTGATCTTAACGCGTGCGCCCTTCTTGAGGAAACGCAGAACGTGGCCCTTCTTGGTCTCGTAATCGCCAACGTCGATCTTGGGTCGGAACTTCATTTCCTTGACCTCGACCTTGGACTGGTTCTTACGAGCGGCCTTGGCCTTCATGGCCTGCTGGTACTTGAACTTACCGTAGTCCATGACCTTGCAGACCGGCGGCTCCGCGTTGGGAGCGATCTCGACCAGGTCGAGACCCTGATCGTCAGCGACGCGCTGGGCATCGCGGATGGCGAACAGGCCGAGCTGAGAGCCATCGACGCCAATCAAACGGCACGAAGATGCAGTGATCTCGTCGTTGATGCGGGTGTCATCAGACTTAGCTATTTTCCCTACCTCCATTCATAAAAAAATAACCCGGCGCTTCTTTGCAACCAGGTCGTACACATAGACATCCTCGGTATGAGGAAGGGAATCTAGGTTGTATGACCAGTCAGCTGCTCATTGGCGCCAAAAGGTGGGAACCCTCGGGTTCCTCTTTAGGGCATTGCGGGAACAACGCCTTGTGGATAATAACACGCGCAGCGCGTTATCACATTACGTACACGAAAAAGGGGTCGCAACCCCCTTGAACGCTCTCTTGCATGTATGGTGCCCGAGGCGAGACTCGAAGGGCCTTCGCTTCGCGAAGCCCCGGGCTTCGGGCGCATGGCGCCCTCGCCACGCTCCGCTACAAACAGGCCGCTGGCCTGTTTGCTTAACACTCCGCGCGCTCACGCGAGTTCGACACGAAAAAGGGGGCCGCAGCCCCCTTGAACGCTCTCTTGCATGTATGGTGCCCGAGGCGAGACTCGAACTCGCACGTTGTTGCCAACGGTGGATTTTGAGTCCACTGCGTCTGCCAATTCCGCCACTCGGGCACGTAATGCGTGAGTTAGTTTATCACAGCTTTCTGCCGATTAGTCCGAAAATGGAACTTCGAGCATTTCGATGAGTTCGACCCTTGATTATCGACTTCATCCGAACACCTCCCACATTCATCCGCACATGTACGGATGAATGTGGGAACCCGATACCCTGAGGGCCGGACCGGCCGGCCCCGGAAGATCGGAGGACGGCATGTCCAGAAAGAAGAAAAGGGGCTCCGCGAGGGCGGTCCCGAGGTCCTACGGAAGGCTCACGAGGCACGAGCGGGACACGGTCCAGAGGATGCTGGAGCGCAGGGCGTCGTGCAGGGAGATCGCGAGGGAGCTGGGCAGGTCGCCCT
>JAXJCG010000028.1:0-4049 GCA_036302525.1 Collinsella sp. | reverse complement strand
CTGCTCATATTCTCATGTAACTGCCTTACCCGGACAGAGGGGAGATGGGGCGACTACTACACCAGGTGCCGGGAGCGGGGCATGTCGCACGGCAAGGCGCTCAAGGCGCTGGCGCGAAAGAGGCTGAAGGTCATCTACGCGATCATGCGGGACAGGGTGCCCTACGCCGCCTAGTCGAAGCGCTCCGAACAGATTGGAGCCCATCGGCCGAAAGGCCTGGCGTTAGCATGTCGCGATTCAATCTCGAAAACAGCATTGCCCAGTTGACAAAACTATAGGAACACCCCCCGAAAGGAATTTCCGCTGCATGCATGTGCGGCTCCTCTCGGATTGCTTTGGCTGATGCTGCAGAGGATAGACGCGATTACTAAGGATGAGTCAACAATGCCGCAGCGGCATTCACACTAAGAGGGTAAGGCGTTCGGAGTGACATCCCGTTCCAAAACGTATACTTGATTTAAGGCGGAGTGGAATGTGGGCGCGCAAGGAGATGCGGAATCGATGAGAGCCTCAAAAAAAATTACTGCAGTGTTATCATCTTTCATCCTCTCTATTCTTCCATTTCTGATTCTATGGACGGCTTGGTCAGTCCTCCCTGATACAATTCCAGCTCATTGGAGTGGGGGCGTGGTTGATCGATGGGGAAATAAGTTTGAATTGCTGGTTGTTCCGCTGCTTTCTCTGATCGGTTCTATTGCAATTTCTGTGTACCTTATTGTTTCCACGCGGCGAAGGGAGTTCGCGGATTTCTCCGTTCGAATGCGACGGAACTTTCTTGCGTGCTATATTTCTGGCCTTCTTTTATCGACGACCTGTTCAGTGATAACTGCCGTGTGGGTCCAGTTGATTCTTACGCAAAACACTGCAGTTGATGGAGGGGTTGGACTATCGATCCCGTATTCCCTTCCCGGGCTATATGTGATTTTGTGCGCTTTGCCGCCTTTTCATGCGAGCGGCGGGAGCAAAAAGGCAGAGCGCCTGATAACAGTGCTCATTGGCGGCGCGGAGATTGTTCTTTGTGGAATAGTGCTTGAAGGTTCGGCTGCCTCTTATGCGATGATTGGACTGATGATTCTGTTCTGTGCGTTTGAGATTGTGTCACAGGTAAGGGATAGCCGGTCCTTATGAGTTGAATTACGCGCGTGCGGATATAAAGGTTGGCATGTTAAGCTGGTCGTTTTCTCGTTCTGGGACATTTGCAGTAGGATGAGTGGGACTAGGCGCGCTGCGGTGTGATGGTGACGGTTGAGACTTGTATCGCTGCAAATCCGCTGATGCACATTTTGCTATTGGGCTTGAAGGTGGGACCGACAGGCCTTTGTTTGGGATGTTCCGGTCGTCCAACACGTGTTGCACGGCTTTATATTGTTACGCTCGTTCGGCGCTCCGTTGGAGCATTTCCGGGTTTGTCGGCATCATGACTTGGCCAAGTGACACGCTTGCCGGGACGGTTGTAACGCCGCGCCGGTTCCGTGTGCTCCTTCGTTGTTGGCCTGTCCAGCCGGGGGCGGATTCGGCCTCATGTTGTGGCGCACGGCCTTCAGGGGCTTCCCCCTGGCGAGTTATGTTCGTCCGTATGGGTAAGGGTCGGGTTGAGCTGACAATCCCGTGTCGGAAGGGGCTTGCACCATGCGCGCGATGACAGAGATTGAGTGGCTGGACGGCCGTGTGACGAAGGTGCCGGAGCTCGCCCTGGGCGATGCGCTCGGCGAGAGCGTCCAGGCGGAGCTCGATTTCGGGTTCGACGACGTATTGGAGGGCCTTTGGGTTGAGGTGCGCCATCATGAGCCGGATGAGGACTCGGACGGCGACCCGCGCGGGAGGGGCTGCGCACTGTACGCGGACTGCCGGTACAGCCTGGTCGAACCGTCGGACCTCGACCGTGTCTTCTGCATCCTTTACGAGGGGCAGCCGAGGGTCCAGCCGCGTCGCGGGGGAGCTCGTGAACCTTTCGCGGGCCTGCGCGTTGTCCTGCCTCATGCTCGGATCTCCCTACCCGCCAGGCGCCCTCGAGGCCCTGGCCGCGTGCGCTCGATACCTCTGCGGTCCGGCTTTCACGTCCGACCTCGCCGCCCGCGTCCGCGCGCGGATCCCATCCGGCCTCACGCGCTTGAATATCGAGCTGAGCCCAAACGATGACCCACACCCCATCGGTCTTCATGATGATGCCTCGATGAGCCAGCTCGCCCAGAGCTTTCGATACAGTCGGTTGAGTCGAACAGACTTTTTTTCGAGCTTGTCCTGACGCATGAAAAGACCTTTTGTAAGTTCTTTTCCGTTGGCATCCTTCCTATTAGGCCCTTTGGACGTCTGGAAGGAGCAAATCATGATCAGAATCGCAAGCTGGACGCGATTCTTCGCGACTGCGAAGAATGAGTCGTAGGATGGCCTGTTGATTCCACTCAGGATCTCGCTCTTTGCAATCTCATCCTGTCGAACGTCAAGCGCCGCCTCCATCTCGCTAGGCGTCTCGGCCTGATCGGCAACCGATGGAGCGTCCGTGTCTAAAGGCCACGGGAGGCCACGGCCTTTTTGCGGTTTGTAGCTACTTGTACTCATGTTGATTCCTCCGGTGCGAGGCTATCCAACCCAATTGCCGACTGTGCCCATAATATGGTTGATTTCCGATCTCAGCCGAACACATTGAGCGGATAGGCCGTTCCCGCAGTTAGCCGAACGCCCCCGAGGCCCCATTCAGGCCACGGGGGCGTCGTTTTCCCAGTTGAAGGAACGGTGGAGATGTGTTTCGATGGGTCCGGTGGCCATGCTCCGCCCGCCGCCCGGCACCTCTTCCCAGACTCAGCCGGACGGTCGGTCCGTCTATTCCGTTTTCGCCCTTAGGCTAGGCCAGCGGGGCATCGCCCCTCTCTGCGCGCGCCCTCTCGGCGGGGCCGGCGGGGCCGACCTGTCGGTCTACGACGGGTTCCTGAAGGGGGCGGTCGCCGATGGCAGCTAGCGAGGAGCTGGCCCGCAGGGTCGTGGAGGCCGGGCGGTCGTGCTCGCTCACCACCGCCGTCCTGGAGGAGTGGTCGAGGCTCGGCACCCCGAAGCAGGTAGAGTACCTGGCGGGCTACCTCGAGGCGGAGAGGTCCAGCCGCGAGGCCTCGAAGCGCGCGACGCTGCTCAGGCGCTGCGCGCTGCCGGCGCCCAAGACCTTCGACGGCTACGACTGGTCGGCCGTGTCGTGGCCGGAGGACATGGGGCGCGAGTCGCTGCTCGCGATCGACTTCGTCGGGCGCAGGGAGGACCTCGTGCTCATGGGCGACTTCGGCACCGGCAAGACGCACATGGCGTCGGCCCTCTGCGCGCTGGCGTGCGAGAGGAGGCTCGAGGCGCGCTTCTTCACGGCGTCCTCGCTCGTGATGCGCCTGAGGCGCGCCCGCGACGACGGGAGGCTCGATCGGGAGGCCGCAATCATCGGCAAGGCCCGCCTGCTCGTCATCGACGAGCTCGGGTTTCTCCCGCTCGACGCGGACGGGGCGAGGCTGCTCTTCCAGGTCCTCGCCGACGCATACGAGAGGCAGTCGGTGGTATTCACCACGAACCTGGAGTTCAGCAGGTGTGGGCGGTGTTCGGGGACGACCAGATGGCCGCCGCCCTGATCGACCGCATCGTCCACCACGGGAGGCTCGTCCAGTTCCGCGGCGAGTCCTACCGCGTCCGCCATGCCCTCATGCAGGAGGGCTAGCCGCTCAAAAAGCGTGCGCGCTTCCGATGCTGCGACTGCTCAATTTCCGATGCTCTTTTTGCTCAAATCCTCTTGACGAAACACAGAATACGTGCGGGCGGCGCTTGCAGCCGATCGCACGGTACCGGCCGCACCCGTTGCAGCAGCGCGGCCACGCCGCCAGGCGCGGGCAGGCCGCCGACAGGTCGGCCGAGCCGTCGACGCGCTCGCCGCGCCTGGCCTTCGGCGCCGTCACGAACCTGTGCGACGCCACCTCGGCGCTCACCGTCGAGGGCGACCTGCCCAGCTCCCTCGCGATCTCCCTGCACGACGCCCTGCGCTCCAGCATCCTCTGGACCGTGTCCCGCTCGTGCCTCGTGAG
>JAXJCG010000027.1:0-134982 GCA_036302525.1 Collinsella sp. | reverse complement strand
TCACGAACCTGTGCGACGCCACCTCGGCGCTCACCGTCGAGGGCGACCTGCCCAGCTCCCTCGCGATCTCCCTGCACGACGCCCTGCGCTCCAGCATCCTCTGGACCGTGTCCCGCTCGTGCCTCGTGAGCCTTCCGTAGGCCCTCGGGACCGCCCTCGCGGAGCCACTCTTCTTCTTTCCGGACATGCCGTCCTCCGATCTCCCGGGGCCGGCCGGCCCGGCCCTCAGGGTATCGGGTTCCCACATTCATCCGCACATGTGCGGATGAATGTGGGAGGTGTTCGGATGAAGTTGATAATCAAGGCTTCGATAGCAAACGCAATTTGGTTTTTGAAATATGGACGAATTCCTCGTCAGGAGGGTAAAATGGTGCCGACGGCAGCCCAAGTTGTAGAGAGCTGGGCAGAGCCGTTGCTTAATGAAGTTGGGTCATCGTCTTAGCGACGGTGGCCTTTCTTTTTGGGCTTCGAACCCTGCTTGAGTGCCTTGGAAAGGACGACAAGGGCCGTGAGGAGCGAGACCATAGCAGTCAGGAGCTTCACGAGCTCAGTGAAATCGGTCATGGGCATCACCTCCCATCGGATGGAGGGCTCTGCCCGGCACGAGGGCTGCTGACAGCAAGGACGATTCTATCAGAGCGGCTGACTCCCGCCCGATTATTACCATCCCACCGCGCCTGTGCAAAAAAGAGGGCCGCCAAACAGCGACCCTCCAGCGAAAGTGCATGTTATTTAGGACAGTCAAATTCTTTGAAAAACAAATGGATGCTGTAGAATTACAAATAAGAGTCACCCGGAAGGAGCGATCGATGAAAAGCAAACGATTTGTCCTGAATGCACTTCTGGTAGTAGCAATATTGACGCTCTTCGTCTTTTCGTACTCATACATGAATCAGCCAAGATTTGGATATGCTTTATACGCTGTTTTTTCCGGCGAAACAACTTACAACACTATAGGCTTCATTGACGCAATCTTTTTCTATGTAGTCGGCCCCGTATCAAGCGAACTGGTCGCTTTTGTTGTCAGCTACAACCTGAATCAACAAAGCCAAACTCACTCAGCGACTTCGGCCAAACAAGGAATCAATCTCTTCGCAATAATGATAATTCTGCAAATTGCGACCGTGTTGATTATCGCCCTGACCGCAACAAACGTTTTGAAGTATGAGTTCGGATTCATCGCGAGCTGTCTCATGGCAATTGCCGCGGGTATAGCGGTTTCGTATACGTCACCGGCAAAGAAGTAGATCAACTAACAGGGCCTATTTGGATTCCGAATCGTCCATGGAACCGTCGATGCCGGTTTTGGTGTCGTCATCCGTATTGGAATCGTCATCCTTGGGGCTTATAGGACACACATTTTGTCCTATAAGCCCCGATCAATTCATACTCCTCATCCTCGCCGAATTGCGAGTATGGCAGAATCGGCACTGGATGGCAGCGCGCTAGGCCGTGTCCGCGGAGTTACCCCCCCCCCCGTTTTTATCGTAACAGTGATTCTAGGGACGCTTCAAAAAGTCAACCGAGGGTTTTGTCCCGTCAAGACGCCGAACGAGAATTACGTACCGCCAAGAGCCTCAAAACACGCCCCTCGCGGAACAGAATCCTCACTCGATTTCCATGCGGAGTAAAAACGTCAATCAATCATCCTCCGCAACGTCTATCCACCAAAAAGGCCGCCCCACGTGGAGCGGCCTTTGCTCGCAGCTTTTTACTGATAGTTACTCAAAAATTATTCCAACACATCCACAGAAGAGCAGCGAATCGTATTTTTCTTTCGGGAATCGAGAAAATAGCCTACCTTGACTCTAGACCCAACGCTCACGGGGCTATCGCTTACATAGCGCGTATGTTCTGAATCAACCAGAATGGTCAGACGATCAGACCCGTCGTTATATGGATCTTCGCTTTCGACCGACATGGTAAAATCGCCAGAGCTGTCAACGTTCAACACCAATCCGCTCACGAACCACAAATGTGAATAGTCACCTCCGCTATCTTTTTGGCAACGCTCCACTTTTAGAAATAGCGCAGAGAATGCGAACACGGCAACTGATATAGCGATGAAAACCTTAACGCCACTCCCCTTGCCATGAAATACAAATTTATTCGCCAAAGAAAAATACCCCTGCCTTCTCCGTGTAATTAGCATAGTACTACGTTAACGTGCTCATGGCTGTGGGTTGGTTTAACCTACAGCCATGCTAAAGTTGCCAAAAGGGGCACAAAGCCCAATACGTTTGCGCCATGCCGGCACAGCGACCTGGCATCGTATGCACCGGCGGGATCATCGCTGACCTGCAAGGAGGGCATATCCACGCGCTCATGGTCGCCGGAGGCCTCGTGATGCAGCACGCGCCGGGCGGCGACTGGAAGCGCGTCGATTGGGACGTGCTTGCCGCCTGGCTCGACAGATACGGTTACAAGGTCGCTGATTGCGAGACGGAGACCCTTCCGACCGCCGACGCGGCGAGTGGGAACGCGAGGGTAAAAACGCATCGTCGCTGAACCAGTGAGTCAGTATTCTTTAGTTGGATGATGGATATTGAAATTGATTAGCGAGATAATGTGCATATCTCATAATGTATGCGTTGCACCATGAGAGAGGGGTCTGTCATGAGCTGGAAACCGAGAAAATGCGTTATCGCCGGTCTCGTGACAACCGGTCCTGACGGCGGCTTGTTTGCAACCGCAATGACATCGTACCGACTTTTCACTTGCATGTTCTGAAAGGCAGTTGCCATGCTGTCGCAAAATCAATCAAGATACTTGGTCACAATCGGCTTTGCCCTGCTTGCATTACTCTTTGCTAGCGACCTTTTGCTGAAACCGCCCAAGGAACTCGTTTTGCTTGCCATAGACTGCATTTCCGCCCTTTACTTTACGGCAACCCTATTCGTCGGACTAAAGGAGAGGAAAAAAGGCGCAGTCGCTGCATCTGCCGTAGGCGTGATCATAGCCATTGCCTCATTCTTTATCTGACACATTGGTGATCTAGGGGCGATATCGTAGGAATACGACCGGGAGATCCGGGGCCAGATTGCCCGGGTCGCCCGGTCGGCTCGCGCGACGGCGCGGCAGTTCCACAGAAAGATCTCCGGACTTCACGCCGTTTCTGATCGCATTGTAGACAGCCATCTCGTCTTCGCAGCCGGCGAGCACGCGGTGCGCGTCGTCGTTTTGGATGTCCAGCAAATCTCGAAGGTCCTCCATGCACCAGCGTCCGAGATCTGGCCATGCGCGTTGAGCGAGCTGATAAGTGTCGATTGCGATGTTGTAGTTAAAGACCAGGCCAAAGCCGTCCCAGGCAGAACGACTTTGTTTCCTTGATTATCAACTTCATCCGGGCATTTCCCGCATTCATCCGTGTGTATACGGATGAATGCGGGGTTCGATACCCTGGCGGCCTGATCGGCAGACCGCCAGGAATTCTCACTCCTCGATAAAAGCCGGCACTCGGTTAGTCCTGCGCATCTTGAAATCGCCAGTCTCGTGGGAGACGTAGAGAATGCCGTCCATCCCGTCTCGTGATGCATACGACAGGTGAACTGAACCGCAATCCGATCCATCATTGTCGAGAAGATCAAACGAATTCGGATCGCTCGTTGCGGCCAAACGACCACTCATACAAGAGCCATCGTCATTACAGATTTGCCATTCCATGTCTTCGCCTGCAAGAATCGCCATAGACGGTCTGGTCGCGCCATCGTTGACATACATCCCGTCTATGCCAAACCCATTTTCAGCGCCATCGATGAACGACTGCTCGGACCTATACCTCGCAAATGATGCACATAGCACCATTGCAAGACAAAGTACAAAGCCAACAATCGCTATCTTTGCATAGCTCTTGCCTATCATGTCATTCACCTCCCTCGTATGTATCGAGGTATTCCTGCTTGAGCGTCTGCGAGGACGACTCGATCTTTTCCACGAGCGTGCCGTCTTCGATGAAGTAGAACGAGTCGGTGAGGTCTGCCAGGTCGTCGAGCAGATGGCTTGAGATGAGCACGCTGCGTCCCCGCTCCACCTCGCTGCGCATCGCGTCGCAGGAGGTTTTCCGTTTTCCCGGATCGAGGCCGTTCAGAGGTTCATCGAGGATGAGGTACGGGCAATCGGTCGCTATCGCCATGGCAAGCTTTACCTGCTGCTTCATTCCTGTCGAGAGTTTACGGGTCGGCTTGTCGAGATATGGGGAGATTCCGAGGGAGTTGCAGAGCGAGTCGATGTCGGCGGCCGATTTCCACGCCTCCCTAACGAAAGAGAGGTGCTCGCGGGCCGATAGCGTGGGGTAGAGATCCGCGCCGCCCGAAGAGCTCAGGTAGACGAGTTCTGCGAATTCGGCTGATCGACGTTGGTAGATTCCGTCTGCCAACAGGCTTCCCGAGCGGATGCGGGTGGGAAATTGGCCCGACAGCGCTTCAAGAAGGGTGGTTTTCCCCGAGCCGTTGGGAGCGACGAGCCCCGCCGCCGTTCCCGGGCCCAAGGAAAGCGATCCGATCGAAAGTATCGTCGTGCTCCCGTATCCCACGCTCACGTCCAGGAGCTCGAGCCCATGGTGCTTTTTAGCGGGTCCAGCCTGTTTGGGCGAACGCGTCACAACGGCGCCGACCGCGAAAAGGACCGCGACGTATACCAGGGCCACGGCAAGCATCGATGCGCCGCCCGAACCGGAGCCAATGAATTCTGTCGGGAAGCATCCTACGTAACCCGTTGCCTCGATAGGCGAGAACACGGCCAGCGGCAGGAGCTCGAGCGCGGCATTATGCCCCAGTGCCGAATCGGACAATAACGGGAATGCCGGGGCCGCGACAAGCAACGCGGAGGTAAGGGGGCCCGCGAGGACGCGCCTCGTTGCGGTCGATAGGACGACGGAGAAAACGGATATCAAGGTTCCACCCGCGAGCAGCGCGAGAAGTATGGTCGTGAAGACGTTTCCCGCGGTCGTGGTAGTGAGCGCGCCGTCATGGAAGAAGGCGATCGGGTACCCGATCTGCCCGAAGCCGTTTAGGACCGAGGCGTAAATGCCCCCGGGTGCAAGGCCGGCGAGGAGCATCGCGGTCCCCGCGCCAATTATCGAAAACACGGTTTGGATAAGGCGCCGGAATTTGGGCACGGGCGCCTTTGCCGCCAGGGTCCCGGGCCTTGTGGCGCCGAGCACGAGTATCGACGAGAGAAGGAAGGGGATGAAGGGAAGGAAGGACGGCGCCGTGGCAATGGCGTAGGGCAGGAAGGAGAGGAACGGCAGGTCGTTTGCGGAGGCCGGGATATCCGTGATGCCGGAGCTGCTCAGGGCACGGCAATACGCGAGGTCTGCGTCATTGGTCTCTCGGTCTCCCACGATGGACCCGGATTGGAAGCCTTCGCCCATGAGCGCGTAGTAGCTCTCGGCAGAGTCGAGAAAGGCGGCGTCGGTTTGAGCGGCGAGGGCGGCGTTCGCGTATCTTGCAAGCTCCGCGTCAGCTTGCTGCTCTGGCGATAGGTCTGTGCCGTTGGCCTGGGGCGCGCGCGTATTGAATGCGTCGACAAAGCCCTGCATGCCCTGCTTCATAAAGAAGGGCCCGTAGATGGGTGAATTGAACGCAATGGGGACGGAAAAGGCTGCGGCGAGAACGAGCGTGGAAATCCATACGGCCTTGTCTCTTAGGATTAGTTTGAGAAGAAGTCGACAGTACATTCAGAAGCACCTGCATTCCTCAAAGAACTGTTAGATTAAAAGTAACAGACCGGATGAAGATACGTGCGGCGGGGGCGAGGCGAATGGCTGAACGGTATCGATATGCGGGTTTAACGGCATTATATTGACCACATAGATTATTAACTTGCTTGACTTGTAAACCTAGTCGTCCTGTCATCATATTCAACTTCGAAAAATGGGGAATGAGGGCATCCCGATGCATCGAGTATTACTGGAACCCCGGCGATACGCTGAATGATTTGTGACGAATAGTCATGTCCATCAAGAATACGTCGATTGCTATCCGACAAACGGGTCTAGAATTGCATTCACCGGCATTTCGGGGCAGATTGATACACATGTACGAAAGGGAACCTATGTGGTGCGTTGGGTTGGAGCTGCTGCAGGCCCGATATGGATTGCGGTCTTGCGCCCCGATGTCCAAATAGGTTTCTCTCTCTAGACGGGAAGTTGCTCATGGACGCCATATATGACGGAGATGACTGGGTCGATCATTATACTTGGCGCCTGGTCGGCTCGGATGACAATGGGAATGTGGTGTTTGATGGACTATGTCCAAAGCATCTCCATCCTTTTGTCTCGTCGTTAATTGAGAGTTCCGCTCGTGTTGCCCCCTACAGCTCGGCATCGCTTCATGATACGGACGTTTTGAAGACCATAAGGGAATCAATTGACGAGGGCACGATGAGCGGCCCGCTGTTTTCTCGGCTTGTGGGGCTAGATGAGATTGGCTCGAAACGACTGCTTGCGGGCGAAAAGGTGGAACTCACTTATCGGTCGATGATTTCAATCCTGCGGCTAGCCGATGTTCTTCGCAAATAAATGAGGCTTCCATGGCCATGTGGCAGCTTGTCTCACCGATGGGTGGGAGCCGAGTACTTTTCGGACGATTTGCTTGGCCTCGGCGTAGTCTTGGACGGGATCTGCCGGATCATCGAAATCCTCGACGAGATATTTCAAAGCGGCACCTTCTTAAACGGCGAACGTGACAGCGGTCCTCCCTGAATTCTATAAAATCACGGCCTGACTTGGGCGGCGAATTGGCGGAGCTCGTCATCGTCCATATCGTCGAAGTGCGGCAACTACGCCAGCGCGGCCCTCTGCTCCATCAGGTACCTACCGCTCGGAGACCTGCGAATCGTCTGCAAGATGTCCTCGGGGGCGAGGGCTGGGAAATCCATGCCCTCGGGAGCGGCCAAAGAGATGGATTCACCTGCCCCTCCCATGTGTTGGGACCTCATTCAGGGCATCGGCTGCATCCGGCCTTTCGCATTCGCCGCCCGGCCCTCCGGTCCCGCCCGGCCGACGGGTTTCCCGTCTATGGCAAGACGATTGCACTTATATATAAGTGCATTCCCGGATTGGGAATATGTTTCGGCATACGCCGCCACAGGTCTACATCCGCAGCGCACTACACCGCTACACGGCTACACGCCTACGGGGCTACACGCCGCCGCCCAACCGAACGGCGGGAGGGCCGCCCATGGGCGCCCTCGGGCCATGCTCCCATTTTTGAGAGAGGTGCCGTCGGGCCCCCCGAAAGCCGTCTGCATTTGCAGGCCTTTATTCGAAATCGGGCGGCGCGGCTGAAAATCCCCGGCCTGAACCGCGGGGCTTCATCTACATTCGCGCAGGCGTATTCACAATCATAAAAAGATAGGCACGGGCATCCGCGTTCGCGGAAACCCGTGCCGCATTTGCGTCACCGAGATGACCGGGTAGAATATATCTGAACGCTATTCCACATTCCCGTACTTGCGCTACGGATTTGGGAAAGCGCATGTCTCAGCCTCTACTCGACCACGGTCGCCTCGGTCGGGATGGCCCCCAGCACTGCCGCGTACTCGGTGGGGTAGAGGCGGCTTATCGTCTGAACGTCGCGGATGAGGACGTTGCGGTCGTCAGGCTCGGAGATGCCGTAGCCGAACGCCTCGAGCGTCTCGATCGCCTCGCGGATCTTCTGCTGGAACATGGGGCCGGGGTCCACCCTCAGGCCGAGGTAGCCTCGCCACAGGCTCGGCAACACGCGCAGCATGTTCTGGATCTTGGACATCGGCTCGATGTCGGCGTAGACGTTGAGCGTGACCATGGCGTCCTTGTGCCCGAAGATCGACTGCAGCGCCTTGATGTCGCCGCCGTGGCGGATCCACTGCGTCGCGAAGGTGTGGCGCAGGCCGTGGAACGTGATCAGCTCGTCGTTGGTGCCCATGAGGCCGTTGGTCTCCGAGAACGTCTTGAACGCCCTGCGGATGTAACTGGTGGTGGCGAAGGAGCCGTCCGGCCGCGACACGACGTAGCTGTCCGCGAGGTCGCGCAGGCCGAGGGCCGATGCCTCCCGGAGCCTCTGCGAATCGATCTCGTGGATCTCTTTCAGGAAGGGGAGCAGGCCCACCGGGTCGACGGGGATCGTCCTCAGGTCGTGGTTCTTGGTGTCCTTGATGAAGGAGCCCCTGTCCTTGACGTAGGCCACCGAGTGCCTGACCGTGATGAGCCCCGACTCGAAGTCGACGTCACACCAGCGCAGGCCGCAGACCTCGCCGATGCGCATCCCGGTGTGCAGGGCGAGCACGACCGCCCGCCTGAAGGTCGAGTCCGGCATCATCGAGGTCACCGAGTTGAGCTTCGGCACGAGGTCGGAGCGCAGCGCGTTCCTGGGCCTGGCGATGACCCTGGGCGCGAGGGCGCCGTCGAACGGGTTCCTCCCGATCGTGTCGTTGCTGCGCTTCAGCAGGACGGCGTAGAGCCGCTTGCCGAGCTTGAATGACTTGTTGAGCGTGTCCGGCGCCGTGCCCAGGGCGATCCTGCGCCTCGACCACGCGTTGACGTCGTCGGTCGTCACCTCGTTCGCGGGGACCAGACCCAGCTCGTCTCGCTCGATGTGCAGGGCGCTGTAGTGGTAGTCGTCGCGGGTCGTCGGGGTGATCCTGTTCATCTCCAGGCAGAAGTCGATGAACTTCTCGAGCGCCTCGGAAAGCGGCAGCGCGGCGTAGTCATCCCGCTGTTCGCCGGGAAGCCCGGCGCCGATAGCGGCCCTCGCCTCCTCGGCCTCGGCGAGTTCCAGCTCGACCTCCGACCTGAATTCCGCGAGGACGCGCATCGCCGCCGCCTTTCCCCGCGCGCTCTGCTTCAGGCAGGGCACGCGGGTGTTCCTGGTCCTCTGGACCTTCTTCCCGGTCATCTCGTCGGCCACCGTCACGACAGCCTGCCATTTGCCCTTGTTCTTCCTCACGCCGCCGGCTCCGCATACGCGTAAGGTTTTATTGCTGCATTTCTCGTTCTGCATGTCTGCTCCTAAATCCGCAGTTGATTAGAAACAGGCGGGCCCACCTGCGGGAACCCGGAGAGGCGACGATTCGGGGCTCCTACCCCCGTTGATTAAATCATCGGCTGCACCGCGCTCCTCGAAGCCGAAAATATGCTATCTGGACAGACCGCGCTGAGCTGGTAAAATTTGCAAATGCGGAAATGCGCTACTTGCGCTATCTGCGCGTGTTTTAACAAAATAAGCACAGGTCAGGGTCATTCTGACCTCGCTGGGGGTCAAGGGGTCGCTGGTTCGAATCCAGTCGTCCCGACCAGAAGTTTGCAGGTCAGGCACTTAGTGCCTGACCTTTTTTGTTTTAATCACCATGATTATTTTGCTTAAAGTAACAACGTTCCCGATCGATGTAATCACCGAATCAAAACGTGTACATTAGCCACCAAAATCGACATTTTTCGACATGTTTGGAGGCAGATGTACACGAATGCGAAATCCCCCGCCTAATAGCGCCCTCCACATGTCTGGACTCTCTATGGCTGCGCTGGATAGACATCGCCGGAACGGGTATAGTATCGAAAGTTTTGTCGTTAACCAGCGGGGGAGTCCTGTGGGCATCAAAAAGAAGATCAAAAAGGAGCTTATCGGCACTTCCGATTACCCGTCGAATAAGATCTTTACGATCTCCAATTTCATTACCTTTACGCGCCTGATTCTCACCCTGGTATTTCTGTACCTGTTTGTGACGGATAACAACCGCGTCATCGCCATCGTTATCTACGCCGTTGCCGCCTCCACCGACTGGATGGACGGTCAGATCGCCCGCATGACTAAAACGGTCTCGTGGCTCGGTAAGGTCATGGATCCCATTTGCGACCGTGCGCTGCTGTTCACCGGCGTACTTGGCCTGGTGGTCCGCGGAGAGCTACCCATCTGGGTCTGCGTGCTCATTATTGGCCGCGACATCTATCTGGGCATCGGCACGCTTATCGTGCGTCATTATCACCGTCGCCCCATCGATGTCGTCTTCCCCGGAAAGATTGCCACAGCGCTGCTCATGACCGGATTCTCGCTCATGCTGCTCGGGTTCCCCGTTGTTGATGGCCTGCAACTTTTACCTTCAACCCTCACGGCCTTCCCGGGCCTCAACGGAAGCTCGGTGCCCCTCGGCATCTTCTTTGTGTACGGCGGCGTGATCTTCTCCATGCTCACGGCTGTCATCTACTCCATTAAGGGCGGAGTGGCCATTAAACAGGCTCTCGCGCATCCCGAGGACGAGGACATCGACTTTCTGAACCCTGAAATCGAAGACTGATTCGTTGGGGTATGATTACGTACGGTTCATTATTTGCGGCACGTCCGCGATAAGTTAGGGGTTGTCATGGACAACATGGTTAACAATATGTCTCAGAATGATAAGACTGCTGACGCTACCTGCGTATTCCGCGTGCCTTCAAGCGACGTCACCGTTCCCGACCTCATGGCCAACGTGCGCATCACCGCCCCCGTTCTGTCCATCGTCAAGGGTCCGCAGACTGGTGCCGCCTTTGAGCTCGAGGACGAAGTGACCACCATCGGCCGCGATCCTGCGAACAGCATCTTCCTCAATGACATGACCGTTTCGCGCAGCCACGCGCGCATTATCCGCGAGGGCCTCGGCGCTCGCATCGAGGACCTGGGCTCGCTCAATGGCACCTGGGTCGACGGTGCCATAGTCAACGCGGCCCCGCTGCACGACGGTTCTTCCGTCCAGATCGGTACGTTTACGCTCATCTACCACGAGAGCACGCCGGAGCGCATCGAAACCGGTGAGTAGGGCATGGCCGAACGCAACTATCTGAGTATCGGCCAAGTCGTCAACCTACTTCGAGGCGCATACCCCGATCTTTCGAACTCAAAAATTAGATTTCTAGAGGATGAGGGGCTCATTACCCCTCATCGTACGCCTAAG
This sequence comes from Collinsella sp., assembly GCA_036302525.1. Classification (GTDB taxonomy): domain Bacteria; phylum Actinomycetota; class Coriobacteriia; order Coriobacteriales; family Coriobacteriaceae; genus Collinsella. The sequence continues at coordinate 124,074 of JAXJCG010000027.1, read as the reverse complement.
GGATACCGTCAGTACTCCAAGGAGGACGTTGATCGCCTAGAGGTCATTCTGCACTTGCAGAAGACTCGCTACATGCCGCTCAACGTGATTAAGCAGCGCTTGGAAAACGCCACGGACCTGTCAACGCTCGCCTACGAGGTGGGCTTGCTGTCCGATGTTCCGCTCAAGACGGAGCCCAAGGAGACTAAGCAAAAGCTGCATCCCATCGAGACCATTCCCGATATGCTGGGCGTCGAGATTTCGTTTATCCGCTCGCTCGCTGAGAACGACCTCATTCGCATCATCAAGAGTCCGCAGAATCGTGAGCTCGTCGATGGCCGAGATTTCCCGATCATCCGCTACTGCTCCGAGCTGTCACGCTTCCATATCGAGCCGCGCAACCTGCGTCAGTACGTGTCTTCCGCCAACCGCGAGTCCTCCATGTTTGAGCAGGTGCTCGTGAGCATGCTCGGAATGGATACCTCCGATGACGAGCGCGACGCCAAGCTCGAACGTGCGTTTAAGAAGCTTCACGACCTAACGGAAGGTGTGCACACTGCACTGCTCAAGAACCGCGTTTTTGAGTCGCTCAACGCCGTGGTCGAGGACGCCGACATCGATGCACTCGATGAGGAAATCACTCGCTCCGAGTCCACCAAGGCCAAAAACGAAGAGATAGCCGCGCCGGCTTCGCACGAGGATTCTCTCGTCAAGCCGCTCAAGGTCGTCCCCCCTTCGCAATCCGGCACCGCCACCGCGGGCAAATAACCGCTGCTGAAATTTCGGGAACCCATTGAAAGGTCATGCAATGTACGACTTCGAATCTCAAATCGTCGACATCCCCGACTATCCCGAGCCCGGAGTCATCTTTAAAGACATCACGCCGCTCTTTGGCAATCCCGAGGCGCTCAAAGCCATGACCGATGCCCTCGCCGAGCACTTTGCCGGCATGGGAATCACCAAGGTCGTGGGTCCCGAGGCTCGCGGCTTTATGGTTGGCGTACCGGTAGCTGTAGCCCTTGGCGCCGGCTTTGTTCCCGCACGTAAACCGGGCAAGCTACCGCGCAAGACTGTGAGCCAGAGCTATGAGCTCGAGTACGGAACGGATTCCATTGAGATCCATGCCGACGCTATCAGCTCTAAAGATACCGTGTTGATTCTGGACGACTTGGTCGCGACGGGCGGAACCGTCGAGGCAACAGGTAAACTGGTGCGAGATATGGGCGCAAAGCTTGTCGGTTACGGTTGTATCCTTGAGCTTGCGTTTCTCAACCCGCGCGAGAAGCTCACGCCGTCTGATGACGATGTGGAGCTCTTTAGCCTGGTGACGGTGGACTAGCCGTTACCCTTAGTTACTGGAAAGGAAGCTACATGCGCACAGCAAACACGCACAAAAACATGGCACGCTGCGCTGCTACGGCAACCCTCGCTTGTGTTTTGGGCTTGGGCCTCGCGGCTCCTGCCTACGCCGATACCGCATCCGACCTTGCCGCTGCTCGTACGAAGCTCGAGCAGATCGGTACCCAAACCCAGCAGATTTACGATGAGCTCGCAACGCAGACGCAGGCGCTCGATCAGACTGCTGGCGAGATCACGCAAAAGCAGCAGGAGATCGCCGATGGTCAGGCCAAGCTCTCGACCTATGTCGCCGGCGAGTACAAAACCGGCGGTCTGAGCCTGCTTCAGGTTCTGACGGGTGTCGATGACCTGAGCGATATGCTCAACCGTCTGTTCTACTACGGCAAAGTTTCCGATAAGCAAGCTCAGACCATTCAAGAGGTCAAGGAGCTTAAGCAGCAGCTCACCGATAAGCGGGCCGAGCAGGAGAAGAACGTCGCCGCCACGCAAAAGAAGGTCGACGAGCTTAACGCCCAGCAGGCTGAAGCCCAGAGCGTCGTAAACTCCCTGGATTCGCAGCTGCAGGCCGAGCTTGCCGCCGAGGCCGAGGCCAACGCCGCGCTGCAGGCCGGCATCAACGCCAGCACCGCCGAGAAGGCCACGGTGAGCAACGAGACTGCCGGTACGACCGAGAACACCAACAACGGTGGCCAGACCAGCAATAACAACAACCAGGGCGGCAACACTCCGGCTCCTACGCCGGCACCTGCTCCGACGCCGCAGCCCTCCACGCCTGCTCCGGCTCCGACGCCTTCTGCTCCGAGCCAGTCCGTCGACGGCGGTTCTGTTGTCTCGCGTGCATACAGTAAGCTTGGTTGCGCTTATTCCTGGGGCGGAATTGGCCCGAACAGCTTCGACTGCTCTGGTTTTGTTAGCTATTGCCTCACTGGTCGCTATTGCCGCCTGGGCACCACGGGTACCTTTATGGGCTGGACGCGTGTGTCCGATCCGCAGCCCGGTGACGTTGTGGTCAACTCGTACCACACCGGCATTTACATCGGTGGTGGTCAGATGATTCATGCTTCCGACTACAACACGGGTGTCATCATCAGCTCCGTTGCCGCCGGCATGAACAATAACTACATTTTCGTGCGCTACTAAGTATTCAGATAAAGCAAACGGATATGGACCTCGTGGCTTTGAGTCATGGGGTCCATTCTTTTGCCTTTAGTGCAGTCCGCTATCTAGTTTTGAATACTAGATAGCGGCCCAATCGGTCTGCAAGATGGCTATAATTGAATGGGAACGATTAGAAAGGACCCTCTATGAGCTGGGCACTTATCTCCGATTCAAGCTGCAACCTCCGCGATTGGCAACCGACCGCGCCCCATACCACCTTTGCATTTGCGCCCCTCAAAATTCGAGTGGGGGAGCATGAATTCGTCGATGACCTTTCGCTCGATGTTCATGAGCTCAACTGCGCTGTTCAGGCGGAGACGAACGCTTCTTCGAGCGCTTGTCCCAGCGTAGGGGAGTGGGCCGAGCTCTTCAAATTGGCAGACAAGACCATCTGCATGCCGATCTCTGAGGGCGTGTCGGGCAGCTACAACGCGGCAGCCACGGCTCGCGATATGGTTCTTGCCGAGGAGCCCGACCGACAGATTCATCTAGTCAATTCACGCGCAGCTGGCGGCAAAATGGACCTCATTTTCTTGCTGTTCGACCGCTATCTTGCAAGCAATCCGAATGTCTCATTCGAGGATGCTTGCGCATGCTTCGATAGCCTTGAACAGAACAGCAAAATCCTCTTCAGTTTGTGCAATTACGAAAACCTCGCCAAAGCCGGACGTATCCCTAAGGCAGCCGGCGTCATTGCCAACAAGCTCAATATCCGCATTTTGGGCACGGCGAGTGAGGCCGGTAAAATCGAACTCGTCGGGCACACGCGTGGCGAAAAAAAGATGCTCAACAAGATCATCGACACTATGGAAGCCGAGGGCTTTACGGGCGGTGAGGTCGTCATAGATCACGTTGAGAACGAAGCTGGAGCCCAGGCGCTCACTGACCGCATAGTCGAGCATTGGCCCGGCTCCAAGACCATCATCATGCCCTGCAACGGCCTGGATTCCTATTACGCCGAGATGCACGGCCTCATCATCGGCTACGGCATGGGCGTAGCTTCGGGCAAATAAAGTCCAACCAAGCAAAAATACGGGCGGGACAAAGCGACAGATGGCTCTTTGTCCCGCCCGTTTTATACGTCGGCTAGCTATTAAACCCGTTGAACTTGAGATAGCTCATCAAGTACGCCTTCGAAACGAAGGACGATACCGCGCTACGCACAAGCAGCGACTCACGCGTTACCTGATGCGCCGTATCGGGCACGGGAGTCTGCTCGACGGAAAACGCCGCACGAATCGATGCCTCGAGCTGATCGACCACATAATCAAAGGCCGTCGGGGCATCGTAGCTCAAACGCTGAATGTTAAAGAGTGCCTGCACCGCAGCAATAGGTAGCACCTGCTTAAAGATGCAGATAGCGATCAGGCGGGCAATCTGCTCGCGGCCATATTGCTTTTTGACCGGAGCAGGCACTAGGCCGACCTTTACGTAGTTATTGATCATCGATGGCGTAATGATAGGCTGCTCAACGCAAATGGACAGCGGCTCCATCCACAGCGTAACATACTCAATAACCTGGTCGCGGTAGAGCGTCACATTGGGCAACTGGTTATAGCGCGGCAGACTCAACGTATTAAGTTTGCGCACGATATCGGACTGAATAAATGCATCGGGCAGCACAGTGGGCTGAATATCCTCAGGTTTAATGCTGACCGACGAATCAGACATCGGAATAACGTGTTTAACGTGGTTCATAAAGGTCCTCCGTTCATTTTCTATATTGTATTCTACGTTATCTAGTTTTGCATACCACATAGCCGGCAAGAAAATGGCGGGACAGCGCACTGATGCATCGTCCCGCCATTTAGTTAATCAATAACAACCTTACATAAGATATATTATCGTACTTATCCGCGGAGAAACGCGTATGCGCCCGTTGCTGCTATGGCTCCGTCAGAAACGGCGGTCACAACCTGACGTAAGCGCTTGGAACGGATATCGCCAGCAGCAAATAGACCTGGCGTGCGGGTCGCCATGGATTCATCAGTCAGAATGCCGCCATCAGGCGCCAGATCGACAAGATGCTCAACAAGCTCGGTATGGGGTTGCGTCCCGGTAAAGACAAAGATGCCAAACGAGCCAGGCTCAAAGGTCTCAGCATGCGTCTTACCGCTTGCATTGTCCTTGAACGTAATTGTCGTGGGCATCGCTTCACCAGAAAGCTCAACAATACTAGTTTGGTACCTAACTGTAATATTGTCCTTTTTGAGTACTTTCTGAACAACACCATCAGGCGCACGGAACTGGTCGCGGCGCAGCACGATGGTCACACTGCTGGCAATGTCTGACAGGAACAGTGCCTCTTCGCATGCCGAATTGCCACCACCGATTACAAAGACCTGTTTGCCGCGGAAGAACATGCCGTCACATGTTGCGCAATATGAAACGCCACGACCGCGATAGGTATCCTCGCCAGCGAAACCTGCCGGACGCGGGGTGGCACCCATGCAAGCGATAACGCTCGAGGCCAGCGTATCGCCCATGTCGTGATGCACCGTAAACAGCGCTGCATCGGCATCGTAATCGATACCCGTAACCATGCTCCATGCGACCTGCGCTCCCAGGCCCTCTGCATGCTGCTGAAAACGCTCGCCGAGTTCGGCGCCACTCAAGAGCGGAATGCCCGGATAGTTCTCGACTTCATTGGTCGTGGCGATCTGTCCGCCCGACATGCCCTGTTCAATCACGGTCGTCGTTAGGTTGGAGCGCGCCGCATAAATGGCCGCAGCATAGCCCGCAGGGCCGCCACCGATAATCGCAACATCAATCGGCTGATCGGTAGTCATGGAATATCCTCTCGTCGATACATTGACGTTCTTTGCGCTCATACCCAAATTTACGTGAACATGACACTCATGCACTACAATGTTAAATCGCGTAACAAAGCTGAAGGGGAGTTATCGATGGATCAAACGCAGACGAGCAATAGCGCTCCCCTGCCCATGCAAGCCACTCCCCAACCGGAGCAAATGACCGATTTACCTGCACAAAAATCCCTGGTAACCATTGTGCACGCATCGGTTGGATCGGGCCACAAAGCAGCCGCCAACGCGATTGCACAAGCATTTGACCTTATCCGCGGCACCAAGGGAATCCCTGAGGATATTGAGATCGAAGTCCTGGATATCCTCGATTTTGGACGCATTAGGTTCGATGGTAATAAAACAGCAGCGTCGTTTACCGGCGCCACGCGTCCCATTTACGACCTGACCTGGCGATATACGCTTACAGGACATCTGCTCTGGGGCGGCGGCACGGCATGGTCACGAATTATGTTCCCCGCCTTCAACGAATACGTCCGGTCCCGCAGGCCCATAGCTGTGGTCGCAACACACATTACGGCGGCCAACGTCGCTGTGGGCGCCCGCGTCATCACGGGTATTGATTTTCCGGTCATCTGCGTGCCGACCGATTACGAAGTCGAAGGCTTTTGGCCCCACAAGGACACTGACCTGTTCTGCGTGGCCAACGAGTTTATGGCCGAAACGCTGCGTCCGCGCAAAGTTCCCGAGTCAAAGATCCGCATAACGGGCATCCCCATCCGAGCCGGTTTCGATACCGATTACAAACGCGAGGATGAGCTGAGCAAGTTCAATCTCCCCATAGACAAAACCGTCGTATTGGTGATGGCCGGCGCCAGTTTGCCCCAACCATACGTGCGTTTCCGTGCCGCGATGGACCACACGCTCCCCTTCTTACGCAGCTTTGAGGACATGCACTTTGTCTTTTTACCGGGCAAGGATAAGGAATACGCCACCCGACTCAAGACGCTCTTCGACGCCATGAAGCTCGATAACGTCACGGTTCTGGACTACGTGGACGACATGGCGGCCCTCATGCACGGCTGCGACCTGGCAATCCTCAAATCGGGCGGGCTCACCGTCACCGAGTGCCTGTGCGCTCATCTGCCGATGATCCTGCTGGGCAAATCATACGGTCAGGAAAAGGCCAACACCACAATGCTCACCGGCATGGGCGCCAGCATGCATGTCACCACCGCACGAGAGCTCATCGTTACCCTACGTCACCTGCACGACCATCCCGAATCACTCAAAGCCCTACTCATCAACGGCGAAGTACTACGCCGCCCACGCGCAGCGGAGGACATCGCCATCGCAACCATGGAGCTCGTAGGCAAGCCCCAAAAACGTAAACGAGCCTTCTGCCGCTTCTACTGGGGAGGAAAACCCGCGCACATCCGCTAGTGTCTTAATGTCCGCTTGCCTGTGGGAGGCCCCTATATATCATCCCGTGCTCAATCATTCTCGCTTCGCAGGGCACACTAACCCCTCCCGTCCGGGGCTCACCCATATCATTCCATGCTCAAACATTCTCGCTTCGCTGCGCTCGCTGCGAAACTGCGCGTGGAACGATATGGGTGAGCCCCGGACGGGAGGCTTCTTGCTTGAAAACAAATTGAAATCCAACTAGTAAGCCGGTGCGACAAAGGAGAAACCCCCTTGTCGCACCGGCTTACCAATTGATTAATGCTAACGGTTACCAGCGAAGATACACGGTAGTTGCAGGCATGCAAACGTAGCTCACCCGTGGGAGGTCCCTATATATCGTTCCACGCGCAGTTTCGCAGCGCAGCGAGAATGTTTGAGCATGGAATGATATATAGGGGCCTCCCACGGGTGAGCGGACATTACAATACGCCGCTAGAACCGAAACCGCCGAATCCTCGGTCGGTTTTATCCAGTTCGTCTACCTCTATGAGGTTAACCGTGGGGACTTCTTGGATGACGAGCTGGGCTATGCGGTCGCCTTTGTTGATTTGGATATTGTTGGAGGGATCCAGGTTGATGAGGATAACCTTGAGTTCTCCTCGGTAGTGGGCGTCGATGAGGCCCGGCGTATTGACTATAGACAGGCCCTGCTTGATGGCCAAGCCGCTGCGGGGCTGGACGAAGCCGGCGTAACCGTCGGGCAGGGCGATGGCCAGCCCAGTAGAGACCAGACGACGTTCGAAGGGCCTCAGGACGCAGTCCTCGTTGGAGCGCAGATCCAAACCGGCATCGGTGGGATGGGCGTATTTGGGAAGCTCGACGGTGGGGTCGAGACGCTTTATGTTGACGGTAATGTTGGACATGGAATCACCTTAGCTTGTCAAGCTCTTGCAGAAACTCATCGACGTCTTTGAAATCGCGATAGACAGAGGCAAAGCGGATGTAGGCCACTTTATCGATCTTGGCCAACCGCTTAAGAACCATATCGCCCAGCTCATGGGACGTAACGGCCGTAAGCGTACGGGAGCGAAGCTCGACCTCAATATCATCAATGATCTCATTAAGCTTCTTAGTGTCGATATCACGCTTGATAGTGGCGCGCATCAAGCCGACGAGCAGCTTATTGCGATCGAACCGCTGCTTGGTTCCGTCCGACTTAATGACCTCGATTGGGTCTTCGCATCGCTCGAACGTTGTAAAGCGATAGTTACACGAACAACATTCACGACGGCGCTTAATGGTGTTATTTGACTCCTGCATACGGGAATCAACGACGCGGGTATGTGCCTTACCGCATTTGGGACAGCGCATGGTACCTCCTCTTAAACGATAACAAGGGTACCATGCGCAGCGCGATAATGATTACGAACGAGCAGGAACCTTAAGATGCGCACCGGCGGCGAGCGAACCATGCTCCAGATGATTGACGTTACGGATCATGTCGGAAGTCTCTTGCGTGGAAAGGCCTTCGATTGGATATTCCTCGGCAAGCGACCAAAGAGAATCACCAGGCTGAACGCGAATAGTCTCGTAGGTAACGTTGGAAACGGACTCGGCATACGCGGCGTGACGAGCGCTAAAGACCGACGTAGCGAGGACAAAAAAGAGCGTGAGCGCAACGGCGACGGCAACAATCGTCGGAACCTTCAGGGAAACGCGGGCCGGCGCGACTGCAGCCTGCTGATTGCAAGCAGGCTTTACGGTCAAAGGCTGAAAGCCGGAGCGGCCACCCTGAACAACCGTAAAAGTGGGTTCTGCAGGCGTCTCGAGCTTAAGGGCGAGGTTTCCCTGGACCATATTCGTTGCGTTCATCATGTTCTCCTCTCGCGTGTTTTGCTGAGAACAGTTTTATCAAGCCGCGCGGACAAAAATGTCTAGCGCGAGAACGAATGTTCGGTTATTATTATCTTCGAACAGTTGTTCCTGTCAAGCAAAATTCGAACATTTGTTTGACATGGGTAGAGAGGATGCCCTGATGGCTCGCAAAATTACCAAGCGTCAGCAGCAAATTTACGACTTCATCAAGGAATATCAGCAGGAGAAGGGTTATCCGCCCAGCGTGCGCGAGATGGCTTCTGCCGTGGGCCTTTCCTCCCCCAGCACCGTGCACGCCCATCTATCTGCCCTGGAGGCGCGCGGGCTACTCAAGCGCGATGCCACCAAACCGCGCGCTCTGGAACTCTTTAACGAGGACGGTTCCTCTGTCTCAATTTCTAAATCTGACGAGCCCACCGCACCTCGCGGAACGGTCTCACTACCGCTCGTTGGTCGCGTCGCGGCTGGGATTCCCATTCTGGCCGAGCAGAATATCGAAGACACATTTACTATCCCGACCGAAATCGCCACTGATCAGGGTTCCTTTATCCTTGAGGTGCATGGGAGCTCAATGATCAATGTCGGCATCTTCAATGGCGATTACATCATCGTCCGTGAACAAAAGAGTGCCATGAACGGCGAAATTGTCGTGGCCATGATTGATGGTTCAGCGACCGTCAAGACGTTCTACAAGGAGCAGGGACGCGTACGCCTGCAGCCTGAGAATGACACCATGGAGCCTATCTATGCAACAAATCCCGTTATCTTGGGCAAAGTCGTCGGCTTGATGCGCCGGTTCTCGTAATGCAAAAACGCATCACCATCTTTGATACCGTCCGCGGGTTTACGATGATTTCAATGGCTGGTTTTCACGCTTGCTACGATCTCGCCTACCTGTACGGTTGGGATATGCCCTGGTTTACCCAGACTGTCTTTCAAGACATCTGGCGCGCCAGCATCAGCTGGGTATTCTTATTTATCGCGGGTTGGATGTGCACCCTTTCGCGCAACAATATCAAACGTGCCGCCAAATACGCCTTAGCAGCACTCGTCGTCTGGTTGGCAACAACACTTGTCTCAGTCGACGATTCGGTTAATTTTGGCATCATCTACTGTATGGCCGCATGTACCGGCATCGTAGCGTTGACCAATCCCGTCCTTAAGAAGATTTCGGCGAGATGGGGCATGTCCCTATGCCTTGTGTTGTTCGCCCTCACCTGGAGCATCCCCAAAACGACCTACCCTGTCCCCTACCTGGCGTGGCTAGGATTTCCGAGCCCTGGGTTTATCTCAGGTGATTACTACCCCATCATCCCGTTTATCTTTATGTATTTTGCAGGATACTTCGCCGCACATATAGCGCAGGGAATCGGTAAGACCGCCCCAAGTTGGGCCTACGCCAACCCCCTGCCGGCGCTCGCCAGCCTTGGACGTCATGCACTCCCCTTTTATCTGCTGCATCAGCCCATCATACTGGGCATTTTGGAGCTCGCCTACTCGGTGCGATAACGCTCGAGCCGCGGTGCAATACGAGCCGGCAGTTTCGCCACAATACGAACGCCATCCTCAAGATATTCCTCGTGCAAAAGGGTCCCCTGCTCATGCACGAGCGTGATGAGCGCACCTTCACGATACGGAATGTCGGCTGAAAGCAGTACATCGGTGGCAGCTGCCTCGCGAGCAATGCGATCGACGAGATCGTCGAGTCCCTCGCCCGTCTGGGCTGAGAACAGAACGGCCTCGGGATAGCGACGACGGAAACTCAATCGATCAACGCTATCGAGAAGATCGATTTTATTGAACACCGTAAGCGTCAAACGCTCGCCGGCACCGATCTCATCAAGCACGCGGTCGACAGCCTCCAGCTGCCGCTCATAGTCCTCGTCAGACGCATCTACGACTTTGAGAATTAGATCGGCACCCAACACCTCGGACAGTGTCGATTTAAAGGCATCGACCAAACCGTGCGGCAGCTTTTGGATAAAGCCAACCGTATCGGTAATGGTCATGCCACGGCCGCCAGGTAAGCGATACGAACGCGTCGTTGGATCGAGGGTGGCAAACAACTTATCCTGCGAAAGCACCGTAGAGCCCGTCAGGCGATTAAGCAACGTCGACTTACCGGCATTGGTATAGCCAGCCAGTGCAACGCGAAACGCCGGCGACTCGATACGACTCTTGGATTGAACATCGCGACGCTGCTCGACCTGCTTAAGCTCGCGACGAAGCGCGGCAATCTTGTTGCGAATCAAGCGACGGTCGACTTCGAGCTGACTTTCGCCTTGGCCAAAGCGCGAACCGATACCGCCACGCGTCTGCTCCTTGGCAAGATGGCTCCACATACCGCGCAGGCGAGGCAGCAAATACTGCAACTGTGCCAACTGTACCTGCAGGCAACCCTCACGCGTCTGAGCATGAAGGCCAAAGATATCGAGAATCAAGGCGGTGCGATCGATAATCTTAACCGGTTCGCCCACAGCTTTCTCCAGATAAGACTGCTGCGAGGGCGTTAAATCGTCATCGAAGATAACGACATCGGCATCCATACGATGCACGAGCCCGCAAAGCTCCTCAACCTTACCGGAGCCGATAAACGATTTTGGATACGGCTTTACCAGACGCTGTGACAAACGCGCCACGCACCGGGCGCCAGCCGTATGAGCCAGGCGCTCAAGCTCGTCAAGAGAACGATCAAGCGGCCAGGCGTTATCGCGCCACTCAACTCCGACAAGAATGGCACGTTCGGGCTCAGGCGCCGTGGGAACAAGGGGAAACCGAGCCATTAGGCCGCCTCGATACGGTGAAAGATATCCTCAACGACTTCATCGATCGTAAACTCGTCCATATCGAACCACACGACGCGGTCATCGCGTTTAAACCACGAAAGCTGACGTTTGGCATAGCGACGCGAACGCATCTTAATGAGTTCGCGAGCCTCATCCATAGAAATCACGCCATTGAAAGCATCAATGATCTCTTTATAACCAATTGCCTGCATCGACGTCAGGGCATCTCCCAGCCCCTGGTCCATAAGACCGCGGACCTCATCGACAAGACCCTGCTCAAACATCAGATCGACACGCAGGTTAATGCGCTCGTAGAGAACCTCGCGATTACGCGTCAGACCAAACCATAGAGCATGATAATGCTCGCGCGGAACACTAAACTGCGACTTTTGCTGCGCGTAGGACACACCATCATCGTGCATTTCGAGCGCCCGAATCACGCGACGAACATTATGGGGGTGGATGACCGCAGCGGACTCGGGGTCACGCTCGGCAAGCAGCGCGTGCAGCGCTTCCTCGCCTATGCGCTCGGCAAGTTCCTGATACCCCGCGCGACGATCGTCCTCAAGCTCGCCCGAGGGAAAATCCATCTCATCCAGGGCGGCCTTGAGATACAGCCCCGTACCTCCGCAAAAAACCGGCAGGCAACCCGAACCAAGGAGACGTTCAATATGCGCGCGAGCGTCAGCCTGATAAAGCGCAGCAGAATATGCCACACCCGGCTCTACAATGTCGACGAGACGCAGCGGCGCCGTACACTCATCGGGCGCCATCTTTGCGGTACCGATGTCCATGCCGCGATAGATTTGCATCGCATCGCACGACAGCACTTCGGACGAAAGACGAGCTGCCAAACGGTCGGCAACATCACTCTTACCAACCGCCGTCGGACCGACGATCGCAACGGCGGAAAGACCTGCCCTGGGAGAAACCATTAGCGCGGCTCGCCCACAACGGAGCCAGACAAATACCAGGTCTTGGCAACGTCAACGTCAACATCAACGATCTTGCCAACAAGCTGATCGATGCTGTAGCCCTCAGGGATGGGCGCATGAACGGTCTGATTCTTGGGACTCTTGCCCAGCAGGACCGCGTCGTTCTTTTTACTCGCTCCCTCAATGAGCGCCGGCACCACAGTATGGAGCTCACCCTGGTTATACTCGTGTGCCGTGGTCTCGATAACCTTAACCAGGCGGTTGAAACGCTCGAGAATAACCTCATGCGGCGTAGGATCGTCAATCTCTGCGGCCGGGGTACCGGCGCGCTTGGAATAGATGAAGGTATAGGCCTGGGCATAGCGGACCGTCTCGGCAAGCGAGAGCGTCTGCTCAAAGTCTTCTTCAGCCTCGCCTGGGAAGCCGACGATAATGTCGGTCGAGAGCGCGATATCGGGCATACGGTTGCGAATGCGATCGACCAGGCCCAAATAGTCCTCGCGTGTATAACGGCGATTCATCTCTTTGAGGATCCGTGTCGAACCTGACTGGACGGCCAAGTGCAGCTGCGGCATAACGGCAGGCGTCTCGGCCATGGCGTCGATGGTCTCGGGCAATAGATCCTTGGGATGCGAAGACGTGAAGAAGATGCGCTCCACACCCGTATCGCCCACGGCACGTAGCAGATCGGCAAAACGCGGCTTGCCAAACAGATCGCGACCATATGAGTTAACGTTTTGGCCCAGCAGTGTAATCTCACGCACGCCCTGGCGCACCAAACCGGTCACCTCGTCGACAATTTCCTCGAAGGGGCGGCTCTTTTCGCGACCGCGCACGTACGGCACGATGCAATAGGTGCAGAAATTATTGCAGCCCGTCATGATGGGCACCCAGGCGTGATACTGGGTCTCGCGATGCCACGGCATGCTCATGGCATCCGTATCCTCATGCTCATTGGTGCGGATATGACGCTTGCCGTCAAGGAACGCCTCGGCAATGAGCTCGGCCACATGTGCGATAGAATGCGTGCCAAAGATGACATTAACGTTATCGACGTTGGTGAGAAGGCCCTCACCATCACGCTGCGCGATGCAGCCGCCCACGGCAACCACACGCTTGCCCGAAGGCGAAGGCGGCAGGCTTTTGCAGGAATTGCACTGACCGTACAGGCGAGTATCGGCGGCCTCACGCACACAGCATGTCATGAAGACAACGATATCGGCATGCTCGGGATCGAGCGCCATGAGGCAACCATACGAATCGAGCAGACCGCTCACACGCTCGGAGTCGTGCTGATTCATCTGGCAGCCAAAGGTGCGGATAAAGTAGGTTTTACCGGCAAGAATATCGCGTACGGAACGCTGGTCCATGTGCATAAGTCCTAACGATGGAAGGGAGGCGAATCGAGGCAAGCAGAAGCTATGCCACAGGCTTAACATCATCCATGACGACGTTATCCATAGCAGCTCGATTGATCTGGTGAACGTAGATAGAAAGGCGGATGGCCGTGCGCGACTCCCCGTTAATGAGGATATCGGAGAACACGGGCGCGCAGGAAATATCAAAACCGGTTGGAATCAAAAAACCGCGCGCGATAGCCACGGCCTTAATGGCCTGGTTGACAGCACCGGCACCGACACACTGGATGTTGACGGGTACACCATCCTTGACCATGCCGGCGATGGCGCCGGCAACGGACGCGGGCGATGATTTGCTTGATACCTTCAGGCAATCCATGAAGAAACTCCTGCGTTTAAAAGTACGTTTTAACTGCAATAACTTTATCGTACCGAGTGGACTCGGTAAAGGCACTATTCCTCTTTGGCAAGATCGAAGGTCACGGTGATTCGATCACGCGAAACGCGAATCTTTGGGTCGCCGCAAAGGTTGAGATAGTACCGGGCGGCAAGGTCATTAAAGTCGCGCTCCACAGCACGCGAAAACTGTGCCATGTCATCCTTGGCAATACGTAGCCCGCGACGATCCTTCGCGAGATCGACAGGAGCCGGCGCATGCGAGGACGAATCACGCTCGCGCAGCAGACGCGCAGTCACACCGCGAACGGGCTTAATCTGCCCTGCCAAAATGCGATGTGCCGTGCGCTCGGACATCTCAAGACCCAAACCCGAGCAGATACGGATAAAGTCCTCGGCATCAGAGGCAAGGCCTAAACGATCGACAACCGGAAGCTCACTCTCGTCATCAATAAACAGGAGACGAGACGTATCGAGCCGACTTGTCGCCTGAGCATAAAGGGTCGCGGCAATCTCAGACGGAGAACCAAGATAGACATCGCAACCACGCAGCTCCTCGAGCGCAAACTCACAGGCAGCGCGAATAATATTATGCGGGCCGCGAGCACAGACATAACGTCCGTCCTCATCCTTGACGGCCTGGGGCCAGCTGGACTGATCGGCACGCTCGCTGAGGAGGTCGGCTGCAACGCTCACCTTAAAGGCTGAACCAAGATCGACGCCGGACGTGACCACACGGGCCTCGTCGGTGTTCTGCTTGATCGAAAACAATGCCATGCCACGACCGTGAACGCCCCAACGGTCCATCTTCATGCTCTCGAGCTTTGAGGTAACGCGAGCATCGAAGATTCGCTCTTGCATATCCTGCGGAACGCCCGAACCGTTATCCAGAAAGACAAGCGTGCGGACGCCATCTTCCTTGGTCGTGGCGAGATAGACCTTGTCGGCGCCGGCATCGCGAGCATTACGGAGCATTTCGATGACGATATCCTCGACATGCTGAATGTCGTGTTTTGCCTGGCGCCGCTCGGCCTCCGAAACGCGGAGGCGGACATACCCCTCGCCAAGGTTCTCCTCGACGCGAAGGTTGCCCTCCCCCGACATCGACGCGATAAATGAGATGAGCTCGTTCGCGTCGCTCATGTTATTTAGCGATATCGACAGCGCGGCACTCGCGAATCACGACGACGCGCACCTGACCGGGATACTCCATCTCTTCCTCGATCTGATGGGCGATATCGTGAGCCAGGACCGTGGACTGGGCATCGGAGATCTTGTCCGGCTGAACCATGACGTGGACCTCGCGACCAGCCTGCATGGCATAGGTACGCTCGACGCCTTCATGGGAGTTGGCAATCTCCTCGAGCTTCTCAAGACGCTTGATGTAGTTCTCGGCAGACTCGCGACGGGCACCGGGGCGAGAGGCGGAGACGGCATCGGCGGCCTGTACCAGGACATCGAGCACCGTGTTGGGGTCGACATCGGCATGGTGAGCCTCGATAGCGTGAACGATAACGGGCTTCTCGCCATAACGGCGGGCAAGCTCGGCGCCGATGACGGCATGCGGGCCCTCGACGTCGTGGTCGATTGCCTTGCCCAGGTCGTGCAGCAGGCCGGCGCGCTTAGCGGTCACAACGTCCAGGCCAAGCTCGGAAGCCATCACGCCGCACAGATCAGAGACCTCGAGGGAGTGCTGAAGCACATTCTGACCAAACGAGGTACGGTAGCGCAGGGCACCAAGGGTCTTGACGATCTCGGGGTGCAGGTCGTGGATACCGGTATCAAAGGCAGCCTGCTCGCCAGCCTCGCGCACGCGCTGCTGAACCAGGTCGGCAGCCTTGTGATACATCTCCTTAATGCGGGCGGGGTGAATGCGGCCGTCGGCGATGAGGTTCTCGAGGGCAACACGGGCGGTCTCACGACGGACCGGGTCGAAGCTCGAAAGAACGACGGTCTCAGGCGTGTCGTCGATCACGAGGTTGACGCCGGAAACCTGCTCGAAGGTCCGGATGTTGCGACCCTCGCGACCGATGATACGGCCCTTGAGGTCATCAGAGGGAATGTGCACGGAGGTAACGGTGACCTCGGCTGTGTGGTCGGCAGCGCAGCGCTGAATCGCCAGGGACAGAATCTCCTGGGCGGTCTTGTGGCACTCGGCGCGAACCTGCTGCTCGGACTCGCGAATGATCGTGGCAGCCTCGTGGGTGACCTCGCCGCGAACCTTATCGAGGAGCTCCTTGTGGGCGTCCTCACGGGTCAGGTCGGCGATACGCTCGAGCTCGGAGGTCTGCTTGGCGCAGAGCTCCTCAAGCTCGCGGGAGCGCTTCTCGACCTGACCGGCCTGGCTGGACAGCTGGTGCTCACGCTTGTCGAGAGCGTCGTTTCGGCGATCAAGGGACTCCTCGCGCTGCATCACACGGTTCTCGAGCGTACGAATCTCGCTCTTACGCTGCTTGTCCTCGGCCTCGGCGGCCTGCTTGTTCTTGATGATCTCCTCTTTAGCCTCGAGCAGAGCCTCTTTTTTGAGGGTCTCGGCCTGACGCTTAGCATCACCGATCAGGGACTCAGCCTGTGCGTGTGCCGACTGGATCTTTTCGTCGGCCTCGTGAAGACTACCCTGCTTGGCGGTGCGCATGTAGGCAATGGCGGCGATGGCACCCAAAACGATGCCAACGAGCGCTGCGATGATAGGCATGCTCACTCCTTTTTATGGATTCGTTACACAACAAAGCGAACCGTCCTTACGAACGGCTCGCGACATTTGAGTAATATGGGCGCAGCTTATGCGGGTCGGATACAGATAAACATATAAACAAACTCATCACAGATGAGCACATATCACAAAGCAAATGACAGTGTTTATCGTACGTTGAACCACAACAACTGTCAAATAAATGGCCCCGGCACGGCGGCTAAAACACGGTGAACGGCAGGGCCACAAAACGCATACGCCTAAACCGCACATTCCTCGCGTTCGGCATCGAGACGTGCCTTAACGGCATCGGCGGCGACGTGATACGAGAAGCCCTTGCCCATCAAAAACCGAACCAGTTTTTCGAATGCGCGCGTCTCTGGAACACGCCGCTTGGCGAGCAGGGCTGACGCACGCGCCAAATCGTCTTCGACGGCAAAATAATCCTCGGGATAACCGGGAATGTCATCGAGCACGACATGACGGCGCTTGAGCTCGGTCTCGATTTTGCGCTGTCCCCAACCGCGCCGCTTGCGCTCCTCGATAAAGTACGAGCAAAAGCGGCTCTCGTCTAAAAAACGATACTCGGTGGCGCGCTCGACGGCGAAATCGATCGCAGGCTGGTGAAAGCCGTAGCGAGCCAGCTTGTCACGGACCTCACCCGTCGCATGGTCGCGGCGCGATAACATCTCGGTCACCATGGTAAGTGCACATTTACGCTCGATGAGCTGCACCGCCTCACGAAAGTTGTCCCAATCACAGGGAAGATCGGGGCGGTTTTTGACATACAGCCGCGCGACCCGCACGGGAATCCAAATGGACCGCTCAAAACCGCCCTCAAGCTCACAATCGATATGTGCGCAAGGCTTTTTGGACGCATACCCGCTCGAGAACGAGGAGGCCGCCTTCTTGTCGGGAAAGACGACCGTGGCCTCGGTCACCGTATACGACATGAGCGTAACCGCTACTCGTCGTCATCATCGAGCATGGCGGAACCATCGATGGCGTAAAGCTCGTCAAACTCCTCAGGCGCAGGCTGATCGGTCAGCTCGACCTCGGACGGAGCATCGTCATCAAACTCAAGTCCGCAGGCAAGGCGGACCTTATGCTCAATCTCGTCAGCGCAATCGGGGTGTTCGCGCAGGAACGCCTTGGCGGCCTCGCGACCGTTGCCGAGCTTGTCCTCGCCATAGGCAAACCAGGAGCCCATCTTCTTGCAGATGCCGCACTCGACAGCCATGTCCAGAATCGAGCCCTCCTTAGAGATACCCGTACCGTACATGATGTCGAACTCAGCAGAACGGAACGGAGCTGCCACCTTGTTCTTAACGACCTTGGCGCGCACGCGGTTACCGATAACCTCGTCCTTAAGCTTAATGCTGTCGATACGGCGAATGTCGATACGCACCGAAGAGAAGAACTTAAGGGCGCGGCCGCCCGTCGTAGTCTCGGGGTTGCCGAACATGACGCCGATCTTCTCACGCAGCTGGTTAATGAAGATGCACGTCGTGTTGGACTTGGACAGCGAGCCGGCGAGCTTGCGGAGCGCCTGGCTCATCAGGCGAGCCTGAAGACCGACCGTAGTATCGCCGATTTCTCCCTCGATTTCGGCACGCGGGGTCAGCGCGGCGACGGAGTCGACGACGATGGCATCGATGGCGCCGGAACGCACGAGCATGTCAACAATCTCGAGCGCCTGCTCGCCCGTATCGGGCTGGGAAATGAGCACCTCGTCGATATCCACGCCGATGCGCGCGGCATACGTGGGATCGAGCGCATGCTCGGCATCGATAAATGCCACAACGCCACCCATTGCCTGGGCCTCGGCCAGGATCTCGAGCGAAAGCGTCGTCTTACCGGAGGACTCAGGACCGTAAATCTCGACGATACGGCCGCGCGGCACGCCGCCGATACCCAGCGCGGCATCGAGGGCCAGGGCGCCCGTGGGAATGGCCTCGACCTCGAGCTCGGGACCACCGTCGCCGTACCTCATGATGGAACCCTGGCCGAATTTCTTCTCGATCTCGGCCTTGGTGGTGGCGATCATCTCATCGCGCTCTTTACCCGTCGTGCGAGCATGAACGGTACGTACGGGACCTGAATTCTTGGCCATGAATAGCCCTCCTCTTAACAACCTGCATCGATAATAAACGAACGGCTGTTCGTGGTCAACCGTTCAGGCCAATCATATGCAGGCAGTCTTTCCAAAACCCAACCAAACGCCGACCAAACACTGACCAAATGCTTGACCACAAAGGGCCAAATAAGAACAAAGAAGGCAAGAATACATCTATAACCAGCACAAACGCTAAATTTGTCAGAGGTCCCTATCTCCACAATTAAGGGGCCCTAAGGCCCCTTAAAACATGTCTATTCCATAGAGTTGAGCACAAGGGCAATGCGACCCAATGCCTCCGCGACCGCATGGGCACGAACACACGAACGGTCGCCCTCATAGTGGCAGCGCACAGAGTCCACGACCGGCACGCCCCCATCGGCGGAACGATACGCCCAGCCAATATAGAAAGTGCCAGCCGGATCGTCCTCAGTGCCACCGCCGGGGCCGGCATAACCCGTTGCGCTCACTGCAATATCGCTCTGGTACAGCTCCAGCGAACCCACCGCCATCTCGCGCGCGGTCTGATGCGACACAGCGGTATAGCGGTCGAGCGTCTCCTGCTCAACACCCAGAACGCGATGCTTGATCTCATCGCAGTAGGTCACCGCACCACCACGCAGCACCGCCGAGGCGCCCGGGATATCGGCAATCGTCGAGGCGATCATACCCGCCGTCAGCGACTCAGCCGTCGAAACCGTCACGCCCCGAGCGCTCGCGCGCTCGACAATATCACGCGCCAGCTCTTCGTTATGTGCGGTAATCTGCTCAAATGATTCCGTCATGCCTACCAGGACCTAGACCGAAAAGACGATCTTGCGGCAGTTCCAGAAGTACTGGGCGCCCGAGATAACGGTCAGGACAACGGCAACGGCGTACAGGAAGCGCGACACCGAGTAGATGCCGAGCGTCAGCGCCACCGGGCCAAGGTGCAAGCCGGCCATAGCAAAAACGCACAGGTAACCGCAAATGGAGACCATCGTGGTTGCCGTTTTGTACTTGCCGAGCTTATCGGCCGCAACGACCACACCGGCCGCACTCGCGACCATGCGAAGGGCGCTCACCAGAAGCTCACGGAACAGGATAATGAACACGGACCACACGGTCACCGCGCCAAAATCCAAGAACAGCAGCAGGGCCGAGAACACGAGCAGCTTATCGGCGATGGGGTCCAAGAACTTACCGAAGTCGGTGATCTCGTTGCGCGAACGCGCCAGATAACCGTCGACCTTATCGGTGCACGACAGGATCATATACAGAATGAAGGCAGCGGCGGCGAGCGGGCCATCGAAGGTGCTCCAATCCGTACCGGCAACACTCGTGTGAGAAAGCGCCGACACGATCATGAACACTGGGATAAAGACGATGCGAACGCACGTCACGATGTTGGCGGGCGTCCAGACACTCGTCAGTTCCTTATTGCTCTCGTTAGCCACGACGCTCTCCTACTCCACAACATGACCGATAAGCTCATAGCAGAAGCTATCGGTAAACTCGACGGTCAGAATATCGCCCACGGACGCCTCGCTGGCGTCCAGATGCACCGCGCCATCGGAATCGGGCGCCTGGAACCAGGCATGGCCGATCAGCTCGGCGCCATCCTCGGTCTCTTCGATACCGTCGACGATTACCTGGGCGCGCTCGCCCACATGTGCGGCGGTGGCGGCAAAACCGAGCGACTCGGCCAGGTCCATGGCCTCCTGGGCGCGCTCGAGCTTGACCTCTTCGTCGACCTGACCCTCCATCTTAGCGGCCAGGCTGCCCTCCTCCTGCGAGTAGGCAAAGACACTCGTGTAATCAAAGCCGACGGTGTCCATAAAGTCGATAAGATCGCGGAACTCGTCGTCGGTCTCGGTCGGGAAGCCGACCATGGCCGTGGAACGAATCACGATGCCGGGGATGCGCTCGCGAAGGTCGCGGAACAGATCCTCGAGCTCCTGGCGCGAACCGGAGCGACGCATGGCCTTGAGAATGCGCGCGTCGCAGTGCTGCACGGGGATATCGATATAGGGCAGCACCTCGGGCGTATCGCGAATCGTCTCGATGAGTTCGTCAGTCATGCCCTCGGGCTGCAGATAGAGCACGCGGACCCAGACGTTGTGCGGGCGCACGGCCTCGGCGACGGCACACAGCAGCTGCGCCAGATTGCGCGGCGAGCCATCGGCGACGTCCTCGTCGGCAAAGTCGGTACCCCAGATGCCCGTGTCCTGGCCGATCAGCACGATCTCGCGCACACCGCCGGCAACCAGGTCGCGCACCTCGGAGATGATGCTCTCGGCATTGCGCGAATGATAGCGGCCGCGGATGTAGGGAATCATGCAGAAGCTGCAGAAGCGGTTGCAGCCATCGGAAATCTTGACGTAGGCGACAGCACCCTCGACGGTACGTTTGACCTGCGGGATATAGGCTGCAATCTCACGCTCGACACCCAGCACGCCATCGATGACCGCCACGATGCCGTCTTCCTCGTCGGCCTTCACAAAGGCAGCGACCTCGGGCAGCTCGTCAGGCAGGTCATCGCCATAGCGCGACGGCACGCAGCCGCACATGACGATGGGGCAAGAACGAACGCCGTCCTGAACCTCGTTGGCGAGCTCGAGCGTGGTCTCGATGCTCTCGGACGTTGCGGAGGCGAGGAACGAACATGTATTGACGATGGCGATATCGGCATCCTGCGGGTCGAATGCCTCCTCGTAGCCCGCGGCGGTCAAAAGAGAACGCATGCGGTCGGTGTCAACCTCGTTCTTAGCGCACCCGAGGGTGATGTAGAGCACGGAGCCCAACGGTGTATCCATGTTGGAGAGCGGTCCTTTCGATTGATATTAGCGGTAGTTGGTGAATTGCAGCGGCTGGCCGTAGTCCTGGTCGCGCAGGAACTGGATCACGGTCTGCAACGCGTCCTTCGAAGCAGAGGAAACACGCAGTTTGTCGGCCTCGATGGTCACCTTGACCTTGAGCTTTTGGTCCTTGATGTCCTTGTTGATCTTCTTGGCGGTCGCCTGGTCGATACCCTCGACGATATGGCCGAGCACGCGCACGGTGCCGCCCGACGCCGCCTGCGGAGCATCCCACGAGACAGCCTTGAGGTCGATGCCGCGCTTGATGAGCTTGGAGCTCAACACGTCGATAATCTGTTTGGAGACAAAGTCGGCCGGGGCGTTGATCGTAAAGAGCTTGTCGCCCTTCGAAAGCTCGATCGTGGCGCCAGAATCCTTAAGGTCATAGCGCTGGGAAATCTCGCGCGTGGTCTGCTGGAAGGCGTTGTCGACCTCTTGCATGTTGACCTCGGACACGACGTCGAAGCTGGAATCTTTAGCCATGATGTTTCCTTTCGCGTACGAGCGGCTTAGTAGCTATCGTACGAATAGTCGGTAGAATCGGTGGGCGTCTGACCGTCAGTTGCGGTATCGGCGCCATCCGTGGACTGGGCATCGGTACCGTCGGTGGTATCGGTACCATCGGTGGTGTCGGTACCATCAGAACTTTCACCATTCTCGGAATCAGTCGTCTCCTTCTTGGGAACGGTGATCGTCACACGCGCCACGCCCGAGGTCTTGGTATCGTAACGAACCTTTTCACCGTTCTTGGTAACGGTGACATCGGAAGGCTTGGACGTGGTGATCTCGATCGAGGACTCGGGCGTGTACTCCTGCTCAAAGGGGCCAGTCGCCTGGGCGCCATAGACCGACTTGCCGTCGACCTTGACCTCAATCCACGCGGTCTTTCCCTTGGCAACGGAGACCTTGACCTTCGTTACCTCGTTCTCTTCCTTTTTAGCCGTCGTCTTGGTGGCGTCCGAATCGGTCGACTCATCCGTCGCCTCATCGGTGTCTTCGTCCTCGTCAACCGTTTCGGTCTTCTTAGAAGACTTCTTGGTCGTCGTCTTGGTAGCAGCGGGCGTCTCGGGCGTGGTCTCGGGCGTCGAAGATGCGCAGCCACGCAGAAGCACCACGATGAGCACAATCAACAGCAGCGCAACGGCACCGATGCCGGCGTAGATGATACGCGGATCGAGCCCGTTGTTTTGAGGAGTACGTGACCCGCCGCGTCCACGACCGGAACTGCTGCGGCCGCCTCCCTGAGGCATACGACCGCGATTGCTATCGGGACGGCCGCGATAGCCGCCCTGGCCCTGAAGGCTGCGTTGACCCGAGCGGGGCGCAAGCTCACCGCGGCATTGATAGCCACGCTGGCCCGAACGCGGAGCCGAAGAGCGCTGGCCATACGGCTGTGATTGAGAGCGAAGACGCGGCGTCACCTGCGTGGTATCGGCATCCGCATAGCCACCGCGAGAGCGTCCGGCGGAGGCACCACGGTAACCGCGATCGGAATAGCCGCCGTCGCCGTAGCCGGCACGAGGGTCACGCGCTACACCGCGGGCAGCGGGAAGTGCACGGTCCTCGGGCATCGGCGTACTGCGGAACCGGTCACGCTGTGAGCGAATCTCCTCGCCCGAACCCGTCTCGGTAATATAACCGGCCTGCTGAGGACGCTGTCCATAACGCGTCGAACGACCGCCCTGAACCATCAGGAAGCGCCCGTTATCGACCGAGGAACGCGAATTGACGTAGCCAGCGGCGTCCTGAAAACGACCGCCCTGCTGCGACGTCTCGCGCTCATATGCCATCAGATCGTCAAAGTAGGCATTGACGACCTCGCGCGGATTGAGGCCCAAAAAGCGAGCATAGCTCGAAATCATGCCCTGCGCATAGCCGCGCGGCGGCATCGAAGCAAAGTTACCGGTCTCGAAAAACTCGATGATCTGCGGCCTGATTTTGATGGTGTTGGCGACTTGCTGAATGGAAAGGCCCATTCGGCGACGCTGCTCGAGCAGCATGTCACCAAAGCGTGCAGCCATCAGAATCCTCCAAACTCACGATCTTCACGTGCCATCTCGGCGTCGACAGATTCCAGCGCGGCAAGCCCCTCCTCGTCCAGCAGGACCTCGCGCGGCTTGGAACCGTCGGGCGGACCGACGACACCCTTTTCTTCCAGCATGTCCATAATACGCCCGGCGCGCGCATAGCCAACCTTCAGACGACGTTGCAGACCAGATGTGGAGCCAAGCTGCGATTCCACCACAATATGGGCGGCTTCCCAAATGAGAGGATCATCGTCTTGCGGCTCGGCGACTCCGGTGCGGACAATGCCGCCGCCACCCGCCATGGACATGGAAGCGGGCGCCACGGCAGACAGGATCTCCTCGTGGTAGTCGGGCTCGCTCTGCGACTTGACGAACTCGACAATCTCGTTGATTTCGTCATCCGAGACAAAGCAGCCCTGGATACGGCGAGGCTTGCCCCAGTCGACCTTTGAGAACAGCATGTCGCCCAAACCAGTGAGCTTTTCGGCGCCCATCTGATCAATGATGACGCGCGAGTCGATACCCGTGGCGACGTTAAAGGCGATGCGGTTGGTGATGTTAGCCTTGATAAGGCCCGTCACCACGTTAGAGCTCGGGCGCTGCGTGGCCACGATAAGGTGGATACCGGCGGCACGGCCCAGCTGAGCAATACGCACGATCGAGGCCTCGACATCCTTACCGGCGACCATCATCAGGTCCGAGAGCTCGTCGATGATGATGACCAGGTAGGGCATCTTTTGCGGCGGGTTATCGTAATGCTCAAACTCGCCGGCGGCCTGCTTTTCGTTGTAGGTCGAGATCTTACGCACGTTGAGACGCTCGAAGACCTTCAGGCGACGCTCCATCTCGGACACGGCCCATTGCAGAGCGCTCGCGGCCTGCTTGGGCTCGGTCACTACAGGCACGTAAAGATGCGGCAGACCGTTATAGCCCGCAAGCTCGACGCGCTTGGGGTCGACCATGATCAGGCGAACGTCCTCGGGAAGGGCGCGCATGAGCAAGGTCGTGATGATGGAGTTGATCATGACCGACTTACCGGAACCCGTGGTACCGGCGATCAGCAGGTGGGGCATCTTGGCAAGGTCGGCGACGACCGGCGTACCCTCGGCATCTCGACCGATGGCGAGCTCGAGCGGACCGCCCTTCACATAGGGAAGCACGTCGCCCAGGTTGACGTTCTGGCGCTTGCGATTGGGGATCTCGATACCCACAAGCGAGGTGCCGGGGATCGGGGCAAAGATACGCACGGACTGGGCAGCAAGCGATAGCGCGATATCGTCCTCGAGGCTCGAAATCTTGCTCACGCGCTCGCCCTCGCCAGGTTGCAGCTTAAAGGTCGTCACCGTGGGGCCGGCGATCCAGCCGACCACGCGGGCACTACGACCAAACTCCAGCAAGGTGGACTGAAGCGACTCGGCAGTCTGTTCCAGCTCCTTGTCAGAAGACGCGGAGGAAGCCGACTGCGGGTTGGCATGCAGAATCTCAAGTGGCGGAAGTTTGAGGCCGTCCTCTTCTTCGCCCTCGTTATCTGCGGCGCCGCCGTCCGCTCCCCCATCGCTAGCCGCAGCCGATTCGACAGCACTCAAGGCAGGCGCATCGGCAACCTTGGGATGCTTCAAGAAGTCGGGGATCTGAGGTGCTGCCGAGACAGGATTCACGGCAAACGGCGGCTCGGACTCGTCGATCTTATCGGGGTCGTCTTCCATCGAAAGCTGACCGGTTACCTGGTCGCGCTTTGCATGGCGACGCGGCAGCAAAGTTGTCTTTGCGGTCTCAATCGGAGCCTCGTCGTCCTCGTCATCGCCCTCGGTGAGCTCAATCTCGCTCTCGGACCAAGACGGGTCGGGCTCACTCGTATTGAGTTTGGGCGCAGCCTTGCCCTTCTTGGCATGGCGGCGCGGCAACAGCGTCGTCTTAGCGCGCTCAGCTTCCACGGCATCGGACACGTCGACAAACGGGTCCTCGTCCTCGTCGTCATCGTCCAAAACCGGGTCCACATCGTTGCCCATGACCGTGGTCACGGCAGCATCGGAGCCCTTTTGACGAAGAATGCTCAGGTGAGGACGGGCAACGCCGGGCACCGACAGGGCCTCATCGTCACCCCACGGACTCGCGTTAACATCGGCACGACGGCGCTCGGCAAAATCAGCCGCACGGTCGCGAGCAGAGCGCAAAACGCCGCCCACCGAAAAGCCGATGATGACCAGGCCCACGACGACAAGGCCCAACAGGACCACCATCGCGATAGGCTTACCCAGGGCATTCTGCAGCGCACTCGCGATAAACGCACCAATGTAGCCACCCGAGGCGGACAGATTTTGCGGCGTGAACATAAGGTCGCACGAGTCGCTCGTACCTGGCACCATCAACGAAAGAATGGAGACGACGGCGATAAAGACCACGGCGCCGCCCGCAACAGAGCGCGCGTTGAGCGGCGAGTCCTCGCCTAAAAAGAGCGTGGCGGCAAACAGCAAAATGACGATCGGCAGCACGTAGGCGCCCAGACCAAAGCCCAAGTGGTAGAAACCGGCAACCGCAGCCGTAACGGGCGCAGTCGCCGGCGAAATCACGGCAATAAAGGACGCAATCGCCAAGACGGCAATGACCACGCCGGCGATATCGCGGTTGGCCGAGGGCTCGACCAAGGGCTCAAAATCATCGAAGTCCGCCTCGTGGCCCTTATTGGCACGCAGATGGGAACCGGCACCCTTAGCAGATGCCGGTTGGTTGTTGGCCTTATTGCCTTTGGCGTTTTGTGCAGATCCGCGCGCCAAACTAAACCTCCATGACGACCGGGATGATCATCGGACGAGTGCGCGTACGGCTCCAGATAAAGTTGGAGAGCGAGTCGCGCACGGCCTTGCGAATGGCATCGGAACCGCTGCTCGTAAAGCTGAACTTGCCCTTCTCGATCGTCTTCATAATGGACGCGGAGGCATCCTCGGAGAACTGGTCGTCGATGGCAAACGAGACGCCGCGGCCCGAGAACTCGATGGCCTCGATCTTCTTGTGCTTGAGCGAGACGATGGCAACAGCGGTAACCATACCGTCGTTGGCGAGCTTCTGACGATCACGCAAGACGATGGGGTCGGTATCGCCGATGCGCAGGCCGTCGACGTAAACGACGCCGGACTCGACGGGCGTACCGCGCTTAACGATACCGCCGCGCATCTCGAGCGTGTCGCCGTTGTCGAGGATAAAGATATGATCGTCCTTGAGACCCATCTTGCGGGCCAGTTGGGCATGGGCGCGCAGATGCACGGCTTCACCGTGAACCGGCATAAAGTACGTGGGCTTGGCCATGGCCATCAGGAGCTTGAGCTCCTCCTGGCTACCGTGACCGGAAACGTGAACGAGAGCGCGGTTCTTATCCCACACGTCGCAGCCGAGCTTGGCCAGGCTGTTGACGACCTGCTGGACGGCTTTCTCATTGCCGGGAACAGGAGTTGCCGAGAGGATAACGGTATCGCCCTCGTGGATGGAGAGCGTCTTGTGCTCGCCATTGGCCATGCGGGACAGGGCCGACAGCGGCTCGCCCTGCGAACCGGTGCACATGACGACAATCTTGTCGTCAGGCAGGTTATCAATGTCAAAGGCATCGATGATATCGGCGTCGTCGATGTTGAGGTAGCCAAGCTCGCGCGCCACGCGGGTGTTAGTGAGCATGGAGCGACCGGTCACAACGACCTTACGGCCGCACTTGCGGGCGGCATCGCAGATCTGCTGCAAACGATGGATGTGGCTCGAGAACGAGGCGACGAACACGCGACCCGGGGCGTTCTTGATGGCGTGCAGCAGGTTGGGACCAACCTCGGCCTCTGACTTGGTAAAGCCGGGAACCGTGGCATTGGTGGAGTCGGAAAGCAGTAGGTCGATGCCCTGCTTAGCAAAGCGGCTGATAGCGGCATAGTCGGGCGTGACGCCATCGATGGGCGTCTGGTCGAGCTTAAAGTCGCCGGTGTGCATAACGGTGCCCTGATTTGTGCGGATGAACACGCCCAGAGCGCCGGGGATGGAGTGCGTCATCGAGAAGAAGTCGAGCGAGATGCCGCCGAGGTTGACATGGCTGCCGCCCTTGACCTCGCGGAACTTGGGTGCGCGGATGCGGAACTCAGAAAGCTTGCCCTCGATAAAGCCAAGCGTCAGCTTGCTCGAGAAGATGGGCACCTTATTGTTGAGGTCCTGCAGCAGGTACGGAAGCGAACCGGTGTGGTCCTCGTGGCCGTGGGTGACGACGATACCGCGGAGCTTCTCCTCGTTCTCCAGAACATAGGTGTAGTCGGGAAGCACCAGATCGATACCAGGCTGGGAGTCATCCGGGAACATGAGACCGGCGTCGACGAGCACCATGTCGTCGCCGCACTCGAAGACCGTCATGTTCTTGCCGATGCCGTCAAGGCCGCCGAGCGGAATGATCTTCAAGGGAGATGATTTTTTAGCTGCCATAGGTTAGTGTGGTTTCCTTTCTTCGAAACGGGTCTGGAACAACCGACGGGGCGCTTCTGGCAAACCGACCGCCGGGAACGTACAACAATGCATCACAGAGTCGATGCAGTAACTTCAGTATGATACCCATTCGCACAACAACAGACCACCCATGCATCAAAGCCCCATCTGAAGCCGTGTATCCCGCCGGTTCCCCGCGAGGGCGGTCACGGATGAAGTTTCCTGCTCTACAGTCCTGCTCACGACGGAGGCCACATTAAGTGGCCTCCTGTTCGTGCGGAACTCGCGATAAACTTAGCCAGTGCCGGGGCCGCTGAGCCCTGACCTGCCAATATGGGACAGGTTTATTTTGGTCGGTTTTATCTGGGAAAATGCTGTTGCAGATATCTACAAATCTAAATTCTGACTACTGATTAGACTGTCCAACTTAAATAGCGAGCGGCACTAACCAGCCCTTTTTCTTGCGCCCGGGAGGGACGCATATGAAGTTTATCGCGAGTTCCGCACGCAAAGGAAAGCACTTAATGTGCTTTCCGTCTTGCGCAGGACTGTAGAGCAGGAAACTTCATATGCGTCCCTCCCGGGCGCAAGAAAAAGGGCGACCCCTGTCTGGAGTCGCCCTTGCGGTGCTGCTTATATGCGGCTGTTACTCGGCGTCATGGTGACGGCGGGGCTTACGGCCTCCGTTGTCACCAGGACGGCGCGGACGGTCGTTGCGCTCGGAGCGCTCGCGACGCGGACGCTCACGGCGCTGGAAGTGCTCGCCGTCGCCCTCAGAGGCACCCTCGGCGCGAGCCGGGGCCTCGGGCTTGTCAAGACGATCGAGCGAGATCTTACCGCGATCGTCGACCTCGATAACGACGACCTTGACCTCGTCGCCCACGTTGAGGACATCCTCGACCTTTTCCACGCGACCCTTGGCGACGCGGGAGATGTGCAGCAGGCCATCCTTGCCGGGCAGCAGGTTCACGAAGGCGCCGAAGGGCTGGATGGAGACCACTCGACCGGTGTACTCCTCGCCCGGCTCGGGAACCTTAATGATGAGCTTGATGCGCTCGACAGCCTGATCGACGGACTCGCCGGTGCCGCCGACAAAGACGGTGCCGTCCTCCTGGATGTCGACCGAAGCGCCGGTCTCATCCTGGATACCACGGATGACCTTACCGCCGGAACCTATGACGTCGCGGATCTTGTCGGTCGGAACCTGGATGGAAACGATGCGCGGAGCGGTGCTGCGCGTAGTGTGGCGCGGCTCGGGGATAACATCGAGCATCTTCTGCAGGATGAAGGCGCGACCCTCCTTGGCCTGCTGCAGAGCGCGGGCCAGGATATCGAAGGTGAGGCCGGTGGCCTTGTTGTCCATCTGCAGGGCGGTGATGCCCTCGGTGGTGCCGGTGACCTTAAAGTCCATGTCGCCCAGGAAGTCCTCGAGACCCTGGATGTCGGACAGGACCACGGTCTTGCCCTCCTCCTGGATCAGGCCCATGGCGATACCGGAGACCGGGCGCTTAATGGGCACGCCGCCGTCCATAAGGGCGAGCGTGGAACCGCAGGTCGAAGCCATCGAAGAGGAGCCGTTGGACTCCATGACCTCGGAGACCACGCGGATGGCGTAGGGGAACTCGTTCTCGTCGGGAAGCACCGGAAGCAGAGCGCGCTCAGCCAGGTTGCCGTGACCGATCTCGCGGCGCTTGGGGCTGCCCATGCGGCCGGTTTCGCCGGTGCAAAACGGCGGGAAGTTGTAGTGGTGCATGTAGCGCTTGCCCTCGGTGGGCTCGATGGTATCCAGACGCTGGCCCTCGTTGAGCATACCGAGCGACAGGACGGAGAGCACCTGAGTCTGACCGCGCTGGAACAGGCCGGAGCCGTGAACGAGCGGCAGGTAGTTGTCCTTCACCATGATAGGACGGATCTCGTCGGCGGCACGGCCGTCGACGCGCTCGCCGGTCTCGACGACCATGGTGCGCATGGCCTTCTTCTCGAGCTTCTTGAGCGCCACGGGGATCTCGCGCTCCCAAGCGGCCTGCTCCTCCTCGGTGAACTCGGCGCGGATGGACTCCTTCAGAGCCTCGACCTTACCGATACGGGAGAGCTTGTCGGCGTCGCGAAGGGCGGCAGCCATCTCGTCGTAGTGGGCGAAGATGCGCTCCTGGACCTCCTCGACGGGCTGGTCGAGCGGGTACTCCTTCTTGACGATGGCGCCGTTGACCTGCTCCCACTCGGCGACGAACTCGTCCTGAGCCTGACAGAAGGCAGCAAGGGCCTCCTGGCCAAACTTCATAGCGGCGAGCATGTCGTCCTCGGAGATCTCCTCGGCGCCGGCCTCGACCATCGAGATGAAGTCGGCAGAGCCGCCCAGCTCCAGGTCCAGGTCAGAGTTCTCGCGCTCCTCGTAGGTGGGGTTGACGATAAACTCACCGGTCTCCACGTTACGGCCGATGCGCACGCAGGCAAGCGGGCCCTCGAAGGGCACGCCGCCGAGCGTCATGGCCAGAGAAGCACCCATGACGTTGATGACGTCGAAGGGGTTGACCTGGTCGGCGACGAGCGAGGTGGCGACGATGTGCACCTCGTTGCGGAAGCCGTCCGGGAAGCTCGGGCGAATCGGACGGTCGATCATGCGCGCGGTGAGCGTGGCCTTCTCGCTGGGACGGCCCTCACGCTTGAGGTAGCCACCCGGGATGCGGCCGGCGGCGTACATCTTCTCGTTGAAGTCGACGGTCAGCGGGAAGAAGTCGTAGTTCTTACGCTCCTTGGACACGACCACGGTGTCGAGCATCGTGGTGTCGCCCTGCTTGACCAGACAGGCGCCGGTGGCCTGCTTGGCAAGCTCGCCGGACTCAAAAGTGTAGGTCTTGCCGTACAGCTCAAAGGTCTTGGATACGAGTGTCATTGTTCTCCTTTACCCCACAGGCCCCTTGCCTGCGGGCTTCTCATGTGACTTGGGCCCCCTGCCCCCGCCACGCTTCAGAGCGTGATTGTTCACGCCCTTACACAAAAAGAGCGCCCCGCTGCGCAGGACGCTCTTAGCATGTACAAATCCTACTGGATGTTGTCGCGGATGCCCAGAGCCTTGATGAGCTCACGGTACTCGACGATGTCGTTCTTCTTGATGTAGGAGAGAAGACGACGACGACGGCCGACGAGCATGAGCAGGCCACGACGGGTGTGGAAGTCCTTCTGGTGGGACTTCATGTGCTCGGTCAGCTCCTTGATGCGCTCGGACAGGATGGCGACCTGAACCTTGGGGTTGCCGGTGTCGACCGGGGTGTTACCGAACTGGGCAGTCAGCTCCGCCTTGCGCTCTTTGGAAACAGTCATTGTTTCACCTTTCGTTTTACGTCGCCATCGGGCGACTCGATTCGCCTCGGACTGGGAAGCCGCCGGTGGAGCGAGCAACCAAGGTCGAGGTACCAACAGGTCGGTATGTTACCACAAGCAGCCCGCGCCTGCGCATCATCACCGACCCAACATGAATTCCATCGCACGGAGGCGCTGGTCGGTATGCGTCGCCGCCCACACATGCGAAAGCCCGAGCAAGAACGCCGCCGTATGCGGGTCGATTTTCTCGGCCATAAGCGCATCGAAGGTCATGGACATGAGGGCGCGCAGCCATGCGGTCTCACCGGTCGACACCAGTTCGGCACCTGGAACGCTCGACGCGCACGACCCGCACATGAGACCGCCCGCCTGGGCTGAAAAATACGACAGCATGGGGTCTCCGCACAGCACACAGGCCGAAAAATCGGGACGATAGCCAACGTGCGATAGCAGCTTAAAGACATATGCCGCCACAAGTAGGTCCATATGTGCCGTATCAAGCCCGCTGCCCACCAGGGCAAGCGCTCGCTGCGTTATGGCAAAGGCAAACGGGTCCTCGGCGTCCTCGAACGAGCACACGCGCGCGACCTCGGCGATCGCGCTTGCGGCGCAGGTCGTCTCGTAATCGGGCGCAGCGCCGAGCGGCGCCTCCATAAGCTCGGCCTGAGAAACCACGTCGAGTGACCGTCCATGTGCGAGCAGCATATCGACCGTACAGAACAGCTCGCAGCGCGCAGCCAGGCGTCCGCCGGGTTTGCGGGCGCCCTTTGCCACTGCACGAACCTGCCGTCCCCGCTCGTCAAGCATCGTCAAGATCAGGTCGGTCTCTTTGAGCTTAGTCTTATCGAGCACGAGCACTTTCGTGCGATATGTCCGGGAGCCTGCCATGCGCGCCGCGCGTCCTTAGTCCTCGGCGTTATAGCCAAAGCGGCGAATCTGGGCCTCGTCGTCGCGCCAGCCGGACTTGACCTTCACGTCCAGCTCCAAAAAGACCTGCGTGCCAAAGATGCGCTCAAGATCGCGACGGGCGTCGATACCGATATGCTTGATCATCTCGCCGCCTTTGCCGATGATGATGCCCTTTTGGCCCTCGCGCTCGACGTAAATGGTGGCGTGCACGCGCAGCACCTTCTTGGTCTGCTCGAGCGCATCGCAGATCACGCCAACGGAGTGCGGAATCTCATCACGGGTGCGGCGCAAGACCTTCTCGCGCACAAACTCGGCAACGAGCGTCTCATCGGAAGCGTCGGTACCCATGTCCTCGGGGAACCAACGCGGACCCTCGGGCAAAAAGTGCGCAACGGTCTCGATAAAGGCATCGACGTTGAAGTTCTTGACCGACGACGTCACGATCTCGTCGTCATATTCCATGAGCTCGTGGGCGGCCTTAAGCTGCTCCATGACCTGTGCGGGGTCGGCCTCATCGGCCTTGGTAAGCACCAGGACCTTCTTGGAACGAGCGTTCTTGACACGCTCGGCAACCCAGGCGTCTCCCCTGCCGATGGGCTTGGTGGCATCAATCAAAAACGCGACAACATCGACATCGTTCAGCTCAAACAACGCGCTCTTGTTGAGCTCGGAACCCAGGCCGTCCTTAGGCTTGTGGATACCCGGGGTATCGACAAAGACCAGCTGGTAGCCGGGGCGGTTGACGACGGCACGCATGCGGCGGCGAGTCGTCTGGGCCACCGGCGAGGTGATGGCGACCTTCTTGCCGTAACAGGCGTTGAGCAGCGTGGACTTGCCGGCGTTGGGACGACCGACCAGGGCCACAAAGCCGCTGCGGAAACCGGGCTCCACGTCGCCAAAGCCCGCGAGGTTGTCGTCCTCGTCGCACAGGGCGTCGAGTTCCTCGTCGCTCATACCCTCAAACGGGTCGAACTCCTCGACATCCTCGAGCTCCTCGGTATCCACCGCGTCCAGGGACTCGTCGTCCAAAATCTCATCGGTAGGCTGCATATTGTCGGACATGG
Source organism: Collinsella sp. (assembly GCA_036302525.1). GTDB lineage: Bacteria > Actinomycetota > Coriobacteriia > Coriobacteriales > Coriobacteriaceae > Collinsella. The sequence continues at coordinate 90,644 of JAXJCG010000027.1, read as the reverse complement.
GAATCCCTTTCTAAATAAAGTCGAGCGCGTGGGCAAATACCAGTACGCCCACAATCGCGGCGGTGATGGAAAGAACGTATACAGAGGCGGCGGCGATGTCCTTCGCACGCTTGGCCAGCGGATGGAGCTCTTGGGTCGCTAGGTCGACGATAGCCTCCATAGCGGTGTTGCACAGCTCGCCGTGAATCACCAGGCCACAACAGATGATAATCGTGGCCCACTCGGCAATGTCGAGCCCCACGATGCAGCCGGCAATGACGGTGCACACGCCCGCCACGAGCATGACCTTAATATTGCGCTCAGTCTTGACTGCGGTGACAAAGCCCTCCATGGCGTAGGAAAACGACTTTAAGAAGGACAGATGGTCCTTGTTCGATCCGGGAATCATAGAAGGCTCCTAGTCGTGGGCGTGGTTGGTGATGGGGCCGACGTGGACTAGCTTTGGGTCCTCGCCGCGCTCGAGCGCCAGATCGCGCAGGATCGCGTCCTCGCGGGCCTCCATGACCTCGGCTTCGTCGTCCTCGATGTGGTCATAGCCCAGCAGGTGAAGCATGCCGTGAACGAGCATCAGACGACACTCGTCAGCGGGGCTATTGCCAAAGCCGGGGGCCTGACGGGAAATAACCTGCGGGGCCAAGATGATATCGCCGAGCTCGAGCGTCTCATCGGCGGGAATGTCATCGTCAAAGGCCGAATCGCACTCAAACGAGAGCACATCGGTGGTGCGGTCGATACCGCGCCACTCGTGGTTGAGCTCGTGCATCTCGTCCTCGTCGACATACGAAAGGGAAATCTCGACTTCACGTTCAACGCCCTCGGCAGCAAGCACAACTTCGCAGATGTGCCCCACCTCCTGGGCATCGAGCAGCGTATCGAGCTCGGCATCGTTGCTGATCAATACACTCAACGGGACTCCTTTCGGTCGCGCGGGCGCTGCTCGCGCACGTCATCATAAGCATCATATGCCTCGACGATACGTCCCACCAAGGCATGGCGCACCACGTCGGCGCGCTCCAGGTGCGAAAATGCGACATCGTCGACACGGCCCAAAATCTTCTCGACATCGGCCAAACCACCACGACGACCCACCAGGTCGCGCTGACTCAGGTCGCCGGTAATCACAAACTTGGAGTTGAAGCCCAGGCGCGTCAGGAACATCTTCATCTGCTCGGGCGTGGTATTTTGCGCCTCGTCGAGCACCACGAAAGCATCGCTCAGCGTGCGGCCGCGCATGTAGGCAAGCGGGGCGATCTCAATCACGCCGCGCTCCATAAGCTCATCGGTGCGCTCGCGATCCATCATGTCAAAAAGGGCATCGTAGAGCGGACGCATGTAGGGATCGATCTTTTCCTCAAGGGTACCGGGCAAAAAGCCCAGGTTCTCCCCCGCCTCGACAACCGGACGTGTCAAAATCAGACGGCCCACCTCGTGACGCTTGAGCGCGGCAACGGCGAGCGCCATAGCCAGATAGGTCTTACCGGTACCGGCAGGACCCAAGCCAAACGTGATGGTATGCGAGCGGATGGCATCCACATAGCGCTTTTGCCCGAGCGTCTTGGGGCGAATGACGCGGCCGCGATACGAAAGCAGCACGTCATCGCGAAGCGACGTAGCCTCGTGCTCACCGTCGCGCAAGACAGCCAGGCAGCGAGAGACATCGTCGGCAGACAGCGTGCGCCCGGCGGCCGCCTCGCGAAAAGCGTGCTCGAAAAAGCGCGCCACGAGTTCGACCTCGTCCGGGTCGCCGCTCACGGCGATGCTATCGCCACGGGCGACCACATGAGCGCGAACCAAGCTCTCGAGCGCACGAAGGACGCCGTCGCCGGCGCCCAAAACGCGCGAGGGATCAATTCCCTCGGGAACGGTAAGTCTAATCTTCGAGGCTTCCATGAACCTCCCTGCGTGCATGGACCAAGCCGGAATCATCGACTCCGATGATAGCAACATCGAGCAGGCACGGGGCTGTAAGTCCACAGGTATCGTCAAGACGGGCATGATGGAACGAGCCGAGCGTCAGGTTGTCACCATACTCGAGCACGGCACGCTCGACCGTGCCCACGCGACGACGAGCGTCGGCAATGGCGAGCTCCTGTGCGGCGGCCCGCATACGGCGGCTGCGCTCGGCCATAACCTCGGGCGGCACCTGGCCGGGCATCTCGACAGCAAGGGTGCCGGGACGCTTGCTGTAGCGGAACACGTGCATACGCGAGAAACCCACACGGCGGCACAGCGCCAGCGATTCCTCGAACTCCTCGTCCGTCTCACCAGGAAAACCGACGATGACATCGCACGAAAGGGACGCCTGGGGCAAGATGGCACGAATCATACGCACCGTGTCCTCAAAGGCCTCGGCGCTATAGGGACGGCCCATGCGATGCAGGGTCGCCGTGCAGCCGGACTGCACGGGCAGGTGCAAAAACGGGGCGATACGCTGCGGATAGTGCGCCATAACCTTAAGCAGGCGCTCAGAGATATCCATGGGCTCGACCGAGGAAATGCGCACATGCGGAATAGACGTGCGCTCCATGATGGCCTCGAGCAGCTCATCGATTTCGACATGCTCGTCGGTCGCGCTCTTGCCATCGTAGGCACCCAAGTTCACACCGGTCAGCACCACCTCGGGAACGCCGGCCTCCTGGGCCTCACGAACTTGCTCGAGCACGGACTCGACGGGCACGGAGCGCTCGGGGCCGCGTGCCTTCCACACAATGCAATAGGTGCAGCGATGGTTGCAGCCGTCCTGAATCTTCACGCCCAGGCGAGAGCGACCGAGCGCATCGACCACCTCGCCATCGCTGCAGGCGGGAACGCTATCGGACTCAACGCCCAACACCTCGCATACACGTTCGGCGACATCGATCTTGGACGGCTCGGCGATCACGCGATCCGAAAGCTCCAGCAGCTCCTCGGGATGTAAATTGACCACGCAACCGGTCACGAGCACATAGGGCTCGTTAGGATGGGCCAGCGCATGACGGACGGCCTTACGGGTCTTGGCCTCGGCCTCGCCCGTAACGGCACAGGTGTTAATGACGATCAGATCGGCATCCTGGGGATCCACAATAGCAAAGCCCAGGCGCATAAGATCGGCAGTGATACGGTCAGACTCAACCCGGTTGACACGGCAGCCGAGGTTGACGACGGAAATATGGGGTGCGAGCACGCGGGCTCCTTAATCGAGGATATCGTCGAGGGCACTCTTGATACGGTCGGTCACCGACTTCTTACCAGAAGCGACGTCATCGCCCATCTCATCGGCAAAAGCACGGAGCAGCTCGCGCTGCTTATTGGAGAGATTGGTGGGAACGACCACGCGCAGTTGCACGACCAGGCGGCCACGCGAACCGCCACCGCCAATGCGCGGCATGCCGTAATTATTGACGCTCACGGTGTCGCCGTACTGGGCGCCGGCGGGAACCGTCACCTTAACGACCTCGTCGGGCATAATGCCCTCGACCTCGATCTCGCAGCCGAGCGCAGCCTGCGCAATCGAGATATCGCTCACCAGGTACAGGTCGTCACCGTTGCGCTTAAAGCGCTCATGGTCGGCAACACGCACGTTGACAATCAGGTCGCCCGAGGGCTCGCCGCGAAGGCCGGCCTCGCCAAAGCCGCTCACGCGCAGCTGGCGACCGGTCGAAACGCCGGCGGGAATATCGATGTCGATCTTTTCGTGCGAAGGCGTGCGGCCCTGACCGTCGCAGGTCTCGCAGGGATGGTCGATAACCGTACCCTCGCCATGGCAGTCGGGGCAAGGCGAGGAAGACTGAACCTGGCCCAAGAACGAACGCTGAACCGTCGTGACATAGCCCGTACCGTGGCAGCGGCCGCACTGCTTTTCCTGTGCGCCCTCTGCCCTACCGGTGCCATTACAGTCCTCGCAAGGAGCAAGGCGGTCATAACTGATCGTCTTTTTGCAGCCGAGCGCCGCCTCCTCAAGGGTCACCGAAAGCGAGATGGCCATGTCACGTCCGCGACGACGCTCACGACGGCTGCGGGCGCCACCGCCGGCACCGCCGCCAAAGAACGACGAGAACAAGTCGTCCATGCCCATGCCACCAAAGATATCGTTGATATCGACGTAGCCGGAGCCACCGGGGCCGTCGGCAGTGCCGTAACGGTCGTAGTTAGCACGCTTCTGCTCATCGGAAAGAACGGAATATGCCTCGTTGAGCTCTTTGAACTTAGCCTCGGCCTCGGGGTCGTCCGAAACGTCCGGGTGTACGGTACGGGCCTTCTTTAGAAACGCGCGCTTAATCGTCCGCGCGTCGGCATCCTTGTCGACGCCAAGCACCTCGTAGTAATCCCTATTTTCCGACACGACCGAATCCTTCCGACTTTCATTATTGTCACAGTGCGTCCTATACCCAAGCTGGGCCGGCCGCAAACAGAGGGTTTGATGTTATTGCATTGCGTAGGGCGAAAGCATGGCACGTTGCGAGCAGCTCGCAAACCAAACCGACACGAGCGCAAACATAAATCCGTTGGCAAAACCGTTGGCAAACTGCATCGCGCCGCGCTTCCACCACAGCAGGCTGCGGTGCAGCACGCCGTCCGAGAGCACCATGAACAGGCCCATGGCAAACGGAATAAAGCACATCACGGCAAAGGCCGAGAACACGCCCGAGATGGCCGATAGCACCAAAAACGGCGCCACGATGCCCATCAGGTAAAAACCGGTACGGGCCTTGCCTTCCAGGCGCTCGGCCTCAACATGGGCCCGACCGACCAGATCACCGCCAGAGGCGCCGTTGGTGCCGGCGTGGCCCATGCCGCCAATACGGACCTCGTCGCCATCGTGCGTGCCGGCGGGAAACTCAATCGTCTGCTCGGAGGTCACACGGGTTCGCCCGCTGCCGCCGCAATCGGGACAGGGGTCGGCGACGACCTTACCGGAGCCACCGCACTCAGGGCAGACAGACTGGAACGTGCCGGCACCAAACAGAAAGGACAGGTCGACATCGATGTGGCCGCGACCGCCGCAGCTCGGACAGGTATGTGCATGCTCGGACGAAACAGAGCCCGAACCGCCGCAGTGACCACAGGTATCGAAGCGCGTATAGCGGACGGTCTTGCGGGCACCGCCCTTGGCCTCCTTGGCGTCGAGCTTAATATCGACGACCACGTTGGCGCCGTTCTCGGGATTATAGGCAGCCTGCCCGCGACGCGGCTGACCCCAGGCGCCACCAAAGGGAAAGCCGCCCTCAAAGGGATTGCCGTAGCCCGCGCTGCCGGCGTAACCGCCGCCATAGGGCGAAGCCGTGGGAGCGCCGGCAAAGGGATTGCCCGAGCGCATGGCGTCGTAGCGCGCACGCTTCTGCTCGTCCGAAAGCACAGCATAGGCCTCGGAAACCTCTTTGAACTTTTCCTCGGCATCCGGCTCTTTGTTGACGTCCGGATGGAGCTTGCGGGCCTTTTGCTGGAAGGCTTTCTGTATATCACGCGAGGTGGCGTCCTTGGAGACACCCAAAATCTCGTAGTAATCTTTTTCGTTCATCGTCGCCATGCGCGGCAACCTCCTGCTCACAGCAGCGTATATATTGCGGTAATTCTACCCGAGCGGCCTAGGCTAGACCCCAAAACAGCTCGAACAGCACATTTCCATCGAGCCAGCCCAAGTGAGTGGGCGCTAAACGAGCACGGACGCGACCTGCGATAACGTCTTTCGAGGTGACGCGCCCCGCATGTCCTTCAATATGATCGGGCACCCAGGTGGCAAGGCCCAACTCGACCGCACGGTCGCAGGCCGCCGCCAACTCATCTGCAGCGATCACGCTTGCCGAGCGAACCAACAGATCGGGCCCAATGCCACGCGTCATGCGACAGGCAAGCATCAAATCCTCGGCCGCCGCCTCGCGCTGCGACAGATACTCGGCATCAAACGTCGTCGCGGCATCGTCGCGTTGCACCAAGCGCACGCGATACGCATCGCCGCGAGCAAGCACGTCGGGAAACAGCCCGGCCAAGCGATCGAAATCCTCGGCGTCGAGCATACCGGCGGCAGAGCGGCCCAAACCCAGATAGCCCTGTCCGGTCCAATAGGCAATGTTGTGGGCGCACTCATGGCCGTCGAGCGCGTAGCTTGCCACCTCATACGGGTGATAGCCGGCCGCACTCAGGCGCTCACGCGCCGCATCCATGCATGCAGCCTGAAAATCCTCGTCGGGCTCGAGCGACTCGTCGCGACACGCCATGCGATAGAGCGGCGTGCCCTCCTCGAGCGTGAGCGGGTACACCGACACATGATGCGGCGCCGCCGCCAACACGCCATCGAGTGTGCGCTGCCAGCTTAGGTCGGTCTGCCCGGGAAGGCCGCACATCAGGTCGCACGACACGACAAGCCCAGCGTCCTTGACCGTCGTGATGGCAGCGAGCGCCCGATCGGCATCGTGAATGCGGCCGATGGCGGTAAGTTCGGCGTTATCGAGCGTTTGCACGCCCAGAGAGACGCGCGTGACACCCACCCCGGCAAGCGCAGTGGCAAGCTCTGCGGTCAGCGATTCGGGATTGGCCTCGCAGGTAAACTCAACAGGCTTGCACCACGCAGAGATACGCCGGGCAAATTCTACCAAACGCTCCCCCGCCAGCGACGGCGTGCCGCCGCCAACATAGACGGTGCGGATCTGTGCAAGCGCGCCTGCGTCGCCAAAAGCATCGAGGCGCGCATACAACTGCTCAAAATAGGTATCGAGCGCAACGCTCATGTTGCACGGAGCAAAACTGCGTGAGTCAAAGTCACAGTACCGGCATTTTTGGGCGCAAAACGGCACATGCACGTACAGCGCGGTAACGGCCACCGTTAGGCCTCCAACGGATGAGCGGGCACCGACTCGCCGGCGGCAAGTGCGGCCTCACAGGCCACCACATCGTGCTCGATATCATCGACCAGTGCCATGAACTCCTCGTATGTGGAGCAACGCACCACCTGAGCGCGCCAGGCGGCAGCATGGGGCATGCCCTTTAGATACCAGCTTGCGTACGTGCGGGCACGCGACATGAGCGGCAACAGCTCGTGCGTGAGCGTCAAGTGCTCGCGCAGGGCATCCAGGCGCTCAACCGAGGAGCGAGAAGGAACCGGCGTGCCATCGAGTGCAAGGGCTCGGGCATCGCCGAACACCCATGGATTGCCGTAGATGCCGCGCGCGATAAACACCGCGCTGGCACCCGAGCTTTGCAGATGCTCAGCAGCGTCCTCTGCCGAGAACACATCGCCCGAACCGATAACGGGAATCTCGACGGCGTCGGCCACCTCATCGACGACCGACCAATCGGCCTGGCCCGTATAGAGCTGCGTGGCGCAGCGACCATGTACCGCCACCGCGGCGGCCCCTGCTCCCTCAAGCATCTGGGCAAACGTCGCGGCGTTGCGGTCTTCGGCGTAAAAGCCCTTACGGATTTTTACGGTCACGGGCACATGCGCCGCGCCCACCGCCGCCTCGACGATCTGCTCGGCCAGATCGGGAGTGCGCATAAGCGCCGAGCCCTCGCCCTTGGTGACGACCTTGCGAGCCGGGCAGGCCATGTTGATATCGATCAGCGACAGGCGATCGCCCACACGCTCCTCGACGGCAGCAACAGCGCTCGCAAACTGATCGGGCTTGGAGCCAAAGAGCTGCACGCAGATCTGCCGCTCCTCATCGGCCGGCAGTACCAGGCGCCACGTCTTATTGCTGGCATAGGCAAGGCCCGCCACGCTCACCATCTCGCTATAGGCAAGATGGGCACCGCGACGGCGGCACATGATGCGATAGGCGGGATCGGTCACGCCCGCCATGGGAGCCATAAGGAACGGCTGCTCGGCATAGGCGCCAAGCAACCGCTTGCTGTATTCAGAAAGTGCCATGGACCTACTCGTCCACCTTGAGAATCGCCATAAAGGCCTCCTGCGGAACCTCGACCGAGCCGATGGCCTTCATGCGCTTTTTGCCCTCTTTCTGCTTCTCGAGCAGCTTGCGCTTTCGCGAGATATCGCCGCCATAACACTTGGCCAGCACGTCCTTGCGGCGCGCTTTGACGGTAGAGCGGGCAATGATCTTGTTGCCGATGGCGCCCTGGATAGGCACCTCGAACAGCTGGCGCGGAATGATTTCCTTGAGCTTGTCGCACAGACCGCGGGCCAGGCCATAAGCCTTATCCTTGTGCACGATAAACGACAGCGCGTCCACCTCGTCGCCCGAAAGCAAGATGTCGAGCTTGACGAGCTCGGAGGGGCGATATTCGTTGAACTCGTAGTCGAGCGAGGCGTAACCCTTGGTGCGGCTCTTGAGCTGGTCAAAAAAGTCCAGAATGAGCTCGGCAAGCGGCATGTCGAAACGCATCTCGACCGATTTGCTCGTGAGATGGATCATGTCGGTTGTAATGCCGCGATGCTCGATAGCGAGCTGCATGACGGCACCCGTATACTCGGGCGGACAGATAATCTTGGCCTTGAGGTAGGGCTCCTCGATGCGCTCGATGCGCGTAGCCTCGGGCAGATCCTGCGGGCTGCGAACATCAATCATCTCGCCGTCGGTCTTGTAGACGTGATAGTCCACCGAAGGGCTCGTGGCAATCAGGTCCAGGTTGAACTCGCGCTCCAGGCGCTCCTTGACGACCTCCATATGCAGCAGGCCCAAGAAGCCAACGCGGAAACCAAAGCCGAGCGCCACCGAAGTCTCGGGTTCCCACACCAACGACGGGTCGTTGACATGCAGCTTATCGAGCGCGTCACGCAGGTTCTCGTAGTCCTTGTTATCGATCGGGAACAGGCCCGTATAGACCATGGGCTTAGCCTCGCGGTAACCGGGAAGCGGCTCGGGGCAGGGGTTCGACGCCCAGGTAAGGGTGTCGCCCACGCGAACGGCCTCGGGGTCCTTCAGGCCCGTGACCACGTATCCGACCTCGCCGACCGTCAGCGCGTCGACCGGCGTCTCGGCGGGACGCTTGACGCCCACGCCATCGACCAAAAAGTCGCCCTTTGCCTGCATCATGCGCAAGGTATCGCCCTTTTTGATGGAGCCGTCAAAGATGCGCACCGTGGCGACGACGCCACGATACTCGTCGAAGTATGAATCCAGAATGAGTGCCTTGAGCGGCGCATTCGCATCGCCCTTGGGCGGAGAGATCAGAAAGACAATGGACTCCAGCAGATCGTGGATGCCCTCGCCGGTCTTGCCCGAGACACACACGGCATCATCGGCAGGGATCGCCAGGTCATCCTCGATCTCGGTCTTAACCTCGTCGGGATGAGCCGAGGGCAGGTCGATCTTGTTGATGGCCGGCACAATGTCCAGATTGGCGTTCATGGCAAGCGTCGCGTTGGAGACGGTCTGTGCCTCGACGCCCTGTGTGGCGTCGACAACGAGCACCGCGCCCTCACAGGCTGCCAGCGAGCGCGAGACCTCATAGGTAAAGTCCACGTGGCCCGGCGTATCGATCAGATTGAACTGATACGTCTCGCCATCGTCGGCGTCATAGGACACGCGAACGGCATTGGACTTGATCGTGATGCCGCGCTCGCGCTCGATATCCATGGTGTCGAGCAGCTGCGACTCCATGTCGCGCTCGTCGACGGTATGGGTGAGCTCGAGAATGCGGTCACTGATCGTGGACTTGCCATGGTCGATGTGCGCAACAATCGAGAAGTTGCGGATGTGGGAAATGTCAATTGAAGTATTCATGCGGACTATCTTACCCGAGCGGTACAAAAAATGGAGCCTGTTCCATAAAACAGGCTCCATTTATGCGCGTAATCTGTGTGGTGTGAAATTTACAACTTAAGCGTTGATGCTGTTCACGAGCTTGGCAAGACCGGACTTGCGGTTGGAAGCCTGGTTCTTGTGGATAACATGCTTGGCGGCAGCCATGTCGAGACGCTTGGTGACGGTCTTGAGGGCAGCCTGGGCCTTCTCGGCGTCGCCCTCGGCGACGGCGGACTGGACGTGCTTGGTCAGCGTCTTGAGCTCGGACTTGACAGCCTTGTTACGCATGCGAGCTGCCTCATTGGTGCGGATACGCTTCTTCTGAGACTTGATGTTTGCCACTTCTGGAGTTCCTTTCGAGTTCCTTGCAAAAAATGTATGACACCTCTGAGACACGGTGAGGTCATGCAAGCGCCTACTATAGCACGCTCCCCCTCAAAGGGATAGAACGAATTTGTCAAATAGGCAGGTATCATCACGATTTTCTCAAGATGTTCGTAATCCAGAGCAAAAGCGCGGCCTCAGAATCGGCCGAACCCTTGAGCGCGAGCTCTACATCGACCGCCCCCTCGAGCGCCGCGACGAGCTCTGCCATCGAAAAGCGACGTGCCCAGGTCAAGTGATTCTTGACCTGCCAGGACTGGAGCTTGAGCGTTGCGGCCAGCTCACGACCCTGTCCGCGCGCATCGAGCGCCTTGGCGACGATAAGCTCGCGGATGCGGCCGCACAGCAACGTGTAAGTCCACACGTAGCTCTTGGCGGGCAATAGATTGAAAAGCTCGAGCGAGCGTCGCATGTCACGTGCCGAGACCGCATTGAGAAAGTCCCAGGGTTGAACCTCGGCCGTACGTACAATCCAGCGCTCAACGTCGGCAAGCTCAATCTGGGGCGCCTCGACCATCTGGGCAAGCTTAGCCAAGTCGTTATCGAGCATGCGAGTGTTCTCGCCCGAACGCGAGACGAGCTCCTCGGCGGCCGCCGTCGAGATCGACTTGCCGCGCTGCGTCGCCATCTGCTGCACGCGACGCGGTAGCTCCCAGCGCTTGGTGCCGGAGCAATCGATCACGGCCTTCTTATCGATCTTGGCGATCGCCTTATACAGGCGTGTGTTCTTGGCAAGCGAGTCGGCAATGATGAGGCAGACCGTTGTGGGGCTGGGACTCGCCAAATACTCGACAAGCGGCTCCGAGACCGCCTTGGCGAGCTTTGAACAGCCGTCAAGGATTACCAGGCGAAACTCGCTGCCCATCGGAAAGGTGTTAAGCGATCCGATAATCGACTCGATATCGGGGTCTTTGGTCATATCGCGCTCGTCGAGGTTGAACTCGACCATGCCCGTCTTTTCCAGACGCGCTTTCATACGCGAGACGGCGTGATCGCGCTTGACGCCGTCGGTACCGACGATCAGATATGCCGGCAGCAGACCGATTTCGGACATTGCGCTCCCCTCCCGCAGGCCTTCGTATTCGTTCCGTGCCATTCTAGCCCAGGGGCCCACCACACGCCAACGACGTCGTCACGGTCGCTGGCATCGCATCGCAAAGCCCTTCGCGGTCGGCGTGATGGTGATATCGCCGTGTTCGATAGTGCACGCGAACACACCGCCCGCTTCCTTAACGGCATCGATGCAGGCATCGGACGGATGGCCGTATCGATTCCCCTCGCCCGCGCTCGCGAGGGAAAGCTCAGGCTTCAGGACGTCCAGCGACTCACCATCGACTGAAACCTTAGAGCCGTGATGCCCAAGTTTAAGGACATCGATATCCCCCACCTCCTGCACGAATTCCCGTTCTTGGTCGAGCTCGGCATCACCGGTGAGGAGCATACGCAGGCCTTTGCCTTCCTGAATATAAGAGAGCAGCAGGACAAGCGAGTCCTCATTTCCCTCGCCATCCACGGACTCGAATGGCCACATCACGCGAGCGCAAAATGAGCCGATGCCGACCGTATCCCCACGGCGCACCTGCCGATACTCCACGCCAGGTCGGTTCAATACTTCGGCAGGAGCATCCTCCAGCGCATCCGCCGCCACGGCAATCGTTCCGACCGAAAACTGTTCGAGCACGGCAGGCAGACCACCCCAGTGGTCCTCATCCCAATGCGTCACAAAGACGGCATCGATATGGTGCACGTTATTGCGAACCAACGCCGCCACCACGCGCTCGTCGAGCCCGCAGTCGACGAGCGCTACTGCACCGCCCTCGCGGATAAGAATCGCATCGGCCTGGCCCACATCGAGTACCGTCACCGAAGGCGGAGCGAATCGATCCCAAAAGACGTACGGAATCGCAGCCAAGAGCACCAGACATGCAAGCCCCACCGCCATAGGGAGTGCACGGGGACGCGGCCACCAGACCAGCAGGGCCGCCAGCAAACACGGCACTAGGTAAATCCACACGCTATCGGGCGGCACGCTCACGGATGCACCCGGCACGGCGGCAAATAGCTGCTCGAAGAACAGCGCGCAACGGGCGGCAACCATGGGCACAATGAGCGCCCAAATCCGCAATGGTGCCACGAGCGAATAGGGAACCAGTACGATCGACACAGCGAGCAGTACGCTCACCACCGGACCGATGACCGCATTTGCCAGCGGAGCAATGAGCGAGAACGTACCGAAGGCAGGAATGGTAATGGGGAGCGTCGCCAACTGCGAGCACAGCGTGACGGAAAGCATGCTGGCAACGCCCGACGGCACACCCAACTCACCCAAAGCGTAGGTCGCATAGGGGCAAAAGCACAGAATGGCTAAGACGCTGGCACATGAAAGCTGAAAGCCCATCTCGAACAGCACCGTCGGCCGCAGTAGCACAAAGATGGACATGGGTACGAAGAGCGCCGATGCGCCGTGCCGGCGACGCCCTGCGCCGTTTACGACAAGCGTCGCGAACACCATGCAGCACGCGCGCACGGCCGAGGGAGACGCGCCCGTAAAGGCAGCGTAGCCCACAAGCGTTATCGCCAATATCACCCGCCGAAGACCACGTGAACACCGAGTCTTTTGCAATACGCCCTCAATTACAAACCCCACGATAGACAAATGGCTGCCGGAGACGGCGATAAGATGCGCCGTACCCGTCACCGAAAACCAGTCGCCCGCCGACTGGGCGCGCAGCTCGGCCGAACGACCGCAGACGACACCGGCTATGAGTGCACGCGCCGGGTCGGTCGCAGGCGCGATGGACGCAAGCAGCCCATTTCGTAGCCGAAGCAGCGGCCCCGGAGAGCCCTCATCGACCGACACAATCCGAACGGCTTTTACCTTGCATACATCGCCTCGGAGCACGCGCGATCGTCCATACGCATCGTTCTCAAAACGCGAAACGCGACCGATAACACGCACGTGCGCCCCGACCTTGAGCTCGCGGTCGCACGATAGGCGAACCGTTGCCAAGTTCTTACCGTCCGCGCGTGCCTCGCAGGTATAGGAATACACGTCGTCGTTTATGGATGGATCGCCCTGCACGACAAACTCGAGGCTGCTTGCCGCTCGACCGTCGAGCGCCTTCGAGGCGCTTAGCGCACCCACAGCCCACCAGGCCGAGACGACCGCTCCCGCCACGAGACCGACGGACGCGGCATACAGCCACCGCTTCAAAGGGGCAAGCCGCGCACATGATTGAGCCAGCATAACAAATACCGCCGCCGCAACGGGAATGGTCCATAGCGGCCCGACCGCCGGCACCCGCTCCCTCAGCAGCGCATCAGCGGCCACGTTAAGCACCAAGGCGCAGCTCACGCACATGCCGGCACACAGGGCCATCGTCCACGGCATCAGGGGCCGCGGAGGCATCACATGCTCGCGCTCGGTCGCACTCATACGCAGATGCAATCTTTGATTTTGGCAAGCTTCTTCTCGCCGATTCCCGACACACGCATCAGATCGTCAACCGAGGCAAAAGCACCGTTCTTTGTCCGCTCATCGATAATCGACTGCGCCATGGAGGGACCGATGCCCGAGAGCGTCTGCAGCTCTGCCGAGCTTGCCGTATTAATGTTTACTAGGCCTGTTGCGCTACTCACGCCCGATGACGCGGAAGCCCCACCATCAACATCGGCTTCCGCAATGGACGCCTGCTGCTCCCCTACCGTTGGAACGTGAATCTTCTGTCCATCGACGACCTTGGATGCCCGATTGAGCCCCGTAACGTCTGCCTCGGGCGCCAGCCCGCCGGCGGCATCAATCGCCTGAGCCACCCGCGCGCCGTCCTTGAGACGATATACACCGGGCGACACAACGGCGCCATCGACATCGACATAGACCTCTGCCGCGGCAGAAGCCTTAGTCGAAGAGCCTTCGGATGTCTTTCCGCTCGAAGCATCGCCGGATCCCGGCTCCACCAACGAGCCCAAACCATCAGTGCGCTCAAACGACACGCCGCCGGCACCGCCGCCAAGGTTCGCCATCGCCAAGCCGCTCGCCATCGCAATGACGCCCAGCATCGCCACCACCACAGCCTTATGACCGAGCAGCTTGCCTGCCCAGCGGTCCATCTTTTTGACCCGTTCGTGTTGTTCGCGCTGCGCCATAACAAAACCTCCCAACAACATCGTGTCAGGAAAAGAGCCCTGCAACAGCCATGCTTCAAAACCGGTTTTCGCGGTCAAACCAAAAGCCGACCAAAACCTTGCACAAATCTGTCCATTTATTCAGGCACACGTCAGCAAATGAACACTTAGCCGCAAAATGCCCAGATAGCAAAAGACCGACGATGCAAGAGCATCGTCGGTCTATGCACAAATTTACTCGTGATCTTGGTAAATCTCACGCGGAGCAAGCTCCGAATGTTTGCATTTTAAGGTCTTAGGGGCCTTATATGTGTTGCTCTCGAAGTCGATGTACTCGGTCTGCTTGAGCAGGCGCTCAATCATCTCCTCATGATCGAACAACTCCCAGGCCTCATGCACGGCATCGAGTTTAGCGTGCGTCTCGGGACGGCGCGGCATAAACAGCGTGCAGCAGTCGGGAGCGGCCTCAGTCGAGATATCGAACGTACCGATCTCCTCGGCGCGTGCGATGATCTCCTGCTTGTCCGAACCGATGAGAGGACGGAACACGGGAATCTTCACGGCTTCGTTGACGGCCATGATGTTCTCAAGCGTTTGGGAGGCAACCTGCCCAAGCGATTCGCCCGTAACGATGGCCCTGGCACCCTCGATGTGTGCAATGCGCTCGGCAACCGAATACATAATGCGGCGATACATGATCACGCGCAGGTTGCTGGGACAGGTGACCGAAATCTCACGCTGGCAGTCGCCAAACGGCACCACGTACAGGCGGCCGATCTGGACACCCGGCTCAAGCGCACGGATGATGTCCTGCACCAAATACTCGCTCGTATCGGGCGTCTGCGGACGACCGGAGAAATGCACCGGCACGCAGACCGCGCCGCGACGCGCGAGCATCCAAGTCGCCACCGGAGAATCGATACCCGACGACAGCAGCGTCACGACCTTGCCGGCAGAACCCACCGGCAGACCGCCCACGCCGCGCTCGGAGCGCGCGTACACATAAACGCTACCCTGGACCACCAGTACGTGCACCATCGCATCGGGGTCGTGCATTTGAACCTTTTTATCGGGAAAGGCCTCACACAGCACCTCGCCCACCTGACGATTGATATCGATCGAGGTGAGCTCATAGTCAGTATTGGAGCGCTTGGCGTGCACCTTAAACGAATCGAAGGAACCAAACTCGCGCAGCGCCTTCACGGCGGCGGCGCAGTACTCCTGCGGGTCGCGGTTGGTGTGATACGCCAAAGACACACGGGCAACGCCGGGGACGGTGCGGATGACACGCGCCGCCTCGTCGGCCTGATGCTCGTTAAAGGTCACGAGGATATAACCGGAAATTCGAGACACGGCGTTCACGGAAAAGGCGGCCAAGGCCGCCTTAATGTTATCCATGAGGATATGCTCAAAATGTGCGCGGTTCTTGCCCTTCAGCCCAACCT
The DNA here is from genome assembly GCA_036302525.1 of Collinsella sp. GTDB lineage: Bacteria > Actinomycetota > Coriobacteriia > Coriobacteriales > Coriobacteriaceae > Collinsella. The sequence goes on along the minus strand of JAXJCG010000027.1, from coordinate 75,010 downwards.
CGTGATAGTGGACTAGGCAGACGCGAGCCGCCATTTAGGCTTCAGCAACCTTGTGACCGAGCGCCTTCTCGTAACGGGCCTCGTCATAAGAGATGTCGCCATCGACAATCTCGTCCATAGCCATCGAGATGGTATCGGCACCGGAAAGCCCGATGGTGATGTCATCGACATCCTGGACGGCAAGAACGCGGTTGTGCTGGCCACGCAGCATGCTATTGATGTCGCAGGCGCGCTTGGAGGCAAGCGAAGCGAGCAGGAAGCGGTTGTGATCGGTCTTCTCCAGAAGATCGTCAATGCAAGGCTTTACAACGGACACGGACCTCAGATCCTTTCATGCATATCGAGAACGCGAACGAGCTCATCGGTCGCGCGGTCGAGATCGTCATTCACCACGACGTCGTCGTAGCGGTCGGCAAGGGCAAGCTCATCGGCGGCGTTTGCCATACGCAGCTCAATCGTCTCGGGCGTCTCGGTACCGCGACCGACTAGACGCTCGCGGAGCACCTCAAGCGAAGGCGGCTTGATAAAGATCAGCACGGCCTCGGGGAAACGCTCCTTCACCTGCAGGGCGCCCTGGACATCGATCTCCAAAATCAGAGACGAGCCCGAGGCGAGCTTGGATGTGACCTCGCTCACCAACGTGCCGTAGCAGTTACCGTGGACCTCGGCCCACTCAACAAACTCACCGTTTGCCACGCGGCGGTCGAACTCCTCGCGCGTCAGAAAAAAGTAGTTGACGCCGTCGACCTCACCTTTGCGTGGTGCTCGCGTGGTAGCCGAAACCGTCAGACCCAGGTTCGAGCGACGCTCGCGCACACGAGTGACGAGCGTACCCTTGCCTGCGCCTGACGGTCCAGAAATCACAAAGAGCTTGGAATCCTGAGCGCTCACTTATTTGGTCAGCTGCTCGAGGAGCTGCTCGCGCTGACGGACGCCGAGGCCCTGGACGCGACGAGTAGCGGAGATACCGAGCTCCTCCATGATCTTGGCGGCCTTGGCCTTGCCATAACCGGGGAGAGACTCGATGAGGGTGGAAACCTTCATGCGGGAAGCGATGGGGTCATCGGAGTTGAGCACGGACTCGAGGGACTTCTCGCCCTTCTTGATCTGCTCGCGAAGCTCAGCGCGGGCGTGACGTGCGGCAGCAGCCTTCTCAAGAGCCTGCTTGCGCTGCTCGTCGGTAAGCTGAGGGAGTGCCATTCGTACCTCCAAATAGTTGGGTTATATCTGATTCAATAATTGGCATTTTAGCACGTAGAACGTACAAAATGCCTAATCGCGGCTCCATAGGTTAGACGATACCCGCAAAAAGTGCAATATACTGCGCCCAAAGTTAAGCCCCTGACCTGCGATTCCACACAAAGGATGGGAAAGTTTACGCAGGCACAGGGGCGATTTTGTGCTAATGAAGCCCAAAAGTGGTGACTTAGGGGAATCTTTTACGCGACGTTTTCGACCAGCTCGGCGACGATGGCGTCAAAGGCGGCAACCGGATCGTCGGTACCGGTGATGGGACGGCCCACCACAATGTGGCTTGCGCCACGCTCGATAGCCTGGGAAGGCGTCGCCACGCGGGACTGGTCACCAAGGGCGGCACCCACCGGACGCACACCCGGAGTCACGATCAGGGCATCAGGACCCAGCAGCTCACGCATGTCGTGAGCCTCCATCGGCGAGCACACGATACCGTCGATGCCGTTGGCCTGAGCGAGCTTTGCCAGGCGGGCGGCCTCCTCGGCCACGGGCGACTCGACGCCGATCTCGCTCAAGGCATCCTGATTCATGCTCGTGAGCACGGTGATGGCGACGAGCTTGGCGCGGTCCTCGCGCGCCTCCTCGGCACCCTCACGGCAGGCAGCGAGCATAGCGCCCGAGCCCAGGCCGTGGACCGAAAGCAGGTCGGCACCGGCAAGCGAGGCCGAGCGGGCAGCGCCGCGCACCTGATGCGGAATGTCATGGAACTTAAGGTCGAGGAAGACCTTAAAGCCCAAGTCCTTGAACGTCTTGACGATCTGGGGACCCTCAGCGTAATAGAGCGTCATGCCGACCTTGAGCCAGGCAGCATGGCCCGAAAGCTCGTGGGCGAGCTCGAGCGCGCGCTCACGGTCGCAGTCGAGGGCGACGATAACACGGTCGCGGGCATCATTCTCTAGCATTCGAAAGCACCTACCAGCTCGTTGATGTCCTTTACGCCCTGGGACTCGGCCCAGGCCTCGAGCTCATGCGCGATCTTAAGCGAAGCACACGGATCGACGAAGTTGGCCATGCCGACCGACACGCAGGTGGCGCCGGCCAGGATAAACTCAGCCGCATCCTCGCCGGTCATGACACCGCCGACACCGTTGATGGGGATATCGACGGCCTGGGCGACCTCCCAGACCATGCGCACGGCGATGTGGTGGCACAGCGGGCCCGAAAGGCCGCCCTTGGGCTTGGCCACGCGAGACTTGCGGGTATGGACGTCGATGGCCATGCCCTGGATGGAGTTGATGACCGAAAGACCATCGGCACCGGCAGCCTCAAGGGCCTTGGCGATCTCGGCGACGTTGACCGGCGCCATCTTCACGAACAGCGGCTTATCGGTCACCTTGCGGCAGGCAGCCATAACGGAAGAGGCGCCCTCGGGCGTTGATCCCATGGCGGCACCGCCGGCGGCGATATTAGGGCAGCTCACGTTGATCTCGTAGCCGGCAGCCCAGGGGCACAGCTCGACATACATCTCGAGTGCGCGGACAAACTCGTCAACGGAGTGGCCGGCAACCTGACAAATGACCTGGCAGCCGTCTTTGGACAGCTGTTCGAGCCACGGACCGGACTCGCGGGCAAAGGCGGCCACGCCGGGGTTCTGAAGGCCCACGGAGTTGATCATGCCGCCGGGAATCTCGGCCATGCGGGGCGCGGGGTTGCCGGGCCAGGGCTCGGCAGCGCAACCCTTGGTGGTGATGGCGCCCAGTTGGGAAACATCAAAGAAGTTCTGGAACTGCCAACCGTAGCCAAAGGTACCGGCTGCGGTGTTGATGGGGTTTTGCATCCTGACGCCGCCGAAATCGACGGCCATGTTCACGGTACCCACTAGAAGACCACCACCTTGGAAGCATCGAACACGGGGCCGCACATGCAAGCACCCTTCATACCGTCGACCGTCTCGACATTGCAGGTGTTGCAGGCGCCAAAGCCACAGCTCATCATGCGCTCGAGCGACACCTCGCAGTACGCACCGGCCTCGGCGGCAGCGGCGGCGACCTTCTTCATCATGACGGCGGGACCGCAACTGGCAACGTAGTCGTAGCCGCCCTCTCCAAGCAGCTCGGCTGCCGGGTCGGTGCAAAAACCGTGCGTGCCGAGCGAGCCGTCGTCGGTGCACACGTTGACCGTGGCGCCCAGCGCGCGGAACTCATCGACTCCCACGGCCTTGGACGCGGTGCCAAAGCCCAGGCACACGTCGACGGCCACACCCTGCTCGACGAGCATGCCGGCAAGGCACAGCACAGGCGGAACACCGATGCCTCCCGCAACGAGCAGCGCCTTCCTGGTGCCCTCGGGCACAAGCCAGCCGCGGCCGCCAGGGCCCAGCAGATTAGAGGTGGAACCGGGGGCCATCTGCGACAGACGACGAGTGTCGTCGCCCACGACGGCGTACCACAGCTCAACGGTGCCGGCCTCGGCGTCGGCGCGGTAGTAGCTCAGGGGCACGCGAAGCAGCGAGGACGCATCGCCGGGCACGGCAATGTTCACAAACTGACCGGGCTTGAGCGCACTTGCAAGCTTGGGGGCCGAGATAACGAGCGAGAAGATGCCGTCGGCGATCTCCTGGTTTGAGACGACCTCGAAGTCGTGCATGCGTGCAGTGGAAGGTGTGGGCATAGACGCTCCAATCCCCCATGCGGTTGCATGGTTTAGGCGAACAGAAAGCGCGGCACCGCAAGGGCACCGCGCACAAAAGCGATAAGGCTATGCTAGCAGATGCAGCCGTCGGCGAGCGTCTGCTTGCCGCCGACAAACACATCGGTGGCACGACCGGTGAGCGTGCGGCCGGCAAAACCGGAGTTCTCGGCACGCGACTCGTAACCGTCCTCGCCGACCGTCCAGGTTGCGGTGGGATCGAACACGGTCAGGTCGGCAACGGAGCCCGCCTTGACCTGAACCTGGTCGAGGCCCAAGATCTCACGCGGCTTGATGGCCATGAGCTCGACCATGCGGCCCATGCTCATCTTGCCCGTGTTGACCAGCTCGGTGAGGACGAGCGACAGCGAAGTCTCGAGGCCGATCATACCAAAGGGCGCGAGCTCGAACTCACGGGCCTTCTCCCACGGGGTGTGGGGAGCGTGATCGGTGACGATAACGTCGACGGTGCCGTCGATGACGCCCTGGCGGATGGCCTCGGCATCCTCCTCGGTACGCAGCGGCGGATTGACCTTGAGCGAGGTGTTGTAGGTCTCGTCCAGGTCGTTCTCGGTCAGGAACATGTGGTGCGGGGTGGCCTCGCAGGTAACCTGAACGCCAGCGGCCTTACCGGCACGCACGATCTCCAGGCCATGGGCGGTGGAGATGTGCTGGATGTGCAGCTTGGCACCGGTCAGCTTGGCGATCTCGATGTCGCGGGCGATCTGGAGCTCCTCGCCGGCAGCCGGCCAGCCCTCGAGAGCCAGACGGGTCGAGACCTTGCCCTCGTTGATCTGGCCGTGGCCGACCAGGTCCTCGTCCTGGCAGTGGCTCATAAAGACCTTGCCGAACATCTTGCCGTAGTCCATGCAGCGACGGAGCATGCCCGCGCCCTGCACGCCACGACCGTCGTCAGTGAAGGCGACGGCGCCGTGGGCGACCATATCGCCCATCTCGGACATGGCCTCACCCTTAAGACCGCGGGTCATGGCTCCCGACGGATAGACGCGGCAGTGACCGACCTCGGCAGCGCGGGACTTGACGAACTCCACGACGGTGCCGTTATCGGTGACGGGATCGGTGTTGGGCATGGCGCACACGCCGGTGAAGCCGCCCTTGGCAGCTGCACGGGTACCGCTCTCGATGTCCTCTTTGACCTCGTAGCCGGGCTCGCGAAGGTGAACGTGCATATCCACCAGACCGGGGACGAGGTACTTGCCGGAAAGGTCGCGGACCTCGGCTCCCTCGACGGCGAGATTCTCGCCGACCTCGGCGATCTTGTCGCCGTCAATCAGGACGTCAACGACACCGTCAAGCTCGACGGACGGGTCGACGACGTGGGCATTCTTAAGAAGCAAGGCCATTATCGGCACCTCCAAGCAGCAGATACAGGATAGCCATACGCACGCAGATACCGGCGTAGACCTGCTCCAGGATGACGGAGCGTTGCGGGTGGTCGGCCATATAGGAGTCGAACTCGACGCCGCGGTTGATGGGGCCCGGGTGGCAGATGATCGCATCGGGCTTCATGAGCTTCTCGCGGTCCTTGGTCAGGCCGAAGAGCTTGTGGTACTCACGAATGGTCGGGAACGGAGCGCCCTCGAGGCGCTCCTGCTGCACGCGCAGCATGTAGACGACGTCCAGCTCGGGCAAGACGGAATCGAGGTCGCTCGTCACGTGGTCGCAGCCCAGGACCTCGGGCGCCGGAGGCAGCAGCGTGCCGGGAGCGACGGCGTAGGTCTCGCAGCCCATGATCTTAAGGGCGGGGATCAGCGAGCCGCAGACACGGGAGTGCGCGATATCGCCGACGACGGCGACCTTAAGACCGTGGAAGTCGCCCTTATGCTCCCAGATGGTGTACAGGTCGAGCAGGGCCTGCGTGGGATGGTTGTGCTTGCCGTCGCCGGCGCAGATGACGCTCGCGGGCGAGTTCTGCGTGACGATGTAGGGAGCACCGGCGTGCTTATCGCGAACGACGATGCAGTCGATCTTGTAGGCGTTGAGGGTCTCGACGGTGTCGACGAGGCTCTCGCCCTTGACCGTGGAGGTCGAGGAGCCGCCAAAGTTGAGGCTGTCGGCCGAAAGACGCTTCTCGGCGAGCTCGAAGGAGCTGCGGGTGCGCGTCGAGGGCTCGTTGAACATGTTGACGATGGTCTTGCCCTTGAGCGTGGGGACCTTCTTGATCGCACGCTCGTTGACCTCGGAGAACGCCTTGGCGGTCTCGAGGATGAGCTTGATGTCCTCTTCGGAGTACTCGGTAATGTCGATCAGGTGCTTATGGTTGAACGCCACGGTACTACTCACCTCCCAGCGGCGCGGAGCCCACGTGGGAACCCGGCGCGACGTCGTTAATCTCGACAGCGGTGTGGCCGTCGACTTCCTTCATATATAGGTGCACGTTCTCCTCATGCGACGAGGGAACGTTCTTGCCGACAAAGTCCGGCGAGATGGGGAGCTCACGGTGGCCGCGGTCAACGAGAACTGCCAGCTCGATGCGGCTCGGACGGCCCAGGTCCATGACGGCGTCCAGAGCGGCGCGGATGGTACGACCCGTGTACAGGATGTCGTCCACCAGCACGACGCGCTTGCCGTCGACACTGAAGGGAATGTTGGTGGCGTGGATCGCGGGAGCGAAATTGGTAGCGTAGTCATCACGGTAGAAGCTGATATCGAGGCTGCCGAGCGGAACGTCGACGCCCTCGATCTCCTTGATCTCCTCGGCGAGCTTCTTTGCCAGAAGGTCGCCGCGCGTGACGATGCCGACCAGAGCGAGGTCTTCACAGCCCTCGTTGCGCTCGAGAATCTCGTGCGCGATGCGGGTCATCGCTCGATTGACGGCGGTCTCGTCCATGATGACCGCCTTGGGGGAAGTCGTGCCCATCGATCTCCTTCCTCACATGTCTTGACTGCTGACACAGTCAAAAAAATAGATGCCCGACCGCTCAAAGCGGACCAGACACCCACAGGAAAGGCTGCTCTTTGGCAGCTATGTAATTCCATGTGGGTATCTCGTACCCCTTTAATGGTCAAGGGATAGTGTAGCCAACCTCGAGCTTAATTGCGAGCATAAATACAGAGCAATCCGTAAACGGAGCCCAATGCTCCATAAACCTATATATATTTGTGGGACGAGCTTGAAAACGCACGCACGAGCTGGCATAATCCCCTCTGCTGCACGCAAATCGGATCTACGTCCAGGGCCGTAGCGTGGGCACTATCGCCAAAAGAGGAATATTTCTGTGTAGATTACGCACAGGGAGCTGCTTCTGTGCTATAGTTCAGGCTTGTTTGTTAACGCGACATGTTCGTTTGTCGCCCAAGGAGGGTCAGTTATGTCCAAAGTTTGCGAAGTTTGCGGTAAGCACCCCGTTGCCGGTCGCTCCATCAGCCACTCTCACCGCGTCACCAACCGTAAGTTCCGCCCCAACATCCAGCGCGTCTACGTCGTCGTCGATGGTCACCGTCGCAAGATGAACGTTTGCTCCACCTGCCTCAAGTCCGGCAAGGTTGCGCGCTCCTAAATAAGGTCTTACCAACAAGTACCTCGGACTCTCCGGGTCAAAGACCTCGCGTTCACATAGAACTTACCAAAGGCGTCCTCCCCCACGGAGGGCGCCTTTTTTGCACTCATTGGGGACAGACTTACATGAGTGTTTCCAGATGTCAAAGGGATCATAGCCCAGCTGATATGCCTTGTAGCTTGATCAGCGGTACGCCTCGAGCGAGTCGAGCGCACCTTTCACGGGATTGAGACGAATATAGTCGAGCAGCTGCACCGCCTGCGTGTCTGACTCAACCGCGACCCGCGAATAGCAATTGTCAAAAAGATGCCCCGTTCTTCCCGTTTTCCGATTGAAATACTCATGTAAGTCCGTCCCCAATAAGCGGGGCGATGCAGCAGGCTGATAATTTTAGTTAAAACGCTTCAGTTTATTGAAGCGTTTTAGTGTGCCTTTTACAGGAATCTGACCGTTCGCCGAATAATTTCTTGCTATCATGCAAGGCGTAGGGTAAATCTCCGATCGCAAGGAGACACAAATGGTGAAAAAGTCACCGGAAAACACTACTCCCGCAATTGTGGACAACGTAGAGGCGCTTGAGGCTAAGCTCGCTCAGATGCGAGAGGCCCAGGCGCTTTTTGCTACGTACACGCAGGAGCAGGTCGACAAGATCTTCTATGAGGCCGCCATGGCCGCCAACAAGGCTCGTATCCCGTTGGCGAAGATGGCCATCGAGGAGACCGGCCGCGGCGTTCTTGAGGACAAGGTCATCAAGAACCACTACGCCGCAGAGTACATCTACAACGCTTACAAGAACACCAAGACCTGTGGTGTCCTGGAGCGCGACGAGGCTTACGGCATCACCAAGATCGCCGAGCCCATCGGCATCGTGGGCGCCGTCATCCCGACGACCAACCCCACCTCCACTGCGATCTTCAAGACGCTGATCAGCCTGAAGACCCGCAACGCCATCATCATCTCCCCGCACCCGGCTGCCGCCAAGTGCACCATCGCCGCCGCCAAGCTCGTGCTTGACGCCGCCGTCAAGGCCGGCGCCCCCGAGGGCATCATCGGCTGGGTCGATGTCCCCTCCATCGAGCTGACCAACATGGTCATGCGCGACGTCGACATCATCCTCGCCACCGGTGGCCCGGGCATGGTCAAGGCCGCCTACTCCTCGGGCAAGCCCGCCCTGGGCGTTGGCGCCGGTAACACCCCGGTCGTCATCGACGACACCGCCGACGTGCTGCTCGCCGTCAACTCCATCATCCACTCCAAGACCTTCGACAACGGCATGATCTGCGCTTCCGAGCAGTCCGTGACCGTCATCGACAGCATCTATGACCAGGTTAAGGCCGAGTTCCAGAAGCGCGGCTGCTACTTCGTCAAGCAGGGTGCCGAGATGGAGGCCCTGCGTGCCGCCATGTTCAAGAACGGCGCTCTCGATCACCGCATCCCCGGCATGGCCGCTGCCAAGATCGCCGAGCTCGCCGGCATCGAGGTTCCCGCCAAGACCAAGATCCTGATCGCCGAGGTCACCTCCACCGACCCCGCCAAGGAGGAGTTCTCCCACGAGAAGCTCTCCCCGGTCCTGGCCATGTACCACGCCAAGGACTTCCAGGAGGCCGTCGACAAGGCCGAGCACCTGGTGCTCGCCGGTGGCCCGGGCCACACCGCCTCTCTGTACGTGCACCCCGCTCAGGCCGAGAAGATCAGCCTGTTCGAGCACGTCATGAAGGCCTGCCGTATCGTCATCAACACCCCGTCCTCGCACGGCGGCATCGGTGACCTGTACAACTTTGGCATGAAGCCGTCTCTGACCCTGGGCTGCGGCTCCTGGGGCGGCAACTCCGTCTCCGAGAACGTTGGGGTGAAGCACTTGATCAACGTTAAGACTGTGGCCGAGCGCCGTGAGAACATGCTGTGGTTCCGCGCTCCCGAGAAGGTCTACTTCAAGAAGGGTTCCACGCCCGTCGCCCTCGACGAGCTGGGCAACGTCATGGGCAAGAAGCGTGCCTTCATCGTCACCGACCAGTTCCTCTTCAAGAATGGCAACACCCGCGCCATCGAGGCCAAGCTCGACGAGATGGGCATCGCCCACGACTGCTTCTACGACGTCGAGCCCGATCCGTCGCTGCAGTGCGCACGTCGCGGCGCCAAGCAGATGGCTCTCTTTGAGCCGGACGTCATCATCGCCGTCGGCGGTGGCTCCGCTATGGACGCCGGCAAGATCATGTGGATGATGTACGAGCACCCCGAGTGCAAGTTTGAGGACATGGCCATGGACTTCATGGACATCCGCAAGCGTATCTTCACCTTCCCCGAGATGGGCAAGAAGGCCTACTTCGTCGCCGTCCCGACCTCCTCGGGTACCGGCTCCGAGTGCACGCCGTTCGCCATCATCACCGACAAGGAGACCGGCATCAAGTGGCCGCTCGCCGACTACGCGCTGCTCCCCAACATGGCTATCGTCGACGCCGACAACTGCATGACCGCCCCGCGCGGCCTGACCGCTGCCTCCGGCATCGACGTCATGACCCACGCCATCGAGTCCTACGTCTCCATCATGGCTTCCGACTACACCAAGGGCCTCTCCGAGCGCGCTGCCAAGCTCGTCTTTGAGAACCTGCCCTCCAGCTTCACGAACGGCGCCAAGGACCCGCACGCCCGCGAGGAGATGCACAACGCCTCTTGCATGGCCGGTATGGCCTTCGCCAACGCCTTCCTGGGCCTCAACCACTCCATGGCCCACAAGCTCGGCGCCTTCCATCACCTGCCCCACGGCCTCGCCAACGCCGTCATCCTGACCCGCGTCATGCGCTACAACGCTGCTGAGGCCCCCGTCAAGATGGGCACGTTCTCCCAGTATCCTTACCCCAACGCGCTGCACAACTACGCCGAGATGGCCAAGTACTGCGGTATCGAGGGCAAGGACGACAAGGAGGTCTTCGAGAACTTCATCACGAAGCTCGAGGAGCTCAAGGACTTTATCGGCGTCAAGAAGACCATCGCCGACTACGGTGTTGACGAGCAGTACTTCCTCGACACCCTCGACGAGATGACCGAGCAGGCATTCAACGACCAGTGCACCGGCGCCAACCCGCGCTACCCGCTCATGAGCGAGATCAAGGAGCTCTACCTGGACGCCTACTACGGCCGCGAGCCCCAGGATTACGCCGTCTGCTAGTTTTTAGCACGGTTTTTTGCGGCGGGGGTGCACGGGTGTTTCACACACCCCCGCCGTCGCTACTATCGCATCGTTGAAAGGATGCAACCATGCTGCTACCCGATTCCAAGACCGAGCTCGTCCGCCGTGGCAACAAGGTCGTTTACGACCTGGGCGACAAGATCGTCAAGGTCTTTAACGAGACCAAGCCTGTCTCCGACGTGTTCAACGAGGCTTTGAATCTTGCCCGCATCAATGAGTGCGGCATCCGCAGCCCCAAGGCTCTCGAGGTTTCCCAGCTCGAGAACGCCAACGGCTGGGCGCTCGTGACCGAGAAGGTTCCGGGCACCACCCTTGCCGAGAAGATGACTGCCGAGCCCCAGCGCTTTGGTGAGTACCTCGAGATGTTCGTCGACCTCCAGATCGAGATCCACGGCTACACCTCCCCGCTGCTCAACCGTCAGCGCGACAAGTTCGCCCGCATGATCGACAGCCTTGATCAGCTCAATGCCACCACGCGCTACAACCTTCAGGAGCGTCTGGACGGCATGACCAAGGAGTTCAAGGTCTGCCACGGCGACTTCAACCCCTCCAACGTCATCGTCGGCGACGACGGCCAGCTCTATGTGTGCGACTGGGCACACGCCACCCAGGGCTCCCCTGCTGCCGACGTTGCCACCACCTACCTGCTCTTTGCCCTCAACAGCAAGGACCAGGCCGAGGCCTACCTGGAGCTCTACTGCGACCGTGCCGACATGCCCATGCAGGTCGTGCGTCAGTGGACGAGCATCGTCGCCGCTTCCGAGCTCGCTCGTAAGCGCAACGTGAACGATGAGTTCCTAAAGAACTGGATCGACGTCGTCGATTATCAGTAATATCTGAGCGATTTATTTCGCATCGGAGGCACAAGAAAACCCCGCAGCTCATATGGGCTGTGGGGTTTTTCTTTCAGATATCGAGGATGCCACAAGATAAAAGGACGGCCTCACATCTCCCCGATCTGGAGAAATGCGGGGCCGTCCCACATATCGAACTACAAGCGAAATCGTCGATTAACGGCGAGCCGCCTTAACAAGCTCGGAAACCTTGGCGACGACCTCGTCGATCGCCACGTCCTCGCGCTCGCCCGTGGCACGGTCCTTGAGCTCAACGGTGCCATTCTTAAGGCCGCGCTTGCCCAGAACCACCTGATACGGGAAGCCCATGAGGTCGTTATCGGCAAACTTAAAGCCCGGACGCTCATCGCGATCGTCGACGACGACCTCGATACCCTCGGCACACAGGCCATCAACAATCTGCTCGCAGACGGTAGCGCACTCTTCCTTCTTGGGATCGAGCGGAATCACCGCGACCTCGTACGGGGCAACGGAGACCGGCCAGACGATACCATGCTCGTCGTTGTGCTGCTCCACGACGGCAGCGAGAGAACGAGACACGCCAACGCCGTAGCAGCCCATGATAAGCGGCTTTTCCTTGCCATCCTCGTCCATAAAGGTGGCACCCATGGCCTCGGAGTACTTGGTGCCCAGCTGGAACACCTGGGAGACCTCGATGCCGCGAGCAGCAGAGAGCGGCTTGCCGCAGTGCGGGCAAGGATCGCCGGCAACGACGGTGACCAGGTCGGCCCACTCGTCGACAGTAAAGTCGCGCTCGGGGCAGGCACCGGTAAAGTGATAATCGACCTCGTTGGCACCGCAGGCCCACTGCTTGGACTCGCGCAGGCTCTCGTCGCACACCAGACGGATGCCCTCGGGCAGGTTGACCGGTCCGATAAAGCCCTTGTGCAGTCCGTTCGCCTGAAGCTCCTCGTCGGTCATCATGCGATAGCCCTTGCCAAAGACATGCTCGGCCTTGCAGTCATTGAGCTCGTGGTCGCCCGGAACAATGGCCACGACCGGCTTGCCCTCGGCGTCGATGAGCGCCAGCGACTTGCGCGTGCCGTTCTCGGGGAACCCAAAGAACTTAGCAACAGCCTCAATGGTGCCCATGCCCGGAGTCTCGACCTTGGTGAGCGTGCCGTCGCCAGGACCCTCGGTCACAACAACCTTGGTGCTTGCGGCCTCATCGTCGGCAGCGAAGCCGCAATCGTCGCAGTAGACGAGCGAAGCCTCGCCGGCGTCGGCCAAAGCCATGTACTCGACGGAGGTATCGCCACCGATCTCGCCGGAGTCGGCGACAACGGGCAGAGCCTTGATGTAGCAGCGCTCGCAGATGTTAGCGTAGGCCTGCTTCATCTTGTCGTACTCCTCCTGCAGACTCTCCTGCGTGGCGGAGAAGCTGTAGGCGTCCTTCATGATGAACTCGCGGCCGCGCATCAGGCCAAAGCGGGGGCGGAACTCGTCGCGGAACTTGTCCTGAATGTGGTACAGGTTGACGGGCAGCTGCTTATAGGAGCGCAGCTCGTTGCGCACCAGGGCCGTGACGGTCTCCTCGTGCGTGGGACCCAGCACGAACTCGCGACCATGACGGTCGTCAAAGCGCACAAGCTCCTTGCCATAGGCGTCAATGCGGCCGGACTCACGCCACAGCTCGGCATCGACCATGATGGGCATCATGAGCTCCTGGGCGCCGGCAGCATCCATCTCGTCGCGCACGATGTTCTCGATCTTGCGGATCGAGCGCCATGCGAGCGGCAGATAAGAATACAGACCGGCGGCCTCCTTGCGGATCATGCCGGCACGAAGCAGCAGGCGGTGACTGGCGAGCTCGGCGTCCGCCGGATCCTCTTTAAGCGTCGGCGCATAGAGCTTAGACATATACATTGCTCGGGTCATTTATTTCTCCTCAATAAGCTTGTCGACCTCTGCCATAAGCGCGTCGACAATTTGGTCCTCAGCTACTTTACCAATGATCTGGCCATGCGAAAAGAGCAAGGCCTGACCACGTCCGCAAGCAACGCCCAGATCGGCATCAGAAGCCTCGCCGGGGCCATTAACGGCACATCCCATCACAGCGATCGAAAGCGGCGCGGAGTAGTTCTTAAGCCGCTCGGTAACCTCCTCGGCAATGGGAATAAGGTTAACCTGGCAGCGGGCGCACGTGGGGCACGAGACAATCTCGGGGCCACGGCGACGCAGGCCCAACGACTGCAGAATACCCCAGGCAACCGGCGGCTCCTCAACCGGATCGGCTGTGAGCGACACACGCATGGTGTCGCCAATGCCTTCGGAAAGCAAGATACCCAAGCCTACAGAGCTCTTGATGGTACCCTGGAGCTTGGTCCCCGCCTCCGTCACGCCCAGGTGAAGCGGAACGTGGGGAATCTCACGCGACAGGGCTCGATAGGTATCGAGCGTCGTTTGCACGCTATGGGCCTTGGCCGAAAGCACAATGTTCGTAAAGCCGCGGTCCTCAAAGTGCTTGACGAAACGCTCGCTCGACATCACGAGCTTCTCGGGCTGCTTGAGGTCGTCGCGCTCGGCGATATCCTGCTCAAGCGAGCCCGCGTTCACGCCAATGCGAATCGCGCACCCAGCGGCGCCCGCGGCATCGATCACGGCATCGACCTTGGCCCAATCGCCAATGTTGCCGGGATTGATGCGGAGCTTGGCGGCACCGGCCTCCACAGCGCCAATGGCCAGCTTGTGGTTAAAGTGGATATCGGCAACGATTGGCACCGGAGACTCGGCACAGATGGTGCGGAAACCCTCAAGCGCGGCCTCGGTGGGCACGCTCACGCGCACGATATCGCAGCCAGCCTGCGCCAACGCGCACACTTGCGCAAGCGTTGCCTGGGCATCAGCGGTATCGGTGCAGGTCATGGACTGAACCACCACCGGCGCGCCGCCGCCGATCTGCACGCCGCCCACATGCACAGGGCGCGTCAGCTCGCGCGGCAAAGAATGGGATAGAGACAATCCAAACACTCCCCTAGAGAATAAATCGAAGGATGTCGGAACGAAGCATATAGACAAACAGCAACGCAAAGAGCGCGATGCCCACATAGCTCACAATCGTCTGGACCTTGAGCGGAAACTCGCGGCCAGCAATCTTTTGAATGATCTCAATGACCAGCTTGCCGCCATCGAGTGGTGGGATGGGCAGCAGGTTCATAAAGCCAAGCGAGAACGAAATGAGGGCGGCAAACGAAAGGAACGTGGCAGGGCCGGCAGCAGCAGCCTGTGAGGACATAACGCTAATACCCACGATCGAAGAAGACTGATCGAGAATCTCCATCGTATGCTGCGGCTGGAGCAGGCGCATCACGCCCTCCGCGGTCTGCACAACATAGGAGAATGACAGACGCGCCGAGGTGATGGGGTCCAAACGGACTACCTCCGTAGAAGCATACACACCTAACCGCTCGTCCTCTTTGAGCGCAACCGTGGTCGAATGCTGCTTGCCGTCACGCTCGTACTCGATGGCGATATCGTCCTTACCGGCGGCCTTGCCGATAGCATCGTAAACGTTCATCCATGTGGAGCACGATACACCGTCAACCGAAAGGATCGCATCACCAGCCTCGATACCCGCCTTGGCGGCAATAGACCCCTCGTCAACCTGACCGATCACGTTGGCATCGATCGGCACGGTGACACCCGCAATGGAATAGATGCTCATAAGCAGCAAAAAACCCGTCAGGATATTGACGAGAATGCCCGCGAGCAGCATAAAGGCGCGCTTGAGAAAGCCCTGGCCAAGATAAGTGTGCGAGCGCTCTTGCGCCAAGAAATCAGCCTCGCCGCACGGCAGCTCCCACACATCGCCCTCGGCAGTCGCATGCTCTCGATCGAACCGGTGGCCGTCAAAGGTGGTGTAACCCGCCGCGTCTCGCGGCAGCGTCTGATACTTGGTGGGATAGTAGCTCGGCGAGGGTTTCTCCCCTTCCTCATACCAGGGAGCGATGGAGCCCCAGCCCAGCAACAGAGCACAAGCCTCGAGCACATCCTCCTCGGAAAGCTCGAGCTCGACAGCAAGGTCGGCCACGGTCACGCGACCATGACGATAGATAGCCGCGAGCACGCGATCAGCGCACGAGACGTCGGTCGGATCCATACCGCAGATGGCAGCGTAGCCACCCAGCAGCAGCGGGGTCACGCCAAACTTGGTTCCAATGCGACGCGACGTGTAATGGATGTCAAAGCGGCACGGCAGGCCCAAAAAGAACTCGGTCACACGGACGCCGCAGGCACGCGCCGCCAAAAAGTGGCCGCCCTCGTGCAAAAACACGAGGACGGAAAGCATCAGCAGGCCCCAAAAGACCGATGAGAGAACGCTCAGAACAGTATCCATAAAACGAAAAAGCAATCCTTATGGGTTAGGAACGGGTTGCGGCGAGTACCTGCGCAGCCTTTTCACGCGCCCACGCATCGATGTCGCGAAGCTGCTCAAACGAATCGACCGCCTGCATATCGTGGGCATCCATGCAGGATTCCACAATGCGATCGATATCGGTAAAGCTGCAGCCATCGTGCAGGAAGGCATCGACGGCGACCTCGTTGGCGGCATTGAGCACGCACGGCATGGTGCCACCCGTCTTGCCGGCACGTTCGGCCAGTGCCAGACAGCGGAAGGTATCCATGTCGGCAGCATCAAACGTGAGCTGCCCCAGCTCGCGGAAATCGATACGAGGCGCCGGGGTATCCCAACGCTCGGGATACGAGAACGCGAACTGGATGGGAATACGCATGTCGGAAGCACCGAGATGCGCCATCACGGAGCCGTCGGCGAACTCGACCATAGAGTGAATCTTGGACTGACGCTGCACGACCACGTTAATGAAATCGAGGTCGCAGTTAAACAGATGCATAGCCTCAATGCGCTCCAGGCCCTTGTTCATGAGGGTGGCGGAGTCGATGGTGATCTTGGCACCCATGGCCCACGTGGGATGTGCGAGAGCATCGGCACGCGTCACGCGATTGAGCTCGTCGCGCGTGCGGCCAAAGAACGGACCGCCCGAGCAGGTGAGCCAAATACAATGAGCCTCACGTGGGTTCTCCCCCAGATAGCACTGGTAGATGGCGGAGTGCTCAGAGTCGACTGGAATAAGCTGGCCCGGTTGCGCCAACGGCATAAGCAAGTCGCCACCGATGACGAGGGACTCCTTGTTGGCAAGAGCAAGGCGCTTATTCGAGGTCAAGGCCGCATGGCTCGCCTCGAGACCGGCGGCGCCCACAATAGCGACGAGCACGCAGTCGACATCGTCACGACGCGCGAGCTCGCAAACCGCCTGCGCGCCAACGCCGAGCTTCGTTCCCTCGGGCAACTCCTGTAGCACGGCGTCATCGCCATGAGCGACATCGGCCACGGCAACCGCCGGAACCGAGAACTCGCGGGCAGCGGCAACGAGCTCGGAGGTACTTGAGTTAACGGACAGCGCCGTCACCTGCAGGCGATCGGCATGCTGGCGGCACACATCGAGCGCCTGGGTGCCGATAGAGCCCGTACAACCCAGGATGGCAACACGGAGACGTCCATCGGGGCCATACGACGTCTGGAATGACATTACAGCACGCCTCCGATCATCAGCATCAGCTGCGCGGTAATGCAGCCAAAGATAAGCGAGTCACTGCGGTCGAGCATGCCGCCATGGCCCGGGATAAGGTTGCCGGAATCCTTGACGCCCACACCGCGCTTGATGCGCGACTCGATGAGGTCGCCGATAACGCCCAGGACGGACACGACCACGCCGCACAGCAGCGCATAGGGCAGGCTGAGCTTGTAGAAGTGCGTCGCCCACAGGATGAGCCAAATCAAAACCGAGCCAAGAATGCCGCCAACAAACCCCTCCCAGCTCTTTTTGGGAGAGATCTTGGGGACCATCTTGTGCTTGCCGATACGGCTGCCCACGATGTAGGCAAACGAATCAGAGACCCAAAGGGACGCGCAAACGCCCACCGAAAGCAGGGCGCCGGCAAAACCGGGCACGGCATCGCGCAGCAGCACGATAGCCGACAGCATAAAGCCAGTGTAGATGGGACCCATGAGCGTCACGGCCACATCAGAGATGCGGGTACGCGGCGACCAGACATACCAAATACCCACAGCGAGCATCAGGGCAAAAAGCAGGGCATTCAGCAGCATCGAATCGCCCAACGCCGACAGCGGAAAGAGTACGGCGGCAGCGATACCCATGCGCTCGTTAGCCATCTTGCCATCGAGCCTTGTCATACGGAAAAACTCATAGCAGCACAGACCGCTCATGACAGAAACAAAGATGGCCGTGGGCACGATACCCAAAACCAGGCACAGGATAAAGACAACGGCGTAGACGATACCGGCAGCGGCACGGGTAATAAAGCCCGCCAGCCACGAACCGGTGCCGCTCTTCGCTGCAGGCGCGCCAGCAGTGGCAGCTTTGCGCGCAGGCGTCTTGGGAGCAGATGCCTTGGGACGATCGGACACGATTAAGCCTCCTCGGTCTTGCTCAGTCCACCAAACCTACGGTCACGGCCCTGATAGGCCAAAATGGCGTCGACAAGGCCCCAACGATCAAAGTCGGGCCAATAGGTATCGGTGACGTAGAACTCTGAATAAGCCACCTGCCACAGCAGGTAGTTCGAAAGGCGAAGCTCACCAGAGGTGCGAATCACAAGCTCAGGATCGGGAAGGCCGGCGGTATAGAGGTGGGAAGCCACCATGTCGTCATCAATTGCGCCAGGATCGATCTTACCGGCGGCAGCGTCGAGTGCGATCTGACGGACAGCGCGGGTAATCTCGGCACGCGCGCCGTAGTTGACGGCAAGCGCCAGCGTCATGCCGGTGTGGTTGGCGCACTCGGCAAGACCGCGTTCAAAAACGTCGCGGGTCTTCTTGGGCAGCGCGGAAATGTCACCCAAAAAGACAACGCGCACGTTTTCGCGCTTCAGAAGCGGCAGCTCGTCGATAAACGTCTTGGCAAACAGGTGCATCAAGACGTTGACCTCATGCTGCGGGCGGTTCCAGTTTTCGGTAGAAAACGCATAGGCCGAAAGCACGTCGACGCCCAGACGCACGCAGGCGGTAATAATCTCGCGAAGGGAGACGATACCCGCCTTGTGGCCCTCAGTGCGCGCAAGACCGCGCGACGTGGCCCAACGACCGTTGCCGTCCATGATGCACGAGATATGGTGCGGAATGTTATTGAGGTCAAGGTCGGAAAAACCGACGCCCGCAGGGGCGTCGGCAAAGTACTCGACCAGTTTATGCTCGTCGTATTGCACCTTAGATCTCCATGACCTCGGCTTCTTTTTCCTTCAGAAGCTCCTCGACCTTGGCGACATACTCATCGGTGTGCTTCTGGACCTTGGCCTGCTCGCGACGGACATCGTCCTCGGTGAGCTCCTCATCGCGCTCGAGCTTGTTGTTGAACTCGCGACGGATGTTACGGATAGACACCTTGGCCTGCTCGGCGTACTCGCGGCACTCCTTGACGAGCTCGCGACGACGCTCCTCAGTGGGAGCCGGGAACGGAAGACGAACGACGGTGCCATCGGAGTTGGGGGTAATACCCAGATCGGAAGCGCCGATGGCCTTGACGATAGCATTGATGAGTGCCTTGTCCCACGGCTCGATGAGCAGCATGTGGGCCTCGGGGGTCTTGACGGCGGCAACCTGCGTGACCGGCGTGGGAACACCGTAATAATCGACGGTGATGTCGGACAGAATATTGGCATTGGCGCGGCCGGTACGGACCTTGGAGAAGTTATGCTTGAGGGACTCGAGCGACTTGTCCATATGGGCGGTGATGTTCTCTGCCATGCTTAATCCTCCTGATAGACGAGCGTGCCGACGGGCTCACCCGAAAGCGCGCGCTTGACGGTGTCCTCGCCATCGATGTTGAGGACCAGAATCGGCATACGGTTATCCTGGCACAGTGCCGTAGCCGTGGAATCCATAACCTGCAGACCCCGGACGAGAACCTCGTGATAGGTAATCTTGTCAAAACGGACGGCATCGGCGCACTTGACGGGATCCTTGTCGTAGATGCCGTCAACCTTGGTGGCTTTAATCAGAATCTCGGCGCCGATCTCGCACGCACGAAGAGCCGCGGCGGTGTCGGTCGTAAAGTACGGATTGCCCGAACCGGCGGCAAAAATAACAACGTTGCCCTTGGAAAGGTGGTTGATGGCGCGACGGCGAATATAGGGCTCGCAGATCTCGTTCATCTGGATAGCGCTCATCACGCGGCAGGGAACATCGTTATGCTCAAAGGCATCCTGCAGGGCGAGCGCGTTCATAACGGTTGCCAGCATGCCCATGTAGTCGGCCTGAGCACGCTCCATGCCACCGGCAGCGCCGGCCATGCCACGGAAAATATTGCCGCCGCCGACAACGACGCCGACCTCATGGCCAACGGCGAGCAGTTCCTTGACCTGCTTGGCAAGATGGTCGGTAACCTTGGGGTCGATGCCATATTGGCCGTCGCCCATCAGTGCTTCGCCGGAAAGCTTAAGAAGCACGCGTTTATATCGGATGTCGGACAAAGCGATCCTCCTTTAGATTGAACTCTCAACATTCTATCAAAGGCTCTAAGAAGAGCCATGAAAAAGCAGGCTGTGAGTAAAACCCACAGCCTGCTCATTACCAGCTACAAGAGCTTATTTACTCGCCACGGACCAGACGGTCAAAGGCAACGACGGTAATGGTGTCGCCGAGCTCCTTGGAGACCTGCTCAGCGTACTTCTTGATGGTGAGGGAGCTGTCCTTGATGAACTCCTGCTCAGTGAGCACGGACTGCTTGTAGAACTTCTCCAGACGGCCGACAGCCATCTTCTCCTGGATAGCCTCGGGCTTACCGGACTCGGCAGCCTGGGCCATGTAGATCTGCTTCTCGTGCTCGACGGTCTCGGCCGGAACCTGATCGCGGGTAGCGCAGATCGGAGCAACGGCGGCAACCTGAAGGGCAACGTCGTGAGCGAAGGTCTTGAAGGACTCAGCCTGAGCGGTCTCGGCCTTCTCGAAAGCAAACTCGACGAGGACGCCGATCTTACCACCCATGTGGATGTAAGAAGCGAGAGCGCCGTTCTCGGCCTTGCGGGCAGCGAAGCGGGAGATCTTCATGTTCTCGCCCATGATGTGAATCATCTCGGTGAGCTCGGAGGAAACGGTCTCCTCGCCCATCGGCTTCTCGAGCAGAGCGTCGACATCGGCCGGCTCGGTGGTAGCGACAACCTCAGCGACCTTGGAAGCAAAGCCAGTGAACTTGGCGTTGGAGCCAACGAAATCGGTCTCGCAGGAGAGCTCGAGCAGAGCGCCGGTCTTGCCATCCTCGGAGACGAACGCGGCGACAGCGCCCTCGTTGGTCTCACGGCCAGCCTTCTTGGCAGCCTTGGCAAGGCCGTTCTTACGCAGAACGTCGACAGCGGCGTCCATGTCGCCGTCAGCCTCGACGAGAGCCTTCTTGCACTCCATCATCGGGGAGTCGGTCATCTCGCGGAGCTGCTTGACCATAGCGGCGGTAATCTGGGCCATTGTGGTTCCTTTCAAAGAGATGAAAAAGAATTAACTAAGACTGATTTACTCGGCCTTGGGCTCAGCGGCCATCTCGGCCTCGGAGACCTGCTCCTTGCCGGAGCCAGCGAGGCAGGCGTCAGCCATGAGCTCGCACATAAGGGTGACAGCGGAGATAGCGTCATCGTTGCAGGGGATGCCGTACTCGACCTCGTCGGGATCGGAGTTGGTGTCGATCAGGGCGACGACGGGGATGTTCAGGCGCTGAGCCTCCTTGATGGCGTTCTCCTCGCGCTTAGTGTCGATGACGAAGAGAGCCTGGGGCAGACCCTTCATGTCGCGGGCGCCACCGAGGTTGGTCTGGAGCTTGGTGAGCTCCTTGCCGAGAACAGCCTGCTCCTTCTTGGGGAGCACTGCCATGCGGCCGTCCTCGACCATGGCCTCGAGCTCCTCCATGCGGTTGATGCGGGAGCGGATGGTGACGAAGTTGGTCAGCATACCGCCGAGCCAACGCTGGTTGATGTAAGGCATGTTGGCGCGCTCAGCAGCGTTCTTGACGGCCTCCTGAGCCTGCTTCTTGGTGCCGACGAACAGCACGTTGCCACCCTTGGCGACGTTCTTGACGAAGGTGTAGGCCTGGTCGGCGTCGAGGATGGTCTGCTTGAGGTCGAGGATGTAGATGCCGTTGCGCTCACCGAAGATGAACGGCTTCATCTTGGGGTTCCAGCGACGGGTCTGGTGACCGAAGTGGCAGCCGGCCTCGAGCAGGGTGCGGATATTAATCTTGGTAGCCATGTTAAACCTCCTGTGGTTTGCCTCCGCGCGGGGTCATCCTCCAAAACCAACCCGGACATGTGCTACCAAAGCCCGGGCACCACGGTATGAAGTAGCCGCGCGTGCGTGATAAAAACATGTTGCCGTGAAGCAACCCGATGAATGATAGCAGGAATGCCTCTTCCTGCCAACCCGCAATCAAAACCACACACCTGAGTGCGGCGCGGGACGTCCCAGCCACTATTCGCCGCGGGGATGGGCTTGAGCCACGGCACGTTTAAGCCGATCGGGTGTGAGATGCGTGTAGATCTGCGTCGTGGACAGGCTCGCATGACCTAGCAGCTCTTGAACCGAGCGCAGGTCCGCACCGCCCTCGAGCAAGTCGGTCGCAAAGGTATGGCGCATCGCATGCGGGGCGATGTCAGCCGGAATGCCGGCGAGCGTCGCCAGCGTATGGAACCGCCGCCGGAGCATCGCGGCGCTCATGCGATTGCCGCGCGCCGATATAAGCAGCGGATGCGGCCCGGTAGCGAGGTCGCGGCGCTTTGCCCGAGCGAGCAACTCCGGCCTCCCCTCTTCAATATAGAGACGCGTCACATCGAGCGCACGACGATACAGAGGAACGATGCGCTCCTTGCTTCCCTTGCCCCACAGGCGCAGCGTGCACTCGGACCATGAGATGGATTCCACATTGAGCGCCGCAAGCTCTGAGATGCGGGCACCCGAGGCATAGAGCAACTCGAGCATCGCCGCATCGCGCAGTCCTGCGGGTGTTGAGGTATCAGGCGTCTTGAGCAGCGCCTCGACCTGCTGGGTCGTAAGGACGCCCGGCAGGTCACGCGGCAGCTTGGGCGACGCGATCGCCGAGACCGCATCGCCCTCGACAATCCCCTCGGCAGCCATCCAGCGATAGAGCGAGCGAATGGCAGACAGATGCGCCGCAAGGGTTCGGGGAGCCACCTGCTCACGCGAAAGCTCAGCAAGATAGCGACGAATGGTGCGCACGTCGGCAGCGAAAGCATCAATATCCTCGCGCTCGCACCAGGCAGCAAAGCGCTCCAGCCTCGAGCCATAGGCCGTCACCGTGTTGGGAGAAAGCCCCTCAACGCGTGCGATATAGGCGATAAACGAGTCGACGGTGTCGTACAGGTCAAAGGCTATGACCGGTCGCCTCCAAACAAGTCGGAACGCGTGGCCAAGTAGGCATCGAGGGCCTCGAGCGCACGGTCCGCATAGGCCTGGTAGCGGTCGCGCTTGCTGCGGCGCTTACCATCCTCGAGTGGCGGCACCAGGCCAAAGTTGACATGCATGGGCTGATAGCCCACGGTGGCAGGATCGGTCGCATAGCCCACGAGCGCACCCAGGGCGCCCACACGCGGCAACTCGACGCCCGCGGCACCGATAGCCTCGGCATAGGTGTTGAGCGCCGCGAGCAGACCTGTCGCCACGGCTTCCATGTACCCCTCGGTGCCGGTGATCTGACCGGCCAGGCGCACACCGGTACCGGGCACGGCAAAGGTGCCATCGAGCACATGCGGGGCGTCGACAAAGGTATTGCGGTGCATGACACCGTAGCGGAAGAACTCAGCGTTCTCCAGGCCCGGCACCATATGGAAGACGCGCTTCTGCTCGCCAAAGGTCAAGTTGGTCTGGAAGCCCACCAGGTTATAGGCGGTCTTCTCCTTGTTCTCGGCACGCAGCTGAATCGCCGCCCAGGGGCGACGTCCGGTACGCGGGTCGGTGAGGCCGACGGGCTTCATGGCGCCAAAGCGAATGGCGTCCTTGCCGGTGCGCGCAACTTCCTCGGCAGGCTGGCAAGCCTGGAACAGATCGCCGCCCTCAAAGTCTTTGAGCACCACGCGGTCGGCCGTGGTAAGCGCCTCGATAAAGGCCTCGTACTCCTCCTTATTGAGCGGAGCGTTGAGATAGTCGCCGCCCCCCTGCTCCTCGTAGCGCGACTGCGAGAACAGCACGTCCATATCGAGCGTGGAGGCATCGACGATCGGCGCCGCCGCATCAAAGAATGCCAGGGCATCGCCACCGACGAGCTTCATAACCTCTTCGCTCAGCGCCGGTGAACACAGCGGGCCCGCGGCAATGACCACGTGACCCTCGGGAATCTGCGTGACCTCGCCGTGCACGACCTCGATATTGGGACGAGCGGCAACCTCGGCCTCGACAAGCTCGGAAAACTTGACGCGGTCGACCGCCAGGGCACCGCCGGCGGGAACAGCCGCGCGATGGGCGCAATCGAGCAGGACTGAACCCATGCGCTCAAGCTCGGCCTTCAGCAAACCAGCCGCGGAATCCGGACGGGTCGACTTAAACGAATTCGAGCAGACGAGCTCTGCCAGGTGATCGGTATGGTGAGCCGGGGAGCTCACCTGGGGGCGCATCTCGCACAGCTTTACGGCAAAACCGCGATCTGCCAGCTGGATCGCGCACTCCGAACCCGCCAGACCGCCACCGATAACTGTCACCTGATCGAACTGCATCTGCAAACACCTTTCTAATTGACACGTTTTCCATTGTGACCGAAGGGTGTCTGGGCGTGAAGGGCAAACTTGGAGGGCGCATACCTTCCATCCATCATGCGCTCGATAAGACCCTCGAGTTCAAGCGAACCCAAGAGTTTGAGTACGCCGACAGCATCGAGCGAGACGAGCGCCGCGATGTCGTCGACCTTGAGCGGAGAGGCGATGAGCGCATGCATCACGGTCTGCTGCGTTGGATCCAGGTCGGCAATGCCGGGAGCATCGGGGCGCGAGTAGCGCAGGGTTCCGTAGATGCGTGAGATAGCCATCTCGATAGATTCCTCGTCGATGATGCAGCAGGCACCGTTCGCAATGAGGTAATTCGTGCCACGCGACTCGGGCGATAGGATCGACCCCGGCACGGCAAGAAGTTCGCACCCCAAATCCATAGCAGCCTCGGCTGTAGAAAACGTGCCAGAAGGCATACCCGCCTCGGATACAAAGAGGGCTTGCGACAGGGCCGCGATCACGCGATTGCGGCGCGGAAAGGCGAACTTGCGCGGACCCATGCCCCACGGAGAGATCGACACGACCGCGCCACCCGTATCGAGCGTGCGAGTAATAAGCCCCGCGCTCGAACGCGGGTAGACCACGTCGGCGCCCGTCCCCAGCACCACGACGTGTTTGCCGCCGGCGTTGACCGCAGCCCAACCCGAGGCCTGGTCACAACCGACCGCGCCGCCCGAAACTACCGTCACTCCCGCCTCGACCGCCACCTTTGCCGCAAGCTCTGCCACGGCAAGACCATACGGCGAGGCCTTACGCGCGCCGATGATGGAGAGCGCGGGCGTCGAAAGCACCTCGGGGTTGCCACACACATAGAGCGTCTGGGGTACATCAGAAAGCTCCAAAACGGTCTCGGGATACAATGCATCACCTGGATGCAGCTCAAAGGTCCCCTCGGCCATCATTGGTCCCTCCTTCCCTGGTACATCGCCGCCTCGAGCACGTGGTCCTGCGTCACTTGCTCGCTCTCGGCGACGTCAGCGATTGTACGCGCGATACGCACCAGGCGTACGATGCCGCGGCCCGTGAGATGCGTGCGTTTGGATAGGCCGAGTACGCATTTCTCGGCAGCATCATCGAGCTCGAAGGTCGAAACGACGCCGTCAATGGACCGCGTCTCGTCATCCTCGGCCTCGGCATCCGCATCGTCCATACGGGACTCGCGCCAGGCGCGAAAGGCGCGACCGCGCACAACGTAGTCACGTAACTCGGCCGACGACACACCCTCCGCTCCCTCGATAATCACTTGGGGGTCGGGACGGGTCACATCGATCATCATGTCGATACGGTCAGCCAAAGGACCGCGCAGTTTAGACCGATAGCGCTCGACCATCGCCGCCGAGCAGCGACACGGCACCTCGCGATCGCCCAAAAAGCCGCAGGGGCAGGGATTGCTCGCAGCCAGCAGCTGAAAGCGCGACGGGAAGGTAAAAGCCCCGTCGACGCGTACGATCCTCACGTAGCCGCGCTCGATGGGCTGACGCAGCGTCTGCAGCACGCCAGTGGGAAACTCGGCAAGCTCGTCCAAAAAGAGCACGCCGCCATGGGCAAGGCTGATCTCACCCGGGTGCACCGGGCGCCCGCCGCCGATAAGGCCTGCGGTCGAAATACTGTGGTGGGGACTGCGGAAGGGGCGGTGCCCCGCCAACAAGCCATCAATGTTCTCACCCAAAACCGAATGGATGCACAGTGCCTCCTGCTGATCCTCAACGGAAAGCTCGGGCAGGATGCCGGTCATACGGCGTGCGAGCATCGTCTTGCCCGATCCCGGAGACCCGATCATGAGCAAGCCGAGTTCTCCTGCCGCCGCAAGCGCCATGCCGCGTTTAGCGACTTCCTGCCCCAGCACGTCGGCATAGTCGAGCTCAGGCTCAAAGGTCGCCTCGACGCCCTCGGAATCCAAGTAGTGCCGCGCGGCATCGCCCATACCATGAGCAAGCTGAGACAAATGATCGATGAATCCGCAATCCACGCCCGCGAGTGGCACATGCTGGTCTGACCTGCCGGCGATAAAGGACAGCCCCAAATCACGCGCCAATAACTGAAACGCCACCTCGCCCTTGACAGGAAACACCGTACCGTCCAAGCCAAGCTCACCAGCGATAAGACAACGATCGAGGTTGTCGCGGGGAATCTGCCCATCGGCCGCCAATACCGCGATGGCGATGGGCAGATCAAAGCCGCTACCGGTCTTGCGGATATCGCCGGGCGCCAGATTGACCGTAATGCCCGAGCGCGGGATCTCGAACCCGGCGGAGCGCATCGCGCAGCGAATACGACCGCGCGACTCCATCACCTCCATACTCGGTATGCCGAGCATCTGGATGCCCGGAACGCCGCCGGCAAGCGAGACCTCGACCGTGACGGGAATCGCCTCGACGCCGCGGATGCAGGCCGCGTGAACGGCAAACGTCTCGAACGCCATCACGACACCTGCCAATCGAACGCGTTGTACTGGTGCTCGATCTCGGCGATATGCCCGCCGCGAATGGTAACGCCCACGGCATCGAAGCGAATTGCCTTGAGCGGATAATGCTCCATGAGATAGCAACTTGCGATGCGGCGGTAGCGACGTTGCTTTTGGGCGTCCACGGCCTCCTCGGGAAAGACCCGCGTGCTGCAATCCATCGCAACGCGTCTGGTCTTGACCTCGGCCATCACCACGACATCGTCGAGCTCATCGAGCAGCACCAGGTCGGCCTCGCCCTCGGTGCAACGATAACCCTGCTTCAGCAAGGTGTAGCCGCGCTCGTTAAAGTAGTCGATGGTGATCAGCTCGCCCAGCATGCCCAGCTCGCGGGGACTGAGTCCCTTGATAAACTCGGGCGTCATCGCCCCGCAGTCGAGCTCGCCGTTTTCCCAACACTCCTTGAGCTGCTGCGTCTTGCTCTTTTTGCTTGCGGCACTCATGGGGTCTCCTTTCCCGCACACTGCATTGCCCCGATGATGAGGGCACCTTTCATGCGGGTAAGTACCGGAAGCAAACCAAAAGCTGACCAAATGCCGTCAAAAAACGGGCCGTACGCAGCAATGGTGTTGCATACGGCCCGCTACCAGCAGGTTTATAAAACCCCAGAGGTCCCTGTCTCCACAATTGACCTAGAAAAGGCGCTCAGTCTGCAGAAAGTTTCCGCAAAAGCTCACGCGGTGCAGCGGACAAAGTCCATGTTCGCGAATGGCCTCGATGTGCTCGGGGCTCGCATAGCCCTTCGACTCGGCCAGATGGTACTCGGGGTACTCGGCGTCGTACTCGACCATCATCTCGTCACGCGTAACCTTGGCCATGATGGACGCCGCGGCAATGCAGGCGATCTTGGCATCGCCCTTCACCACATCGCGCTCGTTGGGAACGGCGCCCAAGGGGTTACCGTCCATGAGGACGCAGTCGGGTTCGAGCCCCGTATCGGCCACGGCGCCCACAACGGCAGCGCGGATGGCGCGGGCCATGCCCATCTCATCGATATCCTTAGGCGCGATATGGCAAAAACCGATCGCCGTCGCCACCTCGGCAATCTTCACTGAGAGCAACTCGCGGCGCGCGGGCGTGAGCTTTTTGGAATCGTTGATACCCCAGACACGCGGTTCCATGGGAAGGCAGACGGCGCATACCGTCAAAGGACCGGCCACCGATCCGCGACCCACCTCGTCGACACCAACGACCACCCCATCGCCGCCAAGCTCATGCATAAGCTCGTACATGTCATTGACGCGCTCGCGCTCGGCAAGCTCCTTGGCATGGCGCTTAAGAGCACGCTCGCAAGCCTTGATCACCTGCTGGCGCGGGTCCTCGCGATAATGCTCCACGAGGGCGGGAATCTCCTCAAACGTAGCGCTCGCCAACTCACCGGCAACCTGCGATGCCGAAACCGAGCTCGTCATGTTGGCCATACCAGGCCCTCCTTGCATGCAAATCAGATAAAAAGAAGGGCCACCCGAAGGTGACCCTTACGTCCAAACGAGTGGACAGACGCTGCGATCTTCTTAGCGCTTCTCGGGGATGCGAGCAGCCTTGCCCACCTTGTCGCGGAGGTAGTACAGCTTGGCGCGACGGACGCGACCATGACGAACGACCTCGAGCTTGGCGATCTTGGGGCTGTGAAGCGGGAAGGTACGCTCAACACCGACACCGAAGGACATCTTGCGGACGGTGAAGGTCTCGCGGGCACCGGCGCCGGCCATGCGGATGACGTCGCCCTGGAAGACCTGGATGCGCTCGCGGTCGCCTTCCTTAATGCGGTAGTGAACCTTGACGTTGTCGGCGACGCGAACCTGAGGAATGTCCTCGCGGATCTGCTGACGCTCGATTGCGCGGATGTAATCCATGTGCAATTCCTTACTCTTCTAGAGGTGCCGTACCACCTTGGCCGGCACGTAGTTGAACAAACGTATTCGAGTATACACGCGCGGGTTTCTGCTGCAAGAACAATTTTTTACGCAGACAAAAAGACAAAACCAGCACATGAATAACCGCCCGTCTCACGAATGAGACGGGCGGCATGAAGGGGGCTACGCTAGGCGTCTAAACCCAAAACGTTAGGCGGAACGCTTGGCCTCGAGCTTGGCCTGAGCGGCAGCCAGGCGTGCAAGGGGCACGCGGTAGGGCGAGCAGGACACGTAGTCCACGTCGGCCACGTTGAACAGGCCCTTAATGGATTTGGGGTCGCCGCCGTGCTCGCCGCACACGCCAAAGTGCATGTCGGGGTTGGTGGCACGACCTTTCTCGACGGCCATGCGCACGAGCTCCAGCACCGCCAAGTCGATGGTCTCGAAGGGGTTGTCCTTCAAGATCTTCTTGTGCATGTACAGCGGGATGAACTTGGCCTCGGCATCGTCGCGGGAGAAGCCGAAGGTGGTCTGGGTGAGGTCGTTGGTGCCGAAGCAGAAGAAGTCGGCATGATGGGCGATCTCGTCAGCGACCATGCAGGCACGCGGCAGCTCGAGCATCGTGCCCACGGGAATATTGAGCTCGACGCCCTCTTCGTCGGAAACCTCGGCGATTACGCGCTCGATAACCTCGCGGGTCTGGACATGCTCGGCCGTGATGGAAACGAGCGGAACCATGATCTCGGGGCGCGGATCGACGCCTTCCTTGATAAGACGGGCAGCAGCCGTAGCGACGGCGCGAACCTGCATGAGCGGCAGATCGCTAAAGACGACGGACAGGCGCACACCGCGCAGGCCGAGCATCGGGTTGGACTCGACCATGCCGTCAATACGACGCAGACGGGTGCGCAGGGCGGCAAGCTCTTCCTCGTTGGCGCCAGCGGCTTCCTTCTTGGTGATGGCGACCTCGAGCTCGCGAGGATTATCCAAGAACTCATGAAGCGGCGGATCGAGCAGGCGGACGACCACGTCGCGACCGGACATGGTCTTGAACATCGCCAGGAAGTCCTCCGTCTGAACCTTGAGCAGGTCGGCCAGGGCCTGCTGCTTCACGGCCTCATCGTCAGACAGGATAAAGCTCTGGATGATGTTCTTGCGGTCGCCCAGGAACATGTGCTCGGTGCGGCACAGGCCGATGGCCTCGGCGCCAAACTCGAGCGCGAGCGCGGCATCCTCGGGGTTGTCGGCATTAACGCGCACATGGTTGGCATGGCCACCGGTCTCGTCCAGGCGAATCTCGTCGGCCCAGGATAGGATGGTGTCCAGATCGCCGGTGAGCTCGGCGGAGACCAGGTCAACGGCGCCGTCGACGACGATACCCTGGGTGCCGTCGATGGAGATAACGTCGCCCTCGTGCAGCACGCGGTCGCTGCCCTCGATGCGCACGACCTTCTCGGCGGCGTCGATATGGAAGCGCTCAACGCCACAGACGCAGGGCGTACCCATACCGCGAGCGATAACGGCGGCATGGCTCGTCTTGCCACCGTGGCTGGTCAGGATGCCCTCGGCGGCAACCATGCCCTTCAGATCGTCGGGGTTGGTCTCCCAGCGAACCAGAATGACCTTATGGCCCTCGTTGGCGCGCGCGACGGCATCGTCGCTCGAGAACACGACTTCGCCCACGGCGGCACCAGGGCTGGCGTTAAGACCGCTGGCCAGAGCCTCGTACTTTTTGGAGGCATCAAACTGCGGGTGCAAAAGCTGGTCGAGCTGGGCGGGATCGATACGGGACACGGCCTCCTCGCGGGTGATCAGGCCCTCCTCGACCATTTCGATGGCGATACGCAGGGCGGCGGTGGCGGTGCGCTTGCCCACGCGAGTCTGGAGCATCCAGAGCTTGCCCTGCTCGATGGTGAACTCAATATCGCACATATCGCGGTAATGGTCCTCGAGCGTCAGGAACACGCGCTCGAGCTCTTCACCAGCGGACTCGAGGCCCGGGGTGGTCTTGAGGTCGGCGATGGGCTCGGTGTTGCGGATACCGGCGACGACGTCCTCGCCCTGGGCGTTTACCAAAAAGTCACCGTAGAACTCCTTGGTGCCGTCGGCCGGGTTGCGCGTAAAGGCGACGCCGGTCGCAGAGGTCTCGCCCTTATTGCCAAAGGCCATGGCCTGCACGTTGACGGCGGTGCCGAGCTCGTCGGAAATGCCATGCTGCTTGCGGTAGATGCAGGCGCGCTCGTTCATCCAGCTGCCAAAGACGGCCTGGATGGCAAGGCGCAGCTGGAGCTCCGGATTATGCGGGAAGACGGGCTTGCCGTCGGCAACGTCGAGCTCGGGATACAGGGCGGCCTCGACGTTGTCGGAGAAGATGCTCTTAAAGGTCTCGACGAGCTCCTGCAGGTCTTCGGCCGAAAGCTCGGAATCGACACGAACGCCGGCGACCAGGCGGGCCTGGGTCAGAGCGTTCTCGAACAGGTCGGCGTCAACACCCATAACGACGTTGGAGAACATCTGGATAAAGCGGCGGTAGCTATCCCAGGCAAAACGCGGGTTTTGCGTCTGGGCGATGAGACCCTGGACGGAATCGTCGTTGAGGCCCAAGTTGAGGACCGTGTCCATCATGCCGGGCATGGAGAACGGAGCGCCCGAGCGAACCGACACGAGCAGCGGATCGGAGGCGTCGCCGAGCTTCTTGCCGCAGCGAGCCTCGAGGTCGGCCTCGGCGGCAACGATCTCATCGAGTGCGCCTTCGGGCCAGACGTTGCCGGCGCCGGAGTACTCGACACAGGTCTGGCAGGTAATGGTAAAGCCACCGGGAACCGGCAGACCGATGCGGCTCATCTCGGCAAGGTTTGCGCCCTTGCCGCCAAGCACGAAGTTCATGGACTTGTCGCCCTCAGTGACACAGGTGCCCTGGGCGTCGGTTCCAAAACGGTAAACCCTCTTGCAATCGCTCACGATACTTCCCCTTCCATGCGCTCTCGCGCACGACCGTGGTGACGAATCGACCCGTCGGATGCGGGCCGTGAGGGAACTATACGGCGGACGTTGAGCGGGCTTGCGTAGAGGGTGCGGGGTTTGGTAAACGAGGTAAATGTGGCGGTAAACGGTAGGTAAAGGTGGTCACATTATGAAGATACCAATGCAAGAGAATTGCAGGTCAAATGCAAGTCCTTTGCTAAATCGCTTTACCAATATCGTGCATTATTTTTAGATAGTATTTTAAGGACAGTGAATTTTTAGCCACCTCAATGAGTTAGCTTTGCTGAGCTCGGCGGGCGGCGCGGAGGGCACGGGCTTCTTGGATTTCCATCAAATGACTGATGATCTCGGAGGCGCTCTCCTCAATCGCCTTGCCGTCGGTACGCACCACAAAGCAGCCCAGTCGCTTCATGAGGGCGCGGGCTTCCTCGAGCTCGCTGCGTACGCTCTCGGGCTCGGCATAGGAGCCGGCAACGGCACGGGTGTAATCATCGCCCAAGCGGCTATCGCGAATCCCGGAGATCACATCGACAGTCGAAATCAGGCCAAACAACCGCATCGGGTCGACCTCGTAAATTGACTTCGGTGGCTCCATGCCATGGGCCAAAGGAACATTGGCAACCTTGTAACCCTGAAAGGCCAAATACATCGACAGCGGCGTCTTGGACGTACGCGATACGCCCAGCAGCACGATATCGGCACCAGACAGATCGTCGCAACCGCGCCCGTCGTCGTGCTCAACAAAATACTCCATGGCCTCGATGCGATGGAAATAGCGGTCATCGGTCTTGTGAATCACGCCCGCGACGCCCTTGGGCGGCACGCCGATAAGCGACGACAGCACAGCGAGCGTCGGACCGATCAGGTCGACCGAACGGATATGCAGCATGCCCAGGTAATCGAGCACGCGGGCGCGCAGCGCCGGATCGACAATGGTGTGGAACACGGCGATATCGCGATGGTCGGCATCGACGCGCGGCCCCACAAATGACTTGACCTGCTCCACGGAGGTCACCTTGGGCAGACGCAAAACGTGAAAAGCCCCTTCATCAAATTGCCCGGACGCCGCAAGCACCACCTCACAAGCGGTATCACCGAGCGAGTCGGAGATAACGATAACGGTGGGACGAGCGGTGACCGGGCAATCCATGCGGGGCTCCTTTTGCGCTTATGCGCAGGCTGGCTTACTTTTTGCGAGCAAGCTCACCGATGTTGGCGATGCCGGAGAAAAC
Source organism: Collinsella sp. (assembly GCA_036302525.1). Lineage (GTDB taxonomy): Bacteria > Actinomycetota > Coriobacteriia > Coriobacteriales > Coriobacteriaceae > Collinsella. The sequence continues at coordinate 42,237 of JAXJCG010000027.1, read as the reverse complement.
GGCCTCGAAGCGGTTGAGCAGCTTAAGGCGATTATCGCGGAGCTGCTCGTCCTTGTCCATGACCATGACCTCGTCGAAGAAGCGGTCGATGGGGGCGCGTAGGGCAGCCAGGGCGGCAAACGCGGCGGGATAATCCTCGGCAGCAAGGGCGGCATCGACAGCGGTCTGAGCGGCCTCGGAGGCATCGGCAAGCGCGAGCTCGGCATCGCCCATCAGGCTGCGATCGTACTCCGCACCCAGCTCGGGCTTGGAGATGTGCGCGGCGCGGGCATAGGCGGTAGCCAGGTTATCGAAGGTCTCGGCATCGTTCTTGCGGGCCTCGTCGAGCGCGGCGCAGCGGGCGAAGAAGACGGACGGGGCGATGATGTGCACCGCGGAGACGGCGGCGACGGTATCGGCTGGAATCTTCTCGTCGCGGGCCATGCTCACCAGGCGGCCGTGGAAGAAGTCACGGACCTGCTGGGCGACCTCGGCGGCATCGAACTCGATACCTTGCTCGCTATAAAGCTCAAGGGCGAAGTCGATCAGCGACGTGGGGTCAATCGGCAGACGATCGCGCAGGATGTTGATGATGCCGATGGCGGCGCGACGCAGCGCGTACGGGTCGGAAGAGCCGGTCGGGGGCTCGCCGATGGCAAAAATACCGGCAATGGTATCGAGCTTGTCAGCACAGGCCACGATGCAGCCAGCGGTGCCCTCGGGCAGATCATCGCCGGCAAAGCGGGGACGATAATGATCGCGGATAGCATGGGCGACCTCGTCGTTCTCCCCCATCGCGCTGGCGTAGTAACCGCCCATCACGCCCTGCTGGCTCGTGAACTCGACGACGGCGTTAGACACCAGGTCGGCCTTGCACAGGTGAGCGGCGCGAGCCGCATCGGCGGCCAGATGGGCACCCAGGTGAGCCTCGCGGGCGATGGCGAGCGCGAGCTGCTCAATACGCTCGGACTTGGCGAGCACGCTACCGAGCTTCTCCTGGAAGGCGACCTTGGCCAGACGCTCGCGGAACTCGTCAAGGGAGATCTTCAGGTCCTCCTCATAGAAGAACTTGGCGTCGTCCAGACGGGCGCGCACGACGCGCTCGTTGCCGTCGATCACGCGCTCGGCATTCTCGGGCTTGCTGTTGGAAACGACTACGAACTCACGCGTGAGCTTGCCCTCGCCGTCATAGATCGGGAAGTAGCGCTGGTTGGTGAGCATGGACTCGCAGATGATCTCATGCGGGACCTTGAGGAACTCCTCATCGAAGGTACCGACGAGCACCGTCGGCCACTCGCAGAGGTTGATGACCTCCTCGAAGACCTTCTTGGGCGTGTCGACATGGCAGCCGGGGCGAGCGGCCTCGACCTCGGCGATACCGGCAAGGATAGCCTCACGGCGACGCTCGGCAGAAAGCACACCGGCGTCCTCGAGCACCTGCTCGTAGACGGCGGGGCTGGCGACCACATGGTCACCGGGGCCAAGTACGCGATGACCACGCGTGGTGTTGCCACTCGTCACATCGGCAAACGACACGGGCACGACGTCTTCGCCCAGAAGGCAGCAGATCCAACGGACCGGACGAACAAACGTAGCGTGCTCGTGGCCCCAACGCTGGCTGCGATAGTTGGGCCACTGCAGGCCAGCGATAGTCTTCTCGCACAGGGCCGTCAGAATCGGCGTAGCCGGTGCAGACGGAATGTTCTTCTCGGCGAACACATACTCGCGACCGTCAGTGTCGTCGCGACGGACCAGGTCCTCGGCAGCCACACCGCACTTGCGGGCGAAGCCCTGGGCGGCCTTGGTGGCGTTGCCGTCGGCATCAAAGGCAATGTTTGCCGCAGGGCCGCGCTTGACCTCGTGAACCTCATCGGTCGCGGTGGCGACGTTGGCCACGAGCGCGGCCAGACGACGCGGGCTCGAGATCACGCGGACCTCGCCATGGGCCAGACCGGCCTCGTCGAGGCCCTTGGCGATCATGGTGCCAAGCTGCTTGACGGCATTGTTCAGCGGTGCGGAGGGCATTTCCTCCGTACCGATCTCAAACAGGAAATCCTTAGCGTCTGCCATGGCTTACGCCACCTCGCCTTCCTGGTCGGCATTCTCGTTGACTCCGGCGACCTCGGCCATATAGGCCTCGCAGCACGCCTTGGCGACGGCGCGGACGCGCAGGATGTAGTTGGCACGCTCGACCGCGGATAGTGCGCCGCGGGCATCGAGCAGGTTGAAGGCATGGCTGCACTTCATGACGCAGTCGTATGCGGGCAGCGGCAGCTTGCGCTCAAGGCAGGAATGACACTCGGCCTCGTAGTCGTCAAACTTCTGACGCATCATCTCGACGTTGGCGACCTCAAAGTTGTAGGCGCTAAACTCACGCTCGTTCTCCAGGAACACGTCGCCATAAGTCATAGGCGTGCCGTCGGGCAGATAGCTCCACACCAGGTCATAGACGGAGTTGACGCCCTGGGCGTACATGGCGATGCGCTCCAGGCCGTAGGTGATCTCGACGGGCACGGGGTCGACCTCGATGCCGCCCACCTGCTGGAAGTACGTGAACTGCGTAACCTCCATGCCGTTGAGCCAGACCTCCCAGCCAAGGCCCCAGGCGCCCAGGGTCGGGCTCTCCCAGTCGTCCTCGACAAAACGGACGTCATGGTCGTTGGGGTCCAGGCCAATGGCAGCCAGCGAACCCAGGTAGAGCTCCTGAGCGTTGACCGGCGACGGCTTGATGAGCACCTGGAACTGATAGTAGTGCTGCATGCGGTTGGGGTTCTCGCCGTAGCGGCCGTCGGCGGGACGGCGGCAAGGCTGAGCGTAGCAGGTGCGCCACTCGGCGGGACCGAGCGAGCGCAGCGTGGTCGCGGTGTGGAAGGTACCGGCACCGACCTCGGAGTCATAGGGCTGCATAATGACGCAGCCCTGCTCGCCCCAGTACTGCTGGAGGCGCAGGATGATGTCTTGGAAGGAAAGCGATGAAGCGTTCATGCCTCTAATATCCCCTCGTCGAAACGATTACACGGTTAGGTACTGTACTATAGCGGTTTTTAGTCGATAGCGCCGATGCGGTTGAGCGGCCAGTAGCGCACAAGCGCCACGGCGATCAAATCAGAGCGATCGACGGGACCAAAGTAACGTGAGTCGGCAGAGTTTTCGCGGTTGTCGCCCATCACCCACACGCACCCGTCGGGAACAGTGTAGGGATAGCTTACCTGAGCGCCGGGAGCCTGGACCGAAAGCGGCCAGCTCATGCCGGTCGTGTAGTCCTCGTCGAGCGCCTGGCCGTCAACGACCACCTTGCCGTCCTGAAGGTCGACCGTCTGGCCGGCCGTGGCAATAACACGCTTGACGAGAACATCGTGCTCGGAGGTGCCATCGGGGTTGTGGAACACCACGATATCGCCTTGGCTGACAGGCTGGCCGAGTTCAAGGCTCACCTTTTGCGCCAGGATCTGGTCGCCGATCTCGATCGTGGACTCCATGGAGCCGGTGGGCACCACAAAGGGTTCGACCACAAACGAGCGAATCAGGAAGGTGGCGACCAGTGCGATCGCGACGACCACGATCCACTCAAACGCACCCTTTAGCACGGAATGCTGCGATGGAACCATTCTCACTCCTTGCTCTGCGAATACGATGCGTCCAGGATGTCCTGCGCGTATGCGCGCTCCTCGGGCGTAAGCCGCGCCGTCTCGATCAGGTCGGGACGCCAGCGGCAGGTGCGCTCGATGGCATTCTTACGGCGCCAGGCGTCAACCTTGGCATGATCGCCGCTCACGAGCACCGGCGGCACGCCCTCGCCGTTGAACTCGGCGGGGCGAGTATACTGCGCGTACTCGAGCAGGCCACCGTCCTCGGCAGTCGAGAACGACTCATCGACGTTACTCATCTCGTCACCAAGGGCGCCGGGAATCAGACGCACGACGGCGTCGGCAACGACCATAGCAGGTAGCTCACCACCCGTAAGCACGTAGTCGCCGATCGATAGGCGCTCGTCGGCATACGCATACGCGCGCTCGTCGACACCCTCGTATCGACTGCATACAAACAGCAGGCGCTCGCTTTTGAGCAGGCGCTCGGCCACATGCTGCGTAAAGGGTTCGCCGCAGGGCGTAAAGAACACCACGGTGGGCTTGGGACCCTCGGAGCTAATAGCCTCGATGGCCTCGGCGATGGGCTCGACCTTCATGAGCATGCCCTGCCCGCCGCCGTACGGCTCGTCATCGACGGTACGATGGCGGTCGTGAGTCCAGTCGCGCAGGTTATAGGCCTTAAAATCAAAAAGGCCGGCCTTGCGGGCGCGGCCCAAGATCGATGTGGACATGACGGGCTCAAACATCTCGGGAAAGACCGAAAGGGTCTCAATCAGCATGTTGTCCTCCCTACTTGTCCATATCAATCAAACCGTCCATAACGTGGACGGAAATTGTCCCCTGATCGGGAAGATCGAGCACAACCTGCTCGATCACGGGAATCAGCACCTCGCCGTACCGATCGCCCTCGACAACCCAAACATCGTTGGCGGGCGTCGACATGATCTCGACAATCGTGCCGAGGAAGCCAAAGCGCTCGTCGACCACCTCGCGACCCATCAGGTCGGTATAGGCGGCATCGAGCGAATCGAGCTCAAAATCGTCACGGTTTGCCAGCACGTAGCATCCGGTGATGCCCTCGGCGGCCGTCAAGTCGTCTATGCCCTCAAACGAGACCAGATCGCCATCGCCCGTATCGGTGACGGATACGACCGTGCAAAAACGGTCGCGCTTGAGCGCCGGTGGCGTCAAGGCGACGCGCATACCCGGCGTCAATACAGAAGGAAGCCCCCGCAGCGGCTGCGCGAGGACCTCCCCCTTCCTTCCGTGCGGCTTGACCACACGGGCGATGTTTTTGTACTGGGACCTCAAGGTCCTAGCCCAGAACCTCTACCTCGACAGCAGTGTCGAGGCGAGCGGCCAGTGCACGGGCGAGCGTGCGAATGGCCTTGATGGTACGGCCACGACGGCCGATGACCTTAGCGACGTCATCCTCGGCGACCGAAACCTCAATCGTAGAGGCGTCGTCACCATCGATGACCTCAAGGCTCACGGAATCCGGGTCGTCGACGATCTGAACAACGAGATATTCGACGAGATCGGCGATGCGATCTGAGAGCATTGCCTCACCCTCGAGCTGTGCAGCGTCAACCTCAGGCACGATTTACTCCTCGGCGCCCTCAGCGGCCTCAGCGGCAGTCTTAGCGGCCTCGGCCTCTTTGGCGAGCTGCTTCTTGGACTTCTTGACGACGGTCTCGGTCTTCTCGCCCTCGTTGGCGGCCTTGACCAGAGCGGCGACGGCGTCGGTGAGCTGAGCGCCCTTGGACTGCCAGTCGGCGATCTTCTCGAGGTCGAGGTTGATGGTCTTGGGGGCGGTCATCGGGTTGTAGCGGCCAACCTCCTCGATGATACGACCGTCACGCGGGGCGCGGGAATCGGCGACGACGACACGGTAGTACGGACGCTTCTTAGCGCCGTGACGAGCAAGGCGAATCTTGACTGCCAAAGGAAACTCCTCCAACCAAGCAGCTTTAGGCTGCAACTACAAACAAACAGTTGAACATAATACGCCATCGACGCGGGCAGGTGAAGTCCGTGAGACCAACTTCTTCGGTGTAGTCGAGGGCAAATCCATATCTTAGACAAGAATTCGGGATTTGCAAGCACATACACGCACCCCACATGAGCTGCGCGGTATACTCATGACATGGATAGACGCGAACATACATACGGTTATGAGGATGCCATGGGCGTCACGCCGCCTCCCTGGACGGGTCCGGCGGTTGGCCTCATGGACCTTGATGCGTTTTTTGCGAGCGTGGAAATGCTCGACCATCCCGAGTGGCGTGGAAAGCCGCTCATCGTGGGCGGAGACGCCGATTCGCGTGGCGTCGTGTCCACGTGTTCGTATGAGGCGCGTCGCTTTGGCGTGCACTCTGCCATGGCCTCGGCCGAGGCACGGCGCTTGTGCCCGCAAGCCATTTGGACGCACGGGCACTTTGATCGCTACCGCGAGGTGAGCACGCAGGTCATGGCGATTCTCGCCGACGAGACCCCGCGCGTTGAGCGCGTATCCATCGACGAAGCCTTTATCGATATCACACCGGGTCGCTTTGCGCCCGAAGACCCGCTGCTGGTTGCGCGGCGTATAAGCGACCGCGTGGCAACGCTGGGAGTAACGTGCTCCATTGGCGTGGGCTGCAACAAGACGGTCGCAAAGATCGCAAGCGAGCGGGATAAGCCGTTTGGACTGACCATCGTGCGCCCCGGAACCGAGCAGCGCTTTTTGGCCGCGCTGCCGGTATCTGCCATGAGCGGCATCGGACGCTCGGCCGAGGAACGGCTGCGCCGCATGCGCATCTACACGCTTGGCGAGCTGTCACGCGCACCGGAATCCACCTTGTCCTCTATTTTTGGTGTCAACGGCGAACGCATGCGCCAGCGTGCGCTGGGACTCGAAATCTCCGAAGTCACGAGTCTCGATGAAGAGCGCGAGGTCAAGTCGGTCAGCAATGAACGCACCTTTGCTAAAGATTTGACTGAGCGTGGGGATATTGAGGCGGCGATTGCGCTGTTGGGAGAGTCAGTGGGACGCCGTCTGCGCCGTCAGGGGCTGACGGGTGCCACGGTAACGCTCAAACTCAAGTATTCGTATGGCAGCGGGCGTACGGCACAGCGCCGGCTGCCTCATCCGACCGACGATGAGAACATCTTCGTGGCGGTTGCGCTCGAACTGCTCGACAACATCTGGCAGGAAGGCATGCATGTTCGCTTAGCGGGCATCGGCATGAGCGACTTCGACCACCAAGGCGGCATCCAGACCGACCTGTTCTGCGAGATCGATGACCGCGGAGCCCAATCCAGCGACCGCCGCGACCTCTCCGTCGCCATCGACGCCGTCCGAGACAAATTCGGCGACAGCGCCCTTTCCTTCGGCCGCCAATCCCGCTTCAATAACTAGTCTTTTTTGGACGGGGGGGTTGCTGCCTTCCGTCCGACACGGCATTGGTAGTCAATTTGGGACGGGGCTATTTTAGCTACCCCTATATATCGGTTGAGATTCATTCGGCCTAATTCATTCACCGTCAGCCAAAGGGTAGCTAAAATAGCCCCGTCCCAAATTGACTACCCCGGATGTCCGGTTTGCCCGCCGCAACAAAACTCTGTCCCAAATAGCTACTGATCGAGCTTGACCTTCTGAATCGTGCAGTGACCGATGCCCGTGAGGCGCACGATCTGCTTTATCGAAAAGCCCTCGTTTTTGAGCGTACGGATGTAGTTGTCGCGCACGGCTTTAGGCAAAGCTTTAAGGTGGTGAGGCTCATACGGTTTAAGGAGAGCCTGTGCAAACTCCAGTGCATCTATGTCGCTCACATGAGCGCCGTCACGGAAGCAATATCGATTCGGTTCTCCCGAGGTACTGAAAGCAAAAAATCTCTGAGAATCTCCGAGCAAACCTAGCACACATTCAGTCATACAAATACCCGGGTATCCCATATATTCGCTAAAACTGCTCCAACGATATAGTGAAGCAGTCCCAATCCTGGCTTTCGCAGGATTATCGTGAATATATCTCACACAGTTGAGCAGCTGATCATCGTTAAGAATCGGCACGCTCTTAAATCGATCCTGAAAAACTGGTCCCTTCCGTCCGGTTTTCGCGTTGAAATACATCGCATATGCAGTCGTAACAGAGTGCATGCAATCGCTCAGGTGAACATGTTCATCATCTAGCAACAAGTGAATATGGTTGTCCATAAGGCACCAAGCAATGATATTGACGTCGTATTTTCGGCATTTCGAGGCAAGCAACCGAATCAAATATATCCGATCATCGGCATCCTCAAATATCAGCTGACCACCACAGCCCTTTTGGACGACATGGTAATAGCCGTAAACAGAGATTTCCCGCGCGGTCCGAGTCATACGCATCTCCTCCTCTACAGATAACAAATACGTTACCCGAGTCGGAAAGCTAAATATCACGCAATGAACCGCAACTCGCTTCTATCGGCGAACGGTAGGTAGTAGCTAAAAAAGCCCCGTCCCAAATTAGCTACTTTGGGCAAAAAGAAAGCCGAGCAGGTGCGGAAAACCGCAACTGCCCGGCGATATGCGTGAGGATAGCTAACCCCGTCTCAAAATGAGCTACTAGAGGAGGTTGAGGGGGAGCTGGGGGGCGTCTCCCCAGAGCTTTTCGAGACGGTAGAAGTCGCGCGCCTCGGGAGTGAAGACGTGGACGACAACCGAACCATAGTCCATGAGCATCCAGGTCTTCTGCTCGCGGCCCTCGATGGAGAACGGATGCTCGCCGCAAGCCTCGGCGACCTTCTCCTCGATCTCGTCGACGATAGAATCGACCTGGCGGTTGTTGGTACCGGTGGCAAGCACAAAGTAGTCGCATACGTCGGAAAGCTCGGTCAGGTCGAGCACCTGAACGTCCTCGCCCTTCTTGTCGTAGGCGGCCTGCGCGGCGGCGCGGGCGACATCCTCGGCGGCGACACCGCTCGCGGACAGCGAGGCGGCGGTGCGGTCGGACGTGGCGGCGAAGCTCTTGTGCTCCACACCTTCAAGAATCTGCTCGTCGGTCATGGTCTCGTCGGCCATGGAATACCTCTTTCTAGACAGCCCGAGCTAGCGCAGCTGGGCGTAATGGTTGTAAATCGTAATAGCCGTGGGATAAAGATAGCGCCCGGACTGGATCACATAGACCAGACCCTGCGCAAAACAGGAGAAGAACAACTCATCGAGCGTCGACTCCCCCACCATCTTGCGCAGCGCATGCGCATAGTCGCCGTGGCGGTTGGGCTCGATGGCATCGGCCACAAAGACCACCATATCGAGCGGTGTCATGTCGCAAGCACCCACGGTGTGACGGTCGACAGCCTGGAAAACGGCCGGCGACAACTCGGGGAAAAGCTGCGGAAGCTCATAGGCGGCAACAGGGCCATGCAAAAGCGGCGTCGCGGCGGAAGGAGAGCCGGCAATCTTAATGCCGTAATGCAGAGCGCGCGTAACCAGCTCGTCGTCGGAGAGCACTTTGTCCCAGTCGTGGATCAGACCGGCAGCAGCGGCATCAAAGCGGTCAACGCCGTAGACCTCGGCCAGATGAAGTGCGGTCTCGGCAACACCCAGCGAATGCACATAGCGCTTGCGCTTATCCTTCATGCGAACATCGAGCAGCTCTTGAATGCGCTTGAGCAGCGCGCGCTCATCGCCCTCAAACTGATCCTCTACCGACAACGTAGACCCCCATCACTCAAAATCTTCTTGGCCCAGATCGACATACAAACCGCGCTTGCGAATGTAGCCGAGCACAGACTCGCTCGTAAGATAGCGCACGCTCATGCCGCGGGCAACTCGCTTACGAATGTTCGTCGAGCTGATCGCCAGCGCCGGAATCTGAATATAGCGCACGTCGAACGGCAGCCCCGACTCTTTGATTCGGGCACGCGCCGTATCGATATCAAAGCCCGGTCGCGTCGCCGCAATAAAGGTAGCAAGCTCGGCGATTCGTTCGGCATCATGCCAAGTCACAATATCGATAATCGCGTCGGCGCCCGTAATAAAGTAGAGCTTTACCTGCGGCGGATAAAAGTCGCGAAGGGCATGAAGCGTATCGGCCGTGTAGGTTACGCCCGGACGGTCGATCTCGAACCGACTCGCCAAAAAGGCCGGGTTCGCGGCGGTGGCGAGGACCGTCATGGCATAACGGTCCTCGGCAGGCGTCACCGGCTTGTCAAGCTTAAAAGCAGGAGAGCCCGCCGGCATAAAGAGCACAGCGTCCAAGTCGAGGGACTCGCGCGCCTGCTCGGCGGTCACCAGGTGCCCGTAATGAATGGGATCAAAGGTGCCACCCATAATGCCGAGCCTAAACTCCTGCCCGTCCTCTAGAGGAAGCTCGGGCAGACCGATTCCACCGCGCAGCGACATGGCTTACTCGCCCTCCGAGGTCTCGGCATCGCCCGCGGCATCCGCCGCATTGACAACCTCGACGCCCTCATCCGCAGCATCGGCCACGTCAATGGCTTCAACGGCAACGTCCTCGCCAGCATCCTCGAGCTCCTCGTACTCCGAGAAGTCCTCGGCGCCCTCAAAGTCAAAGGCGCGCTGGCAAATGCGGACCTCGTCGCCCGCACGACAACCGGCCTTCTCGAGCGCGTCGTCAACACCCATACGCGCAAACTTATGCTGCAGGTAAATGACGGCTTCTTCGTTTTCCCAGTCGGTCTGAATGACCATGCGCTCGATGGCACGACCGACCACGCGGAAGGCACCGGGCTCTTCCTGGACAATGCGGAAACGCTTCTCTCGCTGCAGGCGACGGCGCTCCCATTCATCGTCGCGCAGGTCGACCGGCTCATCGGAGACCGCCAACTCGGCGCGGAGCTTGGCCACCTGCTCACCTACGGCAAGCATCAACGTATTGAGACCGGCGCCCGTCACGGCAGACACGGCAAAGAACATATGGCCATCGTCGAGCGCTGCGCGCTTGAGGTCGGCAATCTTATCGGCCGTGCCCGGCGCATCGCACTTGTTGGCGACAACGATCTGCGGGCGCTCCGAAAGCTCAGCGCCATACTGCTCGAGCTCGCGGTTGATGATGCGATAGTCCTCAACCGGATCGCGATCCTCAAAACCGCCCGTCATGTCGACGACATGCATGATCAGGGCCGTACGCTCAATGTGGCGCAGGAACTGGTGACCCAGGCCCTTGCCCTCGCTCGCGCCCTCGATGAGACCGGGGACGTCAGCAACGACGTAAGAATATTCGCCGGCACGCACCATGCCGAGGTTCGGCACGAGCGTGGTAAACGGATAGTCGGCAATCTTGGGACGGGCGGCACTCATGCGCGCGATGAGCGATGACTTACCCACGGAGGGAAAGCCCACGAGCGCGGCATCGGCCATAAGCTTCATCTCGAGCTCGATCCAGTGCTCCTCGGCCGGTTCGCCCAACTGGGCAAAGGCCGGAGCGCGACGCACCGACGTCACAAAGTGCGTGTTGCCCAGACCGCCGGCACCGCCGGGCGCCACGACGACGCGCTCGCCGTCGTGCACCAGGTCGGCAATCTCAAACATCGGGGTCTGCGTCTCGGGATCGAGCTCGCGCACCACGGTACCCATAGGGACCTTGAGAATCAGGTCCTCGCCGCTCTTGCCGTTACGACGGGCACCCTGCCCGTGCGTGCCGCGCTCGGCGCGAAAGTGATGCTTAAAGCGGTAATCGATCAGCGAAGACAGCTGAGCATCGGCCTGGATGACGACATTGCCGCCACGACCGCCGTCGCCGCCATCGGGGCCGCCCTTGGGGACAAATGCCTCGCGCCTAAACGACATGCATCCGGCTCCGCCGTCGCCGCCGCACACGTTAATGCGGCTGATATCGGTGAACTGTGACAACAGAATCGCCTCCTACAAAAAAGAGGGAGACCCTTGAATCCTAAAACTCAAGTGCCTCCCACATATGTGCTCTATGAAGGGTGAATTACGCGTTCGCGAGCGGGCGTACGCTGACCCTGTGCTTGATACCCTTGTGGAACTCAACGGTACCGTCGACCAGCGCGAACAGCGTGTCGTCCTTACCACGGCCAACGTTCTCACCCGGGTGGATGTGCGTGCCGTGCTGACGGACGAGAATCGTGCCCGTGGTTACCGTCTGGCCGGCATAGCGCTTCGTGCCAAGGCGCTGACCGCGGGAGTCACGGCCATTACGGGAGGAACCGAGTCCTTTTTTGTGTGCCATTGTGTATACCTACTCTTTCGTTACGAGTGTAATCTACTCGGCGACGGGAGCCTCGGCAACAGCCTCAGCCTCTGCCTTGACAGCCTTCTTGGCGCGGGAGGTAGCCTGAACCTTCACGATCTTCAGCTTGGTGAGCTGCTGACGGTGACCCTTCAGACGACGATAGCGCTTGCGCTTGTGGAACTTGAAGACCAGCTGCTTCTCGCCCTTGAACTGCTCAACGATCTGAGCGGTAACCTTGGCCTTGGCCAGCTTGTCGGGATCGGTGACGATCTTCTTACCATCGTTGAGGAAGATAACCGGCAGGGTGACCTTGTCGCCCTCATTGCCCTCGATCTTCTCGACGGTGATGACATCGTCGGTGGCGACCTTGTACTGCTTGCCGCCCGTGTTAACGATTGCGTACATGTTTACTTGCCCTTCATGCATCAGTTAGTGCAACAGCCGAATATAGTAGCAGGCGAAAATACCCCCGTCAACGAGTATGTGGAGCAAATCCACAAGTTCGCACAGGTATGGGGCTGACGAGTCGGCCCTCGTCGTCCTCGCATGCTTGATTCTGACGCTCGACATCGTAGGAGCAGATGGTCACGAGGTCTTGCATACCGGTGGAAACAATAGGTGCATCCACGCCCGGGGTCAAGCCCTGCAACAAAACATCAGCAGCAGAAAGCAAAATTTCCGGACGCATGGAGCCCTCGTTGTCGGCATGGGTGTCGAGCATGAGCACCAAATGGTCCGGGCGCTCCCCCGCCGTGAGCTCATAGCCCACGAGCGTGTGATCCAAATCCAAGCGCTTGCTCTTTTTGCCGCGCGCGTAGTCGATGCCGTGGCCCGCGCGCAGCGTGTCGATCGCACGACGCACCTCGTCGGCGCTTACGGGCGCCTCGGGATCCAGGTGCAGGTCGATGCGATACGACAGGCGCGTGAGCTGCGCCGTCAACGCCGGCGTGCGCACGTCGATGTACGCCGCCTCGATGGGCGCCAGATCGGCCGGAGACGCCGCAGCCAGGCGCCCAAACGCCTCGTCGAGCGCCACGAACTCGGTCATAAACAGGTCATACCACTCGCAGGTCGACGACGTACCCACCGGCAGCGCCGAAGAGAAGCCCACGCGCATGTGCGGAGAGAAGCCCTGCGTGACGGCATAGGGAAGTCCCGCACGGCGCACGATGCGCTCAATGGTATGGATTACTTCGAGATGGCCCAGGTACTTAAGGCGATCGCGCTTGCCATAGCGAACACGAAGCCTAAAGAGCGAGGGGTTGTCGGTCAGGCGCTCACTCATGCGCGATCACCCATCAATACATTCTTGGCGTGGAGCGTGGGGCAGATCCCGCAGCCGGTGCACGACGTGCGGGTACAGTCGGGAGTCGTGACGCCCTCGAGCGAGCGACGGTACTCGCGCTCGAGGAAGCCGCGCGTGCAGCCGGGGCTCACGTGCTCCCACGGCAGGCGCCAGTCCAACTCGTAGGGCAGGTGCACGAGCTCATTGAGGTCGATGCCGTTTTTGGCAGCAGCTTCCTTCCAGTTATCGAGCGAGAAATGCTCTACCCAGGCGTCAAAGCGAGAGCCCGAGCGCCAAGCATCGATGATGACGGGCGTCATGTCACGACCGGCGCGGGAAAGCGCGGCCTCGATGAGCGAGGTCTCGGCATCGTGGTAATGCACGCGGACGGCACGGTTGCGAACGCTCGTGATAAGCAACTTCTGGCGACGCTTGACGTCGTCGTAGTCGAGCTGCGGGCACCACTGGAACGGCGTGGCAGCCTTGGGGATAAAGACCGAAACCGAGATGGACACCGAGATCGAGCCGCGACGAGCCTTGGGCACCACGGAACGACCGAGCTCCAGCACGTGATCGGCCAGATTGGCGATGGCCACGATGTCCTCATCGCGCTCGCCGGGAAGGCCCATCATAAAGTAGAGCTTCATGCGGTTCCAGCCGGCCTCGAAGGCCGCCTTGGCCGCACGGTCCAGGTCCTCCTCGGTCACGTTCTTGTTAATGATGTCGCGCATGCGCTGGCTGCCGGCCTCGGGCGCGAACGTCAGGCCGCCCTTCTTTTCGCCGGCGACCGACTCGGCCATATCCACGCCAAACGAATCCAGGCGCTGCGACGGAATAGACACGCGTATACCCGTATCCTCCAGGCGACGGTTGAGCCTGCCGAGCACGTCGCGAATGCAGGAGTGGTCGGTCGTGGAAAGCGAGGTCAGCGACACCTCGTCATAGCCGGTCTTTTCCAGACCCTGAATCACCGACGAGACGATCTGGTCGGCCGAGCGCTCGCGCACCGGGCGATACGTCATGCCGGCCTGACAAAAACGACAGCCGCGGGCGCAGCCGCGCAGGATCTCGATAGACAGGCGGTCGTGAACCAGCTGCGCATAGGGCACGCACGACTGCGACAGCGGATTCGTGGCGCCGAAATCCTCAACGACGCGCTTGTAGACCACGGTCGGCGCATCCTTGCCTTCACGCGGCACGGTGTAGCCATGCGGCGAGCAGGGCTCGTCGTGACGAACCTCATAGAGCGACGGCACGTAGTTGCCGGCAATGGATGCAAGCTGCTCGACAATCTGCGCGCGCGGGACCCCTTCGTCACGCAGGCGGCGATGCAGCTGGCAGGTCTCGAGCAGCGATTCCTCGCCCTCACCGATGAGGATGGCATCGAAGAAGGCCGCGTACGGCTCGGGGTTGTACACCGAGGGACCGCCGGCGATGATGATTGGGTCGTCTTCACCTCGGTCGGCCGCTAACAGCGGAATGCCAGCGAGGTCGAGTGCCTCGAGGAAGTTCGTCACCGCCATCTCGTGCGGCACATGCAGACCGACGATATCAAACGAAGCGACCGGCGCTGCACCCTCGAGCGAGAGCAGCGGAATGCCCGCCTCGCGCATAGCGTCACCCATATCGGGCCACGGCACATAGCCACGCTCGCAGGAGATGCCCTCGGCCTGGTTAAGGATGTTGTAGAGGATGGCGATACCCTGGTTGGGCAGACCGACCTCGTACACATCCGGATAGATCAGGCAGCAACGGTAGTCGGCATCGGCCTTGGAAAGCGTGCCCCACTCGTGATCGATATAGCGACTCGGCTTCTCGACCTTGGCGAGCAACGGCTCAATTAAATGAAAACAATCTTGGTATGCAACGCGCAACGGAAAACCCCTAAGCAGCGAGATCTGATGCGTCCTGATAGGACGCCATAGGACGGGTAGCGCCCGCGACCGTGGTCACCAGATCGCGAACGCGGGAGAACGTGGCAGTGACCACCTCGTTGGCACGGCTGTAGTCGACATCGCGCTCGTAGAGCGAAACGAGCGCACGGCCCATGCCATAGGTGCCCGCGGCAGCAGTGAGCGCCTTGACGGCAAACCCAATATGCGGCGTCTGCTTGACAAGTGCGCGGGTGACCGCTCGGATCACAAGACCGCCGGCAAGCACGCCCGCGACCTCGTAGCCGCGCTCAGGCTTAATGCCGCGTCCAAAGACGGCAGCGAGCTCAAAGAGCATGCCCACCTGCGCCAGCGCCATAACGGGATAATCGGCGCCCGGCAAAAACACCAGCGCACCGGTCGCCATATTGGTGAGCGCGCACGAGGTGATGATACGATTGGCCGCCGCGATGCGCATGAAGGCAAAGTTCGCCGCAAAAGCCGTTTCCTTGTCAGTGCGATCGAGAATCCAGCGGGCAAGCGTCTCGAGCAGATACGTCTTATCGGTTGCCGCTACCACGCCGAGCATGGGCGTGGACTCCTCGATAAACGGCACCTCCACAGCAGACTCGGCAAGCACGCACACGGGCGCACCGGCGATCACGAGCTCCTGCACGGCACTCTCCAAGCGGTCGGAACCACACGAGAGCACCAGCACCACATCGGTATCGGTCTTTGGAGCTATTCGCTCCTCCCCCAGACGCTCGACGCGCACAATGCCCGAGGTCGTCTGCGGCACAAAGGCGTCACGCACCGTCTCGGCCAGAAAGCGCGAGGCGGACGAATCCAGATAGACCGAGACGCGCACCGGCGTATCGGAATCCTTCTTAACGGACGCGCCCATCTTAAAAGCGCGGGTCAGCTTATCTACGGGAATTTTCATAGCAAACCCCTCCAGCGGTTACGCGGCGCCCGAACGATGCCGCCATATGGATTGTACGATACCCACCGTCAGCAGCTGAATCATCATCGAAGACGAACCGAAGCTAATAAACGGTAGCGGAATACCGGTAATCGGCATCATGCCGATGCACATGCCGATGTTTTCGAAGGTCTGGAACGCCCACATGCCAACGATGCCCACACACGAAAGACGCAAAAACAGCGACTCACACTTAAAGGCGACGCGAATCGTCGAAAAGATCAGCAGCACGTAGAGGCACAGGAGCAAAAAGGAACCGCAAAAGCCAAAGGTCTCGGACAGGAAGGCGAAGACGAAGTCGGTGTGGAACTCAGGCAGAAAGCCGCCGGCCGACTGCGTCGCATGCCCCAGGCCCTTACCAAAGAAGCCGCCCGAGCCAACGGCGATAAGCGACTGCTGCAGGTTGTAGGCATCGTCCGAATCGGCATTATCGGGGTCGATAAAGACCGTCAGACGGTTCATCTGATACTGCTTGATGAGCACATCGTGGCCGAGCAACGAATCAAAGACCGAATCAAGCGCCAGGACGAGGGCCACCAGGCCCACGAGCAGGGCCAGGGTCGACAGCACCCATTCGCGGCGTGCACCGCTCATGCAGATGACGATGGCGCCCGAAACCAGCACGACCAGGCCCGAGCCCAGGTCACCCATGGCAACGACGGCCAAAAACGGAATGGACAGCATGCCGCAGAGCTTGACGTAGTCGCGAACGGTATCGATGCGACCGTTATACTGCGAGCCAAGCGTAGCAATAAAGAAGATGGTGATGAGCTTGGCAAGCTCAACCGGCTGGAACGTCAAGCCGATACCGGGAATCTTGATCCAGCCCGTCATGCCCAGACCGCCCGTATAGGACAGACCCGGAATCTTGGGCGAGAAGATCACGATCAGGTCGATGACGAGCAACGCCGTCGAGAAATTGGAAATACCGCGCAGGTCGGAGCGCCAGACCAGCACCGCCAGCACCGTGCCGATGCCAATTCCCAGCAAATGGCGCGAGAACGAAGCATCGGCCTTAAACTGCGAAGCCGACCAGATAATGATGGCACCGTAGGCGACGAGCGCCACAGTAGCCACGAGCACACCGATATGCACCTTTTGGCGAAACGTGCCGCGCGAGGCCGAAAGTTGCTTGTTGACGCGGTCCAGGCTGCTGCGAGAGCCGGTCTTGGTTGAACGGAACAGATCCGCCGGAGAAAAATCCATCGCAACCTCCTATCGAACCGAAGAATCGCCCGAGGCCGAAGAGGTATCGGGCTCGTCATAAATCACGCCGAGCACGTCGCGCACGACATGCATCGCGGTATCTGAGCCACCGCCGCCCTGCTCCAGGACGGTAGCGATGACATACTTGGGATCATCGGCCGGTGCATAGGCGCAGAACCACGCGTATTCGTCCTCGCCACTTTTCTCGCCCGTGCCCGACTTGCCGTATACCTGCGGCGTCAGGGTGCCAAAGTGCGCCGCCAGGGACGTCGATGCCGTGTAAATCACGTCGTGCATGCCGTTGCGAACAAGAGCCAAATCCGAATCGCTGTTGATCTTGGCCTCCAGGCGCTTCTTCTTGCCCTTGCCGTTGTACTTATAGGCATCGCCGTCGCCATCGCGCGACACGGCAGACAAAAATACGTGAGGCACATACTGTTTGCCGCCGTTGGCAAGACCCATATAGGCGCACGCCATCTGCAGGGGCGTCACCAGGATGTCGCCCTGGCCGATAGCAATGTTGGTCATATCGCCGGCATTCCACTTGCGGTCCTCGGCAGAGGCGTCGGTGAAGTATGACTCTTTCCACTCGGCATCGGGAATACGACCCGCGCCCTCACTCGGCAGATCGATACCGCAGGTCTTGCCTAGGCCCCAGCGACGAAAGACCTCCTGCAGGCCCTCGGGATGTTGCTCGTCATAAAAGAACGCCTTACCCATGTCGTAGAAGACGGGGTCGCACGAGTTGGCGATACCCGACTGCAGCGTCATGGTGCCGTGGCCAGACGTCAGCCAGCAGCGCTTGCCCCAAGCCTTGCCCAGACCCGTCCAATAACCCGTGCAGTTGGTTGTCTGCGTTGAAGTGTAGGTTCCAAACTCAAGACCGGCCAGTGCCGAGAGCGGCTTGATGGTCGAGGCCGACATGTACTGTCCGCTAATGGCGCGGTTGAGCAGCGGGTGCGAACCCTTGTCATCATTGAGCTCGGTCCACACGTCATTTGAGACGCCGCCGATAAAGACGGACGGATCGAACTTGGGCTGGCTCGCCATGCCCAGGATCTCGCCATTGTTGGGATCGAGACACACCACAGCGCCGTTGCCGGCATTGCTGTAGCCAGTGGTCTTGGCAAGCTCGATAGCGCTCGCCAGCGCCGTCTCACAGGCCTGTTGGATCTTAAGGTCGAGCGTGAGCTTAATGTCGGAGCCGGCCTTCGCGGGCACGGCGCCGGCCTGACCGGTCACATTGCCCGAGGCATCGACCTTGACGGTCTGCTCGCCACGAATACCCTGCAGCAGGTTTTCGTAGTAGCTCTCAACGCCCGCCTGGCCCACGATATCGCCCGACTGGTACGTAATCTTGCCAGCAGAAGCATCATCATCGCCAGAGGTTTTCTTATTCTGGGCCTCGAGCTGCTCGGAGGTAATGGTGCCGGTATAGCCCAAGATATGGCATGCCGTCTCGCCGTATGGATACTGGCGCTCGGTACGCTCGGCAATCTTGACGCCCGGGAACTCGCCGGCGTGTTCCTTGATATAGGCAACCGTGGAGCGACGGACGTCCGTCGCGATGGTATGCAGGCTCTGAGCGCCCTCTGTATTGTCCTGAATATTGCGAAGGACCGCCACATAAGGCATTCCAAGCACGTTGGCAAGATGGCGAACCAGAACCTCATCCTCGGCAAGGTCGCGGTAGGCCACGACAGCAAGTGAGGGACGGTTCTGGACAAGCGCCACGCCATTGCGGTCGAGGATGCGGCCGCGCACAGCGGGTGTGGTAACGGTGCGAGTCTGATTACTATTGGCCTGCTTCTCGTAATAGTCCGACGAGACCATCTGCATGCCCCACAGCTTGACGGCAAGTGCCGCAAACATCGCGCCCACACCCGTGGTAAGGATGGAAAAGCGGCCCTTAAAGGCGGTCGCCGCGGTATTGCCCTCGCCCTCGGTGGCGCGCGGGGCCGTTCCATGCTGTGTATCGTAGGTAAAACGGGAATCGCCTCGACGCATGATGACCAGCGCGACCACGATGGCCACAACCAGCACGATACCGGCGATAATAACCGTCATCTGGGAAGACATCTACGGGCCTCCCCTATTTGAGCTTGCGGGTCTTGGGCTTAAAGCGCATACCCGTCTGGCGTCCGCCACGTGCGGAGAATCCATAGCCGGACTGCGGCACGACGCCGGACATCAAAAACGGAATGGCAACCAGACCCGTCAGGATCGAGGACGGCAGCGCATGGCCGAAGATCGCCACGACAAAGCTCGTCTCCAAACCCATAAACAGCAAGATGATGCTGTAGATCACATTAATGACGAGCGCAAAGGCGCCCACGGTGACGCCGCGCGCACTCGGGGTACCGCCCGTCTGACCGACGGCGCTGTGCACCAGGGCAAAAGAACCCACGGTCAGCAGGAGCGACATAACGCCCACCGGCACGGCAGCGGACAGGTCATAAAACAAGCCGCTGCAAAAACCGCACACGACGGCACGGGTCGGGTCGCCCGAGAACACGCTTAGGCACACCAGGATAATCATGAAGTTGACGCGACCTCCCGCAATGGAGATCTGCGGTGCCAGGCCTGCCTGCAGCAGCACACACACAATGGCGGCGATTACAAACGTGCGGGAGCTCATCCCCTGCTCGTGTAGATCCATGGACATGCCCCCTATTCGCTCGAGCCAGAATCGGTCGTCTCGGACGTGTCGGAACTGTCATCCGGGCTCTCGTCCTTCGTCTTGGTCGCAGCATCGCGCGACGTTCCCTGCGGCGTGCTGTTGGCCGTGCTCACGTCCTCATCCGAGGCCGACTGTTCGTCGGTCAGCGAGGTGATGACCAGCACTTCCTCGTTGTTCTCGGCCGTGGTCTGAGCGCGCACCACAATGGTGTAGTACACGTCGTTTGCCGATTTCTCAACCGACGAGACGGTGCCGAGCGGTAGACCCTTGGGGAACACACCGCCAATGCCCGAGGTCACGATGATATCGCCAACCTTAACATCGGAGTCGACGCTCACGTACTCAAGACGCAGCGTGCCGTCAGCCTGACCCTGCAGCATACCCTGGGCGCGCGTGTCCTGCACCATGACGGACACGCCCGAGTTCTCGTCGCCAATCAGGCGCACGGTAGAGGTCTTGGCCGATACCTCGATAATCTGGCCGATAACACCGGCAGAACTCGTCACGGGCATGTTGATGGTAAGGCCGTCGGCAGAGCCCTTGTCGATGGTAACGGTCGAGGTCCAGGCATCGCCGGAGGCACCAACGATACGAGCTGCGGTCGATTTGAGGTTGTAGGTCGATTGCAGCCCGACCAGGCCCTCCAGGCGCTCGGCAGTCTTTTGAGCCTCAGAAAGCTCGGCGACCTTAGAGGTCAGCTCCTCATTTTGCTTCTTGAGCTCGTCGAGCGTGTCCTGCGACGCCGTTAGGTTAGAGAACACGTTGCCAATCGCATTGAAGGGAGCCGCCACAGCCGAGCCCACAAAGCGCACCGGAGAGGTAATCGTCGTTACGCCCGAACGCACGGCATGAATCGGCCCTGCCTCGCCCTCGCGGATGTAAAACGTGAGCAGCAACACCGAAATCAGGCTGAAAACAATCAACGGGCGCATACCCGTTGATTGTCGCTTGGTATTCAGATTTGTGGAGAAACCCGAAGATCGTGCCAAATGGAATCCACCTTTTGGAAATTAAGCATTGGTCTGGACGAAGCCGCCATCAAACGCATTGGCCTCGAGCACGCGGGCACAGCCGTTAACGACGTTATCGAGCGCCGTGGGGCTGACGTTGACCGAAACACCGGTCTCATCGCGCAGGCGCACGTCGAGACCGCGCAGCAGCGCGCCGCCACCAGTCAGCAAAATGCCGTAGTACATAAGGTCCGAGGCAAGATCGGGAGGCGTAGCGTCGAGTGCGTCCTTGACGGCCTTGGCCATCTCGTCGAGCGGCTTGTTGAGCGCGCGACGAATCTCCTCGCTCTCGATGCGCACGGTCTTGGGCAGACCGGTGATCACGTCGCGGCCGTTGACCTCGACGTCGAGCTCGTCCTTGAGCGGCACGGCGGAACCGACCTTGATCTTGATGTCCTCTGCCGTACGCTCGCCGATGGCAAGGTTGTAGGCATCGCGAACGTGCGTGAGGATGGCCTGATCGAACTCGTCGCCGGCAATACGGATGGACTGCGAGACGACGATGCCGCCCATAGCGATAACGGCAACCTCGGTGGTACCGCCACCGATGTCGATGACCATGGAGCCGGTGGGCTCCTCGACAGGCAGGTCGGCGCCGATAGCAGCAGCCATGGGCTCCTCGATCAGGTAGGCCTGGCGAGCGCCGGCCTGGATCGTAGCCTCAAAGACGGCACGCTTCTCGACCGACGTGACGCCGGAGGGAACGCAAACGACAACGCGCGGACGCGGGGTCCACGGATAGCGCTTCTCGGAAGCCTTGTCGATAAAGTAGCGAAGCATGGCCTCGGTAACATCGAAGTCGGCGATGACGCCGTCCTTCAGGGGACGAACGGCCACGATGTTGCCGGGCGTACGGCCGAGCATGCGCTTTGCCTCGATACCGACCGCCAGGATGCGCTCGTCGTTCTTGTCGATGGCGACAACAGAGGGCTCGCGAATGACAATGCCCTTGCCGCGCACGGAGACAAGCGTATTTGCGGTGCCGAGGTCGATGGCAAGATCGCCCGCATAGCTACCGAAGAACATATCCATCAAAGAAAACAACGCAACTCCTGATGTGTTGGATGATTGCTGGAAAACTACTAGCTCATGATACTAGCGCAAGCCCGGCACCTCACTTGCGGTGAAGCGCCGGGCAAAGCTAAATCCCATAAGGTCACTACTGGTTGTCAGCAGCCGAGAAATCCATATCGAGCGAGAAAACGGCCCAGCCGATATGATTGTCGGAGCGCACGAATTTGACGGTGTACTCCTGCTCGCCGCCCTTGGACAGCGATGCCTTCACCTTAGCGGTCGTCTCGGTCATGGACTGATCCATGCCCTCGACGGACACGGTGGCGCCCTGCGGAATCGAGGAGATGATCATCGACTTGGCGTCCTCGGACAGGCTCGAGGCCAGGCAAGACTCGGCCTTTGCGGTGTCACCGTCGCCGGCAGCCTGGAACAGATCGGTGATAACCGACTCCTGCGAGGGGAAGCCAAAGCCGCGCGTGTAGGCAAAGCCCAGACCGCCCGCAGCAATCAAAATGAGCAGAAGCAGCACGATGAAGACTTTGAGACCCGTGTGGCGATGGCGACGACGGACCTTGGCCTGCTTACGATCCTGACGGTCCTGCTGGACCATCTCGGACTCTGACAGTGTAAAGAAGCCGGTGTCCGAGGGATCGGGCATAAACTGACCGGTCGCGCCCGTAGGATCGAGCGGATCGACGGCAGGAGCGTCCATCGCAGGCGCCGGAGCCGTGGCCATAGCCGTCTGGGCAGACAGCGCGGCAAGCGAATCGTGCACGCGGGCAAGCTCATCGGCCTGCTCGGAGGTAAGCTGGTAGATGCCATCGGCAGTAGCGGCGTTAAAGGCGTCGAGTGCGTCGGAGGGACGGCCGGCGGCAGAAAGCGCCTGACCCATGCCGGCGTTGAGCGCGCGCGTGTCGTCACGGGGACCGGCAAAGTCGATAGCCGTACGGTAGGTCTCCACGGCATCCGCCGGACGGCCGAGCTTGATGAAGCAACGACCGAGCTCGCCGAGTGCGGCGGCAGGAGCCGGATTGGCGCCGTCGATGGCAGCCTGACGGAAGGCAGTACCTGCGTTGGCATAATCGCCCGACTGGAACAGCGCATTGCCCAGGCCCAGATAGGCCTTGAACGGCGTGGCATAGGAAGCATCCTGCGTAGCAGCAGAGAACGCCTGGGCGGCCGTCGTGTAGTCGCCCACGGCGGCGAGCGCCTTGCCGCGGTTGGTGAGCAGCGCGCCGCGCTTGCCGTAGGTGCCGTCGTTGAGGGCGGCAGCATAAGCCTCGGCGGCCTCGGCATACATGCCCAGGTGCATCAAGGCGTTGCCACGAAGGTGATCGGCCTCGCCCATAATCTCATCGGGAGTCTTTGCCGCCCCAAGCATCTGGGCTGCAGCGGAAAAATCACCCGCGCGGTAAGCGGCGCGGCCCTGTTGGATCAGCTGGCTATTCAAGGAAGTCCCCTTTACTCGTGAACGATCTCGACATGGACGATCTCGTCGCCGGCACGCAGCTGCGAAATCACATCGAGACCCTCGACCGTGGTACCAAAGACGGTGTAACCGGAATCGAGGTTATGCTGGGCGCCCAGGCAGAAGTAGAACTGCGAACCCGCGGAATCGGGGTCCATGGAGCGTGCCATGGCAAGGGCACCATCGACATGGCTGTTGCGCGGATTGGTGGCAAACTCGCCCTTGATGCAGTAGCCGGGGCCACCGGTACCGGGCATGCCGTCGGGGCCCTCAAGACCAGCGGCGACGTCGGCGCCGGACATATCGCGGGTATTGGGGTCGCCGCCCTGGATGACAAAACCGGGCACATAGCGATGGAACTTAAGGCCATCATAGAAGCCCATCGTAGAAAGCTCGCAGAAGTTCGCGACATGAATGGGAGCGCCCTCGCCGTCAAACTTGACCTTGATGGTACCCTTCGACGTCTCGATAACGGCGCACTCGTCGCCGGCAAGCTGATACTCGGGCGTGTAGAGCTCTTTCTTAAAACCAAACATGTGGTTCCTTCCTCGTGCGTTTAAAGCATATTTGTACGAATTGTAGCAATAAGCATGCGCTTACATCAATTGCGCACGTAGGTTATGCCGACTATGGCGAACTAATTTTAGGAACGCTGCTGCGGCTTCCAGGAACCCACATTGGCGTCGTACTGGTTCAGTGCGCTGTTGCCGCCCTGCGCGATGGGCGCCAGGATATCGCTTTGGTGGGAACTCATCGACTCACCATCAGGAATGGCCAGCGAGATGTCCCAGCTCTGACAGATCACGTCGACACGCTCGAACATCCACTCGGCAAGCTGCTTTAAGTGGGCGATGTCATCCGCATAGACCGTATCGTCCTGATACTTAAGGTTGTTGAGCTCATCTTGCGTCTTTTTGATCTGGTCGCGCAGGGCGTAGGCACTCTGCGACAGCTCCTGACGGGTGGACAGCGGCGATCGGAGATAGCCGTTGTTAAAGGAATCGATGACCTCGCCGATCTGGTCCTCGTCACCGTAGGACACGATGGTCTGATACAGACCGTCGAGCCTGGTATAGAGCTGATCATCGGTGAGCACGGTTTCTTCCTGGACCACCTCGGCAGAATCGTCCTGCTTGGTATCGTCCTCAGTCGCCTCGCCCGTTTGGCGCGTAGGGAAGGTCGTCTGCGCGGCCTGGCCAAACTGGTCATAGAAGCCAGGCATGACACCCATGGGATCGGCCGTCACGAACCAATAGGCACCGCCGCAAAGGACGGCAAGGACCGCGATGACGATGAGCGGCTTGGGGATATGACGCTTGTGCTTGTGATAGGCGTCCTCGTCGGGGTGCACCTTGCGCTTGGGCTTCTGTTTGCTGGACTGAGCATCGTCTCGCAGGGAAACCGGCGTCGGCATGTCCACCTTAGGGATGCCGAAGTCCTTGTCGAAGGCCGGCAGCACACAAGTCTCGTTGGGATCGGCGGCGTCCGAAAGCACCGCAGCGGCAGAGGCCGGCGCATGCGGCACCTCGGTATCGATCTGCTCTTGCGTTAGGCGCGGAAAGCCCGCCGTGCGGCCCGCAGCCAAGTCGGATGCGGCCGCGTCCTCGGAGAGGATACCCGGAGCGGGGCGTCCGCATTTGGGGCACGTACGATCATGCGGAGAAAGACGGGCACCGCAGCCCTCACAGAACACGAACTCGGTGTGCTCGGGACCATCGCCCGGACCCACATAGGCGTTGCAGTAGGGGCAAAACGAGGCGCCGTCCTCGATAGTCTTAAGGCAGTGCGGGCAGATCACGGCATCCTCTTTTCGAAGCAATTCAAACAATCGAGGTTAGAGCATAACATCGCCACGGCCCCACAGGAACAAGGCACCAATTCAACATCGCCAGGGCGCGTAGCTACTTCTTCTTTTTGCTTGGCATCGAGACTTTGATGCCTTGGGCGGACTTAGTCACGCGAGAGCGCTTGGCTCCGGTACTCTTCTTTTTTATGGGCTGGGCCTGGGCCACGCCCTCGAGTGCACGGGCCTCGGCCTCGCGAGCGGTGCGATCTTCGCGGCGCTGCGCCATGTCGGCGGCGACGCGCTTGGCAAAACGCTCGGCCGTCGAACCCGTCGAGCTCACCTTGCCGCCACCGCGACCCAGGTGGACGCGCACACCACGGCCAAAACCAGTTGCGGCATGACGACGACGCGGCTTGAGCGAATCCATCATCGTGGCGAGCTTAAAGAACACCGAGCAGGTAAAGACCACGATAACAGCCAAGATAACCATCTGGCCCATCGACAGGTTGGCAATAGACAGCAGCTCCGGGAATCCGATAACGCCCACCAGGATGCCGGCGACTACAAACACAAAGAGCACCACACGTAAGGGCGTGAGAGGCTGCGAGATGCGCCAGATTAGGCTGACGCTCGCCGCGCACGACGTAAGCAGGCACATCGTAGACAGCGTGAGCTGGCTAAAGCCAAACACGCGCGTCACAAAGATATCGAGCGCCGCAGCCAAAATGACCGCAATCGACGCCGGCAGTGCACGCTTGAGTACGTTGCTCAAAAACGCACCCTTCACACGAGCATTGTTGGGCTCCAGGCCCAACACAAAGCCCGGCGCGCCGATGCAGAAGAAGTTAATGAGCGTCATCTGGATGGGCTCGAAGGGGTACGGCGGCAGCGCGATACACAGCGCTGCCAGGCCCATCGAGAACAGCGTCTTGGTCAGGAACAGTGAGGCCGAACGCTGCAGGTTGTTGATGGAGCGACGGCCCTCGGCCACCACGGCGGGCATCGAGGCAAAATCGTTGTCGACGAGTACGATCTCGGCCACGTAGCGCGCGGCATCGGAGCCGGCCGCCATGGCGACGGAGCAGTCGGCCTCCTTGAGCGCCAGCACGTCGTTGACGCCGTCGCCCGTCATGGCCACGGTGTGCTCGCGGCGCTTGAGCGCCTGCACGAGCTCGCGCTTCTGCTGCGGGGTCACACGACCAAAGACATGGTAGCGGTCCACTGCGGCATCGAGCTTGGCCGGCGTATCGAGCGTCGTGGCGTCCACATAAGCGTCCGCCCCCGGCACGCCCACCACGCGCGCGATCGACGACACCGTACGTGGGTCGTCGCCGCTGATCACGTTGAGGGTCACGCCCTGTTCGTTAAAGTAGCCGATGGTCTCGGCCGCCGAGGTACGAATCTCGTCGCGGATGGTCACAAAGCCCACGGGCTCGGCCTCGCCCACCATATCGCCATCGGGCGTAAAGCCGTCCACGCGCGCCACCACGAGCACGCGGCAGGTATCGGCAAGCTCGGCGACACGGTTCTCGACCTGAGAAAACACACGATCAGAGAGCACAAACTGCGCGGCGCCCATTACGTAGGAGCCCTGCGCAAACGAAGCGCCACTCCATTTTTTAGACGACGAGAACGGAATGACCGACAGCGGCTCGGACACCTCGACCGGGCGATCGGCGTAATAGTTGAGCAGCGCCTGGCAGGTCTCGTTGGCATCGGCCGAAGTCGCACGTGCCACGTTAGCCAGCGCAAAATCGAGCACCGTGGTATCGGCGGGAACAGCCGCCTCGTCCGAGCTGGCACCTAGGCTCACGCCCTCAACCGGCAGCGGATACGTGCCCTCGACCTCCATGCGACCCGACGTGATGGTGCCCGTCTTGTCCAGGCACAGCACGTCGACGCGAGCGAGCGTCTCGATGCAGTAGAGCTGCTGCGCCAACACCTTGCGGCGGGCCAGGCGCACCGTGGCGATGGCGAGCACCGACGAGGTCAGCAGCACCAGGCCTTGCGGGATCATGCCCAGCAGGGCGCCCACCGTGGACAGCAGCGCCGACGAAGGCACATGACCAGCCAACAGCTCGGAGAAGCACCACGAAAGCGCGCTACCGCCCGGGGTTCCCGCGGCATCCCAAAGCTCGCTCACACTCGAGGCAAACAACGCCAAACCGAGCGGGATCATGATGATGCTCGCAAAGCGCACGATGGCATTAAGCGCGTTCATGATCTCGGAATTGACCTTTTTGACGTACTTCGCCTCGTTATTAATTTTAGCCACGTAGTTGTCGGCGCCGACATGGATCACGCGGGCGCGCAGCAGGCCCGAGTCGATAAAGCTGCCGCTCATGAGCTCGGAGCCGGGCTGCTTTTTGATGAGATCGCTCTCGCCCGTCAGCAGGCTCTCGTTCACGAGCGCCTCGCCCGACACCACCACGGCGTCGGCCGGAATCTGATCGCCGCGCCCCAGGCGGATGATGTCGTCGAGCACGATCTGGTCCAGGTCGAGCTCCACCTCGGCGCCGTCGCGCACCGCGATGGCCTTCTTGGAGGTCAGCAGCGTGAGCTTATCGACCATCTTCTTGGAACGCATGGACTGAATGACGCCAATAGCGGTATTGAGGAACACCACGAACAGGAACGTCAGATTCTTAAACGAACCGGTCAAAATGACCAAGAACGCCAGGATCACGTTGATCAAATTGAACAGCGTGCAGAGGTTCTCGATGATGAGCTCTTTGACCGACTTGGTCTTGAGCTCCATGTTGCGGTTGATCTTACCGGCGGCGATGCGCTCCTCGACCTCGGCGGTCGAGAGTCCGCGCTCGATATCCGTTGCTGCCATACCACGTCCCATCACGTCGCGTCGGTATAAGAAAAACCGCCCGGACCATGCGAGGTTCGGACGGTCTTACGTTCGATGGTGCCCCATGTTGGATTCGAACCAACGGCCTTCTGCTCCGGAGGCAGACGCTCTAATCCCCTGAGCTAATAGGGCCAACGTTTGGCATTATACCCAAGTGCACCACGGGCTATCAAAATAAAAGAAAAAGCTTTGCAATTACGTGGGAGACGCGGCGCAACGGCCCACTTTAGAAGGCAAAAGCGAGTCAGATAGTATAAACTCTCATGCACCATATATACACGGCTCGCGATGCGGGCCGTTTTTGCAAAGGTTATCCATCGAGGTGAGAGGCACACCATGATTGCTATTTTAAAGCAGAGCGCCAGCGACGAGGCTGTCAGCCATATCGTCAGCTGGATTGAAAAAAAGGGCCTGAAGACCGACGTCTCGCGCGGCGAGAATGAGACGATCATCGGCCTGGTGGGCGATACGACCAAGATCGACCCGTTCCTGCTCGAGTCCATGGATGTCGTCGAGCGCGTGCAGCGCGTCTCCGAGCCGTTCAAGCGCGCCAACCGCAAGTTCCACCCCGAGGACTCCGTCATCGACTGCGGTCACGGCGTCAAGATCGGCGGCGACCAGTTCCAGGTCATCGCCGGTCCCTGCTCCGTCGAGGGCGAGAACCTCATCCGCATCGCACGCCGCGTGAAGGCCGCCGGCGCCACGATGCTGCGCGGTGGCGCCTACAAGCCCCGCACCTCCCCCTACGCCTACCAGGGCATGGGCCCCGCCGGCCTCGACCTGCTGTGCGAGGCGTCTGCCGAGCTCGACATGCCAATCGTCACCGAGATCATGGACCCGCGCGACGTGCAGGTCTTCTTGGACAAGAAGATTGACGTCATGCAGATCGGCGCCCGCAACGCCCAGAACTTCCCCCTGCTCAAGGAGGTCGGCAAGACCCAGACCCCGATTCTGCTCAAGCGCGGCATGTCCGGCACGATCGATGAGCTGCTTATGGCCGCCGAGTACATCATGAGCGAGGGCAACGACAACGTCATCCTGTGCGAGCGCGGCATCCGCACCTTCGAGACCCGCACCCGCAATACCTTCGACCTCAACGCCGTGCCGGTGCTGCACCACCTGTCGCACCTGCCCGTCGTCGCCGACCCCAGCCACGCCACCGGCTACACCCGCTACGTTGAGCCCATGGCGCTCGCCGCGACCGCCTGCGGTGCCAACGGTCTGGAGATCGAGGTCCACGACGAGCCGAGCCGCGCCTGGTCCGACGGCGCCCAGGCCCTCACCCCCGATCAGTTCGACGACACCATGCGCCGCATCCGAGCCATCCGCGAGGTCGTCTGCCAAGAGACCATGGAGTAGCTCATGGGTACGGTGAGAAACGCGCGTGTTAACCAGGGCGGCCCCAAGTGCGCCGGTATCGTCGGCCTGGGCCTCATCGGCGGTAGCTTTGCCCGCGGCTATGCACAGGCGGGCGTTCGCGTGCTGGCCTGGGACCCCGATGACGATGTCATGACGGCCGCCAGCATGGGCACTGTCGCCGGAGAGCTCAACGACAAGACACTCGGCGAATGCGACATCATCGTCCTTGCCTGCTATCCCGAGGCATGCATCGAGTGGCTCGAGGCGCACGCCCAGGCGCTCGCCGACGCCACCGACACCGACGCCATCATGGGTCCCGTGGTGATCGACACGGTGGGTGTCAAGGGCATCGTGTGCGAGCGCGCCTTTGAGCTTGCCCGCGAGCACGGCTTTTACTTTGTGGGTGCGCACCCCATGGCGGGCACGCAGTACTCGGGCTATGCGCACTCCCGCGCCGACCTGTTCCAGGGCGCCCCGCTCGTGCTCGTGCCACCCGCGGTGGACGATGCACTTAAGCTGGAGCTTTTGGGCCAGGTGCGCGAGATGGTGCGCCCCCTGGGCTTTGGCAAGTTCAGCGTGACCAGCGCCGCCGAGCACGACCGCGTCATCGCCTTCACGAGCCAGCTTGCGCACGTGGTATCCAACGCCTACGTCAAAAGCCCCACTGCCCAGGTCCACCACGGCTTTTCGGCCGGTAGCTATCGCGATCTCACCCGTGTGGCGCACCTCAACCCGCAAATGTGGTCCGAGCTCATGATCGACGACGCCGACGCGCTCGCCTTCGAGATCGACCATCTTATCGAATCGCTCGGCGCCTACAGCCGCGCCCTTAAGGACCGCGACCAGCGCTATCTGGAGAATCTCCTTGCCGAGGGCGACCGCATTAAGCGCGCACTCGACGACGAGGCCTCCCACTAGACCACCTATCACGCCAGGTCG
The DNA here is from genome assembly GCA_036302525.1 of Collinsella sp. GTDB lineage: Bacteria > Actinomycetota > Coriobacteriia > Coriobacteriales > Coriobacteriaceae > Collinsella. Next base: position 12,020 of record JAXJCG010000027.1, on the reverse strand, counting down.
AAAGGACCATAGCTTATGGCGATTACCATCGATATCGACACTGCACGCCCCTACCAGGTGCATGTTGGCACGTTTTTGCTGGAGCAGGCGGGACCGCTCGTGCGCGCCACTGCCGGCGGCACCAAGGCCGTCATCGTGACGGACACCAACGTGGGCCCGCTTTACCAGATGCCCGTTAAGCAGAGCCTGGAGGCGTCAGGCTACGAGGTGAGCATCTGCACCTTCGAGGCCGGCGAGGCCCATAAGCGCGCCGAAACCTATGTTGCCATTTTGGAGTTTGTGGCCGAGCACGAGCTTTCGCGCTCCGACGTTATCGTGGCACTCGGCGGCGGCGTCGTGGGCGACGTGACGGGCTTTGTGGCCGCCACCTACATGCGCGGCTGCAAGTTTGTGCAGATCCCGACGAGCCTGCTCGCCATGGTGGATTCGTCGGTGGGTGGCAAGACCGCCATCGACCTGGCTGCAGGCAAGAACTTGGCCGGCGCCTTTTGGCAGCCGAGCGTGGTTATCGCCGACGTGGGGTGCCTGGCCACCCTCACACCCGAGCAGTTCGCCGACGGCTCCGGCGAGGTCATCAAGCACGCCGTGATTGCCGATCCGGAGCTTTTCGCCGAGCTGGAGAAGACCCCGCTCACGCTGGAGCTGCTCAACCACGATGTGGCCCGCGTAGCGCTCATCATCGCCCGCAACATCGACATCAAGCGCGCCGTGGTCGTCGCCGACGAGCGCGAGACTAACCAGCGCAAGCTCCTCAACTTTGGACACAGCGCCGGACACGCCGTCGAAGCCTGCGAGCACTTTGAGCTCGGACACGGCAACTGTGTGTCGATCGGCATGGGCATCATCACGCGCGCCGCGGCCCTGCACGGCGTCTGCGATGCTGCACTGCCCGGTCGTATTGAGGAGCTCTGCGCACGCCATGGCCTCAAGACCTGCTGCGACCTCAATGCCGATGCCATCTTTGCCGAGGCGCTCCACGACAAGAAGCGCGCGGGCGACACAATCGACCTGGTGATTCCGCACGGCATTGGCCGCTGCAGCATCGACCGCACGCCGCTTTCCACTTTCCACGAACTCATTGCCGAGGGCCTCGGCCAGAAGGGAGACGCATCCGCATGCTAGCCCGCATCACCCCGTCCCCGCTCAAGGGCACAGTTCCCGCCATCGCGTCCAAGTCGATGGCGCATCGTCTCATCATCTGCGCTGCGCTTGCCAACGGCGAGACGCACGTTACCTGCAACACCACCTGCGCCGACATCGAGGCCACGGTGCGTTGCCTCACGGCGCTCGGCGCCCGCATCGAGACTGTCGAGGACGGCTTCCAGGTCCACCCCACCATGAAGAGTGTTGAGTTTGGCCTGCTCAAGGCCCTTGCCGGCGGCACGCTTGACTGCGGCGAAAGCGGCTCCACACTCCGCTTTATGTTGCCCGTCGCCTGCGCGCTGGGCGCAGAGGCCACCTTTGTGGGTCAGGGACGCTTGGGCGCACGCCCCCTCTCCCCGCTCTCGGACGAGATCGTCGCCGCCGGCTGCGACCTACAGGGTCTAGGCGGTTTTCCGCTCAAGACGAGCGGCCGCATGCGCCCGGGCACCTTTGTGCTACCGGGCAACGTGAGCTCGCAGTACATCTCGGGCCTGCTGCTGGCAGCCCCGCTGCTGGCCCAGCCCTCCTGCGTGCAGGTGACCGGCCTCATTGAGAGCCGCCCCTACATCAACCTGACGATCCAGGCCATGAAGGCCTTCGGCGTCGAGGTCAACGTCGAGCGTATTCCCGCCCGGGACGGCCAGCCCGAGGTCACGAACTTCCGCGTGAGCAGTGGCTCGTATCGCACGCCCGGCAGCGTGGCCGTCGAGGGTGACTGGTCCAACGCTGCCTTTTGGCTGTGCGCCGGCGCCATCGGCTCCGACCCCATCACCGTCGAGGGTGTGTCGCTTAGCTCGGCCCAGGGCGACCGCAACGTACTTGCCGCGCTTTCGCGCTTTGGCGCCCGCATCGTGCGCTCCACCAACGCCGCCACCGTGCAGTCTGACAAACTCGCCGGCTTTGAGATGAGCGCCCACGACATTCCCGACCTCGTGCCCGTTATCTCGGCCGTGGCCTCACTGGCACAGGGCCGCACCTTTATCCGCGATTGCGCCCGTCTGCGCATCAAGGAATCCGACCGCCTGGTCACCACCACCCGCGAGCTCACCGCGCTGGGCGCGCAGGTGCGTATTGCCGGCGACGACCTCATCATCAAGGGCGTCGATGCCTTCACCGGCGGTGAGGTCGATTCGCACAACGACCACCGCATCGCCATGATGGCCGCCATCGCCGCGAGCCGCGCCACCGGCGAGGTCGTGATCCACGGCGCCGAGGCCGTCAACAAGTCCTATCCCGATTTCTTCGACCACTACCGCCTGCTGGGCGGCAAGGTCACACTCGAGGAGGAATAGCATGGCCTCGACCTTTGGCAACGTCTTGCACTTAAGCATCTTCGGTCAATCGCACTCCCCCGCTATCGGCTGCTCGCTCGATGGCATCCCGGCGGGCATCGCCGTGGACCAGGAGAAGCTGCAGGCCTTCCTCGACCGTCGCGCCCCCGGACGCGACGAGACCGCGACCAAACGACGCGAGGCTGACGCAGCCCACATCATCGCCGGTGTTGTCGATGGACATACCACCGGCGCGCCCATCGCCGCGATTATCGAGAACACCAACACGCGCTCCAAGGATTACTCCGAGCTGCGCCGCAAGCCCCGTCCGGGACATGCCGATTACCCGGCGCGTGTGAAGTATCACAACATGCACGATGTCGCTGGTGGCGGGCATTTCTCCGGCCGCCTAACGGCACCCTTATGCATCGCCGGCGGCATTGCGCTGCAGGCACTCGAGGCCCGCGGCATTGAGGTCATGGCGCACGTCGCGCAGATCGGCGGCATCTCCGACCTGCCGATGGACGATATGGTCTATCGCGAGACCGACCGCAAGGCAATTCTTACGAACGACCTGCCCTGCATTGACGCCGCCGCTGCCGGTCGCATGCGCGAGGAGATTCTGGCCGCGCGCGATGAACTCGACAGCATCGGTGGCATCGTGGAGTGCGGCATCTACGGACTGCCTACGGGCATCGGAGACCCCATGTTCGACGGCATCGAGAACCGCATCGCGCAAATCGCGTTTGGCATTCCCGCCGTAAAGGGCGTGGAGTTTGGCATGGGCTTTGCCGTGGCCGCCATGCGCGGCAGCGAGAACAACGATCCGTATCGCATCGATGCCGAGACCGGCGAGATCAAGGTCGAGTCCAATAACGCCGGCGGCATCCTGGGCGGTATTTCGACCGGCGCGCCCGTCATGTGGCGCATGGCCGTAAAGCCGACGCCCTCAATTGGCCGCGAGCAGCAGACCGTAGACATGGACGCCATGGAAAATGCCGAGCTCTCGGTCCACGGCCGTCACGATCCCTGCATCGTCCCGCGCGCCGTACCCGTAGCCGAGGCAGCCGCCGCCCTCGCCATCTGGGACGCTCTCCTCGAGGACGCCGCCCAGCTCTAACCCGACTCACCTGGGTTGCCTGTCAACTCAGCCGTAACGTGAAAGGGGCCTCCATGGACCTTGCCGATATTCGCCAGGCCATCGATGGCATCGACGCCACGCTCCTCAACAGCTTTGTCGAGCGCATGGACATTGCCACCGAGGTCGCCAAGTCAAAAATCGAGATGGGCAAGGCCGTCTTCGACCCCGCCCGCGAGCGCTCCAAACTCAACAACCTCGCCGGCCGCGCACCCGAGCGCTACGAGGCCCAGACCATCGCCCTGTTCCGTCTCCTCATGAACATGAGCAAGGCCGAGCAGCAGCGCTACATCAACGAGCTCAAGGGCATCACCGTCTCGCAAAAGGCCCACGCCACGGCTGCAGCGTCCGACACGCCCTTCCCTCAAACGGCCACCGTCGCCTGCCAGGGCGTGGAAGGTGCCTATAGCCAGATAGCCGCGTGCAAGCTCTTCGACGTACCCGACATCGCGTTCTTCGAGACCTTCGAAGGCGTCATGCGCGCCGTGCGCGACGGGTTCTGCGAGTTTGGCGTGCTGCCCATCGAGAACTCCACCGCCGGCTCGGTCAACGCCGTCTACGACCTGCTCGCCCAGTTCGATTTCCACATCGTGCGCTCGCTGCGACTCAAGATCGATCACAACCTGCTCGTCAAACCCGACACCAAGCTCGCCGACGTGCGCGAGGTCTACAGCCATGGCCAAGCCATTGCCCAGTGCGCCGGCTTTATCGAGGGCCACGGCCTGCACGCCACCAAGTACCCCAACACTGCCATGTCGGCCGAGATGGTCGCCAACTCCGAACGCACCGACGTCGCCGCCATCGCCTCGCGCAGCTGCGCGGCGCTCTACGGCCTGGAGGTACTGGAGTCCAACATCCAGGACTCGGACAACAACTACACGCGCTTTGTCGTCATCAGCCGCGAGCCGCGCGTCTACCCCGGCGCTAATCGCACCTCGCTCATGATCACCACGGCCAACGAGCCGGGCGCCCTCTATCGCGTGCTCGAGCGCTTCTACGCACTCAACATCAACCTGATCAAGCTCGAGAGCCGCCCCATCCCCGGCCGCGACTTTGAGTTTATGTTCTACTTTGACCTGGACTGCCCCTTTGGCAGCAAGGCCCTCGACGACCTGCTCGATTCCATCGACGACGTGTGCGAGAGCTTCACCTACTTTGGCAGCTACACGGAGGTGCTCTAGATGACCGATAACGCTGCATCCCGCCCCTACGGCGTACTGGGCCGCGTACTGGGCCACAGCTACACCCCAACCATCTACAAAGAGCTCGCTGGGCTCGAGTACGTGCGTTTTGAGCGCGAGCCCGAGGACCTCGCGGCCTTTATGACGGGCGACGAGTGGGAGGGCACCAACGTGACCATCCCCTACAAGCGCGCCGTCATGGAGTATCTGGACGAGCTGAGTCCGCTGGCCGAGCGCATGGGCAACGTCAACACCATCACACGCCTACCCGACGGTCGCCTGCGCGGCGACAACACCGACTACTTCGGTTTTCAGTGCCTGGTCGAGGAGCTGGGGGTTGAGGTTGCCGGCAAGAAGGCTCTCGTACTCGGCGCCACTGGCGGCGCCGGTACCACGGCAAGTATGGTGCTGGGAGACCTAGGCGCCATCGTCGTACCCGTGGGTCGCACGAGCGAGGTCAACTACGGCAACATCGCGCAGCAGTCCGACGCCGCCCTGCTCGTCAACTGCACGCCTGCCGGCATGTTCCCCCACTGCCCCGACGCGCCCTGCACGCTCGAAGGGCTCGATGCGCTCGAGGGCGTCATCGACATTGTCTACAACCCCGCCCGCACGGGCCTGATGCTCGAGGCCGAGCGCCGCGGCATCCCCTGCATCGGTGGCCTGCTTATGCTTATTGCCCAGGCGGCACAAGCTGTCGAGCGCTATACCGGCAAAGCCACCCCGCGCGAGCGCATCCTGGATGTGACTGAGCGCCTGTCCCGCCGCGAGCAGAACATCGCGCTGATCGGCATGCCGGGCTCGGGCAAGACCCGCGTGGGCGAGCGGATCGCAATGCTGACGGGACGCGAGCATATCGACCTCGATCGCGCCCTTGAAGAGCGTCTGGGCATGCCCTGCGCCGACTTTATCGTCGAGCGCGGCGAGACGGCGTTCCGCGAACAGGAGACGGCAGCGCTGGCCGACATCTCCAAGCGCAGCGGCTTGGTGCTCTCCACCGGCGGCGGCGTGGTTACGCGCGACGAGAACTACCCTCTGCTGCACCAAAACAGCCAAATCGTGATGCTCAACCGCAAGCTCGACGAGCTCGCCCACAAGGGCCGCCCCATCACCGCGCGCGACGGCATCGACAAGCTGGCCGAGCAGCGTATGCCGCGCTACCGCGCCTGGGCCGACTACATCATCGACTCACGCGACTGCGCTGCCAACACCGCCCAAGCCCTCCTCGAGACCCTCCCACCCGCTCTCTAACCTAAGCCACCACAAAGGGGGCAGGCACCTTTGTGGTGGTTTTTCAACTGCAAAGGAAGCAACCATGAAAGCACTCGTCATTAACGGCCCCAACCTCAACATGCTCGGCATTCGCGAGCCAGGCATCTACGGCAGCGACAACTACGATCGCTTAGTGCAGATCTGCCAGGAAGCGGGTGCCGCACAGGGCTTCGACGAGGTCGAGGTCTTCCAGTCTAACCACGAGGGCAGCATCGTCGACAAGATCCAGGAGGCTTACGGAAAGGTCGACGGCATCGTCATCAACCCGGCTGCCTACACGCACACCAGCGTGGCGATCCTGGACGCGCTCAAAGCCGTCGCCATCCCCGCCGTTGAGGTCCACATCAGCGCTGTCGAGACGCGCGAGGACTTCCGCCAGGTAAGCTATGCACGCCTAGCGTGCTTTGCCACTATCACCGGCGAGGGCCTGCAGGGCTACGCGCATGCGCTGGAGCTGCTGAGGGAACGACTCGAAAAATAGCCTCGCGAGCAAATCCATCAACGCGATTAACACGCTAATAAATGCCAGTGCCGCCAGCAGCAACCTCGCTACTGGCGGCACTTTATTACTGGCATATAATCATTGCAGTCACACAATGTCTGGAGACGCGCATGTTAAGCATCCATCTGGGAGATTACCCCAGTTCCATCTACGATACCGAGACCTATTTTAGGAACTCATACTTGGACTCATGGTTCGAAGACCCTATGGCCGCGCAGATCATTAAAAGCGTGGACGGATCAGAGCTCATCGGCCCCCACAACATCGTAAGCAAGCAGCTGGGCTCGATCACCCCACTCGAACTGTCGGGCGGCGTCAAGACGCTGCTGCTGGTGCGCAATCTCCCAAATATGGTGTTCAACGCATCTACCTGTGGAGACAATTGCGCCCGCTGGCTACTCAAGATCGGCAAAGAGCAAGACGCCCTTGTAACCCTTTACCACATCATGAAGTTCCCTTGGAAGCGTTTTGAGATTCGCATCGATAACGACGGCCGCATCGTCAGGAACATGCAGGAGTTCGTCGGTGCTACAAATGACTTTTTGGATGTTGATGAGTAATGAAGGGAACGCATACCGTTGTCGTAGAGCGGGCAAAGGTCAAATACACACTCACGTTTAAGCGCAATATTTCCTTTATACGCGGCAACAGCGGCACGGGCAAAACGACGCTCATCTCGATGATTCGCGACTACAACGACCGAGGACCGGAAAGCGGCGTTACACTCAGCTGCGACGTGCCTTGCGAAACGCTTTCCGGCAGACGTTGGGAGCGCGAGCTGTCGATCATCGAAGATTCAATCGTCTTTCTAGATGAGGGCAACGAGTTTATCTACTCAAAGGACTTCGCCAAAACCGTAAACGGCTCGTCCAACTATTTTGTTCTGATATCTCGTCGCGATGCCAACGAGCTCCCCTACAGCGTTGATGAGATCCTGAAGTTAGTCAACACGACGAGTAAAACAATCAATGGCCGCAAGAGCGACAGGCGCTTCTACTCGGTGACCAAGCCGCTATATGACCACACGGCAAGCATGCTGTATCAGGATCTAAATGTTGGATTCGAGGTACCCGACGCCGTAGTTGTCGAGGATAGCAAATCTGGCTATCAATTCTACGACGCTCTTTGCAACCGGCTCGGAATCCCCTGCTATACCGCCACCGGCGTAGCAAATCTAAAGCGGACAATTCACGAATGCCCCGAGCAAAACGTTCTTGCCATTGGAGACGGCGCAGCGTTTGGTCCCTACATCGAAAAGGTGCTCGGGCAGCGCGTTTACAAGAATGTTCGCTTGTTCCTCCCGGAATCGTTTGAGTGGACGCTTTTACGATCTGGCCTCATCCCCAGCAATGACATTCCAAAGATCCTCGAGGACCCTTCGAACTATATCGAAAGCCGCGATTACCTGAGCTGGGAGCGATTCTTTACCGATGTATTGGTCAAATACTCAGCAGACACTCGCTATGCCTACAAAAAAGCAAAACTCAATGAGCAATACCTAAGGCCGCAGGCGATGAATGCAGTTGCAAACGTCTTACCCGAGTGCCTGAAGACAGACTAGATACGGCGGGGAGGGCCAAGTTGGTCCTCCCCGCCGTTATTACGCCTTCTTGATTACGTACGCCAATCCAATATCGCAGGCGCAGCGTACGATTGACGCGAAGAGCCACGATGCTGGCAGCGTCATAAGCAGAGGCATGGTCTGCCACGGAATAAACCAATCGACCGCACGGATCGTAAAGATTGCCAGACTGGCTTGCCCGCAGAACGCTCGCACCACCGCTTCGGCCTAAACGTATGCCCGGCAAGAATAAAGAACACCGGCATGTGAAAAAGCCCAGACCACCAAGCGGTCCGGGCTTAATAAACGATGGTGCTCCATGGCGGATTCGAACCGTCGACCTTGGGATTAGAAGTCCCCTGCTCTATCCAACTGAGCTAATGGAGCAAATAACCGCACGCCCAAGCACGCGCACGCGTGCCAAGCGCTTGTAATTATAACCTAGTTGAACTGCTCGCGGTACGCCTTGCAGACCTCATCAACCGGACCGTCCATGCGAAGGTCACCCTTCTCAATCCAAACGGCGCGCTGGCAGATGCGCTCGACCTGCTCCATGGAGTGCGAAACGAACAGAACCGTCACGTCGCCGCTCTGGATAAAGTGCTGAATTCGGGCCTCGCACTTTTGCTGGAAGAACACATCACCGACGGACAGCGTCTCATCAACGATCAGAATATCGGGCTCGGTAATCGTGGCGATTGCAAAGGCGATGCGCGCGACCATGCCCGAGGAAAAGTTCTTGAGCGGCATGTCTACAAAGTTCTGCAGCTCAGCGAACTCGATAATGCCGTCAAAGTTGGCGTCGATGAACTCCTTGGTGTAGCCGAGCAGGGCGCCGTTCAGATAGATGTTCTCACGGGCGGTCAGCTCGGGGTCAAAGCCGGCACCAAGCTCAATCAGCGGCGCGATGTTGCCGTGCACCTTAACGCTGCCCTCGCTAGGCTCAAGCACGCCAGCGATAATCTTGAGCGTCGTAGACTTGCCGGAGCCATTGGTGCCCACCAGGCCCACGACCTCGCCGCGATGAATATCGAACGAGATGTGCTTAAGCGCCCTAAACTCCTCAAAGAACAGCTCGTGCTTGGCAAGCTTAATGAAATACTCCTTGAGGTTGGTCAGCGACTCGGACGCCATGTTAAAGATCATGGTGACGTCGTCGACCTCGACAGCCAGAGGCTGCTCGCTGTAATCAACAACAGATTCAGTCATCACAGCACTCCTTAGATGTAGAGGATGAACTTGCGCTCGGACTTATGGAACACGGTGTAGCCAATAGCAAGCGCAAGAACCGCCCAAGCGACACACATACCAAGCGTCAAGAACGAAGGCGTGGTCTGGAACAGGAAGATATCACGCATAAACTGCAGATAGTTGTACATGGGGTTCGCATAAACCAGAATGCGCACGATATGGGGCATTTGCGCAACGAAGTCGGTCGTCCAGAAGATGGGCGTGATATAGGTCCACGCCGTGATAACGACGCTCCACAGATGCATAACGTCGCGGAAGAAGACGGTGAGCGCCGAGAGCATCATGCCCAGGCCCATGCAGAAGCACATAAGCAGGAACAGGCAAACAGGCAGCAGAATGAGGTGCCACGAAGGCATAACACGGAACCACAGCATAACGATGGCAACGGCTACCAGCGAGAAGGCGAAGTTGACCAGCGAGAAGAGCACCTTCTGTACCGGGAAGACCCAGCGGTGAACCTTTACCTTCTTGAGCAGTGGCGCCGCGCCCACGATCGACGTCAGCGCCTGGTTTGTGGACTCGGACATGACGGCAAAGGTGACGTTACCCACGATCAAGTACAGCGGGTACATCTCGGGCGTAATAGAGCCGTTGCGACCCTGGGCAAAAATCGTCGAGAACACGATGGCCATGACGATCATCATCAGCAGCGGGTTGAGCACCGACCACGCAACGCCCAACACGCTGCGACGATACTTAATCTTAAAATCCTTGGTAACCAGCTGACGAAGGATAAACGCGTCCTTCTCAAATTCGTTCTTAGCAAACGTCGCAGGCAGACTGCGAGTTTCTTGTTGCTTTGTCTGATCCGACACGGATGCAACTCCTTTACTCGTAATCGTTGACAACCGAACAGTATAGACCCGACAGGCAGACAAACGATTCGCGCAACAAAACTGGAGAACTAACCCACATCTTAGGATGCCAGGCGCAAAGGGCTATACTTTCAAGGATTTAATTCCAAAGGAGCATTGAGTGAATTCTGAATCCATTGCCGTCATTATCCCCTGCTACAACGAAGCGCTTACGATTGGTAAGGTCGTCGACGACTTTCACCGCGAACTTCCGCAGGCAACGGTTTATGTCTATGACAACAACTCGTCGGACGAGACCTCCCGCATCGCAGCAGAACATGGCGCGACGGTTCGCTTTGAGCCGCGTCAGGGCAAGGGCAACGTCTGCCGCCAGATGTTTCGCGACATCGATGCCGATTGCTACCTGATGGTCGACGGCGACGACACCTACCCCGCCGAGGCGGCCAAGGCCCTCTGCGAGCCCATCCTTAACGGTACGGCCGACATGACCGTAGGCGATCGCCTTTCAAACGGCACCTACGCCGAGGAAAACAAGCGCGCCTTCCACGGCTTTGGCAACAATCTGGTCCGCGCCATGATCAAGTGGATCTATGGCTACAGCTTCGATGACGTCATGACCGGCTACCGCGCCATGAGCCGCCCGTTCGTTAAAACCTTCCCAGTGCTTTCCGAGGGCTTTCAGATCGAAACCGAGCTCTCGATCCACGCCGTCGACCACCGCTGGCGCATCAAAGATGTGCCCATCGAGTACCGCGACCGTCCCGAGGGTTCCGAGTCCAAACTCAACACAGTGAGCGACGGCATTAAAGTCGTTGCGATGATCGGCACGCTGTTCAAGGACTACCGCCCGCTGAAGTTCTTCAGCCTCGTAGCGCTTCTGTTCGCGGTATTCGGCCTCGCCCTGGGCATGCCCATCGTTGTCGAATATTTCCAGACCGGCCTCGTCCCGCGCTTCCCCACCGCTATGCTCGCCGCCTCGTTTATGTTCCTGTGCGGCCTGAGCCTTGCGACCGGCTTCATCCTAGATTCTGTAGCAAAGGTCGAAAAAAAGCAGTGGGAGGTCAACGTGTACAGCAAATACGCCTACGACGACCAGCCCGGCCACCCTACTTCCAAGCCAAGCGAGAGGTAGATCTTCCGCAAAATACTATTGGCACCACTGCGCAGATAGCCACCAACAAGAAAAGCCGCCGTTAAAGAACGGCGGCTTTTACTCTCGAAAAGTTAATAGCGGCTAGAGCGTCTTGAGGTACTCCCCCAGCTCTTCCTCCCAGTCGGGCATGTGGAAGCCGACCGACTCGAGCCTGGACAGGTCGAGAGCGGAGTGGACCGGGCGCGGGGCGACGGGGCCCGCGGCGTTCGCGTAGTAGTCGGCGGTCGAAACCGGCAAGACCTTCTCGCCGTTGCCGTTGGCCGCCTCGAAGACGGCGCGGGCGATGTCGGCCCAGGACTTGACGGCGCCGGAGCCCGTGCAGTCGTAGGTGCCGTAGGGGGCGTGCGTCCCCAGCACGTGGAAGATGGCCTCGGCCATGTCGCGCGTGAAGGTCAGGCGGCCCAGCTGGTCGTCCACGACCGTGACCTGCGTGAGCCCGTCCTCCGAGTCGGCGACGCGGTCGGACAGCCCCTTCATCGTCTTGACGAAATTGCGGCCCTCGCCGATGACCCAGGAGCTGCGTATGATGTAGTGGCGCGGGCACCCCGCCACGGCGATGTCGCCGGCGGCCTTGGTCTGGCCGTAGACGGAAAGCGGGCTGAGGGGCTCGTCCTCGGTATGGACCTCGGCCGTGCCGTCGAAGACGTAGTCGGAGGACACGTGGACGAGGGTGATCCCGTGCTCGGCGCAGGTGCGTGCGAGAAGAGCGGGACCGGCGGCGTTGGCCTTCCAG
>JAXJCG010000026.1:0-2444 GCA_036302525.1 Collinsella sp. | reverse complement strand
GTTCTCGTCCTCGCCCATGAACAGGAAGACCGGGACGCCGGGCTCCACGAGCTCGAGGGTGCCGTGGAAGAAGTCGGCCGAGGTGATGTAGCGGGTGCGCTTCCACTGCATCTCCTCCAGGATGCACATCGAGAACAGGATGGTCTCGCCCCACAGGGCGCCGGAGCCGATGAACATGGTGTAGGGGGCCAGGGCGTACTTCTTGGCGAGCTCCTCGGCGCGCGGCTCGAAGCTCTTGCGGATGTCGACCAGGTGGGTCCAAACGTCCTTGGTCTGCTCGATGAACTTATCGAACTTGGGGAAGCAGCCACGGCGATTGAGCAGGCGCAGGCCGAAGCAGTCGGCGAGGTAGTAGCCCATCTCGCAGCCACCGTTACCATGATCGGAAGCCATCTTGACGCAATTCTCGGCGCCGACAGCCTGGCCGATGGGGCCCTCAGGCTTGGTCATGGCGTAGACGCGAATGCCCTTTTCCTTCATCTTCTTGACGGCCTCGAGGACCTCGGGGGTGGTGCCGGACTCGGAGGCGGTGAGCACGACGGACTTCTCGGTCATGCGCTTGTGGCCGGAGACGTTCCACTCGGCGGCGTGGATCAGGTAGACCTCGAGGTCGCGGTCGCCGAACTTGTTCATGAGGTACTCAAGTTGCATGAGCTCGTCCCAGGTGCCGCCGACGCCCATCAGGAACACGGCGTCGTAGCCCTCGTCGGCGACCTTGTCGGCGAGCTCAATCATCTTCTTGCCGGTCTCGTAGACGTTCTTGCCGTCCTCGACGTAGCCCTCCTGGCTAAAGTGCATGATCTCGATCTTCTCGGTTTCCTTCATGGCTTTTCCTTTCTGTCCTGCACGCAACTCTATACATCGCGTTTCTTTTCGATACCAATTATAGACATACACCTAATGTGTTTTTAATACCACTTATCAATCTGCTCCAATCCTCGGTGAACGGTCGAAATTCTCTGGTGAGTGGTATTAAATTAGAATTGAATGTATAGCTAACGCCTCTGGCGCCTCCCTTGTGTGACAAAGAACAGCGTTCCTACCAGCGCAATAATGGTCGATGCCCCAAACAGTACCGTCTGGACACCCAAAGCCTCCGCCAAAAACGGAGCCGCCAGCAGCGGCAGCACGCCGGCGCTCATCAGGCCAAAACGCACAAAGCCGGTAATGCGCCCCAGGTATTTGATGTCAGCGCGCTCCTGAATCAAGATCATCTGCAGCGGTTCCAGGAATCCCCAGGCCAGACCGTTAATCGCCTGACCGATAATCGCGACCCCCAGCATATCGGTGCCCACGTACACCATGGACCCAATGCCCACGGCCATGAGCGCGCCGAGCAGCAATCGCAGGTTGACATGGCGGGCAGAAAGCTTGGTCAGGATGAACGCGCCCACCGAGGAAGTGAGGCCCACGACCGAGGACAGCCAGCCCAGCCAGACGATATCCACGTTGAGCACATCGCGATAGAACAACGACTCCAGCGAATCGAACGCGCCAAACGCAAAGAAGCCCAGAAAGCCCGAGATAAAGATAAGGCGCAGGTCGTGGTCGCGAAACGTAAGTCGCGCGCCCTCGGCCATGCCGCCCAGAATGCCGCCCTTCGGCTTCTCCCCTTTTGCGGGAGCAACACACTCGTGACAGCCCAAGGAGAGCACGGCCGCCACACCCATCATGCCCGCCATGAGCAGATAGACCGATTGCGTGGCAAAACAGCTCACGATGGCACCACCGAGCAGCGGGCCAGCGGTATAGGCGATATTGCTGTAGAACACCATGAGACCGTTCACGCGGGTACGGCCCTCGGTGGTCGACTCCAGGTATCCCGGAAACGCATGCGTACAGGTGTTGATAAAGCCGCCCGCAAGCCCCAAGACGCACGCGGCAAACACAAGCCCGGGGACAGACAACGGCGCCAACCCCACGCCAAGCGATAGCACCGCCGTAATCACGCACGTCACAAACGACGTCCGGCGCGGTCCAAAGCGGTCGATGACCGAGCCCGACACCATATTGCCCGCCGACGTCATAAGATTGCGTACGAGCGTAATGGCAGCAACCAAAAAGGCCGTGCCAGCCAAATCATACGTCGCCGCGCCGATAAGCCCTAAAAAGTACACCGCGTTGTTGGCGCACCATTGCAGGGACTCAATAAGAATCAGCCTGACTTCTGCCGGCGTCAGGCGCATTGCTTCGCGATCCTTCGCGAACATACGAACTCCCTCTATACAAGTAAGGGGATGGAGGGTATAGGCCCGCTCCATCCCCTTACCAGGTTGCAATGACAGTCTATGCAGCCGGGCCCTTACGCCAGCACGCCGAAGAACGCGCCGATGATGCCCACGACCATGGTGGCCACGATCAGCACCATGGGGTTGATCTTCTTGGACAGCAGCCAGTAGTACAGCCAGAAGGCGATCATGCCGAGCATGCCGGGCATGATGCCG
>JAXJCG010000025.1:0-22246 GCA_036302525.1 Collinsella sp. | reverse complement strand
CGGGCCCTCTACGGGGCAGGGGCAGACGGCCATCCGGAGGCGCCCGATCGGCGGCCCCTCGGGGCTTGCCCGTATCGTAGGCAATGCGCCGAATGCTCGCCATCGAAATTTATCGATGGCCTATTTCAGACTGTAATGGGGCGCTGGACAGGAGGGCGGCGCTGCCGCCGCCCTCCCGCGGGGCGCGCCCCGCGGGCTCAGCCGGGCATCGAGGGGCCCCGACGCCCTGGGCGCGCGCCCGCACCGGCCCCGCGGGCACTGGCCTCCGCCGTCGCGACCCCGCGGGACCCCGGCGCCCGCCCCCCCCGGAAAGTTTTTCCGAAATTGTCCTTGCATCGGCGGGGGAGTTCCCGTATAGTACTTTTTCGCACGGGGGCGTAGCTCAGCTGGGAGAGCGCTTGACTGGCAGTCAAGAGGTCAGGGGTTCGATCCCCCTCGTCTCCACCCGAGCATTGAATGAGGCTCCAACGCAAGTTGGGGCCTTTTTTCATATAGGCACACAAGGTCAAAGGCGGCACCATGATCCTCCTGGTCGACAAGATCGAAAAAAGCTTCGGCGCGCGCGTCCTCTTTAGCGGCGCGTCCTTCCAGATCAACCCCGGCGAGCGCTTCGCGCTCGTGGGCCCCAACGGCGCCGGCAAAACCACCATGCTCAAAATCATCATGGGCATCGACAGTCCCGATGCCGGCCAGGTCCAGTACGCCAAGGACTGCCAGGTAGGCTACCTAGAGCAAGAAACCAACCTGGAGCAAAAGAACACCACCATCCTCGCTGAGGTCATGGCCGCTGCCAAGGAAATCCGCCGCATGGGCGAGCGCGCCAACGAGCTACAGGCCCAGATCACCGAGCTCTCCGAACAGGGAAAGGACGTCGACGCACTCCTTAACGAGTACGGCCAGGTCCAGGACCGCTTTGAGCACCTGGGCGGCTACGAGCTCGAGAGCAACGCCCGCAAAATCCTGTCCGGCCTGGGCTTTAAGGTCACCGACTTTGAGCGCCCGTGCTCCGAGTTCTCGGGCGGCTGGCAGATGCGTATCGCGCTGGCAAAGCTCTTCCTGCGCCACCCCGACCTGCTGCTTCTAGACGAGCCCACCAACCACCTGGACCTCGAGAGCGTCCAGTGGCTGCGCGGCTTTATCGCCAACTACGACGGCACCGTCCTCATCGTCAGCCACGACCGCGCCTTCATGGACGCCTGCGTCGACCACGTCGCCGCACTCGAAAACCGTCGCGTGACCACCTACACCGGCAACTACAGCAGCTACCTTAAGCAGCGCGAGGACAACCTGGAGCAGATGCGCGCCAAGCGCGCTGCCCAGGAGCGCGACATCGCCCACATGCAGGTCTTCGTCGACAAGTTCCGCTACAAGCCCACCAAGGCCGCCCAGGCGCAGGAGCGCATTCGCAAGATCGAGCAGATCAAAAAGGAGCTCGTCATCCTGCCCGAGGGTCACAAGCACATCGACTTTAAGTTCCCCGATCCGCCGCGCTCCGGCGATATGGTCGTGGGCCTGGAGGGCGTCTCCAAGTCCTACGGCGACAAGCACATCTACAGCGGCATCGACCTCAAACTCTACCGCGGTGAACACGTGGCGCTCGTCGGCCCTAACGGCGCCGGCAAGTCCACGCTCATGAAGATCCTCGCCGGCCTGGAGCCGCCCACCACCGGCACCCGCGACCTGGGCACCAACGTGGGCGTGGCCTATTACGCCCAGCACGCGCTCGAGGGCATGACCGAGTCCAACACCGTCCTACAAGAGATCGACACCGTTACGCCCAAATGGACCGTGCCGCAGCAGCGCAGCCTGCTGGGCGCCTTCCTGTTTAGCGACAACGATTCTATCGAAAAGCAGGTACGCGTCCTCTCCGGCGGCGAAAAGGCACGCCTGGCGCTTGCCAAAATGCTCGTGGCCCCCGAGGCGCTCCTGTGCCTGGACGAGCCCACCAACCACCTGGACATCGACTCGGTGGACATGCTCGAGAACGCCCTGCAGAACTTCCCCGGCACCATCGTGCTGATCAGCCACGACGAGCACCTGGTACGCGCTGTGGCCAACCGCATCATTGACATCCGCGATGGCAAGGTCACGGTCTACGACGGAGACTACGACTACTACCTCTACAAGCGCGAGGACCTCGCAGCCCGCGCCGCCGCCGAAGCAGCAGGGGAGAGTACGCCGGCCGCGACCAAGGCAACCAAAGCCAGCGCCGCCCAGCCCGATGCGCCCGCCGCCGCTTCCAAGCCTGCCGAGGGCAAAAAGACCAAGGAGCAAAAGCGCGCCGAGGCCCAGGCCCGCGCTGCGCTCAACAAAAAGCTCAAGGGCGTGCGCAACCAGCTCAAGAAGATCGAGGCGGAGCTCGACAAAAAGCGCGCCCGCTATGACGAGCTTATGGAATTGATGGCCAGCGAAGAGCTTTATGCCGATCAGGATAAGTTCAACGCCGCGCTGGGGGAATATAACGGCCTTAAGCAAGAGCTGCCCAAGCTCGAGGACGAATGGCTGGAGCTTTCCACCCAGATCGAAGAGGAGACCGCGCGTGAACTCTCGTAAGGCCACCGCCGTGGCGATGAGCATCATCGCCATCGCCTGTCGCATCTGCGGCATCTTTATGAGCGCGATGACCGTGCTGCTGTGCTTTAGCGGCCTCACCGCCAAGCTGCAGATCGTGGGCTTTGTCGTCGAGCTTTCGCGCGCGCTGCCGAGCGCCATCGCCGGCTACGGCGTCATCACTTCTCCCTTTGGCGGCGTGTTCCGCCTGGATTACGCCATCGTGGCCGTGATTTTATTTGTGGCCGATTACCTGCTCACGCGCGCCTCGCGCCGCGTCCGCTAGGGGATCGTTATGTCCAGCAGCTACTTCATGAACCTGCTCGCCAGCGCGGTCGCCGTCATCGTTGGCATCGTGATCCACGAGAGCGCGCACGCCGCCGCGGCCTGGGCACTCGGCGATAAGACGGCCCGTTCGCGCGGACGCGTCTCGCTCAACCCGCTCAACCATATCGACCCGTTTGGCACCATCCTCCTGCCGCTGCTGATGCTCGCCGCCGGAGGCCCGGTGTTCGCCTTCGCCAAGCCCGTGCCCGTCTACCTCAACAACCTCAAGCACCCCAAGCGCGACGAGGTCCTGGTGAGCGTGGCCGGCCCCGCATCGAACATCGCCCTCGCGTGCCTCGCGGCCGCCCTCATGCACGCAACGTACGGCAACCTCTACACCAGCATGTCCTTTGCCGTAGCGTCACAGATCATGAACTTCGGCGCCACGTTTATCGTGGTCAACCTGTCACTCGCGTTCTTCAACCTCATCCCGATCCCGCCGCTCGACGGCTCGTCGATCATCGTGCCCTTCCTCAAGGGCAAGGCGCTCGCCAACTACTACCGCCTGCAGCAATACGCCATGCCCATCCTCATCCTGGTGCTGTACCTGCTGCCTACGTGGACCGGCATCGACGTAATCGGCCGCTATTTCGACGTTACCGTGTATCCGCTCGCTGAGCAGCTGCTCAACTTCGCAATCGCCGGCATCTAAGGTAAACTTACAGGTCGACCGTGCAAAACGGTAAGAACATGCACCCAAACCGCGCCGCGAAGGCGCCGTCAAAGGAGGTCGAAGATGTCGTATCGCGTGTCGACGCAGGTCTACAGCGGACCGTTCGACCTGCTGCTGCAGCTGGTAACCCGCCAAAAAGTAGATATCGGCGCCATCTCCATCAGCGAGGTGGCCGAGCAGTACCTTGCCGAGGCCGAGCGCATCGAGGCGCTGGACCTTGACGTGGCGAGCGACTTTTTGCTGGTCGCGGCAACCCTTTTGGACATCAAGGCTGCCTCTCTGGTGCCGCAGGAGGCCCCGCGCAAAGCCGATGACGACGATGACGAGTTCGACGAAGACCTCGAGGAACTCAGCGCGCTCGACGGCGACGCCCTGCGCGAGGTCCTGATCCAGCGCCTGATTGCCTACAAGCAGTTTAAGGGCGCGGCTGCGGCCCTCGGTGCCCGCATGCAGGCCGAAAGCCGCATGCACCCGCGTGTGGCCGGTCCCGACCCGGAGTTTCTGGGGCTCATGCCCGACTACCTGGCAGGCATCACCCTGCGCGGTCTCGCCGTCATCTGCGCCGACCTGGACGGCAAGCGACAGACCTTCCTGCTGGAGGCCGAGCACGTGGCGCCGCATCGCGTGCCGCTCGACCTGACCGTAGCCTCAGTCGACCGCTTTACCATGGCACACCAAACCTGCACCTTCCGCGAGCTACTGGACGGCGATGCCACGACCGAGCAGCTCGTCGTCACCTTCCTGGCCATGCTTGAGCTCGCCAAGCGCGGCTCGCTCACGCTGAGCCAAGACGAGATCTTTGGAACCATCCGCATCAACCGCGTCGAGGGCGCCGAGGCCTACGTGCCCGGCGAGGGCCCCGAGCTCACCGAATAGGAGCCGCAACCATGTCAACCCTTTCCACGCTGGAGGCAAACAGCCTCAAAGGTGCCCTCGAGGCGCTGCTGCTGGTGTCGAGCGACCCGGTGAGTGCGCCCGCGCTGGCCGGCGCACTGGATATCGCCCCCGGCGAGTGCGCGTCGCTGCTCGCCGAGCTCAAGGTTGAGTACGAGGAGGCCAACCGCGGCTTTCAGCTGCGCGAGGTCGCCGGTGGCTGGCGCCTGTTTACGCACCCCGCCTACCACGACGTGGTCGAGGCCTATGTGTTGAGCTGGGACACGCAAAAGCTGTCCCAGGCGGCGCTCGAAACCCTGGCCGTTATCGCATACCACCAGCCCGTAACGCGCGAGGTGGTCAAGGGTATCCGCGGCGTCAACTCAGACGGCGTCATCGCGTCGCTCGTGGACAAGGGTCTGGTGCGCGAGCTCGGCCGCGACCCCCAGCGCGGTCAGGCCATCATCTACGGCACGACCGACGCCTTCTTGGAAAAGTTCGGTCTGCGCTCCACCCGCGACCTGCCCGATCTGAAGCAGTTTGCCCCCGACGAGCAGTCGCGCCAGTTTATCCGCGAGCGTCTAAGCGGCCGCAGCATTCAGTCCACGCTCGAGGAGCAGGCCGAAGATCTGGACGAAGAGCGCGAACTGCTCGATACCGATGTTGAAGATGTTGAGGCAGTCGAGGACTTTGAGACCCTGGTCGTCGACGAGACCTCGGAGGATATGCATGACGAGAACTAACGAAGTAGGGGAGACGCGCGCCATGGGCAACGCAGTGCCCGCAACCGACGCCCAGCCTGTCTACCCGCACACCATGCGCCTGCAGCGCTTTTTGGCGCGCGCGGGCGTTGCGAGCCGCCGCGGGTCGGAGGACCTGATGACCGCCGGACGCGTGACCGTCAACGGTCAGGTCGCGACCGAGCTGGGCACCAAGGTCGACGTCGACCGCGACCATATCGAGGTCGACGGCATGCCCGTCAAGCTCAACCAGGGCGCCGTGTACTTGATGCTCTACAAGCCGACCGGCTACCTCACCACCATGAGCGACCCGCAGGAGCGCCCCTGCGTGGCCGACCTGGTACCGCGCAACCGCTTTCCGGGGCTCTTCCCGGTGGGCCGCCTGGACCGCGACACCACGGGCCTTTTGCTCTTTACCACCGACGGTGACTTGTCGCAGGACCTGCTGCACCCCAGCAAGCACGTCTACAAGACCTATCAGGCGCTCGTGGACGGCCACCTGACCGATCGCGACTTAGAACCGCTCCGCCGCGGCATCGAGCTCGACGATGGCGTCTGCCAGCCGGCAATCTGCCGCGTCATCACCGCACGCGAGGCCGAGGCCGTAGCTCCCCAGGGGGTTAAGCCCGGTACCACCGCCGTGGAGGTCATCATCCGCGAGGGTCGCAAGAATCAGGTTAAGCGCATGTTGAGCAAGATTCACCATCCGGTAATTCGTCTGCATCGCTGCAACTTTGCCGGCCTGGAGCTCGAGGGCGTGGCCAAGGGCTCGTGGCGCGAGCTCACCGACCGCGAGGTACAGGTCCTCAAAAGCGGCGGCATCCCGCCCAAGCAGGCGAGCGCCAAGTGCAACGGCGGCAAGCCCCAAGACACGCCCGCCAGCCGCACGCGTCACCACGGCAGCCACGGCTCCGCACCCAAGCGCAACACCTACCGCGAGCGCTACACGGGCTAGGCAACCCGCCGCGCCCTAACGCCCGCGAACCATACCAGCACGTCAACCACCGAAAGGAAGCATTGCATGATCGTCGCCATCGACGGCCCCGCCGGTTCCGGCAAGTCCACCATCGCCAAGGAGATCGCCCGCCAGCTGGGCTTTAACAAGCTCGACACGGGCGCCATGTATCGCGCCGTCACCTTCGCCGCACTCGACCGCGGCATCGACCTGGACGACGAGGCGGCCATCGACGCCCTCGCCGAGCAGATCGAGATTCGCTTTACCAACGGCACCGGCGAGGACACGCGCCTGACCATCGACGGCAAAGACGCCTCGGCTGCCATCCGCACCCCGCAAGTCGACGCCAACGTGTCCAAGGTCTCGGCCTACCCGGGCGTGCGCGCAGCCATGCTCATCCACCAGCGCCGCGCCGCCGAGGACCGCGACATCGTCGCCGAGGGTCGCGACATCGGCACCGTCGTGTTCCCCAACGCACAGGTCAAAGTATTTCTGACCGCCGACCCGCGCGAGCGCGCCCGTCGCCGCGTGCTGCAGCGCCACCAAAACGACGACCAACCGCTCACCACCGAGCAGCTCGAGGCCGAGGTCGACGAGACCCTCGACGCCCTCAAGCAGCGCGATAAGCTCGACAGCAGCCGCGAGGTCGCACCGCTTGTTCCCGCCGAGGACGCGGTGCACGTCGACTCCACCGCCCACACCATCGATGAGGTCGTCTCGATAATCGAGGACCTCATCAACCAAAGGAGGTAGCCCATGCGCCTGTTTAAGCAGACGCCCGAGGATTACTACAACGCCCCCTACGACGAGTTTCCGGCGCTCATCCGCGGCACCGTCGCTGTAGTCATGGGCATCCTTTGGGTCTTCTCAAAACTCATGTGGCGCTGGAAGGTCGAGGACAGCGACCTACTGTTTGAGCGCCAGGAAGGCCGCGGCAGCGTGGTCATCTGCAACCACACCTCGATGGCCGAGCTCCTGGCTGTAGAGACGGCGCTGTTCTTTGGCGGCCGCCATATTCGCCCCATCTTTAAATCCGAGTTTGCCAAGAGCAAGATCGTGCGCTGGGCCTTTAGCCGTGTGGGCGGCATCCCCGTGGAGCGTGGTACTGCCGATATGAAGTGCTTGCGCGCCGCCCAGCATGCGCTGCAGCGCGGCGAGGACGTTCTGATCTTCCCCGAGGGCACGCGCATCCGCTCGCGCGAGATCGCGCCCGAGGTCCACGGCGGTTTTGCGCTCATCGCTCAGATGGGCAAGGCACCTGTGAACCCGCTCGCCATTTGCGGCTGGTCCGACATCACGCCCGCGGGCAAAAAGATCATGCGTCCCAAGAAATGCTGGATCCGCGCCGGCAAGGCCGTCTCGCTTTCCGACGCACCGGCCGGGCTTAAACGCACGGAGCGCCTGGAATGGTTTGAGTCCGAGGCCATGAACCGCGTCTACGCTATGCGAGACGAGCTGTGCGCCGAGCATCCGGGCAGGTTCTAGCCATGAGCGAGAACGTGACGAACACCGCCGCGACTGCGTTCGACCAGGCAACCGCGCTTACCATCGAGATCGCCGCCCACGCCGGTACTTGCTACGGCGTACAGCGTGCGCTCGATATGGCGCTAGCCGCCGCGCCGCAGGCAGGGGAGTGCACTCAGGTCCATACCTTGGGTCCGCTCATCCATAACCCCATCGTGGTGCGCGAGCTTGCTGAGGCAGGCGTTGGCCTGGCTGAGAACCTGGACGACGCCGCATCGGGCACCGTAATCATTCGCGCGCACGGAGTGGTGCCGCAGGTAATCGATGCCGCTCGCGAGCGTGGCCTTAACGTCGTCGACGCCACCTGCCCTTACGTGAAGAAGGTCCATATGGCAGCCGAGCGCCTGGTGCGCGAGGGCTACCGCGTGGTGGTCGTAGGCGAGCCAGGTCACCCCGAGGTGGAGGGCATCCTGGGCCACGCCGGCACTGATGCGCAGGTCGTGAGCTGTGCCGCCGACGCCAACGCCTTGTCGTTCAAGGGCAAGGTAGGCCTCGTCGTGCAGACCACCCAGACCGCGCAGAACCTCGCCGAGGTCGTGGCAGCTATCACCCCGCGCGTGCAGGAGCTGCGTGTGATCAACACCATCTGCGCCGCCACGAGTGAGCGTCAACAGGCAGCAGCCACACTTGCCAACCGCTGCGACTGCATGGTCGTGGTGGGCGGCAAGAACTCGGGCAACACCCGCCGCCTGGCGCAGATTTGCGCAGACGCCTGCGAGCGCACGTATCACATCGAGGAAGCTTCCGAGCTCCAGGCCGCGTGGTTTACCGACGCTCACCACATCGGCATCACCGCCGGAGCCTCCACCCCGCAAGAACACATCGAGCGCGCCGTCGAGCGCATCAAGGAGCTTTGCCGCTAACCATGGACCAGACCGTACCCGCATACGCCGCCGAGGTGGCCGATTACGGGCGCAGCCGCGACCCCGAGCCGGGTGAGGGCGCGCTCGTAAAGAACGTGCGTCCCGAATCGCCCGCGTGGGATGTGGGTATCGAGCCGGGCATGCGCGTGCTCACGGTCAACGGCGAGCAACTCACCGACATGATCGTATGGCTTTGGGAAGCAGACGACGACACCGTTGATTTGGAGGTATTCGACCCGCGCGACGGCACCGTCACCCCCGTCGAGCTCGACCGCTTTCCCGGCGAGGATTGGGGTTTGGAGTTCGATGGCCCCATCTTCGACGGCATGCGTACCTGTGTGAACGCCTGCGTGTTCTGCTTTATGACCATGCTGCCCAAGGGTGGCCGCTCCACGCTCTACATCCGCGACGATGACTATCGCCTGAGCTTTTTGCAGGGCAACTTCGTCACGCTCACGAACCTCACCGACGAGGACGTGCAAAACGTCATCCAACGCAACATGAGCCCCATGAACGTGTCGGTCCATGCCGTGAGCCCCGACGTCCGCCGTCGTATGATGGGCCGCAACGCCCAGCGCGGCATGGACGTACTCGAGGCCATCATGGCCGCCGGCATCGAGATTCACGCGCAGATCGTGTTGTGCCCCGGCATGAACGACGGCGAGGAGCTGGAAAAGACCCTGCGCTTTTGCGAGGAGCACGAGCAAATCACAAGCCTGGGCATTGTGCCGCTCGGTTTTACCAAGCACCAAAACCGCTTTAGCTGGTCATACAGCGACAAGCCCGAACTGGCGCGCGAGACCATTGCCATGATCCGTCCCTACCAGGACCGCGCCTTCGAGCGTTTTGGCCGCCACACCTTCCAGATGAGCGACGAGTTCTACCTGGACGCCGGCATCGATCCGCCCGAGGCGGACTTTTACGACGGCTATCCGCAGTACTACGACGGTATCGGCATGATCCGCTCATACCTAGACGAGACGGACGATGTGCTTGCCGCCGATGCCGAGCGACTGGCCCGCGTCCGCGAGGCCATCGCCGCCCGCAGCCAGCACCTGCTGTGCCTCTCGGGCGCCAGCGCACGCGACACCGTGGCACGTTTCGTGGAATCGCCGCAGGGGCTCGCCGGCACCGTCACGGCCATCAAGAACCGCTACTTTGGCGGCAACGTGGACGTGACCGGCCTCATCGTCGCGTGCGACATTCTGGAGCAGCTACCCCAAGACCTGTCGGGGGTTATGCTCTTTGTGCCTAAGCTCATGTTCAACGCTGACGGCATGACGCTTGACGAGTATCATCGTGACGATTTACTCGCAAGCCTTACCAGTCGCGGCGCCGAGGTTCATGTGGTGTCGACCATGCCGCATGAGCTGCTCGATACCCTGGAGCACATCCTTGGCATTGTGCCCGCGGACTCTAACATTTCCACTGACCCTACCCATTAAAGGAGTGCAGATGAAACCTATCGTCGCCGTCGTCGGACGCCCCAACGTGGGCAAGTCCACGCTCGTTAACCGCCTGGCCCAGACCTCGGACGCCATCGTCCACGAGTCTCGCGGCGTTACGCGCGACCGCTCGTATCACACGGCCGATTGGAACGGCCGCGAGTTCACCATCGTCGACACGGGCGGTATCGAGCCGCTCAAGAGCGATGACGTCTTCGCCACGTCCATTCGCGACCAGGCCCTCGCCGCCGCCGAGGAAGCCGCCGTCATCCTGTTTGTGGTCGACGGCCGCACCGGCGTTACCGAGGAGGACGAGTCGGTCGCCCGCATGCTCAAGCGCTGCGACAAGCCGGTCTTTCTGCTGGTGAACAAGCTCGACAACCCCGATCGCGAGAACGACAGCATCTGGGAGTTCTATTCGCTCGGCATCGGCGAGCCCACGCCGCTCTCGGCCCTGCACGGCCACGGCACGGGCGACCTGCTCGACGACATCGTGGCCCTGCTTCCTGAGGAGGAGGACGAGATCGCCGACGAGTTCCCCGATGCGCTGAACGTGGCTATCATCGGCCGCCCCAACGCCGGTAAGTCCTCGCTGTTCAACCGCATCCTGGGCGCCGACCGCTCCATCGTGTCCAACATTGCCGGCACCACGCGCGACGCCATCGACACGGTCGTCGAGCGCAACGGCAAGCACTACCGCATGGTCGACACTGCGGGTATCCGTAAGAAGAGCACCGTGTACGAGAACATCGAGTACTACTCGATGGTCCGCGGCCTGCGCGCCATCGACCGTGCCGACGTGGCGCTGCTCGTCGTCGACGCCTCCGTGGGCGTTACCGAGCAGGACCAGAAGGTCATGGGCCTTGCCATCGAGCGCGGCTGCGCCATCGTTGTGCTGCTAAACAAGTGGGACCTGCTCGACGACGATCGCAAGCGCGAGGCCTGCATGGAGACCATCGACCGCCGTCTGGGCGTCATGGCTCCCTGGGCCCAGTACCTGCGCATCTCTGCCCTCACTGGCCGCAGCGTCGAGAAGATTTGGGCGATGGTCGACGCCGCCGAAAAGACGCGCTCGCAAAAGATCAGCACCTCGCGCCTCAACACGTTCCTCACCGATCTGCGCGAGTTCGGTCATACCGTGGTGGACGGCAAGCGCCGCCTGCGCATGCACTACGTGACCCAGACGGGCGTCAACCCGCCGACGTTCACGTTCTTCGTCAACCACAGCGATCTGGTCAACGACACCTATCAGCGCTACATCGAGAACCGCATGCGCTCGACCTTCGACTTTGCCGGCACACCCATTCGACTCTTCTTTAGGAAGAAGGAGCAAAAGGATGCATAATCCGATTCTGCTGACCGCCATCTGCGCCGTGGTCTCGTTCTTTATCGGGGCGATTCCATTTGGCCTGATCTTGGGCCGCGTGTTCAACCACACCGACATTCGCAAGGCGGGCTCCGGCAACATCGGCACCACCAACGCGCTGCGTGTGGCCGGTCCCAAGGTGGCCGCGCTCACGCTGCTGCTCGACTGCCTTAAGGGCGCCATCTGCGTTGTCATCGCCCGTCCGCTCATCGCGAGCGTGGGCTATGGATTTCCGCCGAACATCATGGCGCCCGGAGCCCCCGGCGACTGGATGCTCGGCGTCATTTGTCTGGCAGCCGTATGGGGCCACATCTTCTCGCCCTACCTCAACTTCCATGGCGGCAAGGGTATCGCAGTTGGTCTGGGTGTCATCCTCGCCTGGTACTGGCCTATTGGCCTGTCGCTGCTGGGCATGTTTATCGTGGCCGTCGCCATCACCAAGTTTGTGTCGGTGGGCTCGCTTGCCGCTGCCATCGGTCTTCCCATCGCTGCCTGCGCGGTCTTTCCGTACAGCAGCCTGGGACTTAAGTTTTGCATGGCGATGATCGGCATCACCGTGGTGTGGGCCCATCGTGCGAACATCAAAAAGCTCATGACCGGTAAGGAGTCCAAGCTCTCGTTTACCAAGCGCGTCACCGAGCCCGACGATAAGTAGGAGAGAGTCATGAATGTTGCGCTGATTGGCTCCGGCTCCTGGGGAACCGCCGTCGCCGGCCTCGCCGCCGCGCGAGCCGAGCGCGTGACCATGTGGGCCCACAGCGAGCAGACGGCCGCCGGCATCAATGGCGAACACCGCAACCCCCGCTACCTTGTGGGCTACGAGCTGCCCGGCAACGTCGTTGCCACGACGGATCTGACCCAGGCGATCGACGGCGCCGAGGCCATCATCTTCGCCGTTCCTTCGACGCACCTTCGCAGCGTGTGCCACCAGGCCGCGCCCTTTATCGCCGCCGATACCCCGGTGCTTTGCCTCACCAAGGGTATTGAGCCCGAATCCGGCCTGCTCATGAGCGAGGTCATCGCCCGCGAGATTGGCAACGAGACGCGCGTAGCGGCGCTCTCGGGCCCCAACCATGCCGAGGAGATCTGCCGCGGTGGACTTTCTGCCGCCGTCATCGCCAGCAAAGATCCGCAGATAGGGGAGACCTTTAAGGACCTGCTCCTATCCACAGCCTTCCGCATCTATCTGTCGCAAGACATGACCGGTGTCGAGGTTTGCGGCGCTATGAAAAACGTCATCGCCATCGTGTGCGGCATTTCCGCCGGTTCTGGTGCAGGCGACAACACGCTTGCCCTCATCATGACGCGTGGTCTGGCCGAGATCAGCCGTCTGGTACACGCCCGCGGCGGTCAAGCTATGACCTGCATGGGACTTGCCGGCATGGGCGACCTCATTGCCACCTGCACCTCGGAGCATTCGCGCAACCGCACCTTTGGCTACGAATTTGCCCACGGCGTGTCGCTCGACGAGTACCAGACGCGCACGCATATGGTTGTCGAGGGCGCCGTCGCGGCCCGCAGCGTGAGCGAGCTTGCCCGTTCACTGGGCGTAGACATTCCGCTCACCTTTGCCGTGGAGCAAACGCTCTACAACGGTGTTACTTTGGATAGGGCGCTCGAGATTCTTACCGATCGCGTACCCTCCCAAGAGTTCTACGGACTCACCGACTAGCGCAGAAAGGCTTCTACCATGGGTTCCATCAAAATCGCTCCGTCTGTCCTTTCGGCCGACATGGCCAACCTCAAGGGCGAACTCGACAAGATCGCCGGTGCCGACTACGTGCACTTCGACGTCATGGACGGTCACTTTACCGGCAACCTCACCTTTGGCGTCGACATCCTCAAGGCCGTCAAGCGCTCCACCGCTGTACCGGTCGACGCGCACCTGATGGTGTCGAACCCCGACGAGACCGTTGATTGGTACGCCGACGCCGGTGCCGACATGATCACCGTGCACTACGAGGCTTCCACGCACATGCACCGCACGCTCACCCATCTGCAGCAGCGCGGCGTCAAGGCCGGCGTGGTGCTCAACCCCGCCACCCCCGTGTGCGTGCTCGAGAGCATCATCGACGTCGTCGATATAGTGCTGCTCATGAGCGTAAACCCGGGCTTTGGCGGTCAGAGCTTTATCCCGGGCACCATTTCAAAGCTGCACGAGCTTACGGCCATGTGTGAGCACCACGGCGTGTCGCCCCTGATCGAAGTCGACGGCGGCATCTCTTCCAAAAACATCGCCGAGGTCGTCAAGGCCGGCGCAAATGTCCTGGTGGCCGGTTCTGCCGTATTTAAGTCCGAAGATCCCGCTGCCGAGGTTGCGCTGCTGCAGAAGCTGGGCAACGAGGCTGCACAGGAGGCATAAACCCTTATGACCGCAGGTCAAAACCGCATACCCGTGAATCTTGACTACGCCGCCTCGACGCCCATGCGCGCCGAGGCGCGCCTTGCACAGCGTGAGTACGACGATAGCGAGCTTGCCGGCGTCAACCCCAACTCGCTGCACTCGCTTGGCCGCAAGGCCGCCGCACGCCTGGAAGTCGCCCGTCGCGAGATCGCCCGTAGCTTTGGTGCACGCGTTCGCCCGTCCGAGATCATCCTTACCAACGGCGGCACCGAGGCCAACCAGCTGGCGCTGCTCGGTCTTGCCGAGGGCGCCCGTCAGCGCGATCGCAAACGCGATCGCGTAATCGTTTCGGCCATCGAGCACGATTCGATTCTGGACAACCTGCCGCTGCTGCGTACCGCCGGCTTTACCGTCGACCTGGTGCAGCCCTGCCGCGCGGGCTACATTGAGCCTCACGCGCTGAAGGACTTACTGGGCGACGACGTCGCGCTCGTGAGCATCATGGTCGCCAATAACGAGACCGGTGTGGTGCAGCCCATCCGCGAGCTTGCCGCGGCCGCACATGCTGCCGGCGCCCTGTTTCATACCGATGCCATCCAAGGGTACTTGCATATTCCGCTCGATGTCACCGAGCTGGGCGTCGATGCTATGACGGTTGCCGCGCACAAGATCGGTGGCCCCGTGGCATCCGGCGCTCTCTACCTTAAAAACCGCACGCCGCTGCGTCCGCGCATCTTTGGCGGTGGACAGGAAGCCGGACGTCGCGCCGGCACGCAGGACCTGCGCACGCAGCTGGCCTTTGCCGCTGCCGCCCGCACGTTGGCGCCCCGCGTGGCCCAGGAGCGTACGACGCTGCAAGCTCTTTCCGACAAGCTCTACGCCACGCTTACGGCTCATCCGCGAATTCATGCCACCATGGGCGACTACGCACAGGCCGATCGTCTGCCGGGCATGGTTTCCATCTACGTCGACGGCATGGACTCCGAGGAGCTCATCATCAAGCTAGACGCCGCCGGCTTTGAGGTATCGGCCGGTTCTGCCTGCTCGAGCGGCAGCATGGACCCGAGCCACGTGCTCAGTGCCATGGGCATCGGTCGCGAGCAGGCGCTGGGCGCACTGCGCATCTCCTTCGATGACCGCGTGGACCCGGCTGACCTGGACGACTTTGCCCAGACGCTGCTCTCGATCGTAGGTGCTGCATGATCGTCGCCGAGCTTGAGCGCGCGCTGCTGGCACGCTACCCCAAGGCGGACGCCGAGGGCTGGGACCACGTAGGCTTTTCCGTGGGCGACCCTACCGCCGAAATTACCGGTGTTGCCTGCGCGCTCGATGCGACCGAGGCAAACGTGCATCGCGCACTCGAGGCCGGCGCAAACGTGCTGCTGACGCATCATCCCATCTATATCAAGGCGCCTGAGGCGTTTTGCCCGCCGGATGCCACGCGTCCCCAGTGCAGTGCGGCGCTCTATGAGGCCGCCCGCTGCGGCGTGAGCATTATCTCGCTCCACACCAATCTGGACCGCTCGCACGAAGCGCGCACCTGCCTGTGCGAGCTGCTGGGCGCTGAGCCCGTGAGCTCGCTGGAGCACGTGGACGACCCCGAGGCCACCGGCCTGGGCGCGCTTGCAACGCTCAACGACCCGTGCACGCTGCGCGATCTCGCCACCCGTGCTGCCACGGCCTTCGGCAGCGACCCGCGTGTGTGGGGCGAAGCCGATCGTCCGTGCCGCACCGTCGCCATTTTGGGCGGCTCCCTGGGCGACTTTGGAGAGCTCGCCATCGCCGCAGGCGCAGATGTTGTCGTGACGGGCGAGGCGGGCTACCACGTGGCGCAAGACCTTGCCTTGCGCGGGCTGTCGGTGATCTTGCTCGGCCACGACCGCTCTGAGGAGCCGTTCGTTGATATATTGATGAACTCTGCAGTTGACGCCGGGGTCGACCCCCGTCATGCGATTAAAATACTGAACCCTTGCCAATGGTGGACTGTGACAAAAGGAGAGAACTTATGAGCGCCGGCGCTACGCTACTCAAGCTGCAACAGATCGATTTGGAGCTCGCCCGCAACAAGAGCGAACTTGCCAATATGCCGGAGCTCAAGGAGCTCGCTTCCAAGCGCAAGACCTATGTGAAGCTCAAGTCCGAGATGACCAAGCTCTACGCCCAGCGCAAGGATCTGGACATTGAGCTCGACGATCTCAACACCACCGAGATTCAGACCAACAACGCCATCGAGGCTGCCAAAAAGCGTCACGTCGACGGCTCCGACTACCGCGAGGTTCAGGATCTAGAAAACGAGCTCGCCACCCTGGCCAAACGCCTGGACAAGATTGAGCACACCCGCAAGGACGTTGTTGTCGCTCATAAGGAGGCGCTCGACCGCGAGGCTCGCGCGCAGGCCATCATCGCCAAGTTCGAGGAGGGCGTAAAGGCCGATACCAAGGCTGCTCGCGCAAAGGCTACCGATCTGCAGGCTCAGATCGATGCCGCCACTAAGGAGCGCACCGCGCTTGCCGCCACGCTGCCGACCGGCGTGCTCACCGACTACGAGCGTCTGCTCAAGCAGTTCCGCGGCCTGGCCGTCGAGACCATCAAGGGCAACATCCCCACGGTCTGCCACACCGCGCTGCAGGCGTCGTCCATGAGCGACCTCAACCACGACGGCAGCGAGATTACGCACTGCCCGTACTGCCACCGCCTCCTGGTACTCCCCAGTAAGGAAGCCTAACGATGACGGCGGCACCCAACAATTCAATGCAACTTGAGGGAAAAACGATCCTGCTGGGTATTACCGGCGGGATCGCCGCCTATAAGTCGTGCAATATCGTGCGCCTGCTGCAAAAGCGCGGCGCCCACGTCAAGGTCGTTATGAGCGAGCATGCCACGGAGTTCGTGGGCCCGCTTACCTTCCGTTCGCTCACCAACGAGCCCGTTGCCGTGGGCCTATTCGACGATCCCTCCGACCCCATCCACCACATTTCGCTGGCACAGGAGCCCGATCTGGTGGTCGTGGCACCCGCGACGGCCAATATCATCGCCAAGATGGCCAACGGCATCGCCGATGACCTTATTTCCACCACGCTACTAGCCACACCGCGACCCATCGTGATCGCACCCGCTATGAATAACGGCATGTGGAAGGCGCCGGCGACGCAGGCCAACATGGCCACGTTGCGCGAGCGCGGTGTCCATGTGGTGGGTCCGGGCAGCGGCTACCTTGCCTGCGGCGACGTGGACACGGGTCGCATGAGTGAGCCCGAGGATATCCTCGAGGCTGTCTGCGAGGTGCTCAACCCCGCGCCTCAGGACCTGGAAGGTAAGCGCATCGTGATTACCGCCGGCCCCACGCACGAGTCGATCGATCCGGTGCGATTCATTGGTAACCGCTCTTCGGGTAAGATGGGCATCGCCCTGGCGGGGGAGGCTGCTCGCCGCGGCGCCGCGGTCACGCTTGTGCTGGGACCGACATCACTCGATGTTCCTCACGGCGTGAAGTGCGTGCGCGTGCAGACCGCCGCAGAAATGCTCCAGGCGGCGCTGAGCGCCTTCCAGACGGCAGACGCGGCTATTTGTGCGGCCGCCGTCGCCGACTATACACCCGGCACCCCTGCGGACCATAAGCTCAAAAAGTCCAACGAACGCCTGGATCGCATCGAACTGGTCGAGACAGTCGATATTTTGGCCGAGCTCTCGCGCCAAAAGGGGGAACGGTGCGTGATCGGCTTTGCGGCCGAGACCGATAACGTCCTGGAGTACGCACAGCGCAAGCTCACCCGCAAGGGTTGCGATGCCATTATCGCCAACGATGTCTCGCGCGCCGATTCGGGCTTTGGAACCGACACTAACAAGGCCTGGATTGTGAGCACAACGGGCACGCAAGAACTTCCCGTGCTAACAAAACCCCAGCTCGCAGATACAATTTTGGACTTGCTTCAAAATTTATAAAAAAGTTCTTGCACAAGTCCAAAGTTTCGGGTTAATATACTCCCTGTTGCGAGCGAGAGCAGAGCAACAAACAATAGCTTCGGGACGTGGCGCAGCTTGGTAGCGCACTTGACTGGGGGTCAAGGGGTCGCTGGTTCGAATCCAGTCGTCCCGACCAGAAGTTTGCAGGTCAGGCACCTAGTGCCTGACCTTTTTTGTTTTAAGCAATTGCTTAATTTTGATTAAGCAACAGGGTGCCAAAAATCTACCTGCGCGATAATCGCTTTTTGCGGTTACTTGCGCGTTTTGCACGCGCTTGAGCCGATTTATTAACGCGACATGAATCTACATACGCGTAGCTGGTATACAGACGAGTACAGGCTGTATTTATCGCGGCGATTTACGCAGATATGGCGACTGTAACGAACTAGTGTGTCGCTGTATTTATTCCAGCAGTTCACTTGATCTGTGGACAAGTGAGCGGTTACAACAAAACGCCAACCAGGATGGACTCCATACGAGGATGCCGCAAAGGTAATGGCGGGGAAGTGCGGCAGGCGCTCTGAGAGCCGCTGTATGACCCCATTTCTCCTCAACCCGATTACCTGTACAATGAACCTCGAATTGTTTGAGTAATCGCCAAAAGAAAAGCCCTCGCAGGATTGCGGGGGCTTTGCGATGAAAGAGATCAGAAGCAGAAAGCGGGGAGGACATAAAACGAGTCCGTCGCGCTGTAGCTGTAGCAAATACCGCCGCTTTGAACATAGCGAAAGGATGTGGAGCTGCGCGGTCTCACGGAACGAGTCCAGTGGCTATAGCCTGATGCACCGGAATAGTTCGACCCCGTCACGCCCTTGGATTTGTAGCACTCGTACTGGATGCCGTCAGATTGCATATCCCCGTATACTTCGGTTGCCGAGAGCAGAAAAACCTTGTCGGTCGTCGCCGAGGGGGCACCGCCCCCGTTACCGCCAACGTTATCGGTTGTCTTTGTGACGGGTTTCACCTTTGACTGGAGCTCGCTGGGCAGGAGCAACCAGAGGTCACCGCTGTTGAGGCGGGTACGGAGCTCGGACTTATCCCAACCACCGGCATTGGTGTCCGTAGCGTTCATCCTCTGGCTACCCAAGGCAGAGTTGGTCGCCTCGAACGTCAAGCCTGCCATGCCGCTACCATCGGCCAAGTCGTCGTGGTTGATGCCGATGATACGGTACTCGAGCGTCTTGCCATTGGTCAGCTTCATCGAGAACTTGGTGCCGGCATCCATGGCGGCCTTGGCCTTGGCGTAGGCGATAGACGATGTACCGTTCTTGGCAATGTCTTTGGCAACCGCCTCCTGCTCGTCGAGGGTCCAGTCCTTCGCGTCCTTGGCGATGGCCACCTGGACGGCCGCGGAATCGGCGCCTGCGGAGCCGCCACCGGACGCGCCTCCCTCGACGCCGCCGACCGTCCCATTGTTCACCGTGTTGCCGACCAGGTTGAACTGGTTTCGGATGGCTCCGGCCACGCCGGGTCCCGCGAACACGATGACCAGGCCGATGACGGCAATGATCAGGACATACTCGATAATTGATTGCCCTCGGAAGCGGGTCGTTTCAGGAGCGACCCCCCCCCCGAAGGTTAATTGCCGCTGCATGCATATACGGCTCCCTTCACTCGGGGTTTGCAATACGAGCCGAGCGTAGGGCTATTCCAAGTATTTGCAACGGTCTTGCCGCTGCGGCAACGATGACGGCAGGGGAGAAAGTCATGCGCTATTAGCGCGGCTATAACGTCCGCTTCGAATGCCGACCGTATTCATATCGAGGCAGCCATTTCATACCTTCAGAAAGACAACTGAAAGCCGCAAAAAAGCGGGGCCCGGCTATAAGCCGAACCCCCGCCCAAGAGAAGCCTTTAGAGCCGAGACAGACAACGCGTGTGGACAATCACTCAGCCTCCACCGCCATGCGCACGACCTCTTCCATCGGGTAGCGAGTGCCGCCGTCCCCGTCCAAAGCCTCGTTGTAGGCCTCGATGTCCGCCATGTCCTCAGCCTTCTCGAACGCGGCCCTTCTCACGAACTCGGAAAAGCTCATGCCCGTGGCGTGCGCATGGCCCTGAATCAAGGCCATTTCGCCCTCATCGAACTTGACCGCGATCTCGCGCATCGCCATGGTCGCTCCCGTAAACGCCGTCATCGAAGTGAATCCATTATCCACCCACCGTATACGCCCCGAACTCGAAACACCAAGCAGGATGGACTCTATACGAGGACGCAGCAGAGGTAATGGCGGGGGAGTGCGGCAGGCGCTCTGAGAGCCGCTGTATGACCCCATTTCTCTTCAATCCGACTACCCGTGCCATGAACCTGAAGCCGTTCGTTCGGTCGCCAAAAGAAAGCACGCGCGGGGTAACGCGGGCTTTGCGCTAGACAAGCTAGAAGCACCAGGCGGGGGAGACGCAAAACCAGCCCGGCGCGGAGTTGCTGTCCGACGGATTGCCGCTGCTGTCGACATGGAGGAAGCCCTTCGAGGCGTTCGGAAACACCGAACGCTCCCACCAACCGCTGCCAATGGCAATGGCAGAGTTGGGATTATAGTTCTCCGTCACCTTGCCTTTGAAGGCCTCGTACTGGGTGCCCTCGGAGGAAGTCCAGGGATAGGATGCCCAATAGGAGGTGGGGGGCGATCTCAGAGTAGCTGAGCAGGAACAGCTTGTCCGAGGTAGCCGTCACGGCGGCGTTCTTGTTCTCATCACCGCCCCCGACATTGTTCGATAGCTTTTTGACGGCCTTCACCTTGGACTGGAAATCGGAGGGCATCAGATTCCAGATCTTGCCGGAGTTCATTTTCTGACGGAGTTCAGACTTCTCCCAACCGCCGGCGTTGGTGTCAATCGCGTTCATGGGGGACCAAATGCCCGTCGTGGTGGTGAGGAACGTGAGGCCCGCCTTGCCGGATCCGCCTGCAGGGTCATCATGATTGATGCCGATAATGCGGTAAGTCAGCGTCTTGCCATCGGTGAGCTTCATCGAGAACTCGGTGCCGGCATCCATCGCGGCCTTCGCCTTGGCGTAGGCGGGCGACGCCTCGCCCTTGGCGGCGATGTCCTCGGCAACTGCCTTCTGCTCACCGAGGGTCCAGTCCTTCGCGTGTCCTTCGCGTCCTTGGCGAGCGCCGCCTGGACGGTCGCGGAACCCGCGCCGTTACCGCTGCCGGAACCGCTCGGTTCCCAAGTCCCACCTGCTGTCCCGTTTACCAATACTCCCGCCACCGTGTTGAACTGGTTCCTGATTGCCGACGAGACCCAAGGGCCGGCTATCATCACAACCAGGACGATAATCGCGATGACCAGAACGTACTCGATGGCTCCTTGGCCTCGGAGGCGGGTATTCCTAGGAGATACCCACCCCCCGAAGGTTAATTGCCGCTGCATGCATATGCGACACTCCCTTCGCATGGGGATTGATATTGCATGCAGAGGGTACGTTAAAGCGAACCGACTAGCCCGTAGCGTGCCGCTGAGGCAACGGCGGCACGGGTGCCCGCGCCACATAAACTGCTTGCCGTTTTGTTTCTTCAGACCTACTGCCACGCCTTCGGGAGGATAACGCCGGGGGCGCAGTGATTGAAGTCACTATGATTGGCATAGGTTGGGACATTCCAATCGGAACAGTCGAGGTTTAGATTTTTGCAATAGCTAAACATGCCGAGCATATCCATAACATCTGAGGTCTTCCACCCTGGTCCAAATTTCACGCTTTTCAGCGAACTGTCGGTGGAAAAAAGGAGACGTAAATCGCCGGCTTTCCGCGTCGACCATCCGGAGATGTCAATCTCCTCGACCTTGTAAAGGTTTTTGAGCGCCGAGTCGAATTCGACGACCGAGGACGTATCCCAGCTTGAAATACTGAAGGAAGTCGCATTGCCGCAATACGCGAATGCGTGCTGCAGATTTGTGCAGTTCGACATGTCGAACTTTGCCAGATCAAAGCTCTTACAGTTCTCCATGTACTGAAAGCAAAATGCCAACGAGTGGATTTCTATGCCATCGTCAATGGCCTTTACGGCCACGATATTATTTCTGTTAGGCCACCAGGGGGCAGTCGTCTTGCCGTCGTTTCCCACGGTCGCGGTGGCGTATCCATTTTCGAACCCCGTATACACCGCCGCCACGCGGCGGCTGTTGAGCATGTCACCGACTCTGGGGACCCCGCGGCGCTTGTAGAACATGAGGCTGTGGTCGTCCTCCGAGTACACGGCGAACGCTATCCCGTGAACGGAGTCCACGATGTCGGCGTCGGTCAACGACCCGTTGCCGCCGCCCGTGCCGCCCGACTCCCAGCTCCCCTTTGAGATTCCGTTGCCGAGCGTCCCCGCCACCGTGTTGAACTGGTTTGTGATCGCCGACGAGACCCACGGTCCCGCGATCAGCAGCACCAGGACGATGATCGCGATGATCAGTACGTACTCGACTGTCGACTGCCCCTTCGGGCGGCGGGTAAATCTGGGAGATACCCCATTACAGTCTGAAGTGGGCCACCGATAAATTTCGATGGCGAGCATTCGGCGCATTGCCTACGATACGGGCAAGCCCCGAGGGGCCGCCGATCGGGCGCCTCCGGATGGCCGTCTGCCCCTGCCCCGTAGAGGGCCCGGGGGGTGTTGCCACCGGGGGCGCTCG
>JAXJCG010000024.1:0-1949 GCA_036302525.1 Collinsella sp. | reverse complement strand
GCGCCGGTTTGACCGGCCCGCCACGGGTCAATCTGCAGTGCGGCCCGAACCCCGTGAGGGCCGGCGCCTTTAGACGCGTGCCGGAAATCCAAGGGTTATACCCTAAGAGCAAACCACCCCTTTTAGGGGTGGTTTTGATTACCGAAAGCTAGCCGGAGGTGCTTCGTGATTCGATCTGACAATCCATCCGATAATGGCGTGAGCGGGGCGATGTATCTATTTGGCACGGCGCTCTTGTGGAGTTTTATCGGCATCCTCGTCCGCGCCAATTCGCAGTCAGCTCTTTTGATCGGTGCCGTCACGGCAATATTTATGGCGCTCTTTATCCTGCTCGTCGGCAGGCCCGTCCTCCGCGTCAGCCGCCTTATTGTCCTTGTGGCCGTCTGCAACTTCGTGACGGGCACCACGTTTAACTTTGCCAACCAGCTCACGACGGTCGGCAACGCGATC
Source organism: Collinsella sp. (assembly GCA_036302525.1). Taxonomy (GTDB): domain Bacteria; phylum Actinomycetota; class Coriobacteriia; order Coriobacteriales; family Coriobacteriaceae; genus Collinsella. The sequence continues at coordinate 1,499 of JAXJCG010000024.1, read as the reverse complement.
GTCCTGCAGTACACCTCGATGATTTTCGTTATCGTGTATCAATCGCTCGCAACCCGCACGTTGCCCTCGCCTGCGAAGATTGCCTCCGTGGTGGTTGCTTTTACGGGTATGGGACTTTTCTTTTTAGGCGATTTGAGTGCCGAGGGCATGCTCGGCAACCTGCTTGCCGTCATTTCGGGAGCCACCTTTGGGCTGTGTTTCTTTTTGAACTCTCGCCCCGATGCGTCGCCCATGGTGTCCTCGCTCATCTCCTGCGGTATCTCGATGCTGCCGATCGTCTATTTTGCCGGCGCCCTAGACTCCGTGAGACCATTTGAGTGGGGGCTCATGCTGGTGCATGGCCTTTTTTGCAGTGGCCTTGCGAGCGTGCTGTATGCCAAGGGGATCGCGCGAACCAACGCGTTTGCGGCCAACTTGGTTTGCATGAGCGAGGTCGTGCTCGCTCCCTGCTGGTCGGCGCTCTTCTTTGGCGAGGTCTTTCGCTGGAACGAGTTTTTGGGCGCGGCGATTATCGTTTTGGTGATTGTGGCCAACTTGGCATCCGATGCCTTTGGCGATGGCTTTCTGGTGGCGCTTGTCCGCCATCGAAACAAAGAGCGCGCCTGATGAAATACGTCTGCCGTTTACGGTAAAAAACACCCCGCTGAGCGAGTGGTATTAAATAGTAAGAACCTGCATATCTATAATTGGTATCAAATCATTTGTATCTGGCATAGGTGTTAGCAGCACACCAGGTACGCTTCGAGCCGTGTAATCGAACTCCCGGAATTGATATCAACAACGCGCGCGGCGGGAGTGACGACGGTTCGAGATTCCTTATTGGGAGGAATTATGCTTGTCCAAGCAATCCTCGTCGGCTTAGTCGGAGCGTTTGGATGCCTCGACTACCAGCTCGGCACCCTCTACGCGTTCCGCCCCATCGTCCTGTGCCCGCTCGTGGGCCTGGTACTGGGGGACCTGCAGACCGGCCTTGCCGTCGGCGCCAGCCTGGAGTTGCTGTTCATGGGCTCGATCTCCATCGGCGCCTACGTACCGCCTAACGAAACTGTCGGCGGCGTGCTCGCCTGCGCGTTTGCCATTCAGCTCGGTCAGGGTACCGAGACGGCCATCGCGCTCGCCATGCCCATCGCCGTCCTTTCGCTGACGATCGGCAACATTACGGATGCTGGATTCTCGATCATTGTTGACATTGCTGACAAGTGCGCTGCCAAGGGCAACCTCAAGGGTATCTACGCGGCACATTGGAGCATGGGCCTCTTTGGCTGCCTTGAGTACTTCCTGCTGTGCGGCGGCGCCTTCTATCTGGGTTCCGACGCCATCCAGGGCCTGCTCGACTTCATCCCGACCTTTGTGATCGATGGCTTTGGCGTTGCAGCCAACATCCTGCCTGCCATGGGCTTCGCCATGCTCGGCCGCCTGGTGCTCACCAAGCAGCTCGTGCCCTTCTACTTCCTGGGCTTCCTGCTGTGCTCCTACGCCAACGTGCCCGTCCTGGGCGT
>JAXJCG010000023.1:0-9539 GCA_036302525.1 Collinsella sp. | reverse complement strand
GCGCCGGTTTGACCGGCCCGCCACGGGTCAATCTGCAGTGCGGCCCGAACCCCGTGAGGGCCGGCGCCTTTAGACGCGTGCCGGAAATCCAAGGGTTATACCCTAAGAGCAAACCACCCCTTTTAGGGGTGGTTTTGATTGAGCCGATGCGTCTAAAAGGTCAGCTTGGCCTATTCGCTAGCGCCTTCGCTGTCTTCGCGATCGTTGGCAAGCATTGCCGCGCCGACGGCTGTTGTCGCTACGGCGGCAGCGGCGAGCCCGGCGGCGATGCCAGAGCCGTCGCCCGTGTCGGCGAGCTTTCCGCCCGAGCCCTTGCCCTTGTTGCCCTTACCGTTCTTATCAGCGCTGCCCGCGTTGGCGCCAGTGCCGGTGCCGGCGCCGCCTGCACCGTCCGAGGCCGCTACGGTAAAGCTTGCGGCTCCCTCGCTGGCAAGCGTGTAGTTCTGCGCCGCGTCGCCCAAAAGCCCATTCGCACGCACCCAGTACGTTCCCGCGGTAAATGCCTCGCCCTCGGCCATTTCCGTGCCCGGAGCGCCGTTTGCATCGTGCATAAACTCGAGCTGGGCGGTGCAGGCATCGCCTTCGAGCTTGCCCTCGAGCGGCGCCGCGATCTTTGCGCGCACGTCCTCGCCGGCCTTAAGGCCCTCGAGCCCTTCAAAGTGGGGCGTCAGTGCGCGCGGGTCGATATCGATGGGCACGGAACCCTGCAGTTCCGTAACGGTCTCGTTGCCCAAAGCGTCGACATCCACGTATTCGATGGCAAACGTGTTGCCCGAAGCCGTCACGCTGAGTACGTTGCTGCTGTCGACAAGGCGGAAACGACCCTCGCCAACGGTCTTTCCATCCTGGAGTGAGGCATCGCTCAACGAGTCGCCGTATGTCATGCGTATACGGGTCGGGAGGTAGTACGAAACGGTCTGCTTGTGCTTCGCATCGTAATTGCGCTGGTAGATGCTTCGGGCCAGTGCCGCATCAACAAAGTCGGACGCAATGATGCCAATGTGCTTGAGGCAGTCCTCCTTTGTGCTCTCATTTCCGGTGCTGTTTATATACTGGCTCTTGTATAGATGCTCGTTGACCACTCGTGCTGCGGTAAAAGGATTGCTTCCTTGCTTGTAGTTCGTGCAGCTGGTGTAGTTGATACACCAGCTGTGCTCCAGGACCTTTACCTTGGCCCCGTCATTGTCCTCGACGTCCACCATGATGCGGGCGAGCTTGGTTGTCTCCTGCAGCGCCATATCGACCCAGCCGATTTTGTCGGTTCCTGTGCATTCGTAATGGTCCTGGGCGTATACCTTGGTGCAATAGGGCTCTTCGTCACCCGTTTTCCCCACGGCTTCAAAGCCCCGCTCGTCTCGAACGAGACACATAGAGGTGCTGTCGGTGTGTGCTGCGATTTTGTCGTCCCATTGGGTGAGGTCGAGGCCCCATGTGTGGCTGCTTACGCTGTTGCCGGCGAGCCCAAACCGACGCAGCAGGACGATCTTTCCGCGCACCTCGCCCAGCGTGGGGATGCGGCTCGATGTGTAGAACAGGTCGGGGTTCTCATCAAAAACCTTGCCCAAGGCCGTCGTGAGGCTTTCGTCGGTAGCCTCGCCATTGCCTCGCGACACGAGCATGATGAGCGCTTCTGTCGGGTTTTCGCTCAAAAACGTATTGAAGTACCCGATGACATCGGAGAGATGCATAAAGTTCCCGTCTTTTTTGAGCAGGTAACAAGCTCCGTGGTCGATGCCGGGGTTCTCACCCTTTCCGAGTCGAATATCAAAATAGCGAACGCCTTCGAGCAGCTGCGTGGGGATGTAATCCTGCTGGCATTTTGCTTGGGAGGATTGGGGCTCGGTGTCGTTGTCCACGCTGCAGGTGCCCGAATCGTGCGTGCCCGGGATGCTCAGTTCGTCGAGGAACTTGTTGTTGTCGACGTATTTCATCCAACAGGGCCCGTCGACGTAGCTGCTATACGTGGTCCAGTCGATACTGCTAACCGTGGTATTGGTCTTGCCCATGTCGTAACCGACAAGTTCGAGCTCCCACGGAATGCTCTTCCTCTTATGGCAGATCTTGTTGTTGTCCTGGTCTTTGCCGTCCTTTTCTATGGCCAGGTAATTAATGTCTTTTTTCTCGTTTGTGCGGTCTCGGATGATATAGGTTCCGTTTGACTGGCGTTCAAACGCAAAAGCGCGGCTGGGCTTGTTGTCATACTCGCCACTCCATACGTGGATGACCTTTCCATCTTTGTCCGAGTCGCCGTCGACCGACCAAATGCTGTAGCCCGTCTTTTTATGCTCTTCGAAATTGAGTAAGGTGCGGATGGCATACCAGTTTGTATCGTCATTCTTGGTCGTTACGTTCTCAAGGATGAGTTTGCTGGACGTGCCGTCATTAAACAGGTGGCAGACGTTGCCGATGACGTTGCCGTCTTCGTTGACGCTTGCGGTGCGAAAATAGCCCGCGGGGCGAAGGCGAATGACGAAACTATGGAGGCTCTTCGCCGGTGTGGGCGTGTCTTCTGCAAATGCCGCGCGCACGGGAAGGCCCAGCGCCGCGGTTTCGGGCAGGCTTGCAAATGGCGACAATGCTGCGAGTCCTAGGCCCAACGTGAATGCTCGACGGCTGATGGCGTGGTGTTCGGTCATAACTTCTCCATTCGCAGAGTGCGGTTATGCGATAGTTTTGGTCACTATACTTCCCAGATGTTTAAAGACGCCGGTTTAATTGTCTGCGCGGCGCAATAAATCGGCGGGTGGACGTGTTGGGGTGTTTGTCGTGTTCGCACTGTTGCCACATTTGGGGCGGTTCCGGCGTCCGGCGTCCTCGCGTTCGTCGGCTACCGGCATAAGAAAAGGAGGGTCGGTTTACCGGCCCTCCCTTGGTACGAAGCGCTGGGATACCGTCGCTTGTTTACGCTGCGCCCGTGTTTCCCGCTGCGCTCGCCAGTCGCTTAGCGTTTAATCTCGATATCCTCGAGCTTAACGTCCATGGCCTCGGTCTTGGCCTCGGCGATGTCGTCGGCAAACTCCAGTGACTTCATCATGGTCTCGACGGCGTCCTTGTGCTCCTCGACATTGTCGATGCGCACGTACACGCTGCCGCCGTCAACGTCGGTGAAGTACTCGGTCGTCACACCGCCCGAGTGCGTAAAGTAGGCGCTGCGCCAGGTCTTGCCGTTGTACTTAACGGGATCGCTCTCGGTCCATCCGGAGTTGGCCTTCCACTTTGCCTCGTAGTCAAACAGTTCATCGGCGTTCTTGTCAGGATCGAAGACGGGGATGAAGCGGTCGCTGGCATGCTCGCTCTCGGTGAACTTAAACTGGGCCCTGTCGGCCGTGTCGCCGGCAACGTCCGTGATTTCGACGCCCTCGGGGACTTCGACCTTAAACCAAATGAAGTCGGTCCTCATATCCACGGCTGGCTTTTCTGCTCCGCCGCCACCGCCACTTCCGGTAGCGCCGCCGCTGCCACCGCAGCCCACCAGGGCAACTGCGGCAAAGAGACTGATGCAGAGGGCGAGAATCGCAAAGGCCTTCTTTTTCATGGTCGTGTCCTCCTCGATCTGTAGCCGCCCATGGATTACCTGCCTTTACTGTACGCGCGAGCGGCTCGTTCAGGTGGGCCATGTGTCCCATTCTGGGGGCCTGATTTGCGCCGACAAGTGGCAATATGCTCGGGCGTAAAAGAGGGGAGGGCCGGCCGATCCGATCCTACCCTGGCTGGGCGTCCGATCATTTAATGACTGCGCATGCGATGCTGCGTGCGATCCCCTAATGCTTGATCTCGATGCTCGAAATCTCGACTTCGCGTGCCTCGGCAACTGCCTTCGCCATGTCATCGGGAAACTCGATGGAGTTGAGGAGCGCCTCGGCTTCTTTCTTATGCGGATCGAAGTTCGAGATGAGGACGTAGACGCTTCCCGGCTCAACGTCGGTAAAGAGGAGGGTTGAGACGCCGCTGTTGTCCTCGTACGTTCCGACGAGCCACGTCCTGCCGTTATACTCGACGGACCCGCCGTCCTTCCACTGGAACGTATCACCTTTCTTTTCTGCCTGGTCGGCGTGGGATTCCTCTGCCGTCAGCGCTTTTTTCCAAACGGGGATAAAGCGATCGGCCGAACCGTTCTCGTCTTCGGGGAAGGTGAGCTGGACCCTGTCGGCATTCTTGCCAGCGGAGTCGCTTACGCCAACGCTCTCGGGCATCTCGACCTTAAACCAGATAAAGTCGGTCTTCTTGGCGACGGGAGCTTTTTCCTTGCCCTCGCTCTTGGATGCGCTGCTGCCCCCGCCTCCGCTTGACGCACTTCCGCCGCAGCCGACAAGGGCAAATGCGGCAAAGAGGGCGATGCAAAGGGAAAGGATCGATAGGGTCTTTTTCTTCATGGTGGCGTCCTCCTTGTCTGCCGATGACATCACGGCGCCGCGGGTTGTTGGAGCCGTTGGTGTATGTTGCTATTCGCAAGCGTGACGGATGTCGTTGTGTGTGGTGCGGCGATACCTCCGTTCTTAGTTTTCGGCCGTTGCGCGGCCGTGCCCCAACGGGTTCCTTACTTATAGATATGCCCCAGCTTGTGCTACCCGGGAGTCTCGAAAGGTGGGCCATATGTCCCATGTTTGGGGCAGGCGCATGGGACGGCACGGCTCGGCATCGGCTTTTTCATGTTGCGCAACAGCGCCCTGGGTGGGGGCGTATAGACTTGGCTGTGACAAAAGCTAAACCACGAAAGGTCGAACGATGTTCTGTAAGAAATGCGGACAGCAAGTGCCTGATGGATCGACGTTTTGTACGCATTGCGGGGCCTCGCTGGCGGGTGGCTCCGCGCCGACGCCTACGGGCGCTGGTCCTTCCTCTGCCCCGGGCCTGACCCAGTCGATGCCGCCGGTCGCGCCCGCGCCTCAAAAGCCTAAGAGCAAGGCGCCGGTCATTATCGCGGTGGCGTGTGCCGCCGTGGTACTCCTCGGGGGCGGCACGGTGTTTGCGCTCACGATGCTTAACGGGTCCAAGAGCTCTGACACGCAGATTTCGGTGATCGATACCGGGTCTTCGGACGAGAAAGATTCTTCTGCCAAGAAGAAGGATGACAAGTCCAAGGCCAAGGAGTCTTCGTCGTCCGATGATGAGGCCGTTCCCGAGGACGAATCGGCATACTACGGCTCGGGCGATTCGGACGATTACCTGACCGACGTGCATACGTACACGAACGACCTGCATCCTTATAGCATGTCGATTCCCAACCGTTTTGAGATGGAAGATACTCCCAGCGGCAGCAGCACAAGGTACGAGGATCCGGAGACGGGTTTTGTGATCGGCCTGTCTGGCTACGTCAACGTTAACGACGAAACTGCACACGAGATGTTTGTCGATGAGGACACCTCGGCCAAGGCCGACCTCTATACCGCGGAGGGCGACAACTGGTACGTGGTCTCGTGGTGTGAGGACGATACGATCATTTACGAAAAGACGATCGTCACGGATTCGACGATTGCCACGGCGCATTTGGAGTACTCGACTGCAAACCGCGACATGGGGTCGAAGATTATCGACACGCTGCTGCCGACGTTTCAGGTGGACTAGGCGCCCGTGCCTATAGCCGGCAATCGGAAACACCGATAGCCAGAGCTCCTGATCTGTAACCGCCCATGGATTACCTGTCTTTACTGTGCGTGCGAGCTGCTCGTTCGGGTGGGCCATGTGTCCCGTGTTTGGCGCGGTGGGGCGGAGCGTAGCCGGGGGCTGCGGATCTTGACGACGGACGCATCCGGTTAGTCATCGTGAGTGCCTCGCCACAGCTTTTTGTGCAAAAAGGGGTCCGCACCTTTTGCGGTGCGGACCCCTTTGCGTTGCAACAAGTTGCTGCAGCGTGTTTCGAAGTTGAAATTACTTGCGAAGCTTAGACACGACAGCGCTGGCGGCAAAGCAGGCGATTGCCATGATGCCCATAGCAGCGACGATGTTGGCTGAGGCGTCACCTGTGTTGGGCAGATCCTGCTTGTTTGCCTTGGTCTTATTTGCAGGCTTGTCGGAAGGCTTGTTGTCGGAAGGCTTGGGCGCGGGCTCGTCCTTCTTCCACTGGGCGTAGAGCGTTACCGGGGCTTCGAGCACAATATCGGCGCCAGCCTCGTGGCTCGTGCCGGAGCCGTCCGCGGCCGTGTTCCAGCCTGCGAAGGAATAGCCCTTGCGCGCCGGCTTATCGGCCGTGACCTTAGTCTTGGCAACGTGCTCGACGGTAGCGAAATCGGCGGTCTGCTTATCCTTGGAACCGTTCAGGTCGTAGGAGAGATCGTAGGCCTTCTCCACGAAATCCGGGTTGACGAAGCCGCAGTACTTGCACTTAGGGGTCCCCGTGCGAGTCCAAGCACCGGCATTGTCAGAAGCCCACTCGGTGTAGGTGACATCGTAGGCCTTGTCGCGCTCGCCGTCGGTGTAGCTGTGGGTTTTCTTCTCGCTGCCGGACCACACGAGCTCGCCGTCGATCTTGACGTCAGTTTTGCCCTTGTTGTTAGTGCTTGCCTTGCCACCAAAGCCAAAGAGCTGCGAGCAGGTAATGTTGTCGCGCGCAGCCGTGGCAGAGCTGTTGGTGATGTTGAGGATGTACTTTTTGTCTCCCATATTATAGTCGTTGATGGTCAAAGCCTGCTTGCCCAAGTCGCTATTCGAGTTGAACGTGCAATCATTCACGTTAACGCGAATGTCATACTGGCCCGCGCTGTAATCGGTATAGACATTGATGACTTTGCCACTGGCATTAAAGATGCAGCTGTCAAACGTCATGGTCTTGGAGCTGTAGGTCCACAGGGAATAGCGTCCATCAGGGGCGTTGAACGTAGTGTTGTTGAACTCAGCGGAGGTGTAACCCCAGTAGCACGTCTCGCCGTTGATGACGCAGCCGTCAACGGCGGTCTTGTCGGCACGAATGAAGCCAAGAAAGTCCGCGTTGCCGGAACGCATCGTCATGTTCCTGAACGTAACGGTGCCGGCGCCGTCAAAGGAATAGTCGCCGTTGTACTCGGTGCCAAAGTTTGCCGGATCGGGCACAGGTGCACCGATGTTCCATGCGGTCTTGTCCGTGCCCAGACCCTCAAAGGTAAGGTCCTTGCCCTTGGTGTGACCCACGGAGCTCACGCCGTAGAGGGTGTAGTTGCCCTCACCGAGTTTAATGGTGTCGCCACTTTGCGCCTCGGAGGTGGCGGCGGCAAGGTCAGTGTAGGTTTTACCGGAGTTTTTATTGGTAATCGTGCCGTCTGCAAAAGCAGGCGATGCAATTCCCATCGTGACGAGCGCAACGGCAAACAGCGCTGCGACCGCACGAGAGGCCGTTTTCAAAAATGACTTCATGCTGAAACTCCTTTGCCTCTAAAAGTATTAAATCAGCATAAATATTATAGAGTTTCTGATATTTTACTAAAACCCTATTTCGCGCCTGTATCGGTACGCCAATCTTTCTCGCGCTTCTTGCATATTTATTCCGTATACCTGCATCTTTGTTGCATCGGATTGCGCAACAAAGATGCATTTGTTTTGCAGGTGTGGTTTGCGCGATGGCGCTTGGCGTGTCTATGGCCCAATGGGCTGGGCGCAAGACTGACCTTGACAGGGGGTCGGGATTGATCGCTTGGCGATGGGCGCAGCGATGTTGCGTCTATCGCCCGCCATAGAAAAGAGCGATAACTGGGTGCACTGACGCGAATGCTCTTATGGGCTAGACTAGGCACCACGAAATACACGATGCGTTCGGGCGGCGCCGACTGTCCGATTAGCTTGGCAAGCATTGAGGGTGCATGCGTATGAGCCAAGAGATGATGGATAAGACCTGTCGCGGATTTGCCGAGGCGCTGGCCGCGCGCGAGCCGGTTCCCGGCGGCGGCAGCGCCAGCGCGTTTGTGGGAGCACTGGGCGCCTCACTGTGCGGGATGGTTGCTCGCTATGGCGCGACGAACCCCGCGCTTGCCGATCGCGCGGGCGATCTGACGCGCGCGTTTGCCCAGGCGGATGAGTTGGCGCAGGAGCTTGTCGACTTGGTTGCCGAGGATGTTCGAGCCTACGGGCAGGTGTCGGCGGCGTACGGTATTCCTCGAGATGATCCGGCTCGACCGGCTACGATTCAGGATGCGCTGCACGTGGCAGCCATGCCGCCGTACCGCATTATGGATGCGTGCGGTCGTGCGCTGGCGCTGCTCGAGGACATGGCGGACAAGGGCTCCCGGCAGTTGCTGTCCGACGTGGCATGCGGCGCCGTGTTCTGCCGCGCGGCCATGCAGGGCGCGAGCTTGACGCTCTTTGCGAACACCACGTCTATGAAGGATCGTGCCCGCGCCGAGGAGCTCGAGGCTGCATGTGACGAGCTGCTCGATACGTGGCTGCCGCGCGCTGATGCGCTGGCGCGCCGCGCCGCCGACGCAGCCAGGAAGAGGGGATAGCCATGGCTCAGCTGTTGAAGGGCGCCCCTGTCGCCCGCGCGTTGACTGAGGAGCTCGCTGCTCGCTGCGCCGCCCTGCGCGAACGGGGCATCGTGCCGACGCTGGCCATCGTTCGCGTGGGCGAACGCGAGGACGACCTATCCTACGAGCGCGGTGCCCTCAAGCGCTGCGAGAAGGTTGGCATTGAGGCTCGCCGCGTGTTGCTTCCTGCCGATGTTTCTCAGGATGAGCTGCTGGCGGCTATCGAGGGCATCAATGCCGGCCCTGCTGTTCATGGCTGCCTGATGTTTCGTCCGTTGCCCGCCGGGCTTGACGAGGATGCAGTTGCCGCTGCACTCGATCCTGCAAAGGATGTTGACTCCATGACGCCGGCCTCGCTGCTCGCCACGCTCTCGGGGCGTGGCGAGGGCTTTGCTCCCTGCACGGCCGAGGCCGTGCTAGCGTTGCTGGACCATTACGGCGTTGAGTTGGATGGAGCCAAGGTCGCGGTCGTTGGTCGGTCGCTGGTGATTGGCCGCCCCGTTGCCGCCATGCTTACGGCTCGCAATGCCACGGTGACGACGTGCCATACGCATACGCGCGACTTGGCTGCCGAGTGCCGTTCTGCCGACATTGTTGTTGCCGCGGTTGGACGTGCGCGCACGATTGGCGCGGATGCGGTTCGCGAGGGCCAAACGATCATCGATGTGGGCATCAACTGGGATGAGGACGCCGGCAAGCTGGTCGGCGACGTCGATTTTGATGCCGCGGAGCCGATCGTTGGCGCAATTACTCCCGTGCCGGGTGGCGTGGGGGCTGTAACGACGGCTATCCTTGCCAAACACGTGATTGAGGCGTCGGAGCGGGTAGCGCACAGAGATGTGGTGTAAGAGGCGGGGCATGCCCCGCCTCCGCCCTTTCTTGAAAGGGAGGGGACACCGCCTAGAATTCGTCGTTGGAGTAATGAAGGTGACGAATGGAAGGAAAGGCGATGCCCCAAGAAGAGAGTGCACTGCGCCTCGGCCGCGACGAGGCCCTCGAGGCGGCGAGGCTTTGGCAGGAGTGCGGCGACGCGCGCGAGTTCGCGTGCAGGGTGCTGGGCGGCGTGATGAACGCGCTGATGGACTCCGAGGCCCAGCAGATGTGCGGCGC
>JAXJCG010000022.1:0-51204 GCA_036302525.1 Collinsella sp. | reverse complement strand
CTTCCCGTTCTTTCCGGACATGGTGTCCTCCGATCTCCCGGGGCCGGCCGGCCCGGCCCTCAGGGTATCGGGTTCCCATATTCATCCGTACATGTACGGATGAATATGGGAGGTGTTCGGATGAAGTTGATATTCAAGGAAAATAGCCGCGTCCCAAAAAGACTGGTTATTGGGCGTTGACAGTTGGCGAGCCGTAGGTAAAATATCGACTTGTCCTGGGGACGTAGCTCAGTTGGGAGAGCGCTGCCGTCGCATGGCAGAGGCCGAGGGTTCGACTCCCTTCGTCTCCACCCATGGATTTGATAAGCCGCTGACATTGTGTCGGCGGCTTTTTTTAAAAGAAAGGGCTATACCATGGCCGAGCTTGAGTCCCAACCATTGTCCGACGAGGAGCGCGCCGAGTTGGAAGAGCTCCGCGCTGAGAAGGCCCGCCGCGAGGCTCGGGAAGAGGCCCGTCGCGAGCGTGAGGAGCTGGCTGCCCTGCGCGCCGAGCGTGCGAAGGCCGAGGAGGTCGCCTCGAACGCCGCATCCGAGCGCAAGCCCGCACCCGCACCCAAGCCCGCTGCTGCGAAGCCTGTACCCGCCGCGCCCAAACCTCAACCTAAAAAGGCCGCTCGTCCCAAGTCCGTCGAGCCCAAGCCGAGCCGTGACGAGATGACCTTTGCCCAGCGCATGGTTACCTCCAAGGAACCTACGGGCGAGAACGAGATCCCTGGCATGGCGCCGGCTCAAAAAATCATCATTGTCCTTGCCCTCATCGCGTTTGTCATCTTTATGGGCTACACGATTCTGACCAGAACGGGCCTGCTCTAACCGATTTGCATCGGCCGTCATGTCCGCATCCTCTGCTCTCGTCCAACCCTCAAATTCTGCACCACACATCCGAAAGGTCGCCCCATGGCTTTGACCGACATCTCGCATCCCACCGACATTGCAATGCTCACCGATTTGTACGAGCTCACTATGGCCCAGGGCCTGTGGGAGAGCGGCAAGGCCAATGAGCAGGGTTGTTTTACCGCGTTTTACCGCGACCATCCCTTTGGTAGCGCCTACGCCGTCATGTGCGGTACCGCCGAGCTGCCCGAGCTGGTCGAGAACCTGCGCTTTACGCCCGAGGACATCGACTATCTAGCTTCGCTCCAGGCTCCGGCCGGCGGCGCGATGTTTAAGCCTGCATTCCTCGACTACCTGCGCAACTTCCGTGCGCACGTGAACATTGACGCCGTGCCCGAGGGCGAGCTCGTGTTTCCGCGCGAGCCCATGGTGCGCGTCACCGGCCCGTCGCTGGAGTGCCAGCTTCTCGAGACCGCGCTGCTCAACATCGTCGGCTTCCAGACGCTTGTTGCCACCAAGACGGCACGCGTGGTGTTGGCGGCCGACGGTCGTCCCGTGGCCGAGTTTGGCCTGCGCCGTGCCCAGGGTCCCGATGGCGGCCTGGCCGTCGCGCGCGCGAGCTACGTTGCCGGCTGTTCCTCTACGTCTAATGTGCTCGCCGGTCGCCGCTACGGTATTCCCGTCTTTGGCACGCATGCGCACAGCTGGGTGATGAGCTTCGATTCCGAGCTCGAGGCCTTCCGCGCATTTGCCAAGTCGAGCCCCAAGAACTGTACGCTGCTCATCGATACCTACGATGTACGCGAGGGCTGCGAGCATGCCATTACGGTTGCCAAGGAGATGGAGGCGGTGGGCGAGCGCCTGTCGGCTATTCGCATCGACTCGGGCGACCTCGCCAAGCTGTCCAAGTATGTCCGCGGCCGTTTTGATGCTGAGGGCCTGCCCTATGTGGGGATTTCGGTCTCCAACGACCTGGACGAGTACACGATCCAGTCGCTGCTCGACCAGGGTGCGCCCATCGATAGCTTTGGCGTGGGCACCAAGCTCGCGACCTGCTACGATCAGCCGGCGCTGGGCGGCGTGTACAAGCTTTCCGCCCGCCGTGCGAGCGAGGCAGATCCATGGACGCCGGTGGTCAAGCTCTCCGAGCAGCCCTACAAGCGCACGATCCCGGGTGTGCAACGCGTGCGCCGTTATTACGACGGCTTTGGCGGCCCGGTCTGCGACATGATCTACGACGAGGACCATCTGGCGGGGGAGGGCGCCGCGCGCGGCAATACCCTCGTGGCCGTGAATGATGCCGCCCTGGTGACCGACGTGTCCGAACTTGAGTATCGCGAGCTGCTGGTGCCGATCGTGCGCGATGGCAGTGCGGTGGCTCCGCGTGAGAGCATCCAGGACGCGCGCGAGCGCTGTGCTTGGGCGCTCGATCATCTGGACGCAGCTTTCAAGCGCTTCCTGTACCCGCAGACCTATGTTGTGGGCATGGAGCAGGGCCTGGCTCAGGTGCGCGACGAGCTCGTGCGCAAGAACATGGCCGCGGCTTCGGCTTTCCCCTGGGCTCACTAATTCCTTGGGCGGTAGGGGCGAGTCACGCTCCCTTGGCCGCCAGCTCGGCCGTTCGCTGAACAGTTGATTGGTTTGACGTATGACGACTTCTTATAAAACGATGGTGGTAAAGATCGGTTCGTCCACGGTGGTGGGCGCCGATGGCAAGGTCAACCGCGCCTTTATCGGCGGACTTGCCGATCAAGCCGCAGCGCTGCGCAAGCTCGGCTGGCGTCTGGTCGTGGTGAGCTCGGGCGCTATTGCCTGTGGCTATCCCGTGTTGGGCTTCGACCGCAAGCCGGTCGGCGACCTTCCGAGCCTGCAGGCCTGCGCCTCGGCTGGTCAGTGCATCATCTCGTCGGCCTACGACGAGGAGTTCCATGCGCGCGACCTGCTCACCTCGCTCGTGCTGCTCACGCGTCACGACACGGCGCGTCGCACGTCCTACCTGCACGCGCGCGACGCCCTGCTGCGTCTGGTGGAGCTGGGCGTGGTGCCGGTCGTCAACGAGAACGATACCGTCACCGTCGACGAGATCAAGTTTGGCGACAACGACACGCTGGCGGCGCTTGTGAGCTGCCTGGTTTCTGCCGATCTGTGCGTGACGCTCTCGGACATCGATGGCCTCTATACCGCCAATCCGCACGAGGACCCCACGGCCGAGTTCGTCCCGGTCGTGCATAAGATCGATGCCAAGATTATCGCCTCGGCGGGCGATTCTTCCACATCGGTGGGCACGGGCGGCATGATTACCAAGATCCGCGCGAGCCGCATCCTGATGACGGCGGGCATTCAGAGCGTGATTTGCTCGGGCGAGGAGCCCGATGCGCTCGTGCGCCTCGCCCGCGGCGAGAGCGTGGGCACGCTGTTCGATCCGCCGGCGGAGCGTCTGGACATCGCGCCCCGCAAGCTGTGGATCGCGCTGGGCGACAAGGCACATGGGTCGGTGACGGTTGATGACGGTGCCGCGAAGGCGCTGATCAGCCGTGGCTCGTCCTTGCTCGCGGTGGGTATTCGCGAGGTCGATGGCCAGTTTGCCGAGGGCGATGTGCTCGATGTGTGCGATCCGAGCGGTATGGTCGTCGCCCGCGGTATCGCCGAGGCCGATTCGGACGTGCTGGAGCTTGCGGCAGGACGCCGCCAGGACCAGATCGCCAGCAACCGCCTGCTCGCAGATCTGGCAGAGAAGCCGGCGATACACAGGGATAACTTGATCGTATTTGCATAAAGAAAGACAGCGCTGCGGATCGTTTCCCGCAGCGCTGTCTTTCTCGTGCCGGCACCTGGGGACGTTTCTTTTGTGCCGGCAGGTGGGGACACTCCTTTGCTAGAAGATTCGGCGCAGGTCTCCGCGGTTGAGGGCCTCGTCGAAGAGGTGCTTGAATACCACGCTGCCGTGCAGGCCGTCGTGCTCGAACTCGTTGGTCACCCAGGCATGCGAGTTGCCCACGCGGCTGAGCGTATCAAGCTGCAGGCCCGAATCCACGTACATGTCGTCGAAATACACCGCGGCCTGCAGGGGCACCTCGTTGCACGCCAGTCGCTGCGGGTCGTAGATCTTGTCCCAGCTGGTGTCTTCCATCAGCAGGTCCATGGCGGGCTTGAAGGGCTTGAGCTCGGGCATCTGCTCGAACATCCACGGGAACATGGCCTCGCCGGTAAACATGAGCGGGCGCGCGAGTGTGTCGAACTCGGCACGATGGGCCTTCTCCTCTGCTGCGGCCCAGCGAATGGGCATGGTGTCGCCGTCGGCGTAGATAAACTCCTGCAGTGTCCAGTACAGCGGGTTCGTGCGTGTGTTGGTGCGCTCGAAGGCGCGCATCAAAAAGCTGTCGGATACCGAGGAGCCGCAGCTCAGCGTACCGTCGCCAGTAACAAAAGCGTGATCGAAAGTCCAATGCATGCGCTCAAAGCTCGGCTTCATGCCAAAGTCGCTGCCCATGAGCTGTAGGCGCTCGACCGTCATCGGCGAGCCGTCGGGCAGCACGGGCTTCTGAGCCTCGAGCGCATCGGCCAGGGCTGCCACGCGCTCGACGTCAGCGGGATAGCGGTCATAATACTGCTGCGTCTTGGCGGCCATGCGCGGGAAGGTGTGCGCGTAGATCTCGCTTGCGCTCGCCGGTACGTGGGGGATGCCGCCGCAGGTAAAGCTCGCCGCCACGCCCTCGGGGAAGAGCGACAGGTAGCTCAGCGTCAAAAAACCGCCGTAGCTTTGGCCGAGCGTGACCCACGGCTTGCCGCCAAAGCCCACTAGGCGCAGGTACTCAAAATCGCGCACGATGGAGCTGGCGAGGTGGCGCTTGAGGAAGTCCGCCTGCGAGCGTGCTGTATCGGCGCCGGCGGCCGTTGCGCGATCACCCAGTGCCTTGATCGTGCGTCCGTCCACGCAGCTACTGCGTCCGGTGCCGCGCTGGTCGGGAAGGACCACGCGGAAGTGCTTGACGGCCTCCTCGATCCAGCCGTCGCTTGTGGGCGACAGCGGACGTGGGCTCTCGCCGCCGGGGCCGCCCTGCAAAAACAGGAGCAGCGGCAGATCGTCGTTGATGCGGTCGGGCGCGCAAACCACGCGGTAGAAGAGCTTGATGCTCTCGGGCGCGCCGGCGATGGGTGCCGGCATAGCGCCGCGGCGCATGGTACTGCCGACGGCCAGGAGCATCGGCTCCAGGCCGCGCCAGTCAAGGGGGACGTCGATGCTGTGGTCCTCGACGTAAAGGCCGGGGACGTGGTACGAAGTGATGAGGGCCATGTGAGTCTTCCGTTCGTTGCGGTGTTTCGGGTTGACCAATTCTACCGCCGCGGGCGAGGCCATGCGCAAATCGGCTACCATGGTTGCAAACTTCTAGGAGAAAGGGCCGCCCATGTCGGTCGATATAGCCACGTATGTCCACGATCTTGCCGTTGCCGCCAAGGCAGCGTCGGCCTCGCTTGCCACGGCGAGCGATGAGCAGCGCCAGGAGGCCGTGCGCGCCATGGCCGCAGCACTGCGCAACGGTGTCGACTCCATCGTCGCCGCCAACGAGCTCGATATGTCCGCCGCGCGCGATGCGGGCACCTCGGCCGGACTGCTCGATCGCCTGCTGCTGACGCCCGAGCGCGTCGAGGGCATGGCCGCCGGCCTGGAAAAGCTCGCCGAGCTGCCCGATCCCGTGGGCCGCGTGCTCGACCGCCGCGTGCTTGCAAGCGGCGTGGACCTGACCCGTGTGAGTGTGCCGCTGGGCCTGGTCGCTATGGTCTACGAGGCGCGCCCCAACGTGACGGCCGACGCCGCGGGCATCTGCATCCGTACCGGCAACGCCTGCATTCTGCGCGGCGGCTCGCTGGCCTATCACTCGTGTGCCATGATTTCTGAGCTGCTGGCCGATGCGCTCGAGGCCAAGGGCTTCCCGCGCGAGGCCGTTTCGATGATCGAGTCCACCGACCGCGAGGCCACCGGCGAGCTCATGAAGCTCCGCGGTATTGTCGACGTACTCATTCCGCGCGGCGGTGCAGGCCTGATCCAGCGCTGCGTGCGCGAGTCGCTTGTGCCGGTGATCGAGACGGGCACGGGCAACTGCCACATCTACGTGCATGAATCCGCCGACTTTGATAAGGCGCTCACCATTATCGTTAATGCCAAGACCCAGCGCGTAGGCGTGTGCAATGCTGCCGAGTCGCTGCTGGTCGACCATGCTGTGGTCAATGCGTTTTTGCCTGCGGTCGTTGCCGTGCTGCACGACCACGGCGTGCTCATTCACGGCGACGAGGCCACGTGCGCCGCGTGCGCCGACGCTGGGCTTGCCGAGGGCGACGACTACGTGGCCGCGACCGAGGAGGATTGGGGCCGCGAGTACCTGGCGCTCGAGATGAGCGTGAAGGTCGTGGCGAACGAGGACGAGGCCATCGCACACATCAACCGCTACGGCACGATGCACTCCGAGGCCATCGTTGCCGAGGACACGGATGCTTGCGAGCGCTTCCTGGATGCGGTCGATGCCTCGGCCGTGTATGCCAACGCCAGCACGCGCTTCACCGACGGCGGCGAGTTTGGCCTGGGCGCCGAGATCGGCATCTCGACCCAAAAGCTCCACGCCCGCGGCCCCTTCGCCGCCGAGGCCCTCACCACCTACAAATACAAGCTCCGAGGCACCGGCCAGGTCCGCCCCTAACGCCCGCGCAAACAAAAACCACCACAAAGGTGCCTGTCCCCTTTGTGGTGGTTTTGGAATTAAGCCTGAAAGGTGCCGCGGTCGGGGGCGAAGGATTGCATGGCCGCGATGGTGCGGTCAAAGAGCTCGGGGAGCTCCCAGCCGAGCATCTCGGCGCCCTGCGAAATCACGTCGCGCGAGCAGCCGGCGGCAAAGCGCTTGTCCTTGAACTTCTTCTTGAGCGACTTGGTCGTAAAGTCCATAACGCTCTTGCTCGGGCGCATGATGACGGCGGCGCCGATCAGGCCGGTGAGCTCATCGCAGGCAAACAGGATCTTTTCCATCTGCAGCTCGGGTTTGGGCAGCGAGGTGTTGAAGTCCGACGTGTGCGTCTGGATGGCGCGAATGAGCTCGGGAGACGCGCCTTCGCCCTTAAGAATCTCGGCAGCATAGATGGTGTGGTTCATGGGGTCGTCCTCATGCTCCTCCCAATCCAAGTCGTGCAGCAGGCCGACGATGCCCCAAAACTCCTCGTTCTCGGGGTCGAACTCGCGCGCAAAGTAGCGCATGGTGCCCTCGACCGTCTCGCCATGGGTGATGTGGAACGGGTCTTTGTTGTGCTCGTTAAGCAGTTCAAACGCGCGGTCGCGGGTGATTCCGGCGGTAAGCGGCTCTGCCATAAGAGACTCCTTGTGCTCGTGGGTATCGATAAGAATGAATACTACTAGAACAAGAAAACCACCACAAAGGTGCTTGTCCCCTTTGTGGTGGTTTTTGGCGCGGGTGGGTTAGTTGAGGGCGGCTTGGGCTAGGCGAGCTTCGGCGTCCTCCTCGGTGACGCCCAAGGCCACGGCGAACTCCTCGATGGAGCGGCGCTTGGCCTCCTTGAGTACGCGCATGTAGTAGGAGCTGGGTTTTTTATCAGCTTCCTCGGCCTGGCGAATGCGGTGCATCATGGTTTTTGCCACGCGGACCGTCTCGGGCGCGCCCAGCTTGAGCTGCTGCTTAAAGTGTGTCTCCTCAAGCGAGCTGTTGCGCTCGGTAAAGGTGTCGCACTCCAGCTCGTCATAGTGGCTCAGCAAGTGCTCGGCATCTTGCTGCGAGATGGCGGCGTGCAAACGGTCGGCCTGCGCCACGGGGTACATGAGGATCGTCTGCGCATGTCCCTGCTTGGTCTCGAGCAGCAGCATGGGCTGCGGTGTGTCGTCCCTAAAACCGACGACGGTGCAGACTCCCTGCCCCGGATGAATGACGTGTTGACCGATTGAGAACATGCTACCTCCAACTTATACGAATTTACGTATGTTAAGAATACCACGCTGACGTGCGCAAACCATTACTTTATGCTGGAAAAGCACACAACTCCGATAGGTAAGAGTATTCGATAACAGACGCAGCTCATTCACACCTTTATGCATTTTCAACGCCTGCATAATCTGCAGGCAGACCGGCATCTTTGAGTGACTCCATACAAGCTGTAGTCATTTTTGTGCATATGCAATATCTATTAGCTTTACCCTGCGACAGTGCCCGTCGCTTGTGATAGAGTGCTACAAACTCTGGCTTTTGCCCCACGAGTGACCAAGAGCTCGGGGGCTTTAACACAAGGAGGATCTATGCCCGAGAAGATTGAAGAGCTGGTACGCGCTGCGCTTGCTGCGGCCCAGGAGGCCGGCGACCTTTCCGCATTTGAACTTGACGATTGCGCTATCGAGCGACCGGCTGACACTTCTCATGGCGAGTGGACCTCTACCATGGCCCTGAAGTCCGCCAAGCTGGCCCACTGCGCCCCGCGCAAGATCGCCGAGGCCATCGTTGCCCATATGCCCGAGGACCCCGCGATCGAGAAGGTCGAGATCGCAGGCCCCGGCTTCATCAACTTCTACCTCTCCGTTGCCGTCAAGAATGCCATCTTTGGCGAGGCTCGCGAGAAGGGTATGGACTTCGCTAAGTCCAACGTCGGTGGTGGCCTGAAGACCCAGGTCGAGTTCGTTTCCGCCAACCCCGTCGGCCCCATGCACATCGGCCACGGCCGCTGGGCCGCGCTGGGCGACTCGCTCTGCCGCGTTATGGACCACGCCGGTTACGACATCCAGCGTGAGTTCTACATCAACGACCACGGCTCTCAGATGAACACCTTCGGCAACTCCATCAGCACGCGCTATATGCAGCTTGCCGACATCATCGCCAAGCAGGGCGTGGATATCGACGAGGCTCACAAGCTGCTGATCGCCGACCGCGACGCCTTTGTTGCCGACGAGAACGACGAGCACCCCGAGACCCATCCGTATCAGGACAACTTTGCCGAGACCCTGGGCAAGGATTCCTACGGCGGCGACTACATCATCGACGAGGCTGCCGAGTTCTGGCGCACCGACGGCGACAAGTGGGTCGAGGCCGATCCGCAGGAGCGCATGGAGAGCTTCCGTGAGCGCGGCTACGTGAAGATGGTCGACAACATGCGCGACCTCTGCCATGCCGTTAACTGCGACTTCGATCGTTGGTACTCCGAGCGTTCGCTGTACGTGAAGGACACCGAGGGCGAGACCGCCGGCACCTCTGCCGTCGACCGCGCTTTTGAGAAGCTCGACAAGATGGGCTACCTCTACACCAAGGACGGCGCCCTGTGGTTCCGCTCCACCGACCTGGGCGATGACAAGGACCGCGTCCTGATCAAGTCCGACGGCGAGTACACCTACTTCGCCTCCGACGTTGCCTATCACTGGGATAAGTTCCAGCGCGTCGACCACGTCATCGACATCTGGGGTGCCGACCACCACGGCTACATCGAGCGCGTCCGCTGCGTCTGCGACGCTCTTGGCTATCCCGGCAAGTTTGAGGTTCTGCTGGGCCAGCTCGTCAACCTGCTGCGCAACGGCAAGCCCGTCCGTATGTCCAAGCGTAAGGGCACCATGGTGACCCTTCAGGAGCTCGTCGACGAGGTCGGCTCCGATGCCGCTCGCTACACGCTCATTTCCAAGAGCTCTAACCAGATGGTCGACTTCGATATCGAGGCTGTTAAGAAGCGCGACAATTCCAACCCGGTCTATTACGTGCAGTACGCTCACGCCCGCGTGTGCTCCATCCTGCGCCGTGCCGCTGACGTTACGCCCGAGCAGGCTGACGAGATGGGCATGAAGGCCGTCGCCGCGAAGGCCATCGGTGAGAACGTCGATTACTCGCTGCTGACCGACCCGACCGAGCTCGCCCTTTCGCGTAAGCTCAACGAGCTCACCGACCTCATCGCCAGCTGCGCTCGCGACCGCGCTCCGTTCCGTCTGACGCACTTTGCCGAGGAGCTCGCCGGCGACTTCCACAGCTTCTATGCTGCCTGCCAGGTGCTGCCGAGCGAGGGCCGTCCCGTCGACCCCGAGCTTTCGCGCGCCCGTCTGGCCGCTTGCGACGCCGTCCGCGTGACGCTCGCCCTGGTGCTCACCCTCGTTGGCGTTTCCGCGCCCGAGCAGATGTAATCATCGAGTCATTTGACCGTATAGACTTGGTTTAACTAAGCCTTGAAAGCCCGATCTCCCACGGAGGTCGGGCTTTTTTGCAAACGCCGACGTATTGACGAATTTGGAACCGCTGGAAATACGAAACTATGTCGATTTACTACGATGAATTGAGGTATTCCAACCACGCCGGCTTTTCGCTAAAAAGTGCAAGGCATCTACCTGCGGTTTTAGTTCAACAAGTTTCGGAGTGGTCGCGGTTGAGCGATTCATCGTAGTAAACCGCCATAGTTTTGGCGGAGGCAGTCAGATTTGTGGGTGTTAAACCAAAGAGTGTCCCTTTTGACTAGTCGTTTAAGAACGTCCCCAATGACTAAGTTGCAGGTGGCGGCGGTTGTGTTACACTAACGCTGCGTATATGACGCAAATATCTCGATACAGATCAATGATGTCCGTCGGTATTTGACGGAGCTAGACTGTTTAGCCGCCCTGAAGGTTTATGCAGGGAGCATGTGATCACAGGGCTTGAAAAGAAAGTTGAGCAAACACTGTGTCTGATCAACAGCAAGAAAACGAAATAACGACGACGCAGGCCGCTCCCGCTGCACCGGTTGCGTCGGACCAGGTTGCGGCGCCCGCGCAAGTCTCGGCTCCTGAGACGCCTAAGGCTGCTTCGACGCCTACGCCTGTAGCGGCTGAGAAGGCCGTGCCTGCAACTGGTGAGGAGGCTGCTCCGGCAAAGCCCAAGCGCATGCGCCGCACGGCCAAGCCTGCCGCTGACGGCGAGGAGGTCACCAAGCCCAAGCGCCGTACCACGCGCACGACGCGCGCCAAGCGCACCGTTGCAGCTGACTCCTCGGCGTCGATTTCCGATGAGGTCGCGCAGGCACGTGCGTTGGCGCAGATTAGCGAGGCTCAGGTGGTGCGCGCCCGCCGTCGTGCTGCCGAGCGCGAGGCCGCGGCTCTGACCGAGCTTGCAGCTCCGTCTGTGCCCGAGACCCCTGCCGCCACCGAGACCCCTGCCGCCGACCTGCCGACCGAGAAGCCGGCAACGCGCACACGCCGTCGCACGGCTGTTAAGGCCGAGCAGGTTGCTGAACAGGTAACCCCCGAGTTCACTGACGCTTCGGTCCGTTCCACGGCAGGGGAGGGCGCATCGCCTGCTGAGCACGCTGCGTCTGTCGAGGCCAGCGAAGTTCCCGTTGTCGATCCGGCTTTGCGCCCGCACCGTCGCGGTCGCAAGCCCAAGGCCTTCGTCGAGGCAGAGAAGGCCGCAGCCGCAGCCGCAGCTGCTCGGGATGCTGCGGCGACCGTCGAGTCTGCAACTGCTGCCGATGCACCCGTTCAGGATGCTACGACTTCCGAGGCCGCTCCCGCCGATGCCGAGCCCGCCGACGTCCGCCCCGGTCGCAGCCGTCGCACTGCTGTTAAGCGCACGTCCAAGGCTAAGGCTGCCAAGAAGGGTACGTCCGAGGATTCCGACGAGACGACCGCCGATGCATCGACTGATGCCGCCGAGCCCCAAGACGTCGAACGGCCTGCGTCCGAGAAGCCCAAGCGCGGTCGTAAGAAGTCCGCTAAGGCCAAGGCGTCCGAGCATCAGGCTGATGTCGAAGCGCAGGTCGATTCTGGCGCCGAGGCCAATGAAGCCGCTGCGGCCAATGCCGACGCCGCCACAACCGATGGTGCCGCGCCCGCCGAGGCCGAAGACGGCACTCGTTCCAACCGTCGCCAGCACAAGCGCAACGAGGAGCGCAACGAGCGCAACAACGATCGCCGCAACCGTCAGCGCGACCGCAAGCAGCGCAATAAGGAGCGCAATGCCGCTCCGACTGAGCCCACGCTTTCGCGCGAGGAGCTCGCGGCCATGAAGGTCGCCGAGCTGCGCGAGAAGGCCAAGGAGTTCGAGATTGAGACGACCGGCAAGAAGAAGGCCGAGCTCGTCGAGGAGATCTACACGACTGCCGCGAAGGCCGAGGGCTTCCGCGATATTAAGGGCATCTTGCAGATTCGCCCGGACAGCTCCGGTATCATTCACGCCCACGGTTACATGAAGTCCAACGAGGACGCCTTCGTCCCCGCTTACCTCATCCGCTCCGCGCGTCTGCGCACGGGCGATGTCATCGAGGGCTCGCTGCGCCCCTCGCGCGGCGGCGACAAGCGCGCCGGCCTCGCCAAAATCACGACCGTCAACGGTCTGGACCCCGAGCAGATTCGCAACCGTCCCAAGTTCGGCGACCTCACCCCAGTCTATCCCAACGAGCCGCTGCGCATGGAGCACGGCAAGGACTCCATTACCGGTCGCGCCATCGACATCGTGTCGCCGATTGGCAAGGGTCAGCGTGGCCTGATCGTGTCCCCGCCCAAGGCCGGCAAGACCACGATCCTCAAGAAGATCTGCCAGTCTATCTCGATCAATAATCCCGAGGTACACCTCATCTGCCTGCTCGTCGACGAGCGCCCCGAAGAGGTCACCGACATGCAGCGCTCCATTAAGGGCGAGGTCGTGGCCTCCACCTTCGATATGCCCGCGGACAACCACACTCGCGTGGCCGAGCTCGTCATCGAGCGCGCCAAGCGCATCGTGGAACTGGGCGGCGATGTTGTAGTTGTGCTCGACTCCATCACGCGTCTTGCCCGCGCCTACAACTTGGCGGCGCCCGCCTCGGGCCGCATCCTTTCGGGCGGCGTCGATTCGGCGGCCCTGTATCCGCCCAAGCGCTTCCTGGGCGCAGCCCGTAATATCGAGAACGGTGGCTCGCTCACCATCCTCGCCTCCGCACTCATCGATACCGGCTCCAAGATGGACGAGGTCATCTTCGAGGAGTTCAAGGGCACCGGCAACATGGAGCTTAAGCTCGACCGCGACCTGGCCGATCGCCGCATTTTCCCGGCCATCGACCCCGTTGCCTCGGGTACGCGTAACGAGGACCTGCTGGTCGACGAGCAGATGCGCCCGTTTGTCTTTGGTCTGCGTCGCATTCTTGCTGGCATGAATAACACCGAGCGCGCAGCCGCGTCGTTCATCAAGGGTCTTAAGGGCACCAACACCAACCAGGAGTTCCTGGTGCGTTCGGCCAAAAAGCACAGCGACTACGAGCAGACGTTCTAGGTTGTCATCCACACGCAGCGATAGTCATCAATGCGATAAAGGGTCGGGGCTTTGAGCCTCGGCCCTTTTCCATATCGCCTATCCGCGCTTATTTTTGACCATAAGACTGGCAAGCAGCACGTTTCCCGTTTCAATCCGACATCGTCGCTTGCAATCGACAGGGCGGTTTCGCATAATAGCTTTTAAGCTTCGCGACGGAAAACGCAGATGAAACGAACCATATACCGTTGCTTTGGGGCATAGCCCCGCTTCATCTTCTCTCGCGCAGCCAACTGAATGATGCGATTTGGGTGCTGGAAGATGGGGAGAGCTCATGGCTTCTTCTGATGCGACACAACGAGCAGTCCTTGCCGGACTTTCGTGCGGGATCGGCCTGGCCGCTCCCGTGGTTATGTATGCCGCGACGCTGCCGTTTTCGTCGGTGAACGAGACGGTCGTGGCGGGTGCGGTTCCCTTCGCCGTGGGTGCGGTGGCGGGCGTGGGTATCTATGCCGCCTCGCTGGGTATCTTCGAGTACCGTGCGCAGCGTGAAGAGCGTCTGTTCCAGCCCGATGCCATGGGCGGTGCCGCCAATCTCAATCAATATCAAAGTGAGTTTAAGACCGCCTCGATTCCAGCTCAGCAGCAGGATGCGACTCCTTACACTGCGGCTTCTGCTTCTCAGACTCAGTCGGAGCAGTCTACCTCGGCATTCCTTTCCGGCCTGACTGGTGCGTTCCAGCGCCGTCATGCCGATGATGGTGTCCCTACCATCGCTCGAGCCGCAGATGCTATGGACGAGGACGAGGCTTGGTCCATGATCGACAGTATGCTCGACGACGATTCGCCGGTGAGCTGCGACCCTGCACACTCGCGCGACGTCTATCAAGTCGCCATCGACGAGCTCACCAACGGCGGGCAGACCGGCTCCTTCAATCGCGACGACATCGCCGCCGCGGCACGCGCCGTGTCTGGCTCCCAGGCCGCCCCTGCGGGCAGCACGGCGGCTTTCGTGGCACTCGTCGCCAACGCGGCAGCCAATAACGCTTACAGCGCTACCTCGGCGGACGCGAACGCTTCTGCCGACAATTCGTACGTTGATGAAGCCATGACCGCGGACGAGGAGGCCGTTGCCGCCCGCCGTGCCGCCGAAAGCTCGCTTTGGGGCGCTCCTGCCCAGCAGCAGGCGGCTGAGGCTGCGCCGTACAACGCAAACCTCGCCAGCATGCCTATCATCTCCGGTGCTGCGGACATCGATCTCGATGACCTCGATGAGCCTGCAGCCATCACCGCATCGATTGATGCCCAAGATCGCATCGACACCGGCGACCTTCCGGACGCCTCGCTCGAGGTTGATGTTCCCATGGCCGATTACTCGGGCCACGAGGACATGTGGGCCGCCGCCACCGCGATTCTGGATGAGATTGACGAGCCTGCTCCTGTTGCAGCCCCCGCTCCCGTCGCTGCCCCTCAGCCTGCTGCCCCCGCCTATGTCGGCCGTCACAGCGCTGTGTTCCCCGAGGATACCGCCCGTATCTCGCGCGAGAGCATCGAGCGGGCCGAGGCTATTGCCGCCGGCATTATGGAAAATCGTCGTCACGAGCGCGTCAATCAGATCCTCGAGGAAGAGATCGAGCGCCTGCAGTCCTCTACCGCCAAGCGTACGGGCCGTGCCTATCTGAGCGTTATCGAGGGCGGTACCGCCAGCTTCGCGCCGCTCCGCGCGGAGGCATAACTTCTGCATGGTTAAGATCAATCGAAAATGGGCGGTCGTGACCTGCCTGATGGCGCTCTTGATCTGGGGCAATTCGCTGGTTCCCGGCTCGGGGTCGGGCTCGTTGAGCCTGACGGTCATGGAAGCTGTCCGCGGTTTCCTGCACGGCGTGGGACTTCCATATGAATGGGTGACCAACTTTGTTGTTCGCAAGTGCGCACATTTTACCGAGTATATGGTGCTCGGCATCTTGGCAACGCATACCTTTGATTTTGAGGGCCGGCGCACCTTTGACGTGCTGCTGCCCACGGTGGTGTTCCTGCTGCTGATTCCCTCCATCGACGAGACGATTCAGCTCTTTGTGCCGGGACGCGCCGGCATGATCACCGATGTGATGATCGACTGCTGTGGAGCGGTAACGGGCGTTGTGCTCCGATATCTCTTACGGTCGCTGATGTACGCCAAAAAAGCCGCCTAGGACGTATTGTTTGGTCCTAGGCGGCCTTTTTTATTTGAGGGCTTATATGGGGCGTGGTGGCGTCGTTCCGTAGGTTGGATTTGCCGAGCCCGCCACGCCCTGTGGGTGCGTCTGCTACTGAAGCGCCTGTGCGCCCAGGGCCAGGCAGCCCATGATGCCCTGCTTGCCCTCGAGGCTGTTGTTGACGATGTAGTTATCGATGTCGTTGACCTCGGGCGTGACGATATAGCCGTTGAGCATCTCGGCGCACTTTTTGCGTGCGAGCGGCACGATGGGGGTGTGGTCGGCCACGCCGCCGCCGATGATGATCTTTTGCGGCGCGTAGCACAGCGTGTAGGTCATGAGCGCCTGTGCCAGATAGCCGGCGAGCAGGTCCATGGCTTCCGGGTCATCGGCCATGTCTCCGGCGCTCTTGCCATCCCAGCGCTTTTTAACGCCGGGGCCGGCGATGAGGCCCTCTAGGCAGTTGTCGTGGAAGGGGCAGGCGCTATGCTCGCCGATGGTGTCGCGCGGGTCGCGCGTGACCAGGATGTGGCCGGCCTCGGGATGCATCATGCCGTGCACGAGCTTGCCGCCCGAGAGCACGCCGGCGCCCACGCCGGTGCCGATGGTCAGGTAGACCACATCGGTAAGGCCCTTGGCGCAACCAAACGTGACCTCGCCCAGGCAGGCGACGTTGACGTCGGTATCGTAGCCGCAGGGGATATTGAGCTCGTTTTGGATAGTGCCCAGCAGGTCAAAGTAGCGCCATGCCGTTTTGGGCGTCTCCAGGATCTTGCCGTATTGGGGCGAGGCGGGGTTGACTGCGGTAGGGCCAAAGGCGCCAATGCCCAGCGCGGCGATGCCCTTGTCGGCAAACCATGCGTTGACGGCCTCGACGGTTTCCTGCGGGGTCGTGGTCGCGATCTGCTCGCGCTCCAGGACCGTACCGTCTGCATAGCCCGTGGCGCAGACCATCTTGGTGCCGCCGGCCTCGAGCGCTCCGATAAGCTGCTGTTCTGCCATAGTATTCCTCTCTCTGGGACGAGTTGCTCCGTGACTAAAGTATAGAGCTCTAAACCATTTAAGAAAGCGCTATAGAAAGAAGCCTCGCAACGCGGTGGGCGGTGCGGGGCTTCTTTGGTTGCTCTAGTTGTCGGGCTGTCCTTACCCGCGCGGCTTGATTTTATCACGTAGCGACTTGAGGTTCTCCAATGCCGCGTTAAGCGTCTCGTCTCGCTTGGCAAAGTGGAAACGAATCAGGTGGTTGACGGGCTCGCGGAAGAAGCTCGAGCCGGGCACGGCGCCCACGCCCACCTTAGACGCGAGGTCCTCGCAGAATTCGAGGTCGCTGTCATAGCCAAACTCAGAGATGTCCATCATGACGTAGTAGGCGCCCTGTGGCACGTTATGCTCAAGACCGATGCTATCGAGCCCCTGACAGAACAGGTCGCGTTTGGCGGCATAGAGGTCAAGGACCTCATCGTAATAGCTGTCGTCGAAGTTGAGGGCGGTGACGACGGCTTCCTGCAGGGGAGCGGCGGCGCCCACGGTGAGGAAGTCGTGGACCTTTTTGATGCGCTCGGTGATTTCGGCAGGGGCGATAGTGTAGCCCAGACGCCAGCCGGTGATGGAGTAGGTCTTGGACAGCGAGCTGCAGCTGATGGTGCGCTCGAACATGCCAGGCAGCGTGGCCATGTAGACGTGCTCATGGGGTGCGTAGACGATGTGCTCGTATACCTCGTCGGTGATGCAGTAGGCGTCGTACTTTTTGCAGAGGTCGGCGATAAAGGTGAGCTCCTTGCGCGTGAAGACCTTGCCGCAGGGGTTGGAAGGGTTGCACAGGACGATGGCCTTGGGATCGTTGTCGCGGAAGGCCGCCTCGAGCACCTCACGGTCAAAGTCGAATGTGGGCGGGTTGAGCGGCACGTAGATGGGCTCGGCACCCGAAAGGATCGTGTCGGCGCCGTAGTTCTCGTAGAACGGCGAGAAGATGACGACCTTGTCGCCGGGGTTCGTGACCGTCATCATGGCGGCCATCATGGCCTCGGTGGAGCCGCAGGTGACCACGATATTCTGGTTGGGGTCGACCGGCATGCCCATAAAGTGCTCCTGCTTGGCGGCAAGCGCCTCGCGCATGGTCTGAGAGCCCCAGGTGATGGAGTACTGGTGATAGAGCGGCTTGGGGTCGCTGGCGATGGCGCTGAGGCTATCGAGCAGCTGCGCCGGGGGATCGAAGTCGGGGAAGCCCTGCGAGAGATTGACAGCGCCGTACTGATTGGAGATGCGTGTCATGCGGCGGATGACCGAATCGGTAAATCTTGCCGTGCGGTTGGAGAGTTCTTTCATGACGGTCCTTTCGAGGATTTGCAGTGGGGCAAGTTTACTCCTATGAAACCGGTGGGATTTGTTCGAAATGGTCTCGAAAAACTCTTTTCAAAATTCTTGAAAATTGGGGCTTGCATCGCGTGGCGTTCCTTGCAATAATAGTCGAGCGCGAAGCGCACAGGACACGGTGGGTGTAGCTCAGTTGGCTAGAGCGACGGGTTGTGGTCCCGTAGGTCGAGGGTTCGAGTCCCTTTACCCACCCCAGTTCTTGCTTCGTGTTGATATCGGGTCGTTAGCTCAGTTGGTAGAGCAGGGGACTCTTAATCCCAAGGTCCAGGGTTCGACCCCCTGACGGCCCACCACACGATATCTCCTCTAAAGTCCTCCACAACGGACTTTAGCTTTGGGTCGTTAGCTCAGTTGGTAGAGCAGGGGACTCTTAATCCCAAGGTCCAGGGTTCGACCCCCTGACGGCCCACCAAAGATCGTTAAAGCGACTGGCTCAGGCTGGTCGCTTTTTTGTTGACCTCGCATGGGGTCGAACCCGTCGGGGCGCGGAGCTGAGGAAATGCGTAAGCATTTGCCAGCGCAGCGCGCAAGGCGCGAAGCGCCGCAGCGGCCGCCTGCGCAGCAGGCTGACCCCCTGACGGCCCACCCAAAGATTGTTAAAGCGACTAGCTTAGGCTGGTCGCTTTTTTGTTGACCTCGCATGGGGTCGAACCCGAAAGGGCGCGGCCGCTTTCACAGATCGAGCCTACCCTGGGGATCGGTAAAACCGTCAGTACCCTCCTTGAGTTTCCTCTCGTCTGCCTTCACACGACGCTCGAGCTTTTTTGTATCCTCGGCAGGCGGTAGGTTCTCGGGGACAATTCCGCGGTCGATGAGGCTGCCACGCACGCTTGTGTTGTTCTCGACGTGTTCTTGTTTGATCTGGTCCAGACCGAACAGGTCGTGTTCTTCGGCGTTGAAGGCCGTCATCGAGTTCGTAAGGTCCTTTGCTTTGATGAGGACATCGGCTAACCTGTCCGCCAATGCCGCGCTCTTGGGTACGCCGAGCTGCTGCTTCATTTCCGCCGTGCTTCTGCCCCCGAATAACGCTTCATCGCCCTTCGACTTGATGATCGCGAATCCTTTGGAGCCCACGCCGCGTTTGAACGCAATACCCGAGAGTTGTTTCTCTGAATCGGATAGCGAGTGGCGCGCCTGCAAGCGCTGAATCTCTGCGAAGCGCTGCTCTATGAGCTCTTGACGGCGCGTCTGCACGGCGAAGTACGCCTGTGCGAGCGCGATCTCCGGCTTGTTTGGGTCTCCGTTTTGGGCGATTAAATAGCATGCGTAGCGCGTTAACTTATAGTCTTTGACTGCTTTTTGTCCTATTCCTGTAGGTACTATTTTGCTGGTTTCAACAAAATAGGAAGCAACAGGCATTTCGTTGACTTCACACGATGCCATCGCCCTCTTAATTGCAGTCTCAAAATTGCGCCATTGGACGTATCCGAGGGGTTCCATTAAATCGCGTGCGAGCCAATACTCAACGCCGTCTTCCGTATTGGCGTAGCTATCAAGTTCGACACGCCACTTCTCGATATCTCTGCTGTCCATATCTCCTCCTCGTCGGTCTATTGTCTATGCGGGCTTTGCCAGCTCTGTATTCAGAATAAGGATACGCTGTCGTGCGGACACGAACGGGCCCCGTGCCACTTTGAGCTCACGGGACCCATAGATATCGATTAGTTGTGTTCTGCTTTAGATAGGTGTCCAGTTTAGTCTGCTCGATAGTGCGAACCCAGGCTTTCGGTCCGCTTGCGCATGGCTTTGACCATTTCCTGTGCTAGTCGAATCTGCGACTGTAGGCGGGCGAGGGCTGCGATCTCGCTGTCATCGGCATGCGGCTTGCTCAGCGCCATGGCCTTGTCTTGCAGGCTTTCAAGCTGTTGCAGGGCCTCGGATAGGCCTGTTTCGGTCCTGTTGATCATGCAATAGGTGCTCATCGTGTGCTTAAGGCCGTGTGTCAGGCGTTCGGCATCTGTTGTGGAAATGCCGTAGCGGGGGAGGGCGATATCCGCCTTCAGGGCTGTCTCAGGCTCTTTCTGCGCTGCAAGGGCTGCCGATGCGCCCGCGATGCGTCCGAACACGATGCCGTTGGCGCTTGACAAGCCACCAATGCGGTCGGCGCCGTGCATGCCGCCTGTCGCCTCGCCGCAAGCGTAGAGGCCCTCAACGCCCGTGTGCGCGGTCTTATCGATCTTAATGCCGCCGTTAGCGGCGTGGGCATACATCGCAACGCGCATCTCGTCGGTCGGCGCGATGCCGTGCTCGTCTTGCAGCCAGGTGGCAAAGGTCTGCACAAACTCTGGGACATCCTCGCGGGGGAAGTCGTAGTGGAGTGCCAGACCTTCGACACCTGCCTGATCGATGACGAGATCGATAGAGCGGGAGGCCAAGCGTGACGTGAAGGGACCATATCCAGAGCGCTGCTCGAGCAGGTCGTCCAGCTTGTCGTCGGCAATATCTACCGGCTGGTCTACGTGCACGTAGCGCCAGGTTTTCTCATTGAAGACCAAGTTACGCCTGGGCTCGATGAAGCCGGGCATCATCTGCATGAACTCTATATTAGTAAGTGTTGCGCCGTGCGCCAGTGCGATGGCCTGCGAGGAGCTGAGCACATCAGCCGACGTAAGGCTGCGCTCGAACAGGCCGCCTGTGCCACCGGCTGCGATGACCGTGGCCTTGGCAGCAAAGGGCACGATTCGATTTTCGGTAAGGTCGTAGAGTACGGTTCCGGTTATTCTGCCGTTCGTGTCCTCAACAAGGTCGATAAGCTCATGGCGGGGGAGCAGGCGAATGCCGAGCGACTCGATCCAGGTCGTCAGAGCGTCCTCAAGGGGCTTGCGGGTGAGGCCGCGCCACATGCGCGTCTTGTGGTCAAAGCAGGGGATAAATTGCTTTTGTTGAGCACTCTTGGCGCTTTGCGGACGCTGGAGCTCAACGCCCAGGTCTTGCTCGAGCCAGTCAATCGCTTGGGGAATGCCGTGGACGAACGCTTGGACGAGTTCGGGGTCGGCAACGCCGCCGCCGACGGCCAGGATGGTGTCGATGAGGTCCTGCTCGTCGTCTTCGTTAACGGGTCCGATAAGCCCTAGGCCCCAGGTTCCGGGGAAGAAGCTCGATCCACTCATAGTCTTGCCGGCGCTTGCCACAGTGACGGTTGCACCCGTGCGTGCCGCTTCGATGGCGGCGCAAAGGCCCGCAATGCCAGATCCAATTACCAGTACATCAGTCGATTCCATCGGATTCCTTTCTCGTCCGGCGCATTGTCGCACGGGTGATCGGCAATGGGGCCGCAAAGACTCGGCAAATCGGTAAAGGGCAAATATGGCAGGTGGGCGTCATGGACGCTCTGACGCTCTATCTCATCACATCTTGTATTTCGCCCCAACTGATATATCGGCATTAGCTACCCTGCACCAGCGCAAACAAAAAGAGCCGCTACCTCGAAAGGTAGCGGCTCCAAAGCTCAACTATATGAGCATCGCGCGGGCGCGATTAGGCCTTGAGGGCCTCCTCGACGGCGACAGCGCAGGCGACGGTGGCACCGACCATGGGGTTGTTGCCCATGCCGATGAGACCCATCATGTCGACGTGCGCAGGCACGGAGGAAGAACCGGCGAACTGGGCGTCGGAGTGCATGCGGCCCATGGTGTCGGTCATGCCGTAAGAGGCAGGGCCGGCGCCCATGTTGTCCGGGTGCAGGGTACGGCCAGTGCCGCCACCAGAAGCGACGGAGAAGTACTTCTTGCCAGCCTCGAGGCGCTCCTTCTTGTAGGTGCCAGCGACGGGGTGCTGGAAGCGCGTGGGGTTGGTGGAGTTACCGGTGATCGAGATGTCGACGTTCTCGTGCCACATGATGGCAACGCCCTCGCGGACGTCGTCGGCGCCGTAGCAGTTAACGGCGGCGCGGGGACCATCGGAGTAGGGGATGGTCTCGACGACCTTGAGCTCGCCCGTGAAGTAGTCGAACTGGGTCTTCACGTAGGTGAAGCCGTTGATGCGGGCGATGATCTGAGCAGCGTCCTTGCCCAGACCGTTGAGGATGACGCGCAGCGGCTTCTTGCGAGCCTTGTTGGCGTTCAGAGCCAGGCCGATAGCACCCTCAGCGGCAGCGAAGGACTCGTGACCGGCCAGGAAGGCGAAGCACTCGGTGTCGTCGGAGAGCAGCATAGCGCCCAGGTTGCCGTGGCCCAGACCGACCTTGCGATCCTCGGCGACGGAGCCGGGAACGGTGAAGGCCTGGATGCCCTCGCCGATGATGGCGGCAGCCTCAGAAGCGGACTTGGCGCCACGCTTGACAGCGAGAGCGCAACCGAGGGTGTAGGCCCACTCGGCATTCTGGAAGGCGATGGACTGGGTGTTGTTGACGATCTCACGCGGGTTGAAGCCCTTGTCGGTGCAGATCTGCAGAGCTTCCTCGAGGGAGGCGATGCCGTTGTCGGCGAGGCACTTGTTGATCTTGTCAGCGCGGCGCTCGTAACCTTCGAACGTAACAGTCATAGTTATTTCCCTCCCTTTCTACTCGTGAACCGGGAACACGCTGGCGACGGAGTGAGTCTCCTCGTCGGTGCGCGGGTCGATGTACTTGGCAGCGTTCTCCCACTGACCATAGTGACCCATAGCGCCAGCGATGGCCTCCTCGGGGGTCTTGCCGGCTTTGACGGCGTCGGTGAACTTGCCGAGGTTCAGGAACTCGAATGCGATGATCTCGTTCTTGTCATTGAGAGCCATGCGGGTGACGTAGCCCTGAGCGAGCTCGAGGTAACGAGCGCCCTTGGCCTTGGTGCCGAACATGGTGCCGACCTGAGAGCGAAGGCCCTTGCCGAGGTCGTCGAGGGAGGCGCCCACGGGCAGGCCGCCCTCGGAGAACGCGGTCTGGCTGCGGCCGTAAACGATCTGCAGGAAGATCTCGCGCATAGCAACGTTGATGGCGTCGCAGACGAGGTCGGTGTTGAGGGCCTCGAGGATGGTCTTACCGGGAAGGATCTCGGAAGCCATGGCGGCAGAGTGGGTCATGCCCGAGCAGCCGATGGTCTCAACGAGGGCCTCCTCGATGATGCCGTCCTTGACGTTCAGCGTGAGCTTGCAGGCGCCCTGCTGAGGTGCGCACCAACCCACACCGTGCGTAAGACCGGAGATGTCGGAAATCTCCTTAGCCTGGACCCACTTGCCCTCCTCGGGGATGGGTGCGGGGCCGTGGTATGCACCCTTGGCAACGGGGCACATGTTCTCCACTTCCTGTGAGTACTGCATGCCTCTCCTCTCTATCGTGTTGGCGTCCCGTCTGGGGGCCGTGGCTGGCGATTGCCGGGCGACCCTTCGAAAGGGACATGACATGCAGCCCCTATAATACCGCGAAATGCACGGAATATTCGGCGA
This sequence comes from Collinsella sp., assembly GCA_036302525.1. Taxonomy (GTDB): domain Bacteria; phylum Actinomycetota; class Coriobacteriia; order Coriobacteriales; family Coriobacteriaceae; genus Collinsella. The sequence continues at coordinate 28,229 of JAXJCG010000022.1, read as the reverse complement.
ACGGCTCAGTTTTCGTAGCGAGAAGTCCGGAAGTTTTAATTGAAACGGTTTAACTCTATGTTCTGTGGTCGCGAACTTCCGTAGAGGGGGTCCGTCTTTGGCAAGCTTTTGGGCAGCTCTTGTAAGCGTTGCGGGGGTTGACCTGTTGCAACGGTGCCGTTCGCCGCCTGTTTACTGCCTTTGGCCGCGCGAGCGAATTGTTTTGCGTGAATGTTTTGATGGCACGCTTCAATCGTGCTGTATTGGATGGCAAGCAGATCCCGGCGAAGGGAGCGCCATGCAGCGCGTTTGGAGAACGGTTACCGGCTTTTACCATGTCTGTGCCCGCGGTACGGGCAAGCAGCTCATCTTTGAGGGCGATGAAGACCGGTGGGAGTTCTTGGAGCTGATGCGTGAGTGCTGCCGCAAGGCGGGCGTGACGGTTATCGCCTGGTGCCTTATGGGCAATCACGTGCGTCTGGTGCTTGCAGATTACGAGGACGCGATGAGCGCGGCGATGCACCGGCTGCTTTTGACGTACGCGCGGCGGTTCAATAAACGCACGGGGCGCACAGGGCATCTGTTCCAGAACCGTTTTGACCGGCGCTCGCTCGATACCGACTGGCAGGTGATGGAGGCTATTCGCTCCGTTCACGCCGATCCGCAGGAGGCGGGCATGAGCCTAATCGAGCGTTACCCCTGGAGCAGCTTTGCGGAGCATCTGCGCGCTTACGACAGTGATGCGGCAGATGCCACGAGGGGATTTTCCGATCCTTCTTGCGTGCTTGAGCTTTTTGGTTCTGCCGAGGCCTTTGCTGCCTATTCGCTTTCGACGCCCGACAGCGGCGAACCGGCGCTGCGCGATATGAAAGAGACGGAGTGGGAACGCCACGCCTTTGCCAACAAGTTGGCGAAGGAGCTAGGGGTTCCGCTCAACGGGGTTAAAACTGTACCGCCGGCGCAGCGCGATACCGTTATTGTTGGATTGAACAATGCCGGCTTTACAGTGCGTCAGATTGAGCGGTATACCGGGATTGGCAAAAGTACCGTCTCTCGTATCGTGCGCGCCCGCGCGCGAACGGCGATGCGGGCTGGCGGAAACGTGATGTAGGGTCGCCTGTTCACCGCAGCTGGGGTCGTCCATACGCCGCAACCAGCGTTCAAAAGCTTGGTACGGTAACTGCACTTCTTAATATGCATAGAACAATCGTCATCTTGCATAAAATAACAGCTCAGTCCGGGTTTGCCCGTGCCTACCCCCGTCTGCGCCGTGCAAAAAACGGAGTTTTCAGCATCGTGGTGCTGTCGGCACTGCCACAATCTTGCAACACACGGGCCCCTAAGCTATTGATCCCTGCCGTTGCACCCCCGGAGTATGTGCCTGCGTCCCGTCAGACCGCGATGTCTGGTCTAAAACACAATATTTATGCGCCTGGAGACGTTGATTAACGCTTCCGATGCGTATGCACACAGCTTGGCGTGCTGAATACTCGCAAAAATGCACGCAGCATCCTATGGGACCCTTCTGCGGCAGGCGCGAAGCGAGTCGGAGCTCAGCAGAACGGGGCTTGGCGCATTGCTTGGCGGGTCCGGGGCCCTGCCGCAGGCCTTTGGTGCTGTGGAAAACGCCCGTGTTCGCGTCTGCTGTGTGGTAAATGACAGACGGAGCGCCGGACGCGCGGACTTCGTGCGTCCGGCGCTCATTAGGAAAAACAGAGCCGCCCGTATCGGGCGGCTCGGCAATCAAAAACCTTGGATTCGGGGCATACGCTACTGGTTAGTTTACCCCTCGAGCATGCCGTCGAGGGTGCGCCAGGCGAGCTCGGCGCATTTGACGCGGGCGGGCATGTGCGAGATGTCCTGGAGCTGGGCAGCCTCGTCTAGGTCTTCCAGGTCTTCCTCGGAGAGCTGTTCGCCGCGGATCATGGCGAGGAAGAGCCCCGCCAGGCGGCGCGCCTCCTCGACCGTCTCGCCGGTGATGAGGTCGGCCATGATGTCGGCGCTGGCCTGGCTGATGGCGCAGCCATGACCGGTAAAGGAGGCCTCCTCGATCACGCCGTTCTCGACGCGCAGCTGCAAGGTGAGTTCGTCACCGCAGCTGGGGTTGATGCCGTCGTGCTCGTGCGTGGGAGCGTCCATCTCGTACTTATAGTCGGGGTGCGAGTTGTGCTCCATAAATGTGGTGGAGGTGTACAGATTACCCATTGAACGTGCTCCAAACGTGATGCAGACCGGCGATGAACTTGTCAATGTCGGCCTTGTCGTTGTAGAAGGCCACGCTGGCGCGGCAGCAGGCAAGGTTCTCGACGCCCAGCCAGGTGAGCAGCGGCTGTGCGCAGTGGTGACCGGCGCGGATGCAGACGCCGTCCATGTCCATGATGCTCGCGACATCGTGCGGGTGGATACCCTTGACGTTAAAGCTCACGACGCCATGGTGATTGTCCCAATAGATGGAGCCGATAATCTGGACAAAGTCGAGCTGCATGAGTTCGCCCATCAGGTAGTGGACGAGTGCCTGCTCGCGTGCCTGGATGTTTTCGTAGCCCACGGTGTTAACCAGGTAGTCAAGCGCCGCGCCCGTGGCGAAGATGCCGGCGGCGTCCTGCGTGCCGGCCTCGAACTTCTCGGGGACGGGCGCCCAGACGGCGTCCTGCTCGGTGACCGAGTCGATCATCTCGCCGCCGGTAAGCATGGGCGGCATGGCGTTGAGCAGGTCCATCTTGCCCCACAGCACGCCGATGCCCATGGGGCCCATGGCCTTGTGCGCGCTAAAGGCAAAGAAATCGGCTCCAAGGTCGGCCACATCGACCGGCATGTGCGGCAGCGACTGCGCGCCGTCGACGACCAGATAGCCGCCGTACTTGTGCACGAGCTTGCCGAGGTTCTTGACCGGGTTCTCAACGCCCAGGACGTTAGAGACCTGACCCACGGCCAAGATCTTGGTCTTGGGGCCCACCTTGGCAAGAACTTCCTCGGTGGTGAGCTGGCCGGTCTTGGTGGGGTAGAGGTAGACGAGCTTGGCGCCGGTCTCACGGCAGACCTGCTGCCACGGAATCAGGTTGGAGTGGTGCTCCATGATGGTGATGACGACCTCGTCGCCCGGTTCGAGGACCGTGGGCGCAAAGCTCTTGGCGACCAGGTTGAGCGACTCGCTCGTGTTGCGGGTGAAGACGACCTCGTTGGCCTGGGGGGCGCCGATGACGTCGGCGATCTGCTGACGCACCTTTGCGATGGCCTCGGTGGCCTCGACGGACAGCGAGTACAGGCCGCGCAGGGGGTTGGCGTTCATGCGCTGGTAGAAGTCACGCTCGGCGTCGAGCACGCAGGCGGGGCGCTGCGCGGTGGCCGCGCTATCGAGGAAGGCGATCTCGGGGTGCTGCTGGAACAGCGGGAACTGCGCCTTGTAGGGATTGGTCTCGATGTCGACGGTAGGCCAGCCGCGCGAGGCCTCGTCGCTGGCGTCGAGTTCCATGGGCTCGGGGGCAGTACAGGTATCGCATTTAACGTGCTCGGTGTCGATCATGCGAGCTCCTCCTCAAAGTTATCGATCAAGTTGTTGCCCAGGCGGACGACGGCGGCGCGGGTGCGCTCATCGGTGGCGGAAAGCGCAGCGTCCTCCAGCTTGGCGCGGATGAACAGGTCCTCGGCGGCGTTTTGGTCAAGGCCGCGGCAGGCGAGGTAGAACAGCTGCTCGTCGCGGACGTGGCCGATGGTGGCGCCGTGGTTGCCAGCGACGTCGTCCTCGTCGCAGAGGATGACGGGGACGGTTTTGTTGTCGACGCCCTTGTTGGCGAGCAGCACGGTCTCGCGCTCGGTGCCGGTTGCGCCCTTGCAGCCGTGCACGAGGTCGATGGTGCCGCGGTAGACCTTCTTGGACGTGCCAGTCAGCACGCCGTTGGCGTCGATCTCGCACTCGGTCTTACGACCGCGGTGGCGCAGCTCGTAGTTAAAGTCGCGCACCTGTTCGCGGGCACCTAGGTAATCGGTATCGATGGTCACCTTGGCGGTGTCGCCCAGCAGATCGCCGGCGAGGCCGGTGGCGCTGGCACCGGCACCCAGGACGGTGTGCTGCACGTTGACGCGCGCGCCCTCGTCTAGGAATAGACCGGTGTCATCGAGTGCGATCCAGCTGTCATCGAGCGTCTGTGTGCAGGTCACGTTGACGGTGGCGTACTCGTGAGCGCACACGCGCAGCACGGAGCCCACGACGCCTTGGCCGCTGACGGGGGAGTCCAGGGCTAGAGCGAGGTCGAGCGTTGCCTGCGGACGGGCGACGACATCGATAGCGGCGATGGCCGCCGCCGCGTCGGCGCCACTCACGCGCACGGTAACCGTGGCGTGCTGGTATGCGGGCACATCGATGACGATGCACTTGGTGGCGTGGTCGATCAGATAGGTGCAGGCAGCCTCGCCCATGCCGGTCTCGAAGGCTTCGGCAGGGGAGAGCTCCTCCTCGAGCTTGATAGCGCCGGCCTGGTAGACGGAGGTGGCGGGCACGTCGAGCTCGGTCTCGGGCGTGATGCGGGCGCGGTCGGCGGCGTCGCCGGGGGCGGAGGCACGGCGCTCGGGGAAGCGCTCGGCCATGGCGTCCATGGCGGTATCGAAGGCGTCGGCCGTGCCAGCAAACTGCTCTTCCAAGCCCTCAACCTCAACGGCCTCGGCGGGAGCGGCGGAAAGCTCGTCCGAAAGCTCGAGCTTGGTCTGGTTCATTTTGAGCCAGCCCCAAGTTGCTGCCGGCATCGCATTAACCTGCTCGAGCGTGGTAGCAGCGGTGTTGGTTTCCTGTTTCATTATCCGATCGCTCCTTCCATCTCCAGCTTGATCAGGTTGTTCATCTCGACGGCGTACTCAAGCGGCAGCTCCTTGGAGACCGGGTTGGCAAAGCCGTTGACGATCATGGTGCGGGCCTCTTCCTCCGAGATGCCGCGGCTCATCAGGTAGAACACCTTGTCGTCGCCGATGCGGCCGATGGTGGCCTCGTGGCCGATGTCGACGTTCTTGGCGCGGATGTCCATGGCCGGAATAGTGTCGGAGCGGCTCTGGTCGTCGAGCATGAGCGACTGGCAGCTCACGGTTGCCTTGGAGCCCTCGGCCTTGGGCGTGGCCACGATAGAGCTACGGAAGGTCTGGATGCCGCCGCTCTTGGAGATGCCCTTGGTCTCGACGGTTGCCGAGGTCTCGGGCGCGTTGAGTACGACCTTACAGCCGGTATCGAGGTTCTGGCCGGCGCCGGCAAAGGTGATGCCGGTAAAGCTCGAGCGGGCGCCGCGGCCGTTGAGCACGCTCATGGGGTAGAGATAACCCACATGGCTGCCGAAGGAGCCACTGATCCACTCGATGTCGCCGTCCTCGTCCACGCGCGCACGCTTGGTGTTGAGGTTGTACATGTTCTTGGACCAGTTCTCGATGGTCGAGTAGCGCAGGTGTGCACGCTTGCCCACAAAGAGCTCGACAGCACCGGCGTGGAGGTTGGCCACGTTGTACTTGGGTGCGGAGCAGCCCTCGATAAAGTGCAGGTCGGCATCGTCCTCGACAATGATGAGCGTGTGCTCAAACTGGCCGGCGCCCTTGGCGTTGAGGCGGAAGTAGCTCTGCAGCGGGAAATCGAGCTTGGTGCCCTTGGGCACGTAGACAAACGAGCCGCCCGACCACACGGCGCCGTGCAGGGCCGCAAACTTGTGGTCGGTGGGCGGGATGAGCGTCATAAACTTCTCGTGAATGAGCGGCTCCCACTGCGGGTCGTGCAGGGCCTCCTCGATGCCGGAGTAGACGATGCCCATCTTGGACGCGGTGTCCTGCATGTTGTGGTAGACGAGCTCGGAGTCGTACTGCGCGCCGACGCCCGCCAAGTAGCTGCGCTCGGCCTCGGGGATGCCCAAGCGCTCAAAGGTGCTCTTGATGTCGTCGGGCACCGACTCCCAGTCGTGCTTTTGGTCGGTGTTGGGCTTGACGTAGGTGACGATGTTGTCCATGTCCAGGCCCTCGATGGAGGGGCCCCACGTCGGGTCGGGAAAACGATTGAAGATCTCGAGGGACTTTAAGCGCAGGTCGAGCATCCACTGCGGCTCGTCCTTCTTGGCGCTGATCTCGCGCACGATGTCGGGCGTGATGCCGGCGTCGAGGCGCTCGAATCCCTCCTCGCCATAGGTGAAGTCGTAGAGGCTGCGGTCGATGTCCGCGACCTCGGTGCGGTTCTTGGTCATTGCGTCGCCCCTTTACGCCTGCTGCTCGGCAACGGCGGACTCGGCCTGGGCGCGCTGCTCGGCGGCCTCGCGCTCGAAGGTCTCAAAGCCGTTCTTGTCGATCCAGGGGATCAGCGAGGCGTCGTCCTCGCGTACGATGTGGCCCTTGACCATAACGTGGACGCGGTCGACATCCAGGTGCTCCAGGATACGCGTGTTGTGCGTGATGATGAGCATGGAGCCGTCGCAGCTCTTGCGGTAGGCGTCCATGCCGTGGCTGACGGTGGAAAGGGCGTCGACGTCCAGGCCGGAGTCGGTTTCGTCCAGGATGGCGAGCTTGGGCTGCAGCAGCAGAAGCTGGAGCATCTCGACCTTCTTTTTCTCGCCGCCCGAGAAGCCCACACCCAGCTCACGGTTGAGGTAGGCGGTGTCCATGTTGAGCTCGGCCGCGAGCTCCTTGACGCGACGGCGGAACTCCTTGCCCTTCATCTCCAGGCCGGGGCGGCCAGCGATGCTGGCACGCAAAAAGCTCGACAGCGGCACGCCCGGGATCTCGACCGGGGCCTGGAAGCTCAGAAACAGGCCGGCGCGCGAACGCTTGTCGGTGGTGAGCTCGGTGATGTCCTGGCCGTCAAAGACGATGCGGCCGTCGTTGACGGTATAGACGGAGTCGCCCATGACCAGGTGGCCGAGGGTGGACTTGCCGGCGCCGTTGGGGCCCATCAGCACGTGGGTCTCACCGGCGGCGACGTTGAGGTTGACATTGTGGAGGATGGTCTTCTCGTCCACGGAGGCGGTGAGACCATCGATGGAAAGCAGCGGATTTGCGCTCATGCTGTCCCTCTCTGTATATGGTGTACTCATAGGTGTACTAAACCCTAGGAATCTTCTCGGAATAAAGTTACTATGGGTTCGGCGTTAGTCAAGGGAAAACCCGACTAATCCACTCGACTTTTCTAGATGTGGGACAAACAAACCTTGTTATTTTGTCCCAGATGCGATGGGAGGGTAGGTATGCTCATTTCTTCCAAGGGCCGCTATGCCCTCCGGCTGATGATCTATATCGCGGCGCTGGGCGACGCCGAGGGCAAGATTGCCTTGCGCGAGGTTGCCGACCGTGAGCATATCTCACAAAAGTATTTGGAGCAGCTGGTTCGTCCGCTTATGAAGGCGGGCCTGCTTAAGAGCGTGCGCGGCAAGGGCGGCGGCTACATGATGGCCAAGGATCCAGCCGAGGTGCGTGCCGGCGACATCCTGCGCGCCGTCGAGGGCAGCACGGCGCCCGTGGCGTGCGACGGCATCGACAACAGCTGCACCCGCAGCGATTTGTGCTCGACCGTCAAGTTCTGGCGCGGCCTGGACGACGTGATCGAAAAGTACGTCGACGGCGTGACGTTGGCCGACCTGGCCGCCGTCCCCGAAATCAACTTTGACATTAAGCTGTAGGGGTGCAAATGGCATCTCTCGACAAGGTGTACAAGCAAATCGAAGTTTTTGCTCGGGAATGTGACGCCGAGAAGGTCGTGTTGTTTGGTTCTCGTGCTCGAGGCGACAACTTGCCCAAGAGCGATATTGACATCGCCGTAGCAGGTTGCCGGGATTTCGGCCGTTTCTCATATTTGATCGAGGAACATCTTGATACTCTTTTAGATGTAGATGTCGTCAATCTCGACGAGTCCCTATCGCAGCAATTGCTCGATGAGATTGCCAAGGATGGTGTGATTCTGTATGAAAAAATATGAGAACTTTGTTAGCGCCTTGGCGAATCTTGAGGATGCGCCCAATCAGGATCTCAACAATGATTTTGTTCAGAGTGGATTGATTAATAAGTTCAATCTTCAATTTGAACTGAGCTGGAAGCTCCTTAAGCGTCTGCTCGAGTATGAGGGCGCCACGCTTGCCGCGTCGGGGTCTCCTCGTGCCATCTTGAAGGAGTCCTACCGATTCTACGACTTTATTGATGAGGCAGCCTGGCTGGATATGCTCAGAGACCGCAATACGAACGTCCATATCTACGACAACAAGCTCGCTCAAGATTTGATTCAGCGCATCTTGAACGTCTATATTCCCGCTTTCTGTCAGTTGAGAGACGGGCTGACGAAACGTTACGGCGAGCTTCTGTTGGCGCCCGACGACCAGTTTGTCTAATTCCTTAAGATTTCGCGGAGGGTTGTTGCCGTTTACCGAGGGGTTGTTGTGCAACAACGGGCGAGCTGCAATACTTATTTCTATCTTTGCAAACTGCACTTTAACTATACCAATGCAGGGAGGATCTTATGCAGCCCAAGCATTCTGCTATTGTCGCGGGCCTGACGCTGGCGCTTTCGTTTGGCGCCGTTTCCGCGCCGGCACCCGCCGCTGCCGAGGAGCCCACGCCGGGCGTTGCCTCGGATGCCACCGATATCGACAAAGGTCTCTACACCCAGCAGTCTTTCTCGGGCGTGCTGAGGTCGGTCCAGGGCGTTTCGTTTGTCAACGTGACTCCCGAGATGAAGTACTTTACCAAGTACGAGAGCCATGGTAATTACAACCAGGGCTTTTCGTATGGCGACGGTTATAACGCGCTGGGCTATTACCAGTTCGACCGTCGTTGGTCGCTCATCCCGTTTATGAAGCAGGCCTACAACTACAACCCCGAAAAATACTGCAGGCTCAAGGATGCGATTGATCGCGGCAGCGAGATTTCCAACACGAGCAATGCCATGTACGAGAACGGTCAGCTCACCGAGTTGGGCCATATCGCTCAGGATGCCTTTCAAGGTGCGTACAACACCGATCCTGTTGAGTTCTCAGCACTTCAAGATGCCTATGCGTACAACTCGTACTATGCGGTGACCGAGGCGTGGCTCAAGAGCGGCCTGGCCATTGATATTTCGGGCCGCGCCGATTGCGTCAAGGGCATGGTGTGGAGCATCACCAACATGTGCGGTACCGGTGGCTGCAGAGACTTCTTCCGCTGGGCGAATCTTTCCAACGATATGTCCGACCGCGAGTTTGTGACGGCGCTCTCCAACAGCGTGGTCAATAACGTGGCGACCAAGTATTCGAGCCAGCCCCAGTATCATGAGGGCTGGAAGAACCGCTACCGCAACGAGCTAAAGGACTGCTTGGTTTATATCGCTGAGGACGAGGCAGCCGCTGCGACGCCCGTGCAGCCCGAGCCTACGCCGGCGCCCTCGCCGACACCTGATTCGAATGACGACTCGAGTGACGATGCCAACGATGACAGGATGGATGCGCCCTCGACCGATGCTGACGGTAATGGCTCTGCTGGTGGCACTACCAACGACGGCTCTACCTCGAACGGCTCCGATTCGAACGGCTCTGCTGCGGGCGATTCGTCTTCAAGCTCTGCCGGCAATACGGACAGCGACGCTTCTGGTTCGACCGACGCTGGTTCCTCTGACTCTTCCACTGGCTCGAGCGATTCTTCCGCCGATACTGGTTCTAGCAATGACTCTAACACTGGCGCCGCTTCTGATTCCGATGCTTCCAAGGACGACTCGAATAAGGCGCCGGACGCTCCCGTTGCTTCGCCGGACAAGAAGCCTTCTTTCTCCGTGCAGCTTGGTTCTACGCTGGGCTCTTCGCTGATGGCTGGTGTCAATAACGGCTCGACTCAGAACAAGGACAACTCTGATCAGGTTTCCACGGAAAAGACCGAGGCCGCAAAGGGCGACTCCAAGGACAAGGCTTCCGAGAAGACCAAATCCGATAAGGGTTCTAGCTCTGAGGCGAAGGACGACAAATCCGCTCAGAAGAAGGACGAGAGCAAGACCGAGGGCGAAAAGAAACAGTCCGAAGACGACGACAAGAGCGGTGCTGACAACCAAGTCCAGGAGCAAAATGACTCCAAAACGGTTACCACTACAACCACCACGACCACCACAACCAAGTCATCTGGCGGCAACATGCCCAAGACGGGCGACTTGATCGTGATGGCGAGCCTTGCCAGCGCGAGCTTGGCCACACTGGGTGCTACGTCTATCGTAAGTGGTAAGCATAAGCTCGATCAGCAGAAGAAGGCTTCTGGGGAGGACAGCTCGGAGGAGTAGCCTCTCGGTTGCCAGATAACTAAAGAGTCGGGACGGGGTCCGGTGCGAATGCATCGGGCCCCGTTTTGTTGTGCAACGATTAGTTATGCCCCCTCACACCTCTTGTTGCTACCGTTGCCCGATATGTTCGCGCGGCGTCGTCGGTACGCGCGAGGCGATCATTACAATTGGCATCGTGCAGCGATTTAGGGGGAACGTTTTGGTGTCTGAACAGGCAAATGTTGATTGTGCTGCTGGCTTTGGCGTGCGCTTGATCGGCTGTGCCGACGATGCGGCTTTGCCCATTGGCATGCACGACTATGCGGAGGCTCTTGGTTGCTGCACGCTGGTCGACAAGACCATGTTTATTGCCGATGTGTTGGACTGCGACGCGTCCGTTGTGGTGTGCTGTCGACCCGAGGGTTTTGGCAAGAGCATGAACTTGTCGATGCTCAGGGCTTTTCTGGAGCGTCCAGCGGTCGGTCGCACCGGTCGGATCTCGTTTGCCGATGCTCAGATTTGGGATGCGGACGGCGGGCGCTATCGGGATGAGTACGCTTGCTATCCGGTGATATCGCTGGACTTTTCTGGCGCTGCGAGGCGTGGCCCCGCTGTTGCCGGCGTCGTGCGCGATGCCCTTTCGGGCGAGTGCGCTCGCTTGTTGGCGCTCTTGGAGGCTCCGGATTTAGCTCGAGATAAGGTGCGTCACGTCGAACGTGTCGCGCGTGGCGTGGCGAGCGCGGACGAGGTTGACTCGGTGCTCGGTGTGCTCATAGAGCTGCTGGAGATTGCCTACGATGAGCAGGTTGTATTGCTCGTTGATGGGTACGATGGGGCGTGCTCTTGCCGTGCGAGCGCGAGGGACGCTTCCGGCGCCGATCCGGCAGATCTATTCGATCGCGTGCTGTTCGACGCCATTGCTGCTGCGCGCGATTCGTTGCGGCTGACGTGTTTGATGGGGGAGTGTCCCGGCCCTGCCGAAGCGGCGCTTTCTTTGCACTGCTGCTCGTATTGTCTGACGACGCCGCTTTCGACCTGGTGTGACCGTTGGTTCGGCTTTTCGGATGCCGAGGCCGAGGCTCTTTTGAATCATGCTGGGCGCGAGGAATACCTGAATGATGCGCGTGAATGGCTCGAGGGGTATCGGTTTGGCAGGGCCTATTGCTCGAGTCCAGAGCGTGTGATCGGTTTTCTGGGCCGAGGCTGCACGGCGCCTGTGCGTGCCGATCTGTATGGATATGCTGATTGCCTGAGTAGGGTAGTTGCCGGGTGGAATCTCGACCGCCTTTCGGTCTTGTTTGATTTGCTCGAGGCCCATGGGTGCGCTGAGGCCCCGCTTTGTTTGGGCACTGCAGAGCCAGATGTCTCGCCTGACGATGGCATGTGGACAGCGCTGTATCTGTCCGGTTTTCTCACGACGGATATGACTGAGGAGCCAGAGCATGGCGATCGCTTCCGTGCTTTGCGATTGCCCAATAACGAGCTTCGCCAGGCCTTGCGTCTAGTGATTATTGAGTGGTTTGAGTGCGCTGCAGAAGACATTCGAGACGTCGATGCGTTTCGCGACGGGCTGTGCCATGGGAACGAGGATACCGTGAGGCGGGCGCTAAGCCGCATCTTGGGAGATGCGGGAATCGGTGCGACCGACCCAGATACACCGCTGCCATATCACCTACTCTTGCAAGGACTCTGCTTTGGATTGCCGGGCTATGCCAATCCTGCTTCGAGGCGAAAGTGTGGCGCGGATCGCTGGGACATCCAGGTTTTTCCTACGGGCGCCGCGTTCGACATAGCCGATACGATCGGTATGCTCGATGAACGTCCGCTGATAACGATCAACATGATGTATGACCCCGGTGTGGATGCGCTGGGCCTGGAATTGCTGGCCGTGCAGGCGCTGCTCGACATAGAGCGCGACGGCATCGACGAAATCCGTGTGCCGCGACCCGGCGTTGGCCGCGTGCGCTGGGGGTTCGGGTTTGATGGACGGCATGTGGCTACGGTGTGCCAGCGGCTTTAAGCGCCGAGGTGTTTTCGGCTCCGTTACTCGGTGTCCTTCATGGGCGGCATGGGCTTCCAGTTGGGGTCCTTGACGATCTTGCGGGCGTCCTTCATGCCGCGGCACAGCGCCGGAATGCCGGTCTTAAAGCACTTATCGACCGCAGCCAGGCGAATGAATTCCTTGCAGAAGGTCGCGGCATTGCCCAGGCGGAACAGCATGGGGTGGTAGTCACCGTAGATCTGCATATAGCGAGCGAGGAAGCCTCGGTTGCGCATGATGTAGTAGCGGTTGGTGTCGCTCGTAGAGTTGAGCTGGCGCTTGCCGGCGATATCCCAGTTAGAGACGGCGCGGGCGCGCTTGAGCACCAGGTCGGCCACAACGGCGGCGGGGAAGTGCTGGCTGGCCACGTAACCATAGCAGGCATCGTCGCCGTAGATGAAGAATCGCGCATCGGGCAGGCCGATCTTGTCGACCACGCGGCGCGAGAACATGCCGCCCTCAAAGCATAGCTGGTTCATGGCGCGGTAGCCCTCGGGTCCCAGGTCCCACTTGGCGACAGGGTTGGGAATGCCGAGCGAAAGGATGAGTTGGTATTGCCAAAAGAAGGCGCCGCCGTCAAAGTCCAGGCGCGAACCCTGGATGACGTCGTAGCGGTCGGTCCACTTGGCAAGACGCTCGATGCCTTCGGGGATGACGAGCACATCGTCGTCCATCACCCAGAACCACTGAGCGCCCAGGTCGTAGGCGCATCTGGTGCCGGCGGAGAAGCCGCCCGCACCGCCGCCGTTTTCGAGCTGCGGGGCGTAGATGACACGGTCGGTGCCGCCCTGCGCGTCGGGTTGCTCGGTGTCGATGCCCCACAGGTTGGCCAGGCGCTCGTTGAATGCGGAGCACATGGCCTCGGTCTCGCGCGAATTCTCGTTATCGACAATCACGATGCGCCAGGGCGTTGCCGTGAGCTCGGTCATGGAGTCGAACAAGTTGGCCAGGAGTTCCTGGCGCTTGTACGTAACGACGACAATGGCGAGCTTATCGATGGGAGCGGGAAGGGTTGAAGGCATGGGGCAATATATCCTTTCACGCGCGGCGGGCGAGTGCAGCGCGGAAGCTATCGAATACGTCCTTGGGACTGTCCTATTGTAAAGGCTCGGCGCACCTTGGTGGCAAGCTTTGAATAAAACGCAGGAACCTGCCACGGCTGTAGCGGCTTTAGCGTCTGACGGCAGCGTGTCTATTGCCTCTTGAGCTTGCGTTCGATAAGACTTCTAGCTGCATCGATGATGAGAAGTGCCAGAGCAAAGACGATGCTAATGACGATACCCGTGACGATACATATAGCTGCCGGGCTGTTTTGGCTGATCAGTATGTTTGCGAGCAACGTATTGAAGACGGGACGCCACAGGCTACTGGTGAGCGACTGCATCACATAGAAACCAAGCGTGGCGGTCGATAAGGTGACGATGACACCTGCGGTCCGTGGATTGCCTGAGGCCCTGCGCCGGGTCGCCGCAAAGAGCAGAGAGGCGGCAGCGAGGGCAAACGAGATCAACGAGGTTGATTTGTAGGAGAGGACTGCCATCGCCGTGAGGTTGCCGGTGAAGGAGAGTGCTCCTTCCAGGATGGTGGCGAGCGCCAAAACCGTTACGAGCGAGCGCATGCCCAAGGCGCCCGCCCTGTCCGAATCCATGGCGTCGGTTACGTCGCGGAGCAGTCCGCCGATCAAAAACGCGATAACGTACGTGACGGCGCTCATGAGTTTCTGGAGCCAAGAAAACTCACCGCCGCTTGTCGCACTCATGGCGGCCAAATACCCGTTAACAACAAATGCGAGGATGCCAACGGCGATGACCGTCGTCGTGTAGCTCTTCTGGGAGAGTCGACTCTTAGCCAGTCCAAACCATGGCGTCATGAAGACCGTGGCGGCATAGACCCAGATAAACTCAAGGCCCAGCGTGTACCAGTAGTGCGTGTTGAGGGTAACATCGGGAATGGGGGAGACGACCGTGGACCACGCGAGTGCCACGAGGCAATAAAACGCAGTGGGCAAAATGACCTTGCCAAGGCGCTGCGCCGTCCGTTGCATTTGCGACTTCCACGTTGCTCCACCGTCCCAAGCGCGCGCGGCCGAAGCGATGAGAAAATAGCCCGAGATCATAAAGAAGACCTCGTTGGCCCAGCAGCCCAGCAAGTTGATAAAACCGAGCACGCCGGAATAGGGGAACATCGCAAGTGGGGCATATTCCACGGCGCCGAAACAGGTTGCCTGGAAGGTCCACTGAAAGGTGTGGAACACCGCGATGCCGACGACCGCGACCAAACGCAAGGCTTCGATGGGCATGTTGCGTGCGGCTTTGGGCTGCATGACGTCCTTTCTTATCGGTTTGCCTCTGCGAGCTCCATAGATTATATAAACGCCCGCTGGCGCGCTGACCCTTTGATACCATGAAACGACAGGTATTTCCTAAGGAGCACATTTGTCTACTAACGCCTCTGGCAGCCCTGTTCTGTCGCTGCTTATTCCCATTTACAATGTTCAGCGCTACCTGCGCGAGTGTCTCGATTCCGCCCTGGCGCAGACGCTCAAGGATATTGAGATCATCTGCATTAACGACGGGTCGACCGACAGCTCGCCGGCGATTATCCGCGAGTATATGGAGCGCGATGGGCGCGTCAAGATGATCGACAAGGCCAACAGCGGCTACGGCGACTCGATGAACCACGGTCTGGAGATGGCGCGTGGCAAGTACGTTGGTATCTTGGAGTCCGATGACTTTATGGCGCCCGACGCACTCGAAAAGCTTGTCTCGGCCGCCGATAGCAATAATGCCGACTTTGCGAAGGCGAACTTTGATTTCTACTGGTCTAAGCCCGAGGAGCGCCGTTCGCTGCACGAGATGTTTAAAGCCAAGGACTGTTGCAAGCCGGTGCACCCGAGCGATACGACGCAGTTCTTTAAGCAAAAGCCGTCGATTTGGTCGGCCGTGTACCGTCGCGATTTTCTTGAGCGCAACGGCATTAAGTTCCTGCCGACTCCGGGGGCATCCTTTCAGGACACGTCATTCGCCTTTAAGGTGATCGCGTGCGCCGATAAGGCTGTTTACCTGCATGATGCCGTGTTGTCGTATCGCCAAGACAACGAGAATTCCTCGGTCAATTCTTCGGCTAAGGTCTTTTGCGTCAATACCGAGTATGCCGAGATTGAGCGTTGGATTCGAGAGGATTATGCCCGCGACCACGCAAGTGATGACGCCGCGCGCATGCTCAAGTTCAATCAGCTCATTAAGTACGATTCGTACATGTGGAACTACGTGCGCCTGGCGCCTAAGTTCTATAAGGAGTTCCTGGTTCAGATGGCCAAGGAATTTCAGGCGGCCTTGGACGCGGGGGAGTTTTCGCTTGACGACCTCAAGCCGTGGAAGCGCGCGAACCTCGCTGCCATCCTCAAAGATCCTGAGGGCTGGGTTGACGAACATCCGAGTTTTGCGACGGATGGTGCATTGGGGCGTGCTAAGTATTACGCCTCGGTTGGAGGCCCGGGCGTGGTCGCCGCCTTCCTCATCGAATCGCTGAGGGGGTAGGTCGGCATGGGAGAGGCCTCGTGTCCTAAAGCTACGATTGTCGTCCCCGTTTACAACTCTGCGCGCTCCATTCAGCGATGCGTCGATTCGCTGTTGGCTCAGTCCGAGCGCTCGATTCAGGTTGTCTGCGTTAACGACGGTTCGACCGATGATTCGTTGAACGTGTTGCGCCGGATCGCGCAGGCCGACGATCGTGTACTGGTGATTGACCAGGAAAACGCGGGCGTCTCGTGTGCTCGAAATGCCGGAATCGATGCCGCCGAGGGCGAGACCGTCTTTTTTGTGGACGCCGACGATTACATCGATGCCCAGACGATCGAGCGCGTGCTGCATGCCATGGAATCTGCAGATGCCGAGGCCGCCGTTTTTGGCGGCGTCTGTGAACCTGCCGATGCTGCTCCCAAACGCGTCCAGCAACTCATGAGCCCCAAAGCCGGTACCTTCGGCGCCCGTGATCCCCAACTGCTGTTCCATTCGAATGCGCAGCCCTATGCCTGCCGTGCGGCTTTTTCGTGCG
This sequence comes from Collinsella sp., assembly GCA_036302525.1. Classification (GTDB taxonomy): domain Bacteria; phylum Actinomycetota; class Coriobacteriia; order Coriobacteriales; family Coriobacteriaceae; genus Collinsella. Next base: position 11,937 of record JAXJCG010000022.1, on the reverse strand, counting down.
AGCTGCTCAATCGCGAAGGCATTCGCTTCGCTCTCGGTCTGGCTTTGGGCGAGGACGTCGTCTTCCAATTTGCGGCTTATGCGCTTGCCCGCAAGACCGTCGTCATGCCGGACAAGTTCTACCACTACGTGATGGAGAGCGAATCGGCGACGCACGAGTTCAACAGTGTCGAGGCTCGCGCCAAAAAGCTCGATGCCCATATGAGAATGCTCGAGGAGGTCTTGGAGGACTGGGCGGGCTACGGTCTTATGGACCTGTGTCCCGGCGAGCTAATCACCTGGTTCCTGGACCTTATCGTGTTTGATTTGGCGCGCTTGGATTCCGATGACTTCCATCGCGTGACGGCTCGCGTCAACATGGACCTCACGACGTTTTTGGGAACGGAGTGGGCGGATATGCCTGCTAAGGGCGCCGTTCGGCGTGTTGCCCACAAGCTCGTTGCGGCGACCTCGGGCGTTTCGATGGCAGATGCCACGCTGTTCTATCTTTCGACCCGCGGTCTCAAAGCCTGCCTGGAGCGCTTTCTCTAATTCCAGGTGCTGCCGCTCGCCACAATTCGGCTGCTAAAATGACGCTGTTACACGCTACTCAACAGGAGGTTCTCTTGCAGAACTCTGATACCCCTAAAGTTTCGCTGCTTGTCCCCATCTGCAACGTCGAGCGCTATCTGCGCGAGTGCCTCGATTCCGCCGTGGCGCAGACGCTCAAGGACATCGAGATCATTTGCATCAACGACGGATCCACCGACAGTTCGCCGGATATCATCCGCGAATACATGGAGCGCGACCCCCGTGTGAAGTTGATCGACAAAGCCAACAGCGGCTACGGCGACTCGATGAACCGCGGTTTGGAGATGGCCCGCGGTGAGTACGTGGGCATCTTGGAGTCCGATGACTTTATGTTTGAGGACTCGCTTCAAAAACTGGTTGCCAGGGCAGATGCCGAGCACGCCGATGTGGTCAAAGGCGATTTCTACCTGTATTGGTCCACGCCAACGGAGTGCCGCGAACTGTTTGGGATTATCGACGAGTATATGACGGGTGCGGCGTATCGCCCCGTCGACCGCCCGGGCATCTTTTACCGTAAGCCTTCCATTTGGTCGGCCATCTATCGGCGCGCGTTCCTCAACGACAATCAGATTCGCTTCCTTCCCACGCCGGGTGCCTCGTATCAGGATGCGGGTTTTAACTTTAAGGTCTGGGCATGCGCCGAGCGTGCTGCGTTTATCGCGGACCCCATTTTGTGCTATCGCCAAGACAACGAGAAGAGCTCCGTTAATTCGCCCAACAAGGTATTTTGCGTGTGCGACGAATACGCCGAGATGCAGCGCTTTTTGGATGAACGCCCCGAGCTTAAGGCTCAGCTTCAGGGTATTTTAATGCGCATGAAGGTCGATACGTACCGTTGGAACGATGAGCGCCTGGTCGATGAACTGCGCGAGCAGTTTTGGAAGAAAGCCTCGTCCGAGCTCAAGGCCGACTGGGATGCCGGTCGCTTTGATCTGTCGCTGTTTGATCCGCGTGGCGAGACCGACTTGCGCCTGATGGTCAAGTCGCCCCGCGCCTATATCGATTCGCGCTTTGACTTTAAGAAGCCGGGCAAGCTCAATACGTTTAAGCATTACTTTAAGATTGGCGGCCTGCCGCTGGTCTGGCGTGTGCTGACGTATCAGTGCACCTACGGCGACAACCCGCACCCCGATGACGTTCCGGCCGCACAGTAGGAGCGAGTGACTATGGCTACCCCCAAGATTTCCGTTGTCGTTCCCATCTATAAAGTGGAGGAGTGCCTGGCCTGGTGCCTGGACTCCCTGCTTGCGCAGGACATGCCCGATTGGGAAGGCGTGCTGGTCAACGATGGCTCGCCGGACGGCTCGCGCGATATTGCGGCTGCCTATTGCGAAAAGGACGCGCGCTTTACGCTGGTCGATAAGGAGAACGGCGGCCTGTCGAGTGCGCGTAATGCAGGCATCGCCGCGTCCACGGCGCCTATCGTTGCGTTTTTGGATTCCGACGACCGATTTACGCCCGATGCATGCCGCGTGATCGTCGATGCCTTTGAGCGCGAGGACTGCGACGTTTTGACCTTTGGCGCGAATCCGTATCCGCTTGAGGCGGGGTATCCGTGGCTTAACTATGTGCTGAGCCCGCGCGATGTGTCGTTTGAAGGCTATAGCTCCGACCTACTGTTTAAGGAAGCATCTCGCCCGTTTGCATGGCGCACCGCCTGCAAGCGTGAGTTTTTGCTGGGCAACGGGATCGTGTTCGACGAAACCGTTAAGTATGGCGAGGACCAGGTCTTCGATTTTGCCGTGTACGGTCGTTCGCACAAGACCGCGCTTATCTCGAACAAGCTGTATGATTACCGCGTGGCGCGCAAGGGTTCGCTCATGGACACCATGCGCTACGACGACGAGACGCGTCTGCTGGAGCACGTGAAGTTTTACTCTGCGGTGCTGGCTGACTGGCAGCGCGACGGTCTCGATGCTCAGCATGCCGATGACCTGGCGTACTTCCTCTGCGATCTGGTGCTGTACGATGCGCTCAGGCTGTTGAGTACGGATTGCGGCAAGGTGTTTGCTGCCGTTGCCACGGCGCTTGCCGGTTCTGCCGTGGGCAGCGATGCTGCGCTCGCACAATGCGCTCCTTCTGTTGCTGCTATGGTGCGTGCGGCGCTTACCAGCAAGGCCCCCAATGTCCGTGCGTGCAAAAAGCTCATGTTCGATTACGATGTCTTGAGGTTTGGGCGCCTGGGTGCCTGCAAGCGCGTGGCAGCGAACGCCCTGGGAAAGCGAGAAGTGTAGATGAGTATCAAGCGTTTGGCACTTTGCCGCAGCCAGGGCCGTCTTTTTGTGCTGCTTCGTTTTGCCGGTCAGGATGTCGCCGCGCTTATTGAGCGGGAGGCCTCTCAGGCGTTTGCCCATGCGACTACGAGCGGTTCTTGTTTGCCGTCACTGGTGCTCCCGGTCGATCATGGCCGTGTGCTGGCGCTATGCCCTTCTGTTTCCGATTACGAGCGCGAGCTCGCCGTTTTGGTGCTTCCGTTTTTGGATGGCTCGTCGATGGATGCCGTTTTTGCATCCGGTGGCCAAAGTTTGGGCTCTATTCGTCTCGATAGCCGCGTGGCCAAATTGGAATCCAAGATCAACTACAAAGCAAAGCCTGCGCTGTGCGCGCTTATCCGCGATGCGCAGCGTGGCGAACACTGCGGCCGCTACGAGATCGATGCCATTCGCTATTTGCCGGCAGACGTCGGCGCGGTGTGGCGCTATGAGGTTACCTGGGCGGGAGACCCCCAGTGCGCGCCTGAGCTCCAGATCTTCGATACGCATATGAATGCCATCGATGTTACCGTGCATGTGTTTGAATCGCAGGTCGATGTTCCCCAGCGCAACGGTTGCCGCATCAATAAATCGTATCTGAGTGTTGAGATGCCTCAGGATATACGAGATTTTGTCGCGATCGTGAGCGATTCCACAGAGCGGATCCAAAGCGGGTTTTGCGCCATGGATGGTCGCCTGTACAACGGCATGGTCGACGACAGCTGGAACCGTATGAAGGACGCGCGTGCAGACGACGCAGCTTATCGACGTTGGTTTGAGCAGCATCGCGCAAAGCCGGGCGATTTGGCGTGCCAGCGTGTCGCTTCGGCGGCCTTTGCCTATAGACCGCTCGTGAGCATTGTGGTGCCGTGCTACAAGACTGATCGGGTCTACCTGCGCGAGCTGCTGGAATCGGTGCAAGCCCAGAGCTATGACAACTGGGAATTGCTGCTTATGGACGCCTCGCCCGAATGGGACGCGGTGGCCACCCTTGCGGCAGGTGCCAACGACGAGCGCATCCGTCGCATCGAGCTTCCCGGCAACGGCGGCATTGTGGTCAACACCAACGCAGGTATCGAGCAAGCGACAGGCGACTACATCGCTTTCTTGGACCACGATGACATTCTGGAACCGGACGCGTTATTCCAGTATGTTTCCGCGCTGAACAAGGCGGCCGAGGGCGAGCGTCCCCAGGTCCTGTTCTGTGATGAGGACATGTTCCAGAAAACGGGGGAGTGGGGCCAGCCGGTCTTTAAGACCGTACTCAACGTCGACCTGCTCTATAGCCATAACTGCGTGACGCATTTCCTGATGGTGGAGAAGGCGCTCATCGATCACATTGGTATGTCCCCAGAAGACGTTGCGGGCGCCCAGGACTACGACTTGACGCTTCGCTGCCTTGCAGCCGGCGCGCGCTTTGAGCACGTTGCGCATGTGCTGTATCACTGGCGCGTGCATCCGGGATCGACCGCCGATGGCTCTGCCGATAGCAAGCCGTATGCCATTGAAGCGGGTCGTCTTGCGCTGCAGCGCCACTTTAACGCGCTGGGCGTTCACGGAACGGTCGAGGAGACCGAGACGCCGTTTGTCTACCGCATGCGCCATGCGCTGCCGGAGCCTGCGCCGCTGGTGAGCATTGTGATCCCCACCAAGGATCACATTGAGACGCTCGATGCCTGTGTGATGTCGATCGCCCAGAAGGCCACGTATACCAATTACGAGATCGTCTTGGTGGAGAACAACAGTGAAGCCCCGGAGACGTTTGCGTATTACGAAACCCTGCCAGAGCGCGTGGCTGCAGCATCCGAAGGCAAGGGCATCGCGCGCGTTGTGTACTGGCCGGGCGAGTTCAATTACTCTCAGATCATCAATTTTGGTGTGAAGCACGCCAAGGGTGACTACCTGCTGCTGCTGAACAACGATACCGAGGTCATAAGCCCGGACTTTATCGAAGAGATGATGGGCTATCTGCAGCGTCCCGATGCGGGCGTGGTGGGCGCCAAACTCTACTTTGCCGATCATCTGGTGCAGCATGCCGGCATTTTGGTTGGCGTGCGTGGCGCACTTGCCCATGCCAACCAGGACTTCTCGGCAAAGCGCGAGGGCTATCTTGCCCGTGCCGTGCGCCCGGGCAACTTTAGCGCCGTGACGGGTGCCTGCCAGATGGTGCGACGCGACGTATTTGAGCGCGTCGGCGGCTACAACGAGGAATTCGCCGTCGGTTTTAACGACGCAGACTTTTGCCTGCGCGTGTGGGAGGCGGGTTACCGCACCATCTTTACGCCCTATGCCGAGCTGTACCACTACGAGTTCACCTCGCGCGGCAGGGAAGAGGCCAACGAGGAAAAGCTGCGCCGCTGGAAGCGTGAGCAGGCGCTGTTCATGCAGCACTGGCCCGAGTTCTTCCTCGATGGCGACCCGTGGCTCGGACCAAACCTATCCTCCGACAGTGAGTACTTCTCGTTTTAGTGCGAAGTAATGCCAAGGTCCGGCAAAGTATCCTCCAGAGCTGCAAGAGCGGTGGGGTTCAGGTACTCCTCGTTCAAGCAGCTCTTGTCATATCGAAAACGTGTGTCTCGTGAGCATTCGATGAGTTCTGCAGTAAAGAACTTCTCCCAGCTAAAGAACTTTGAGCTTTCGATATGTTCAGCGGGGTTAAGCAGCATGTCCTTAATGTGTTTGCTGTTGAATAATCCCGACTTCAACACGAGCCATTCAAACGATTCCGGTAGGAATAGCTTGATGTTCTTTCGGCGCAATAGAGCAGCTGCTTCCGCAATTTCTGGTCCAAAGGCGGCACCGTCGGCAATCACGAGGATGTCGTTTTCCGGTGCGTCCATAATGCAGTTGCAAATATTTGATTTGCCTCCCGCGCTGATGCATTTAATGCTGCTCTTTTTGCATAGCAAACTGAAGAATTCGTAGCCCGAATTTGTGTCCTCGACAATGACAAGCTCGGGCCTCTCGCCTCTAAAATCAGTATCACCGTAAATACGATATGTAGAGGTGTAGACACGAGAGTAAACGGGATACTTCGTCGTGGTTCGGTTGGTGTTCTTAAGACCGTAGATTTCATCAACGCTATAGGGCAGTTGGCGCAGTGACTCTCTGGCGACAATTACGTAGTAGTTTGAGCTACGCTTTGCTTCATGGGCAAATTCTCTTGATCGAACAAAAGTATTGCCCTCATCAATAAAAACAATACTGCTGGAAATCTCTTGGAGATCTCTACGCCAATATTTTCCAGATATTGTTTTACAGGGCACTTTGCAACTTACTGTTACGCCGCTTTGTGCCCCAAGCTCTTCGTGAGCTGCCACCATATCAAGCAGAGTTGTCTTGCCTGTAGCACTGTTACCTTGGATGATGGTCAGATTTCTATTGATGGTCAGTTTAAACTGAACCCGGTTATTTTGAATAATTACCTTGTATGATCCGCGCATCAGGAGTTCTCCCTTAGGCATTTTCCAGCTATGGGGACAAGGTCAAACATTGTGTGGACTATATCGCCCGTATTTGCAATGGTTACCGTGAATTTGCCGTTTCCAAAATCCATTATGTGGTAGAGATTGATTGTTAGATCCTTTTGCGCGGCGATCCTCAGAATCCAGTAGGCGCAATTATCACCGCAATTTGAGGCGTTATATATATTCTGCGGCATAAAGTACATAAGCAGTAGCGTTTTGGTGCCGCTGGATAGTTTCTCGGGAGGAATGATGCCTAGAATCTTGGTATCGATTGCATTGGGGCCTACCACGGTGCCTTTGTCGATGGATTTTATGACCCTTTGGGCAAAGGAGTCTTGAAACCACTGGGGCGAATATACGTTATCGAAGTAAACGGACGTGTTGTAGATAACGTTTTCCATATCACCATAGTGAATTGTTAGCACGTCAGCTCCTTCGGCTTGCTGATTTGGCATCTAGTGAGATTGATTATATCGCAGCACATGAGGCGGGCGTTATCGGCCCGCGGTAGATGTGATTGATGACCAAGGTTTGTATTTTGTTGCTTTATTATTCAGTTCACTCGTTTAATCAGTTCGCTCATGCGCTAAGTTTGCCTTAGAAGCTATTTAGTGTAACGGTTGAGGTGTGGCGACTCATATTTAAATTGCAGTCACAAAGACACCTTTTATCGATTTCCCGTTGAAATACTGAATTGATAGTTTAAAAATAACTTAAGAGAGCCTTAAATCTCGGAAAAAGGATGTCGTATGAAAAACCTTCGAGAAAGATGGCACGGACTAACAGTGCTGGGAGTTGTTGCATTTGCTGCTGCCTGCATGACGGTTGCCCCGGCGCCCTCATTTGCTGATATTGCTGGCGGTGGCGGAGGCGGTGGACCGATTACGGAATGGTGTTCCGACGGTCGTCCGAAGACTGGACTCGTTCGGTGCGAGGACGGCAACCTTCGCTATTTCGATCCCGAAACTGGCGCCATGGTCACGAACCAGTGGCATAACGAATACGAAGCTGTCTGGTACTATTTTGGCGCTGACGGGACCGCGGTGTCGGGCTGGCAGTCTATCGGTGGGGACAAGTATTACTTCTATCCCGAAAACCATGATATGGCATACGGCCGAGTTCAGATTGACGGCAAGAACTACTTCCTGAACACCCCTGGTGCCAACGCCGATGGCCGCATGCAGCATAGTGGCTGGTTCTACGACTCCATCTACGGAAAGTGGTCCTATGCGACCTCCGACGGTGAGCTATTGACCGGTTGGCATAATCTCGGCGGGGCTTGGTACTATTTCAACGAATCTGGGGTCATGCTGACTGGCTGGATCAACGATTCGGGTACCTGGTACTACACTAATGCCTCCGGTGCGATGGTCACTGGCTGGCTCAACATCGGCGGTACGTGGTTCTACCTCGACGGCTCGGGCGCCATGGTCGCTAACAGCTGGCGCAGCCTCGGCGGCTCCTGGTACTGGTTCGGCGACTCCGGTGCAATGGCCACTGGCTGGTTCTTGGCAGGCGGCTCTTGGTACTATGCGAGCGGTTCGGGCGCCATGGCAACCGGCTGGCTCAGCAATGGCGGCACGTGGTATTGGCTCGGAGGTTCGGGCGCTATGGCCTCTAACTCTTGGGCTAACGTTGGTGGAGTTTGGTACTGGTTCGACGATTCCGGCGCGATGGCCACCGGCTGGCGTCAGGTCGGCGGCGCCTGGTACTACTTTAGCGGTTCCGGCGCTATGGCTCACGACGCCTGGGTCGGCGACTACTACCTCCAGTCTTCCGGTGCCATGGCTACGAATGCCTGGGTTGGCTCCTACTATGTCGGCGAGGACGGCAAGTGGATTCCGGGCTACGGTTTAGTTTGGTATAAGAACGGTAGCGATGTTTACCATACGCATAAGTGCCGTACCGTTGGTAAGGACGCAAAGGGCTATTCGCAGATCTCTATTCAGGAGGCCCAGAGGCGTGGCGCTTCACGAGAGTGCAAAAACTGCCAGCAAATTGGCTAGCACATTACTGAGCTAGTTTTGATTGAGGCCCCGTTGCCCTGAAGCGACGGGGCCGCTGCGTGATTGGATACCGTGCTGTTATGAAGAAATGGTCATTCGGAGTGCTGGCTTTTTCGGGCCTCATTTCTTTTGGGCTCCTTTTGGGTTCGCCCTCGATGTTATACGCCCTTGATTCGAATAACACTGACGAAGGTCCCGCATCTAACGTTGCTATTGCTTCTGTCGAGTCAGGCGTTGATGCTCAGCGCGAATCGACCTTCGCTGTCGAGCAGAACTCTCAGGTGGATAATGAGACCCCTTCCGAGGTTTCGAATCAAATTATTTGGCATCAGGGGTGGATATCACCCGAAGAAGGGGCTGGTTTTTGGCGTTGGGGCTTGTCCGACGGAACAATCGCTGTTTCTTCTTGGAGACATATAGACGGTAGCTGGTACTGGTTCGACGACGAAGGTCGAATGGCTCAGGATGGGTTGGTTCAAGTCGGGGGTGCGACGTATGCCTTCTCCTCTTCGGGCGCAATGCGTGTCGGCTGGTACCTAGATTCTACGGGCTCCACTTCTGCTTGGCGTTATTTCTCCGGTTCTGGCGCCATGGTAAAAGGCTGGCTTTCAGACGGCAGCAACTGGTATTGGCTGGATGATGAGGGCAAGATGGTCCACGATGCGATGCTGCAGATTGGGGGAGCCACGTATGGATTCTCTTCTTCTGGTGCAATGCTTATCGGATGGCATCTTGATGCTTCTGTCTGGCATTATTTTTCCGGCTCTGGCGCTCTGGTAAAGGGCTGGCTCTCGGATGGGGGTCGTTGGTACTGGCTTGATCCTGCAGACGGTTCTATGGCCACCGGGCTGAATGAATGCAATGGCACCTCTTATATCTTTAACAGTTCAGGGGCCATGCTATCCTCCCAGTGGGCACTTACTGACAACAACTGGTATTACGCTGACTCCAACGGCTTACTGCATGGAGGTTGGTTACTTCTAGGGAATTCTTGGTATTACCTGGATCCAGGAAGCCATATTATGCTCACGGGCTTTGTGCAAGTGGGCTCGTCCACCTATTTCCTTACGAGCTCAGGTGCCATGGCAACAGGCTGGGCACTTGCTGATGGTACTTGGTATTACGCCGCATCAAACGGAGCTATTCAACGAGGGCGATGGATAAAGTCCGGAAGCGCCTGGTATTACCTTGATGATGTATCCGGCGCAATGCGTACTGGTGAATTTGCGGTAGGAAGCAAGCGCTATTTTTCTTATGATTCCGGTGCAATGGCATCTTCGTGCTGGATCAACTTGAACGATGGTATGGCATGGGCGAATTCGTCTGGAGCACTGAGCGAGCCGTTGCCTACTTCATCTGATGGATCTCCTGTAGTCGCTGATCGTACTGACTCGTCTTCATTGCCAGGTGTGATTCATATTGGAGATGCGGTTTTCTATGCGGATGCGAATGGTGTCGTTAACGTGGCGTCTGGTTGGATTATGTCGAAAGACGCTTCTGACGAAAGTGGCAATACTTGGTACTACGCATCTTCCAATGGTGTCCTTAAGTCTGGTTGGCAATATGTCAACGGTGCGTGGTATTGGATGGACCCTTCCACATTCAAGATGAAAACTGGATGGCTTAATGACGGCGGTACGTGGTACTGGCTCCAGCCTTCGGGTGCCATGTTTGCTAACGGGTGGCTGAAAATCGATGGCGTTGACTATTACTTCAATGCAAGTGGTGCATGGTTGAATACGTCTGGTTCTGTTTTGGGGGTCAATAGGTCCAGCTTGGTCAATTGGCTTATGAGCCACGAAAACGACGGCTATTACCGTGGAACACGCTACGACACGCATCTCAGCCAGGAAACGTGCATGTACCCAAAGGGTGATCCGCGTTGGGACGGTTATACGGGCATGAATTGTGGTGGATTTGTATCGCATGCATATATGAAGGCGGGCGGGAATTTAGCTCCCATTGCCGCCGAGCAGAGCCATTCCCCTTGGAGTGGAGGTCCCGGAAGGGGCGGCTGCGTAAACGCTTATCGTTGGTACGGCTACGCTATCGATACGTGTGCGAACGTGACTTATTTCAACTCTATTGATGAGTTGTTACGTAGTGGTTTGGCTCGTAAGGGGGACATTGTGTTCTTCAATCCTTACAACCCATATGCGGACGATAGCCACATTGGCTTTTTCTGGGGCAATTCGCCGAGCGAAAATTTGTTCTGGCATAGTGATGGTTATGGAAATCGCATCTCCGGTTTGACCGCTTTGGGCCCATCGAAAGTAATACTGATTCGTTAGAATTCCGAGTTGTAGGGGACTCTCTGGGCCCCCTACCTTTTTGACATCTGGTTTGAAAGTTTATTTGAAGTCGGTATTCTTGGGGGCAAGAGGAGGGGGCAATGAGCCTGCGGGTTCAACCCTGCCGGTAAGTTCTTCTTTTCTTTGCAGCATTGCGCCCAACTATTTATTGTCCTAGATGGCATCTTGTCCTGTTAGATGTTCGGGAATCTTTCATAGCTATGATGTAAGCTAGACGCAATCAAGAGCGAATGACGAGGTTTACATGAACAAACATCTTAAGTTGTTTTCGGCATTGTTGGTGCTGATGCTCTTTGCGCCCGTTTCTATGTTTGTATGCCCTGCGGATGCAGAGGCTGCTCAGACTCTGGTTGAGAATTCTTGGCGTTATGAGGGTGGACAATTAGTTTCAGATGATGCTTCTTCCGAAGAAGACGGAATAGCTTTATTGTCTATGGACGCTCTTCCCGATGGGGTTACAGCTCAGGGCATTGACGTCAGCGAGCACCAAGGGCGTATTGATTGGGACGCAGTTAAAGCTTCTGGCATCGATTTCGCTATTCTGCGCGTTGGGTTTGGCGCTCCGTCTTTCGGCGGTCGAGTTGACTATCAATTTAATCGAAATATTTCTGAGTGCGAGCGACTCGGAATTCCCTACGGCGTCTATGTCTATTCATATGCTTTTGATAATCAACAGGCAGCCGATGAGGCGTCCATGGTGATTGACTGCCTATCGGGGCACAATCCTAGGCTACCGGTGTATTACGATCTTGAGGACAAGACAATTATTGCAGATGGTCGTCAATCCGGAATTGCATCTAGAGCTCAGACATTCTGTAATAAGATTTCTAGTGCTGGATATAAGCCAGGCATTTATGCAAACCTAAATTGGTTTAACAATATATTGACCGACCCTGTATTTAAGAGCGGTTCTTGGGATCATTGGATTGCTCAATACAACTCCCAATGTCACTATACCGCCAGTTACAGCTTTTGGCAGTATACAAGCCGCGGAAAAGTTTCTGGTATTAGCGGAAATGTTGATATGAATTACGCGTATGTTGATGTCTCTCTTTATTACTGGCAGTTAAAAGAGGGCACTTGGTATTACGCAACCTCTGACGGCAAAGCGTATACCGGATGGTTGCGCCAGGGCGGAGCCTGGTATTGGCTCGACCCCGACGCGGGCGGTGTAATGGCCACCGGGCTCTACGAGTGCAACGGCTCCATGTACTGGTTCAACGCCTCCGGCGCGATGGCGACCGGATGGGTCCTCGACGGCGGCACCTGGTACTACGCGACTGGCTCCGGCGCGCTGGCGCGCGGCCCCGTTTCCGTCGGCGGCGTGCCCT
>JAXJCG010000021.1:0-55939 GCA_036302525.1 Collinsella sp. | reverse complement strand
GGAATAGACGGACCGACCGTCCGGCTGAGTCTGGGAAGAGGTGCCGGGCGGCGGGCGGAGCATGGCCACCGGACCCATCGAAACACATCTCCACCGTTCCTTCAACTGGGAAAACGGCGCCCCCGGACCCCAGGAGGGGCCTCGGGGGCGTTCGGCTAGCTGCGGGAACGGCCTGTCCGCCTAATGTGTTCGGCTGAGATCGGAAATCAACCTTGTTCAGACAGATATACTTATTAGATTTTACTTGCGTTCCCGAAGGCGCGGGGATTCTGGGCGAAGATGCACCAGGGCGATCGTTCTATCGAAACAAAGTGCATCAAACGCAAAAAGCCACGTCCGAAGACGTGGCTTTAATTGCGTTGGCGGGAAGTACGGGGCTCGAACCCGCGACCTCCGACGTGACAGGCCGGCGCTCTAACCAAACTGAGCTAACTCCCCAGGCAGACGTTCGCGTTTGTTTCCGCTCGCGTGCGCTGCGGGGATTAGTATACACAGAAGTCTGTCCGGCGCGCAACAACTTTTTTGAAAAAATTTTTTGGGTCCCTCCGGGAGGGCTTCCGGGGCTGAGGGCGGGGGTTAAGTTTGCTGCTCTACAGTCCTGCGCAAGACGGAAAGCACATTAAGTGCTTTCCTTTGCGTGCGGAACTCGCGACAAACTTAACCCCCGCCCTCAGCCCCGGAAGCCCTCCCTGCCGTCACATTATTCAACCAGTTTTGCGGGCGTGCGCCGCTGCGCGGCTAGCCCGCGTGCTCCTCGGCGGGGTTGGTCTGATTGTTTTTGTTGAAGCTCGACCATTGGCTCAAATGGAAACGGGGGACGCATCTGCATCCCCCGTTTTTGTTGTGATTACTCTAGGTCAATAAACTTAGTGCTTAGGATCTTGCCGTCTTTTACTAGCATTCTGGCCATGGTGGGGCCTCGGGTGCCTCTGGGGTAGCTGGCGCTGCCCGGGTTGAGGACTAAGCAACGGCCCACTTGGACTTCTTTGGTTACGTGGGTGTGGCCGTTGATGGCTACGTCTACGGATCCCACCGGAAGGTCTTCGCGGTAGTGGGCTACGGCGAATTTAAGGCCTTCGTAGGTAAAGAGCGCAAGACGGTCTACATCGGGGCCGTAGTCGCGGTAGTAATCGTTGTTACCCAGTACGGCCCGCACGGGGGCGATGGTGCATAGGTGCTCGTAGTCCATCTCTGACGTGAGGTCGCCGGCATGGATAATCAGATCCGCGCCCTCAAGCTCATCCAAGAGCGCAGGCGATAAATAGCCGTGGGTGTCCGAGATGATGTCGATACGCTTGGCGCTTGCACTGTTCATGGGATCCCTTCCGCAAAAAACGATTCGGCAGATACATACAAAAAAGGCCCCACGGCTCCGCAGACGATGGGTCTACAGGGCTGCGGGGCCAGTGTGCTAGAGACTCAGAGCCTTCTTGAGCGGCACGACGCGGCGGCGCGAAACCGGCACGCGTTCGTCGACGCCCGTAATGCCCAGCTGGATGGCGCCCGAGGGCACCGTCTCCACATCCGTGACGCACGCCAAGTTGACGATATAGCGGCGGTGAACACGGAAGAAGCCAAAGTCGCAGAGCTTGGCCTCAAACTGCGCCAGCGAGGTCGTCGACAAAAAGCGATCATCGACGGTATAGATGCAGGAGTAATCGTCCTTGGCCATGATAAAGCGAATGTCGTCCACGGGAATGAGCACCTTGCGGCCGCCCTTTTCCACCGGGATACGCTCGATGGTCACCTTGCTGTCCGTAACCGGCTTGGTGCGTTGCATGACCTTCTCGATCGCGCGATCCAAGCGAGCTTCCTCGACCGGCTTCATCAGATAATCGACGGCATCCACGTCGAATGCCTCGACCGCATGGTCACTATACGCAGTCACAAACACGATCGCCGGCGGATTTTTGAGCTTATGCAGCGCCTCGGCAAGTTGCAGGCCCGAGGCACCGGGCATCGAGATATCGAGAAACACGACATCCACGCGACTTTCCATAAGCATCTCGATGGCGGAGCGGACGCTCGACGCCTCCGTGATCGTGCCGATCTTGCCCGTTTGCTCGAGCAGGAAGCGAAGCTCCGAGCGAGCCGGCGCCTCATCATCCACAATCATCGCACGCAGCATAGGGATAAAACCTTTCGTCAACTAACTACGCCGGGCATCCGTCGCATGACGTTGAGCCCGTAGCCTTTTATTTTACTCTTGAATGTCGAAGATGCTCTCTGACAAATCAAGATGAAGGAGCACTTTGGTGCCCTTGCCCGGCGCCGATTCGACACGCGTATAGGAGTGCGGCCCATAAAAGCGATGGATGCGCTCCGAAATATTGTGCATGGCCACACCGGCGCCGCCACCCTGGGGAGAGCTGGCGTCGGGACGGGCAGAACGCTCGTCAAACAGTCTGGCGGCGGTACCCTCATCCATGCCCACGCCATTATCGGCCACGGCAATCAAGATTGCATCCTCGCCGTCTTGGTGAACGGTCACGTCGATCCTCAGGGCGTCGTCATCGCCCATGCCATGACGTACGGCGTTCTCGACAATCGGCTGGATCACGAACGCCGGCACCAGCGTATCTTCCACGTCCTCGGACACATCGAACGTCGCAAGCACGCGGTCCTCGCCAAAGCGGGCCTTCTCAAAGGTAAGGTAGCGCTTGGTCTGTGCGACCTCGCGCGAGACCGGAATAAGCGATCCCGAGTTGTCGAGCGTGGCGCGATAGAACGAGGAGAACTCGCGCAGCAGCTCGCGGGCGCGCAGCGGGTCGGTACGCGTAAACGACGCGATGGTGTTGAGCGTGTTAAACAGAAAGTGCGGATTGATCTGCGCTTGCAGGGCACGAACCTCGGCACGGGCCGTGAGCTCCTTTTGCACCTCGAGCTCGTGGATGGCGAGCTGCGTGGACAGGATCTCGGCAAAGCCCGAGGCGAGCGCATACTGGGTACGGTCGACGGCGCGCGGGGTCTTGTAGTAGAACTTGAGCGTGCCGACGGTGCGGTCGCCCACCTTGATGGGCGCGATGATGCCGGCGGGAACATGGTTGTGCGAGCCATCCGAACCCACCACGTCCACCACGCGGTTGAACGACTGCACGATGCCGTGCTCAATGACGTAGCGCGTGGCAAGCGTGTGGATGGGCGAATCGGGCAGCAGCTTTTCCTCGAACTCGCCCGCGCAGGCCAGCACGTTGCTCTCATCGGTGATGGCAACGGTCATGGCACGTGTCTCGGGCAGGATGCGCCGGCACATCAAAAGCGCCGATTCCTGCGTCAGGCCGCCCTTAATGTCCTCGAGCATGGCCGAGGCAACCGAGAGCGTCTCCTCGGTGTACTGGGAGCGCACCGAATCGGGATTGAGCGTCAAATAGATAAAGATGCACAGGAAGATGCACAGCAGCGCACAGGCGATCACCGTGGCAATCGGCTCAATGCCAGTCGCCAGGGCAAAGATAAAGTACACCAGCACGCAAATGGCGCAGACAACGGCGATGATGCGAAAGATTGAAATTGAATTATCGCGCTGGGCGCGGCGGTCGATCATTCAGCCCCCTCCAGGATGCTAATCAGTTGTGCGTCGCGCCAAAGTTCGTCCATGATCTTGGGCCAGAAACTCTGAAAACGCAGGTAGCTTGCGGCGTTTTGGCGGGCATAGGTCTTGGCCTCGTCAATACCATGACGCCAGATGCGCAGATACCCCTCGTGCTCGCGGGTAAACATGCTGCGAACCATGGCGGTCTTGCGCACGCGGTCGTCGAGCTCGCGCGAGATCCACGGACCCGGATAGGGCATGAGTGATGCGGCCGTAACCGGAATGAGCTCCTTTTGGTGCGCAGCGAACGTCAGCTTGGCCCGCTCGTAGTACCAACGGTACACGTCCTGCATAAAGCGCGGTGAGCGCTTCTCGGACTCGGGCGGCAGGTGGCGTACGGTCCACTCGTTGTCGAACCACACGTCATAGCCGAACATGCGCATGTTAAAGAGATAGTCCAGATCCTCGCCGCGGGTGATAAACGGGTCGAAGGCCACACGCGTAAAGGCGCGGGCGTGCAGAGCCACAAGGCCGCCGCACACGTAATTGGAGCGCGAGATGCGGGTGCCCGAGAGCGCCTTTTTCATCCAGCGATTGAACTCGATACGCTTGGTCCACCAGCGATGGCAAATGCCCACTTTGTCCGTAGGAGCCAGCGGCGACCCGTCGCGATCGTAAAAGTATCCGCTCTTGACTAAAATCGGCAGGCCCTGACGTGTCTGTTGACCCAGTGCATAGGTCGCACGCTTCATAAAGTCGGCATCGATGACGGTCTCGTCGTCATCCAAAAACACAACCGCGTCGTGCCCCAGCACCGCCGCACAGGCAAGACCCATGTTGCGGATGGCGCCGTAGCCGCGCAGGCTCACGCACTCGCCCGAGCCTTTGGGCGCGATCTGCGCCACGCGGTCGGCAACACGCGAAGCCTGAGTATTGGTAACGATGGTGACCTTAAGCGTGGGATGCGCATTAACGATTTCGTGCACGCGATGGGATACGTCGGCCGTGGCGGAAACCGGACAGACCACCAAGAGAATGATGCGCGGAATGTCGCGCACCTGTTCGAGCGAAGTCAGGCAGCGATCGAGTTCCGGGTTGGCGGCATTGAGCGACGTCGAGTGATCGTAGGTGCCGGGAGCGTTTGCTTGGGTATCATCGCCCGCCCAATATGTTGGGATCACAACCGTGGCGTTCATACCTTTACCCTCCTTGCAACACAAAAACGGGGCGCCGCCAAACACAGGCGACGCCCCGCGACCCAGCTGGTTCCATCATACCCACTTGGGCTAAACATTGTTCGGAAGTCAGAATGATTTATGCGGCTACTTCCAAAAGAGTACTGCAGATAGGCACAATTGCTGTACTGAGCCCGGTTGCCTTACGCCGCCGCCTGAGCCATGCGGGACAGACGGACCAGCAGCACAAAGCCAACAACCAGCAGAACACCAATAGAAAGGACGCCCAGCGACGGGTTGCCGGTCAGCGAGGTGACAACCGACACCAGGAAGGTGCCCATAACGCTTGCGTAACGGCCAAAGATATCGAAGAAGCCGTAGTACTCGTTGGACTTTTCCTTGGGGATGATGCGGCCAAAATAGCTGCGGCTGAGCGCCTGCACGCCACCCTGGAACAAGCCGACCAAAATAGCGAGCACCCAAAACTCAAAGGCGGTCTTTAAGAAAAACGCGGCAAAGAGCACGATGCCCATATAGGCGGCGACGGCCACCAAGATCATGTTGAGTGTGCCCACGCGACCGGCGAGCTTGCCGTAGATGATGGCGGACGGGAAGGCCACAAACTGCGTAACGAGCAGCGCCAGCACCAGTTGGGTCGAGTCGATGCCCAGAGCCGATCCGTAGCTGGTTGCCATGGAAATGACCGTGTGCACACCGTCGATGTAAAAGAAGAACGCGATCATGTAGACCAGCACGGTCTTGTTGTGGGCGATCTCGCGCATGGTGTGTCCGACCTCGGAGAACACGCCGCCCACGATGTGGCCGATGGTGTCCTGGGAACCGCGCTCGCGACCGTACTTTTGCTTATAGGTGCGAATGAGCGGCAGGGTAAAGATGAGCCACCAGGCACCGGTGATGACAAACGACAGACGCGTTGCCAGCATGGTGGGGACGCCAAGAGCGGGGCCACCCATGATAAGCGCCAGGCAGATGATGAACGGCACGGTGGAACCGATGTAGCCCCAGGCATAGCCCGAGCTGGACACGGCGTCCATGCGCTCGTCGGTGGTAATGTCGGGCAGCATGGCGTCGTAGAACGTCATAGAAGAGTTAAGGCCGATGGTGCACAGCACGTACACGGTCAAAAATGCCATGGCGGACATTGGGATAGCCTGCGCCAGGCAAAGAACCAGGCCCGTGAGGAAGAAGCCCAAGAAGAACTTGATCTTGTTGCCGGCGTAATCGGCAAGCGCGCCCAGAATGGGCATGAGCATGGCAATGACCAGCGAGGCGATCGTCTGCGCGTTGCCCCAGGCGACCACCAGGTCTGCCGAGGAAGCACCGGTATTGATGGCGTTAAAGTAGATGGGCACCACCGAGGTATTGAGCAGCACGAGGGCCGAGTTGCCCACATCGTACATAACCCAGTTACGCTCGAGCTTGGTGTATTTCATGGACAGGGCCCCTTCGTATTTCGCCCGATATGCAGTTAGTTCATCGTACCCCAATTGTCCAGAGGCGCCGGTAAGGATTCGGCAAAGGGGCACGCACGAGCCCTACTCCTCGCGGTCGAACTCTTCGTCGGCGCCGAGCACGCGACCGCTGTAATTGACGTGGTTGGTCACGGCTTCCATATCGCCGGTCTCGATAAAGCGGGCGACGGTGAGCTCGTAATCGAGCAGTGCGCGGTCAAAGACCTCGGGGAAGCTCTCGGTCGAGACTTCATCGGTAAAGGGGCTCTTCCATGCCAAGTGGCCCAGGTTGCCGGTACGCTCGGGCAACTCGGTCGTCACGCGGTGCGCAAGGCCGTCGAGTAGCGAATAATCGTGCACCAAGCCCTCGAGCAGGGCAATCGCGCGCGTCTTGGCCGAACCGGCCGGCTCGATAGTGCGGTAGAGCAGCTGCATGTCGGCTACGGCGCCGGCGTACTCCCCCGCCGGGATGTCGATACCGTACACGCGCCCGGCGACGTAGCTCATCAGCACGCCGGCAACGCGATTGATGCGGTCGGTGGTGACGATCTCGCCCGCCGGCGGATAATCCTCGACCGTAGCCCCATCGCGCTTGAGCTGCAGCATCAGCACGTCCAAGTCGCTTTCGAGCACGGCATGAACTTGACTGCCCGAAGCCTCGAGCTCGGGATCGGACTCGACAATGCCAAACTGCTGCTCGTAGACAAAGGGGTGGGCATTGCGATCGAGCACATAGTGCGACAGCAGGCCCAGCGCAAAGGCGCGACCCAGATTGGCATCGCGCGGCTGCAGGTGCGACACGCCGTCGCGCAGGCACGAGAACTGGCGCGACATGCGCGAGCGGTGCATGACCTGAGCAAGCGACATGCAGTCGGAAATGCGCGGCGTGAGCATGTGGAAGAAGAACGGGTCGGGGCCCTGGTTGCCCAGGATAAAGGCGATGCGTTCCTCGTCGGACGTGATAACGCCCTGCGGAAGACGGTCGATGCTTTCCTCGCCAAACAGATGATGCGTAATGAGCGCGGGCATAATAATCCTTTCGATTTCATTCGATGCAATCCATTATGCCCACCGCGCAGTCATGCCAAACCTGCAACGGCAAACGATGGCACACCGACCCTTACGCAAGCCCCAAGTGCGATTTGACCTCGGCAGCGCGACGGCGTGAAACGGGCACCGTCGAGCTCACACGGTCGAGCCCGAGCTCCATCAGGCCCGTGGAGCCGATCTCGACATTATGCACGTCTTCCAAATTAACCAGATAGCTGCGGTGGACGCGGATAAAGCCCTCGGAGGCCAGGCGACGCTCGAGCGAGGAAATCGACTCATTGATCAGGTACGTCCCCTCGGCGCAGACGGCGTTGCAAAAATCGGCGCGCGCCTCAAAGTAGCAGACATCCGCCACGGGAATGAACACCTTTTTGCCCCCGCGATCCACCGTCAGGCGCAAAGGCTGGCGCGGAGCATGGACGACACGGCGAGCGCCCAGGGCAGTCTCAATCTTGTCGAGTGCCTTTGACAAGCGGGCATCCTCGACCGGCTTGACGATGTAATCGACAGCATCGAGGTTATAGGCATCGGCCGCATACTCGGCAAATGCCGTCACAAACACCACGACCGGTGGCGTCTTTAGGTTCTGCAGCGTCTCGGCAAGCTCAATTCCCGAGCGACCGGGCATGGTAATGTCTAAAAACAGCACGTCGGGCTTGTTCGACAGAATCGACTCCACGGCTTCGGTGACATTGCCCGCCTCGGCAATCTGACCCACACGCGTATCCTTTTCCAACAGATAGCGTAGCTCAGCCCTAATTGGAGGCTCGTCATCAACCACCAGGATGTTCCAGCCTTCGGACATATGCGCTTCCCCTCTTTTTCTCTCAATCCAACCGCGTGCTACACCGTTAGCGGCGCCGGCTCATGCGGCTCGCCGTTCAACTCAACGATGACCTGCGTTCCCACGCCCTCCTGGGACTTCACGCGCATGCCAGAATCTTCTCCGTAAAAGAAATGGATGCGCTGAAGCACGTTGAAGAGCGCCAGGCCGCAACCTCGCTTGACGGAGCCGTCGGCGGTAATGCTCTCGGGCTCCTCTCGGCGATGCTGCTCAAACAGATGCGCGCAGACTTCTTCGCTCATCCCGATGCCGTCATCTTCGACGATAATCTCCAAGCCGTCATCGGTCTCAAAAGCCCTAACACGAATAGAAAGCGGCTCGATCTCGCGCTGCGCATGCTTGATGCAGTTTTCGAGCAGCGGCTGCAAGATAAACGGCGGTACTAGGCTGTCGCGCACCTCAAAGTCGATGTCGACCGAAACGCGCAGACGGCCGTCGCCATACCGGGCCTGCATAAGATTGATATAACGAGTGCCCTGCTCCACCTCGTGCTCGAGCGTGGTGAGCGTATCGGAGTCAGAAAGCGTCTGACGGTAATAATTGGAAAAATCGATGAGTAACGATCGCGCCTTGTCGGGCTCGGTTCGAACGAGCGACACGATCGTGCTAATGGTATTGAACAGAAAATGCGGGTCGACCTGCGACTGCAGGGCACGAAGCTCAACGCGGGCTGTGAGCTCGTCCTGGCGCTCGAGCTCAAAGCTGGCGAGCTGCGTGGAAATTAGATCGGCAAAACCCGAGGCAAGGGCCGTCTGGCGCATATCAATGCTGCTCAGGCGGGGATAGTACAGCTCGAGTGTGCCCACGCAATGCCCGCGCACGGTAAGCGGCGCGACAATGCCGGCGCGCAGGCGCGGAAAGTAGCCACCTGTCTCGGTCGAGGCATCGCGCGAGAACACGCTTTGCTCGCCGCTGTTGATCACGTTGAGCGTAGTCCGCAGCACCACCGGGGTGCCGGCGGGGCACTTTGCCGAGTCCTCGCCCCAGCTTGCCAACACCTGTTTGCCATCGGTAAAGCAGATGGCAGAGGCGATGGTCTCGGACAGGATAATTTTAGAGGCGCCCAGGGCCGCTTCGGGCGTAAGGCCGCGCGACGTGTAGGCGAATATTTTTGATGCGATGGCGAGCGTACGGTCGGTTGCGCTCGATGTGAGGTCGTCGGGGACCACAAAGACATACGAGAAAAAGAAGCACAGCATGACCAGGCCGGCAATAACGACAACGCCCGGAACGGGATTGGGATTATCGGTTAAATCCCAGATAAGCAGCAGGATAAGCGCCGGAACGACAACACCGAGCAGGATGGCCTGGACCACATGCTGGGCCGTACGAAAGACCTTGGTAGAGTTGTAGCTCTTGCCCAGAATCAGCCTGTTTAAATCCACCGTCATCCCCTTTTATCTATCGCACCCATAGCAATAAAGAGGGCCGCAAGCGACCCTCTCCATTGCATTATGCAATCAAATACTGTGTTTTACATCCAGTCGTCGATGAACGGTAGTTTAGGCGCTGTATTTGTTGGCCTCGCCAAAGGTGCCCGCCTCGACGATCCAGCCGTCCTTCATGATAACGTCCATGTTGTCGGTGTTGAGCACGTGGATGTCGGCGGCGACGTCACCGTTGACGACCAGCAGGTCGGCGCACTTGCCGGCCTCGATAGAACCGGTCTCGTCCTCGATGTGGCACATCTTGGCACCGTTGAGGGTGGCGCAGGTGATGGTCTCGACCGGGGTGAAGCCGATCTTGTCGACGAACTCGTACATCTCCTCGATGGAGCAGGTGCCGTACGGGGTGACGAAGGAGAAGGAGTCGGAGCCGATCGTCATGACGACGCCGCGCTTCTTGGCCTCGCGCAGGCAGTCGTAGTTGCGCTGCAGCTCTTTCTCGACCAGGGTGCCCTCGTACTTGTCGTGCAGCTCGGGGACGTAGACGGGCGGATAAGTGGCGTACCAGGTGGGCAGGAAGGCGATCGTCGGGGTGAAGAAGGTGCCCTGCTCGGCCATGAGGTCCATGGTGCGCTCATCGATATCGAAGCCGTGAATCAGCTGCTCGCAGCCAAAGCGAACGGAATCGTAGGCAGCGGCGTGGTTGTTGTAGCAGTGGCTCCACACGGGGATGCCGACCATCTTGGCCTCTTCGACCACGGCCTGGATCTCCTCGGAGCAATAGTGCTGGTCGCGACCGGAGTCCCAGCGCCAGATGCCGCCACCGGTAGCCCAGATCTTGATGGCATCGGGGTTCTCGCGCAGGCGACGACGGACGGCCTTGCGCAGATCCCAAGGACCGTCGACCTGGTCGCCCCAGGGATGGGATTCCTTGTTGAGCTCCTGGGTGCAGTGGTGGGAGTCACCGTGGCCGGCAACGCGGCAGAAGCCGAGGCCGGTGGCCAGAACGCGCGGCCCCTTAAAGACGCCCTTGTCGATGCAGTCACGGATCTGGATACCAAAGCGGCCGATCTCGCAGACGGTGGTGAGGCCGTGGGTGAGGCAGTCGTAGGCCTGCTTGACGGCGACGGCCTGCTTCTCGAGGAGCGGCTGCATGACCCAATCGGTGTCATCGTCGGTCAGGTTGCCCGAGAAGTGCAGGTGGGTGTCGATCAGGCCGGGAAGGACGGTCTTGCCGGCGGCGTCGATGACCTCAACGCCCTCGGGAAGGTCCTGCATAACACCTGCGTACTCGATCTTGCCATTGTCGTCGACGAGAACGAGGGAGTTCTCGACCGGCTCGGCACCGGTACCGTCGATGAGCTTGCCGCCAACGATTGCATACTTAGTGGACATGGTTCCTCCTTATGGATCCATATAGTGGGCGAGGCCGTGTTGGGTTAAGGCCTCACAAAGCTACCCAAGTGGTGCCGGGTTCGGTGCGCGGGAGAGAGGATACCGCGCACCCAATCCGCCCCGGCCAGGCGTTACTTTTTGCGGGAATTGGTGAAAGCCATGAGGGCCAGGCCAATAGCCAACCAGCCGATCACGATGCTCCACTCCACCATGTTGAGGGAGGCGGGAGAGAACGGAATCACGAGCAGGCCGATGATGATGGCGCAGGCAGCGATAGCGAGGCCGATGCCAAACTTGCCGCCGGGCACCTCGTAGGGACGAGGCAGGTCGGGCTCGGTGAAGCGCATGCGCAGGCAGGCGAGGGCGACCATGCCGCAGGAGAAGATGAAGGCGAGAGCCGACACGTTGGTCAGAGGAATGAGCATGTTCTTGCCCAGGAACGGACCGATGACGGTGATGACGCCCAGAACGACGCAGGCGAGCTTGGGAGCGCCGGACTTGGGGTCGACCTCGGCGAATTTCTCGGGCAGCTGGCCCTTGCGGCCCATGGCGAGCATGATGCGGCTCGTGGCGCCGTAGAAGGAGTTCATCGGGCCCATGGGTCCAAGCGTGGCGATGACGAGCATGGCCAGGTACAGAAGCATGTTGATGCCCTTGAGGCAGGCAAGCGCGGGAACCGGGCTCTTAACAAACTCATGCCAGTCGAGGATGGTGCCGAACGAGTAGATACAGACCATGTAGAAGCCGCCGGCGGCCAGCAGTGCCAGGGAGATGATCTTGCCGAACTTGTTCCAGTTAAGGCCCTCGGCTGCTTCCTCAGCCTGCTGAGGAATGGTGTCGAAGCCGGCGTAGAAGAACGGGGTCAGAACCAGGACCGACACGATGCCGGCAAACAGGCTGGTGCTCTCGGTAGCGGCCTTGCCGCCGCCAGCGCCGGTGACCTGGGAGAACACGGGCATGGCGTTGTCCGGCGAGCCGGTGAACAGCGAGACGCCCATGGCGAGCAGCATGCCGCAGAGCAGAGCCTTGGTCAGGAAGGCCTGGAGCTTGGCAGCCGAGCTGGCACCGCGGAAGTTAAGGAAGATGACGTAGACTGCAAAGCCGAGCGCGATCAGCGTCGGGAACAGGTAAACGTCGGCCCCCAGGATGGTGTAGAGCTTGATGGCGCGCAGCCACTCAAGGCCGGGCAGGCTGCCGAACATCTCGGACACGAGGGTCGAAATGGCGATGGCCTCCCACGGGCACAGGATGCCGTTGCCCAGGGCCAAAAGCCATCCGGTGATGTAGCTCAGCGTACGGCCAAAGCTACGATCGACATACTCGACGATGCCACCCGAAATGGGGATAGCAGCCGTGAGCTCACCGAAAACAGCTCCGACGGGCACGAGGAAGATTGCACCCAAGAGGAATGCGATCATAGCGGGAACGGGACCGCCGCCCACGACCATCCAGTCGCCGACCTGCAGAACCCAACCGGTACCGATGATGGCACCGAAGCCGATGGTGAAGAAGTTCCAGAGCGAAAGCGTTTTCTTCATGCCGCCGTTATCCTCGACTGCAACTTCTGCGTTCTTGTCCGCCATTGTTCCCCTCCTTTCCTTTTTGACGCCCCTTGACGTCACCCCTTGCGCGGTCTGTTTTGCCGCGCGCTTTTATTTCGTGGCTTTAAGATACGGCCTTGGCACAGCAGCGCCGCTTGTAGCTCGACCGAAGGCAGAACTGCAAAACGAGCGGCGCCATTTTTGGGACGAACGGCGGGAGACGTCATTCGTCTTGGACGCTTTCATCTTGTCTGCTTTTGAATACCTGTTGCCGTGACGCTTGGCGCGCGGCGCGGCAACGTTCATACCATTTGTCAGGCTTTTGGCGCACATACCCATGTGTCGTGCATCTTTTTATGTAGGATAGACAAGTTACATATGAGGCAAGGTGATTCGAATGGCATACGGATACAATGACGGCGACCAACGGCCACAAAGCGTGCGCCTTGCCGGCCGCACCACGCCAACGCCCAGAAGCACCTCCGACAACGACAACCCGCAGCGCCCCCAAGAGCAGCCCGGGGCTTCTTCGCGGCAGCAAAGCCGTACCGTGCAGCAGTCAGACCGCGTGAGTACGAGCACACGCCAACGTCAGACCGACACATTGCAACCACGCCGCTACGATCGCCGTAAGACCGACTACTACGTCAAGCGCTCCTTTTCGCGACCTCAACGCGATCGCGGCAATTCCGCCCCTCACCCCGCGTCGCACACCACAAGCCACGCGCTTCCGGCCCGCCGCCTACGCCTTGCGCTTTGCTCCATCGCCGCCTGCCTCGTCTTTGTGTTTTTGGGATCCTGTATCTCCCACGGATCAGCCGGTCTTGAGCCCACTGCCGAGGACAAGCTGCTTAAAGCTCCCGTCGCGCCCGGTTACTCCTTTGCGTTCTCGACCCCACGCTCGCAATGGCAGGCCGGCGCCATGCCCCACATCTACCAAATTGACCCCGCATGGTCGGAGCTGCCCTATGCCGGTGGCACTATTCGCGAAAACGCTTGCGGTCCCACTTGCCTCACCATGGTCTATATCTTTAAGACCGGCCACACCGATAAGACGCCGGTCGATATATGCGCACTGGCCGAAGCCGGCAACTACGCCCCCACCGGTGCCACCGAGTGGTCGTTTATGACAGGCGGTGCGTGGCAGCTAGGGCTCAACGGAACACAGCTCTATAACGATCGCGAATCGATTACCCAAGCACTTCGCTCGGGTGCGCCCGTCATCGCCGCAGTGCGCCCCGGTACGTTTACCAACGTAGGCCACTACATCGTGCTCTACGGCATCGACGATGCCAATCAGATTGGCGTCTACGACCCCAACTCGGCCAGCCGCAGCGCCCGCCGCTGGGGCGTCGTAGAGGTCCTCAACGAAGTCGAAGCCATGTGGGCCTACTACTAGTCATTGGGGACAGACTTAAATAAGTGGTCATTGGGGACGCTCTTGTTTGACTAGTCATTTAAGAACGTCCCCAATGACTAGGTGAATAGCAAAAGCCCCGCAGTCGGAGCGGACTGCGGGGCTCATGAAGAGAGGCTAGTTTGTGGGCGCTTTGCCTGGCGCCCACGAGAGAGGCAACAGAGTAGAGACTACTCGTGGATGCGGGTACCGGAGAGGCCGGCCATGGTCTCGGCGGCCTTGTCCAGAGCGCCGATGATGCAGGTGCGGCCCTTGCGAGAACGGGCGAACTTGATGGCAGCGCGAACCTTGGGCTCCATGGAACCCTTGCCGAACTGACCCTCGTCGGCCAGGCGTTCGGCCTCGTCGGCGGTGAGGTCCTCGAGCTCCTCCTGGTTGGGCTTGCCAAAGTTGATGGCGACATGCTCAACGGCGGTCAGCAGGAACAGAACGTCAGCATCGCAGTCCTCGGCCAGCAGCTCGCCGCCCAGGTCTTTGTCGATGACGGCGGGAACGCCCTTGTAGCAGCCCTTGTTCTCGTAGTCGCGGACGACGGGGATGCCGCCGCCACCGCAGGCGATGACGATGAACTCGTTGTCGAGCAGGTTGAGGATGGAATCAGCCTCGACGATCTTCTTGGGATCGGGGGAAGCGACGACGCGACGCCAGCCGCGGCCAGAATCCTCGACGAAGACCTTGGAGGGATCCTCGGCCATGAACTCCTTGGCCTGCTCCTCGGTATAGAAGGGACCGATCGGCTTGGTCGGGTTCTTGAACGCGGGATCATCCGGGTCGCACTCGATCTGGGTGACGACGGTGGCGGCGTGCCAACGCTTATAGCGCTTGTGCATCTCGCGGCCGATGCCCTGCTGCAGGTGATAACCAATGTAGCCCTGGGACATGGCGCCGCACTCGGGCAGCGGCATCTCGGGGGTACCGATGGCATCGTGGGCAGCGGCGAAGGCGTTCTGGATCATGCCGACCTGCGGGCCGTTGCCGTGGGTGATGATGATCTCGTTGCCCTGCTCGATGAGGCCGAGGAGGGCATGGGCGGTGTTGCTCACGGCCTCGATCTGCTCGACGGGGTTGTTGCCGAGGGCGTTGCCGCCAAGGGCGACGACAATACGATCGGGCTTGCCAAGAGGCTTAGACATTGCTGGAATCCTTTCTGTAAAAGGCCTACAACCCATTAATAACCCGCGTCCGTGCGATACGCGAGTTTATTAAGGTTTATATTCTCTTTATCGCTCATTTTATTCATTTTGAAAATAGCGGAACGGTGAACGGTCGTTTTTATCCGCTCAGCGTACAGAACTCCAGCTCAGACATATCTACGTAATTTACGTGCGACTTTATTTAAATGAAGCGAGGATTATGTCGGATTATGCAAACTACATCTCTGCTAAACACAAAACGGACAGCGCAATATCTTACTCGCACCATACGAGATTCTATGCACATATAAGTCGAGTATGCACCCCTGCAAAAACAAGGGGCTTTTCATCCAACAAAAGGAATAAAGAAGAGCTCCGAAAAGGCGGCAACAGCCAAGTCCCCCATCCATCCCCAAAGTGGCGCGAGGTTTCGCGGCAAAGCCGCGAAACAGCGAAAGGGACGGAATACCTGCCAACTACGTCCTTCATCCGCCCACACAATCCGAGGACGTAGTCGTAGCAGGATCTGAGGGCTGACCTTCGCGGACACTCCGCAGGACGAAAGAACCCCCGCCGCACGTAGTGCGCAGCGGGGGTTCTTTCATGTCCGAGGGCGTCCGCGAAGGTCAGCCCTCAGATCCTGCGGTGGGAGACCTAGGCCTCGTTGTACACCGTCTTGAGCTTCAGCAGGTGAGCGTAGCGGTCCATAGCGGCCTGCTCGTTCTCCTTGAAGAGCTCCTCGGCGCGCTCGGGGAAGGAACGCGTCAGCGAAGCGTAACGGGCCTCGTTCATCAGGAACTCCTGATAGCCGCCCGCGGGCTCCTTGGAATCGAGCGAGAACTTCTTACCGGCAGCAGCCTCGGGGTTGAAGCGGAAGAGGTTCCAGTAACCGCACTCGACAGCCTTCTTCATCTCGGCCTGGCAGTTCTGCATGCCGCCCTTCTTGATGGAGTGCATCTCGCAGGGGCTGTAGCCGATGATGAGGGACGGGCCGTCGTAGGCCTCGGCCTCGTGAATGGCCTTGAGGGTCTGAGCCGGGTTGGCGCCCATGGCGACCTGCGCCACGTAGACGTAGCCATAGCTCATAGCGATCTCGGCCAGGGACTTCTTCTTGGTCACCTTACCGGCAGCGGCGAACTGAGCGACCTGGCCCAGGTTCGAGGCCTTGGAGGCCTGACCGCCGGTGTTGGAGTAGACCTCGGTGTCGAAGACGAAGACGTTGACGTTGTGGCCGGAAGCCAAGACGTGGTCCAGGCCACCGAAGCCGATGTCGTAGGCCCAGCCGTCGCCGCCGAAGATCCAGAAGGACTTCTTGGTGAGGTAAGCCTTGTCGGCGAGGATCGCCTTGGAAGCGTCGCAGCCGCACTTCTCGAGCTCGGCAACGTAGGCAGCGGCAGCGGCCTTGGAGGCCTCGGCGTCGTTGACGGAGTCGATCCAAGCCTGGCCGGCGGCCTTGAGCTCATCGGACGGACCATCGGCAGCGATGATGTCCTGGGTAGCGGCGATCAGCTTGTGCTGGACGGCCTCGTAACCGACGGCCATGCCCAGACCGTGCTCGGCATTGTCCTCGAACAGGGAGTTGTTCCACGCCGGGCCGTGACCGTCCTTGTCCTTGCAGTAAGGAGCGGTGGCAGCGGGGTTGCCCCAAATGGAGGAGCAGCCGGTGGCGTTGGAAATGAACATGCGGTCGCCGGCGACCTGGGTCACCAGACGTGCATAGGCGGTCTCGGCGCAGCCGGCGCAGGAGCCGGAGAACTCCAGGTAGGGCTGCTTAAACTGGCTGCCCTTGACGTTGGCCGCGATGAGCTCCTTCTTCTCGGAGACGTTCTCGACCATATAGTCCCAAACGGGCTGCTGGTCCATCTCCTGCTCGGTGGGAACCATCTCGAGGGCGCCCTTGGGGCAAACCTTGACGCAGTTGGTGCAACCCATGCAGTCGAGCGGGGACACAGCCATGGTGAACTTCATGCCCTTGGCCTTGGGGCCCATGGCGTCGAGCGTGCGGGTAGCCTCGGGCGCGGCGGCAGCCTCGTCCTCGGTCATCGCGAACGGACGGATGGTGGCATGCGGGCACACGTAGGCGCACTGGTTGCACTGGATGCACTTGGTCTCATCCCAGTGGGGAACGACCACGGCGACGCCGCGCTTCTCGTATGCGGAGGCGCCCAGCTCAAACTGGCCGTCGGCGCAATCGACGAAGGCGGAAACAGGCAGGCTGTCGCCGTCCATGCGATCGATGGGCTCGAGCAGGTTCTTGACCTGCTGGGCGATAGCGGACTTGGTCTCCTCGGAGAGCTCGACGGGAGCGACATCCTCGGCGGTAGCCCAGTCGGCCGGAACCTCGAACTTACGGAAAGCGGTAGCGCCGGCATCGATGGCCTTGTGGTTGGCGTCGACGATGGCCTGGCCCTTCTTCATGTAGGACTTGGTAGCCGCGTCCTTCATGTACTGCAGGGCGTCCTCGGCGGGCAGGACCTTGGCCAGCGCGAAGAAGGCGGACTGGAGCACCGTGTTGGTGCGCTTGCCCATGCCGACCTTAGCGGCCAGGTCGATAGCGTCGATCAGGTAGACGTTGACGTTGTTGTTCGCGATGTAGCGCTTGGCCACGGCGGGCATGTGCTCGGCGAACTCCTCGTCGCTCCACTGGCAGTTGACCAGGAAGGTGCCGCCCGGCTTGACGTCGCGGACCATCTTGAAGCCCTTAACGATGTAGCTGGGGTTGTGGCAGGCGACAAAGTCGGCCTTGGTCACGTAGTACGGCGAACGGATCGGAGAATCGCCAAAGCGCAGGTGCGAGACGGTGACGCCGCCGGTCTTCTTGGAGTCGTACTGGAAGTAGGCCTGGACGTACTTGTCGGTGTGGTCGCCGATGATCTTGATCGAGTTCTTGTTGGCGCCGACGGTACCGTCGCCACCCAGACCCCAGAACTTGCACTCGATGGTGCCGGGAGCTGCGGTGTTGGGCGCATCCTCGGCCTCGGGCAGGCTCAGGTTGGTCACGTCATCGACAATGCCGATGGTGAACTCGCGCTTGGGCTCGTCCTTCTTGAGCTCCTCGAAGACAGCGAACGCGGACGCGGGGGGCGTGTCCTTGCTGCCCAGGCCATAACGGCCACCGACGACCTTGATGCCCGTCTTGCCGGCCTCGTAGAGAGCGGAGACGACGTCCTGGTAGAGCGGCTCGCCGATGGAACCCGGCTCCTTGGTACGGTCCATGACGGCGATCTTCTGGACGGTCTCGGGGAGAACGTCGACGAAGTGCTTGATGGAGAACGGACGGAACAGACGAACCTTGACCAGGCCGACCTTCTCGCCGTGAGCGTTGAGGTAGTCGATGACTTCCTCGAGCACGTCGCAGAAGGAGCCCATGCACACGACGACGCGATCGGCATCGGGAGCGCCGTAGTAGTTGAACAGGCCGTAATCGGTGCCGAGCTTCTCGTTGATCTTCTTCATGTAGCCCTCGACGACGGCGGGAAGCTCGTCGTAGACCTTGTTGCAGGCCTCACGGTTCTGGAAGAAGATGTCGCCGTTCTCGTGGCTGCCGCGGGTGTGCGGGTGCTCAGGGTTGAGCGCGTGGTCGCGGAAAGCCTGGACGGCGTCCATGTCGCACATCTCGGCCAGATCCTTGTAGTCCCACATGGCGACCTTCTGGATCTCGTGGCTGGTGCGGAAGCCGTCGAAGAAGTTAAGGAACGGGGTCTTACCCTCGATGGCGGCAAGGTGAGCCACCGGCGAGAGGTCCATGACCTCCTGGACGTTACCCTCGGCGAGCATGGCGAAGCCGGTCTGACGACAGGCCATGACGTCGGAGTGATCGCCAAAAATGTTCAGGGCGTGGGAAGCGACGCAACGCGCGGAGACGTGGAAGACGCCCGGGAGCTGCTCGCCCGCGATCTTGTACATGTTCGGGATCATCAGGAGCAGACCCTGAGAAGCCGTGTAGGTGGTGGTCAGAGCACCGGCGCCCAGCGAACCGTGAACGGTACCGGCTGCACCTGCCTCGGACTCCATCTCGACGACCTTGACCGGGGTGCCGAAGATATTCTTGCGACCCTGGGCCGCCCACTGGTCGACATGGTCGGCCATCGGGCTGGACGGCGTAATGGGATAGATTCCCGCTACCTCGGTGTACGCATACGAAACATATGCGGCCGCCTCGTTGCCGTCCATAGACTTAAACTTACGCGCCATATACCCCTCTCCTCTCATATAGGTATACAGGCCCCGGCGATCGCCGGGATGTTGGCGTGATGGGATTTACGCTGTTGCTTCCAATCATCTGGCAGGCAGGCTCAGCAGCAGGTACGTGGCGTGGAGAGAAGACATGCCGAGGCGAGGAGCAGCTGATGCGCCCCACAGACCCGACCGCCCGTCTTGCACATGACCGAGCGCCGCAAAGGCCGCATGCCGGATGCTCCCGGGCACGCCCCGGCGATGGGAAGCGCCCGCAACGGAAATCCGCATGCAGGTTTATTGTACCCCGCCGTTAAGTGTAATTTCGACAAATATAGGCGGGCGGTAAAGGTTTACCTCGGGTGACCGCCAAAGGCCAGAATGGTCCCTCCATCCCCGGACGACTGGCTCTGACGCGCCAAGGAGTGTCCCCAAGTACCGGCAGGAAAGGAACGTCCCTAACTGCCGGCTAGAGGGCGCCGAGCAGGATGGCGTAGGTGGTGGATTCGCCGAGTTTGAGCTCGTCGCCGGGGTTGAGCTGGGCGGAGCGGCCGGGCTCTACTTGAATACACACACTCGTGGCCCCGTTTACCACCACGGTGCCGTTAGTGGACGACAGGTCCTCGACAAACCATGCGCCAGACTCGTCGCACCAGATATGGGCATGGCGGGCCGAGACGTCGTCGGTGATGCCGCCCTCCCCCGTTGCCAGCGCGCCGATCTCAACGCCTTCCTCACTCGGCTGAATCCAGCGCGGGACGCTCACCACGTAGCCGTTTTGCACGCACAGCAGTCCCAGCGGATGCGCCGGCGCGACCTCGTGCTCGCCCGCGACCGAAGATGTGCTCAGCGAGCGCGGCGTCGACGTGTCGCCGCCACGGGTCGCATGAGCGCGGCGGCTCGCCCGACTTGGAACTAAGGCGGGCGTGAGAGCAAACGGCATAGGGAACGAATCTTGCGGATGTACTCCTCGACGTCAGGCAGGTAAGCCCCACGAAGTCACCGGGGAGGCCCAAGCGGCCCGGCACCACTTCCAGATTCTGACCAGGGCGAGTCGTTCGCCGGTGGCTGAAGGCTCGCTCCCACCCAAAAGGGGAGATTCGCGTTGTTCCCCAATCGCTCTCGCATCTTTCATTTTGCTCGAGGTGGGCTATAAAAACTTTCCTGGTGAAAGGCGGCGATTGGTTTCCTTTCTTTCTAGAGGAGCGCGCCTGTAATCTGTTTTCATCCTAAATCAAGTTAAGATCGGACCTTCCAGAGGCAAGTCGACTCAAACTGCGAGGCTCCATGTTGGAATAAAGAGCGCTGTCGAAGTGCCAACAACACAAAGCTTGCCAGTCTCAAATAGAACCTTTTGGGAGTCCGATTGGGCCGCACACCGAATCCCCGCTGGTGGTTTTTTATAGCTGCGCAACAATAAACAAGGTTAGTGCCAGTCCAGCATGAAATTGAGGAACGTATGCATTTTTTCTCAGTAAGTGATCGTCGTTACTGCTTCGATGAGGTCACTCGCAATTGCTTTCAGGTTGACCAAGCATCAGAAGATGCGCTTCGCATATTTGAAGCATCGGGAAGAACGGTCAACTCGAAGTTGCTAACAAAGTCACTTGCTGCGAAGGGCTACGACCAAACGACCATAGCAGAACTTGAAGACGACATTGATGAGTATCAACGATTGTCTGAGCGGACTTTCTTAACAAAAGACACGCCTCGAAAACTTAGATCCATCGAACTCCACGTTTCACATGCATGCAACCTTGGTTGTAGTTACTGTTTTGCCGGTAAAGGAGATTATGGAACGTCTCCTCTGCTGATGACAGACGAGATAGCCTTCAAGGCGGTCGACTACCTCGTCGCAAGTTCATCGGAAAACGAAACGCTTGCGATCGTCTTTTTTGGTGGGGAACCCATGATTAACGAGCCGCTGATATGGAAAACGGTCGACTATTCAAAAAGAATATACCCCAATAGAAACTTTACCTATTCTATTACGACCAACGGAACGCTTTTGAATGACACTGCTGTGAATTCTTTCAAGGAGCACGGGTTTTCTGTTCTGATTAGTCTCGATGGTACAGGATGCAAGCACGATGCATCGCGCCCGTACAAGACGGGAGGCGGCTCTTTCTCCGATATCGACAAAAACGTTCGTCGTTTTTCCGAGTCGTTCCCCTTCGGCGCAAGAGCGACCTTAACAAATAATAACTGTAACCTTGTTGAAGACTATCTTCAGTTTAAAGAGATGGGCTTCAGAAGGATTTACTTCTCGCCCGTGAGCTCATTCGATGAGAATATCAAACTCGACGAACACTCATTAAACAAAATCAGGGCGGGCCTAATAGATTTGGCGGATCAATATCTCAAACAGATTGATCAAGGGGAAAAGCCCTTGTTTAGAACATTGAAAACTGCAGTTGATTTGATTATGAGCAACAGGATCGCCTTTGTCGGATGCGGGGCTGGCAGGCGTTTTATTTCCGTGACTCCCGAAGGGGACGTATACCCCTGTCACAGGTTTGTCGGGATGATGCGATTCAAAATGGGCAACATCGTCACCGGAATTGACGAAACTAGGTATATTGAAAACTGGAGTCAGGGTGTCGAAAAAAGAACTGACTGTACGGACTGTTGGGCTCGGTCTTTCTGTGGTGGGGGCTGTAGCTGGGAGGCTGCAGACGAGCACGGCTACTTGCCCAAGAGTCTACACCCTGCATCATGTGAATATAGAAAAATGTGCTACGAGATGGCTTTTGACCTTATTTCCCGCCACTCATCTTCGCAGGAGAAAAATCAACGAGAAGCTACTGTATCGGAATAAGCGGTTCAGCGCATTGCTGTCACCATTGTGGAGGTGTTCGTTCTTCTGATTACCGTCTGCGAAGCTTATTGCTACGTTCGCCGAAACCATTCTAGAAATATGGTGAACTAGACATCTTGGTTTGTTATACACAATATTGAGGTTTTTCTGCACTCAAAGGGAGGTAGTCGTGAAGCATATTCATCCGATTAATCCAGGAAGTGGCGACGAGGCAGGCGTGAAGCCGATGTCTTTTGACTGCCTCTTGGGCATTACTGACATCTGTACTGTTTATGATAAAGCAGATGGCTGTGGTGCATACGATTACTGCGACTATGACATGGATGGCGGCAGCATCTGCGTTGTAGATCACTGTGGCATTGATCAAACGTAGTCTCTAATTGGATTAAGGTGAGGAGCTGTTATGAAGCATATCCATCCTGTTGGTTCAAATGAACATCCTCCCGTTGAGCCTTGTTGTCTTGGAGTTGATATATGCAATTTTTACGACATCGCCGAGTGCCCTGTTGCGGATTGGTGCTATGTCGATAAAGAATCAAGCTGTGTTTTGCCAGCAGATTGGTGCGATCCAGTTGACGAGTAGTTTTGTGGCTAGGAACTATTTGGTCCAATTCAGAATAAGATGGGAACAAATACCAAAATCTCGTGTCTGGGAGGAGTTATGCCATTATTGCAAGGTCTCGTTGGATTAGCCTTTATACTTGCGTTATATCTGGCACCTTTTTTAATTCTATTCTTCATTATCCGACACTTTCTTCGGAGAAAATAGGAGTGTCACGCAAACATTAGCGTAGCTTTCTTCCAATATGAGCCGAGCATTGGCAAGTGGAATAAGAAGCCCGACCGTTCGCCACATGAAAGTGATCGGACGGGCTTCTCTATTTAACCCGGGCCGCCACCCATAGCGGCTTTCCAAGCGTATTCTCAGTGCAAAGCAATCGTCAGTTTAATCCTATGCGCTGATACCGCATTTCATTTGTTCGGCTCGAATTCTACGGCCTGGCAACCCTCGCACTCTCCGGCAAATGGATTGAACGCGAAGGCAGAGATGATGTGTGCGTGGACATCGAGGCTGCTGTAGGCAACATACTGGGACATGGACCCCCGCTGCGCGTGGTATGCGGCCCGGCATATTCATTGCCGTCCAACCCCGTGTAGTTGCAGCAAAGGGTGGAACCTCAATGCTCAGCTCATGTTGTCCGTGGGACACGAGAATCGTAAGTACACTTTGGTGCGATTCTCACGCTGATACTGAGCCACCTGGAATAAGATACGTCGCGACAACACTTCGCTTCACCTCTGTCTCGACAAGATGACGTAGACTAAAGTTTCCTTTAGTAAGAGAACGAGAACTATATCTGAAAGCGTTGCGATGGCGTGAAGGCACCGAGTCCGAACCGCCTGAATGCTACGTGCATCTGCATCGCCTTTTTGTTATCTCTGCCAGTTGGGTAGCACTACACTTGTCATCATTTACCTTGGTACATGCTGCCTAAATCCACTACCCCTTCTACCGCGCCGACCATCTCGTCATCGTGAGAGACAACGATGATCAGCTGGCTTTGCTTGTTGCGCTTAACATAGGCCGCAAGCTCGGCGCGGCTTACAGCGTCTAACCCAGTCGTGGGCTCGTCGAGTACCAAAACTGACGACTTGCGTGAAATCGCCGACCATAAGTACACTCGGCGCAGCTCACCGCCCGAAAGCGCGGAGCAACGTTTCCCGAGCAACTCCTTCACGCTGTTTTCCAGCGAAAGTAGGCCATCTACACCCCGGTGATAGGAAGAAAAGGGCGTGTCGAAATACTCTAACAGCTCTTTCACCGTTTCGTCCGGCGCGAAGCACGACTGTGGGCAGCACGATATCTCTCTCGCACGTATGTAATCCAAGTCGCATTCTTCGATTGGCACGCCGTTGTATTTTACTTTGCCTTTCGATGAGTATAGCCCGAGCATCAAGTAAAGAAGTGACGTCTTGCCTCTTCCGTTTTCCCCAACTATGCAATATGTACCAGGACCGGAAAACTTGAAAGAAAACCCGCCGAGGACCTCTCGGACAGATCCGTCTGGAAGGGCAACCGAGAATTCCAAATCAGATACCGAAATGTCATTTATTTCATCGAGTTTAGCTAAATCGGTCCGATTCCACCCCGATCTCTCCTTTTCTCTCGTCGCGATAGCCGTCCTATCCCATGATGCTTTGGCATCTTGATAGGATTTGAACAATGACATCATACTTTTCAAAGTCTTAAAGAGAACCGCGAAGTATGTACCGATGATAGTGTACTCGCCTATTGACATAGTTCCGTTAATGATTCGTACTCCGGAAACAACAAGTATCACCGCTTGAAACAACGCTGCGAAAAGACCATCGAGCGATGTCAGAGAATATGATAGCTTTCCGGAGCGCAAAACTTTGGGAAAATAGCTCTTAAACCCAGCGTCGAGCGCTTGTTCGCTCTTGCCGTACGAAGATGTCAGTTGAATGTTGAGAATCTGATTAAGCTGCGATGCAATTGCGGCGTAAAAGGCGCTGTCCGCCTCTTTCTTCTCATACGTGACCCTATACAAAAGTTTCCTCAACCCAGTAATTACACAGAAATACACGATGAGGAGAATGATGGAAAACACCGCGAGAGTTGAATCAATTGACCATATGATAAGCAATACGATGGGAATGGCTACAATGGACAGCGGCGCACTGATAAAATTCGCCAAAACGAAGGATGAGACCACGCTGGAGTCGGAAATAATCCGTTGCGTTGTATAGGCTGGATCGATGGTCCGACTCACCAAGTAATCGTCTCTTTCAAAACGCAAGACGGCCTCCCTGAGAAGATCAAAGGAAAGTCTCGTGGTTATGCGAATGGAAAGTGTTCCTGCAAAATAAGTAAAGAGGGTGGAGAAAACTCCTATTGACGCAACCAGGAGCGCGAAGAATACGGCGTCTCTTTCGCTGCGGTTACCGAGAAGAAAATCTAAGAATTTCCCGTTCACGTATGGCATGGCATAGGAGAGAGCGGTTCCAATCACCGTGATAGCAATGAAGACGAAAGCCCCTTTTGCTCTGATGAACCTCGAGAGAACGCATCGAATCAAGGAAGGCCCCAATCTACCCGCCACAAAACATCAATCACTGATACCTTACACCTCAACACAACAGGAGCGAAGATTTGCCAATGAGACTGCTTTAAGATTGCCTTGGGCCAATACGATCTCAAGCTCTTCCTACAAGAGAGTCGGAATCGGACATCTCCTCCGACGAACCTGGCAATCGGGCGGTTGAAATATCTTTTTCAACCGCCCGATTGCCACAATAGATTTGAGCATCCGCCCACAAACGTCCGCGTTTTATACCCATCAAATCCTTTGCCTTTTGTCGTCTAGACTAGAAAAATCGCTCGAAATAACGCAACCGGCCTGCTCGCTTGAAGAAACCTAAGCCCGTAACGTAGATGTGCAAACTTCCGAAACGCCTTGCGCGGCATAGTGCGTATAAACTTCGTCAACCGTCTCAGAAATATCTGAGTATCGCGCCGGGTCAAAAGCATACGATGTCGCAGCTATACCCTGCACCCATTCGGAACGCGGATTAATTGAATAGCCACACAGCATCATCATACATGCATCTAGACCTGATTTCCCAAGTATCCGACGTATTGATGAGAGCATCGCGGGTCGCCCCTGCACCATCGTCGTCACCCCTATTAGCAGTATTTACCGTTTTTCTCTAAATGCGTATCGCCACCCTTAAGAATACGAAGTGTTTTATCCAGACCCGATTGTCCTCCATCTCAAACGAAGGGATAAGAAATCTCATCCGGAATCGGCAGTAACGGAGGATTCACAACGACAAGCGAAAAACATGAGTCATCTCTCAGAGGGGAGTAAAGGCTCCCCTCAAGCACCCTAGTTTCGTCATCCAAAGAGTTGATGGCAGTGTTTTTCTTACAAAGGTCGACAACAAAAGGTTTGATTTCTACAGATGTTACATCCATGCCACAGTTGGCAAGTATCAGGCCCTGTATTCTGGGGCCAGAACACAAATCGAGAGCCTTCCGTGCGCTCTGCGGTGTAAGGCGCCAATCTCAGCAAATCTGTCCCACAATACTGCGCTGAAGAACAAGACGGAACCCCTGAGCCAAACTCCCCTATACCTTATTAAGGCTAAGACAGGCAAGTTCACGCACCCGGCATATTCCAGAATAACATCCTATTGTTTTAGATGCTCTACAAGCATGAACAGCCGCGAATCGGAAAGATCTTCTAGTTTCGCCCCGACTGACCGCCAAGGGCCAAAATGGCCCCTCCATCCCCGGGCGACTGGCTCTGGCGCGCCGAGGAGTGTCCCCAAGTGCCGGCAGAAAAGAAACGTCCCTATCTGCCGGCTAGAGGGCACCGAAGAGGATGGCGTAGGTAGTGGATTCGCCGAGCTTGAGCTCGTCGCCGGGATTGAGTTGGGCGGAACGGCCGGGCTCGACCTGAATGCAGACGCGCGTGGCCCCGTTTACCACCACGGTTCCGTTGGTGGACGACAAGTCCTCGACGTGCCAGATATTTTGAGCATCGCACCAGATATGGGCATGGCGGGCCGAGACGTCGTCGCCGACGTCGGTAATATCGCCCTCACCAGTGGCCAGCGCGCCAATCTCAACACCCTGCTCACTCGGCTGAATCCAGCGCGGGGCGCTCACGACAAAACTGTTTTGTACGCGCAGCAAGCCCAAGGGGTGCGCCGGGGCGGGTTCGCGTTCGCCCGCGGTCATCGACATGCCAAGCGAACGCGGCGTGGAGGTGCCTCCGCCACAGGTCGCGTGCGCGTAGTCGATGGCATAGTTCACCGAGGACCGCACATCCGCCGAACAACCGACGGCGACAAACAGCACCAGCACGGCCTCGGCGCGCTCGGCGGGCATGAGTTCCGCCGCCTGGGACAGGCGATCGAGCGCGTTGCGATAGAGATTCGTGTCCTGGTGGCACTCTTCGAGCGCGCGTACCATCGGTTCACCTGCAGGACCGCACACCATATTGATCACAGCCGTGGAGTCCATGGGATTGCGCTGGCGCAGGGCCAGTTGCGACATAATACGCGCAGCCGAGGTACCGTATTCGGCAAAGTAGCGCTGCTGAAGCGTGCCGACCGGCGCGCGAACGATAAAGCGGGAAACCCAAGAGCGATCGGCGGCTCGGCTCTGCGGGCTGCGGCCGTCGGCGAGCGGACGGGACGAAAGCACCAAGCCGCACAGCTCGATATGGCTCAGATGCGCCGCGCGCTTAAAGATGTCAAACATGGCCCCGCATGGGGTGAGCTCAACTTGAGATGCCATGACCTAGGCCTCCTTGGTCGTAGAAATAGAATCGGACGATACTTCGACAGGTCCGCCAAAAGTACGGACAGCTGCGGCTCCACCGGCAAGCGGAGTCGCCATCTGGGCTTTTGTGCGTCGCGGTGCCGAAACGGGAAGTTCAAAGGCAAAGCCCGTCGCAAGCAAAAACCACGTAAGCGTATAGGTTGCAACCAGAGCGGCAACAAGGCCGCCCATCACGGCGCGTTGGGAAAATACGCTACATGCAGCCACAACCAGCACCGGAACCTCGCAGGCAGAAAGCGCAAGCACACCCTGCAGGAAGCCCGAGCGCCGATCGCGCGCAAGTGCCCCCGCGGCAACGCCGGCTATGCCTGGCAGCGCCAACGCCAGTGCGGCAATAATACCCGGTAGCGACCCAGACCACACGAGCGATCCCAAAGTCGCCGTCACGCGAGCGCCCGACGCCAGCAGCGCGGCCGAAACCACGACCACAGTCCAAACCACGCCACAGACGACCGTCGCGCCGACCATCAGCGCGCGACGAACCGCGCGGCCAGACGCATCCATGGGGCACGGCGTGAGCGGCTCGCCGCGAAGCGAACGACCGACATTTTGCGCATAGTGGTCACAAAACGCCGAGAGCGCCGCCTCGACCGCCGCCGGCTCGGGACGATCTTTTTGATGGCTGGACAGACAGGCCATCACCACGTCGAACAGCTGGGCATCGACAAACGCCAGCGCATCGCGTAGCTCTTCGGAATCCGGCTCAAGCCCTAGCTGCTGGGCCTGCTCGGCCGCGGCGAGCGCCACATCGGGCTCACGACGAAGCAGCTGAGTCAAATCACAACCGGGCGCATGGGCACCAATAGGATAGTCGGGCCGCGTGTCCATCTTGAGACGGTAGGGGCTCGCGATGTCGCGCGTCTTTTTGCGCGAACCCGAGGCACCCGAAGTACTCGGCGCGGCTTCGTATGGCGCGACGCCGGCAATGAGCTCGTAAACAGTGCTTGCCGCGGCGTATACGTCAATCGCCGGCGACATACGCAAAGCGCGCAGGTCGGGAATATCGTCGGTGAGCATCTCGGGCGGGGCATAGGCAACCGTCGCGCGACGCAGCGTGGCATAGCGCTCGGTAAAGGATGCCTTGCCGCCGGTACCGGCCACGGCCGACGCAGGCTCAAGCGCCAGCGACGAGCCAAAGTCGATCAGGCACAGGTCAAAGGTGCCCTCGGCAAGCTGCCGGTCAAGCGGTAGACGCGCCGTGCGCACCATAATATTAGCGGGCGAGATATCGCGATGGACAAAGCCCTCGCCCACCAGACTCATACGGCAGAGCAGATCGAACAGGTCGCGACCCAGACGCGCCGCCACAAGCGGCGACAGGCGTCCGGCATCGTCCACGGCAAGTCGCGAACGCAAGCGGGCAAGCGTCTCGCCCTCGACCCATTCCATGACAATTGCAGGCACACCGTCGACCTCGCC
The DNA here is from genome assembly GCA_036302525.1 of Collinsella sp. Taxonomy (GTDB): domain Bacteria; phylum Actinomycetota; class Coriobacteriia; order Coriobacteriales; family Coriobacteriaceae; genus Collinsella. Next base: position 27,211 of record JAXJCG010000021.1, on the reverse strand, counting down.
CCAGCCATAGAGGCGGGGAAAGCCCTTAAGGCCCGAAAGGGCACGATGACATTCGTATTCCTCGCGAAACGCCGCCTTGAACTTGGCGACCAGCGCCTCGTGAGCGGCATCGTCGTCGAACTCATCGCGCGCCGGCAAGATGAGCTGCTTGAGCGCCACGGCCTCGCCTTGGGCGTTGACGGCACGCGTCACGCGGCCGATACCGCCACGGCGCATGGTGGCATCGTCGGCAAACAGCATCGTAAAACGACGCAGATAGGTAGGCAGTTCGTCCTGACCGAGCGCAATGGCCGGCTCAAACCCGTCGACACGCGCCAGGCGCAGGCCGACCATGGGATCGCGACCGAGCGATTGTGGTGTGGTAGATGCAAGATCGGTCATCATAGGGCAAGCGCCGCCACGTTATTGTTGAAGTTACCGAGCGCGACGTCATCATCGCCGTAATGGCCGACCCATTGACATAGGTTGGTGTAACAGCCCCACAGATTGGCATACTGCTGATACCACTTTGACCGGGGCGAGAATGTCTGACGACCGAACTCGGCTCGAATGACAAACATCTCCCCGACCAGGCTGTCGCACGGCCTAGGATCTCCCGTAGAGTTATAGGTCGAGACCACGTCATTGGCACGAGAAACATAGCCGTCGAGCATGTTGTACTTGGTCACAAGCCAACTGTGAATGCTCTCTTCCTCAGCAGCGGAAAGGCCACCGGAGTTTGTATCGTTGTCAGTGTTGCCGCCCGTCGAGCCGCCGTTTCCAGACCCTCCGGTAGAGGAACCCGACCCAGAGCCGCCGCCCGAACTCGATGAATCCGAGCCGGAGCCAGAAGTATCCGAGCTACCGGGCTTTCCGGACTGCTGGGCGTCCTGCTCCTTCTGCTGCTCGACCTTATTCACCGTTGCCGCCACGCTATTGTTGGACAACCGATCGATGATCTTGGTGTTGGTGAGCACGATGGTTTTGCCATTGGCAAGCGTGACTTCGTTGTCCGGGGCCTCGGCGCCGTCCGCATCGTCGGTGCCAAACACAATATGCCCGACCACACTTGCCCAAGCATATCCAGTCGTGGTGCCCAGATCGCTTTTGACCTCATGCCCCACGCGCGGTTCGCGTGCGGCATGCGCCTGCATCATGGACGGCACGGTCATGCCATAGGCAGAAACGCCAGCTATGACCAGCACCAGCGAGCACGATAGCAGTGCGTACGCCCGCGGCGCCAAGCCCAGTCGGCGTCGTATGCGCACCGCGGCGCCGCGCTTTGTCTGAGTGCCACCGGGCCGCATGCGTTCTCCTCCAACAAAAACACGCCGCTCGGGAGCGGCGCATTCATTCGAATCCATATTTGAGTGTATCAGCGAACCAAAAAGGTTGCGCAACGAATGGACAAATTAAGGATGCGAGCGGAAGCATCCATGCGATAAGCGGATACGAAGCATCTTTGTTGCACAACAAACTCACAGTCGCACGGGGAAATTATGACTACCCCGTGCGTCGCGAGGAAAACATACGGCAGGAGCAGGCTCGCCACCTAAATCGCGCGGCGGGCCTCGATGGCGCGGCCAAGCGTAAGCTCGTCGGCATACTCCAAGTCGCCGCCCACGGGAAGGCCGCTTGCCAGACGCGACACCTCGACGCCCAACGGCTTGATGGTACGGGCCAGATAGCTCGCCGTGGTCTCGCCCTCAATGTTGGGGTTGGTGGCGATAATGACCTCGTGGATGTCCTCGTGGCCCAGGCGCGCCAGCAGCTCGCGGATATGCAGCTGATCGGGACCGATCTTGTCCATGGGGCTGATCACGCCGCCCAGCACATGGTAGAGGCCATGGTAGCTGCCCGTGCGCTCGATTGCCTGAACGTCGCGCGGCTCGCCCACCACGCAAATGCGAGTGGTATCGCGCATCGGGTCCTGGCAGATGGAGCACTCGTCAGCCGTGGCGTAGTTAAAGCAACGGCTGCAAAAGTGGACCTCTTGCTTAACCTCGAGGATGGCCTCGGCCAGGCGGCGGGCCTCCTCGGCATCGGCCTCGAGCAGGTAATAGGCGATGCGCTGGGCCGACTTGGGACCAATGCCCGGCAGACGACCCAGTTCATCGAGCAGTTTTTGCAGACTGTGATTCGCACTCATATATATGCGTGTCTTAGAACGGCATGCCCGGGATGTTGAGGCCGCCGGTGATAGCGCCCATCTGCTTGTTGGCGAGTTCGTTGACGCCGCGGACGGCCTCGTTGACAGCAGCCATGATCATGTCCTGCAGCATATCGACGTCCTCGGGATCGAGGGCATCGGGATCGATGGTGAGGTTGACGAGCTCCATCTCGCCGTTAACGGTCACCTTGACCATACCGCCGCCGGCAGAGGCGTCGACGGTCTGGAACTTGAGGTTCTCCTGCGCGGCGGCAAGCTGCTCCTGCATCTTGCGAGCCTGCTTCATCATCTGCTGCATGTTCATACCGGCCATAATGGCTCCTTTACGTGCGGCCGCGCAACGAGCTGCAAGGGCAGCCGGGACGCGGCGGGACTTTCAAACTCAAAAATCGTACCACGGCGCGAGGCCAGCAAGCGGGGCGGTCACGCTACCTCAGTCGATATACATGTCCTGAGTGCAGACCGCACCCAATGATTATGCAAAGTTGCATAATTCGCATCTGCATAAGATTGAAAGCTAAATCTTGTAGAGCCGGAATCCGACATTTAATGCGTACCACTAAATGGCTAAATGCCGAGCCACCACTCGAGGTGGCGCTCATGACGGTGGGGTATAATTTGATTGCCATAGATAGCAATTTGGAGGTACCCCATGAATGCCCCCGACGCGCTCCAAAACATCCGCTCAAAACACCCCGCTGCATATTTTGTTCTCTATCTCTTTGTCGGCTGGGCATTGTTGGTTGCCATCACCCATGCTATATCCTTTGGAGCAGAACTGCTAATAGCCAGCTCGGGCCAGCCCGTCGTCAAATGGGAAGCGACCGATGAGTGCACCGACGGAACCCGAACCGTTTACTACAACAGCCCATCCCTCTACCAAGAGTTCAAGGTCAAGATAAAGAACTCCAAGATTGTCGATGCCGAACTAGGCGTTTTCTCGACAATCGGAGCAACCGTCAGCGCCGAGCAAGTCGAGTACACGGACAGCCATGCAACGTATCGTATCGACCTCAGCATCCTAGGCCGACCGTCACGTACCTGTCTACTCGAATGCGATATACGCGGCACCACATTACACATGTCCGAAATACAGATGCGCCCGGACAAAGAGTTCTCTTCTTGAGCAGTATGCCCGCCCGCGCAGCTACTCCACCGGCTTGAAGATGGTGGCCTGGCCGAAGACGCTGCGGATGAGGGCTTTGGCCTCGTCCTCGGTCTGCGGGATGCTCGGGGCTGCGCCCTGGTGGCCGAAGGGGCTGCCCGCGCCTGGGTTGGACTCCCAAGGGGCAGCGGGGGCGTCCTCCTCTTTGGGGGCAGCTGCAGCGGGCTTGGGCGCGGACGCCGCACCCGGCACGTCGAACGGCGGCAGATCGTCCCCGCCGGCATCGGCAGCAAAACCGCCGACCATGGCATCGTCGTAGGGAACCTGCTCGGATTCCCACGGCGCAGACGACGCGGCAGGCTGAGATTTGGGGGCGGCAGAGCGCTCGGGCGCACGGGGCGCGGGCTCGGTCGGGAGCTTGCCCGTAGCGGGAGCGCCGGCAGGGTTGTCGGAGCGCAGCCAGGGGGCCTTAGCCAGGTCGGATGACTTGGGCGCAGGCGCGGCAGCGGGCTTGGGCGCGGGAGCCGGAGCGGCCGGTTTGGGCGTGGCGGGCTTAGGCGCCGACGGGGTCGGTGCCATCACCGGCGTCGCTTGCTGCTGCGGAGCGCTGGCGCTCGAGGATGCAGGGGCCGCCGAGGACACGGGTTGCGGGTCCGCAGATACCGCAGCCCGTGCAGATGGAGAATGCTCCTCATGTTGAGGAGCCGGCGTGCCACCCCCATCCAGGACATAGTCGACGGTACGACGACCGAAGACCGCACTGACTGTCGGCAGAACCACCGACTGTGTGTCGGCGCGACCGAGCATCTTGATAGCAAAGGTCGAGCCCGCGGGGAACGAAACCGTGAGCTTGGAGCCGTCGTCGGCCGTGGCGCGGGCGTTGAGCAGCAGGCCTGCGTAGGAAGCCTGACGAGCCTTGACGCGCTCGACGACCTCGGCCCATTTGCGCTGGAGCTCGCCGGCGTCCTCGACCGCGGGGGTCTCGGCAGCACCGGCGGCGGCAACCTGGGCGGCGTTGTTGGGCTTGGACACCGGCACGGTCGATGCAGCAGGCACGGGAGCCGGAGCCGCAACGGGCTGAGGTGCAGGCGTTACAGGCTTGGGCGCGGGAGCCGGAGCCGCGGACTTGGGTGCAGGCTGGGCAGCCGGAACAGCAGCGCCGCGGTCCCAAGGCATACCGCCCTGGCGCGCGGACGTAGCAGCAGGGGCAGCGGATGCCGCCGGAGCAGCAGCACGGACGCCCGAAATGAGCGTCGGCTGCTGGGCAGCAGCGGGTACGGATGCTGCAGGCGCGGCGGCCTGAGCAGCAGCCACGCTCGCCGGAACGGCGGCGTTGGCAACCATGGCCTCCAAGCGAGCTACGCGCTCAGCCAAAGCTTCAATCGTCAAATCGGCCTCGGGACGTGCCAGACGCGTGCAGGCGATCTCGAGCACCAGGCGCACGTCGCTCGCGCCCCTCATCTCCAGTGCGGCATCGTCGAGCACTGTCAGCACACGGGCCAGGCGGTCGGCAGGATGCTCGCCAAAGGCAGCGGCCTCGGCAGCAAGCGCCTCGGCCTGCTCGGAGCCGCCCTCAAACAGCTCGGCACGGGCACCGGCAACGCAGGCAACGTACACGTCACGCACATGCGCCACCAGGTCGCGCGTCAGTTCCAGCAGGTCGTTTCCTTCCTCGACCTGCGCACGAATCAGTCCATAGAGCTCGGCAACATCGCGATCGGCAATGGCACGGGAAAACTCGCCCAGAATCTGGTCCGAAACCTCGCCTAAAAGCGAGCGGGCGTCGTCCGCATGCACAGAACCGTTGCCAAAGACGCTCAGCTGCTCCAGCGTGGACAACGCGTCGCGCATGCCGCCCTTGGCATGACGCGCCACGATAGCCAGCGCCTCGTCGTCGTAATCGAAGCCCTCCTGCTCGCACACGTATGCCAGGCGATGCTCAATATCCTCGTTGCCGATGCGATGGAAATCGAAACGCTGGCAGCGCGAGAGGATGGTCTCCAGAATCTTTTGCGGGTCGGTGGTGCACAGCACAAAGATCACGTGTGCCGGCGGCTCCTCAAGCGTCTTGAGCAGCGCGTTGAACGCCGCCGTCGTGAGCATGTGGACCTCGTCGATGATATAAATCTTGTACTTGCCGCGCACCGGGGCAAAGTTGACGGAGTTGATGATCTCCTCGCGCACGTTGTCCACGCCGGTACGGCTTGCGGCATCGAGCTCGTAGACATCGGGGTGGTTGCCCTCGGCAATGAGTTCGCACTCCTCGCAAGTACCGTCGGGCATGCAGCCGCTTGCACCCTCGGCGCGCGCCGCCTCGGCATTGCGGCACAGCAGCGCCTTGGCCAGAATGCGCGCCATGGTGGTCTTGCCCGTGCCGCGCGGTCCGCAGAACAGGTAGGCGTGGGACAGGCGCCCCTCGGTGATGGCGTGCTCGAGCGTCGAGACGATATGCTGCTGGCCCACCACGGAGTCGAAGGTGAGCGGGCGATACTTTCGGTACAACGATTCCATGGGTGCTCCCCCGGGTATACTGAGTCTTGTTGCCGCGGCGGCCATGCGGTCGCACGGCATACTGCATTCCATAATAACCCGTACGGCGAGCCCGCCGCGATAGGAGTCCAAAGAGCATGGCAGACGCAGAGAGCAACCTCATTCCCTCCGAAGCAGCCGACCAGGTCGAGGTCGCGCTCGAGGCGCAGGCCGCGGCCGATGACGGCATTCTGTACCTCAACGAGTATCAGTACGAAAACGACCTCGTCACCGACTTCGCCCGCCTGGTCGCCTCGCCCAGGCGCCGTGGCTCCCTGTACGTCGCCGCCGCGATTGCCGTGCTCATCGGCATCGGCATGCTGGTGGCCGGCGGCAGCTGGATCAAGTTCGGCGTCGTGCTGATCGTGTTCGGCGCCTTTTTGGCCTGGTGGAGCAAGAACCTCCACCACACGCTCGCCCGCGACTTTATCGATGCCGTCGAGGCCGACGAGTCCATGGGCGGCCGCTACCGCCGCGTCGCCGCCAACGAGGACGGCCTGATGGTCTGGGGCAAGAGCGGCAAGTCGCAGTTCTTCCCGTTTGAGAAGCTCGACCACGTGCTCGACGGCGAGCGCATCTTTGTGGCCATGTTCGCCGACCAGGGCGTGACGATCCCCAAGGACACCTTTGTTCGCGGCGATGCCGAGCAGTTTGGCTCCTTCCTCAAGGCGCGCATCAACAAAAAGCTGCGCATTGAGACCAAACGCAAGAAGATGAAGGCCGAAAAGGCCGCTGCCAAGGCCAAGCAGGAAAGCGAGCCCAAGAACGCAAAGGCCAAACAGCGCAAGCAGAAGAAGAACAAGAAGAAGCGCTAAGGCCAAGTCAGATAGGCCACCTCGCCCCGCTACCTTCACCATGCACCCGAGCGTGCTACACTAGCAGCATCTATGCCACCGCGAACGAATCGGCTCCGCGCCCGCCGCTCGCAAATGAACTTTAAACGCACGAGGGTTGGCCATGCCGCTTTTCTCGCAACATACCGCCCGGTTCTCGCCGGACGTTCCCTTGGAGGGCACCAGCTCTCGCGAGCTGCTCAAGCGGTTCCAGCCGCTCGAGACGCTCGCGACCGGCGGTTTTGGCTCCATCGAGATTTGCCGCGACACGCACCTGCGCCGTCGCGTGGCCATTAAGCGCATCCCTCTTATCAACGGTGCCGGCATGCCCGCCAGCGACATCATGGATGTCCTGCGCGAGGCGCACACTGCCGCCATGCTTCAACATCCCAATATCGTGCAGGTTATCGACTTTACGCACGATACCGCCTATGCCTACCTCGTCATGGAATATGTCGACGGCATGTCCCTAGCCGAGTTTTTGCATCGCGTGGACGGTCATTCGCTCACCTTTGACGAGGCCGCGGCAATTGCCGACGCGCTGGGCCAGGCGCTCACCTTCGCCCATAGCAACGGCGTGCTCCACCTGGATATTAAGCCCGCCAACGTGCTCATCGACCACTCGGGCAATGTAAAGCTCACCGACTTTGGCATGGCGCGGCTGTCGTCTGCCGGCGGCTTTGGCGGCTCGCGCGGCGGCACCATCGGCTACATGCCGCCCGAGCAGCTCGATATCGAGACTGGCACAGTCGACGAGCGCGCCGATGTCTTTGCCCTCGCCTGTGTGATCTACGAGGGCCTGTGCGGCAGCGCTCCCTTTATAGCCGCCACGCCCGGCGACTCGCTCGGCCGCATCATCGGCGGTGCCACCTACCCTAGCGAGCTCATCCCGCACTTTCCCCCGGGGGCCGAGGCTGCGCTCATGAGCGCCCTCTCCCCCATGCCGCAAGACCGCCCCAGCAGCATCGAGTCATTTTGCGACCAGCTGCTCGCCGGCTTGGGCAGCGTGCGCGAGGGCCGTCGCAGCCTGGAGCAGATGGTGGGCGAGCTGTCGGATGACGAGCGCGCGGCAGACGATATCGAATCGTTGCCCTATGAGGACGACACCATCGAGGTCGACCCCGCACTCGGCTGGGCCGGCACGCGCTGGAGCCACGCGCGCGATTACACCATGCGCGCCATCTCGGCGCTAGCGTGTGGCGCCTTTAGCTTTTTGATCATGCAGACGGCTGGCGTCGCGGCGCTTCCCGGACTTATTGCCGCGGCCATCGCGATTGGGGTGGCCGCCGGCCTGGCCCCGCAGATTGGCTCGGCTATCTCGGCCGTGGGCTTTTTGGTACTTATGGCCAACGCCACCATGCAGGCGCAGGGCATCCTGTCGATGCTGCCCGTCGCGGTGCTCTTTGCCGCCACCGTGTCCGGTTGGTGGATCGCCTGGGGCCGCACCGAGGCTGCCGCGAGCGCCGCGCTCACCTGCGCGGTAGCACTTGGCTGTCTAACGGGTGACGTCCTCCTTGCCGCCGGGGTCGCCGCCGGCATCGCGGCCTTTTGGCTCGGCCCGGCAAGCGCCGCGGCCGCCACGGGGATGGGCGCGCTTTTTGGCCGCCTGGCTACGGTTGCGCTTTCCGCCGGAGGCGTGCTGGGGCTCGGCAATGTTGCCGCGGCGCTGGGAGACATGCTCTTCTGGGCTGCCGTTGTGCTTGTCGCGGCGACAGCTGCACTGACATCTCTGCTGCTCAACGCCCATGCCAGGCGTGCCGAGCAGGGCTCGAACCTGGCTGCAATCGCTGCCATCGCCGGCTGCGGAATAGGCACCGCGGCGTCGCTCTGTCTTGCACACCATATGGAAATTGCCAGCCTTGCGGCCGCGGTCGTCGTCAAGGCGGCGGTTGCGGGAACCCTATCCTCTATAATCGTTGGGATATGCCTATATTTGCTCGGATACCAAAGAACCTATACGGAGAGTGATCTTTCGTGAACTTCCTGAACATCTTCGAGGACCACGTGGCCGGCATCTTCGGTGCCACCCGTGCCCCGTTCTCCTTTAAGAAGCTTGCCAAGCAGGCCGCTCGCGACATGGAGGATCAGACTCTGGTGATCAACGGCGTCAACACCGCGCCGGCACTCTATACCATCCTGATCGCCGCCGACGACGATCCCATGCTCGCCCCGTTCTACCCCGAGCTTTCGCGCGAAGTCCGCGAGTTTGTGAAGGCACAGGCCGAAAAGCGCCGCTATGTGTTTGTCGGCGAGCCCCTCGTTCGCTTTATGATCGACCCCCAGCTGCGTGCCGGTAAGTTCTCGGTCTTTGCCGAGAACGTCGACGCCCCCACGCTCGGTCGTCTGTACGAGGAAGAGCGCGCCTACCAGAATGGCCTGGGCCAGAACAACTCGGCCGCAAGCCGCGCCGCCAGCGCTCCCCGCGCCGGCAAGCAGCAATTCGCCGCTCCGCAGCAACAGCACCCCGCCGCCATGCCCCAGCAGCCGACGCCCCGCGCCGCCGCTCCCGACCCGCTCGCCGTGGCCGATCCCTTTGCGCCCAACGTCCCCGACCCCGCCGCCGCGCCCATCCCCGTGCCGCAGACCGTCTCTCGTGACGCCCTCGCCGGTATGGGCGGAGCCGCCGCGACCGGCGCCGCCGTGGGCCTTGGCGCCGCGGCCGGTATTGCCTCCAACATGGCGAGCACCCGCGCCCCGCAGCGCCCGCTCGCCCAGCTCGTCGACGTCGTGAGCGGCGAGAGCCACAGCATCACTTCCGCGCAGGTGACCATCGGTCGCGAGCGTTCGGTTTCGGACATCGCCCTGCGCGACCCCAACGTGTCGCGCCGTCACGCCCAGCTCACCTTTACCGGTTCGGACTGGTCGATCGAGGACCTCAATTCCACCAACGGCACGCTCGTCAACAACCGCCGCATCACGCGCTGCCCGCTGCGCAACGGCGACCTGCTGACGTTTGGCCTAAGCACCTTTGAATTTAGGGGATAGTCGCTTATGAACATCGATATCGTCCTTTTTGCAGGCCGCATCGTCCTGGTCGCCCTGCTCTACATCTTCCTGTTCGCCGTCATGAAAACCGGCGTGGGACTCGTACGCGGTCAGCGCCGCGACTCCGCTATCTGGACGATCGATGTGGACAAGGGTCCGCGCGGCATCCGTGGCATCCATGTAGACATGCTCGGCCCCGTCATCGTGGGCCGCTCGCCGTCCTCGGACATCTGCATCAACGAACCGTTTGTCTCGGCCTCGCACGCACGCTTTTCGCTGCAGGGCCCGGCACTCATCATCGAAGACCTCAACTCGCTGAACGGCACGCTCGTTAACGGCCGTCAGCTGGTGGAGCCCGCAACGCTGCGCGAGGGTGATGAGGTCCAGATTGGCGACGTGGTCATGAAGGTGAACCGTCGATGATCGACGAGGAGAACAAGTCCGCAACCATGCCCGAGACGCCGACTGCCCCCGCAGCTGCGCCGGCTCATGCCGCTCCGGCGCGCCCTGCGACCGTGGAGCCCGAGGACACGGTGTTCTCCCTGCCTCTTTCGCATGTAACTCAAGAATATCCGACACTCGTCGATGACGAGGACGCCGATACCGAGCAGCTCGATGCCCCCATCGGCGCGCACGCTGCCGAGCAGTCGGCGGAACCGGAGGCAACGCCCGCACCGGCTCACTTTGCCGAGCCCGTCGCCGAGGCGATTAACGAGAGCGCTGCCGTGTTTGCAGCCCCCGAGCCTGCCGCGCCGGTATTCCCCGTCGCCCCGGCAAGCGAGGCGGCACCCGCATCCGCAACGCTTGCCGAAGTCGAGCAGCCCGTTGCCGCGCCCGCCGCAGCTCCCGAGCCCTCCGCTCAACCCCAGAGCACGCCCGCGCCGTCGCACTTTGCGACGCCCGAGCCGACGGCTGTCGAGCCGCAGCAGGACGACGATCCCGCCGACCGCGTAACCGAAGATCTCAACCTTCCGGACGTCTCCGACGCCGAGTCGGGAGACGATGCCGACACCGTCTCCCCCGGCGACACCGCCGAGATCGATGTCGCCGCCGTGGAGGCAAAGCTCAAAGATCCCGGCTCGACCATGAGCTTTGAGCCGCTGACCGACGAGCGCATCGAGACCGACTCGACCTACGACGCCGGCACCACCACGCAGCTTATGTGGGGCGCCCGTTCCGACGTCGGATGCGTACGCCCGCACAATGAGGACTCCTATCTGGTGCAGTCGCCGCTCTTTTGCGTGTGCGACGGCATGGGAGGACACGCCGCCGGCGAGGTGGCATCCTCCATCGCCGTCGAGACCATCGCCAAGACGGCGCCGCAGTCCGCCGACGCCGCGCGCCTAGCCGCAGCCGTCGAGGCCGCCAACGCCGCCGTGATCGAGGCCGCCCTCAACGGCCTGGGCAAACCCGGCATGGGATGCACGGCCACCTGCGCCTACATCGAAAACGACACGCTCGCCATCGCCCACGTGGGCGACTCGCGCGCCTACCTGCTCCACGAGGGTACGCTCATCCGCGTGACCCGCGACCACTCCTACGTGGAGGAGCTCGTGGATGCCGGCGAGATTACGGCCGACGAGGCCCGCGTCCACCCCAACCGCTCGGTCATCACCCGCGCGCTGGGCTCGGATCCCGCCATGTATGCCGACCACTTTACCCTGCACATCGAGGAAGGCGACCGCCTGATTCTGTGCTCCGATGGTCTTTCGAGCATGATTCCCGATAGCGATATCGAGAACATCGCTACGCAGTCCTCGAGCGCACAGATCTGTGTCGACAACTTGGTGGACGCGGCACTCGCCGCCGGCGGCCACGACAATGTGACCGTGGTGGTCGTCGACCTGGTCGACGACGGCGTCATGCGCGAGGCAAAACGCGTCCGACGCCGCAATGTCACCATCGCCACCGTCTTGGCCCTTGTCTTTGTGCTGGTAGCAGGCATCTGGGCATACGCGGGCGTCACCGGCTCCTATTACTTGGGAACCTACCACGGCAATGTCGCCGTCTGGCGCGGCCTGCCCGGCAAGACGCTCGGGGTCGAGCTCCACTGGCTCGAGAGCGAAACCAGCATCAAGCTGTCCGACCTGCCCGAAGACACGCAAAACCGCCTGAAGGCAGGCATTCCGCAAACGAGTGTCGACGATGCGCAGGACACCATTTCCAAGTACCGCCATCAGATTGACGAGGAGCAGACCCGTCAGGTGATTGACGCGCAAACGATTCGCGACAACACCGATCAGGAATCCACCTCCGAGTCAGATTCCGAGAAAACCGCCGAACAGTCAGCCGAGGCCGAAGCCTCCGATAAGAATTAGAAAGGGAGTGCCGCTTATGAGTCGCCGCAACACCGAACTGCTCTTGCTCATCGCCTCGGCGTTCCCCGTCATCCTGCTCTATGCGATGTACGTGCTCACCGCGGGTGCCACGATTTCCTTTGAGACGCTCGCCGTGCCGATCGGCCTGTTCGCCGCCTTCGCCGCGGCGCATATCGCCGTGCGCATCCTGGCGCCCGGCGCCGACCCCGCTATCCTGCCCATCGTCTTTGTGCTCTCGGGCATCGGCATCACATTCGTGACGCGCCTGGCCCCCGACCTCGCCATCTCGCAGCTCATCATCTTGTTTGTCTCGGTGGCGCTCATGGTGGGAACGCTTGCGCTGGTCAAGAACCTCGACGTGGTCATGCGCTACAAGTACACCTTTGGCATTATCGGCATCATCCTGCTGATGCTGCCGATCTTTATCGGCACCACGATCTCGGGCTCCAAGCTGTGGATTCGCATCGCGGGCTTCACCATCCAGCCCGGCGAGTTCGCCAAGGTCTTCATCGTCCTGTTCCTGGCAGGCTATCTGGCCGAGAACCGCGAGCTGCTCTCCATCTCCAACCGCAAGATCCTGGGCCTCAAGATTCCGCGCTTCCGCCTGCTGCTGCCGCTGTTTGCCGTGTGGGGCGTGTGCCTGCTCATCGTCGTCTTCGAACGCGACCTGGGCTCGGCCGTCCTGTTCTACACCATCTTTTTGCTGATGCTCTATGTTGCCACGGGACGCTTTTCGTACGTCATCATCGGCCTTGCGCTGCTGGCCGTTGGAGCCGTGGGCGCCTACAAGTTCCTGTCGCACGTGCAGGTGCGCTTTCAGGTCTGGGTCGATCCGTTTAAGGACGCCCAGGGCCAGGGCTACCAAATCGTACAGTCACTTTACTCGCTGGCTGACGGCGGCCTGGTTGGCGTCGGCATCGGCAACGGCATGGCAAACAACATCCCCGTCGTCGAGTCCGACTTTATCTTCTCGGCCATCGGCGAGGAAATGGGCCTTTTGGGCGGCGGCGCCGTGCTCATCCTGTTTATGCTTTTTGCCGTGCGCGGCCTCACCACGGCCGCCCGCGCCAAGTCCGACCTTGCCGCCTTTAGCGCGACCGGCCTTACGGCGGCCATCAGCTTCCAGGCATTCTTGATCGTCGGCGGCGTAACCCGCCTAATCCCGCTGACCGGCGTCACCCTACCCTTTATGAGCCAGGGCGGCTCCTCGCTGCTGGCGAGCTTTATCATCGTCGCGCTGCTGCTGCGCGCCGGCGACGAGGCAACCGGACGCGAAGCCGAACTCACCGGCACCGGCACCATGGCCGCCATCACCGATGACCAGGTCGCATCCGCCGCCGCCCCGACCGGTACGCGTTTTGCCAGCGCACCTTCCTACAGCCGCGGCAACCACTCCGCGGGCTCTCGCATGCGCCGTCGCCTGCTCGACACGCCTGAATCCGGCGTGCTCGGCCGCGTGGCACTTGCCAACCGTCTGACTCGTGCCGTGTTTGCCTTTACGGCGCTGTTCGCCATCCTTATCGGCAACCTCACCTATGTCCAGGTCATCAAGGCGAAGGACTACCAGGACATGCCGACCAACAACCACACCATCGCCCGCTCCAAGTACATCCAGCGTGGCTCCATCATCACGTCCGACGGCGTGACACTAGCCGAGTCGCTGCAACAGGAGGACGGCACCTACGCCCGTTCCTACCCCAACGGCAACATGGCCGCGCACGTGGTGGGCTACGTGAGCCAGCAATACGGCACCGCCGGCATCGAGAGCGTCATGAACGACACGCTCACCGGCTCCAAGGATTACTCCAGCTGGAACAATGCCATCGCGTCGCTCGCGGGGCAGACCCAGCCGGGTAATACCGCCAAGCTCACCATCGACTCGCGCATCCAGACGGCTGCCGAACAGGCACTCAAGGGCTTTAAGGGCGCTGTGGTGGTCATGGATCCGCGCACCGGTGCGGTCCTTGCGTGCGCGAGCTCGCCCACCTACGACAACACCAACATCGATGCGCTGCTCCAGTCGGGCGGCGGCGAGGACGGCTCCATGTACGACCGTGCCATGGACGCGCTCTACACCCCGGGCTCGACCTTTAAGGTCGTCACGCTCTCCGCAGCGCTCGAGACCGGCACCGCCAGCCTTACCAGTACGTACCAGGCGCCCGGCTCCATGGACATTGGCAACGCGCCGGTCACCAACTATGCCAACGAGAGCTACGGCACCATCAGCCTGCAGCAGGCCTTTGCCGTGTCCTCCAACGTCGTCTTTGGCCAGGTGGCAAACGAAGTTGGCGCAAACACGCTCGTGCAGTTTGCCAACGCCTTTGGCTACGGCCAAAAGCTCGGCCAGGACCTGACCTCCGCGGCCTCCATCATGGCCGACCCGTCGCTCATGACCGAGTGGGAGACCGCCTGGGCCGGCGCCGGCCAGCCTGTCGGCATGGACCACACGCCCGGCCCGCAGACCACCGTCATGCAAAACGCCGTGATTGCCGCCGCCATCGCTAACAGCGGCGTGGTCATGGACCCGTACTTTGTAGCCCAGGTACTCGCCCCGGACGGAACCGTGGTCAAGACCACGCAGTCCCGCTCGCTTGGTCAGGCCGTCAGCTCCGCCACGGCCGACCAGGTCAAGCAGGCCATGCTTGCCGTCGTCCAGTCCGGCACCGGCACCGATGCCCAAATCCCCGGCGTCAAGGTCGCCGGCAAGACTGGCTCGGCCGAGACTGGCAGCACCAACGTCAACTCGATGTTCGTTGGCTTTGCACCTTACGATTCACCCACAGTCGCCATCTCGGTGGCCTTAGAGGATTACGACAAGCATGACGTCAAGGCCGCCAAGATTGCCGGCATCGTCCTGACCGCGGCGCTTGCCGCACAGGGAGCGTGATGCCCATGATCGAATCGGACACCCGAGGCGCGCCGCGGCCGAAGAGTTAGCGGCAACGCGCCACACGGCCCCAGCGGCCACATCATAGGTACTACACACATCGTTGAGCGAATAGTTATGTTAGGAGCAGGAATGGAACAGAGGGTCCTCGGGGGAAGATACCTCCTCAAGGATAAGGTGGGAACAGGCGGCATGGCGACCGTCTACCGTGCACAGGACCAGGTCCTCGACCGCACGGTAGCCGTCAAGATCATGCTGCCGCAGTATGCTGGCGACGCAACCTTCGCCGCACGCTTTAAGCAGGAGGCCCAGGCAGCAGCCGGTCTCTCCTCCCCTTATATCGTGGGCGTCTACGATTGGGGCAAGGACGGCGACACCTATTACATCGTCATGGAGTACCTGCGCGGTACCGACCTTAAGAGCGGCATCAAGAGCCACGGCGCCCTCGACCCCAAGAAGGTCGCCCAGATCGGCTCGCAGATCAGCTCTGCGCTTTCGGTCGCCCACAAGCACGAGATCATCCACCGCGACATTAAGCCGCAGAACATCATGGTGCTGCCCGACGGCAACATCAAGGTGATGGACTTTGGCATCGCGCGTGCCAAGAACAGCCACCTCACGCAAGACAACAACGTGCTGGGAACCGCCCACTACGTCAGCCCCGAGCAGACCCGCGGTCAGGACCTCGGCCCCACCTCGGATATCTACTCGCTGGGCGTCGTGATGTACGAGTGCGCCACCGGCCGCGTTCCCTTTGACGGTGACGACGCCATCTCGGTCGCACTCAAGCAGGTCAACGAGCTGCCTATTCCGCCGAGCCAGATCAACTCCGGTGTCGACGCCGACCTTGAGCGCATCATCCTCAAGTGCATGGAGAAAGACCCGGCAAACCGCTTCCAGACCGCCGACGAGCTGCGTCAGGTGCTCAACAGCTACCTGTCGGGCCGTGCCGTCAACGTCTCGGAGCCCACGCGCATCATCGGTGCCCCCGGTGAGCTGGGCGCCACCAAGACTCGCGAGCTTTCCGATCAGACGCGCGCCATGGTGCGTCCCGTTTCGGGCGTGAGCGGCCAGAATACCGCCCGTAGCTCGGTTTCGGGCTCTACCGGCTCCTACGAGGTCGAAAAGCCCAAATCCAACAAGAACAAGATCATCGCCGCCGTGGTGGCAGCCGTTGCCGTCATCGGCATCGTGGTGGCCTTTGCCACAGGACTCTTTGGCGGCGAGCAGGTCACCGTGCCCGATGTGCTGGGCAAGGACCAGCAGACTGCCGTCGAGCTGATCAAGGAAGCCGGCCTCGAGGTCGGCACCATCGACCAAAGCTACAACGACGATGTCGACGAGGGCAAGGTCGCCGAGCAGACGCCCAACGGCAACACCAAGAAGACCAAGGGCACCAAGGTGAACCTGGTAATCTCCAAGGGCCCCAAGCCCTCCGAAAAGGTTGAGGTTCCCCAGCTTGTCGGCCTAACCAAGGACCAGGCCGAGGCCGCGCTGGCAAGCGTGGGCCTGAAGGGCAACGCAACCGAGGAGGCCAACGAGGCCGACGAAGGCCAGGTCTTTGAGCAGGGCACTGATGCCGGCAAGGAAGTCGAGAAGGGCACGACCATCTCGTATAAGGTCTCCAGCGGTCCTGACACCACCTCCGTCCCCGATCTGACCGACATGACCGAGGCCCAGGCACGCAACGCTCTCGACATGGCTGGCTTTGGCGTCGACGTGAGCTACCAGGAAAACGACTCGGTTACCGAGGGCACCGTAATTAGCTGGAACCCTAGCGGCAAGCAGAAGCCCGGTGCCACGATCACCGTCGTCATCGCCAAGAAGTCCGGCAAGGCCAGCGTCCCGGGTAACCTGTACGGCAAGAGCATCTCCGCCGCCGTCACCGCGCTCAACAACGCCGGTTTCTATAACATCGGCTTCTGTGACCAGAACGGCAATCCCGTGAGCGGTAACGAGGATGCCACCGTTACGGGCGTCTCCCCCACCGGCAAGCAGTCCACCGACAGCACGATCACGCTGACGGTCGCACTTTCTGGCTCCACCTCGGGTGACGATTCCGGCACGACGACTAACTAGTCGACAACCCATCACCTGCAGCGGCTATGGCCGCAAACATATTCGCTCAGAAGCGCCCGCTTGCTCCCCGGCAAGCGGGCGCTTTGTTTATCGACAGGCCAGGGCTCCATAGCAACACAAAGAGGCCCGCAAAAACAAGCCTCCCAGGTGACAACAGAATATGTAATGCAGTAATTACTAGCCGCAGAACTTCACCATGGTCTCGACCACGAGCTTCTCGGAGTTGAGCTGCTGTATCATGATGCCCTGCTGGAACAGCGGGATGTTGGCGCGCGTGCGCTCCGGATCGGAGTGCTCGACGAACTCCTTCTTATCCAAGGTGCAGACCGAGCGCGACAAAACGACTTCGAAGCGACCCATTACGGCATCGCGCATGCGCTACAATCTCGGTCAATCTGTTAACCACCCGAAAGCAGCAGGAGGCCCCATGCCCACACCAGGCAAGCGCCCATCCATGCGCCAGATTGCCGTCGCGGCCGGCGTATCCGTCGCCACGGTCTCCCACGTCATCAACGGCAGCGGCCGTTTTTCCGAAGACACCCGCAAACGCGTGGAAGCCGCCCTAAAGGAATACGGCTACGTCACGAACATGGCGGCGAAGAGCCTCCGTATGGCCCAGTCCCGGACCATCGGCATGATCGTGCCGGACATCTCCAACGACTTCTTTTCCAAGATCGCCCTGCATGTGGAGCGCGAGCTGGCAACCGAGGACTACTCGGTCTTTGTTTGCAACAGCGCCAATGACCCCGCCCGCGAGCGTGACTACTTCCGCACGCTGGCAAGCAAGCAGGCCGACGGTATCATCTGTATCTCCGGCCTGCGCAGGCTCGACGGCGAGTTCGTCCCCCACGGAATCCCCGTGGTCTGCATCGACCGTGCGCCCGAAAACGACCTCGGTTTCCCACACGTGGGCTCCGACAACATCGGCGGTGGCTACATGGCGACCGAGCACCTCATCGAGCGCGGCTGCAAGGACATCCTGAGCATCTCGAGTTTTACCGCCAACTACCCCGGCAACGAGCGCCAGATGGGCTACGAGCGGGCGCTCGCCGCGCACGGAATGCCGCTACGCCGCGACTACCAGCTGTTTGTCTCGGGTAAGCAGCCGAGCATCATCGAGTCGGAAGAGCTCGTGACCGACTTCCTCTCCACGGGCTACCCCGTCGACGGCGTCTTCGCCCATAGCGACCACGCAGCCGTGGGCGCGCTGCGTGCGCTCGTTGCCGCCGGCAAGCGCGTACCCGAAGACGTCCGTCTCATCGGCTTCGACGATTCCGTTTACGCGCAGCTTCCGACGCCGCAAATCAGCACCATCCGCCGCTTCCCCGAGCGCCTCGCGCACGAGGGATGTCAGGCCCTGCTCGCCCTGCTGCGCGGCGAAGAGCCCGAGATGGAGACGCTTGTCCCCGTTAAGCTCGTGCAACGCGCGAGCAGCTAGACAGCGGGCAGCGAATAGCCGCGTTTTTCTCTCGCATGTGCTCTATCCCACGCGCGACATGCAAAAAGCCCGCCACCACACGGGTGACGGGCTTTTCCGCTACCAGCCGCGTGCTTCCTCCGCACGTACGAGCTGACGAGCCTCGATCTGGCGAATCATATCGATGCGTCGCTGGTGACGGCCGCCCTCGAACTCGCCGGTGAGCCAGGCGTCGACAATCATTTTGGCCAGCTCGATGCCTACCACACGAGCACCAAATGCGAGCATGTTGGTGTTGTTGTGCTCGCGCGACAGGCGAGCGGAATACGGCTCAGAGCAGGTGCAGCAACGGATACCGCGCACCTTGTTGGCGGCAAGCGAGATGCCCACACCCGTACCGCAGATAACGATACCGCGATCAACCTCGCCGGACATGACAGCGTCCGCCACGGCCTCACCCGCGATGGGATAGTCAAAGCGCTCGGTGCTGTCCGTACCGAAGTTCACGACTTCGTAGCCGTACTTCTCCTGGATATACGCCGTGATGGCTTCCTTGTACTCGACTGCGACGTGGTCGTTTCCAATACCGATCTTCAAAAGAGACCCCTTTCCATAAGAACCATTCGCGTATGCCGCGCGCTCAATCCGTCCTAATTCGCCGTTCCGCTTCTAATACACCTCGCCGGCGCGCAAACGGCGCAGACACTCCTCGTAACCAGCGTCCTTGCCAAACAGCGCACTGGTGCCCAGGATGAATCCGTCCGCGCCAATGGCGGACAGGTCGCGCACGCGCTCGGGCGAGCAGGCGCCGTCGATCATGAGCTTGAAGCCAAAGCGCTCCTTCAGCGCGGCAAGGCGACGCACCTTGTCGTTCGTGAACTCGATAAAGCTCTGACCGGCAAAACCCGGATTCACCGTCATGACCATCACGTAATCGCAGAGGTTCAACATCTCCTCGATCTCGGAGATAGAGGTGTCGGGGTTCACGGCGATACCGGCGCTCTTGCCGAGGGACTTAATCGCGGCGAGTGTCTTGACCACGTAACGCTCGGACTCCGGATGGATATAGATGATGTCCGCGCCGGCGGAGGCGAAAAGTTCAACCTTGCTGGCAGGATTCTCGACCATAAGGTGCACGTCGACGAGCTTGTTGGTGGCAGCTCGCACGGCCTTGATGTCTTCGAGACCCATGGCGAAATTGGGAACGAAACTGCCGTCCATCACGTCGCAATGGAAGATGTCGATGCCGGCGGCGTCGAGATCCTCGACGGTCGCACGCAGATTGCCGTAGTCGGCGCACATGAGACTGGGGCAGAGCAGCATAGTGAACTCCTTATCTGCTCGGTGATTATCTACTCGGTGGTAATTAATCGTTTAACCTTTATCTACAGTCTGGCTGATTAATCGTTTAACCATGTTGTTAACCTGCAGGCTTTTCCAGATTCACAACGTTGCCATATTTGCCTATCTAGCTGGTATCATGCAGGAGCCCGCACCACGAAACGCTGTCGTATTCCCTAGGAAGAAATCCCGCTACGCGGACAGCAGCAGCCAGGGGCCGCAATCCGCAGACCTGAGCCCGGACCCCCTACGCTCCAGGCGTGATCAGGCGCGCGCACTGGGCGATCTTCTCGTCATAGGACTCCGCGATAATCGACACACCATCGAACCCAAACGCGCGAACATTCGAGAACTGATGGAACTTCGAGCTGTCGCACAGCACGTACGCCTTATTCGAATTCTCGCGCACGATGCGCTTCTTCGCCGCCTCAACGTAGGAGGGCGTCATGACGCCGCGGTCCTCGTCAATCGCGTTGGTCCCGATAAACGCCTTATCGAAGTACAGATCGCGCAGGATCGATTCGGTCATAGAACCGCAGAACGAGGAGTTCACATAGTTGAACTCGCCACCCACCACGATGAGCTGGGCGCGCGTCTCGCTCTTAATCAGGCACGCCGAGGCATCCGTCGTGTAAATTGTCACGTCGCGGTCGAGCAGCAGACGCAGCAGCGCCGTGCAGGTGGAACCCGAGTCCAAGTAGAGCGTGTCCCCGTCCTCAACAAAACGCAAGGCGACTTGGGCAATCTGTTCCTTCTCACTCCCGTGTAGGCCCGAACGCGTCGAGATACTCACCTCGTGGACAGCCGAGAGGAGCCTCACCGCGCCGCCCGAAAGATGCTCAACCTTGCCAAGCGCCTCCAGCTCCTTAAGGTCGCGACGTAGCGTCGAAATAGAGACGCCCGGCAGCTCCTCCTGCAGCTCGGAAATCCTCGCGAGGCCCGACTTCTGCAGGCACTCTACAATTCGCTCCTGGCGCTCATACGGAATCATATTGGGAACCTCTCCAAACCACTCTGCTTCACGCTCGTTCATTTCTTTTCGAAAAGTGTAACGCACAAGCAGAATAGCGGCCGCCACCTGTTGCGATGACGACCGCTTAATCGATTGACCTACCCTCTCGTTCACAATTTGAACGAGGTTGACACACCTCGCGTAAGCGCGACGCTCTTCAAGCGAAGAGAACGACCCTAGGAGAGGCGGCGCATCCGGGGCTCTTAGGCGAGCTGATCCTCCTTGCCGGTGAAGGCGAAGGCAAGAACACCGGCCACGACGGCGGAAATGAGCATGCCGACCATAGCCCAAGCGAAGTTCATGGGGTCGGAACTCACGAAAGCCGG
Source organism: Collinsella sp. (assembly GCA_036302525.1). GTDB lineage: Bacteria > Actinomycetota > Coriobacteriia > Coriobacteriales > Coriobacteriaceae > Collinsella. Next base: position 6,230 of record JAXJCG010000021.1, on the reverse strand, counting down.
GAACGTAGTGACGGAACCGAAGGTGAACGCAGTGGTGACGACCTTCATGATACCGAGGAACGCGCCGCCGACGGCACCGCCGATGATCTGCGCAAGCCAGACCTTCTTGTTCTTCACGAGCATACCGAACAGCGTGGGCTCGATGATGGCGGACAGGGCGATCGATACGACACCGGTCATCGCGAAGCTCTTGAGCTTCTGGTCGCGGGCCTTGAGGAACACGCCGAAGGCGCAGCCGATAACGGCGAAGTTGCAGGCGAAGGTGAAGGGGCAGATGTAGTCGAAGCCGTTCTGAGCGATGTTGTTGATCATGATGGGGTTCACGGCCCAGTGGATGCCCATGGACACCAGCACGGACCAGCCGCCGCCAACCAGCACGCCGGCGAACACGGAGCTGCGCTCGATCAGCCAGTTGACCACGAAGGCGATGGCCTCACCAGCGTAGACGCCCAGGGGACCGATGACGAGCATGGTGAGCGGAACCATAACGATCAGGGAGATGGCGGGCAGCACGACGAGCTTGAGCATCTCGGAAACGTGCTCATCGAGCCACTTGTACAGGTACGAGTAGACCCAGACAGACAAGATGGCAGGGATAACCGTGGAGTTGTAGTTCATGAGAACCACGGGGATGCCGAAGAAGTCCGTCATGGCGCCGTTGCCCGCGTCGCCCATGAGGGCGATGAAGTCCGGGTAGAGCAGGCACGCGCCGAGCAGCGCCGACAGGTACGGGCTCGCGCCGAAGCGCTTGCCGGCGGAGAAGCCGAGCAGCACGGGCAGGAAGTAGAACACGCTCATGGCCAGGGTGTACAGGATGGTGTAGGTACCCGTGCCCTCAGCGATGATGCCGAGCTGGGCGGCCAGGATAACGAAGCCGCGCAGGATACCGGAGCCGGCCATGGCGGGCAGCAGCGGGGCAAAGATGCCGGAGATCGCGGAGAAGACCTAGCTGACGATGCTCTCGCCCTCGTCCTTGGTAGCAGCGGAGATTTCCACGCCCGAACCCTTGACCAGCGGCTCAAACTTCTCGTACAGCTTCGGGACCTCAGTGCCGATGAGAACCTGGTACTGACCGGCTTTGTTCAGCGTGTTCACAACGCCTTCGACTTCCTTGACCGCAGCGTCGTCGCAAGCCGCGTCGTCTTTGAGATTGAGGCGCAGGCGCGTCGCGCAGTGCGTCATGCCCGAGATGTTCTCGGGACCACCGACGGCGTCCAGAATCCCCTGAGCCATCGCGTTCCAGTCGCGTTTCATTGGTTACCTCCCCATTGCGCAGAAGAGCTCGCGGACAAGCTCGGCTGCCTTAATCGCGTCGTTTGCATCGATAACGGATTGGATCTTCTCCATGCTTACGGCCTCGATGGCGTCGTTGAGCAGATGGATCATCTGGTCGTTCTGTGCAGCCTCGCCGGCAGCGGGCTCGATGACCGGGAACGTGTCGAAGTAGATTGCGCTGTCGTAACCGTGCTTCTTCACGTAGTAGAGGAACTCGAGGGTCTTCACCGGCGTGGACGTACCAATCATAAGGCCATCGTCGAAGCGACCGTTGCCGTCGTTTAGGTGAATGCCGTAGAGCTTGCCCTCGCGGCCGAACAGGTCGGCGGCCATGGCAGGGTTCTCGTGCTTCATGAGCATGTGGCAGTAATCCAGCGTGACGCCCAGGTTCGGGCGGTCTGCAGCGTTGAGAATCATGCCGGTCATACCCATGGAGTCGATGAACGCGTACGCGCGCTCCTCGTAGGGTTTGTACTCAATCGAGATCTTGAGGTCGGGCGCGTAGTCGCAAACCTTCTGGAATGCGGCTACGAGCTGGTCGAAGACGCGAGCGTAGGCGATCTGGAAGCTGTAGTCAAAGCCGTCGTGGCCGAGCCAGATGGTCACCGTGTTGCCACCGGCAGTGCGGCAGTAGTCGCACGCCTCGTAGCAGAGCTCAAGGGCTTCCGCGGCAAGGGCATCATCGGCATTGCCCAGGTCACCGTTGAGGAAGGCGTTGCGGAAGCGCAGCGCGCAGCCGTTCAGCTGCAGGTCGTGAGCTGCGAGCTTGGCGGCCATGTCCTCAGCCGTGACACCTGTGCAGTGCTCGGGGTAGTTGAGGTCGACGTGCGTGAGGCCCACGCTCTGGAACTCCGCGAACACGCGATCAAGATTCTTGTCGCCATCGCGAAAATAGGAGTTGATACGAGTTGCAAGCTTCATGCTTCTACGTCCTTTACCTTCGTCCTTGATCGTTTCTGCCCGTTCGAGCACCTGATCTATATCCGTAATTCGATAAGGGCCGCCGCCTGCGCGCCGGGGCTTACCCTGTGACATGTAGATTACTGCCACATAAGTTCATTTTCAATCAGTATTTTTCACTCTTTTTCTCATTGTGTCAGAGTTTTTCACCGTATAAAGCCATCTACCTTGTGGTTTTGCTGTTAATCAAGTTTGACCATTCTTGAAATTACCTGATTTTTTCTGAATTAATTTGCCGTTTATCGGTAAAAATCGACCGCTCACGGCTGACGGCGACGCAAGATGGAAGATACTTGCATGAGGAAAAGCACTGAATTCCCAGCGCCGATTCGAATGACGCGATTGGTGACGCGAGCGTCGACGGCCCGAATCTGCCGTCGGCCCCCACTAACCAAAAACGGCGCCGCTCACGCGACGCCGTCATATTCCCTGGTGCCCCCGGGCGGATTCGAAAACTCTCCCCCCCCGCGGGGAAATTGGTGACGCGGGTGTCGACGGCGCTGAGCGCTCCGTGTTTTGGTATGTGGATATGGCAGCCATCAACCTTTCTCGGCATGTGAAACTCTAGGCACATATGAGCATACCTGAGCGACGCAACACATGCGCTCCATCTATCCCAACAAGCTCCAGCGGTACCCGCACTTCCCATTTCGTGTAGAAAAGGGCCTGTATATACTTCCCATTTCGTGTATTGAATCAGGTAACCACACTTCCCATTTCGTGTATACAGCAGCTAGATTGGGCAATCATGTCAGTATTCAGACGTACGGCCTACAATAAACTCCTCGATTGGAAAGCGAGCAATGGATCCCGAGCCATCATGCTCGAGGGGGCCCGCCGCGTTGGAAAAAGCACCCTTGCCCAAGAGTTTGCGCAGTCCAAATACAAATCCCACCTCGTGATCGACGAATCTGTTGCGAGTGAAAAAAGAAGACCGGAGACTCAACTGGTCTCCGGCCTCATTTCTAAAAAACGTCTCGTGGTTCTACTCGTGCTGTCGGGCTTCTACCAGCCTGCAGAAGTCGTTGACGCTCATGAGCCATTCCCTTTGCGCGGGCGTGTAGGTTTCGAACAGCGATGAGGGCACAACGAGGCTGAGCCTGTCCTTAGCCATAGCTCGTGTGTAATCCTCACTTACGGCGGGCTCAAGTGTTACAAGATGCTTGTCCTCGATTCTGTCAGCCTCATCAAGCACCTGACGCCAACGCTCCTTGATGGTTGTCTTGGCACCGAGCATCGTCAGTCGAGCGACAGGGAACTTGGGGTCGTGGTAATCGTCAATAGAGGGAAAGATGAAATCCGGCTTTGATTTGCCCTCGGTGTATTTCTGCGCCGAGTAGCGTATGCCCCTAGCATCGAATAGCATCGAGAGTTGATTCTCGAACGCCGTCCCCGCACGGGACTTGCGGCGCTGGAAGGCCGACATAGTGGTGCGCAGCACGCCATCAACATCAAGCGCCGAGCCAAGGTATGGCGCGAGGTCGCGCTCCAAGAGATGCCGCTCGAAGACGCGGAACAGCATCTCTTCGCGTTCGTAACAAGCGACCAAGCAGCCATCCGGGTCGCCCGTCCAATCGAGCTTTCCAAGGGTGGAAGCTGAGTAGGCTGAGAAGTCTGCCCCTTTGGGGAAGGACTCGCCGAATTTCTCGATCATACCGTCGAGGAAGTTCTCCGCTGCGATCGGCATGCTAACTTCGATGCCGATGGACTCCAAAATCCTTGCGGCGATCGACGTGATGCGCGTATCCTCCCGAGCAGAGGGCGTAAAACCCTTCTCGCCAACCCCGTCGAGCGCGAAGAGCCAGCGAACTTGAGATTCCGCCGTACTCCCCGCTCGGGCAAATAGGATTACGACCTCCTTGGCTTCGTGTAGGGCCAAAACCATGAGGTCGCCCGGACGGGCCATGCCCATGGCAGCATTATCGTTGTAGTAGAGCCTATACTCAGTTCTAGTTGGATGCTTCCTGCGGGCGTCGTACCAAGTGGTATAACCATGGTCGAATATAGGGTCTGCACCATCATCGAGATATGCGAAGGTAGTTCGCATCCCCTTTATGTCATCGTCTCCGAAAAGCGCGCGCAAAGGCCCCACGCCGTTGAATTCGTGCTGGTGGCTTTTATTGGCCCCCATGATGTCAACGCCCGCGAGGGTTTTCGCGACAGCACCGTCAAAATACGCGCCAAGTACTCCATAGTCCATCCTAGAACACCTCCATCATCAACTTCGCGACCGAGCGCACGACCGGCACGGTCACGGAGTTGCCGAACTGCCTGTATGCCTGAGTATCCGACACCGGGATGATGAACTCATCGGGAAATCCTTGCAGGCGCGCGCATTCGCGGGGAGTAAGTTTACGAGGGTTTTTTCCTTCCTGCCCGACCAGAATCTCGCTGCCATCCTTGTGGTACCGGGCGGAAAGCGTCCTTGTCGTGTCCTCTGGGCCGACCATCGAGTATCCAAAGCCGTGGCCCGCCGCCTCATGCTTTTCGCGATAGGCGCGCAGATAGGCCCATAGCTTATCCGAAATGGTGTAGCGTTCGTTTGGTTGCTCTTCGAGGATTTCCCCTAGCGTATGTCCCGGTCCCGGCACCTCAAGGTCATCCCACGAGAAGGGAACTTCCTCCCTGAACCCCACGATGTAGATGCGCTCCCTGTGCTGGCACGTCCAGTTTTTTGAATCAAGCACTTTCCAGAAAATATGGTATCCAAGGTCCTCCTCAAGCGTCTGTCGTATGACCTTGAAGGTCTTCCCGCCGTCGTGACTCGTAAGGTTCTTAACGTTCTCAAGCAAGAAGGCCTTCGGGCGCTTGTCGCGTATGATGCGAGCGACCTCGAAAAAGAGGGTTCCCTGCGTTTTATCCTCAAAGCCGGTGGGTCTCCCCAAAGATTGCTTCTTCGAAACGCCTGCAAGGGAGAATGGCTGACAAGGAAAGCCTGCGAGCAGGACATCGAAGTCCGGTATATCGTTTGATGCGACCTGACGGATGTCGCCCGCCGGGGTCTCTCCATAGTTCATCCGGTAGGTTTTCTGGGCGAACTTATCCCACTCGCAAGAGAAGACGCACCTACCGCCAAGCTCCTGGAACGGCATTCGTATACCGCCGATGCCCGCGAAGAGATCGCAGAAGGTAAAAGGCGCGTCGCTGCGCTCCCCTTGGTCAAATGGAGCCCCCGCATCGAGCGATGCGATAAAGGCGCATTCAGCCGCCGTTGGACTAGTATCCCCAGACTCCCAGCGCCGAACGGTGCGTTCGCCAGACGAGCCCATACCAAGGGCGGCGGCGAACTCCTTTTGGGTGAGGCCGAGGTCAATTCTCTTTTGCGCTATATCAGCTGCATTTAGTTGCATGGGACGCCTATCTTGGTTGAAAAACGGTCAAACTGTCCTGTATTTACCACAGCGTTAGTCTATCACCCCGAGCGGACATGTCTTCCCCTTGCTTCAGTCCGCCTCTAAACCCCGTAGCATCAACTGGGCTTTAGGGCTTGGACACTCTACCGGAGGGCTCTAGACGCAATTGGTGACGCGGGTGTCGACGGCCCGAATCCGCCGGCGGCCCCCGCAAACCAGAAACGGCGCCGCTCCCGCGACGCCGTCATATTCCCTGGTGCCCCCGGGCGGATTCGAACCGTCGACACCCGCTTTAGGAGAGCGGTGCTCTATCCCCTGAGCTACGGAGGCATGTTGTACTAGTGTAGCAGATTTGCCCCTTGGCCATGTAGCGCATGGCCACTCATCAAGAAGGCTCTGCAGCGAATTATCGCCGTAGAGCCTTCTCAATAACGGAAAATTATAACCCAGAATAACGCAAAATAATGGGATGGGGTTTCCTCTAACCACATGTAAGGGAAATTCCTTGAATATCAACTTCATCCGAACACCTCCCATATTCATCCGTACATGTACGGATGAATATGGGAACCCGATACCCTGAGGGCCGGGCCGGCCGGCCCCGGGAGATCGGAGGACACCATGTCCGGAAAGAACGGGAAG
>JAXJCG010000020.1:0-2106 GCA_036302525.1 Collinsella sp. | reverse complement strand
GCGGAACACGCGGCGCGCCCCGTCGGCGCCGAGGACCGCCCGGACGCCCTCCAGGGCGGCCGCGACGCACCCGGCGGTCTTCCCGCCCAGCGGCAGCGCGAGCTGCAGCCTGCTGGGGCGGTGCAGCAGCGTGAGCAGGCACGCGGAGTCCTCCCGGGCGCCCTCGACGGTGTCCATCTCCCAGGCCGCGGCGCACGCGTCCTCCCCGAGGGCGAGGAACGCGGCATGCGACCTGCGGGCGGAGTGGCGCGTGGCCGCCCGCCCGGCGGCGCGCTTCCTCGGCCTGTAGCCGACCTTCCGCCTGAGCTCCATGTTCGTCATGCCGTCGTAGCCCGCCGAGACCCAGCGGTAGATGGTCGAGGGAGACAGGTCCACCGGCCCGCCGTTGCGCGCCGCCATCTGCTCGGGCGACAGCCCCCGGCGCAGGCAGTCCCTGATGGCCTCCAGCCTCGCCGCGGCGGCGGGCTCGTCGGCGTCTATCCCGCGCCTGGACGAGACGAGGACCGAGTCCGCGCACAGCTGCGCGGCGCGGGCCCCGTAGAAGACGTGCGGGCGGCGCTTGCAGCCCACCGCGCGGTAGCGGCCGCAGCCGTTGCAGCAGCGCGGCCACGCCGCCAGGCGCGGGCAGGCCGCCGACAGGTCGGTGCCGGCGTCGACGCGCTCGCCGCGCCTGGGCTTGGGCGCCGTGACGAACCTGTGCGACGACACCTCGGCGCTCACCGTCGAGGGCGACCTGCCCAGCTCCCTCGCGATCTCCCTGCACGAGGCCCTGCGCTCCAGCATCCTCTGGATGGTGTCCCGCTCGTGCCTGGTGAGCCTGCCGTAGGCCCTCGGAACCGCCCTCGCGGCGCCCTTCCCGTTCTTTCCGGACATGGTGTCCTCCGATCTCCCGGGGCCGGCCGGCCCGGCCCTCAGGGTATCGGGTTCCCATATTCATCCGTACATGTACGGATGAATATGGGAGGTGTTCGGATGAAGTTGATATTCAAGGATCTTGATAAACAGGGACAAAAGAATGGTATTTTCCGCTCGTCTTAATCTTGTAAATCTCATCCACGCTATACGGAAGATTGGGGAAATCAGCCCTTGAGATCAGCACGAAATAATTCGAGGAATACAGCACATGATAGGCAAACTCATCAGAATGGATCTCTTTTAAGCCCTCATCGACAAATACAATCGAGTCATGAACGGACAAAAGCTGGTTTCGCCAATCATAATCGGTCAGGGCGACACAGGGACAATCGCATTGCAAGGAAACGCCCGACTGCTCGCCCGTTCGCATGTAGTCTGCGACCATGTCAAACAGCGTCGTCTTACCCGTGCCGCTATCGCCACGCACAATAGTGATGTTCCGCTTGATGGTAAATGTGTACTTGGTTCCCCTACGGCGGGAAATCTTAACAAGATGCGAACCGTTCATAAGCAGCACCTACAGATACGGAATCGACTCGTGAATCAATTCGGCCATGTTATGAACGATTCGGCCGCTGTTCACGACTTTGATTTTAAAATCCTCGCGGCCAAAGTCCATCACATGATAGAGATTCACAACGAGCTTGCGGTCTTTCGCCATGTCGAGAATCCACTTGGCACAGTTGTCACCACAGGTAGAAGCGTTAAAAATATGCTTACGATCAAATCTCATAAGCAGCAGCGTTTTCACGCCACCAGAAAGCTGGAGTGGGGAGATGGATCCAAGCACAGGGCTTTCGATGACGTTTTCGGAGACAACATCCGATCGATCGACATCTTTAATTATCGAGACTGCATAGGGATCCGTAATCCAAGAAGATCGGTAAGAGTTTTTGAAATATGTCGCTGTGTTGTAAATCGCTTCTGGCATATCGCCAAAGTAGACGCTTAACACATCCACTCCCAATCATATTGTCTTTATGGTCAACGTAATCATAACGAAAGGGGCCACCAGATAAACGGTGGCCCCTAAAAGAAAACAAGCTGGCGCTAGTACTCGCGCGGGCTGTTGACGATCTCGCCGGCGGCGACCTTCTTCAGGTGCTGGCCGTAGACCGACTTGCCGTAGGCCTTCGCGGCCTCCTCCAGCTCGGCGGTCGTGATCCAGCCGTTCTCCCAGGCGATCTCCTC
>JAXJCG010000019.1:0-25719 GCA_036302525.1 Collinsella sp. | reverse complement strand
GGATTCCTTGCGGCCTGAACAATCGCAAGTGTCCGGCGAGGGGGCGGCTTTGTAAAGCCGTTTGGCCCCACCCGCATAGCGGGTGGTTTCTGATGCGGCGCGCTGCGCGCCCCGCACAGGCTAAAGCCTCTAAATAAAAAAAACCGCCCCGTATGGAGCGGTTTTGCCCTTTATATATCGAGCGCCTCGGCCATCGCGGCCGTAGTGATTGCCGTGGTTCCACAGCAACTGCCCACCATTGCGGCACCGGCATGTCTCCATTCGATGCATGCGCGCGCGAAAGCTTCGGGGTTCTCGTGCCATACGGGGCCATCCTGAGTCTGGACCGGATCGCCTACGTTGGGACGCACCGTGACGGGAGTAGTCGCCGATGCAACCATCCTGGGCACCGCCGCGTTCGCGGCCGCAAGCGAACAGCAATTAACACCAACCGAGTTTGCGCCGTGTTTTTCGGCGTACAAAACGGCCGCCTCGATGTTGAGGCCATCGCCCAACAGGTCGCCTTTATCGTCAACGACAAAACTCACCAGAACAGGCATGCCGTCGGCGGCATCTCGGGCGCCGGCAAGCATGGGCTGCAAATTACGGATAGACGTCACCGTCTCGATCAGCAGACCGTCAACGCCGGCATTGAGCAAGGCGTGCGCCTGTTCGCGCGCAATGCCTCGGATTTCACGATACTCGGCAGAGTCCTCGGCAAACCACTCAATACCGATCGGGCCCATCGAGCCCAGCAGCAGTTGCGGGTGCGCCTGGCGAGCATCGTCGACGGCCCCGCGATTGACCTCCGCCACGGACGGCGCAATCTGGTCGTGCTTGAGGGCATAGCTTGATGCCTGAAAGGTGTTGGTAATGAGCACCTGCGCGCCGGCAGCGACATACAAGCGATGGATACGAGAAACGGTCTGCGGCTCTGCCAGATTCCAAAACGCCGGTGGAATGTCGGCGGCATCGTACTCACTCAACAGAACACTGCCCATGGGGCCCTGCGCCAACAAGGTCTCGCTCGACAAGCGGCGCGCAAGTTCCTCGGCACCAAAGCGGTTGTAATAACTCGTATCCATATATATCCCGCTATTCCTCGACGCTGATTCCCTGCTTTTCGAGATAGGCGAGCCAGCGGTTCATCGTGTCCTCGGAAAGCGCATGCTCCATCATGCAGGCCTCGGAATCGGCTCGCTCAAATTCGACACCGAGCTCCTGAACCAAAAACGTGCGGATGAGGCGATGACGGTACCAGATAGCCGCACCAACCTCGCGGCCGCGATCGGTCAGGACTACCTTGCCGTAGTGCGATTGCTCGACAAGTTCGGATGCCTTGAGCGCCGAAACCGCTTTATTGACCGATGCCTTGGAGACGCCAAGGCGCTGCGCGATGTCGACCGATCGCACGCCGTTGGTTTCCCCCTCTTCGCTTTCAATGCGAACCATGCACTCCAAGTAGTCTTCGTTCGCCACCGTCAGATGTAGTTCGCGCGAGCTATTTGTCGTATCCATGATCTTCCGTCCCTTCTGCATTCAATGGCTGATTCTACCCCATCCAAGCGTCGTGGTATGCCGTGGCATACCGTGCTAGAGTTCTTGTTGCACACGACGACCAAGATTGGAGCGGTCTTTATGGAAAACACCACCACGAGCCCCGATGTCCTCGAGCGCTTTTTGCGCTACGTCCAGATCAACACGCAGTCCGAGGATGCAAACTGCGACCAGGTACCCTCGAGCGCCGTTCAGTTTGACCTTGCCAACGTGCTGGTTGAAGAGCTGCGCGAGCTTGGTGCGGAAGATACCCACGTGACCGAGCACGCCTATGTCTGCGCGCATATCCCCGCAAGTGCGGGCGCTGAGGACAAACCCGCCCTGGGCCTGATCGCCCATCTCGACACCACCGAAGTTGCACCGGGCGCCGGCGTGAAGCCGCATATCGTACACTACGAAGGCGGCGACCTGGTCTGCGGCACGGTTGACGGAAAGCCCGTTGCCATGAGTACCGCCAAGCTTTCCGCCCTGAATGACCTCGCGGGTGAGGACCTGGTCTGCAGCGATGGTACCACGCTGCTGGGCGCGGACGACAAGGCAGGCGTCGCCGAGATCATGTCGCTTGTCGCGCGTATCGCTCAGGACCCTTCTCTGCCCCATCCCGCACTCGGCATTTGCTTCTGCCCTGACGAGGAAATCGGCCACGGAGCCGAGCTGTTGGATATCGATACCTTTGGCTGCAAGTACGCCTACACGGTCGACGGCGGCCCCATCGGCGAGCTGGAGTGGGAGTGCTTTAACGCCGCCGAGGCGACCGTCCGCTTTGAGGGCCAGTCCATCCACCCGGGCGACGCTAAGGGCCGTATGGTCAACGCAGGCAATCTGTTCTGCGACTTCAACGCGTTGCTCCCCTACGTGCAGCGCCCGGAGTATACGGAAGGCTACGAGGGCTTTTATCACCTTGAGGGTGTATCTGCGACCGTCGATCACGCCACAGCGCGCTATATCGTCCGCGACCATGACGCCGCCAAGTTCCAGCAGAAACTCGACCTTATTGATGCCGCCGCCTCGATGCTCAACCAGCGTCTGGGTGAGGAGCGCGTGACAGTCGAGATTAAGCAGCAGTATCGAAATATGGCCGAGATCGTTCGTGACTATCCCGAGCTCATTGATGTTGCCAAGGAAGCCTACCTTGCCTGCGGCGTTGAGCCCCAAGTACTGCCGATTCGTGGCGGCACCGACGGCGCTCAGCTGTCGTTCCGCGGTCTGCCCTGCCCCAACCTTTCCACCGGCGGCTATTGCTACCACGGCGTCAACGAGTTCGTCCCGGTCAGTTCGCTCGTCAAGATGACCGACGTGCTCCAGGAGCTCGTCGCCCGCTTTGCATAGGGAACTCGAACAATCCAGGTAAGCAAAACCGCCCCGTCCTCAAAACCGAGAACGGGGCGGTTTTTGGTGCAAGGGGAGTAGTCAGCACCGCAGGTTGAGCCAACGTCAGCGAGCGACGTCCAAGGCGAACAAGTTGGCATGAAAAAGGCAGGGCATTGACCTTCTGGTCATGCCCTGCCTTTTGAATGACAAATTGTCGCCTTGGGCGGCGCGCAGCGTCGAGCCGTTACGGCGTTTGGTAAAACGCCGTAACTTAGTAGTTGGCTTCGTAGCCGTTGCCGTCACCGGTGGGCTCTTCGTAGTAGTCCGAATCGCTTGAATCGCTTGAGTCATCGGAATCGTCAGAGCTGACCGATGAGGTTGCGGTACCGTTTGCGTAGTCGTCAGACGTGTTGTTGTTCAGGTCGCCGATCGTAGAGCTGGAACCGTCGGAAAGACCCATGGTGTTGGGACCCTTGGGATCCTTGCCGGCATCGACGCGCTCCATCATTTCCTTGAGCTCGTCCTCGTAGACAAAGACGTAGCTCACTCCGTCGATCATGGTGCTGTCGTCGGCGTACGAGGGCAGGTTGGCCGAGTAGATACCGTCGACATCCATACCGCGCATGGCATTGACCGTAGCCACGATATCCTGAACGCTCATATCGGTTACGAGCATATCGGACAGCGAATTAACCAGGCCAAAGATCTTCGTGGCATCGAAGTTATTGAGAATCTGGTTGGCAAGGGCGCCAAGCACCTGACGCTGGTGGCGCATGCGCGTGTAATCGCCGTCGGCATAGGTGTAGCGGCAGCGGGCATAGGTAAGGGCGGTGGCACCGTCCATATGCTGCTGGCCAGCGGTAATCTTAATATCCAGGTGCTCGGGGTCGTCAACATCATCGGTTGCGTTAATGTCGATACCGCCAACCGAATCAATCAGCGCCTGCATACCGTCGAAGCTGACCTCGGCATAGTGGGAAATCTGAACACCGCACAGCTCGTTGACCGCCTCGACCATGGCCTCGGCGCCGCCAACGGTATGGCAGGCGTTGATCTTCATGGTCTCGCCCTTGTACTCGACCTTGGTGTCGCGCGGAACGGAAATGAGCGTCGCCTGCTTTTGCGTGGGGTCGATGCGTGCCAGGATAATCGAGTCGGCACGATACGTATCCTCGCCCGGACGGCCGTCGGTGCCAAGAAGCAGCACGTAGAACGGATCCTTTGCCTCATCGGTGTCAACCAGAACCCGACGCAGATTGTCGGTAATGACATTAGAATCGCCGAGCTTGCCCATAATGGTGGCAAACCACAGGCCGGCAGCGGTAGTGGCACTCAGCAGCACGCCAAGCACGACAATGAGCGCGACGTGACGAATCGTGTGGCTACGACGACGTTGACGAGCGCGCTCGGAATAGCGAGCCACGTTATCGCGACTGTAGATCTTGGCCTGCGCACCAGTTGAGGGTCTTCGGGCGGTGGTATCCGCGAGGGGCTTTTTATTAAACATAGGCAACCTGTATTAGTAGATGACGGGATCGGGGACGGTAGCATGCTCGACATGCGCGCCGAGCGCCTGCAGCTTTTCGACAAACTGCTCGTAGCCGCGCTTGATGTGATGGATGGCCGAAACCTCGGTCGTCCCGTCGGCGATCAAGCCCGCTACGACGAGGGCCGCTCCGCCACGCAGATCGGGCGAGGTAACCTGTGCACCCGAGAAGCCCTTGACGCCATGAATCATGGCATGATGGCTCTCGATACGAATGTCGGCACCCATGCGCACCAGCTCAGAGGCAAACATAAAGCGATTCTCGAAGATGTTCTCGGTAATAACGGAACTGCCGTCGGCGAGAGCGGAGAGCACCATAATCTGCGCCTGCATGTCCGTCGGGAAGCCGGGGAACGGAAGCGTCTGGATGTCGACCGGCTTGATACGCTCGGCACGGTTTACATGGACGCCATCCTCGACGCGCTCGCAGTCGATACCCATGAGCTCCATCTTCTTGAGCACCATGCCCAAGTGAATGGGGCAAAAGCCCGTGACATCGACACCGCGATCGTCGGCCATCAACGCACCGGCAACGATAAAGGTACCGGCCTCGATGCGGTCGCCCACCACGCGATGGGTAACGGGATGGAGCTCTTCCACGCCTTCGATAGTCACGACGGGCGTACCCGCGCCGACAATCTTGGCGCCCATCTCGTTGAGCATGTTGGCGAGATCGACGATCTCGGGCTCGCGGGCGGCATTGTCGATAACCGTGGTACCCTGCGCGCGCACGGATGCCATAATGAGGTTCTCGGTCGCACCGACGCTGGCGAACTCGAGCGTGACGGTGGTACCGCGCAGACCTTGGGGCGCATTAGCGTTGATGTAGCCGTGGGCGGTATCGAACTCTACGCCCAGGGCCTCGAGACCCAGAATGTGCATATCGATCTTGCGAGCACCCAGGTTGCAGCCGCCCGGCATGGCGATCTTGGCGCGATGGAAACGGCCCAGCAGGGGTCCCATCACGGCTGTAGAAGCACGCATCTTGGCAACGAGCTCGTAGGGGGCCTCCCAAGAATCGACCTGAGAGGTATCAATCTCGAGCGTATGCTCGTCGAGAACATCGATCGTAGCGCCCATGCCCTTGAGCACCTTGCCCATCACGTGGACATCGGAAATATCGGGCACGTTCTGCAGCGTCGTCTTGCCCGGCGCCAGAAGCGTTGCCGCCATGAGTTTGAGCGCGGAGTTCTTGGCACCCGAGACGGGCACGGAGCCTCCGATGGCGTGGCCACCCTCAACGCGGATAATATCCAAGGTCTACCCTTTCAAAAAGCATGCCCGGGGTGGCTGGGCCATCCCGGGCATGATGTGTTCGCAAATGGTCGAACGCTAAATCGTTTGACTATTGGGCAAGCTTGAGCTTACACCATGCGATTTCATTATAGAGGTAGGCGCGGCGTGCATCATCCTCCGACAAATTACCCAGCTTCTCTTCAAAACCTTGAATATCAGCTTTAAGCTTGTCGGCATCGACGGTCGCCAAATCGCAAGCGCGCTCGGCGAGAACGGTCACTACATCGTCCGCAACCTGGGCATAGCCGCCGGCCACGGCAAACGTGTGGTCGACAGTGCCCATGGCCTTATCGGAAACGCGAACGTAACCGCGGTCGATCGTGCAGATCTCGCTGGAGTGAGCAGGCAGAACGCCAAACTCGCCATCCGTGGACGGAATCGACACAAACGCAGCGTCGCCCTCATAGGCGCAGCTCACGGGGCACACGATGCGGATACGCATAACCTACTTCTCCCCCATCTTGCGGGCGCGTTCGCGCACGTCCTCAATCGTGGAAGCATAGCGGAAAGCCTGCTCGGGCAGGTCATCGGCCTTGCCGTCGACAATCTCGGCGAAAGAGCGGACGGTATCCTCGACGCGGACGTAGACACCGGGGTTGCCGGTGAACTTCTCGGCGACGTGGAAGGACTGCGAGAGGAACTGCTGAATCTTACGGGCACGGTTGACCGTAAGGCGCTGCTCCTCGGACAGCTCGTCCATACCCAGAATGGCGATGATGTCCTGAAGGTCGGAGTACTCCTGCAGGAGCTCCTGGACCTTGACGGCGACACGGTAGTGCTCCTCGCCGACGATCGAGGGATCGAGAGCGTCGGAGGAAGATGCGAGCGGGTCGATAGCCGGGAACAGGCCGAGCGACGAAATGCTACGCGAAAGAACCGTGGTGGCGTCGAGGTGCGTAAACGTTGTGGCAGGCGCCGGGTCGGTCAGGTCGTCTGCGGGGACGTAGACAGCCTGGACGGAGGTAATGGAGCCCGTCTTGGTCGAGGTAATGCGCTCCTGGAGGTCGCCCATCTCGGTTGCCAGCGTGGGCTGGTAACCAACGGCGGACGGCATACGACCCAGCAGTGCGGAAACCTCGGAACCGGCCTGGGAGAAGCGGAAGATGTTGTCGATGAACAGCAGAACGTCCTGGCCGCGATCGCGGAAGTACTCAGCGGTGGTAAGGCCGGCCAGACCGATGCGCAGACGCGCTCCAGGCGGCTCGTTCATCTGACCATAGACCAAGCAGGTCTTGTCGATAACGCCAGACTCGCTCATCTCGAGGAACAGGTCGGTGCCCTCACGAGTACGCTCGCCGACACCGGTGAACACCGAGGTGCCGCCGTGCTCCTGGGCGAGGTTGTTGATGAGCTCCTGAATCAGAACGGTCTTGCCGACGCCGGCGCCGCCGAACAGACCCGTTTTGCCGCCACGGATGTAGGGCTCGAGCAGGTCAACGGCCTTGATACCGGTTTCGAAGATCTCGGTCTTGGTGGTGAGCTCGTCGAAGCGGGGCGCTGCGTGGTGGATGGGATAGAACTCCTCCACCTCGGGCATGGGCTTACCGTCGACAGGCTTGCCCATGACGTTCCAAATGCGGCCGAGCGTCTTGGGGCCAACGGGCATCTTCATGGGCTCACCGGTATCGGTGGCGATGAGGCCGCGCTGCAGGCCGTCGGTCGAGGACATGGCGACCGTGCGGACGACGCCGCCCGGAAGCTGGCTCTCGACCTCGAGGATCGTGCTCAGATGACCGATCGGGGTCTCGGCCTCGACCGTGAGCGCGTTGTAGATCGGGGGCACCGCACCGTCAAACTTGACGTCGACGACAGGGCCGATGATACGCACGATGCGACCATCGCCGGCAGTCGTCTTCTTGGTGGCTTCCTCGACCGCAAGCTTTACGGTGTTATTAGCCATTACTGTTCCTCCAATGCTGAGGCTCCGCCGACGATCTCGTTGATCTCGGTCGTGATCGAAGCCTGGCGCACGCGACTATACGTGCGGGTAAGGGTCGAGATGATCGCGGTGGCGTTTTCCGTTGCGGAGTGCATGGCCTTGCGGCGCGCACCCTGCTCGGCGGCCGCCGAATCGATCAGGGCCTGGTAGATGACCGTCAGGATATATGACGGCACAAGTTTGCCGAGAACATGCTCGGGAGAGGGCACGAACTCGAACGTGGACGAGATGCGCTTAGGGGCGTCGGTCTCGTTCTTACGCGGACCGTGGGCCATAGCGATCATCTCGGGGTCGAGCGGCAACAGATGCTCGACGCGAAGCTCCTGATCCACGCGGTTCTTGGCGTGGTGGTAGACAAGCTCGACACGGTCAAGCTCACCGGCACGATACGCATCGCAGATATGAGAGGAGATCATGCGGGCCTGATTGAAATCGGGCTCAGAGGAGTTGCCCTCAAAGTGCATGACAACGTTTGCGCGGTCACGGAAATACGTGGCCGGCTTACGCCCGCACGCGATGATCTCGCATTCGATGCCGTCGTTCGCCCAAGAAGCGGCGAGCTTTTCGGCCGTGCGCTCCACCGTCGTATTGAAACCGCCGGCAAGGCCGCGGTCCGAGGCAATAACGACAATCAGGCCATGCTTGACGCTCTCATGCTTCTGCAGCATGGGATCGGTGCCCGAACAGGAGGCGTCGCCGGCGACCGTCAACATGACGTCGGTCAGCGCCTCCTTATAGGGCTCGGCCTGCTTGGAGCGATCGAGGGCACGACGAATCTTGGCCGTAGAGACCATCTCCATCGTGCGCGTGATCTGCTTGGTCGTGGTAACCGAGGAGATTCGCTTCTTAATGTCGCGAAGGTTGGCCATGGGGCTTAGTTCTCCTCTGATCCAGAAACATCCGAATGGTGCTTGGCCATGAACTGCTGCTTGAAGTCGCCGATGACGCGCAAGAGCTCAGCCTTGGTGTCATCATCGATCTTCTTGGCGCGAACCTTGTCGAGCAGCGAACCAAAGCCATTGTCCATGTACTCGATGAGCTCGGCACGGAAAGGCAGCACGTCGGCGATCTCCAGGTCATCCAGGAAGCCCTCGTTGCCAGCGAACAGCGTAACGATCTGCTCGCCAACCTCAAACGGCTTGTAACGCGGCTGCTTCAGGAGCTCGGTCATGCGAGCACCGTGGGTCAGCTGCTTCTGAGTAGCCTCGTCGAGGTCGGAGCCGAACTGCGTAAAGCCAGCGAGCTCCTGATAGGAAGCGAGGTCCAGACGGAGGTTGCCGGCGACCTGCTTCATGGCCTTGGTCTGCGCATCGCCACCGACGCGGGACACGGAGATACCCACGTCGACTGCCGGGCGCTGACCCTGGAAGAAGAGCTCGGACTGCAGGTAGATCTGACCATCGGTAATGGAAATGACGTTGGTCGGAATGTAGGCCGAGACGTCGCCGTCCTGGGTTTCGATGATCGGCAGTGCCGTCATGGAGCCGTAACCGTTCTTCTTGGACATCTTGACGGCACGCTCGAGCAGACGAGAGTGCAGGTAGAAGATGTCGCCAGGATAGGCCTCGCGTCCGGGCGGACGATGCAGCGTCAGCGACATCTGACGGTAGGCCACAGCCTGCTTGGACAGGTCATCGTAGATGACGAGCACGTGGCCGCCGGGGTTGGTCTCGCTGGCGGGCTTGCCGTCCTCGCCGTTGTACATAAAGAACTCGCCAATAGCGGCACCGGCCATAGGCGCGATGTACTGCATAGGGGCGGAATCGGCAGCGGTGGCCGAAACGATGATGGTGTAGTCGAGCGCACCGTGCTGAGCGAGGGTCTCGCGGATGTTGGCAACCGTGGAGGCCTTCTGGCCGATGGCGACATAGATGCAGACCATGCCCTTGCCGCGCTGGTTGAGGATAGCGTCGATGGCGATGGCGGTCTTACCGGTCTTACGGTCGCCGATGATGAGCTCACGCTGACCGCGGCCAATAGGCACCATGGAGTCGATAGCGAGCAGACCGGTCTGAACCGGCTCGCACACCGGGGTACGATCGATGACGCCGGGAGCCTTGAACTCGATGGGGCGACGGTGCGTAGCGACGATGTCGCCCAGGCCGTCGATGGGCTGGCCGAGCGGATTGACGACGCGGCCGAGCATGGCACGGCTCACGGGGATATCCATAACGCGGCCAGTGGTGCGGCACTCGTCGCCTTCCTTGATGGAGTCGACGGCACCGAACAGAACGGCGCCGACCTCGTCACGGTCAAGGTTCTGGGCAAGGCCGAAGACGGTCTCACCGGTATCGGAGCTCTTGAACTCCAGAAGCTCGCCTGCCATGGCGCTCTTGAGGCCGGAGACGCGCGCGATGCCGTCGCCTACCTCGTCGACCGTTGAAACCTCATGCGTATCGACCGTCGCGGAGAGGCTCGTGAGCTGCTCCTGCAGTTTCTTGGCGATATCCTGGGCATTGAGGGTTTCGGACATTAGGCTTCACCTCCGTACGAATTAGCAGAGTTTGCGAGGGTCTCCTGCGCGATGCGCAGCTGCGTCTTGACGGAAATGTCACGACGCTCGCCGCGGGCCTCGAGCACCAGGCCGCCCACGATAGACGGGTCGACCTGCTCGATAAGGAATACCTTGCGGCCGAAGTCCTGCTCGCATTTCTTAGTGATGGTTTGACGCAGCTCGTCGTCGAGCGGGATCGCCGTGGTGACGGTCACGCCCACTACATCCTCGTCTTCCTCGGCAACATACTTAAAGGCAGCTGCCACCTTGGGAAGAAGGTCGAGCTGGTCGCGCTTGGACATGGTGTCGAGCACGGCGATGATCTCGGAGCTGGCGCTAGCCAGGCGCTCGATCATCTCGAGGTCCTCGAACACATGGTTCTCGGCCTTAGCGGCTTCCAGAAGGGAGCGCGCGTAGGTCTCGAGTACCTTGTCCTGATAGCGGCTAGTCGGCATTCAGGCTACCTGCTTCCTGGATGTAGCGCTCGATGAGCTTCTTCTGCTCGGCATCGTCCTCGAGTGCCTCGCCCACGATCTTGGTGGCGACGGCAACGGACAGGTCGGCGATGGAGCTCGCGGCACCGGCGTAGATGGACTTGCGCTCGTCCTCGACGGTCGTATGGGCCTTGGCGATGATCTCCTCAGCCTCCTTGTGAGCAGCCTCGATGATACGGGCGCGCTCGGACTCGGCGTCCTTACGGGCCTCGAGAACGATGTCGGCAGCCTGACGACGGGCGTCGGTGACGATCGAGTCGGACTCAGCGCGCTTGGCGATAGCCTCCTGCTTGGTCTTCTCGGCCTCGTCGAGGCTCTCCTCGATCTTCTTGCCGCGCTCCTCCATGGTTTTCATGATGCCCGGCAGGGCAACCTTGGCCAGCACGATCCAGATGATCAGGAAGGCGATAAGCGCCGGGATGAACTCCGCCATCTTAGGGATGAGGATGTCCGCACCGGCGGCGCCGTCCTCGGCGAACGCGGAAACCGGCATGAGCAGCGCGGCCGCGGACGCGGAGAGTGCGATCGCGCTCTTCTGGGATGAAAGATTCATACTTGACGCTCCGTGCTATTTAACGATCAGCGCGACAACGAAGCCGATCAGAGCCAGAGCCTCGCCGAAGGCGGAGCCCATGATGAAGACGGTGAACACGCGGCCCTGGACCTCAGGCTGACGGGCCATAGCACCCGTAGCACCCAGAGCAGACAGGCCGATAGCAAGACCAGCGCCGATAACACCGAGACCGTAACCGATAACTCCCACGATTCCTCCTTTGTCGTGCGTGTCTTATTTCACGCAGGATAACCTTTTTATAACTGCCGGGCTCCATGGGTACGGGCACCGGCGGTTTAACGAATTGCCTTACCTTTAAGGTGCGAACGGAAGACTACTCCTCCTCCGCGACCTCCTCTGCCTCGGAGACATACACGGCGGTAAGGACCGTGAAGACGTAAGCCTGGATGGCGCCGACCACAAGCTCGATCGCATAGATCAGGATGAGGATGGCAAGCCAGGCCAGCGAAGGCAGGGCGCCGACGGCGTGGGCCGCGGAAACCTGCTGAAGCAGCGGCTGCATGAACATGCTCGCCATGATGGCGAACGAGCCCATGACCACGTGTCCTGCGAACATGTTGCAGAACAGACGGACGGCGAGCGTGATAAGGCGCAGGAAGGTCGAGAAGAGCTCGACGACCCACACGAGCACGTTCATCGGGAAGCTCACGCCCTGCGGGGCGAGGCTCTTGATGTAGCCGATCACGCCGTGAGCCTTGCATCCGTAGTAGATGAAGTACACGAAGGCGAAAATGGCGAGCGCGGCGGTGGAGCCGATTGCGCCGGTGCCGGGCTTCATTCCCGGGATCAGGCCGATCATGTTATTGATCAGGATGAACAGGAAAAGCGAGCACAGGAACGGGAAGTGCTTCTTCCAGTTCTCACCCACGACGCCCTTGCCGATATCGTTCTCGACGTACTCGATGATGTACTCGAAACCGTTGACGAAGAAGCCCTTGGGAACCAGGGTCTGCTTCTTCTTGAACACGGCCAGGACGATCAGGAGCACGATCGTGGAGACGATCAGCCAAAACGAGTACTGCGTGATGCCGCAGCCCAAATCGCCCACGACAGGGGTGGAGCTGAACTCGCTGACCAGATGATTAATCTCATCAGGCAGCTTTTCAAAAATTTCCACGACTTACCTTTCGACCTCATGAGGATCTCGCAGCGCCTTGGCGACGCGAACCGTGCAGGCGGCCATAAAGACCACGAAGCCGATCGCCTCGCCCAGGAGGAACATGCGAAATGCCTCTCCGAACAACGCAAACACAACCAAGGTAAAGACGAGCAGGGCGACTGCCGAGACCGCCAGACTCACCATGCCCTTGAGCATGTCCGCATTCTGCTTATCGTCAAGAACCGGCTTGAGCGTAAAGACAAAGGGAAGGAAGGCAATTGCGCCCGCGATGGCGCCTGCAACGATAGCGAGCAGATCGGCTATCTGAAACACGGCTTCCTCGCTTTCCTTTTTACGCCTCACAGCACAGTCCCAGCCAAACATTGGTGACTATTGTACGAGCCAATCGCTAAAGTACAACCGTAAAACAAACGGTTAATACGCACCTGTACGTTTTCTTAAGGCCTTCTTTATGCCGCAGCTACGGTAATACGTTTTTTCGAACCCCTCAGCGCAAAACGTCCGTTAACAGAAGTGCGCGTGGACGACTTTTGCTCGCCCGCGCGCACCATTTCTTCGTATTTGTGACCGTAGCCGACAAGGCCCAACGACTACAGCGTGCCGTAGATACGGTCGCCGGCATCGCCCAGGCCGGGGACGATGTAGGCGGCCTCGTTGAGATGGTCGTCGATGGCGCACGTGTAAATATGTACGTCGGGGTCCTTTTCGGTCAGTGACTTGAGGCCCTCGGGCGCGGCGACGATGCACAGCATGCGGATATCCTTGACACCGCGCTCGCGCAGGTAGCTGATGGCCATCTCGGCCGAACCGCCCGTGGCGAGCATGGGGTCGACAACCAGGCAGATGCGCTGGTCGATATCCTTGGGCATCTTGCAGTAATACTCATGCGGCTCGTGGGTAACCTCGTCGCGCTCCATACCGATGTGGCCCACGCGAGCGGAGGGTACCAAGTCGAGGATGCCGTCGACCATGCCAAGGCCCGCACGCAGGATGGGAACGATGGCGAGCTTTTTGCCGGCGAGCTGCTTAAACGTTGCGGTGGTGATGGGGGTCTCGACCTCGACGTCTTCCATGGGCAGGTCGCGCATGGCCTCGTAGCCGTCAAAAAGTGCGAGCTCACGCACGAGCCGGCGGAACTGGTTGGTGCCGGTGCTCTTGTCGCGCAGGATAGACAGCTTGTGCTGGACGAGCGGGTGATCGACAAGGGTCACACGGGACGTATCGTAGGTGACGGTCATGGGTTGATTGCCCCTTTCGTTGCGGCCGGAAGATGGCCTTGCTGACAAGGCGCATGGCGATGTTGTTGCCGCGCGCCGTGCATAAGTTTAACGGTTTGTTGTATCGAGCAGCTCGTCGCAGCCCTACTGTACGGAGCCGAGCGAGCGTTTGACGGCATCATGCCAGCCCGCCAGGTTTTGCTCGCGGCGCTCGGCGGACATATGGGGAAGGAAGGTCTTAACGATCTGAGCGTTTTGCTCCAGCTCCTCCAGGTCCTCCCAATAGCCGACGGCAAGGCCCGCCAAGTACGCGGCGCCGATCGCCGTGGTCTCCACCGTCTCGCACTGCAGCACGGGGATATCCAGCAGATCGGCCTGGAATTGCATGATGAACTCGTTGCGCGAGGCGCCGCCATCGACGGACAGGCGCTCAATAGAAAGCCCCACGTCCTGCTCCATGGCGCGCAGCACGTCATAACTCTGGTAGGCCATGGACTCGCAGGCCGCACGCACAATGGTCGCGCGACTCGAGGCACCGGTCAGGCCGCACACGATACCGCGAGCACGCGGATCCCACCAGGGAGCGCCCAGGCCAGCGAAGGCGGGGACGAAGTAGCAGCCCTCGTTGTCGTTGATCGAAGCGGCGAGTTGCGCGGACTCGCTCACGCTCGAGATAATGCCCATGTTGTTGCGCAGCCAGTTCATGGTTGAGCCGGCGGCAAAGATAGAACCCTCGAGCGCATAGCTGATCTTGCCGTCTGCGGCGATACCGATCGTGGAGACCAGACCGTTCTTGGATTCGACGACCTCGTCGCCGGTGTTCATGAGCATAAAGCAACCCGTGCCATAGGTGTTTTTGGTTTGACCAGGATGGAAGCAGCAGTGGCCGAACAGCGACGCCTGCTGGTCGCCCGCCACGCCCATGATGGGTGGCATGTTGGTCATGATGTCGCTCGCGACGCGGCCGTAGTCGCCCGAGCTCCAACGAACCTCGGGCATCATGGAACGTGGAACGTCAAAGAGCGCCAGCAGGTCGTCGTCCCAATCGAGCGTATGGATGTTAAAGAGTGCGGTGCGGCTGGCATTGGTGTAGTCGGTGGCAAAGACCTGACTGCCGGTGAGGTTGTAGATGAGCCAGGTGTCGATGGTGCCGAACATGAGGTCGCCCGCCGCCGCGCTCTCACGCGCACCGTCGACGTTGTCGAGGATCCACTGCACCTTGGAAGCCGAGAAATACGGATCGAGTGTGAGTCCCGTGCGGGAGCGCACCAGCCCTTCCGCGCCCTGCTCGACCAGCTCGTCGATCAGAGGTGCGGTGCGACGGCATTGCCACACGATGGCGTTATAGATGGGTTGACCGCTTATGCGGTCCCACACCACCGTGGTCTCGCGCTGGTTGGAGATACCGATGGCGGCGATGCGGTCGGAATGGATGCCGCTCTTAAACTGGACCTCCATCATCACGCCAATCTGGCTGGCAAGCACCTCCATGGGATCCTGCTCCACCCAGCCGGGGCGCGGGAAGCTGGTTTTGACGCTACGACGCGCCTGGGCAACGATGCAGCCGTACTCGTCGACGATGGTCGCGAGTACCGAGGTAGTGCCGCAGTCGAGCGCCATGATGTAGGAACCGCCAAAGCTAAACGAGGCGTCTTCCATACCCAGGCTACCTAGATTCAACGACATCGCTTAAACCTTTCTATTGCATCGGGTCGGACAGGACCCGTTCGATCTCTGATGCGGGAAGCGCGCCTTGGCGCAGGATCTGGAGCTCGCCGTGCTGAAACGACACGATGGTTGAGGCATCGCGACATGGGGTCTCACCGGCGTCGACGGCCACATCGACCCCCTCCAGGATGCGCTCCTCCACCGTGGCAAAACTTGCCGGCGCGGGCGCGCCATGCGTGTTGGCGCTGGTGCAGGCAAGAGGGCTGCCGCAGGCGCGGATGAGCGCTTGCACCACGGGCGAGGCCGAAGCGCGAAGTGCCACCGTGTCGTCGGCGGCGCGCATAAAGGTCGGCACGCAGGGGGCCGCCTTGACCACGATAGTCAGGGCACCCGGCCAGCATCGCCGGGCGAGCATGCGGGCCTCATGAGGGATATCCACGCCATAGCGGTCGAGCGCCTCGGCATCATCGACCAGCCAGGCAACCGTTTGGGTGAGCTCGCGCTGCTTGAGGGTAAAGATACGACGATAGCCGGTACCGAGTGCGGGGACCGCGGCGCCGTTGACGGTGGCCTGCGGATCGCGCGGCCACGGCAGAGGTTCACGTGTATTTTGTGGAACGGCATCCGAGAAGGCGTTGACTGCCACGGCGACACCGTAGACCGTCTCGGTTGGAATAAGCGCCAGGCCACCGCGACCGAGTAGCTCGGCCGTGCGCTCGACTGCAAGCCGATGCGGCTCGCGCGCTCCCTCGTATACCCGATAGACCGTCTGCATGTGCATGCCAGCCCCTTACGCTCTGGTGCAAGTTTGTTTACTGTGGGGCATTCTCGCACGAAACATTCAACCTATTTGCCCAGAGCGCATGTTGGTTTGGTGAGCGGCTCTAGTAGTCGGTGAAAGTGAGGGGGTTAATTGAAGATTTTTAGCGCGCAAGCGTAACGGTACGATCGGGAAACTCGATGCTTGCAACCAGTTTTCCGCCGAGGCTCTCTGCGTACCTGCTCAGCGTGTCGAGCCTCATCGAACCCAACTCCCCACGCTCGAGCTCGGATACACGTTTTTGAGAAACGCCCATCGACTGGGCGACCGACGCCTGTGTTAGATCTTTTAACCTGCGAATCTGAGCAAGCTTATAGGCTTCGATACGATCGCGAGTCCTCTCCTGCTCGGCGGTAATGGAGTCGCGTGTTATCCCGCGAGATTCCATATACTCATGCAGTTCCATCTCGATCGAGCCTCCTTACGTGGCGACGGTATATTTTCTCGGCCCTTGGAATGTTGATCGCATACCAACCGTTCCATTTTGCCCTTGACGATCCCGCTCGCGACTTATCACCCGCCAATAGCAATACCGCCTGGCGCTTGGGGTCAAAGGCGAAGAGGATGCGAATCACCTGCCCACCACACGACGTCACTCTCAGCTCCTTTAAATGATGAAGCTTCGAGCCCTTTACGCGGTCAACCAGCGGACGACCAAGGCTGGGACCTTCCTTCTCGAGCACCAAAAGGTCTGCATAAATCTGCTTCAGCGTAGCTTCATCCTGCTCATCAAGCCAAGGTTCAATGTAATCAAGCACGATACGGTACCGATGCAGCTGATTTGACATACCTTTCTCCTTCTATAGTAGAAGTTTTACGGTATATTGCAAGGACAAACTTGCGCAAATGTCTATTTATTCAGCTTAAATACGCTGTTTGGGCTCGGTGACGATGGCTCGAACGATGCGGGGACGATCGGTGAGGTCGTGGACGATACGCACGTCCGAAAGGCCTGCCTGGCGACAGAGCTCGGCCGCGGCATCGAGGGCGCCCTCGTAGAGCTCGCAGGCAAACAGGCCGCCGGCGCGCAGCATGTAAGGCGCCGCATTGAGCAGGCGGCGGAAGATGTCCAGGCCGTCGGCACCGCCCTCGAGCGCCAAGTCGGGCTCAAAGTCCTTGACCTCGTGCGGCAGCGAGCGCATGACGCCGGTCGGGATGTAGGGCGGGTTGGAAACGAGCACGTCGAAGGTGCCCCACTCTTCGCGGGGAATGGAACTCACCAGGTTGGTGAGACTAAAGGCAACCTCATCTGCCGTGAGGCCGAGCGCGTCGCGGTTTTTGGTGGCCAGATCGATGGCGCGCGGCTCGATATCGGTGGCGGTGCAGGTAACGTGGCCGCGGCGCTCCCAGGCAAGGGAGAGCGAGATGCAACCCGTGCCGCAGCCGACCTCGAGAACGCGGGCGATACGGGGCTCGGCTGGGGCAGGCGCAGCGGCATCCTGAGCCGAAGCCGTCTCCTGGCCGGCACCCTCGACGGCGATGCCGTATTCGTCGAGCTCGGACTCGGCGGCTTCCGCGGCTTCGGCTTCTGCTGCCTGCGCGGCGGCTTCCTCGGCCTCGCGGTCGGCCAGTTCCTCGGCATAGGCACGGCTACCCAGTACGTCGCCGCCTAGCGCCGCCTCATCGGCAGCCGTCAGGTTAGCGGCACGGCGCTCGGCGGTCGCCCGTTCGTCAGCCAGCGCCGCCTCGGCTTTGCGGGCCTGCTCGACCTCATCGTTCCAAGGCAGCTCCACGCGCTGGCGGGCAGCGGCCTCGGGGCTCAGCACCTCGGCATCCAGATAGTTCAGAACTTCTTCGACGAGCATCTCGGTCTCGGGGCGCGGAATGAGCACACCGGGGGCGCACGCGACGTCGATCATGCGAAACTGCGTGCTGCCGGTGATGTATTGCAGCGGCTCGCCCTTAGCGCGGCGGACAACGGCCGCATGCATGGTCTCGAGCTGGGCCGCGTTAAGCGTCTCGTCCATACGCATATATAGGTCAATGCGCGCCAGGCCCGTGGCGGCGCACAGCAGCCACTCGGCAGAAAGACGGGGGTGCTCCTCGCCGCGCTCGGCCAGGTACTCCTTGGTCCACTCGAGACAACGCTTGATGGTCCAAATCTCGTTTGCCATGGGGCCCTCCCCTCTTAAGCGCCGGACGGCGCGCGAATGTCGGAGCAGATTGTACGCGAGGCTAGCGCTTGGCAAGGGACGATTGAAGACGATTATCGAGAATCAGCCCAGATTTTTGCTTGGAACCTGCCTGAAATGTTCATTCATCGACGTCTAAATCTGCATTCGTCAAGCTTTTGGCAAGGTTGACCCAAAACTGACCAATATCTAACCAAGAACTTGCCACATCGCTTGACGCACGACCCATCAAAAATCGCCCCGCGACTTCTTGAACGATTTTTCGAGCAATATTTTCAATATCAGATGAAGACTGTTAATTACTTTGAGCAGGTAAACAGCTTAATTTCTAACAAAGCAGATTAAATAAACTCGAAAAGTATTTTACTCAACCCAGTCATTTAAGAACGTCCCCAAAGACTACTAAGCCAGGAGTGTCCCAAACTGCCGGCAGAAAAGGAACGTCCCTAAGTGCCAACTAACCAATTGCCGTCTTCGGCAGCGATGGCAACGCCGCAGGTAGAGGACGGACAGCGAGCGCCGCCCAGAGCGAACAAGTTGGCATGAAAAAGGCAAGGCATAGACCTTCTGGTCATGCCTTGCCTTTTGAATGGCAAATTGTCGCTCTGGGCGGCGCGCAGCGTCGAGCTGTTACGCGGTTTGGTAAAACCGCGTAACTTAGACGGCCTGTGCCAGCTTCTCGGCTCGCTCGGCGGCGGCGAGCGCCTCGATGACGGTGCCGAGCTGATCGCCCAGAAGGACGCCGTTGTAGGTGGAGTTGAAACCGATGCGGTGATCGGTCACGCGGTCCTGGGGCTGGTTGTAGGTACGGATCTTCTCGGAACGGTTGCCGTGGCCGATCTGGCTTTGGCGCTCGGCACCGAGCTCTGCCTGCTGTTTCTCGAGCTCCATCTCGTACAGACGGGCACGCAGCATCTGCATGCAGACCTCGCGGTTCTGGATCTGGGAACGCTGCTCCTGTGACTGCACCACGGTGTTGGTGGGCAGGTGGGTGATTCGCACAGCGGAGTAGGTAGTGTTAACGCACTGACCGCCAGGGCCGGAGGCGCAGTAGGTGTCGATGCGCAGGTCGGACTGGTTGATCTGGACGTCGATCTCCTCGGCCTCGGGAAGTACGGCGACGGTAGCCGTGGAGGTCTGAATGCGGCCCTGGGACTCGGTCTTGGGGACGCGCTGGACACGGTGCACGCCGGACTCGTACTTCATAACTGAGTAGACGCGGTCGCCCTCGACCTTGAACTCGATGGACTTGAAGCCGCCGGCCTCGCTGGGGCTGGAATCGAGCACGGTGGTCTTCCAGCCACGCGACTCGCAAAAGCGCTGATACATCTTGTACAGGTCGCCGGCGAAGATGGCCGCCTCGTCGCCACCGGCGGCGGAGCGAATCTCGACGATGGTGTTCTTGTCGTCGTTGGGGTCGCTCGGGATGAGCATGTACTTGATGTCTTCCTCGAGCTGGGGAAGCTTGGCCTCGTTTTCGGAGATATCCATCTGGAGCATCTCCTTCTCATCGGCATCGGTGGTATCGTGCAGCATTTCCTTGGCAGCCTCGATGTCATCGAGCGCGCCAATGTACTCGCGCGAGGCGGCGATGAGGTCGGACTGGTGCGCATACTCCTTGTTGAGACGCGTGAACTCCTTGATATCGGAGGCGACGGCCGGGTCGGAGAGCTTCTTCTCGAGCTCCTCGTAGGCCTTGATAATCTTTTCGAGCTTGTCGCGCATGGCGGGACTCCTTTATATGCGTGAAGGTGAAAATCGGCAGAGTTGATGGGGCGCGCGGCGCCACTGCGGGGGTAAGCCCGGCTAGAACATGTCGATCTTCAGATACATGCGCATCCCTTCGCGTATGGGGTACATAGTTGCGGTCTAACCCAAACATGATAGCGTGCCCAGGCAAACCTGCATATAACCCGCACGGAATGATTGGTGCAAACAAACCTGACCCCATTGCACCAAGGGCTTGCTTTTTTGGCTAGAGCGTTTGGAGTAGAGCGACGAGGAAGCGGATGCCCTGGAGGTAGGCGCGGCGGGTGATGCGCTCGTTGGTGCCGTGGACGCCGCGATCACACTCGTCGTCATCAACCACAAAGGCCGAGAAGCGAATGCACTCGGAGCAAATGCGCTGGTAGTTGGCAGCGTCGGTCGCGCCGATCACGGTCGAGGGGACAATCGCCAACGGCTCGGATGATCCGTTTTCCTCCATCCCCTTTGGATCACGGAAATAGCGGGCGGCGATGGAGCGAACCGCCTCGAGTCCCGGTCCGCCGATGCGCGGAGACGGCGAGGGTTCGGAGCTGCCAGGGCCGAGCTCGACCTCGACACGGTCGGCGAGCCCCGCCTCGGCAACGGCGACGCGGCAGCGCGCCACAACGTCGGCCACGCTCGTGCCCTCGAGCATGCGGAAGTTGATATTGGCCCACATATCCTGTGGCATCACGTTAGCGCCAGTGCTACCGCCCTCGATCTGCGTAGGCGCGCAGGTGGTCGTCACGAGCGGGTAGAGCTTTTTGCTGGCGAGGCAGTCGCGGACAATGACGTCTCCGTTGGCGGCAATCTCATCCGCCGTGTAGAGTCCCAGCTCGACAAGCTGTGCGGCAAGCAGATCGGTCACGCGCGTCGGCCACTCGATATCGCAGATTGCGGCGATGGCACGGCTCAGCACTTCGAGCGAAGTGCCACCGTAGGGGTTGGAGGAATGCCCGCCCTCGCTCTTCGTCTTGAGTACGATGTCGGCGTAGCCCTTCTCGGCAAGGTCAGCATGCATAAGCCAGCCCTCGCCCGCGCCGTACTCGGCAGCCGAAACAATACGGTAGTCACCCTCGTCGATCAGGTATTCAAGTTCAATACCGCGCTCCTCGAGCACGCGACCGATGGCACCTGCGCCGTACTGCGTAGTCTCCTCGTCCTGGCCAAAGGCCAGGAGCAGCGTGCGCTCGTGCTGCCAACCGTGCGCCAGCGCATACTCAACCGCCTCGAGAATGCCTGCGACCTGGTCTTTCATATCGATGGCGCCGCGACCCCAAATGTAGGTGTCGTCTACATGCCCGCTAAAGGGGGCGTACGTCCAGTCGTCCTCGGTACCCGGCACCACGGGGACCACGTCCATGTGACCCATGAGCATAATGGGCTTGAGGGCAGGGTCGGAACCGCTAAGCGTCACCAATAGCGAATGGTCGATAAGCTCGACCTTACCCGCCGTAAATACGTGCGGCCAAGCCTGCTGCATATACGCGCGCAGGTCGTCGAACGGCTGCCAGTTCACCGCCTCGGCATCCATACTCGAGATGGTCGGAAACGACAGCACGCGGCCCAGGCGCTCGCACGCACCAGCTTCGTCCAAATCGGCAAAATCATCCTCATGCGCAAAGAAGCGCCAAACCTCGGCCATGGCATCCTTTCGATTGTGATGACGAGAGCCGCCCCACCGGAGCGGCCCTGTCACATAAGCGTTTGCGGTCGGCTACTTGTCCTCGAGATAACGCGAGAGGAACTCGCGGGTACGCTGGTGCTTGGGGTTGCCGAAGAGCTCGGCCGGCGCGGCGTCCTCGAGGACCACGCCCTTGTCCATAAAGACCACGCGATCTGACACGGTGCGGGCAAAGGCCATCTCGTGCGTGACGACGACCATGGTCATGCCGTCGGCAGCGAGCTTGCGCATGACCTCGAGCACCTCTCCCACGATCTCGGGGTCGAGTGCGGAGGTCGGCTCGTCGAACAGCATGATCTGCGGATTCATGCATAGGGCGCGGGCGATGGCCACGCGCTGCTTTTGGCCGCCGGACAGGCGACCCACGGCGGCGTGCGCGAACTTTTCGAGCCCCACACTCGTCAAATGCTCCATCGCGACCTTCTCGGCCTCGGCCTTGCTCATCTTTTTGAGCGTGACGGGCGCGAGCGTGCAGTTGTCGAGCACATCCATGTTGTTGAACAGGTTAAAGCCCTGGAACACCATGCCGATGTCCTCGCGCAGCTTGTTGATGTTGCAGCGCTCGGCCGTGAGGTCCTGACCGTGGAACCAGATGTGGCCCGCGTCCGGGGTCTCGAGCAGGTTGAGGCAGCGCAGGAAGGTCGACTTGCCCGAGCCCGAGGCGCCGATAATGGTGACGACCTCGCCGGGGTTAACGGACAGGTCGATGCCCTTGAGTACCCCGAGCGAGCCGAAGCTCTTGCGCAGGCCCTCGACGCGGATGAGCGGCTCATTGGTCTGTGCGGCGGCCGCGGTGCCGGTAGTGGCGGTATCTGCCATGATGATTCTCCTCGTCTTGAGCCTAGTTGGAGCTGGGCAGCGTGACCGGAGCCTCGGCGCCTAGCTTTTTGCCAAAGGCCTCGAGCAGGCGGCTCGCCACGAGCGTCAGGATCAGGTAGACCACGAGCGCCACGCAGTAGACCTCCATCTGGCGGTAGTACACGCCGGCGACGGTGGTGGTGGCGTACATGAGGTCAAACACGCCGATGACCGAGAGCACCGACGAATCCTTGATGTTGATGATGAGCTCGTTGGTGAGCGCCGGAATCGCGTTTTTAATGCCCTGGGGGAACACGACTTTGCGCATAGCTTGCCACTGCGACAGGCCCAGCGAGCGTGCTGCCTCGGCCTGGCCGGGATCGATGGACTCGATGCCGCCGCGCAGGACCTCCATCATGTAGGCGGTGGAGTTGAGCGAGATGGTGACGAGGCCGGCGGTGAAGGTGCTCCAGATCTGGTTGGCCTGGGCGGTCTCGAAGCCCATGCCGCGCAAAACGGTGAAGCCCGCGTAATAGATGAGCAGACCCTGGACCATCATGGGCGTGCCGCGCACGATGGTGGAGTAGACGGTCGCAAAGCCGCGGCCGATACTCTTAAAGGAGCGCACCAGGTCGTTATCCACGCGGTCGAACGTCTGAATGCGTAGGAACACGAAGAGCAGCGCCAGGAAGAATGCGATGACGGTGCCGAAGGTGGCAAGCGCGATGGTGATCTCGATACCGCGAATGAAGAAGTCCCCGCTCTTGTAGGTCATGTAGACCAGGCTCGACAAAAAGTCGCTGGGGTTGGAATCCGAGACAATGCTCACCTGCACCAGGTCGATAAACGACATGACGCAGCGGTCGATAAAGAAAACTGCCGCGATGGCGACCACGACGTAGCTGCCCAAGCGTGCTCCACGACGGAAACGCTCGGATGCGAACGGCGACTTTTCGCGATAGTCGCTCCAGTGCATAAGCTTGGTGACCAGCGCCGCCGCCGACACGACGAGCCACGCCCACAGGATCGCCCAAAGGCAATCTTGGAACACGCCCGTGGGGGCCAAGAAGCTCAGCGGCGTGGGGTTGCGCTGGCTAAACGCCAGGCCGAGCGCCGCGATAACGCTCGTGCCCAGGTATACATAACGGTGGTCGGCCCTG
This sequence comes from Collinsella sp., assembly GCA_036302525.1. Lineage (GTDB taxonomy): Bacteria > Actinomycetota > Coriobacteriia > Coriobacteriales > Coriobacteriaceae > Collinsella. The sequence continues at coordinate 2,184 of JAXJCG010000019.1, read as the reverse complement.
ATAAAGGAGGCCAGGCGATTAATGGTTTTCATGCTGCCTCCCTATGCCGGCTGACGGTCGAGGCACGCGTCCCACATTTGGTCGCGCTCCTCTTGGCTAATGCCCTTGAGTGTCTTGTCGATGAGCTTAAGCAGCTTGTCCGAGCCCTTGCGGCAGCCGACGTTTGCCGTGACCTCCTGCTTAAAGCCCTCGCCCTCGGCAAATTGAATCGGCACGATACCCGGGTTTTGGGCCATATAGCCCTTCTCGTTCTCGGTGTTATAGGTCACGGCGTCGCAGGTGCCCTGCAGCAGGTTCGAAAACACCGTGGGAACCGAATCGACCGGGTTTTTGTGCACAACGCCCGGGATTTCGTCGATGACGGTATCGAGCATGGTGTCCTTTTGGCCGAGGACCGTAGCGCCGCTAAAGTCGCTGAGCTTGGTCGCATTTTGGTAGGGCGAGCCCTCTTTTACGAACAGGCCAAAGTAGCCAATGAAGTACGGGTCGGAAAAGCCGACGGACTCCTCGCGCTCGGGCGTGGCGCTCATGCCGGCAATGATGAGGTCGATCTGGCCGTTGTTGAGCGAATCGATAAGACCCGAGAAGCTCTGCTTGACGGCAACGGGCTCGCCACCGAGGGCCTTGCAGACGATCTTGGCGATCTGCACGTCGTAACCATCGGCATAGGCGCCCTGCACGTTGTCGATGGGGATGGTGTACTCGCTGGCTTCGGAGACCTGCCAGTTGTACGGGGCGTAGGCCGCCTCCATGCCGATGCGGATCTTATCCTTGCCGATCACGGAATCGGACAGGTCGTCGCGACCGCCGCCCGTCGTGGGCTGAACCACCTTGAGCGTGGACGGGCGCTGACAGCCGGCGAGCGCGCCGGCGACGACGGAAGCGCTCGCAGCGAGAGCACTACCCAAAAAGATGCGACGGCTGCATATCGGCTGTGGATGCGCGTCGCGTTGATGGGGAGAATGCATAATCTGCCTTCCCTGTTGAATCGTATGCTGACGACTTAACAGGATATACGCCAGCGACCAGCAGCGCAGCACAAGCTCGAAAAATTAATAGACACACGGTAGTCACCTTGATTATCGACTTTATCCGAACACCTCCCACATTCATCCGCACATGTGCGGATGAATGTGGGAACCCGATACCCTGAGGGCCGGGCCGGCCGGCCCCGGGAGATCGGAGGACGGTATGTCCGGAAAGAAGAAAAGGGGCTCCGCGAGGGCGGTCCCGAGGTCCTACGGAAGGCTCACGAGGCACGAGCGGGACACGATCCAGAGGATGCTGGAGCGCAGGGCGTCGTGCAGGGAGATCGCGAGGGAGCTGGGCAGGTCGCCCTCGACGGTGAGCGCCGAGGTGGCGTCGCACAGGTTCGTGACGGCGCCGAAGGCCAGGCGCGGCGAGCGCGTGGACGCCTCCGCCGACCTGTCGGCGGCCTGCCCGCGCCTGGCCGCGTGGCCGCGCTGCTGCAACGGCTGCGGCCGGTACCGCGCGATCGGCTGCAAGCGCCGCCCCCACGTCTTCTACGAGGCCCGGGCCGCGCAGCTGTGCGCCGACTCGGTCCTCGTCTCGTCCAGGCGCGGGATAGACGCCGACGAGCCCGCCGCGGCGGCCAGGCTGGAGGCCATCAGGGACTGCCTGCGCCGGGGGCTGTCGCCCGAGCAGATGGCGGCGCGCAACGGCGGGCCCGTGGACCTGTTGTCGCCGTCGACCATCTACCGCTGGGTCTCGGCGGGCTACGACGGCATGACCAACATGGAGCTCAGGCGCAAGGTCGGCTACAGGCCGAGGAGGCGCGCCGCGGGCCGGGCGGCCACGCGCCACTCCGCCCGCAGGTCGCATGCCGCGTTCCTCGCCCTCGGGGAGGACGCGTGCGCCGCGGCCTGGGAGATGGACACCGTCGAGGGCGCCCGGGAGGACTCCGCCTGCCTGCTCACGCTGCTGCACCGCCCCAGCAGGCTCCAGCTCGCGCTGCCGCTGGAGGAGAAGACCGCCGGGTGCGTCGCGGACGCCCTGGAGGGCGTCCGGGCGGTCCTCGGCGCCGACGGGACGCGCCGCGTGTTCCGCGCCGTGCTCACCGACAACGGCGCCGAGTTCTCCGACGAGGGCGCCATCGCGGCGCTCATCGGCGAGGGGCCGGGCGAGACGAGGCTGTTCTACTGCGACCCCAGGCGCAGCGACCAG